>JANXOF010000061.1 GCA_025353725.1 Polyangiaceae bacterium | reverse complement strand
GCGCGGTCCCGTGGCAAACGCGTTTGGGTACGCCCTCCGCCAGCGCGCCGCGCTCTGTCGCTTTCTCGACGATGGAAGGCTTCGCCTGGAAAACAACGCCAGTGAGCGCGCCCTGCGAGTCATTACTGTTGGGCGCAAAGCTTGGATGTTCTGCGGGTCGGGCGTTCACGCGCAAGCGGCGGCCAACCTCTTTTCTCTCCTCGCGTTGTGCATGCTGCACGACCTCGACCCCGAGTCTTACCTCGAGGCGATGATTCGTGTCGTGCCGTATTGGCCGCGCGACCGGTATCTCGAGCTCGCGCCGAAGTATGACAAAAAAATCGAGGCGCAGTGACTAGCGACGGTCGAAGGTACGTTCCGCGAGCGCCAGGCCACCGCAGGCTCCTTCGCGCTTCGCAAGCGTGACCATCGCTTCTTCGAGGTTTCGCGTCCCCCCGAATTGAAATGCGACTTGCGTCTTGTACGCACTTGCCGCCGTCACCTTTTGCGCAAGGTTCGCGAAAGAGATCTCTTCGAATGCGTCGTGGCCTTCGCCGAGGTTGACGGCTGGCGCAGCGTCGAAGTGACGAACGACGTAGGGCGTATCGCGATAAAACCGCGCACGTCCTCGCCAACCGCTCTCCACAAATGCACGCGTAACCCGCACATGGTCGACGTGGTTTCCAATTGCTTGAGGAACGAAGACGACGTTGGGCGCGGTTTGTTCGAGAAGCTCACGCATCCGTAGAGGGGCTACGTCATCTTCGCGGACGCCCGCGAAAAGCGCCGACGCCGAGGCATACCCCCGGTGCGGCGCCTCGAGGAGCCCGAGGTGCAGCACCGAGTGAAGGCCGAGGACCAAAGCCGCGCGCTCATCCTCTGCGCGGCGAAGCGCCATGTAATCGACGTCCGGCGCGAGCCCCTTGTCGGTTTGACACGCGAGGGCGAATCCGTGCGGTGCGGCGACCGAACCGGTGAACACGGTCGCGAGAACCACGTCGGCGCCGGCGGCGACCCATTTTGCGATGCTCGCGCCGCATGATAAAACCGCGTCGTCGAGGTGTGGCGAGAGAAAGAGCGCTTTCACAAGAGATGCGGTTCGCGCCGGTAGCGGCAATCGCGATCGACGGCGGGGAGCGACCACGCCGTCGCCGGCGCCGTTCCTCGCAGTGATTGATAGACGTCGATGATGCGGCGACTCACTTCGGACCATGCGTACGTCGAGACGACCTCGGCGTGAGCCGCCGCCGCAAGCCGCGTGCGAAGCGTTTCGTCTTCGAGGAGCCGGCGCATGGCCACCGTGAGCGAGCGAACGTCCTCGGGCTCGACCAAAAGCCCGTTCTCCTCGTTGCGCACGCAATCGACGACGCCAACTGCGCGCGTGCTGAGCACCGGGAGACCTGAGGCCATGGCTTCGAGGATCGTGTTTGAAAAGCCTTCGGCGTACGTCGGCGACACAAAGAGATCGGCGCCGCGGTACACGTTTGGCACGTCGCCATACGCCACGTACCCCGTCAGGTCGATACGCGTGCCTAAGCCGCGCTCGCGAATGCGCTCCGCGACTCGCGCGTGGTCCGGGCCAATGCCCGAAATTGTGAGGCGAGCCGGCGCCGGTACGTCGGCAAATGCGTCGACGAGATCGAGCGCGCCCTTTCGCGCATCTACCCGACCGTGAAAAAGAAAGTGGGGCGCCCGTGCATCGTGGAATGCGCCAAGCGTACGGTCGACTCGCGGGTGAAAAAGTTTGGTGTCGACCGCACCGGGTACGAACGTGAAGCGTGAGGGGCTCGTTCCGTTGTGCGCGGAGACCTCGGCGGCGAACGATGCCGAGCCGATAAGAATTGCGCCCGCATGATCGAGCACGGCCTGCATCGCGCATCGATGGTAGGCGCAGCAAGTGCCGACCCAATGACCGTCGCCCCCTTGGATGGATACGACCGTCGGAAGACCGGTGCGGCGACCGAGTTCGAGCGCCGCCAGGCCCGTCGGGTAACCGTATTGCGCGTGAATGAGGTCGAACGGCGTTCTCGCATGCTCGCGAAGGCCGAGCGCTACGAGTGCGTCGATGTCACGCTCAAAGTCGCCGCCCTCGACTTCGCCTTTCGACTCGGCGCCAACCACCGTTACCCCCTCCACGGGCATCGGCGGCCCCCACCCATAGACGGCCCCGCCCCGCGCATCGGCGCGATATTCGGCAATCAGCGTGACATCGACCTTCTCCCTCACGAGCTCGCGTAGGAGGTTGAGCGCGTAAACGCTCATTCCGGAAATCGTTGGAAAGAAGCGACGCGAAAGAAAGAGAACTCTCATCAGATTCCCATCAGGCTTCCATTGCGCGGAGAAGCCGGATGGCCTCGGGCACCAAAGTGTCCGCGCGGTGGCTATCACGCGAGAGCTCAAGGCACACCAGACGCTCATACCCGACGTCCCGGAGCGCGCCCAACACGGAAGGGAAGTCGACATCTCCCTGCCCTATCCAAAGGTGCTCATGAACGCCGCGCTTCATGTCTTCAAGCGATACGGTGGCAAGCTCCTCGCGTGCATCGCGCACGAACGCCGCGGGGTCGCCCTCATCGTTCGCGACGATATGGCCAAGATCAAGGGCCAGCCGGAGCGACGGAAATGCAACTTTGAGAGCGCGCCAATCGGCTACCGTCTCGACCAACATTCCGGGCTCCGGCTCCAGCGCGACGGTGACGGCCCGGTCCTCCGCGTACGCGAGCACGCGTTCGAGCCCCTCATAGAGATAAGTCATGGCGACCTCCCGCGCGACTTTGGGCACTCCGGCCCAAAAGGACACGACTTCGCCTCGGCCAGCGGCGCACACGTCGACTGCGCGGCAGAGAAATTCGACTCGTCGAGCACGACCTTGCGGCTCGGGGTGGAGGAGCGTTGGTTCGTGCTTCCGCCGCGGATCGAGGAGAAAACGAGCCCCCGTCTCGACGACGAGCCCGAGGCCGAGCGAGTCGAGCCGACGCGTCAGTGCGTCGAGCTTTGGACCAAAGTCTTGCGCGAAAGGGTCGAGGTGGTGATGGTCAAGCGTGAGCGCAACGCCGGCGTACCCGTTGTCGGCGAGCATGGCGAGGGCGTCGTCGAGGCGGTGACTCGACATGCCGTTCGTGTTGTACGCGTAGCGTAACGCCTTCATCGGATTTGAGCCTTCAGCTTGCCGACGGTATGTCCGTTCGGTTCGCGATAGAGAGCATACAGAGGGCCAACTTTGCGCGCGATGGCGTCTGGGTCGAGCCACGCCGGTCCGCCAATCGCAGCCTCGTCGGCGGGCGTGAGATGCACGTTAAGCGCCCCCGGAGGCGGCGTGCCGACGCCGACGAGCCCCGCGCACGTTGGGTCGTCTGCCGCGCGCCGCGCCAAACGTTCGAAGTTCCGCCGGCCGATTCGATGGTAGCTCATCGTTTCGACCTCGAGGCGCGGGCAACAGGTCTTAACGACAGAGAAGGGCGCGCCGGGAGGCGTAAAGTCGATGAAGAGCACTTCGCTTTCTTCCGCGCGTAGGCGTTCGTCGAGGTGAGCGAGAAGCGCGGCGGCGGACCCCGTAATCTCTGGCCCTGCCGTCGGCAGCGACTCGAGTGAGCGCGTGCTTCGAACCTTAAACAGCGGATCTGCGATGACGTCGAAGAACGCCTTCCGCGAAAGATTTGTCCAGTCGAGCACGCTCCTCAACGCGCGGCTTTCGTCTCCTGACGATGGGTCGCTCTCGACCCGCGCGGAGTATGCAGGCGGCGCGACGGCGCGCATGTCGTCGAGTGTTCCGTGCATGAATCGTTTTCGCGATCGGCTGCTGACAAACTCGTCGAGCGCCTTACGGAGCGCCTGCTCGCGGTCGGGGTGTGCGGCCTCTCCGCATGCACTTAGCGCGAGGCTAAAAGGCGCTCGTTCGATGTCGCGATCGTAACCGACGACGTAGACGACTGGCATGCCGAGCGTCACCTCCGCGAGCTTGGCGAAAACCTCGATGCCGGCGTCGTCGAGCTCCCGCAGCCGTGCACGGGTGCCCTCGTCGCGAACGTCATCGAGGCGAATTCGGTCGCCGCGGTCGAGCGCGCGGAAGGCCACGGAGTCGCCGTCGCGCTGCACCTGCTCGAGAATGCCGTGAGCGAGGGCTTGCTCGAGCGACACGCCCGCGCCGAGGCCGTTGGTGATAGGCATCCACAAACGCTCGGCCGCGTCGGGGCCTTCGTGCGCCGAAATGGCCGCCGCTTCGAGTGGCACCCAAACCTTCTCGAAGCTTGGCCAGCGCGTTGCGGTCGTCCACGTCCGCGTAGCTTCGGGGTCCCATGGCGCACCCGCGTCCAAACAGAAGAGGCGTGGGTCGATGGCGGCGCTCCCGAGCGAAGCGTAGGACGCGCGGCAGGTAGGCAGGTTTTTCAGCGACGCTGTGGCCCACCGGTTTTCGAGAACCTCGCCCCACGCTCCGACCTTCGCCGCGAGTGGGTCGGGCCCGTATCCGAAGCCATCCGCGAAGTCGCCGTTTTCGGCCCATGCGAACACGCCCCAAAGTGGAACGCCCAGTCGGTCGAGCGAATCGAGGCGGAACTCGTGCGACTCCTGGCTCGTAATGCCGGAGCGAAAGATGGCCAGCACCTCCTCGAGGGAATGCTTGGTCGGCGCTTCGCTCATGAGCGCCTCGGCTCGGCAAAACGCACGGTGCTCGAGGTGGTACGTGGTCGCGAAAGCAGGTCTGTATAAAAGCGGACCACGTCAGCGGTGGTCACACCGGGTCCGTGCTCAAACGTCGAAAAGACCTGCGCGAAGTCGAGCGCTCCAATCACGTCTAAATACCGACGAACCTCCCCGTGGCTCAAGGGGATACGCTTGTGGAATGCTTTATGACACGACAATCCCATCATCAATCCCTCGTTGTCCCATTCAAACTTTATAGCGTCGCCACAGAAAAGAGCGCGCCGTCGCCTATCGTGCAGTACCGCATGACCCTCGTAGTGACCGCCTATGTGATGAAGGCTGATGCCGCCCGCCAAACTAAGCGTGTCGTCAAACGTGAAGTCGACGTCGAACGCCTTGGTGAAGCGGACGGCGTCGCGGTGCATCACGACCTCCGGGTCGAATCTGCGCTGCAGCTGCCAGAGGGCGCCCATTCCGTGCGGGTGCGACGACGACAGCGAGGTGAGACCGCCGATGGAGTCGAGAAAAGCGAGGGCCTCGTCGGTATACCAGGCTGTCGCTTCGAAGCCGACGTTCCCCTCCGGTCTTAGGATCACGTAGCCCGATGAGCCGATGCCAAGCGACGGCGCGTTCGTAAAAACCACGATGTCGTCTTCGACATACCGCCACGACGTCGTGATCTCGCCCTGTTTCACCCTCTCGCGTAGGTCGCTCTCTCGGTCGAACACGAAGCCCTCGGGAGGAAGCGCGTTGCGAACGTCCGAGCAGACGAAGCACGTAGGCGGCGAGGCGAAATACTCATGCCACGCTCCGCAATGGCGACACATAAAGTGTGCGAGCGTCATGGTTCGCGTCGTGGGCGCCGAGCGCGCTCGAGCAGTCTCGCAGTCTGCAAGTCGCCCTCGGGTGAAAAGCGAAACGGCTCCCCGCGGATGATAGCGTCGGAGAATGCCTCGATGCCCGTTGCGAATGGCGAGCGGTCGAGCGAGGGCTGAACCTCGCGCGAGCTGCCGTCACACCCCGTGACAACGAGCCGCCCACCGGGCGTCTGCCCCATCGTGTCGATGGCTTCCGCGCGCGCTTTCGTCCCAATCACTTCAAGGGTGCGCCGAGAGAACGCGTTAGGGCAATTGTAGGCAACGTTCATGAGTACGAGAGCTCCCGAAGCGGTGCGACCAATGGCAACCCCGCCGTCATCGACTGGGTACTCGAAAACGCGGCGTTGGAGGAGCACTTCGAAATCGATGATGGGCTCTGCAAGGAGCATTTGCGCGAGGTCGAGGCCGTGCGGCGCGAGGTCGACGAAGGCTCCCCCGCCCGCGCGCGCCGGGTCGATACGCCAGTTGTCTTGCGCCCAATCCGCGGGGAGCCAGCATGCATAGTGAATGCGGACGAGCGTCACAGTGCCGAGTTCGCCCGCTTGAACAAGTTCTCTGAGCGCAACGTGGCGCCCCTGGAAGCGCTGGTCGAAAGCCGTCGCATATTGTACGCCGGCCTCGGCGCACGCTTCGACCATGCGAACTGCGTCTTCGTAACAAGCGGCCATCGGCTTTTCGCAAAGGACGTGCTTTCCAGCGCGCGCCGCGGCTTCCGTGATTGCGCAGTGCGAGTCGTTCGGCGTCGCGACGTACACGGCGTCAAGGTCGGGGGTGGCCAAAAAAGAGGAGAGATCGCTTGTCCCGCCTCGGCCCACGAGCGCCGTCGCCCGGTCGAGGCGCGCATCACACGCCGCGATGAGGCGCGCGTTGGTTGCTTGACGGAACGCAGGAGCCACATAGTCTTGCGCGACCCAGCCGCAGCCGACGATTCCCCACGACACCATGGCGTCACGCATCGCGCGTCACCATTGTGCAGGCAATGCCAGAAGCACGCGACGCCGCGTGAGGTCGTCAAGATCGGGCGACCAGCCTGGCGCCGACGTCCGATCTACCGCCGTTCGACGAAGGTAGGTCGAGGCCGACGCATACTCGGTGGCGTACCGTTGCGAAGGCCAACGAGGCAATGTGCACGGGCCTTCGCTGCTCGGTCCGTCCTCGAAGAACAGGGGGTTTGTACGGAGTTCGCCGATTGGGCGTGAGAAATCCCACGTCGCGAAAGAAGGACCGTCGACGACGGCCGACAACGCGGCCACCGATTCAAGATCGCTTTCGGCGCACGAAGCGGGTGCGCGTCGCCCCAAAAACGAGTTCGTGAGCTCGCCGTCGTCGAAAAGCGTCGCCGGACCCAAAAGCGCAACATACTCGGCAACCGAGAGCGGCGCGCCCGACGACACCGTGTCAATGTCGCGGTTATGCAAGTGCCCTAGAAGCACTGGGCCTGATGAAATGCGCCTCATTTCGTCGAAGATTTTCTGCTTTTCCGTGAAAAAATAGAATGCGTCATGGCAAAGCACGGCGGATGCGGCGTGGGTCGCAAGAGGCAAGCCGCTCGCCGCGTCTGCGCACACCAGGACAGCGTCGGGTGCCACGTAGCGTCGTGCGAGCCAGAGCTTCGAGAACACCACGTCGACCCCGACGGCCGGGATGGCCCGGGCGCCAAGCTCTCGCAGATAGTGCCCGACCCCACATGCTACCTCGACGACGAGCCCAGGGGCTCGTGGCAAACCGCAACCGAGTAGAGCGAGCCCGCTCAAAAACGTGGGGTCGCTCCAGCGGTACGCGAAGTAGTCGGCGACGGGACCGTACGCGAGTAACGCCATGGCAGCTCGAAGCGAGACGACGGGGCCACGTGCGAGCATTCGCAAGTCGTCAGGTTGCGGCCCTGGACCGGTTGCCCAGTCATCACGGTCGGCAAGGAGAAGTTCGAGCGCGCGCTCGGGTTTGCCTGCGTCGAGTTCTGCAAGCGCTGCGTCGGACAACGCCTCCCGGCCTGAGCGTAGAAAGGCGATGCCATCGACGACGGGAAAGCGCCGCGTGCCGTCGGTCACGGAGTGCTGACTGTCGGCGCGGTACGGCGCTCGCAGGATCACGCCAAACCCGCTTCGGCGAGTACACTTTGATGAAAGGACTGCACCGGGCCAGCGTGCACGATCCCCATTTCGTCGGTTGCGTAGTCAAGAGTGAACCCGGCCGCGCTCGCGTGCCATTCTTGCTGGAGGACCCGGTCGATGACATCCGCGGCGTGAAACGCGCGGGCAACTGGCGTGTCGGCTTTGGCGAACCCCTTCGCGAAGGGTTCAACGCGAACTCTCAGTGCGGGTGGTAACTCAGCGAGCGCCGCGTTACGGAACGCGCTTGCCACTGTCTCCAGGTGGTCGCCGAGGCGCGCTTCGCCGGCGAAACCTCCGTCGGGGAGCTCCGCGTTGTGAAGGTGATGAACGAGCGCCGCAAGAAACACGTCTTCGAGCGCCGCTCCGTATTTGCCGGCCAGAAGCACGCCGCTGACGGCGACGAGAGCGCAGTGCTCCGCATGACTTTCCGTCGGGTCGAGAATCAACCGCGGTTTACCCGGCGCCGTTGCTCCGGCTCGCGGCTGCCGAGCGAGCTTCGCCACGAAAGCAGGCTCGCACCCACTCGAGAGCTCTGTGCTTGCTACGCTGCGGAGCGCTGCCGCCAATCGCGCGTCGATGCACGCACCCGAAGACCCTTCGACGGTCAGCGCGTCGAAAGCGCGCGACGCGATTTCGCGGACCCACTTTTCATCGAGGCCCGACCGGCGCAGGACCTGAGCGTCGACGCCCCCCAAGCTGGTGAGCACAATGGCCCGTGCGGTCAGCGTGAGGGCGATTCGCGTTACCTCCTCTCCCGCAACAAGGGCCCGAAATGCGTCTTCGAACAGTTGTTGCCCGAGAGAACCCGACCGGTGAGCAACGCGCATCCGTTTCAGATTGGCGAGCTCCCGAAGCAATCCGATGATCGGGAGCGGTGCCGACGTCATCGCGGACCGCGCGTATCGCCCGCTTCGAGCCAATGAAAAAGCGCCTCCTCCTGACGATGCAGAGCATGCTCCGGAACCGTCTCGTTCTTCGTCTGTGGCAGTTTAAAGAAGACGCCGAGCTGCTCCTGCACACCCCCTTCGCCGCGGTGCTTGGCCAGGTTGAGAAGGCGCGCAATCTCGATGACGAGCGGCGCCGCTAATACGCTGTCGCGGCATAAGAAGTTAATCTTGAGCTGCATTTTTTGCCCGAGGAAACCGGTAACGTCGATATTATCCCAAGCCTCCTTCGCGTCGCCTCTGGGCCGGTAGTAGCGGATATCGACGACGTGATCTTCGACTTTGTAACCGAGCAAACTATCGAGCACGGATGCCTTCGTGGCGACTTTGCTTTTGAGACTTTCGGGGTTTGAGAGTGCAAGGCCGTCGCGATTGCCAAGCAAGTTGGTCGAGAACCAACCGTCAACATGAAGGGCACGTGTGCGAAGCGCCGGTGCGATCACGGTCTTGATCATCGTCTGACCGGTTTTGCCATCTTTGCCAGCGAGTGGAACACCGTGGCGTACAGCAAGCTCCACGAGGGCTGGGACGTCGGCTGAAACGGAGGGTGTAAAGTTGCCGTACGGGGTACCCTCCATGATGGCGGCGTAGGCGTACAGCATGGCAGGCGAAATCTGCGCGGCGTTTGCGTCGAGCGCAGCTTCAAAGCTCTCAACGGTTGCATAAGCAGCAGCATTGCGGTCGACGAAGCTCTCGGTCGACGCGAGGTTGATCATGACGATGTCCGAAAGCCCCTTGGCTTCTCTAAATCGGCCTAAATCCGCACGGATGAGAGCGATGGCGCCGCGATGGTTGTCGGCAAGAACGCGATGGCGGCCGTCGACGTTCGCCGAAAACGCGACGTTTCCGATGGCAGGCCACGGCCGCATCGCGGAGAGCGTGTCTCGTGCGCGATCAAACTGCCTCGCTGTGAGGACGTCGTGCTCGAGCGCCGCGGCCGCAAGGTCGTCGGATCGCAAATCCCACCCCGCGAACACAAGGCTCTCGTACGCCGCAAGCTGGCCTGCGATCTCGAGACCCGCGAGTGGCAAGCCAGCGGAATCAATGTACCCGTCGCGCAGGAGATGCATTCCGGCGATGGCCGTCGTTGCGACCGCGCCGCCCAATCCGACGATCACTACGCCGAGAGATTGCTTTCCTGAATTTTCCATCACCATTTGTTCGTTCCTAGGGACGCATCGAGCTCTTGGGAAGGGGATAAGATGAAAAACGTGCGCCGCGTGCCCGCATGGGGAATCCTGCCGCGCTCGATAGTGGCCATGATGAATTGGTGGCCGTTACGACCTGCGAGCGCCTGAGGTTCTATTCCCGTACCCATTGCGGTGACCCGCCTGTTAGAAAATCCAGGGTGGCGCGACGATTGGTAACAATCGACCAGCGATAAATTACCCACAAGGAAGGGTTTTGGAGCACTCCAAGTCAAAGTTACAAGCTGGACGTGCTCAACCAGGTCTCCTTCCTCGTCACGGGCGAACGGCGACGCCAACGCCAACGCCAACGACGGGTGCGCCGCGGTACAAATCGCACTCGGAGTGTGCCGACCAAATGAAAGCAAACCTTACGGGACCGACCCAATTGCCGATGGCTAGCAGAACTGGGAGGTCACGCCGGCAGACCCTCCAGCGGGCGTCCGGGGGCCGTCACCCTTCGACGTAGGTTGGAGTTCATTACTCCCGTCGCAATCACGATCGAACTCTTGAAAAGGGAAGGAAAGTTGTGACGAATGCCCAGACCAAATCGGGGGAGCTCCAGAAGCGGTGGCCGAAGCCAAAGCTCGTTGCGGCGAAGGTCAAGGCCGGCACAAGCCCGCCATCGCCCCGGGCGACCTCGTGAGGCTCGCGGGTGTGAAGGTCCGCGTCTGGTTCGGAGGGCGCGATACACTGGACGGGTGACACGAGCGCCAATCGGACTTTCTGCTCTCGTGGCGGCGCACGCTGACGTCGGTAGACTGGTTGCACGCGAGCTCTGAGCTCGTTCGCGCGGGAGACCTCGGACGGGTGAGACGAACCTACCTCGGACGTACGGCGTGAGGTTCCCAGTACGCGAAACGCTCTCTCCAAGGCGGAGCGTGCGAGCGGTCGATGGAGAACGGCCGTTAGACATGAAAACATTCGACACGTGGCTGGTGT
Organism: Polyangiaceae bacterium; assembly: GCA_025353725.1. Classification (GTDB taxonomy): domain Bacteria; phylum Myxococcota_A; class Polyangia; order Polyangiales; family Polyangiaceae; genus Labilithrix. Next base: position 213,232 of record JANXOF010000061.1, on the reverse strand, counting down.
GGTTGTGGAGGGCCCGCTCGTACGACGCAGAACCTTCCGGAACAGCGTTTGGGCGTCCGAAAAGCGTTCCATAGGAGTGAAGACGTCGTGCGGCCCTTCGATTCGCCGCGCATTGGCACGGGTGCCGCCCGCGTTGCCCTGCCAGCCCTCACCAAAGTCCGCGAGCGCTCGTAGCGAACGCGCGCGGGCGCCCTACGAAGCCTCCTCGCCAAGCCGTGGAGCTCGCGAATCCGGTCGTCAGCGCTCGTCGAGCGAGCGTCCGCGGAGTCGCTTCACCCGCGGACGCTTTTCCATCGCTCCGCGTCCGTGCTCGGCCCGACGCGAAGGCTTGATACTCGATTCGTTAGCGTCAAGCTTCAGCCGTAAGCTCCACTCTTTAACCGTAAGCCTTCGCGTTGCGCACTCAGCCTGATCGTCCGCATGCGCGGGCTTCCGCTCCGGACCCAGAACGCGAAAAAGGTCGGCGCGATGTTCTCGCGGCCCGCGTCGGCGTTACGCCAGGCCCCTCCGCCAAGGCCTCACCTCGGTCATCGTGGCGCTACAGCGGATAGGAGAAGATCCGGAGTGGTGCACGCAAGCCCCCCCACGTGTCCCAAAGGCGGGCTCGAACGCGCGTAGTTTCAATGAGTTAGGAAAGCGACGCCCAAGGCATACGTCGTGCGTAGGCATGTTACCTATGTTGACACGCTCGCACGCTACACGTCGGTTCGCGCCTGCTGCCGCCGTAGCTCTCCTTTTGCCGTTTTGGGCGGCATGTTCTAGCTCCCCTATCGACGACGCCGCGGTCGAGGGCAGCGACGGGCAGGCGCTCGCTGAAGCCAATACGCTTGATGGTCTGAAAACGAAGCGCGTCCTCATCTTGTCGTTCTCTTACGACAAACCGGAGAGCGGCGACGACACGGCATGTTTTTACAACGGCGCAAAAAAACTAGCCGCATTTTACCAAGCCAACGGTGCCACCGCCGAGGTCATTCGCATCTCTAAGGAGCCCGAGCCCGAAGACGTGGGCGTCGCCAACGGCCGCAAGCGAGCCACGACGTTCCGCTTCGCACCGGCGGCGAACTACGCACCGCCTGAGACCGCCGACCCGCCCGGTGCGGTAGGTGTTTTCGCGGCGCTAAAGAGCCTTGTGCAGCAAAAAAAGACCTTCGACAGGGTCATTACCCTCGCGCATGGTGGATCCGACGGATTCATCTTCGCGTCTTACGGAAAGGGCACGTTTGCCGGCGGCGAAGAGCAGGGCCAAGTCACTCAAATAGGGTGGAATTGGCCGAACGATCGCGACAACCCCGACGGCCCAACGCATGGTGCATTCGCCGACTCGACGCGAAACCGTCAGGTACTCATCGACGAGAACTTGCGCGCGCTGAGCACGCTTACCGGTCTCTTTCGAGACATCACGACGCCGACGGGATTCGTGTTTTCTGGCGGGTGCGATTCGGGAACGCGCGGCAGCATCAAACCTGGATATTCGTTCGTCGACCTCATGTCTCAGAGCACTGGAAAGATTACGTACGGTACGTCCACCGTGTCTTCCTGTTGGGACGTATTCAATCGCGTCGTCAAGTTGGAAGGCGGGAAGCTCAAAGGCACGGATCAGGAAAACATGACTTGGGACCCTGCGATCCGAACGGGCAAGGGGTCGAAGGGCGCCTGCCTCGTCGAGGCACAGCCCGGCAACCTACCCACGCCCGAGGGAACGCTCTGCGGGGAGCACACGTCGCCGACCACACCCGCGCGAGCCGGCGCCACGCCTTAGCGTCTTACGACGCTCCGTTCGTAGCTCCTTTGGCTCTTGATAAAGGCGGCTCCGCGACCACCCTACATATCTGCTTTTGTAGGGAGCGCGACCTCGACGAATGCCGCACCTCCGATTGCCGTTGCAGCTCCGATGCCCTACGACTCCCACCGTCGATGACGTTTTACGCGATCGGACGGAACCCATGAGTCGAGGTAAGCGGCTCGTACTAGTCACGGCCTTACTCGGCGTGGTAACAGCGCATGTCGGGTGTCGTTCAAGCGACGTCCAGCCGATCCCGCAAGACTCCGAACGTGGGGATAGGACAGACAGCGGCACACGGGCCCCGGTCGACATCGAGAAAACACCTATCGGCGCAGGTGACGCCGGCAACGACTCAAGGTCATCCATGTCCCCCGTGGCTAAAGCGGGCGGCGAGGAGACGCTCGACGTCGGGTCATGGAACATTGAATGGTTCGGCTCACTCCAAGAGGGCCCCGCCGACGAAACGCTTCAAGCGAGGCGCGTGCGAGAGACGGTCGAGGGCTCGCACGTCGACGCGTGGGGTTTCCAAGAGGTGGTCGATGGCGAGCGCTTCAAAACCACAATTGAAAGCGTACCGGGATATCGCGCCTTAGTCGGCAGTGATTCTATCGTCGAGGGAGGCTCGGCTTCCTACAAAACCGACCAACAAAAGGTCGCGTTTGCCTATAACTCGAACGTCATTCGTGTCGTCCGCGCGGGCGTGCTTCTGCGTGAGTCGAGCTTCAATTTCGCGGGCAGACCGCCACTCGAGGTCCAAGCCGTGTACGAGGCGCCGGACGGCCGCGCGGTCCCCATCACGTTTGTCGTCATGCATCTGAAAGCCGGAAACGACGCCAGCGCCTGGGATCGTCGGCAAGGGTCGATAGCGGCGCTCAAGGCGATTCTCGACGCGCGCGCCCAAGCCGAGGCGATCTTCCTCATTGGCGACTGGAACGACGAACTCGTTCGTTCGAAGGTGAAAGGAAGAGGCTCGCCCTTCGCGGCTCTCGTCGAGGACGTTTCGCGCTACGCTTTCCCAACGCTCTCTTTCGGAGCGGGTGGAATCAGCACCATGGTGACGTCGCGGTTCGCTAACGACCAACATGTTGTCAGCATTGCGGCTTCCGCCTTCTACGTTCCCGAAAGTGCTGTCGCGCTTCGCCTGGACAGAGTCTTCGAAGCCTACGGCGACACGACGAGCGATCACTTTCCCGTCGTGTCTCGCTACCGCCCCTAAAGCTCTATGCGGGCGATCCGCAGGACGTAAGTGCCAAGGCGGTATTCGAGCGCGCGGCGCCGCTCGCTCTCGGGAGCGACGCCGTGACCGTAAGCGAGCGTTTACGCCTCGCCGTAAGCCTCCATGGGCGGGCACGAGCAGATAAGCTTACGGTCGCCGAGTGCGTTGTTGAGGCGGCCCACAGCGGGCCAGAACTTTCGCTCTTGGACCCACGACGCCGGGAAGGCCGCGACCTCGCGCGAGTAAGCGTGCGTCCACTCCGCTTTGATGCACGTCTCCATCGTGTGCGGCGCATTTTTGAGCGGGTTGTCTAGGCGGGGCCAAAGGCCATCTTCGACCTTTCGGATTTCGCCGCGTATCGCGATCATCGCGTCGCAGAATCGGTCGAGCTCGGCGAGCGACTCGCTCTCCGTGGGTTCGACCATCAGCGTGCCCGCGATCGGAAAAGACATGGTTGGGGCGTGAAAGCCGTAGTCCATCAGGCGCTTGGCGACGTCATCGACCTCGATGCCGGCGCTCTTCTTAAACGGCCTCACATCGAGAATACACTCGTGGGCGACGCGGCCCATCTTGCCACGATAAACGACAGGGAAGTGTTCTCCGAGCCGGTGCGCGATGTAGTTCGCACTGAGAATGGCAACTTTCGTAGCCTCTGTCAGTCCCTCTCCGCCCATCATCTGAATATAAGCCCACGAAATAAGCAGAATACTCGCCGAGCCCCACGGCGCCGCAGAGACCGCGCCCACCTTGTCGCCACGCGCTTCCTCGCTCTCGACGACTGGCTTCGACGGGAGAAAGCCCGCAAGGTGCGCGGCCACACCGATCGGACCCATCCCGGGGCCGCCGCCGCCATGGGGGATGCAAAACGTTTTATGCAAGTTCAAGTGACAGACATCCGCACCGATGTCACCGGGGCGGCAAAGCCCGACCTGGGCGTTCATGTTTGCGCCGTCCATGTAAACCTGGCCGCCGTGATCGTGAACAATCTGGCAAATAGCTTTGATGTCTTCTTCGAAAACGCCATGCGTAGACGGATAAGTCACCATCAGCGCCGCAAGGTGGTTCGCGTTCGCCTTCGCCTTTTCCGTCAGGTCGCCGATGTCGATGTTCCCACTTGCATCGGTCTTGATAACCACGACCGTCATACCGGCCATGACCGCCGTGGCAGGGTTCGTCCCGTGGGCCGAAGCTGGGATGAGGCAGATGTTGCGATGGCCATGCCCTCGCGTCTCTTGGTGTTTCTTGATCACGAGCAAGCCCGCGTACTCGCCTTGCGCTCCCGCATTCGGCTGAAGCGAGACCGCGGCGAAGCCAGTGCACTCTACAAGCTCACGTTCGAGCTCGCAGAACATCTCCTGGTAGCCCCTGGTTTGCGACAAGGGCACGAACGGGTGAATTCTGTTCCAGGACGGGTCCGTAATGGGCATCATTTCGGACGTCGCATTCAGCTTCATCGTGCAGGAGCCGAGGGGAATCATCGAGTGGGCGAGCGAGAGGTCTCGGCTCTCGAGCTTGCGCATGTAACGCAACATGGAGGTTTCAGAGTGGTGCGTGTTGAAAACGGCGTGGGTCAGGTAGTCGCTTTTCCGCACGAGCACCGCCGGAATCGCCGGCCGCGACGACTCCACCACAGTTTCGAGATCCTCCATCGCCTTACCATCGGAAAAGACGTCGAGGAGATCGCCGAGGTCTTTCACAGTGGTCGTCTCGTCGAGTGCGATAACCAACGTGGTCGGCGTGAGGCGGCGCAGGTTGATACGATGCGTCTCGGCGCGAGCGACCCACGCGGCAACCTCGCGCGCGGAGCCTTCAACGCGCAGGGTGTCGAAGAAGGCCTCGTGCGTCACCTTCACGTTTAGGCGCGAAAGCCCGTCGCGCAGCGCACACGCTGACGCGTGTATCATCCCTGCAATCGCTTTTACCCCTTTCGGGCCGTGGTAAACGGCATACATGCTTGCGACCACGGCGAGCAACGCTTGCGCCGTGCAAATGTTGCTCGTCGCCCGCTCGCGGCGAATATGTTGTTCGCGTGTTTGAAGCGCCATGCGCAAAGCCGGCTTCTTGTGCGCGTCTTCGCTGACACCGATAATCCGTCCCGGCAGTTTGCGAACGAAGTCGCTTTTCAGTGCCATGTACGCCGCGTGCGGTCCGCCGTACCCCAGAGGAACACCAAAGCGCTGGGTGCTACCCACGGCGACGTCGGCCCCGAATTCGCCCGGCGGCACAAGCAGCGCGAGCGACATCATGTCAGCCGCAACGATGAAGAGGGCCTCGGCGTGCTGGGTCTTCTCGCCGAACGCGCGATAATCAATAATCTCCCCGTCGGTGGCCGGATACTGCACGAGCGTTCCGAAGACGCCGAGCTTTTGAAGGTCCGCCGTCGCGTAGTCGCCGACCTCAATCACAATCCCGACGGCCCCGGCGCGGGTTCGCAGAACGTCAATCGTCTGCGGGTGGCAGCGCGAGTCGACGAAAAACGTCTTTTTTTCGTCGCTCCCTTTGAACTCGTACGCGAGGTTCATGGCTTCGGCAGCCGCCGTGGCTTCATCGAGCAACGAGGCATTGGCGATGGGCAATCCCGTGAGGTCGACCACCATCGTTTGGAAATTAAGCAGCGCCTCGAGGCGACCTTGGGCAATCTCCGCTTGGTACGGAGTGTATTGCGTATACCAGCCGGGGTTCTGAACGATATTGCGCAGGATAACTGGCGGCGTGATGCAGTCGCCGTACCCCATTCCGAGATAGGACCGCCAGACGTCATTTTTCGACCCGAGCTCGCGAGCGCGTTCGAGCAACGCGGCCTCGGTGAGCCCCGCGGGCAGCGCGAGAGGCTTCGCCATCCGAATGGAGGCCGGCACGGTCTCCGACACAAGCGCATCGAGCGACGTAAGCCCAAGGGCCGCCAACATGTGGCGCTGCTCCTCGAGAGTCGGTCCGATGTGTCGGCGAACGAAGACGTCAGGATGTGCGAGGGGGTTCGACGGAGACGGCATAGGCCGCATCTGTAGCGCGCCGGACCGCGAACGACCAGTACCCCCGTGCGCAGGCGTACGTGTGCGAGGACGAGCTAGAACCCGCTCGGGCGGATACCTTCGGCGTCGCCGCCTATCGACTTTAGGTCTGGCTGCATACGCGCCTGCTTGACGTTGTGCCAGTCACTCCCGGCCTCGTCCTCATTCAGGCCAAACTGCCCGTCGAGCTGCGGGCGACTTTCATCGTCCATTTTGTACTGAAAGTAGCCCTTGCCGTGCGTCGTTGCACTCGCGCCGATCATTCCGACGGTGTGCTCTTTCCAGGTGTAGTGGAGGACGTTTCCGCCCTTTGTACCGCTCAGCTCGCCCCACTTGCTTTGGTCGGCGCGCTTCCAGCGACCGACGACGTTCGAGCCCTCCTCCATCATGTGGAGGTAACCGTAGACGGGGTGAAAATAGACGCCGGTCCAGGACTCCCCTTCCGGCATTGGGGCGGCGGTGACCTTCGCGGTCCGCGTTTCTTTCCCATCACCGCACGCGGTAAGAGCACAAAGGCTTAACGTGGCCGTACCCATAAGCGCTACGAGGGCAGCCTTACCGAAGGAGCGGCGAACGCAAACGTGGCTTTTCATCAGTCACGAAGAGTACGTCAGTGCTTCGTGAACGTGAACGCCTCTTTCGTCGCGGGGTCTGTCAGCACGAGCACCGGCTCGACGAAGGTGTATTGAAGGGTACGGCCAAGGCCGCTAGCGGGGCATGTTTGGGCAGTCGCAAGCGTCGCTGCCGCGACAACGAATGTGCTCGAAACACTTCGCGAGGTGGGGAGACCGACTCCGCCAAACTCGTAGCGCTCGTCGAGTTTGCTGTCGGTCGCGATGCGAAGCGTCCCCTTCGCCGTAATTCCCGTAGGCCCACCCGCGCTTCCAGCTCCCGTGAAAACGGTATAGTCCGTCAGCGTGTACTCGCCGACGACGAGTGTTCCGCCTTTCCCCACGGGCGGTTCGGCCGCCACAGCCACCCGATCGACGACGCTGCCCGCAGCGAGGAGGTCGTTGCATACCCCACTATCGCCGGCGTCGAATCCTTGGTTACCCGAGCCGCCGTCAACGCCGCCGCCCGCCGCCGCTTGGTTCGCGTCCGAGCCTGAGGCGCCGTTCGCGAGTCCGGTCGTCGCCGTCGGCTTGCTGGGTGGGTCCGAACAAGCGCTGGCAACCCCTACCACTACGAAGGTCGAAACAAAAAGGAACGCCGTACGCCGAGTCATCGCGTGACACTACCGCATGACCGCGGCGTGGGGCCAAGAGACCGGGGCGCTATCAGCGCAAGGACAAGAAGAATACCGCGCCCCACCATAGCGCGGCGCATTTCCCAACCGTAAGGTTGCGATATGCGGCTCACACGATAAGAACGAAGAACGTAACGTGAACACGAATGTCGATGTCCGCCGGCAACGTGTGCTCCGGTGAGCACGCGAGAGCTAGGCGCACCTGCGCTGAGCGTGCAGGAGCACTGTGGCATTCGTGCCGATGCGCGCCGTATTGAAATCCGACGCGCGAGCCTTTTGTCGGAAGAGATAAAAGCGAATTCGCGTCGAGAGTTTCAGGCTAACTGCGCGTAGGAAGACGCTGTCGGCACGAACGGTGCCGCGCGTGCCACCGCCCTGGCTTCCGGCTTGCACCAAGACAGCGCAAACCCGCTTACCGATTCCACTCGCACTCTCAAACGCATGATGCTGCGCCTCAACGAGACCCATATCGACACAAGGGAAGGAGCCTTTCATGCACGCGTTCAAGCACTTGATGGTCCCGACCGATTTCAGCGCGTGCGCCGATTCAGCCCTCGGCGTGGCGATCGATCTCGCGTCGAAGTTCGATGCAAAAATCACACTTTTCCACGCGAGCTGGCTGCCGACTGCCGCGTATGACGCCTACTGTCCAGAAGGCGGCGCGTGGCACCTCGACAGCGATGCCCGCGCAGCGCGAGAGACGCTCGACGCCGCTCTTGAGCGTGTGACGTCTCGCCATCAAAAGACAGACTCACTCGTGGCCTATGGCGAACCCTTCGAGGCCATTTTGCAAGCTTCAATGGATTTGCCTGCCGATCTCATCGTCATGGGAACGCACGGCCGCCGAGGCCTGTCGCGGGTCTTCCTTGGAAGCGTCGCCGAAAAAATTGTCCGCCTATCGTTGATTCCTGTCCTCACCGTTTGCGCGGAGGCAGACAGGCGCGCGAAGAGAATGTCTCTCGAGGCGGCTGTCCACTCCGGGCAAAGGTAGACACTTCGATTCTCACGTCTTCTCACATCGTTTCACGTTGATGCGCTGTCGGTGCTTTCTTCCTCAAGCGCGGCACCGTGACACTTTTTGAACTTCTCGCCGCTGCCACAAGGGCACTGGTCGTTGCGGTCGATCTTCGGCTGCTCGCGCTTTGCGGGGGCAAGCGATGCTCTTCGCGGTGGCGGAGGCAACGCGACCTCGTCGCCCTCAGCAAGCTCTCCGCCGTGCCTGAGCTGAAGCGACTGCGCCGCGCGCTGATGACGCTCGTAATCCTCGCGCTCGACGCGTTCGATTTCGCTCTCCTTCTGGAGCCGCACGCGCATCACCTTTGTGACCACGTTCGAGCTTACGGCAGCCATCATCGTGACGAAGATGTCGTAGCCCTCCTTCTTGTACTCCTGCTTCGGATCACGCTGGCCGTAGCCGCGAAGTCCAATGCCGTCGCGAAGGTGCTCCATGTTCGTAAGGTGCTCGACCCACTGCTTGTCGACGTCTTCGATGTAGAAGTGGCGGAACACGCGCATGAGGAGCTCCGTCCCCATCTCTTTTTCGCGCTCTTCGAGAATCTTGAGCGCATTTGTGTAGAGTGCATGCGCAAGATCGGACGCGTCGTGGAGGTGCTCGAATTCTTCGGGTTTCGCCTCGAAGTGTTCGATAAACGCGCTGCGAATGCCCTTCCAGTCCCAATCTTCGGGGGGCTTGTTCTGCGGGCAACTCTCCTCGACGATCGCAGAGACGATGCCGTCGACGAGATCGAGCAGCCGTTCGCGCTGCTGCGTTAGGCTCGACGGAATCTCGGTCATCAAGCGGTCGTAGACCTTTTGCGGGGTTTTCCCGGCACCGTCCTTCGAGTCGAAGCGGTACCCCCAAAATTGGTAGATGTCGCTTCGCAGCGCATCCATGTCCACGATCTCGTGGATCTCTTCGATTTTCTTCGCGCGTTTAGGCTCTTCCCCCGGCACCGTCACGGGCGTTCCGTGATGAAGGAGCATGTCGACAATCGCCTGTTTGACCTCGTCGGCGAGTCGCGGAAGGGACTCGATCGCCCGGACTTTGCCGGTCGCCTTGCCGTCCTCACCGAGAATCTCTGGCGTATAGATACCGAGCAAAAGCTGCTGGCGGACCTTGTAAACCGTCTTTCGCTGCTCGTTCATGACGTCGTCGTATTCGAGCAAGTTCTTGCGAATATCGAAGTTTCGCCCTTCGACTTTGCCCTGCGCGTCAAGGATGCTCTTCGTGACCCACGGATGCTCGATGGGCTCGTCGTCGGGCATGCCCATTCGCTCCATGAGCGACTGGACCTTGTCGCCAGCGAAGATGCGCATCAGGTCGTCTTCGAGCGACAGGAAGAACTTACTCGACCCCGGATCGCCCTGACGCCCGGCACGGCCGCGAAGTTGATTGTCGATGCGTCGCGACTCGTGGCGCTCGGTGCCCACGATGTGAAGACCGCCCACCGCTCGAACTTCGTCACCCTCGCGTTTCGAGGAGCCTTCGTATTTCTTGATGACCTTCTCGAACTCTTCTTTTTCGGCGTCTTCGTCGCGATTTTGCTCTTTGAATTCGAGCTTCGCGAGCATCTCGGGATTGCCGCCTAGAATAATGTCCGTTCCACGGCCAGCCATGTTGGTCGAGACCGTAATCGCGCCTTTGCGGCCTGCTTGGGCGACGACGTACGCCTCTTTCTCGTGCTGCTTCGCGTTGAGAACGGCGTGCGAAATCCCCTTCTTTTTCAGGATCTTCGCGACCGCGTTGCTCTTTTCTACGCTGGTCGTACCGACGAGAACGGGCCGGCCCTTCTCGTGCGCGTCAAGAATCTCGTTGACGACCGCGGTAAACTTCTCGCGCTCGGTCTTGTAAACGAGGTCTTCGTAGTCGGTGCGCTGAATGATCTTGTTGGTCGGGATCGTAACGACTTCGAGCTTGTACGTCTTGTGGAATTCCTCGGCCTCGGTGTCGGCCGTTCCTGTCATCCCTGAGAGCTTGTTGTAAATCCGAAAGAGATTCTGGAACGTGATGGTGGCCATCGTCCGAGTCTCTTCTTGGATCGGCACGAGCTCCTTCGCCTCGACCGCCTGGTGAAGCCCGTCAGACCACCGGCGCCCCTGAAGCACGCGACCCGTGAACTCGTCGATAATAAGGACTTTGCCCTCTTCGTTCACGAGGTAGCTTACGTCGCGCTTGTAGAGCGTATGAGCGCGCAAACACTGATTGAGAATATGGAGCGACTCGAGGTTGACCGGATCATAGAGATTCGAGACGCCGAGGAGCTTTTGGCTCATCTCCACGCCCTCGTCCGTCAGTGAAACTGAGTGCGCTTTCTCATCGACGGCGTAGTGCTCGTCCTTGCGAAGACGCGGGATGCATTCGTTGATCGTCTTGTACTTTGCCGACGACGTCTCCGCTTGGCCGCTGATGATGAGCGGCGTTCGCGCCTCGTCAATCAGAATCGAGTCGACCTCGTCGACAATCGCGTAATTGAGTTCGCGCTGCCCGTAGTCGAGGGCGCTAAACTTCATGTTGTCGCGCAGGTAGTCGAACCCAAACTCGTTGTTTTGACCGTACGTAATGTCCGAGCGATAAGCGTCGCGCTTCTCGCGGTCCTGTTGCTGGTTCACGACGACGCCCGTGCTTAGCCCGAGGAATCCGTAGAGCTTACCCATCCACTCCGAGTCGCGCCGGGCGAGGTAGTCGTTCACGGTGACGACGTGAACGCCCTTGCCCTCGAGCGCGTTCAGGTAACATGCGAGCGTCGCGACGAGCGTTTTGCCCTCCCCGGTCCGCATCTCGGCGATCATGCCTTTGTGGAGCACCATCCCACCGATGAGCTGGACGTCGTAGTGACGCATTCTCAGGGCTCGTTTGCCTGCCTCTCGGCAGACGGCGAACGCTTCGACGAGGATGTCGTCAAGCGTTGCGCCGTTGTCGAGCTTCTGCTTCATCTCGAAGGTCTTTGCCTTCAGCTCCGCGTCCGAAAGCTTCGAGATTTCAGGCTCGAGCTTGTTGACCTCCACGACCAGAGGTTGGAGCTTTTTCACCTGGCGTTCGTGCGAGGTGCCGAGAACCTTTTTGAGCGCCCAAGCGAGCATGCGAAACGGCCGATCCTTTCGTGTACCAACACGGGCCGAAAACGGGTGTTCCCGGCCTAGAATCGGCGAGACTAGCAGACTTGGCGACGACTGTGCTGTCGTCTCAGGTGCGGCCTCAGAGCGCGCCGGTCACTGCGCGGTCGAGAATGAAGAGGCCGTTGGTCGAACCGGGAACAAGAACAGTCCCGTCAGGGCCACGGAAGTCGTCCTGCGTACCCGTCTCGATGCGGATGTCCTGGTCGAGGTAGATCGTTCGGAGCGAGCCACTGATCCCGATCGGGCCGTTGGGCGCTTGGCCGCCGCCGGGAGTGCCAATCAGGCTGTCACGGCCCGATTCGAGGTTTTCCGTGAGCTCGACGAGGTTCGTGCGCGCGTCGATTTTGGCGAGTTTAAAGCCGTCTTTCGTGAATCGGATGCCGAGCGTCTCGCCGCGATCCTCGTAGACTCCGCGAAGTGCCCCGATGGCGTCGACGAAGCCGAACAGTTTCACGTTCGCGAAGTTGTAGTAGAATCCGCGGTCCGTGATCACTTGGTAGACCTGGCGTGGGTCTTGGCGGAGAATCGGCGGTTGCGGCTGAATCTCGTCGGTCCAAATCTGACGCCAGCCTCCGAGAAGGCCGGGGAGCTCTTCGGCGACGGTCTTGGTGCCGTACGCAGCCGCGAGCGGCGCTACCAAAACGTCGAGCTGCGCGCGCACTTCGGCGAGGTTGTCCGTGCGGTCAATGTTGGCCATCGCGATACGGCGAATTTGCGCCTTTGCGTCGGCGATGGACGTCGGGGAGAGGGCCGCTGACGTTTGGTTGCTGGTGGAGGTGCGAGTTTCAGGTTCAGTCGTCGCGCATCCAACCATGGCGAGGGAGAGCGAAAGGCCTGCGATTAAGGGACGCACGGAAGCGACGACAATCGTTGAATAGGTCATGCGCGCTTTTGTAAGACGAGCCGTGGCTACGTCAAGCTGAGGCTCGCACTATGGCCGACATTGCTTTCGTGGCGCGATCTGGCAAAAGGGCGACCCATGAAGATCCTTGTCACCGGCGGTAGCGGTTTTCTCGGCAGTCATGTCGCCGAGCAGCTTTCGACCGTAGGCCACGAGGTGCGCGCGCTCGTGCGAAAAAGTTCCAATCGAAAGTTCCTATCAACGCTCAAGGGCATCGAGTTTGCGGAAGGCAGCGTCGAGGACCGCGCCAGCGTCGACGCCGCGATGCAGGGCGTCGACGCAGTGGTCCACTCCGCGGGGGCCGTCAAAGCGCGGACGGAGGCGGACTTTTTCGAGTGCAACACGCAAGGGACGGTCAACCTGCTCGAGGCTGCTATCGAGCACGCCCCGACGCTCAAACGTTTCGTTCACGTCTCGAGTCTCGAGGCATGTGGCCCCTCTCTCGACCGCAAGCCCGTCGCGGTGGACCAAGCGAATCCCGTCACGGCCTACGGACGGTCGAAGCTCGCGGCAGAGAAAGCGGTCCTCGCACGCAAGGGCAAGCTACCCGTAGTCATTTTGCGCCCGGCGGCGATTTACGGCCCGCGCGACGTTGAGATACTGGAAGCGTTTCGCGCCGTTCGCAAACGCCAATACCCCGTGATTGGGGACGGCAGCATGCTCGGTTGCTATACGTACGGCCCCGACTGCGCGCGCGCCTGCATTCAAGCGATCGAAGCCAATGTGAAGAGTGGGAGTGTCTACTTCGTCGACGACGGCGAGCCTCTCAGCATGGCGCGCGCCATGGGCGAGGTTCTCCCTGAGGCTCTCGGCACGACTCCGCTGTTCCGCGTGGGTATCCCGTTTCCGGTGCTGAGCCTCGCGTCGTTCGGAGTCGAGGCGTATGGCAAATTACGCGACAAGGCCGTCATGCTCACGCGCGAAAAAGTCGGCATGCTGAAACACCACTGGGTTTGCGAGAGTCAAAAGACACAAGACGACCTCGGGTGGAAACCCGAAGTGCGTTTCGCAGACGGCGTACGCCTCACAGCGAAGTGGTACCAAGCTCACGGCTGGCTCTAGCCGCGCGAGCTTCTTGGGGGAGAGCGCCATGCCGCATTCGCGACCTTTTCAAATCCGACCCCGATCAACGTCCTTGGCGTGGCCAAGGACCTCGGGCCCGATCCGTCAGCGACTATCGCAACGATGAGTGACCCCACGCAACCGAACGCGGGTTCCCTCGCTCGCAAAATTGTTACCTTTCCGCTTAGCCGAATTCTGCTCGGTGCGGCAGCGGTCGTGTTCGCAACCGTGGCTGTCCAAACGCGATTCGGCACGCTCCACCTGAGCAAAGATTCACCATTTAGGCACCTGCGCACAACCCTCGCGTGTGCGGCCGCACTCTCGGCCTATGCGGCTGACCGTCCGCATTGTTGCCCCAGCAGAGAACCCGACCCGCCGCCGTCACGGCGCACGTGTGCTCAGACCCCGCTGCAAGGGCGACGACGCCGCTTGATAGACCCACCACTTGCGTCGGGACGCGACTGCGTTGTCGCGTTCCCGTACCGAGCTGGCCAGCCTCATTGCCGGCCCAGCAAGAAACACCTCCCGACCGCGAAAGCGCACACGTGTGCTGCGCGCCTGCCGCAAGGGCCACCACCCCTGACTCAAGGCCCACTACCGACCTCGGAGGAAGCTGGGACTCCGTCGAATTGAAACCAAGGTTTCCGTACGTATTACTTCCCCAGCAAACGACACCTCCAGTGGAGGTCAGCGCGCACGTATGGTTACTCCCCGCTACGAGCGCAGTGACGCCGGCTGTGAGCTCAGGAACTCTCGTTGGCACACTCGCGTTTTCGGTAGTGAGTGTACCCAGTTGACCAAAGGTGTTTTCACCCCAGCACCAAACGGCGGAAGCTGAGTCCGTCGCGCACGTGTGAACGTACCCGGCAGCCATCGACCTCGCAGCCGACACAAACCCGCGAACCGGTACAGGAGGCGTGCGCGCGTACTGCGGTGATGTTCGCCCTATACGGGCCAGGTGTCCTGCGAGGCATCCCCGAGGATCCGTTCGTAGTAGTGACGCGAAGCCTCGTCCGAGCCGGGATCTGGCGCCACGAGGTACGCCGACCCAGCCGTCACCTCGAGGCTCGCGGATTCGACGGGCTCGGCATCGCGTGACGAACATCCGGCGAAGACGACGGCGCCAAGCATGGCAGACAAGCATTTTCGGAGCATTCGGCGTTGTACGGAACCCGTTCATTGGAACTTCCCCAAGCGCGCCTGCGTTAGGCACGAACGTGCGGACGCCCTTTTTCTATGCGCGCCCCGCGAAAATCGCCCGACCGAATGCGCGGCCGTGACGATGAAAGTTTCCTCTTTCGAAGAATTGTTACGCTTATAGTTCACTTTGTTGAAGATGCACGTTACTTTTAGTCGCGATGGCGCGATTTGTTACACGGTGTCCCAGCTGCCAAAGCGGCCTCCGCGCGACTCGGCTCGCTTGTGAAGCCTGCGATACGCAGCTCGACGGCCAGTTTGATGTGCCGCTTCTTCTGCAGCTCGAGCCGGACGATTTGAGATTCGTCACGGAGTTTGTGCGCGCGTCGGGGAGCCTCAAGGCGATGGCAGCCCTGGATGGCATGAGTTACCCGACCGTCCGCAATCGACTCAACGCGGTCATTCGTCATTTGGAGATTCTGGAGCACAGCGTCCAAGACCGTAGGCACGCCATCTTGGATGCGCTCGAAAACGGGAAGATCACGTCAAAAATCGCCGAACAGCAGCTTCGAAAGGAAGGGCTATGAACCCCCCATCACGTCGCATTCGAGATCTCGCGACAGCCGGAAAGATTACAGATTCGGAGGCCGAACGACTCCTACGCGCTGTGTCCGAGCCGCCACCACCGCGTGGGTTGTCGCTTTTTTCTGATCCCTTTTCGCGTGCCGGCGGCGGATATGCAGCCGCGTGTGGCTTCGTCATCGCGGCGCTCGGGATCGTGGCGACGCGCTTTGGCGTTCGTTACGACGGATTTCTCGACCTCCACATCACACGAATCGCGGTGCCGCTCCGGCTCGCGGTCGTCGAGCAACTGGCCGATGTTGTCGTGCCAGCACTGCTGTTTTGGGGCTTCTCCCTCGCGTACGGTTCTGCGTGAACAGCTCGCACGCCAACTCCAAGACTCCGCACTTTTAGAGAAAGCCAACCTCCTCATCACCGAACTCGAAGCAGGCCGACTCGCCTCTGAGGTGCCGAAAGCACTGGAGCCACTGTTTCGTCCGAGCGTACAGCCATACCTAATTTCTTGGATGAAGTATGACCCTGCAAGCGAAATTCGAAACGTAGGCGTGCCTCTATTAATTCTTCAAGGAACCACGGATATTCAAGTAACGGTTTCGGACGCAAACCTCCTTGCGACTGCTCGCGCCGATGCTTCGCTCGCGGTCATTGAAGGAATGAATCACGTACTCAAGGCCGCGACGCTCGAAGCGAAGTCTCAACGCGACGCCTACACGGATCCAGCGATTCCCATTGTGGACGAACTTTTCGAAGTGCTCGAAGCTTTCGTGCGCTAAGCGCCGACGCGCTAGCGCTCGGTGTCACGGCATGACGCAAGAAACGCTGACTTCAGCTACTCTTTTGTCATGACTCTTCGTGCGCCAACGTCTCGAGTTACCGTGGCGTCCTACCTCGCCGCGGAGCGCACGGCGGATGAGAAGAGCATCCTCTGGGATTTTGAGACGTTTGCGATGGCCGGCGGCTCGCAACAGCACAACCTGCTCACCGCTGCGATTCTCAGCGAGTTCGGCGCAAAGTTAAAAGGCAAACCATGCCGGACGTACGCCTCGGACCAACGCGTCCGCCTCCCTTCGCTGGCACGCTACGTCTACCCGGACGCGAGCGTCACGTGTCCTCCCGTGGAGGTCGACGAAAGCGACACCGACACAATCTGCAACCCCCGTCTCGTCGTCGAGGTCTTGTCCGATTCCACGGAAGCCTTCGACCGAGGCGAAAAGTTTTTAGCCTACCGCAGCATTGCCTCGCTGACCGACTACCTCTTGGTATCCCAGCACGAAGTAAGAATCGAGCACTTCCATCGGCAAGACGAGGCCACGTGGGTCCTTCGGACGTACGGCCCCGAGCAAGTCGTCGATATCGCAGCCCTCGGTGTCCAACTTGCGGTCAGCGACGTTTTTGAAGGGATCGTGCTCGTCCCACGCCCAAAGCCATAAGCCGCTCGTTGCTCTTCAATCCGCTAGGTTAGGTGTTTCGAATAAACGCGATAGGTCTTGTATTTTTTCGCGCCCATCATGCGAATCCCCGTGTTTATCGCGGCGTTGTCTTCAATCGTCCACCCAAGCTCGCCCCACGTCATGCCGCACTTACGGCCGCCGTCGTTCATCTCGGCGTAGAGAAAGAGCGACAGACCCGCGTACTTGCGCGTGAGCCGAAATTTTTTCTTAATGCCCAAGATGATGAGCCGACCACTTTTCGCGCCATCCACCTTGAGTCGATAAAGCAACTTCGCAAAACCGAGCGGCAGGAGCTTGCCTTTGAGGTCGCCGATAAGCTCGTTCACGTTCGGCATCGCGAGCGCGACTGCCGCCGGCTCGCCGTCAATAGTGACGATGCGCGTCACGTCTGGGAGAAAAAATAGTTTGAGGTCGGACTGCATCTTGGCAGCCTCGTTCTTCGTCATCGGAACGAAACCCCAGTTCTCGTTCCACGCGTCGTTGAACACCTCCAGCATGATGTCTACGTCGCGCTCGAGATCTTTGCGCGACATCATGCGCGAAACGACTTCGGGCATCGCTCGGATGTCGTCGCGAGCTTTCCGAACGCGCGCGTTGACATCGCCGACCTCGTAGCGCCAGCCGAAAAAGTCTTTCTCTTTCACGTAGCCCGCTTGCTCGATAAGCCCGCCTTGATAGCTCCGATGATGCGGATTTTGGAGCACTGGCGGGTCGTCGAACCCCTCGACGAGACATCCGGTCTCCTCGTTGATCGAGAGCGACAGCGGGCCTCGGATCTTCTTCATCCCGCGCTGCCGGAGCCACGACTCCGCGCGAGCGAGCAGCTGACGCGCGACCTCCGGATCATCGACGGTATCCAAGAAGCCGAAAAACCCGGTGTCGTCTTTGTGTCGGTCGAGGTGCTCTTGATCAATCTGCGCCGTGATGCGCCCGACGCATTTCCCGTGCTCATAGGCCGTAAAAATAGTGCCCTCGGCGTGCTCGAAGAAGGGATTCTTCTTCGGGTCGAGCCGCTCTTTGATCTCCAAGTCGAGGGGGCGAATGTACTTCGCATCGCCTTCGAAGATGCGGTCGACGACCCCGAGAAAGTCTTTGAGGTCGCCGCCCATACGCGTCTGTCGAATGTCCACCATAAGACCGCGGTTTTGCCCCGGCCGCCCCGGTGGCGTCAAGGGGCGGTCACTTCTTCATCGCGGCGTAGAAACTCGCGTCGCGGCGGCGAACGCGCACGAGCAGCGCGCCGTCTTTGCCGGCTTCGGAAAGCTGCGCCGCCGTCGGATCCTGCACGCCGTCCGCCTCGACGATCACGTCGCCCGGCTTGAGACCGGCACGATCCGCCGAAGAACCAGGAGCTATCGTGGTCACGATCGGGAGCGGTTTAGTTCCCAGCCCGAGCTGCGTCGCCTGTTGCGGCGTGAGGTCGCGCACGCTGAGTCCGAGGCCTGCCTGGGGCACTCCTTGCTGCTGGACGGGGAGCGGCGGGACGACGGGCTCGGGCCGCGCCGTCAGGAGCATGTTTGTGCCGTATTTCTTGCCGTCGCGAACGATCTCAAGCTGAATCGTCTCGCCGACCTCGTGCGAGATGACCTCGCGGACGAGCTCACGACCGTCGACGACCTTCTTGCCCGCGACGGCTCCGATGATGTCACCGGTCTTCATGTTTGCCTTCTGCGCGGGCCCGCCGTCCGTGATTGAGTTCACCAGCACGCCGGCTCGAGCGTCGACCTTCATCGCGGTCGCGAGTTCGGGGCTGAGGTCTTGGATGCCGACGCCAATCCACGACCGCTGCACGCGCCCGGTCTTCAAGATTTGCTCGGCCGCGCGGCGCGCAAGGTTCGACGGCACCGCGAAACCGATCCCGGTTCCGCGACCGACAATCATCGTGTTGACGCCGAGAACGCGCCCGTCGAGATCGCAAAGCGGACCGCCGGAGTTCCCCGGGTTGATGCTCGCGTCGGTCTGCAGGTAGTCCTCAATCTGGTTCATGCCGAGGCCGCCGCGGCCTTTCGCGCTAAGCACGCCGGTCGTCACCGTGTAGCCAAGCCCGAACGGCGAACCTATCGCGACCGTCCACTCCCCGACCCGCGCCGCGTCGGAGTCGGCGAACTTTGCGGCGATGAGCCCCGTCGTGTCGACCTTGATGACGGCAAGATCGGTGGCCGGATCGCGGCCCAAGAGCTTTGCCTGAAGGAGGCGGCCATCACGCAACCGAACGTTGATCGAGAGTGCGTGGTCGATGACGTGGTTGTTCGTCAGAATCGCGCCATCCGTCGTAAAAACGACGCCGGATCCTGTTCCGCGCGCCACGGGAGAATCTTGGTTTTTGCCGAAAAAACGCGTCACTTCGTCGGCGCTGTCGTCGTGGGCGGTCACGTCGATCTGAACGACGCTCGGGCTCACGCGCTCGGCCACCGAGACGAAAGCATCGGAGAGCTTACGAGCCTCGGCCACCGCACCGGGCGCGGTGGACGGAATAGGCTTGTCGGCAACGAGAGGAGCGGGCGCCGGCTGAGCCACAGCGGCACTCGAAACCGTCGTAACCATCGCGAAAAGCGGGAGAGTCGTGGCCACGGTTACCGCGCGGCTCACAAAACTGTGATGGCGTGTCTGGCGTGTCTGGCGTGTCTGCATACGAGGCCTCCGAAAAACTCTGGGCTGGCTGCGAACCGCCGGCACCGCGCCGAGATTCCCGGCGACCCTAGCAAAGGAGTCGGCTCACGCGAAACGTTCGACAATCCGTGACCATGGAGTCGCGCCCGTGCGCATCACGCCCTCGTGGAGGAGCTGGCCCGGCGGATCGAGGTCCGTCAGCTCGAGGGTCAACGCACCGCGCGCACGCGCGAGTCTCCGCCCAAGTCGAACGAGCACGCCCACCAAGGGTCGCGGATCGACAGAAGGGTCCATCGCGAAGCGACTCAACAGTCCACGCCGAGTAGGCACGAACGGAGCCTCGAGCGTCATCACGGTGAGGCTCGCACTGGCGCGAATGAATCCCCCTCGATCGACCGCCACGAGTTCAGAGGCGCAGCCGTCTTCCGACTTTGCGAGGTGAGCGGCCAGACCTCCGACGAAGGTAGCGTCAATGGCTCGAGGTCGGTCAAAACGCACGTCGCCGTGCGAGCGACGACGCGCCGCCAGCGCCGGGTCGAGGAGCGCGACAGGCAGTGCGTCGCTCGGATGCGCGACGCGAGCAAGATACGGCTCCATAAAGGGCGAAGACTCCGCGGCGCCGTCCGTTGCTACGCGCGCGGCCCAGGAAACAGGAACGTAGCCCACACGTGTGTAGAATGCATAAGCCGGATTGGGCGAGAGCACCTCAGCCGCGAGCACGACGGGCGCGCCACGACTGAGGCCCCGGGCAACGCTCGCGAGGGTGTCGAGGAGCGCGCGGCCGGCTCCACATGCGCGCGCTCGCGACGACACCACAAGCGAGCGGACCTCGCATGTAAAGGGCGTTGCCTCATCGACGCCATGGCGCTCGAACCAGCCCTCGACCTGACCTATCACCACGCCACCCAGCACCGCCACGAGGTGAATGTGTCGCCCGAGGATGGGCTGACCCCCGCGCACGCGTGCGTCTTCGGAAAGACGTTGCGCAAGGCTTGCGTACACGCTCGAATCCCGAGAGCCCGCGTAGCCGCCCCATGCCTCGTGGGCATCCCAAAGTTCGCGCCAAAGTACCGAGATTGTGGCCCCCTCGTCGGGACGAGCGGCGCGCACAACCAGGGACGGCACGCGTGTCACGGCGGCCAAGGAAGCCCCAGGTCGTTCGATTCAGCCACCTGAATGTGCTGAAGTGTGAGCCCGTGAGACGGCGCGGTTTGCCCGGCCACGCCACGCTCTTTGGCCTCCAGCGCGCGAACGATCGAACCCTCGGGAAGGTTGTCGCGCGCGACGTCGACGAGCGTACCCACGAGAATACGAACCATATTGTAGAGAAACGCGTTGCCCTCAATCGTGATGCTCCAGAGTCGCGAATCCGAACTCAGGGGCTCGACGTTGACCGCGCTGATGGTGCGGACGGTTACTTCGCGGACGTCACGCGCGTAGCGAAATGCCGCAAAATCATGAGTTCCGACGATGCTTCGGGCTTCGCGGACCATTCGATCCATATCCATGTCGAACCCGACGCGCCACGCGCGGTGACGCAGCAACGGATCGCGCACTTTGTCGCGAACAAGCAGATAGCGGTAGCGCTTTTTAACGCTTGTAAACCGCGGGTTGTACGACACGGGTACCTGGCGGGCGGCCCGGACCGTCACGTCCTCGGGGAGGTTTTGATTGAGCTGCAGCACCCACCCGCGCGGCGGCATATAGAGCGACGCATCAAACGCTGCGAGCTGGCCTTCGGCGTGGACGCCCGAGTCCGTGCGGCTGCACCCGCGTGGCCCAAAAGCACGCGGATCAAGGGCGAGTATCGCGCCTCGCACGACCTCTTCTACGGTTCGTGTATCGCGTTGGACGGCCCAGCCGGAGAAGGCCGTTCCATCGTAGCCGAGAGTAAGGAGGACCCCATGCTCCAGGCCCACGCCTCGCGTCGTCACTGCCTTGGAACGAAGTTGATCGGAATGTTCACGTCAATACAGCCCGAGCGTGGCGCCGGAAAATTCTGACCGCGAAAATATCCTGCTACGCACGTCGCCACCGTCGGCGCCGACGTAAGTTCGTTGCTCGCGACGGAAGCCGAGCAAGCCTGACCGCCAGATCCGATGCGCACGGCGATGGACACCTTCCCGCGAAGCGTGGGGTCCTGGCCGAGCGCGGCGTCGTAACAGCGGTGCGCTTGCTTCGCGCGAGACGAGAGGGCCAGTTCGACGTCACTCGTGCTCGAGCCCGAGCATTTTTTCACGTCGCACTGGGCGTTTCCGCCCGTCGCGACAGCCACTGGCTTTTTCACGGCTTCGGTGCCGGAGTCTTCGATGGCCGGCGGGGGCGGAATGTCGTCGTCAACGTTGTGCGTCGGCCGCGGCGCGAGCCCTGCGTCAGGAGGCCCAAGGACGATAGGCTCCGCGGGCTTTTGGCAGCTCTTCCACGCGATGAGCGAAACGATGAAGCCGACGAGCAAAATTGCGAGAAGGACGAACTTTCCATTCCCACTCGGGACCCCGGCAGGAGGCCGCAAGGAAGAGGCCGAGGGAGGAGCTTTCGGAGCCATTTGGTGGCGCCGAGTATACGGCAGTTTCCGGTCTCACAAAGCGCGTCGACGCATCAGAGAGGCTCGCAACGTCGATACAACGTTAAAGTCGAGTCTCCGTACCGACGTGTGCGATCCAAGCTAAGGCCAGGAATGCTCGGTGGCTCATCCGTCGAGGCATGTTCCAAAACCAACACGCCTGACTCCGCGAGGAGCAACGACGCGGCCGCCAACACCGTCGCGAACGCCGGCTTCGCCACGTCGGCGTACGGCGGGTCGAGAAAAATCACACCGAACGGACCCTCGACCTTCGCGAGAGCGCGTTCCACTTTGGTGTCGAACACGTGAAGGAGAGGCGCCGACGCGAGCTCACGTGCGTTGTGGTGGATCGCAGCCACGGCGTCCCGCGCGTGCTCCACGAGAACGGCGTGCGAGGCCCCCCGAGAAAGCGCCTCGAAGGCCAGCGCACCACTCCCTGCATAGAGGTCCATGACACGCGGGCCCTCGTTTTCGGCCGGGTCACCCAGGATGCCCGACGACGCAAGCATCGAAAAAAGAGCCTCGCGGACGCGATCGGACGTGGGGCGCGTCGCCGTTCCGCGCGGGGCGATAAGTGCGCGTGAGCGCCAGCGGCCGCCGGTGATGCGCATCGTGGGTGACCCGAGATGGTAGCTCCGTTTCTTCCAGTCGCAAAAGCGCGATACGTTCCGAAACGATGGTTCGACCCGGATCCGCGTTCCTTGGGCTGCTCCTCTCAACTTTTTTCCTCGGATTTCTGTTTTTGGCGCGTCCGGGCCTCGCTTACGCGGATCAGCCGGGAGCGCACACGGTCCCGGTCGCCGTGCTCGCGTTCGATTCGGAAGACGTCGAAGAGCAAGCGGACGCCATCACGACCGCCCTTCGGTCGCGGATAAGAGCGGCGCAAGGGTGGTCGCTCGTCGAGACCACGCAGTCCCTGGGGATGCTTACGGCGGCGATGAAGTGCTCGCCTCGGCCTCTACCCGTCGAGTGCCAACAGCGAATCGCGGAGCAGATCAAGGCGGAGCGCTACATCTGGGGCTTCGTCTCGAAGGGGCCAACGCTCGGCCAAGTCACTTCGGAGGTTCATCTCTTCCAACGAAACAAGCCCGACACGGTCGTCAGGGAGAGCTACACCGACAACTTGAAGGATCCGAACGACGACGCCCTACGCAAAATCGCGATGCGCGTCGTCGAACGCCTCGCGGGCACCGCCGTCGGCGTCGTACTCGTCCGCGCCACCGAGTCCTCCGGTGACGTTATCATCGACGGACAAAAGCGCGTACCCTTGGAAAAGGGCTTTGCGCGCGTCGAGCTCGCGCCGGGAAGTCATTCGGTCGAGGTCACGTTCGCGTCGGGTCCACCGAGCAAGCGCAATGTCATCGTGGCGGCCGGGCGCGAAACCGCCGTCGAGCTCGTTCCCGTCAAGGTAAGCGAGCCCGAGGCAAGTGGCGGTAAGGCCAACACACGCAAAGTCATAGGCGGCGTCGCTATGGGCGTTGGCGCCGTGCTCGGCGGCGTCGCCGTGTACTCCCTCGTCAACTACTTCGACTTCCAAAGTCAGGGCGCAGAGGCCGCAACACGGGCCGAGAAGACAGACCCGCCGACCCCCTGCAGGCTGCGAAGCCAAGAGTGCGCGCGAATCGACAAAAGCTCGAAAACGGCATCCGCGCTCGCGATCGGGTTCGGCAGCGGCGCGGCGCTCGCTCTCGGGTTTGGGGTCTACATGTTTTTCTCGGAGCCCAGCAAGGCGCCCGCCGTAAGCACACCGCCACGGGCAAAAACACGGGTGGTTCCGATGGCCTCCGGGGACGCGGGTGGGTTCCTCGTCGTCGGTTCGTTCTGACCACTCGTACGTCCAGCCGACGAAGAAGACGGTTGGAGCCCGCGATCATTAAAGGGAATCGTTCGCGCCGTTGCTCCCCTGGCGGTCTTGGCCGGCTCAACCGGCGACGCGGCCACGCAGCCAACCGCGGAGTCCACGGCTCAACATAAAGTTTGCGCGGTGCGCGCGAACAGGTCACTACCTCCGCTCCAAACGATTCTTAGCAACCCGCGTGAACGTCGGTCGACTGCGCGGAGCGACTATCGAGTCCCGTACCCGCCTGCGCGGAAGCGAGGACTTGCTTCCAAGAGTGGGGGATTTATGCGCGTTTCGTTGTTCGCCGTGACATCGCTTTTTCTCGTGGCGTGTGGAGTCTTCGGAAGTTCCGACGACTCATCGAACCCGACGGAAACGCCACCGACTGGTCTGTCCGACGCTGACAAAGCGGCGGCGAATGCGCGGCTCGCCGTCGGTGGTCCGGCGGCCGACGGCATCTTCGTTTCCTCCTCGAAAGGAGACGACACAGCGACGGGCGCGATGGACAACCCGGTAAAGTCGCTAGCGCGTGCGTTGGCACTTGCAAAGGAGCAAGGAACCCGCGTCATCGCCTGCGCAGAGGACTTTCGAGAAAGCCTTACGCTGCTCGACGGCGTGTCCATGTTCGGTTCGTACAACTGCAACCAAAGCCCATGGAAAGAAGGCAAAAAACGGACACGTGTGCTCGCTCCGACGAGCCCCGCCGTGACGGCGCGCGAACTCTCTTTGACCACGAGGCTCGACGCGTTCGAGATCCTAGCCCCCGACCTCGACGGAACGCCGGCCACGGACCAAGTCGGAACGTCGATCGCGCTTGACGTGCGCGGCAGCCGCGGACTTATCGTTAGTCAGTCCGTGCTCCGCGCCGGGAGCGGAGCCCCGGGTAGCGACGGCACGGAGGGACGCGTCAACACGATTACAGGGTCGTACAACGGCGTGAATGCGACCGATGAACAACAACGATTTTGCAATTCATTTTGCTTCTTTCTTCCCGTTCCTGGTCCTGTCGGAGGAGTCGCGAACTGCACGATAGGTCCCTCTGGCGGTCCGGGCGGGCAAGGCGGCGATTGTCTCCTTTGGCAGAACGGCCAGCCGCAAGTGACAGCGTACAATCTTGTGCATGACGGAAGGCCGCTCCTGAATACCTCAGAGACGGCGAAGGGCGGCAACCGGAGCATCGACGGCGATCGGGAGGGGCCCTGGAGGCGAGGACCCGGCTGGAACGGTAAGGCCGGTGAAGACGGAAAGGATGGGTCGAACGGCACCGCTTCGCTTACTGCGAATGGTTTTCTCCGGGGGAGCGGCACGGCCGGGGACACCGGGAAGCCCGGTCAAGGGGGCGGCGGCGGCGGCGGCACGGAAGGCTTCTATAAAGCGGAGGCAGACGGTGACGGCATGGGGCCCGCTTCGAGACCTCCCGCACTCGGCAAGAATGAACAGACTGCGACCGGTGGCAGCGGCGGCGCGGGTGGGTGTGCCGGTCAGCCTGGAACGGCAGCGACGGGCGGCGGCGCGAGTATTGGTGCATTGCTCATTCAATCCGTGGTGACGCTCGAAAGTACGCGCATCGAATCCGCTGCGGGCGGGCGCGGAGGGAAGGGCAACTTAGGCACTGCCGGAACCGATGGGGGCAAAGGCGGACGCGGAACCAACCGAGGCGAAAATAACCCCAATCGAGGTTACCTATCGACCATCGTGACCGGCGCCGGCGGCGATGGCGGGGCGGGCGGTACGGGCGGGGCTAGCGGACACGGCGCGCCCGGTCCGTCGATAGCGCTTGCTTACTCCACTCAGCCAACGATGACCGATGTCGAGCTCGTTCCTGGCGCTGCAGGCGCGGGCCAACCCGAGCTGCGGCGCGTAGTCGCCGGTCCGATGGGAGCAAAAGTCTTGCCTGCCGTCGTAGGAGAATCGAAAGCCCAGTACGTCATTCAGCTCTAACGCGCGTTGCTCCGAACTCTCGGCTCCGAAGAGGGCGTTGGCGGGTAACATCGCAGACGGTCATGAGCTCCGCGCGTCTCGAGGGATATAGAGCGATTGACCTCGCGGAGGCCGTTCCGATGCTCGTGGCCGCTTCGGGAATCGACGCCGACGTCGAGGTCGTGACGGAAATAGCGCACCTCGTCGAGCGTGAACCGCCAGCTCTTCGCTGGGCGAGTCGAATCGCCTCGACAATAGGGTGGCGCCCCCTTCGCGAGCGGCTCGCGAACTGGACGCAGGTGGGAACTCTCGTCGGCTCAGGGGTGCCGTGGCGCGCCGACGTTGAACGCGTGCGAAGTACGCTTTCCGCGTCGCAGCGCGAACGACTCGCGAAGCTCGCAGCTTGCGACGCGCCCTTCACCTGGGACGTACTCGCGTTGGTCGATCCGACCGCTTCCATCGAAAGCCTGTGCAGTCTCGAAGACGCAGGTTTTCTCGTGCGCAAAACGCGCGCGGGCGTGGTCGCGTTTATCGTTCCTTATTGCGTGCGCGCAGTCACGCGGCTTGCCCATCCGGACGACTCCGCGGCGCACGCGTTCCGCTGGCTCGAGGCTTGGGTGTGCCGCGCGGAGGAGCTTCGCCGAATAAGTTACGGCGTGAGCGCTAACGCAACGCTCGCCGAACTCGCCTATGCCGTCACTCTCGCACCGAGCGCCATGGTGGCGACGGACCCAGCGCTCCAGCGACTCGGACTTGCACTTTGGCTCGCGGCGGCGGACGCCATTTTCTTCACGGGCGCCGTCGATTTCCGGTCGCACGCGTTCGCTCGCGCGGTGGCGATCGCGGACGCGGCGGTCGCGTGCGACCCTCAACGCAAAGCGCGGGTGGTCGCAGGCCGTGCAGCCCTGGAACGAGGCGACGCCGCGCTCGCCGCGTCCCTCTTCGCCGAGGCCCTTGCGCTCGCCAACGTCGAGAACGAACTCCATTCCGAAGCCCTTCGCGGAGCAGGTTGGGCGCACCTTGCGTCCGCCAAGCTCGACGAAGCGGAACTGTCATTCGAGAGGGCGCGACACGTCTGTGACGCTGTGCGTGATCCCCGTGGACAGTCGGACGCGAGCGCTGGGCTTGGAATCGTCGCGCTGCTTCGCGGCGAGCCAGCCACAGCCCGCGAGCACCTCGAAGTCGCGAGAGCTACACATGTCGTTATGCGTGACACTCCGCGTGAAAACGCGGTTCGAGAGATGATGGATCTCCTGCCCGAACATCTCGAAACACCGGCCAGTGATGCGCGGCTCCGGGGGCAAGTCGAGGCGCTACGCGCGACCGGTCAACGGTGGCGCGAGGCGCTCGTTCTGGCGCGATTGGCGCTCGCCGCACGAGCGCAGGGGGACGTGCAAACTGAGCGCGCGCATCTCGCAGAGGCGCGCGCCACTGCGACTCTCGCGAACGTCGCGGCGACGAAGCTGGTGGAAACCCGCATCGACGCGTTCGACGTCAAAAGTGCGAACATTCTCGTCGGATTCGAGGGCCGCTCACTCACCTTCCCCTCAGGAGCGTCGCACGATTTGTCGCGCCATGGTTCGCTTCGGCGTCTCCTTTGGGCACTCGCACGCGCGATGCACGAGCGCGCTGGGGTCGCCATGAGCACCCTCGAACTCGTCGCTATCGGCTGGCCAGGCGAAAAGATGAGACACACCGCCGGAACGTTGCGTGTATATACCACCATTCGCCGTCTCCGAGCTTTGGGGCTAGCCGACGCGCTCCTGACGCGCGACGACGGCTATCTGATCGACCCGGCCTTCCCCCTTTTAACGCTCGATTTGCAGCCTGCGTAGCGGGTTGAGTTACACTAGATAGCGGCAGCAACTTTGTCGACTCTCCCCCGCATGGCGCCAGAAGTGGACAGCTTTCAGGAGATGAGACGCGATTGCATTTTCAAAACGCGGCCCAGGGTCCAACTACGCGTATCGAACAACTAGGCGCCTGCGCTGCGACCGAGTTCCGGAAGGGCCGCGAGGGCCGCGTGGACATCCTGCAGGTCATCGAGCTTCTGATCGACGACGGCCCACACTTGTTTGCTGTCAACACGCAGGTAGTCGTGAAAAAGAAGATTGCGCATGCCAGCCATACCTTCGAGTCGCCCTCCAAGCTCCGGCGCGAGAATCTGCGCCGCGACGAGGGCGGGCACAACCTCTCGATAGGTCGGTGGAATCGGAAAGCCCCGTCCCGCTAGGACGTGATGTCCGACGTCGAGAACGGCCTCAATGGCGACGTGCAGCGCTCGTTCAGCCGCAAGCTCGATAAGCGCGTCGGCGCGCTCCGACGGTGATAGGGCCCGCAGACGATTGAGCTGCACCAAGACTTGCCCGAGGTGCGTCAGGCGGGCGAG
The DNA here is from genome assembly GCA_025353725.1 of Polyangiaceae bacterium. Taxonomy (GTDB): domain Bacteria; phylum Myxococcota_A; class Polyangia; order Polyangiales; family Polyangiaceae; genus Labilithrix. The sequence continues at coordinate 185,405 of JANXOF010000061.1, read as the reverse complement.
AACGACGGCCGGACGAACGGTCATCGCCCGACCTCACGAACCCGAGACATCTGACCAAGCAAAGCCATGCGCGAGCGCTGCTCGTCGTCTTCCGCTTCAAAACGCGCGGCACGAACGAACCGCTCAACCTCAAGCTCGTCTCGCTCGTCAACGATACGCCCGCGCGTGAGAATCTCCCACGCCAAACTGGGTGGCGCTGTCCGGAGATCAATGACGTCGACATCACGACCTAGGGCGAGACCCACTTGGTCCATCACCGTCGCGCGATCGACCCCCAGTGCGGGGTCGCAGAGAATGGCCAAATCGATATCCGAAGAAGGCGTCTCCTCCCCACGAGCAAACGAGCCAAACAGCCACACGCCCGCCACAGTACGCCGCATTACAGCAGGCGCGCGAACAAGTGCTTCCACGGCTCGAAAAGTCAACGGAGTCAAGGAGGTAGCGTAGCACGACGTGAGCACGCAAGCCTGCGAGGCCATCGTTTCACATGACGCGACGGAAAGGTCAACATGGGGAAGGAGCGGTAGAATCAGGAGCTGTCTTTCTCCTAGGTCGGGAGCGGAGGTGTAGACCCACCGCTTAAAGAACGGCCAAAGGTTCTTGACTGAAACGTATTCCATCGCCGCGCGAAGGTCTTCCGTCCGCGCTCCCGGTCCAATCGGGAAAGCGGATTCTTTGGCTTGGCTCACGTAGTAACGAAGGCCCTTCCAAAACGTAGCGTCGCCCAGCTCGGCCCGAAGCTTGTGAAGGACAAGCGCACCTCGAGAGTACGTAACACCGCGCGGCGGAAGATCAGATTCGCGCGGTGGCGTGCGTGACGTGCGTGGCGTGCGTGACGTGCGTGACGTGCGTGGAGCGGCGTCTGGGGAGGAGAGCGAAAGCGGCGCGTCCTTCGTTTGCTCTTGCACCTTCGCGGAGCGCTTACGCCACAGCAAGACCTCACGATCGTAGGCTTCGCGTCCCCAGCGATGCTCCTTGAGCAAAGCCACCATGAACGTGGCAAAGCCTTCGTTGAGCCAGAAGTCTGCAAAGTCAGCACACGGCACGAGCCAAGCGAACCATTGATGCGCGAGCTCGTGTGCGAATATCCAGTCTTCGGTCGGGTTCTTCGCGAGGTCGTCGAGAGCCTTCTCGCCAATGACTGAGATACCCGCACCTTCCTGCGCCGCTTCACCCTCGACAAAGACTTGAATATACTCCTCAGTCGGAAATTCGGCTCCGGTGTGCGTTCTCAGAAAGCGCAGCATCGACGCGGTGGTCAAGAGTGCGGTTTCGAGGTCTTTTTTTCGTGGGCCCAAGGCGCGGAGAACGACGCCGTCGACGAGCTGTTCGGCCTCTTCGAAACGGCCCGCGGCAAACGCATAAAGAAAAGGCGGTGACGGGCGATCGAGCACAAACGAGTGAAGCGTAAGACCCGCGCGCAAGGTTGTCCGCCCGACGACACGACCGCTTGCGGCGACGTGCAGGTCCGACGGCGCGTTGATCCGCAGCGCGAGTGTCGCGCGTTGAGCAGGGTCTTGAAGCGTTGGCATCCACGCGGCCGTCGAATAGTCCGCCCATACTTGATTGGCTCGAAACGCTGGTATCGGTTTGGAGGCAGAAACGCTCCACGCCATCTTCACGGCGATCGATTCTCCCTCTGCAAGCACGGACGAAAGCTCGATACAAAGGCGACCGTCATGCAACTCGAAGTAAAGTGACTCAGCACCTACAACGACCGAGGTAACGAAAAGGTCGACGGCATCGAACGCGAGCCACGACGTGTCATGGCGCGCACGGACCGCAAGAACGCCTGAACCTGTGATCGAAGCGGTGGGTCCTAAGCGAACGTCGAGGTCGATGGAATGGCTGAGCACGTCAACGGGATTGTCTCGCGTACAATCGCCCGCGCGTGGCGCGTGCTCGGCCCTTGCGACGGGTCCGGTAGGGTTAGGCGGCGGTCGAATGCTGACAACCGCCACTCGCGCTGGATGGCGCTGGCACGCCCAAGCTGAGCTCGCGAACACTACGAAAGTGATGGCTTTTAGGAAGGTGTGGTTGCGAACGACTTGCACTCTTATTTTCATCTTCAAGCTTCGAAGTGGTTTCATTGAGGGCGCCTAATGAATTGGGCGCGCTCAGCAAAAAACGACCTCTGCCCATAGGCCAGAAAGCGTCCGGCCAGTGCGATTTCGTAACCTCCAGACCGCACTGCTTCCCGACTGTATCTTCGCGTTACTCGACGGATTGAACGGGCTCTCCGTCGTTTAGGGTTGGAGGTTAGCGGCGGCGATCTCCGCTAATCGTCGCGCGGTTCTTTGAGTCTTATCGGCCACTTCGCAAAAGTATGCGGGAGCCCCCATCCCGAGTACCCGGTCACCTGCTTCTGTCTGGCACTGCGACACATCACCTCGCGCGATAGCGTCATCCATCGCTCGGTATTGGCGATTGAGCTTTGCCGCGCCACGAAGGACGTAGGCCTCACCTATTAGGTTTGCGAACAATGCGTTCTGGTGCGGGAGTCGGAGCATCCTATAAGTGTCATGAATTCGCATCGTCTCAAAGGGGTGTGCGTCGATCCGCGACGACACGCCAGCGAGCTTCCGAAGAAGGCCTCGATACGACTCCGCTTCAATCGCGACGTGATTCTTCTCCGCAACATCGAGTGTAGCCTTTGCTAGGTTCGCGGCGAAAGAAGTCGCAAAAAATGTCCGCTGTCCAACCGACCGATCCGCAAACGCGATAGCCGTGTTCAGTGCAGCTAAGGCTGCGGCCTCGTCTCCGCGATCGAACGCGGCTTGCGCGGCTTTTGGGAGCGATGTACTCGTTCCTCGTAGCGACGCTCTGTAGTCTGCAAACTCATCGTCGGCGCATGCGAGAGCCTCGTGGTTCTCGGGCAGCGTACGAAATGAGCGGCAATCGCGACGTGCGCGCCCACGTGCTTCCGAGAAGCGATTCTCCACGAACGCAGCGGCCCAAGTGATGAGGAGAGCAAATAGAATAGGTTTTAGAAAGAGCGGCATGACTTTCATGATGGCAAATCGCGTGCCGCAAGCGCGTCCACGGTAAACGACGCAGTTGTCGACGGCGCTACCTTCGGCGCGGAGCGAATTCGCGACGCGTTGGCGAACGCTGGCCGCCCTTCATGACAGAACGTCAATCGGTCGAGCCCTCGGTCGCGGCTACGTCAACGCCGACTTCGCGCGGATTTCGCCACGGTCATCGGTGTGCGCTCGCCACACATCATTAGGTCAAGACTTGACAAGTCACGACTTGCGGATCCGGGATGAGGAGCTGGTTACGCCAACCCAGCGAGTCGTTCCTGGGACGCCGACGCGAGCTGAAGCTCCTCGCGGAGGGATGGCAGGCACCCGTTCCAAACCTCGCGAGTGCGCCAAATTCGAGGCAGTGGGCCGAAGGGGCGTCGCTCGAATATTGAAACAGTGGCCTCTCATCATCAATGTCAATGAGCGCATGTTCGCCTGCCTGCTCAGGTAACGAGAAAGGAAGGTGACGTCGCAAGGACCGCGATGCGACGAATAAGTAAGCCTCTGAATGCAATCGAATGGAATCAAACTTTGGATCCCGCATGCGCGCCGAAGTGACCGCGCAATCGAGTTCAAAATTGCGAAGCCGATTTGCGAAGTCAGGACCCGACCAAGAGAGAGAGAGAGAGAGAGAGAGAGAGTAAGACCGATCCATGTGCGCTCCGCACGCACCAAGTCTACGAGTGAGAGTATCCGTGATAGGTCCAGTTCGCACCTTGTTCCTGAGAGGACACGAGTCTTCGGAAACCCGTGCGCAGCACCTCCAATTACCAGTGAGCATCCGGTGAGCGCCGAGAGTGCACGCTCAGCAAATGGCAAGAGCGCGAGACCAAATTCAGAGAGGTGCACGCGGCGCGTCGTCCAGATGAAAATACTTTCCCCGAAATCGTCCTCCAACATGCGGATTCGGTTTCCAAACTCCTACGGCGTGAGAGCAACCACCCGCGAAGCTTCGCGGAAGTTCAACATTTTAGCAGCGGCCTGAGAGTAACGAAATGACTCTACCGACGGTAGCACTCGAAGAATTCGGTTAAGATTGACTCGATACAAAATCAACAAAACTATACACGACTCAACACCGAGACTCGCGTTGGCTTCTGCCGCACGAAGGCGGCAGAACTCAGACAACATGTCGATAAACCAATTTTGCACTGAGTAATGCACCGAGGCGCGTAGATTACAAATCGCTCTGCCTCTCGGGTTTGTGTTGGCAGCATGTAGCGTAAACGCCTAGGTCACCGATGCGTCGCTCGAAGACCCGCTTGATACAGTAACATCAACGCTCAATGCCGTGGTTTTCAGATGGCTGCCGTGCTAGGTGTGGAATTACTACTCAGGTCAAGTGTCGCGGAGAAACTCCGTCAAACCATCGACCTAAATTTTTATGCGGATGGTTACTTCGTTCGCATTCCGGGCGGGCTTGGCGCGTACGACAGCGACGGCGATGTTTTGTCAATGTCCCGTTAGGAGTCCGGTCGACGGTCGCGCGCGTATCGATCAGAATCCAGGAGGCACGGTATCGGATATCGTCGGCGGTTTTGTCGGAGGAGATCGATTTGCGCAGCAAGGTTTAGCCGCTGCGCAGGCGATCTTCGATGCAATCGATTCGCGCGAAGGAATCGGGGATAGTCGAATCAGGAATCACGACCGTGAGGCGGAAGTCGGCTGGGGGTCCCTTTGCGTGTGAATCACGGTCCTTAGGGTCGGCCATCCAGGATGGTGTCCTGCACCTTCGCCCAGCAGGTGCCCATGAATCTCGTCCTGGTGAGGTGGATGCCGGCGCGCGTGCCACGAGACTCACCTTCTTTATATCTGTGCAGCGGTCGTTCACTAATGAACGGAGTCTTGCGCTTGACGCACCGCGTGAACGACGCGCGACTTCAAGAAAATCAATACGAGTACGCGCGACGCCGGCGAAGTGAAGCGGACGCCATGATTCGAACCAAGTGTTAGCGGAATCCGCAGTTGCGCCAGACGACGTCGGTACATTTCGTACGTCGCCGGTTGTGCGCTTCGTCTCGCAGAAATCACGAACAAGGTCCTCGCCTAGATGAGCCGCACGTGATCATTCGTGTCCGTTAAGTGCAAGTGACCTGTACATGTTGCGGAGCCTTAGCCCTGAAAGCAGCTGCCCCCGGGTATGCGACGGGGACCACAAGTTAGCGTGCACGCAGCCTTGCGTGGGCAGACTTGAGTGCAAGACCCGCCGTCGCAGCTAAAGTCACAGGAAATCCCGGTTGTGCACGTCTGCGTGCATCCGCCTCCGCCGCAAGAGGCGCGACAGATTGGCCCGGCGATGCACGTCTGCGTGCACCCGCCCTGGGGACATACGAAGTCGAACGATGGCTCGACGACGCCAGAGTCACTCACTCCCCCGGACTTATTATCGCCTGTCCCTGCCGGTGACCCAGCCGAAGCGCTGGCGTCGGGAGTACTCGAGATTGGAGCCTCCGGGCCCGAGAAGGCGCTTCCCAACGACGTTTCGTCACACGCTCCGACGCATGCGGTCAGCGCCTCAACGCATGCGCCTCTGAAACATGTTTCGTCAGGTTTGCAGGAGATGCCGAGGCACGACAGGCGAAGGTCGACGCGCATGTCGGTCGTGTTGTGCTTCGTGAAGCGAAACTGGCGCTTGGCTACGATGCATCGGGCGGATTGGCGTGCGTCGAGGCACCCGTCTGCGGGCTGTCCGTCGGCGCGTTGCATCACGGCGAGTCCAAGCCATTCGTCCTTGGAGGCCGTAGGGAGGACAACCACGCTTCCACGACGGCCCGTCGCGTCGCATGTTGTCGAGACCGACGACGGCGCTTTTGAAGGCAGGGTGTCCAGAGCACTGCCGCCGACCACGGCGATAACCGACCCCTTATCGCACTCCAGCTCGCTGTAGACCGAGAGCGTGAGTGCGGTCGGCGTCGCGCAAGCCGGCACGAGGAGCACCGCTAACGCGACGGTCGCACCCAAAGACAACCCGCGCGCCATGACGTTCGCAACCGTTAAGCTAGCGAACGTAAAGGCCATCGAGTTTTCTCTTTTTGGTGACACGTAACTCAATGTATCATGAACACTTCCCGTGAGGCGCAAGGCTCGACGGACGGTCGAGGATTGAGGATTGAGGCCTATCGGAGATGGGGATAGGCCTGAAAACGTACGGCCAGCGCGTTTTCTTGCTTTCCAGACCGCCTCTGCTTCCAGACTGGTAGCTGCGCAGGGATCGGCGGCGTGCACGGTACTTCATCGATTAGGGTTGAAGGTTAGCCGCGCCGACCTGTTCGATTCTGCGCACAGTTCTTTGGATGTTATCGGCCAACCCTAATTCCGCGACCTACGTAGCGGTCGAATCTCGCCGCGTTCTCCCGAAAGCATGTCGGCAAGCTCGTAGCGACCAGCGGGTCGGCGCGCGAGCCACGTGGCCGCTCGAACGGCGCCATGTGCGAAGACGTCGCGGTTCGACGCGCGGTGCGTGAGTTCGAGTCGCTCGCCGTCACCGAGGAAGAACACGGTGTGGTCGCCGACCACGTCGCCGCCGCGCACCGCGTGCATGCCCACTTCGTCGGTTTGGCGAGCTCCCGGTCTCCCCTCTCGACCATAGACGTAATGCGCGTTTCGAGCGCTTTTCACGACGTCGCCGAGGCGGATTGCGGTACCACTCGGGGCGTCGACTTTCGCGCGATGATGCACCTCGACGACCTCGACATCGAACGACGACCCGAGCGCCGTCATGGCTTGGCCAACGAGCGAGGCGAGCACGTGCACCCCGACACTCATGTTCGGCTCCCAAAGAACAGCGCACGTCGCGGACGCGTTCTCCAGCGCGCGTTTCGCGCTTTCTCCGAGTCCGGTCGTGCCACTCACGAGAGCGATGCCCGCGCCTGCGCAAATCGGTGCGGCCTGCGCCAACGCCGCGGGTGCAGAAAAATCGATCAGGACATGCGCGCCCGAGCTCTCGATCGCGCGCGGGTCCATCCCAACGATTGTGCCTAGCGTGCCAATTCCCGCGAGTTCGCCCGCGTCGCGGCCCTCCCCATCGGTTGCGATAGCGCACACGACGTGCATGCCCGCAGCGTGAGCGAGGCGCACCACGGCGCGGCCCATGCGGCCGTTTGCGCCAAGGACGGCCACGCGAAGCGGCGACGTCAGCGACACGTGGCCTCGTACGCCGACATCGCGGCGAGTACCTTCGCGCGGGCGGCGTCGCTCACGCGGACGAGCGGGCCACGCACCGCGTCCGAGATACCGAACTTGTGCGCGAGCGCCGCTTTGGCTGGGCTAGGGTTGGCCTCGCAGAACATCACCTCGTGGACGCCGAGAAGCGCAAGGTGTGCCTTTCGCGCCTCGTCGAACTTTCCTTCGAGCGCGAGCCGAGTTACCTGCGCGACCGACGCGGGATACACGTTCGACGTCACGCTGATCACGCCGCGCGCTCCTGACGCTATCATTGGAAGCGTGAGAGCGTCGTCGCCGCAAAACACGGTCATCCGGTCGCCCATCAGGCGAAGGATCTCCTGCGCGCGGAGCACGTTACCAGTCGCCTCTTTGGTAGCCACGACATTCGGCGCAGCGGCGTTGATGCTCGCAAGCGTCTCAACCGCCAAATCAATGCCCGTACGCGCGGGGATATTGTAAACTACAACCGGACAAGTCACCGCGGCCGCAATGGCGACGAAGTGCTCGCGAAGGCCCTCTTGCGTAGGCTTATTGTAGTAGGGCACAACGACCATGACGGCGTCCGCTCCCGCACTCTGCGCGGCCCGCGAGAGGGCGATGCTCACGCGCGTCGAGTTTGAACCAGTCCCCGCAAGGACCGAGGCTCTCCCCTTCGCGAGCTTCACCGTGCGCGCTATCAACGCGAGCTGCTCTTCCGCGTCGAGCGTCGGACTTTCGCCCGTCGTCCCACAAGGAACAAGCCCTGTCACGCCGGCGTCGAGCTGCGCATGAACGAGACGGTCATAAGCCTCCCAGTCGATAAGCTTCTCCGCTTCGTTCGTCGCTGAGAAAAAAGGAGTTACGAGAGCCGTGTAGGTACCTTCACATCGAAAGCTCATAGGGACGCCTGTTGTCCTACAGCGAGGGCGTGCACGCAAGCCTTTGCAAGGCTATAGTGACCAGCCATGCGAGACGCCGCGCTGGCTCCGACAGGCATGCTCGCTCACTCCGTCAAGCGTTTCGCGGAGGCGCTCCGCGAGCGCTTCGGGGAACGGGTTTTTGAGATTCTGCTTTTCGGTTCGCGCGCGCGCGGCGAGGCTCACGAGGATAGCGACGTCGATATCCTGGTGGTCATCGACGAACTTTCGGAATTCGAACGACTGGCCATACTCGATCTTGCCTACGCGACCGACGCCGCCGCGCCGCAGTGGATGGGCCTGTCGCCTCTTGTTTATTCTTCAGCGCAAGCCGCGAGCATGCGGAGCGGAGGTCGCCGCCTCTTTCGGGACATCGATAGCCAAGGGATACGCTTGTGACAGACGACCAAAAGAGAGCCGCACTTGCCGCCGAGCTGACGCGAGGAAACGACGCGTTCGAAGAGGCGGAGCTGCTTTTCGGCGCCGGCAAGTTCGCAGGAGCGATGAGTCGAGCCTACTACGCGGCGTTTCACTACGCGCGCGCTCTACTGATCTCCGCGGGCGAGGAGCCTCGAACGCACGGGGGTCTGAGCCGTCTTTTGCAGCGCGATTTTGCGCAAACCAAGCGGATGACCCCGGAAGTTGCCGCGCTCTTGTCACGGCTGATGACTTTCCGACAAGATGCAGACTACACGGCCGAGTACGTGTTCACCGGCTCGATGGCTCAGCAGGGTCTTCAGGACGCTCGCACGTTTATCGGCGCGGCGCGGGGCATTCTAGAGGCGGCTGGCTGGCTCACGCCTTGACGATCGCATCCCAGTGGTCGGCGATCTCCTGGGCGTTCCATACGCCCTGAGCGTCATCTTTGAACTTCCCGTGGGTCTCGACGACTTTGAACGCGTAGAGGCGCGCGCCCGCCACGGCGAGCACATGGCCCGTGCGATCGCCGCACAAATCGCTCGCAAGAAAGAGCGCCGCGGGAGAGATGTGTTCGGCGGTCATCGTGTCGACGCCCTGGAACATCGGAAGGTCTTCGGTGAGTCGCGTCTTCGCGATCGGGGCGAGAGCGTTAACCGTGATTCGATGCTTCTGTAACTCGATCGACATCGTACGCGTAAGACCGTAAATCCCAGCCTTTGCGGCCGCGTAGTTCGATTGGCCAAAATTGCCAATCATGCCGCTCACGCTCGTGGTGTTGACGATACGCGCGCCGTGCCCCTGCGCGGTCGCCTGTTTCACAAATGCCTGCGAACAGAGAAACGTTCCCTTCAGGTGCACCTGAAGCACGGCGTCCCACATCGCTTCTTCCATCTTTAAAAACGACTTGTCGCGCAGAATACCCGCGTTATTGACGAGAATATCGACTTTCCCAAACGCGGCGACGCCGGTTTTGACGATAGCCGCCGCCCCCGCGGCCGTGGCGACGGAATCGTAGTTGGCCACGGCTTTGCCGCCCGCGCCCTCGATTTCGCGAACGACGGCGTCGGCGGCGCTCTTCTCGCTGCCTGTCCCATCACGCGTTCCGCCAAGGTCATTGACGACGACCGCGGCTCCTTCTTTTGCAAAAAGCAACGCGTGCGCGCGGCCGATACCGTTACCCGCGCCCGTGATGATCGCGACCTTGCCGTCGAGGAGTGCCATCCCTCTTCGGTAGGCAATTCGGAGGACGTCGGCAAGCGCCCTGCGCTAAACTCGCGACGCGCGATGAAAGACCCGTTCAAAACACGGAAAATGCACACCGTGCCGCTCGCTGCGCATCCCGAGCCGCCCCATCCCGAGCCGAGGCCGCAGGCGACCCCAGCGTCGGCCGACCCGGGCAAGGCCGGCGGCAAGCTTGAGAGCGGGCGCGCGGCCGTCGTGCCCGAGGCACTTGCGAGCCTTCCCGCGATTCCTCCGTCGGGTCGGATTCGTCCCTCGGTAATTCCTCTCGCGCCTCCCTCCTCCGACAGTACGTGGACGACCGGGGAGACCACCTCCGACCGCACCACGGATCCAATGATGAGCGTCGCGCCGTGCAGCGGCGCCAAAGACCGCGCAACGCTCACGATCTTGAGCGGAATCAACGCAGGGCAGGTCTTCGCCCTCGACGGAACCGAGCACATCATCGGTCGCGGCACCGAAGCCGACTTGTGGCTGGAGGACGGCGGCGTGAGTCGTCGCCATGCGCGCATCACGTGTCGCACCGACGGTCGCTACGTCGTCGATGACCTCGGCTCGACGAACGGCACATTCATCGGGAGCGAGCGTATTGAGACTCGCGAGGTTCGGCCAAACGACCGCATCCAGCTCGGCCCCCACGTGACGCTTCGTTTCGCCATTACCGACGATGCCGAAGAGGAGCTCCAGCGCCGCCTCTACGAGTCATCGACCCGCGACGGCCTAACCCGGCTTTATAACCGCAAATACTTCAGTGAGCGGCTCACCGCGGAGGTCGCCTACTCGCGCCGTCACAAGGTGAAGCTCTCTGCGCTTCTGCTGGACCTCGACGACTTCAAGCAAATCAACGACACCCACGGGCATTCCGCGGGCGATATGGTTCTTCGCCTCGTCAGCGCGCAGATGCAGCGCCTTCTCCGGGTGGAAGACCTCGTCGCGCGCTACGGCGGTGAAGAGTTCGTCGTTCTTGCCCGCTCAACCGGCAAAACCGAAGCCGTCCGACTCGCCGAGCGAATCCGTGAGTCCATTGCCGGGCTCGACATCACAGTAGCGGCGCACCGATCGCTCCGAGTCACGCTCAGCATCGGGGTTGCCGCGCTTCCCGATGTCGCTCCCGAAGGCGGGCCAAACGAGCTCCTCGCACTCGCGGACGCGCGCTTGTACAAGGCCAAAGCCGAGGGCAAGAACCGCGTCGTAGCCGAGGGTGGTGAGTCGGCCTGAATCAGGAGGCATTGACGGACGAACTCGCACTTGATACTCGACTCAGCCTTCCGTAACGCTCGTTACGCCCACCCGAGGAGAATCCGATGGCCGTCGACATCAAGAAGCTGTTCAACGAAGAGCTCCCCGCCGCGCTCACCAAGAACGCGGAGGACGCCAAGACCATCGGCGCCAAATTTCAGATGAACGTGACGGGCGAAGGGGAATGGACGATCGACGTCACGTCGACTGGCCCCTCGATTAAGCCAGGCACAAGCGAGGCCGACTGCACGATCACCATCGCCGCGGAGGACTTCCAAAAGCTTCTCGAGAACCCTCAGGCAAACGGAATGCAGCTATTTTTTGCGGGTAAGCTGAAGGTCGCCGGCAACCAAATGCTCGCGATGAAGATGCAAAAACTCTTCAGTTACAAGGCCTGAGCCACGCGGGTCTCTTCACCTGGGAGTCGAGCTTCAGCTCCTCCCGGGTCGGCTCGGGTCAGCGAGTTCCGATCGTTCTCACGACCCGTTTCGTTGCGTTTTCTAACCTTTGCGTAGCTCCTCGACGAACTCCCAGTCGGCGATCAGTCCCTTCCTCATCAGGATCGAAAGCAGGGCTGCCACGACAGGCTCCCATTGCGGCACCGGACTTGCGCCACCCGCCGACTCGATCGGGTCTGCCGAACCGTTGCCTCGGGCCGTCGCACGAAGGGCATCCACCAGTTGGCGTGTGGAAATTCCTTCATGGGGCGCTATGCTTTTCTTCTTCGGCGGGAACGAGTTTTTCGGGGGCAGCGAGATGGTGGTGCCGTCAAGCAGCGTGAGGCTCAGCGCCTTCGCGCGTACCCGCCGAGGCTCGGCGCTGTCAGCGCGCGGAGCGACACTCTGACGACTTGCGCTTTCGGTCTCTGAACGGCCCACGTCGACCATCGGGTCGAGTTCCGCCACGGGCGGCAAGGGACGCCCCGAAGGACTCACGGACGCGTGCACCGCCCTCGGCGGCGTGCCTGATGGCAGATACGAAGGCATGCGAACCGGAGCCGACGACAGACGCACCTCGGGCGGAGGAGGCTCTCCGTAATAAACGCGGATGGCACTTCGGATATCTGTCGCCGAAGCGATCATCGGGCGCGCGGGCAACGACGCATGCTGAGCCACCTCCTGGAGAGCGCTCTCATTCGTCGGGTCATCCATCGCCACGTAGAGCGTCTCGCCCTGGCCCTTCACGTGGCGGACGAAAATCGGGATGAGGCAGCCACGGTCGGCGAGCTCTCGCGGAACTCGATTCAGGAGCTGACGCGAAAAATCGATGTGGGAGAGCGAAACCCACGGCACGCTTAGCTGAAGGCTCAACGTTTGCGTCAGCTGCGCCTCAGTAAGCCACCCTCGGTCGATCAGTAACTGCCCTATCTTCTTCTCGCTGAGAAGCTCCGACTGCGCCGACAATGCGAGTGCGAGCTGGGCAACGGTGATGACTTTAGCCTGAACGAGTAGCTCGCCGAGTAGCTCGCGTACGGGTTCGCCCAACGTGCCCGGCGAAGGCTCACTCGCATCAAAAACCACAGCACGATGGTAGCGGGAGCCAAGCGTAGCGGGCCAACCATAAGGCGAACTTCGCGCATGAAGATGCGTGCCCGTCGTACACCTCTGACAGTGAAGGTCACCTGCAGCCGCAAAAGGCGCGTCGTGTGTTGTTCTTTCTGCGATTTCCTCGTGGTAGCGTGCGTGTCCCGGTATGCGGACATGTCCCCAGTGCCAGACTCCGTGCGAGGAAGCGCACAAGTTCTGTCCCGCTTGCGGCTTCCCCGTCTCCAAAGTCGCTCAGCGCACCGATGATCCGCTGATCGGTCGGACACTCCCGGGCGGGTATGTCATCCTCGACCTTGTTGGCGTCGGCGGAATGGGCCGTGTCTATCGGGCAGAACAGACCAACCTTGGTCGTACCGTCGCCGTAAAAATCATTCACCCGCACCTCGTCGGTGAAGAAAACGCAGCCGCAAGGTTTATCACGGAGGCGCGCGCGGCAAGCCGTCTCAACCACCCGAACTCGGTCGCCGTCATCGACTTTGGAAAAACCGAGGACGGCCAGCTTTACCTCGTGATGGAGTTTCTACGTGGGAAGGACCTTGCTCGCGTCCCCTACGAGGAAGGACCTCTCTCTTTTCGACGCATCGTGAGCATTTTGCGCCAAGTCCTCGCCGCGCTTTCCGAAGCTCACCACCTTGGAATCATCCATCGCGATCTCAAACCCGAAAACGTCATTCTGGAGCAGATACGCACCGGCGGCGACTTCGTAAAAGTCGTCGATTTCGGACTCGCTAAAATGCGCGAGGGCGCAGGCCCAAGCATCACGAGTCCGGGAATCGTATGCGGAACGCCTGAGTACATGAGCCCCGAGCAGGGTCGCGGCGATCCCCTCGACGCACGCTCCGACCTGTACGCGGTGGGCGTTATCTTCTACCAGCTTCTCACGGGTCGCCTGCCCTTCGAGGCCGAGAGCGCCACGCAAGTCGTGTTGATGCACATCACGGTCGCGCCTACGGACCCGCGCGCCGTCGCGCCGGAGCGCGTTATCCCCTCGCTTTTGTCCGATGTGTGCCTGATGGCGCTCGCGAAGGAACCGTCGCACCGCTTCGGCAATGCCGACGAATTCGCCGAAGCGCTCGCGGACGCGCTCACGCAAATCGAGTCGACGGTGCCGCGCGCACTCCCGCAGGGCACGACCGTCCGCTGCCCGAAATGCAGGGCCGCAAACACGGCATCGCAAAAGTTCTGTGGCGAGTGCGGAGCCACGCTAAGCGCCGAAGTCGCGCGCGCGCTCGGTACGACGTCGCCCACGTTACTGCCACCTCTAAGCCCGAGCCAACCAGGCTTGAACTTGATTCCGATCGAGCCAGGCACAGGGCAGCGCCCGATCATCGTCGACCGTGATCGCGCTCGTTTCCCACTCGATTTTGTCGGTCGGGAGGACGACCTTTTGTGGCTCGACGATCGCATCATTGACGCGAAGACCTCACTCGTGGGGGCGCGGATCGTCGGCGACATAGGAATGGGGAAGACGCGCCTTCTCAACGAATTCCTTGAAAAAGTTCGTGCCTCCGGAAACAAGGTCGTCGTGGTCACCCCCGATCCGGGTTGGGCCGAAGTCGGTTACTTCGCCGTGCGCCGCGCCATCGTCCAGCTCGCGGGTTTGCCGAAAAACGGTGGAGCCGTACGCGAGTGGGTAGGCGCCGGAGCCGAGGCGCGCCGCGGATTGGCCGACATTTTCGAACACCCAAACCGGGCCGACCTTCCGACCGACGAACTTCGTTTTGCCGTTGCCGAGGCACTCAGATGGGCGCTCGGCGTCGCTAGCGAGAGGAGCTTCAACCGCACGGTGGTCGTCGCGGTTGACGATCTCCACGCGATCGATGGCGCGAGCCGCACGGCGTTTGCGGACGCCGTTGGAGAGCCTCCCCTTGTGTCCGCGGTCCTGGTCGTGACCTATCCACCTGGCCACGACCCGGGGTGGCCTGCAAGCATTGCCTCAGCGCGCGTGCTGATGGGGCTCGCGCCGGGCTTCGTGTCACACCTGCTCGCCGGAGCGAATCGTCCGAGTTCGTCGCTCGGGGGCCGCGGCATCGCTCCTCTCTACGTCGACCAGCTACTCCGATTCTCCGGAGAGCAAGGGGGGCGCTCACCGACGCGCCTCGCCGATCTCATCGCGCTGCGCGTCGAGCGTCTCCCACCGGACGCGAGGCGCGTGCTCCAAGCGATCGCCGTCTACGGCGATAACGCAGAACCGAGCGTGGTCGAGAAGCTCGTGGCCCAGGGAACCAACCTCGATGACGCCACCGCGGCGCTGCTCGGCGCTGGCATGATCGACGTGGCGGCGGAGGGTGATGGGTTTTGCAGCGCCCACCCGCTTCTGCGCGACGTCGTACTCGCGACGATTCCAGCCGCCGTACGGCGCACCCTTCACGCGCGGTGCGCAGAGATCGGCGAAGAGGAGCAAAGTGAGATGCCTCTCGAGGCGCGCGCGCTTCACGAATACAGCGCGCAAAACACCTTTCAGGCGCTTATTCTTCTCGAACAAGTCTCCGTGCGCACGACCGCACGCGGCGACCTCGGCGGGTCCATTTCGGCGCTTCGCCGCGGTCTCGATCTCGCGCGTCGGGAGCTTTTTCGCGGAGAGCTCGAGGACCCCATGCGCGCCGTGCTCATTTTCGCGCGCAAGCTCGGCGAGGCCCTCACGTTGGCGGGCCAGTTCACGGACGCCGAGGGCGTTCTGCGCGAGGCCTTAGATATGGCCGGTCCGAGTGGGACCGATCGCGCGCGCGTGCTCGGCGCGCTCGCCCAGGTGTCCGCCGTCCGCGAGCGCAATGACGAGGCGCATCGCTACCTCCTCGAGGCGTTGGAGCTCGCGTTCACCTCGGGCGCCCACGAGTTGCTGCACTCTCTCGAAGGCATCAAGAAGTCCATCGCGGTATGAGCGCGGACTTTGCGCTCGTGCGCGCCTTCGCGCGATCCCGAAAGGTTGTCACCTCGGCTCTCGTCGCGTCGCTCGCCGCGTGCGGCGCTATCGCTCGCCCCGCGACGCTTCCACCGGCGCCCGTTCCATCGAAAGCTCCTTCGTCACTCCAGCGCCTGTCGGAGACATGCGCTAAAATTGCATCTTGCATGGATTCCTCCGAAGCTCCGCGACTCCGTCGTCCGAGCGCCTGCGTCGAGTGGTGGATAGCGCATTCCGACCCCTCCTCGCCTCAGCCGCTTCAGGCGTGCTTCACGCAGGCTACGTCCTGCTCACAGGTTGCCGAATGCATGCAAAGCACCGGTGATGCCAACGCCGACGCGTTCTGCGCGCGGCGACCGGGCGTGTTTTCAGGTTGTGACGGCGATCGCCTGATCACTTGCGTCGACGAGGGAAAACAAGGCCGCACCGTAAAAGACTGCGCGAGCCTCGGCGCAACGTGCCGCGAGATTAAAGCGCCTGGGGGCCTCGCGATGCAAGCGTGCATGGCTTCCGCGAAGTGTCCTCCTGGCGCCCCCGAGTCGCAGTGCGATGGCGAGAGCGCCGTCGTGTTTTGCCGCGATGGAGAGGTCGATCGAGTCCAGTGCCGATCGGGCACCCGATGCCAGGACCGAAACGTGGGACGTGGTGAAGCCACGGCATCATGCGAGCTGCCGAGCATGCGCGCGTGTCAAGCCGAGGGTACGCGCCACTGCGAAGGCAATCGCCTCATGGAGTGTGCCGAGCCCGGGACGGCGGCCCCATGGCTTGTGAGCGATTGCGCCGACTTCGGGCTTCGCTGTACCGGCGCAGGCCCGCGCGCTGGGTGTTCCGTCCCAGAGAGCGTCGAATGCGACCGCAACATGCGGCCCACCTGCGACGCCAGCGGCAAATCACTCGTGTTCTGTGCAGCCGGCCGCGTGACGACGGTGGTGTGCACGGACGTCGGGTTTGCCATGTGCCGCCAGGCGCCGCACGGTGCCGATGCCTCGTGTGGGCCCGCCACGGGGAATTGAAGTAGACTCGGCCGAACTATGGCGGCAGCCTCTCGCCACATCTCGGTTTGGGATCTCGACAAGACGTATCTTCGAACCGAGTTCGATACGTTTTCGG
Source organism: Polyangiaceae bacterium (assembly GCA_025353725.1). Lineage (GTDB taxonomy): Bacteria > Myxococcota_A > Polyangia > Polyangiales > Polyangiaceae > Labilithrix. The sequence continues at coordinate 168,862 of JANXOF010000061.1, read as the reverse complement.
ACCTCCTTCGCACGGCGTTCGAGCGAGCGGACGAGAAGCGGACGAATCCAGGCGCCGCGACGTTGCTCCGAGAGATGGCTCGAGCCGGAGTTTCGATTCACATCCTTTCTGGATCGCCGGAGCAGATGCGGCGACGTCTTGAAGACAAACTCCGACTCGACGGGATTGTATGGGATTCGTTTACCCTCAAGCCAAACCTGAGGAACCTTCTCCGCCTTCGCTTCCGCGCCGTAAAAGACCAGCTTGGATACAAGCTTCCGGCGTTACTTCACGCACGTGCGCTCGCCGACACGAACGAACGCGAGACCCTTTTCGGTGACGACGCCGAAGCCGACGCGTTCGTCTATTCTCTCTACGCTGACGTCATGGCCGGTCGAGCGAGCGAAGAACTCGTCAACGCCGTCGGAACGCGAGGCCGCGTCTATGGAGACGTCCTCGAAGACATCGATAGCTGCGTAAAGCGTGTTACGGGCGCGCCGGTCGTCGAGCGGATTTTAATCCATCTCGAGCGACAAACGCCACCGAGCGACTTCAACGTGTACGGCCCCCGCGTAGTGCCCTTCTACAATTATTTGCAGTCTGCATTTGTCGTCTTCGAGGATGGTAGACTACCCGCGCAAGGCGTCCTTCGTGTCGCCGCCGAGCTTGTCACCCAGCACCGTTTCGACGCAGACGCGCTTGCACGCAGTTATCACGATCTCGGCAAGCGAGGGCACCTGCGCGGCACGAAGCTCCACGAACTTGGAAAAGCGCTTACGCTCTGGGAAAAAGACGGGCCTACAACCGCGGGTGTCGAGCTGCACAAGATGCTCGAACGCCTCCCGAAGTACGCAAAAATGGCATCGGAACGCTACGCCCCGGTCAGTGACTCACCCCTGCCGGACTACCTCTCGCTCGTCAGCCAACACAACTCACGCCGCAAGAAAAAGCACTAAGTCAGACCCAGGCATTGTTCAAAATCTCGCCCACACCGCCCGCGCCGGGAACGATGTAGTGGTGCTCGTCAAGCCCGCGCTCCTCATCCCAGTGCGTGCCTGGAATTGTGGAGAGTACATGTGCCTTCGAGAGCCCGCGGTCGAGCCTTAGGGCGTAGATGACAGTATCCGGGTGTTCTCGAAGCACATTGCGGATGTACTCCGGGGTAACAATGAGATGCATCGTAATGCACTTACGAGGCGTCCCCTCTAACCGCGTCTTGTAGTGCGTAAGCGCACTGTTGATTGACGATCCCGTCGCCCCCATCGGGTCGGGCACGAGCAAGATTCGGTCCTCAACGTCGCGACCGATTTTGGCGTCGTGCCAGGTCGCGCCTATCACTTTGCCGTCTGCGTCCGTCGCGCGCGACATGAAGAGATGGTCTTGGCGCACCCCTGAGGGGTCGATCACCAGATTGAGAAGGTCGTATACGATCTGCGACGGCATCGTTCCCGCGCGGGCAATCCCAACCGTCACGCACTTTGTATGCGGCTCGAGCGCCTGGCCCCTATAAACGGCTTCAGGCGACTTGATGACCATGCGCGTCGGAACCGCTACGCGCGTCCGCGGAAATTCGGCGGCGAGGACAACCTGCGCGAGTTTTTCGTAGAGAAAACGAACGAGATTTCCGACCTCAGGCTGCACGGTCTCACGCGCGCAGAGTCGCGCGAGCTGAGTCCACGCAAGCGGATCGTCAAGCAGGTGAACGGTATCGCCGTAGGCGTGAGCGATTTCGGAGGCCTTAAAGTGACTCGTTGCGTAGGCAATCTCCACCATAGGGAGGGTTTACACGCCGGCCGCAAGGCGTGTCTAGAGATTGGCTTTTGAAGCCAACGAAGGCCTAGCGGCCTTACGTCCAGTGACCGGCGCGAAGAGCCGGCGAGTCGATGACTTTCACCTTCGGACCGAGCGATTCACGAAAACTGTCTTCGTCTTCGTCATCCATGATGCCGTCGCCGAAGCCCGCAGCAATCTCCATCGCGGTCGATAAGATTCGCAGGAACTGAGCGAAACTCGACGCCGCAAGAGTCGGAACCCACCGCGTTTGACCGCTTACGGCCGTGTAGACTGGGCAGTCTCCTTCGGGATCGAGCTTCGAAGTATCGAGAAAGTAGAGGTCTCCAAGGAGCGAACTTTCGCCGATAATAACCCACCCAGCCTTCCAGTCCAGAGAAGGGGTAGCGCCATCGGGCGGTGCGGTAACGACGCTTTGCGCCTTCACCAGCTCCGACGCCGGAAACAGTCGAACGCGCTCCACAGGCGTGACCGTCTCCACGTTGGTGGGATCGGCCGCCGTGAGAAACGCCCGATACCGCGCGGGGATCCGCAACTGCTTCCGGAGTTCCTCAACGGCCGCTTTATCGGCCTTGCCGAAGGCGCATTCGAGCTTCCTCTTCTGGAAGACTTCTTTCAGACCCTCGACCGACTCTGCGAGATCACTGTCCACGGCGAGCCCTCGTACGAACCACGAGCGATGATGTTTAGGAACCGAGAGCCACGAACCTAGCACCGCTTGGCCGCATGACGTGATCGTTTTCGAGCCTTGGCGCCGGTGCTACGTGCACGCCCGCTCCTCAGCCGTGGCGCTCTGCACCTGAGCCTTAGCCTCGCGCGGTTGACAGCCACCAGCCCAAGCCCACAACCGCTCGCACAATTCCTTCGTCCTACGCTACGTAGAGGACCGTCATGCTCGATGTCTTTGCCCACGGAACGCAGGCCTTCGTCACCGCACTCGCGCGACTCCATGGCCGAGGCGACGCAGACTTTGCCAAAGTCGAGGCGTCCGTTCGCGCGATCCTCGAGGACGTGCGCGCGAACGGCGATCCGGCCGTCCTTCGCTACGTGGCACAGTTCGAACACCGTGCAGTAGACACGCTTTTTCTAAGGGCGGCGAACGACTACGACGGCCGCTCGGCTCTCGAGGGACTTGCGAGCGACGTCCGCAAAGCCCTTGAACACGCCGCGGACCGCATCGCGCGCTTCCACGAACAAGAGCGAGCGTCGATGTTCGGCGAGGGTGGCTTTACCCTCGACGAAGGCGGAATGTCCGTCGGCATGCGCATCCGCGCGCTCGAGCGCGTCGGTGTCTACGCCCCCGGTGGGAAGGCTCGCTATCCGTCGAGCGTCCTGATGAGCGCTATCCCCGCGCGCGTCGCCGGCGTGAGCGAAATCGTTCTCGCGACGCCTCTTGCGGGCGACGCCTCCGACGCTATGATCCTCGCGGCGGCGCATCTCGCAGGCGTGACGGCCATCGTCGATGCCGGTGGCGCTCAGGCCATCGGGGCGCTCGCTTTCGGAACCGCAAGCGTCCCGCGAGTCGACAAAATCGTGGGTCCCGGAAACGCTTACGTCGCGTGTGCAAAACGACTGGTTTACGGCTCTGTGGCCATCGACTCGATCGCCGGTCCGAGTGAAATTTTGGTCCTTGCTGACGCGAAAGCGGACCCGCGCGTCGTGGCCGCAGATCTGCTTTCCCAGGCCGAGCATGACGAGGACGCCTATGCCCTCCTCGCCTCCGATTCGCTGAAACTCGTCGAAGCTGTGCAGGTCGAGCTCGGGAGACAAGTCGCGTCGCTGCCTCGTCACGCCATAGCTCGAGAATCGATACGCCGACATGGTCACGCCTTCGTCGTGGCAGACCGCGCCGCGCTCGCGTCGATCGCGAACACCATCGCTGCCGAACATCTCAGCTTGCAGGTCGAAGCGCCCGAGATTTTCGTCCGCGATATCCGACATGCGGGAGCGATTTTCGTCGGTTCCGCGACGCCCGAAGCTGCAGGTGACTACGTCGCGGGGCCTTCTCACGTCCTTCCGACGGGCGGGGCCGTACGCTTCGGTTCCCCGCTCGGCGTTCACGACTTCATCTCGCGCACGTCGGTCATTCAGTATTCGTTGGATGCGCTGCGGCGCGACGAGACGGCGATTTGCGCTCTCGCGCGCTTGGAGGGCCTGGAGGCCCACGCGAGAGCTGTGACAATCCGCACGGGAACGTCACGGACCTAACACCGCTGGCGTCGTTCGCCAGAAAGAGCCAAATTTCCCTTAGTTTCGCACTCTTGCATGTAGGCCCAACATTTGCATAAATGGCGGGAGACGGCGCGATCCGTACGGATCCGCATGTCGATGCTCGAGTTGACGCAAGAGTTTGAGGAGGTCGGGATGCAGGCGAAGTGGTTGCGCAAAATGGGCTTAACGGCCTTAGTCACAGGGGTTGTCCTGGGCTCGGGCACGGTGTCTGGCTGCGCCTCTGAGCGGGACGCCATCAATCGGACCCAGCCTGGCATCGTCGACAAGACGTTCTTTCTCGGCGAGTCGTTCGAAGACTTTCGCGACGATCCCGAGTTTCGTACCAAGAGCTACAACATCGATAGCGCCGTCAACACGAACAGTTTCGCCGGGACGATCGGTGGCTCGTCAGCGGTGGACCGCGTACGCTGGGAGGTCACTGAGAACTGGCTTTTTGCGCGTCGATCTTATCAGGAATCGCCCGGCGCCGATGGCCGAGGACTCCCGAAGAAAGAGGTATCGCCCGGAAAGTTCGAGTTTCCGTCGAAGGCGACGGGAACGATTATCGCGGCGTACAAGATTGCAAAACACTTCGATATTCGCCGAGATTACAACTCGCAAACCGGCGAAGAAAACAATGTCGTTGTCGAAAACGACAACGACCGCCCGTGGCAGCAGCGCAAGTACATGCGTATCGACTGGTCGCAAAATCAGGCGGAGAGCACGTCGGGCGAAACCTCCTGGGTATTCGGCGTCGGCAGCAGCGCCACTGCCGTCCAGTACTCCGCGACCAACGAGAACGAGACGGAGGAGGACCGCCCGCACTTCGAAGAGAGCTATTTTGATATCACCAACAAATACCAACTAAAATCGGAAGTCTTGCCGCAGTTCGGAGTTTCCGAATGCGTGTTGCTTGGTTTTTTTAACGGCGGAACGACCTTTGACTGCACGCCGACGGAGGTGAAGGTTCGGCATTCGTTCGTCAAGCTGACGGGCCAGGAGGACTTCGAGCCGTTCCAGGAATCCGTCGCCCCGCGCGATATCATTGGCAACTGGGGGAATGCGGGCAACACGTTCAACCGCGAGTACGGTGCGCCGCCGACGACTTCGTGGGACCCCCAGTACGGGTATACGGATCAAAACACGAAAACTTTTTACTCGATGCACAACATCTGGGAAAAAAGTCACCAAGCGTTCGCATGCAAGTCGAACGACGACGACGACAAGGATGGTACGGCCGACGCGTGTGCCAACGAGACTACGGGTTACGCAGGCAATACGGGATCGCAATGTGACGTCTACGTCGGCAAGTGCACGCTTCCTATTCGCGACCGCGAGATTATGACCGTGGGCTACTGGCTCAACACGGAAGCGCCAGCGGAGCTCACAGACGACGTCGACGCGGACGGTAAGACGATAACGCGAGCGGGCGCACTCGAAGAGTCGACCGTCACGTGGAACCAGCTGATGAAGGTCGCCGTGGCTACGCGCCGCGAAGTCGAATGCCGGCGCACGCGCGATGGCAACCGAACCGACTGCCACGATCTTTATTTCGAGGGCACCGGCGCCGCGTCCAAAGAAATGGTCGCGTTCGGAGGCTGGGGCATCGATAAAACCAAGGAACTCGAAGTCGACAAGGGCAAGCCGGTCATCACCACGTGCCACGCCCCCGTGCGGGCTTACGACCCACCGATTTGTGGCAAGCCGGGGGATGCGATTCGCCTCGGCGACGTGCGAAAAAACTACGCTATCTACTGGCCTTTCGCCTCCCGCGCGCCCTACGGCGGCGTGGCCACGATCGGCGCAGACCCGCTCACCGGTGAGATGCTTGGCGTGTCCGCGACGACCATGATGCGCTCCGCGACAGCTGCGGCGGCTCAGCAGCGTGACGTCCTGCAAATCGCGCTCGGCGACCTCACCCTCGATGAACTCATCAAAGGCGTTCCCGCCTCGCGTTACGCGGATCTCGTAAAAAACGGCAAAGTCGGCGCCGTTGTCGAAACCGCAAAAACGCCGGACGCGATCGCGGCACTCGTTCAAGACGCAAAAGCGAATCAAGCCAACGTTCAGGCCGCCACGGGCGAGGGTACGGCAGCCACGGCGCAGTTGACTCGAGACGCGCGCCAACTTCGCGCGGCTAAACTCAAGCAACTGAGCGCGCCAAGCGGCGGAAACATGACCGCGGCTGACGACCAGGTCAAAGCCCTTCTCAAGCGCCTCGATGCAAGTCCGCTTCGTGCAAACATCGCGAATCGAGGACTACGCCGCGTCGTCGCCGAATCAAAAGACACGTCGAGCGACGTATTCAACTCGATTCGCGCATTCGCGAGCGAAGATCCGGCGCGCGTTCAAGAGCTCGCAGACCGCTATAACGCCTACCTCGGCAACAAGGGCGTTTGCTTTCAAGATCCGACGTCGGCGGCTGCGGCCGGCAGCCTCTACCAACCCTCGCTCGCGCCGTACTTCAAACAGCTTTACGGCACGCTCGACGCCAAGGAGCGCGGCGCGAAAATTTATGCCGATTTGCTCCGCGAATCGGTCAAAGGCATTGCGTTCCACGAGATCGGCCATTCGCTCGGTATGCGCCACAACTTCGCGAGTTCGTGGGACGCCATGAACTATTCACCGCAGTATTGGCAACTACGCACGAACGAGGGCAAAGCGAAGGAGATATGCACGGCGCCTCGCACGGGCGGCACGGATACATGCATGGGTCCCCGCTACCTCGATCCCGCGACGGATGACGAGCAAGGGCTGGCCGGCGAAGCGCGACCGGGCATCGAGTACTTTGCCAACACGTCGACGATGGAATACCAAATCGAGCGGTTTGGCGAGACGGTCGGCGCAGGGACCTACGACCTTCACTTCATGAAGACGCTCTACGGGCGTTCGCTCGAAACGTTCGATGAGCGACAAGTTCCGCGCAGCGATCAGTCTCGCTTCGCGGTCCTCACGCTTTCCCAGGGAATACCTGACGACCTCGTCTTTTCCCCAGGAAAGGGCTTTGGTATGCACTACACGCGGGCTGCAAGCGAAGCGAAAGTCTTCGACCCCGTGCGCGACTGTCGCCCAGCGACTCAAGACGAGAAGGACCGCGCAAAGTGGCGAATCGTCCACGGCAAGGTGTGCGGGCCTTCTCCGAAAAATCACCTTGCCTACGAAGATATGCCGACGGACAAAATCGAAATCAGCGGCTCACCGACAGGGGTGAACGGGATTCGCTGGCAAGGCAAAGACGAGGGGGGAAAGCCGCTCGTGCGCTGGCAGTACCGCTACGGCGAGGACTACAGCAGCGGTGGCTACCTTCACGCAAAGCTGTTCGATAGCGGCGCTGACCTCTACGAAATCACCGTCAATGTCGCCAAACGCTTCGACCTCACCTACCCGTGGCAGTACTTTCGCCGCCAGAACAAAGAATTTGCGTGGTGGTCCCTGCCGAGCTCGGTCGCGAACAGCACGTTTGCGCGGATCCGCGGGTACCACTGGAACTCGACGGTCGACATCGCGCGCGCGACGCCCGCGCAACTTGATGACGACGACCAGGCGCGCACCGCCGTGATGGCCGCGGCGGAGATGTTCAACTTCCTGCAGCGCGTGATCCTCACGCCCGAGCCAGGGGAATACGGACTTGGGGCGGAGACGACCAGTCGCACGCCGAAACGCACGGGCGCTCTTCCGATTTTCGATGTGACTGCGGCGCCGACGGGGGTCACGAGCTCTATCGGGATCATCGACGGTCGGTTCGTGCAACTCGAGTTCGACAATGGCTTAGGCGGAAGCTGGGACTACCAGAAATTCCCTAAGTATTCGGGGTTTGACGAGGAGAAGGTGCTAGCCCTCCGAGAGCTCGTGGACGCGCGACCGACGCTCTCGACCGTTTCTCGCGACAATGCGCTCGACGGACGAGAGCCGTACATTAGCTTCCGCACGGACACGCCGCACGCGCTCGACCGTTTGCTCGGGGGCATCCTCTCTGAGGATTGGGAGACCGTTGCTCCGTCGGCTGTCGCGGACGACAATCCATTGGTCGGTTTCAGCCTTCTCAACCGAGACGCATCGAAGCTCGTTCGCCCCGTCGGGGCCCGCGTTCTGTTCCCGAACGTCGGGTACGCCAATGAAATCGGCGGCGGTATCTACGCGCTGCTGTTTTCGCGGTTCAGTACCGACATGACGCTCGCAACCAAGTTGCGTGTACGCCTCGAGGGTGATCCAGGACCTGCTATCCCCGACGCACGCAAACTCGCCTTTACCGATCCGGTCTCCGGATACCGCTACGTAGCCACGCGCTTTGGCACGGAGAGCATCGGCGGCCGCGCCGTCGAAACAGGCATTGCGTCTCGCATGCTTCAAAAGGCGAATGAGCTGCTCGGCGATGCGTATGCCATCGAACGAGAGCCGTCTCCGGGTTCTGGCCTCGACGGTGCTCCGAAGAGAAACGCGTACGGCGAGCCTTCGCTCGTACTTGCGAACGGCGCACCGGTCGCAAACGCGAACGGTGGTCCCGCCGCGGAAAAGGCACTGCGTCGTTACATCGGCCTGCTCGACGGCATGCGCCAAGCGGGCAACCTCTTCGGCGGCGGCCCGCTAGGCGGTGGTAGCGGCGGCGACTGAGTCATCCTTGAACGCGCTTTCGCACTTTTCGAAGCTCGAAAGCGCATTTCCGTCAAAGGCCCTGGCCATCACGAGCTAGGGTTTTGCCTTATTGTTCGTCGCGCGTTCTGTCAACGTTCACAGATGGAACGGGTACGCATCGAATGTCCGACCGGGCGACCGTCTCGCCCATTGGGCGACAGAGTACGCGCGTCGGCATTCAAACGCGTTGCAAGAATACCAAACCTAAGTCCAAGCGCACCGGGCGACACGACGCATACGCAGCCCGAGAGAAGGGTGGCCCGCGCCGCTCTAAGGAGAACGAGTAGGCACTCGTCGCATCTTCGCGCGGACTTACTCGGGCCGAAGGTACGCGTTTTTGATGAGCTTCAGAATGAATTGGACCGTGTCGAGGTCCGTGGCCTGACTCTTATTCAGTAGCGTCTCGAGGTGACCGAAGCTGTGCGCGAGCTGAAGTATATCCAGCTCCTCGGGTTTCAAATCGCGAAGGGGCGGAAGTAGCGGCTGCGAGAGTACGAGGCGCGTGTTGAGGTCAGGCAGCGCACTTCGTATTTCGTTGAACTCGTCGAGTTGGCGAAGGCCCTCCATCAGGACCTCTTGCACGCTGACGGTAATCTCGTTGGGGAATTCCCGCTCATCCGGAGGGTCGAGGTCGAAAAGTCCTTTTTGCCATGTGAGCATCCGGAAGATGCTCTTCATCGGCGGAATCTCTTCGAGGTCGTTGATCGACGCGAAGTAGATAAGTCCCTTCCGCATAAAGATCTTACCGACGTCATCCGACTCGGTCCGAATCACGAGAACACCGCTCTTCTTCGAGGTGCCGAAGAGCTGCAAAAGGTCGGGAAGAGGAACCTCCTCGATACTTCCACTCATGGTGCGCGGCTGAGAGCTGCGCCGCGCGGCAGCTACGTTTTCAAGGTCGCGCTTTGCGTCGGTGGTGTCGACGCGAGCGCCCTCGCCCGCGATAACTTTGAGGATGCTCGTACCGATCAAAACGCGATCCCCCTCCTTGAGTCGCGCGCGCTTGATCTTTTCGCCATTCACGAAAGAGCCGTTCGTCGAGCCGAGGTCCTCGATCCAAATCTGGTCTTGCTGCATCGAGATGCGGGCGTGCTTGCGGCTAACCATGTCCTCGACCAGCACCATATCCAGATCGCTCGAGCGACCTACGATGATGGGCTTGTCGTTGACGATAGGAAACTCCCCGCCTTGGTACTTGCCGCTAATGAAGCGCAAAACATAGGCTCTCGCCGCCCCCGGCGTGCCCGGCCGGCTGCCCGAGGCGCTAGACGCGTTAGACGCGCCCGCACCGCCGGACGAACCTGACGTGCTGGATGAGCTGGACGAAATGGGGGCGATGGGGCCCGTGGGGCCGGGTGGTCCGGGCGTACCGGGCGGGGTCGAGGGCATGTGTGATGCCTTGTGAGCGGGGTCTTGCATCAGCGTGAGGCCCAGAGCGGGCTTATCGGCTCGGACACTGAGAGTATCGAGATCGAGCAAACAAGGTCAAGTCGCGGTATGGAACGAGCGACGCATGGCGGATACAACGGCAAATATGGGCGACCGAGACGGTGACGTGCACGGGAAAGGAGCGCGCGGCCTTGCGGGCGGGGGCGACCGCTTTGGGACACACCGAACGCTCGAGCCAAAGGGCACACTGCCGCAGCCGGCGCGGAGGGTCGACAACGATTTCTCCCTTCTTTACGAGGGTGAATTGCTCCTCGAGGTCACAACGCTCAACGTCGACGCGGCGAGCTTTCGTCAGATGGAAGAAGAGGGGGCGGCGCTTGGGGAGTCCGTCGATGTCGCCGTTTCACGCCGCGTGCGAGAAACCGTGTCGGCGCGAGGAAAGCAGCACAATTTCGTCACGGGCTCCGGCGGAATGCTGCTTGGCCGAGTCCTCCAAGTCGCGCCGGGGCATCCGGATCGCACGTCGCTAAAGCCCGGAGATCGGGTCGCGAGCCTTGTGTCACTTTCCCTAACACCGCTCCGCGTGGACCGCGTGCTCGCGGTGCGCGCCGCCAGCGCCCAGGTCGACGTCGAGGGCGAAGCGTTGCTCTTCGCGAGCGGCGCTTACGCCCGGATGCCCGTCGATATGCCCGAGCGGCTCGCGCTCGCCGTGCTTGATGTGGCGGGTGCGGCACCGCAGGTAGCGCGGCTCGTCATCCCGGGGTCGAGCGTGTGTATTTTCGGGGCCGGCGGCAAAAGCGGCATCCTGTGCGCGGCCGAGGCGCGGCGAACGGGAGGACCGACGGCACGAATCGTTGGCGTCGAGAGTCACGCGCCGTACGCGAGCGATCTCCGCGCACTCGGCTTGTGTGACGTCGTTCTCGAACTCGACGCGCGCGATCCCGTCGGCGCACGATCGGCGGTACTTTCCGCGAACGGGGGTAGAGAAGTCGATCTCGCGCTTTCGTGCGTGAATGTAAGCGATGCTGAGATGAGCGCCATCATGGTCACGCGTGATCGCGGCGTCGCCTACTTCTTCGCCATGTCGACGAGCTTCACCAAAGCCGCACTCGGAGCCGAAGGCGTTTCAAAAGACGTCGACCTCGTGATTGGAAACGGCTTTGCTCACGGCCACGCGGACTACTCGCTCGCCATGATGCGCGCGATGCCCGCGGTCCGAGCGCTCTTCGAAACACGCTACGGCTGAAAGCGCGGCGTGACTCGGCCGTTGAGAAGCGGATCACGACTCGGTCGAAGTCCTTTCACTCTGCGATTCAGCACGATTGGGGCTCGACCGCGCGGATTGACGCCCCCATTTGGTCAGCTACGACAATCAGTAGGCTGAATCTAACGTCGGCAAGACAAAAGCGCGTTTTTCCGAATTGGTCAAAGAGGCAATGGTTGGCGAAGACATTGTCATCCCCAACCACAACACGCCTGTCCTTCGCCTCGTACCGATCAAGCAAAACAGAGAAAATTCGAAAGCCAGGCTCGGGCAAAGGGCAAATTCTCTAGATGGCGGAGGACTTTGACGTGACGCCGTCGGATTTCAAAGCCTACCTTCCCTGAATCTTATGCTCGATACGCACGCTTTTCTCTGGTGGGTCGAAGTCGACAAGCGACCTTAGTCACGAGCGCGCGCCGCGATTGCAAGCCACGAATGCGGCGTGAGTTTGGTCACTGCGTAGTGAGATGGCAATTAAAGTTCGCCTCGGCAAGTTAAAGCTAACCTCGAGGGCTACAACCTCCGTCGTCGAACACGTCGCTAGAAACGACTTCGTGGCCGTTTCGATTGAGGTACGGCATGTGGCTGCACTTGAGACGCTCGAGACTCATCCTGGCGACCCTTTCGACCGGCTTCTGATCGTCCAGCCGTTGGTCTTAGGTGTGCCAATCGTGAACGCCAATGCCTCGTTTCGCCCCTACGAAAATAAGTGCATTTTCTAGTGCGCTGGTTGAAATGAAAGCAGCCGGAGCCGTTGACGCAATATCGTCGCCCCGGCCACTGTAAAGTTCCTCAAGCTGAGGTAGTAGGAAAGCCGCGCGCCACAAGCTTAAGCGCGCGCCGTTGACAGTCCGGGTTCAGTCGCACGCCTACGACGCAAATGCGTTTGATGGCGCAGGACGACCTTCAACGAGACCATCTCGACCGAGAGAGAGACCGATCGCCGCCTGTCGTTGCTCGGCTCGACTCCTACCACTGGCAAAAAGGCTAGTCATCGTTGATGACACACGCAGACGAAGGCGTCATCCGCACTTGAGTATGATTGGGTCCGGGAAGATCAAAGTCGTTATAGACAATTTTATACAAGGGCCTTGCAACCGAGCGACAGATTCTAATGGCCGAAGTTTGCGCTACCAGTTTCGTCGAATGATGCAGTAACGCCCGCGTCAGCTGCCCCGACCTGCTTCGGCGAATAGTTCGTTGCGCAAGAAGCGCCAATGAGCGAGCCTCTAACTTCAGCATAGGCGAACACATTGCTATTCTAGAATAACTGATTATCGTACGCAAACTTGACGGCGGTATTCTTTAATCCGCCAGCACAAAAATTGTCTTTACAGCTTTTGCGGTGTCGGCGGCGAGGCTTGACTCACGTTGAGCACGCAGCTCCGGAAGCTCCAAGTGCCCCGTCATCTCTTGGTGGTCTCGCAGGCCCTACCTTCTCATACCATTCCCACATCGTAGCCGTGATGGGAATGCCGAGAATACTCCGTAGGGGTAATCACACTTTTCGACGCTCCTTCGCACAGCGCCTACCGTGGTCGGGTGACCTCGCGATCGTGGGATGGTTGCCCCACGGCGGATGAGCAGGACCGAACGTGGAGCCGCTCCCGCCACTGCGAACAAGCCAAATTCGGGTCGTTCCTTCCGCCGCGCTTAGCGAAAACTTCGGCAAAGCATGCGTAAACGGCGCGGGCGACATTCGCGCACATCGTGCGTGAGACTCCTACGAAACGGGAGTGAGACGTGAAAGTCCTTTGACGACTTCATGCGCGCTCCTGCAGGTTTGTCGCCTGTTGTCGCCACTGGCGTGATTTACTAAATTGATATTGGAGGTTTAGAATGCAAAATAGCGCATTGCTCTGCGGATTCGTCGCGATGCTCTCAGGAGTTGCAGCATGTGCGTCACCGGTAGCCGAGGAGACCGTCGGCGTGAGCCGCTCGCCGATTATCGGCGGCACCGCAACGGCGGGAACGCCCTCGGTGATGGCGCTTTACGCGCGAAAGCCGGGTGCTGACAGTGGTGCGCTGTGCACAACGACGCTTATCGCGCCACGCGTCCTTGTCACGGCGGCACACTGCGTAGCTACGGCCACCGTTGGCGAGGGCGCGGAGTTCAAAGCACTCATCGGTAGCGACCTGAACGACGCCAACAATCGGCCTCGCGTGGTCAACGTAACGGCCGTTCGATGGGACGAGGCGTTCAACGAGAAGGCGCCCCAAGAAGGACACGATATCGGAATAGCGATTCTCGAAGAGGCGATCACGGACATCACACCGATGCCTATCAACCTCGAGCCCCTCGCCGATAGCCTCACAGGAGCCGATATACACCTCGTAGGCTACGGCCTGAACGACGGCTTCGGGCAAAAAGGCGCGGGCGTGAAACGTGAGGCGATGGTGAAGCTGAACAGCTTTGACCCGACACTGCTTCAAACGGGTAATTTCTTCGGTAAGACGATTTGTAGCGGCGACTCGGGCGGCCCGGTCCTCGCGCAGGTCAACGGAGTGGAGACCCTTATCGGCGTCAACTCGTTCGGCATCGCATTCTGCATCGGGCCAGCGAACAGCACTCGCGTCGACGCCTATCGCGTCTTTATTGAGCGCTTTCTCGTCGAATATCCTTGAGCAGATAGGGCTGGCGAGAGCGCGCGACCTGCGTCTCGCCAATCCACGAATACCTCGCGCTCGGTCTGTTACGTTGTGAGCTGCGATGAATACGGTCTGCCGGATTCAGCGTCGGACCGCGTCGGTGAGCGCCCTCGCGTTCGTGTTTCTCGCGGTGCCTCGAACGGCAAGTGCCAGCGAGGCAAGCGAGCCGCAGGGCGGAGACCCGAAGACCGTCGTATCCGCCCAGCAAGCGCGAACTCACCAAGCACCCAACGAGCGAAAGCCTCTCCTTTGTCGCTCTTCGTACCGAAGGTTCGGAGCAGGAGCCGGCGCTGTCACCGGCCTTGCCCCGCGACGACGCTCATGATGGTGTTCGTCGCATCGATCGACGGGAATCGTCACTCGGGCGGAGTACTGTTTGACGAGGGCATTCGCACCGCACTTCGTGCTCCTCACCGGAAGACTCAGCTTTTCGCTCAATCAGTGAGCGACGTTAGGATCGGCCTCGGAGTTCCTCGGGTGCCATTACCAACGCCACCGGGAGCCCCACTCGCCGAACTCAGCGATGGTGAAATGGCATGTCGCCCCGCAAGGGCTGGGTCTCGCACTTGGCGGGGAGTTCTAAGGACCGCGGGCGTCGCCGTACGCTACGGCAAAATGGCAGTGGCACACGTCGCGTGAGCGCCTCCTCGCCATGCGGCGAACAGCGGCGCTTGCGCCAGCCTAGAGGTCATCTCCGGTGGTCAGACTCCTGAGCGTGGATCAGAAGTGTGGAGGACTGGGGCGAGGTGACACCAGAGCGCCGGCAGGTAGGCGCTCAAAGCGGGCAAAAAGCATAATCTCGCACACGGTATGCTTGTTGCTGTGATGGCTTGCATGAACACTCCACTTCGTCCGACAAAACGCCTCGCCCGCCACGCGATTCTAGGCCTTCTGGCACTCTCGACGAGCGTTGGATCGCTGAGTCTCGGGGGCTGTGCTTCGGACGTCGCTACGGAAAAGGCCTCGCCCGAGCCGAGCGATACCGCCGCTTCTCAGATTGGGCCCGGCGTGGCTGTCGCACCCGTTGCAGGTGGCGGAATTTTTCTTTGGCTGGTCGTCGCGTTGGGCGGTGCCAGCGTCGTGACGTTCGTCAGCGACGACTACCAAAAAGTAACCGACGGGAACCTGCTTTACGATATCGGCGTTTCGTTTTTCGACGGTTCCGCGAAACAGCGACTGCGTAGTTACGCAGGGTTTTCTAACTCCGACGACGAGTCTACGATACCCGAGACGTCGATCACCATTGGCGAGGCGAAGAGCAAGCTCGCAAATCAATTAGGGATTCTTCAGGCAAGCTCGGGTGCGTGCTCCGGCGCGGTAAACAATATCTCTTGCGACAATCCTGGCGCGGCTTGTCCGAGCACGACGACAGGAAAGTGGTGCGTCTGCGAGGCGCGAGGAAATACGCCTCGCGGAAAGTGGGTATGCAAGTAACGAGGATAGCGATGAACTCGCCGCACAGGCCGTGCCGGCTAGGGCCACGGCAACAAAAACGCCGTCATCCGTTCTGGAGATCGAACGTTCTCTTTTGTAAAATAGGCCGCGGCCTCGGCCGCGAACGTCGCCCCCTCGTCGCCGCCCACGATCCGCGCAAGCCTCGCGCTGGTGGCCGCGGCATGGAGGCGCGACTCCGTGGCGACGAAGGCGATCCGCGCGCGTCGCAGGCGGGTGACGGCGAGCTCCTCGTTCCCCTCCGCGGCGTCCACTCCGGCGAGTACGATCTCGCCCCACGCGGCGGTCACGGGCTTGGCATTGAGCGCGATGGCGCTTCCGACGCGACGACTTACCCGTAGCCGCGCTCGCGCGTCCGTATGGTGGCCGGCACGCCGGGCCGCGAGCGCTGCGGTGAGCTCCCACCGCCCGCGGAGCGACCGTACTTGGTCGCGGACGTACCCGACGACCCATAAGACCGAACGCCCGATTTTGCGCCAGAGCGCCGTTTCAAGCGGACTCTCGACGCCGCGCTCTCCCTCATCGGCACGGCCTTCATAAAGCGAGGCGGACTTCAGGCTCAACGTCGTCCAGCAGTGCGGGAGCTCGAACGAATTAGGGTCGTCCTCCTGCTGCCACCGCGCAATCGCCTCGGTCGCATTGCGGCGCGCCTCCTGAGGGTCGTCGTCCACGAGGTAGGTTTGGTAATGAAAGGCACGCAGACTGACTTCCAAAAAGCGATTGCCCGCTTGCTCGGCGTCTCGAACCAGACCGCCAACCTCGTGGCGGAGCGCTCCTACGTCACCGCGCATGGCGAGGCACCACGTCGCAAACTGAGTCGTAAAGTCGAACTCGAACCCTTGCCCCATGCCGGCTTGCCGCCAGGTTTCAATAGCTGATCGGGCGGATTGCTCCGAAAGCGTCCACCTCTGTTCGCAAAAAAACGAGTACGTCATCGTCGCAATCTCTTGATAGCAACGAGCGCGCTCGGAACCATGGATACCCGCCGCCTCCGATGCGAGGTTTTTGGCCCGGAAGGCAAGCTTTCCGAGTTCCATCGCCGCACAAGCGACCGACGTCGTGGCGGCGGATCGCGCGATGCGGAAGGGCTCGCCGAGCGGCAGGCTTTGCGTGAGTCCGAGAATTCCAAAATGCATACCGACCACTGTGTCGATCATGCTTAGGCCAGCCCCTACGGACCACGACGTATCGATCCGAAAAATCGCCTCTGGGCAAGGCTCCGGCGTCGCACGCGGAATGAACCGAAGACTGGAAAAGTAGACTCGAAGAAGGCTCAATCCCAATCTAAAGAGGGCGCCAACGTCGCTGCGGGGCAGAGAATCCCCCAACGCGACGAGGACATGCTCGGCTTCACGCTTCCCGAGGCGGACATATCCGCTCATGAGCAATTGCTCTGCGCTTTGCCGACGGAGGTCGATCGCTGTCACGCCTTCCTGGAGATCCGCCGCGCTGGCATAGGCTTCGGCGGCCCCGCGACCGCGACCGGCAGACTGCAACGCGCGCCCTCGAGCTTCGAAGATCTCGGCTCGCAATGCGGCGCCGTAGTCGCCGAGACGCACCGCGACTTCGTACAACGAAGCGGCCTGCTCAAACGCAAAAACTTTTTCGGCGGCCCGCGCGGCGGTGAGAGCATGAGAGGCGGCCGGCGCGGGCTCACCGGCAAGCTCATAGTGATGCGCGAGACGTTCCGACGCGCTGGCTCCGTTCGCTTCGAGCGCCCTAGCCAGCGCCCCGTGCGATTGCCTCCGCTCGTCGGGCGTCAGTGCAGAGTACAAAGCCTCTCGGATTCGGTCGTGGTACGGCTCGACGGTGTCTGCGTGGCGCGCTCCAGCCATCCGCACGAGTCGTGCTCTGGCAAGCTCCCCTAGCGCCCTTCGGCACGCCGCCGCATCGAATCCGGCCGCATGGCCCAAGACGCCTTGCGCGATCGGTAGGCCGGCAATCGTTACGAGACGAAGAAGTGCTTGCGTGTCCGGCTGAAACGCGTCGATGCGTGCGAGAATTGCCTCGTCCAGGCGCCGCTCGGTAGGCCCTCCCACGCCGGAGGGCCCTCCTCGCTGGCGCACGAGCTCGTCGATGAACATGGGATGTCCCGCGCTCTCTTTGACGATCGCCTCGAGTGCTCGCGCGTCGAGCGAGGCCGCACTCGAATCGAGGGCAGAAACGAGTTCGCGAGCCTCGGCAGGAGATAGTCCGGTCAAAGGTACCCGTTCGACAGCACACTGCACTGCGCCTAACACCAACTCCGCTTGGAGCGTTTCTCGCGCCGTCATCACGAGGACACACTGAGGCCGGCGACCGGTGAGCGCGCGCAGCAGCGCGACGCTGTCGGCATCCGCCCACTGAACGTCGTCGACCGTAACGATCACCCGCCAGGTCTTCGCCAGGACGGCAAGGAGGCACACCAAAGCCTCGAAAGAGCGGTTACGTACGTCTACGCCTTCTTCCTCCGTCGGTTTAGCGCCTGACCCAACTTCGTCGTTTTGCGCGGCTCCAAGCGACGGAAACAGGCGGAGGAGCGACGTTGCACCGGCGTGACCTATCAAATCCGCCACCGTGAGTCGCTCCCGAATGAGCGTTCGAGCCATATCGTCGACCACGCCGTCGAACGCTTTGTACGGCAGCGATTCACGCTCGTGGCAGCGCCCGACGAGCACGAGCACACGGTCGTCGGCTTCCTGGAGCTGGCGGCAAAAGGCTCGAACTAGCGCACTCTTTCCGACTCCCGAAGGTCCCGAAACGAGCAAGGCTCGAATGCCCTCGACCCTCACGTCGACGGCTGCGCGCCGGAGGCGGGCAAGCGGCTGGACGCGCCCGATAAAGGGGATTTCATCGCTCAGGTATTCGCATGTCGCGCTTGTATCCCGCACGCCGAGCACGGACAGAATGGCCTCCGGGCTCGGGCGCCGATGCGACTCGAGGCGCAAGAGTGATGTCGTGAGCTGAACGAGGTCGAGCGGTAGACCCTCCGTCGACGAGGTACACCACGGCGACTGGCTCGCAAGTCGATGCAAGCCGGGCGGGAACGGCGCGGCGGCTCCCGTGAGCGAACGAAATAAGATAACCCCGAAGGAATACCAGTCTGACGCGCCGGTGACCGAGTTCCCGTCCTCCTGCTCTGGAGACATGTACGGTACGGTGCCGACGGTGTAGCCCGCGAGCTGCGTACCGCGCCCAAGGTCCGCCACGACGCCGAAGTCGAGAATGACGACGCGCCCAGATTTGTCGACCATCACGTTTGAAGGCTTGAGGTCCCGATGAACGATTCCGGCGCGGTGCATCGCCGCGACCCCCTGCCCGAGCTGGGCCAGCGCCGCGCGAAGCCTCGACTCGTCGAAGCGCCGCTCGCCCTTCGAGCGTTCGCGCGGTACCGAGCGTCGGCGCACAGTGGACGACGCATCCACAACCCCCGATGGCGGCGACGCCGGCCTTGCCCCCGTGTGAAGGAGTCCTTTCGGATCCGAACGCTCGACGCGCGACAGCAACGCTTCGGGTTCGTCCCTCGGAATGCCTGGAAAAGCCGCCGTCGCGACGTAGCGGTCGAACGATGTACCTTCAATAAGCTCCATGGTGAGATACCATTCCCCCGCACATTCGATGAGCTCGTCGAGCTCGACAACATTTGGGTGGCGTAGGTCACGGAGCGCGCGGAACTCTTCTTTGAAAAGAAGGACCCCCGCGGGGGTCACGTGAGTGAGCTCCTTCAACGCCAGACGCAAGCCAGGCCGCTCTCGGTCCTCGACTTCCCAGACGGTCCCCATCCCCCCGCGACCGAGAGAAGACACGCACCGGAATCTGCCGCCAGCGGCAAACAAACCCCCGACTCGCCCACGCGGCGCCGCCGTGTTGTTCTCCAACCCCCTGGTTTCGTCAAGTTCGTACGCCAAGGCCCCTCAGACCCGCAAGAGCGGTCACTAACTCATACCCCTAACCGAGCGCTAGGCCTACGGCGAGGTAACCCATCTCGCGGTAACGCCTGCCGGCGGGGCGTGCTCCACGAGCGTCTG
Organism: Polyangiaceae bacterium; assembly: GCA_025353725.1. Lineage (GTDB taxonomy): Bacteria > Myxococcota_A > Polyangia > Polyangiales > Polyangiaceae > Labilithrix. Next base: position 149,488 of record JANXOF010000061.1, on the reverse strand, counting down.
CGCTTTCTCGGTCGATTCAGGCGCAAGGCAGTCCGCTCCCTGACGTGGCGGTATTCGCTTTCCCGTTACGGAAAAACCAATTGAATCAGCGTGCATCGCCCCCGGCAGCTCGCTTGCAACTTGCTACCGGAGAATGCGGACCTGATTGAGCGATTTTCTCTGAAGGTCGGGGACGTTGGCCCCGAATGCAGGGTATCCCACCGGGACAACGACGAACGCTCGCTCATGCGCTGGCCTCCCGAGGATGTCGCGTAGAAAAGCCATCGGACTCGGAGTGTGTGTCAACGTCGCGAGACCGGCGAGATGAAGCGCAGAAAGCATCAGGCCAACTGCAATTCCAACGGATTCGTCAACGTAGTAGTGTTTCTGCCTTCGTGGCGACCCGTCGGCGCTGTCGACCATACGCCAGGGCTGGGCGAACACGACGATAAGCGCGGGCGCGTCTGTGAGGTGCGGCTTTTGCCAACTAAGCCCAAGCGGCTTAATCGCATCTACCCAGTCAGGAGGCATACGTCCCTCCCAGCTTTTTCGCTCCTCCACCTCCGCGGCGTCGCGAATGCGTCTTTTAACGCGTTGCTCGCTAACGACGACGAACGTCCACGGCTGTTGGTGTGCGCCCGAAGGAGCGCTGGAGGCCGCGCGAATCGCGTGGTCGAGGATCTCAAGAGGGAAAGATTCGGTCGAAAAATCGCGAACGCTTCGTCGGTTCACGATCGCATCGGCGTACGCGGAGGCACGAGCTACCATTTCGGCCGGGGCCAATCGGTGAAACGCCAGCGGAACACGTGGGTGTCGTTCGGGAGCAGAGCCCGTCTCCAAGTGACCGGAAACGACTTTAGGTACGTTTGTGGGCGAGATCTCGCTCAACTCGTGCGGCAACGTTGCGCTCATAAGCCTACGTTTTCTCTCGACTGGCCGTGGGCAAAGGTCGAGCGCAAAAACTCGCTAGCCCCCTTCGAGGCCGTCGGGTGGCACGCCAAACGGTGAAGAGGAGACGAGCACCGCTCGGATCGCCTGGAGCAAGGCGCCCACAATCGCGAACGAGCCGCCCTCTAAAGGCTTTCGATAGAGGGCTACGATCCCGAGTTGACGCGTGGATGGCGCGACCTGCCGAAACCCGCGCGAGGCAAGCGCCGTCGGAAGCAGAGCGAGAAACGGGCCTCGCTGGGCAAGCGTCTCCACGCCCTCCAGCGATGCGACGCTCGCAAGCACATTGAGTGTCCTATCGCTCGCGGAATCCGACGCTACGGTCACGAGCGGCGCCGCGGCGACTTCGGCGGCAGAAGCCGAACTTCCGTACCCCGACTCGTTTGCCATCGCGTGCGATTCCGGGGCGAAGACCGCAAAAGTCAATTCGCCGACATATTCGTGCGAAATCGTAGCAAGCCATTCGGAGTCGGGAACCCTCTCGACAAGCGCGAAGTCGAGGTTTCCTCTCAGCAACTCCGCCACAGCATCGTCGCCGTCCACGGAGGTCGTCCGATAAGCCGTTCGTTCAAAGCCGCCAACGATGGTGCAAAGGCCCCGTTCAAGGAGACGCGTCAGCGTCGGGCTGTTGGATGCGGCGACAAACGCACGCATATCTTCGCGCTTCGGGTCGTCTCTCGCGACAACGTCATCGATACGACGCATCGCATCGCGCGTCGCTTCGAGCAACTCAACGCCAAACCTCGTCAGCGTAAGCCCTGGCGCACTCCGTACAAAAAGTAGCTCGCCTGCGGCTTCCTCGAGCAACCGCACCGTTCGAGAAAGAGCCGACGCACTGACATTCAGCACCCCCGCCGCTTTTTGAATACTTTCGTATTCCGCAACCACTCGAAACGCCGGTAGCCAATTCCAAAGGTTCGCAACATGCCTCAGGCGGTCCATTGCCATGCGCAAAGCCTACCACCGAGTGCAAGGGCAGCCGTCCAGCGCATTCAGAGGCAGGTCGGACTCGCTACGTGCGCAAGGAGCACGTCCGTGCTCAGGCCAAACGGGCAGACTGACGCCGTTCCCCTTACAGATTCGATCTCCCGCGCTCGGTTAGTACGCGACGCTCGGGCGCCTCGCCTCGTTCTTACTAAACGGCAGCGGGCTGCTCCACATGAGCGCCTTCGAGAATAGGCGTGGGCGAGGTCGCTTGCGGCGGCTCCGCTGCCGCAGGCAGCGAAATGACGAACTTCGTGCCGGCTCCCGTTTGGCTCTGGACGTAGATGCTGCCGCCAGCATTTTGGACGATACTCTGACTTATCGCGAGTCCAAGACCTGTTCCTTTTTCCTTCGTCGTGAAGAACGGAACGAATAGATTTTTGAGTACTTTTTGGCTAATTCCGGGTCCGGTATCGTGCACGGAAATCTCGACCACTTCGGCGCCAGCGTCGTCGGTAAAGACAGAGCTCGAACGCTCGCTTGGTTGAGGAGCCCACGTGCCACGCGTGGTGCGGCGCTGCGTCGTCGCGACGGTGACACAGCCGCGACCATCCATCGCGTGAATCGCGTTGTGCACGAGGTTGAGGAGAACCTGACGCAGTTTTTCAGGATCAATGCATGCGCGAGGGAGCGTGTTCGAGAGCTCGAGGTTGACCTCGACGCCCTCCGCCTGCTGACTCGCAAGGATTTGCACTGTTCGACGAACGGCGCCGTTTACATCGACGGGGACTGGATTCCCTGCGTGCGGACGCGCGTAATCGAGAAAGCTAGCGACAACGCGATTTAGGCGATCCGTTTCTTCCAAGATAATACCGAGAAACTCCTCGATTTGAGGGTCACCGTCCGTCGCGCCGACGCCAAGCTCCTCGAGAAGTTGCGCCGCGCCTTTGATGGCCCCAAGCGGATTTTTGACTTCGTGCGCCAGACCGGCCGCCATCGAGCCGAGCGCCGCCAAGCGATCACGCTCTTTCATTCTTGCGTAAATGCGACTGTTCGCCAGGGCGACGCCCATCTGTGCTGCGACGGTCTCGAGGAGCGCTATCTCTTCGATGGTGAACGCGTCGCGAACTCTATCGTCTGCGACGCACATCAAACCCACGAGCTCCTCCGAATCACCGCGGATCGCAAGGATAACCGATCGGCGAAAGGGGCCTAGGGCCTCGATGGCCGTCATCGTCGGCGCAAGCCCCTCACGCGCAGAAGGACCCGTTTCACGCGCGCCATCACGCGCGAGCTCCTCGAGAGAGAGAGACATACCTAGTCGCTCCAGAAGCGGACGCATCGCGAGTGAATCAACCCTCGCAGGAGGGTCGGCCCCGATGGATCCTGCGATATCGAACCCACTATCGTCGAGATCGCGCAAGTAGATAACGCACGAAGTCACGCGCCGAGAGCGCTCGAGTCCCGCGAGTACGACTTGAATCATGTCGTCGTTTTCGAGCGTGTGAGCAAGGCGCCGACGGAGCTCCACCACGCTCGTTTCAAGGTCATAACGCTCGCGGAAAAAGAACCGGTGAATGCGAGTCTCGACCTCGTGTTCGAGCGGCTTGAAGAGAACCAAGAAGACGATTGCCGCCAGCACGGCGTTTAGGTACATCGCGCCGAAACGGCCGATGTACGTGATAAACACGTAGAAAATACCCGCGAGCGAGAACGCGAGCGCCGTCGAAACGAGCAGGCGTCCCGACAGTTCGTAGAGATCCGCCAGACGCCGCCGTGTCAGCGACTCTGCGAGGACGAAGAGAAACACGACAGCGAGAACGGCGCCAATCGGCGGTAGATACACGCCGAGGAACGAAACGAAGTCGCCGAGCGTGAACGTCATCGCGAGCGCTCCGACGGAGGCGAGGAAGCGAACGCGATCGCGAACGGCGCGTGAGGCGCTCTTTTGCCCCCGGAGCCACAGCGCGATAAGTGCGGCAGCGAGCAAGCCAAAAACGTACGAATAAACCGCACCAAGGACGAGCGCCCGGACCCACGGCGCAGCCTGTTGGTAGGGTGAAACAGCGACCGCAAGCATCGGCAACGCAAGGGCGGTCGCGATTTTCGGGAGCCTCGACGGCACCGTCGCGCCATGCGCTTCGCCTGCTTCGAGCGGCACGTGCGAGATCGAAGGCGCGATGGAATTGAAGACATGCACCGCAAACTGCGGCAAGAGGACCGTGAGGACGGCCGTAACGCGCTCGAAACCAACATCTTTCATGAGGTCGGTAAGCGACTGGCTGACGTACCAAAAAGCTACGCACGTCGAGAACGCGGCGAAGAGCCAATGCTGTCTCCGCCGCCCTCGAAGGAGCATTGAAAGGGCAATCGCAAACGCGATGATCCCGCAAAAGAGTGTCGTTCGGGCGCGCAGGTCCTCCATCCGGAGGCGTAGCCTAGCGCGTTGCGATACGAAGTAGGCGAGGGCTACTTCGGCGAAGGCGACCCACCACCGCTCGGCTCTTTGGGCCCACTCGGCGCGGGTCGCGGAGTGACGGTTCCGTTGCCGTTCCACGGTTCAGGGTGGGGTCCGAACTGGTCAACCCACGGCTCCGGGTGCGGTCCAGTGTAGCCTTGCGGCTGCGCGGGAGGCTCGGCGGCGCGCGCGGAACCCGCATCTGAACTGGCTCCGGCGGTTGCCCCGGCACTCGCAGCCTCGTGGCTCGCCCGAGCCACGACGGCGGACTCCAACGCAAACGGTTCGCTCTGTTCAACCTCGTCTTGACGCGACGAGGGTGAAGAACAGCCGGCTAGGGCGACAGCCAAAACGGCAACGAAATGCGCGATGATTGAGGTGCGTTTCATAGACCCTCCGAGGATGCGGCGAGACCGTACTGCTTCACGAGTTGCGAGAGGCGAGGCCGTTTCATGCCGAGCAAGGCGGCCGCACGCGTAATGTTTCCCTTCGTCTCCGACAGCGCGCGCGAGATGCAATCGCGTTCGATCTGCCGTTTCATATCCGACAAAGATACCGCGCCTTGTCGAACTTGCGCGTACGCGATCGAAGTCGCACCGGATTCGGACTCCGGAAGGATCGAGGTCTTATCGTCATCCTCTCCGTCGAGAAAGGAGAGTGCGGGGAGGCTTGGCGAGGCTAAGTCGATAAACCCACTCCGCCTCGACGGCGGAGGCTGCGACTCCGCGAGAGTCCCTTTGCGAAAGTCATCTACATTGTCGATGACATCACGCGCCGTAATGACTTGAGCGTCAGCGAAGAGCGAAACGGCGCGAAGGACATTCTCGAGTTCGCGAATGTTTCCTGGCCATCTGTGCCGTTGAAGCAGCTCGATGGTTTCGTCGGAAAGTGTCTTTGGCCTTTCCGAACGCTCGGTCGCCACGCGAGCAAGCAAGTGACTCGCAATACGTGGCAAGTCACCGAGACGTGCCCTGAGCGGCGGAACGTCGAGCGTGATACCGCGGAGTCGGTAGTAAAGGTCTTCGCGGAACTCGCCACGCTCGACCATCGCTTTTAGGTCTCTGTGCGTGGCGCAGATCACCCTGACGTTCGCGCGGATCGAATGCGCGCCCCCGACCCGTTCGAACGTTTTCTCTTGGAGAACCCGAAGGAGCGCCATTTGCGTCCGCGACGAGATGTCACCGATTTCATCGAGAAACAGCGTTCCGCCTTCGGCCATCTCGAAGCGACCGCGCCGCCGCGCCGCCGCCCCAGTGAAGGCCCCCTTCTCGTGTCCGAAGAGCTCGGAAAGGAGGAGAGTCTCGACGAGCGCGGCGCAATTCACACTTACGAGCGGTCCAGTCGCTCGCTCGCTCGCGCGATGGAGAGCCTCGGCGACCAGCTCTTTGCCCGTGCCACTCTCGCCCCGGATAAGCACCGTACTGTTCGAGCGCGCGACTTTACCAATCGCAACAAGCAGGTTTCGGATCTCGGGATCCGTTCCAATAATCTCGCGGCCGAGGCCCACCTCGACGCGCGGCAAGAGTCGCTGAGTACGCGGCGCTTCTTCCTCGGGCTCGCGCTCGAGTTCAACCGGTTGCTGAGCGAGCGCTGCGTGAAGCCGAGAAACGGCCATCACCTCGGGCTTCGCGAGGAACGCGGCACGGAGGTCTGCGGGAAGGCCCGCGGCCACTTGGTCGCACGCAGCCCACGCACGCGCACCGTGAGCCTGCGCGTTCCGCACGTCGCCCGCCTCACGATAGAGCGTGGCGAGCAGCAGGTGAGTCTCCGCGAGCAGGTCCTCTTCACCGCAATCGCGAACGGACGCGAGTGCTGCCACGGCGGCCGCCAGCACGGGACCGGGCAGTGCTCCTCGTGCGCGCAGCTCATGCGCGCGAAGAACCGCGACTTCGGCGTCGGCATGCGCGCCCGTCGCCAGGTTTTCCGCCTCGGCGATCGCCCCGGACGCGCGCGTCAGATCGCCGTCTTCAAGGGCGACGCGAGCCGCGACGAAGAGGACCGCGCTCAAAACACCCTTGTCGCCGGACAACTCGGCGTCCGCTTGCGCGGCTTCGATTTCTCTCCGAGCGAGGTCCGTATTGTGCCTGGCAAGCGCGATCTGAGCGCTCACACGCCGATAGTGCGCGGCACGTGCAGGAACGGACGCCCCGAGCAGGAGGCGACGACCGAACGCGACGGCGTGCTCCGCGTGGGCGACAAGACCGAGGCGCAAGCGGAGCTCCGCCAAGTTCGCTATCGTGTGAGCGGTCGCGACACGTCCCCGAAGCGTCTGACGAAAGCGAATGGCTTCGTCCCAACGCGAAAGCGCAGCGCCATAGTCGCGCTGGCGATACGCGATGACGCCGAGGTTAGCGAAGGCGTAGGCACGCGCCCGATCTTGGCCCCATCGAGCGCCGTCTTCGAGGACACGTTCGAGCGTCGCGCGAGCGTCATCGAGCAAGCCCTTCGACATGAGCGCAATGCCGCGGTTAAGGCGCGCTCGGAGCTCGGCCACGGGCTCTCCCGCAGCCGAAGCGGTGAGCGCGTCTTCGGCGAAGTGTTGGTCGGCGCAGTCCCAGCGAGCCGCGGTGAGGTGAATCTTGCCAAGCGTATTGCGACCTGCAAGGCGCGTCGCAGCGGTTACCGCCAGTTCTAGAACGCGGTGGGCGTACGAGGCAGCCGCGATAAGGTCGCCACCGACATAACTTAGTTCAGCAAGCTCCGAGGCCACGCTCGCTCGGAGTTCGTCGCTGTCGGCGGCGCCTTCTGCCTTTTTCAGCGAGACGCGCGCGGATACAAAATCACCACGTTGCATGAGCGTTCGACCCATGAGCAGCGCCACGGCTGGACTCTCGGGCTCGACCGCCATCGCGCTCTCGCACCACCGCTGAGCCTCGAAGGCGTCCCCCATGGTAAGTGCGCGCCGAGCCCCCTTCATGCGCAGGAACAAGCCGCGTTCCCCCCCGATGCGCGCGACGACATCGAACCAGCGCGACGCAATCTCCGCGGCGGCCGTCTCGTCGCCACACCCACGAAGCGCTTGTTCGAATGTAGCGTCGGCGGCCTCAACGCCTTGCGGTCCACTGGACGCATCGACCGGAATACGCAGCTCGGCAGCGCGGGCGTACGCCCACGGATCAGGCTCGAAGCCTCCCCCGTCGACGAGTACATTCGCCGCTGCGGATCGATCGGACTCAAGGGCTTGCGCCTCGAGCGCGCCGAAGTCCGACGCTGCCGTCAAGGAGAGGAGATCTCCGTGACGAAAGACAAGCCCTAAGGCGACCAACTCCTGAACGTCGCCCTCGAGCCCGTCGCTTTTCGAGTCGAGTCTTGAAAGCGAACCGGGGGAAAGTGAGCGCCCCGCGAGCGCAAGGCAGGTGACGAGTTCACGGGCGGATGTGCTCAGCGAACTGGGAATGCTTAGAACGCTCGACAGCGCGCGTTCGACCGGAACGGCGCGACGAGCCCGTGCCCACCAAGCCTCAAGGGCTGCAACATCGTTCGTCGGCAGTTCGTCTTGCGCCTCTTCCGCTATCGCGCGCAGCCAGCGGACCTTGTCCGAAGCGGTGAGGACGGCGTCGATCTCGAAGACGCGCGCCGAGTCCCACCTTGGCGCATCGTTCGGCGTCACGAAAACGCGGGCTTGATCGGACGAAGCGAGAGCGAATTCGGTCGCGACCGCGAAATCCCACGACCCTGCGATCGGCAGCGGCGCGAGAACGGCGGTTCGCTTTGCCGAGGCAGCCTGAGCCACCACCTCCGCGCACGCCTGAGGGTCGCCCGGCACGAGCCCGAGCCCCAAATGCGTCGCTAATTCGCGAAAAAGAGGCACGTAGACGCGCGTGCGAGCATCGCTAAAAACATCAAGCGTAGCCACCGCGCGCGCGCGCAAGCGACGCCGCGTGTGCGCGACCACGGCGAGCTGGATGGACGCCGGAACGCGTAAAACGACGACTCCCATGCCCGCGCTCGACGTGAGCCATTCGTCAAACGCCGAAAAGCCTCGGTCGCACGCCTCCGGTCGCTCGTCGGCAGAGGCTCCTGAAACGTGCAGTGAGTCTCGCGCTGTCGCCGTGGCCGACGCTCGCGAAGGCAAGGGCGGCGATACGGGCGATACGGGCAGCCCGGCGGCTACGCCCGAGCCCACGTCTGAGATAGCGACCGAAAAAAGTGGGGGTCTTGCGGGGAGGGCCAAGCGCGGGACACGGTAGTCGAAAGCTCGGCCTGTTCAAGGAGGGCGCCCGCCTCCGTCACGTCTCCCAACGAGAGCGGCTCGAGCTACGAAAGTGCACACAACGTAGGAAATTTCGGGCGTCTCGACGCGCACCTGCTACACGATTTGAACGTTGCTTTTCGAGGCGAGGAGGGCCTCGAGCTCATCGAACGCTTCCGGCGTGGCGTCACCGATGACCCGTGCGAGCGGAAGCTGGGCAAGCGCACTCGCGACAAAAAGCGGAACGGCCGTCGGTAGGCGCGCGGCGAGCAGGTGAATCTGACGCTCCATCCCCGCGGCGTCGCCACGGCGGACTGGGCCCGTCAAGGCGTGAGGAAAACCAAGCTTCTCGACGTTTTCCGCCACCGACCGCAACAAGGGCCCAAGCATCTTTGCGGTATCGCTTCTGGGAACTCCGGAAAGCACAAGCAACTCTGCGCCAAGTGCGGCGAGTGCAGCCGCGCCGTTGGCGACGAGCCCGGCCGCGGCGTGATAGCCCACGACGTCGAGCTGCGCGAAACTACGCGGGGTCATTCCCAGGTGCTTCGCGAGCGTGCGCGCACGCTTTTCCGCAAGCGCGTCACCCTTCACGTGGCAGTGGCCGCGCGTGAGTGTCGGGACGAATGCCGTCGAAGCGAACGAGATCATGGGATGCATTTGCGCAACGCCCGCGCACGCACATCGAAGAGGCGCGAGAGCTTCAGCCGAAAGCGAACCCGCATTGTGAACGACGATGGCATTGCGCTTGAGGACACCCGACGCGGCGAGGTCGGCGGCGAGGCGCCCAAGCTCACGCTCGCGCACCGCAAGGACAAGAACATCGGCGTCAATGCGTGTCGATGGCACGCCCTTTCGCGCTGCGCGGAGCGTCACGCTGTCGCCATAGCTCTTGAGCGCGCGCGCGAGCGCCGACCCGACTTTTCCAGCACCGAGAATAAAAACCTTCATGTCGATCTCATGACGAAGGGTCGTCGCCGCGTAAAGGTTCGTAGAGCCGTCGCAAGCGCGCGTGGTCGAGCACCTTTCGCGGAACCCAGGGAGCCGCGTCCTCCCACCGACTTTCGGCGATCATCGCGCGGACCTCCGTGCTCGAGATCGCTGGAAGCACCGCGGGTGGAGCTCCCGGATACGTCACGCCGACGCGGCCAAGAACGATAGGCGGTGCGAGCTGCACGATGCGCTCGAAGCCGAACCACTTCGGCGCCTCGACGACAAGGTCGGCGCCCATAATAAAACGCAAAGAGGCTTCAGGATGCTGCGCGCGAAGATGTTCGAGCGTGCGCAGCGTGCGACTCTCGCCACCAAGTTCCTCCTCGACGCGTGAGACCTCGACCCCCGGTAGCCACCCCATCGCGAGTTCGCACATCACGACGCGATCCTTGTAAGGCGCAAGTTCTTTCGCGAACGGGTGTCGAAACGTCGGCACGACGAGAATCCGCTCGAGCTCGAACCGTGCGAGAGCGACCGTCACCGCAAGAAGATGAGCCATGTGCGGAGGATTGAAACTCCCTCCAAACACGCCAAGGTTTTCCTTCATAGGTTCTGCGTCGCCATTTAGAAGTCCTGCACTGTCTTTAGTCGTGCGTCGAAAGTAAAGAGCTGAGGCGCCGGTTGGGCCCTTCTGCGTGTCGACCCCCTCAGCGTGACCTCGAGCTGCTAGGCTTCGCGCGTCGTGTCGTCAGGCCGCCTGTCTCCGCTCCGGGATCCCGTAACCCTCACGCTCGACGGAAAGGCAATCCGCGCGGAGCGAGGCGAGCCTATCGCCGCCGCACTGCTCGCCGCGGGTCACATGACGCTCGCGCGCAGCCCTAAGTTTCATCGCCCGCGCGGCCCGTCGTGTATGCGCGCCGCGTGTGACGGCTGCCTCGCCCGTGTCGACAACGTACCGAACGTAATGACCTGCCAGGTTCCCGTGGCTGACGGAACCGTCGTGGTCTCGCAAAATAGGCTCGGCTCACGCGACGTCGACCTCCTTCGTGTCACCGACTGGTTTTTCCCGGGAGGCATGAATCACCATGAGCTCTTTGCGGGGGTGCCTGGCGTTCAAACTGTCATGCAGGCCTTTGCGCGAAGGGTTGCCGGACTGGGCAAGTTGCCAGTCGCACCGCAACCCCAGCGCACTGCCGTCCGCCGCCAACCCGACGTCGTCGTGATTGGGGCGGGCCCGTCGGGCATGGCCATAGCCTCTCGCCTCGCGCACGCCGGTCGCGCCGTCGAGGTGATCGATGAAAACCTGACTCCCGGAGGAGGCACGACCGCGCTCGACCCTCACGACGCGCATCGCTTCGAGCCGACACGTGCATTCTTCATGCAAAAAGTATCCGTTGGCGCGATTACGATGCGCCACCAGACGGTTGCGGGCGGAATGTACGGGCGCGATTTGCTCGTCGTCGGCCCTCTCGGCGCGGAGGTAATCGAGGCGCGGACGCTCGTGTTCGCGTGCGGCGCGCACGACGGCGCGCTCGCGTTTGAGGGAAACGACGTGCCCGGTGTCATGAGCGCTCGCGCCGCGGGTTGGCTGCTCGCACGAGGCGTTGTGGTCGGCTCCCGAATCGTGGTCGTAACGTCGCCCGGTGGTGGTCCCTTCGGAGCCTCCTATGCGAGCGCTCTCGCGGCCGTGAGCGACCAAAAAGCGCTTGTTGTCGAGGGAGAACCCGTGCGCGTTCGCGGCTCGAGTCGCGTCCGCGGCGTAGTCGTGCGTAATGCCGCGGGCGACGAGAAGAGATACGACGCCGATGCCTTACTGGTGGATGCTCCTCGCGCCCCCGCGTACGAGCTCGCCGCGCAAGCGGGCGCACGCGTGAGCCTTGGACCAAGCGGCTACGTCGTGCAAACCGAGCATGGTCGCATCGCGCCCGGTGTGTATGCCCTTGGCGAGATGACAGGGTTGGCGCTCGATGCGACCCAGATTGACGCGCAAGCCTCCGAGCTCGCCTCCGTCATTCAGAGCGATTAGCGCGTTGTAGTCAATCGTCAATCGTCAACGAGCGCACCGAAGAGGCCAATACCGAGCGTAAGGGTAATGGCCATCGACATCGCCATCAAACCGAGAAATCCTGAATAACTGTCGAACGGCTGGAGTTCGAAGGCTTTGCGCGTGCCAACAACGCCGCAGATGAGGACCGGTGAAAGCAAAGGAAAGAGCACGATCGCGAGCACGAGGTCGCGGGCGCGAGTTCGAACGGTCATCGCGCCGAAAAGCGTCCCGACGAAAGAGAGCGACGCTGTCCCCATGATGAGAAGGGCGACAAACGCCTCCACATGAACATGGAGCTCGGCACCGGAGGTTGCCTGCGCGAGCGGATCCTGCGTGGCATTAAGGAGGCCGAATCCGTTCGAAAAATCGATTTGAAACAGCAAAAGACAAAGCAAGACGAGCGGAATCTCGATCACGAGAATCATCCCGAACGTCGCGAGCGCTTTGCCGACGAAGATCGACCCACGCGGGATGGGTGCGACCAAGAGTCCGGTGAGCGCCGACTCCTCGCGCTCCCGCTGCCAAATACGTCCAAACGAGAGCGTCGCGGCGAAGAAGATCGTGATCCAGATGGTCCCGGCAGCCGTCGCGGCGTTCGTCTTCTCACTGACATGAAACGCCATGCTCGCGAGGAACCCGACGACAATCGAAAACACCCCCGCGGTCGCGACAATTTCGCCGGTACGACGCTCGATAAGAACGTCCTTCTTGAAGATTTCCCACGCGACTGCAACCGCGCCAGGGCGCCTCATGAGAAGACTCTACTACCTTAACCTACGGTTCGGCAGCTCGACGAGCGGGCGAGCTGGATGCGTTGAGGTCCTCCGCGGTTTCTACCAGACTTCGCTTTTGTGTCGCGGCGGCAGTGAACGCGCCGCGCTCGTGGCCGAAGAGCTCCGACTCAACGAGTTGCTGTGCGAGGCCCGCGCAATTAATCTCCAAAAATGATTTGCCTGCACGAGGGCTCATCTGATGGATACGCCTCGCAAGCCAAGTCTTTCCCGCGCCGGTTTTACCGAGGGTCAGCACGGTCGCATCCCGATCTTTGGCAACAAGCTCCGCGCACCTAACCAACTCCAGCATCTTCTCCGAACCGGCTCTGGCAAGAGCAGGCAGAAGATGTCCCGCGTCGGTGAGTACCTGAGTCGCGCGTCTCAGCCGCGCAAGTTCGGTCACGTCACGTGCGATGCTCGCGATGCGCTGCGGACGCCCGTGCACGTCAAGGACGGCAAACATGCTCTCCTCGATCTCGACTTCGTGCCCGTCGCTCCGCACTCGCGGTACCACGGTCACATCCACTTCGTGCCCGTCGCAAACGGCTTGATGGCGATCACGAAACGACGCGAGCTCCAACTCCCGAACAAAGCGTTCGAACGAACGTTCGAGGGCTTCATCGGCGACCGCTTGCGCTTCGATTGACATCCACAATCCGAAGCGTCTCCACATCGAGGACGAGGAGAAGCTCGGGAAGGTCGTACACCAGCTCTAGAGGTGAAGGAAACTCGCGTCTCGTAATAACCACCGGGCCAGTGTACCGCGGGCCCTAAAATAAGGACTCGAGTACCTATAGGCCTCGTGTAGTGCGACGACGGGTCGCGAAGTACCGACAGAGCGTGTATCGCGCCTTTAGTGAAAGGAAACGCCGGTCGGACCGAGGGTGAGATAAACGGCCACGATCACGACGAGCATGACCGCCGCGACGAGCGCATAATTCACGCGCGACGCGCCCGTACTCCAACCGTCCGCATAGAACTTTCCTTTGGAGCGCTGGCGGAGCTTCCGCTGAACGGAAGCGAGTAAAAAGCGGTCTCTGTCGTCGTCGTGGCGCACCGAACCGAGTGAGCGCTTCAGCAGCGCACTCACCTCAGGCAACTCAGGCAATTCGAGGTCGTCGATTCCCTCTCGCGAAGGCTCCTCCGGTCTGCGGCCTTCAGGCGCGTCGGTCATCGAATCTTCTCGCCGAGCTCACGTTCGACGATCTCCTTGAGTTGGGCTCGTGCCCTGAATATTTTACTTTTTACCGTGCCGGCAGCGAGTCCCGTAATCTGGCCAATCTCCTCGTAGCTCAACTCCTCAACATCGCGAAGGATCAAGCACTCACGGAAACCAGGCTCTATCTTTAAGATAGCGTCTTGGACGATCTTCTCGACTTGCCGACCGGCCATGGCCTCATCAGGCCTCTCGATGTGCGCCACATTCGCCCGCCGCGCCTCGCCCAAGTCGACGCGCTCCACGACCGCCTCGAGTTCGTCTTGCTCATTCGCGTGGCGAACTCGGAGGTACTTTGAACGGTTTTTACAAAGGTTGACGGCGATTCGGTAAATCCACGTCGAGAGCTTCGATTCGCCCCGGAATGTGCCAATCGCTTTGAAGACCTGCACGAAGACTTCTTGCGTGATGTCCTCGGCCTCCGCTCGATTGCCAAGCATCCTAAAAACGAGCGCTGAAACGCGGCGACCGTACGTCGTAACGAGTTCGTTGAACGCGCGCGGCTCGCGTGCGGTTAGCCGCTCGAGCAACTTGGCTTCGACGTCGTCAGGAAGCGCCACTTCGCTCCATGCTACTCGGCCTCAGCCTTCGCGTCTGAGGCAAGGTAAGGCTGCAGGTTCGCGTCGGGCGAGCCGTCGTCGACCAGAACGGGGTCGTCCGCCACGCCAAGAACCCACGAACACCCCGCCACGCCGAGGCTCAACGCACCGAACGCGATCACGATTGCGCCGCGGAAACGCCTCAAAAAGTGCCCCATACGCCGAATGCCGCACCCTTGACGTCTGCGCGGGAGGAGAGTCCGATGCGGGACGGCGCGGGAATTCCTGGGCTTCGAGATCGACTGGTCGCTAGGAGCCACGTGCCAACGGCGCTTGCGACAACGCCGACCGCAAGACTTACCGTGGCCAACCCCGCGCTAGCCTGTGCATCGCGGTAGAGCTGCGCGCCGGCCTCCGTGCAACGGGCGGCCACGCAACGCGAGCCAATTTCGTCGCGCTTACCGATTGCCAAAATTCCGAACGTGGTTCCCGCGGCAAGGCTCCCAACTCCGACTCCGAGGGTCGCGTAACTCACGATTCGACGGACGCGGTCGGGGTCGGATGCAGGCACGGCCTTCGGGGAAGGCAAGGGTTCGGCCTGTCGCTCATCGTCGAGGGCAGGCACACTGACGAGTTGTTCCGTGGGCGAAGCGACGACGCGGAATTTCACGATGCCGCGTTGCTTACCAGGAGCGCTGAGCGTGACGGAATGTTCGCCTGGATCCAGAAAGACGGGCAAATACCAGCGTGAGTCAGGAAGAGGCTCACCGTCGATGTCGACCGACCCTATCGCTCGATCGGTGGGCAACTGAAGCAAAATGCGCGGGAGTTTTGCTTCAAGTACTAGGGCATGTCTCCGCGCGAAGTCTTGCCGGTCTTTCTGACCATTTTGAGCGGCCCACGCACTCGCGTGGTGAAACTCACTCCACGCCGTAGCGGTCCTTCCGACCGTTTCGTGACAAAGCGCCAGATTGAGCAACGTGCCCAGCTTCGGTCCTAGCCGGAGACTCTCTGCGAAATCACCGCAAGCCTCTTTGAACTGCCCCGAATCGAAGTTTCTTTCGCCTGCTCGAAAGAGTGTTTCCGCGCGCCCTTCATTCGTAGCGCTGGGCTGCGCGAGCTGCGCTTGCGTTTGCCCGACGCTTACGAATGTAGTCGCGGCGAGCATCCCTAAACCCGCGAGGCGCGTTGTAACGCGGAGTCTGCGAAGTGGAGTTCGACTCATTCTCGGCTGTTGAGAAACTTCGGCCGTGTCGGGCTTCCAGCCTTCAGGTTTCTCCGAAAACGGGGCGGCTCCGAGACCGCGGACGCGTCGGGTTCGTCGTTTGCTAACGACACACGCCGATCACCGTCTTCTGTCACCCCTTTTGATATCTCGTTCGCAGCCTCCGATAGACCGACCCGAGGGGCGGGCGGAGGCGGAATCCGTGGTTCGTTCACGCGCTCATGCGAGGTCGCAAATTCTTTGGTCCGCAAAGCTGCGACGCTTCCAACCAACGCGACGACGGCCAATGCCGCCGCAGCCGCGGCCGCCCACCGCGTCACGGTAAGACCTTGGATGCTGCGAACCTTCGACTTTACGGCGTCCCTCGACCCTCGCTCGGAGGGCGCCACAAACGCCGCGGGGAGAAGATGGCTGCCTGTCGCGATCTCGGGAGCGGTGAGCATCCGGGCGCGCGACAAGACTTGTTCGGAGCGTTCGACAGCAGGAGCGAATGCGCCGGTCCCAAACGGCTTGAGGGCGCGCGCAAGGGCGGCCGCGTCGGGCCAGCGATCTTCGGGTTTGCGCTTGAGGCAGGTCGCTACAATGGTCGATATTTCTGGCGGCAATCGCACCGGCCGCGGCGGGTGTGTGCTGATCGTGTGCACGGGGGCTGGGTCCCTCTCCAAAATGGCCGCAAAGATCTCACCAACACCGTCTCCGTCAAAAGGAGTTTTGCCCGTAAGCAGCTCATAAGCCACGACGCCGATGGACCAGATATCAGCGCGAGCATCGATGTCCTTCGCGTTCCGAAGCTGCTCGGGTGACATATAGGCAGGTGAGCCCAAAACAGCGTGCCCGGTGAGCGCCTTTTGCGCAGGCGTCGCGCGCACCGCTTTCGAGATGCCAAAATCAAGCATCTTGAGAATATTGCCACCGTCGGGACGGCACGCTAGGAACAGGTTGGCGGGCTTGATATCACGATGGACGAGGCCCACCGCGTGGGCGTGGGCGAGCGCTTCGAGTGCCTGTAGAAGGTAATCGGCAACATCCGCGAGCGGGAGGGGTCCTTCGACCTTGAGCAATTCAGCGAGATCGCAACCCTCGAGATATTCCATCACGAGAAAGGGTGCGCCGGTAGACGTACTGCCAGCGTCCATCACCCGCGCCACGTGCTCGCTCTGTATACGCGCGGCGGCTTGCGCCTCCAGAGCAAACCGCTCGACCACCAGCTCGGAGATCGCCGCACTTGGAAGGAGCACCTTCACGGCAACACGCTGGCAGAGAACGAGATGCTCGGCGGCGTATACGACGCCCATGCCGCCCTCACCCGCGACCTTTTCGAGGCGGTACTTGCCGGCGATGATTTCGCCGACTCTGGGCATCTCGTACGGAGGCAAGCCTGAGAAAGTATACCCGTCGCGTCCACGGCTCGATCGCCAATCGGCTCGTGTCCTGTCGACCCTCACACCCTCGCGCACAGGTTGCAGGCCCCACCCGCGTCGTGGGAGAGGCGCTCTCGATGACCTACCTTCCACCGCGTGACAAACAGGCAAACGTAGGTCAGGGTGCCGCCTTGCGCGTCGTTTCAGCGTGGGCGCCGAGCGCCTGCCGCGCTAAGTACTGGTCATGCATGCTCGGAAGACGGCTCGCGACGCTTACTTCCCTACCCGCTCCGACGACGCCTACTTCTCGGCGCGCGGCGAACTCGCCTTTGCAGACACCGGGGAGGCGAGACGCTTCGCCGAACGCATCAACGAACGAACCGTGGATACCGACCCCAAACGTCGCGTTCGGCCTGCCGAGCTTGCGGCGATGGTGCTCGTCCACGAAATTTTCCACGCTGTGATCGGGCTTTACCGAGAACGCTATCACGACGTGTTCGGCAGCCTCCGCAGTCGCCTCGCCGAGCGTCTCGGACCGGCCGCGCACGAAACGGTGGTGGCCTTTCTTACCGCCTTTCCGAAACCTGCAATCTACAACAAAATGCGCGAGGAGACTGCGGAAACGGTGATTCGGCACGATCCTGCTGGGCCGTACAGCCCAGAAAAGGAAGCCGTCGAAGACGGAGTGACCGAAGAGCTTATCTTGCTCTGGATCACGAATCAAAACCCCGCCTATGACAGCGTTCGAACGCTCGTGAGCGACGATGGCCTCGGCCCTGCATACGGCGCGTTCGTCGACGAAGCGCGTCGCTTTTTCAGAGACGACGCGCCTGCTTTTGGTCCGCGCGGGCACGCCGGCGAGAGCCTCATTGACCTCCTGCTTGCACCGAGCCGAGCGGCTCCCGCGTCCATCCTGGCGCAGCTCACGTACATCGAAGAGCGCTGGGGCCACGCGCTCGGTCTCGACCAGCTTGCCTTGTGGCGCCGCCTGCTCGGCGCGAAAGACTTTGTCCGCGAGGAAGAGCAGTACTTCCACCGAGGTGGCCCTGGCCCCGGCGCTCCCGTGCTCGACGCTATGCACTTTGGACACGGCAAGGTCGACGATGAACCGAAGCGATTCAGCGCCGACCTCGACTGGATGCCGCACGTCGTCCTCGTGGCAAAGACGGTCTTTGTTTGGCTCGATCAACTATCGAAAAAATACGCACGATCGATCGAGCGTCTCGACCAAATTCCGGACGCCGAGCTCGAAACACTCGCGCGTCGCGGATTTACAGGACTGTGGCTTATCGGCCTTTTCGAGCGAAGTCACGCCTCGAAAAAAATAAAGCAGATGCGCGGCGATGCGGATGCTGTCGCGTCTGCGTATTCGCTTATGAAGTACGACATTGCGCCGTCACTTGGAGGCTATGAAGCCTACGAGAACTTGAAGCAACGCGCGTGGAATCGCGGACTCCGCCTCGCAGCCGACATGGTTCCGAATCACGTTGGTATCGACGCAGAGTGGGTCGTGAACCACCCGGATTGGTTTATCCAAGCCTCGCAGCCTCCGTTTCCTGGCTATCGCTTTGGCGGACCAGACTTGTCGGAAGATGCGCGCGTCGGGATTTTCATTGAAGAGGGATACTGGGACGAGACCGACGCCGCCGTAGTTTTCAGGCGCCACGATCGGCAGAGCGGTGAAGACCGATTTATTTATCACGGCAACGACGGCACGAGCATGCCGTGGAACGATACGGCCCAGCTCGATTACACACGAGCCGAAGTGCGCCGCGCCGTCATCGAGACGATTCTTCACGTAGCGCGTATGTTCCCGATTATCCGTTTCGATGCCGCAATGACACTCGCTAAAAGGCACTTTTCACGCCTTTGGTTTCCGCTCCCGGGGAGCGGCGGCGCTATCCCTTCGCGCTCGAACTACGCAATGACCGCCGAGGAATTCGATCGCGTCTTTCCGCTCGAATTTTGGCGCGAGGTGGTGGACGCCGTGAGAGAGCGTGCCCCAAACACACTTTTGCTCGCCGAGGCGTTTTGGATGATGGAGGGATACTTCGTTCGCACGCTCGGGATGCACCGTGTTTACAATTCGGCTTTCATGAATATGCTGAAGTCCGAGGAGAACGAGAAATATCGCCAAACGATCAAGAACGTTCTCGATTTCGAGCCCGAGATCCTGAAACGCTTCGTAAATTTCATGAACAACCCCGATGAAGAGACGGCCGTCGCTCAGTTCGGAAGCGACGACAAGTACTTTGGTGTCGCAACGCTCATGTGCACCATGCCGGGGTTACCGATGTTCGGTCATGGCCAAGTCGAAGGTTTACACGAAAAATACGGTATGGAATACCGACGAGCGAAGTGGGACGAGTCGGTGAACGAGACGCTCGTCGAGCGACACGAGCGTGAACTTTTCCCTCTTTTGCGAAAGCGCTACCTTTTTAGCGGCGTCGAACGTTTCGTGCTTTACGACTTTGTCAAAGAGGGCAGTGACGGCCACGTCGACGATGACGTCTACGCCTACTCCAACGGCGCGGGAGCGGAGCACGCGCTCGTCCTCTACAACAACAAGTTCAAGGAGACGCATGGGCACATCTTCCGAGCGGTTCCGTCACGCCGCGACGGCGGCCCACTTGCCCCTTCGACGCTCGCACTCGGCTTGGGTTTCGCAGCGAGCGCCACTCGCGCGCCGTTGGACTGGGTGGTCTTCCGCGATCTCAGCGCGACGCTCGAATACCTACGACCCATAGGTGAACTCGACAGCGGTTTTTTCTGGGCGTTCGGCGCGTTCAAGTACCATGTGCTAACCGATTTTCGAGCCGTTACGGCGAGCGACGCATCGCCGTACGCAGCGCTCGCCGCCGAACTCGACGGACGCGGCGTGCCGTCGATCGCGGAGGCGTTGGTGAGGCTTAGATTTCGCCCTTTGCACGACCCGCTGCGCGTGGCGCTCAGTTCAGAGCACCTCTCCTATCTCACAACGGGTTGGGACGTGCAGGACAACACCCCGACGAAAGAGGCGACGCAGGCGCTCGACTCGCGCTTCGAAGACGTGGCCAAGGGACTTGCCTTCATGAGGGCCGTCGACGTGGACGTCGAACCCGTCAAGGCAACGCTTCGCAAGCGAGTACACGCAATCCTCGCGTGCGAACACGCGCGCGCCGACAGTGGGAAAGCCATTCACGCCCGGGCTAAACTGGATACGCCAACGCTTCTCGCTTGGGCGCATATCGACGCCGTAGTCAGCCTTATCGCGGTGGGCGACGTTGACACGAGTGGCCTAGCTATCGAAGAACGCTGGAAGCTGGCCCTCCCATTGAGCGAGGCTCTTAGCCAGGACGTTGTAAGCACTTCACTACCGCTGCGGCGGGCGCAGCTCGTTTTGCTCGGCGCCACGCTCCAGTCGGCGCCGCTGCGCGAAATCATGCGCGAAAGCCTGACCGATCCGAGCGGTCGTGAGTTCTTGGGCGTTCACGACGCGAATGGAGTCGAGTGGCTCGTGAAGGAGCGGTTCGAGGAGCTCGCGCAGTTCGCCGCCGAACGCGAATTCATCTTGGGTCATGTGAGCGCGGCAATGGCTGCGCGGCAGGTCGATGACGTCCGCCGAGTCGCGTCGAAAGAGGGCTATCGAGCGCGGCGCGTCGCCAAAGCGCTTGGCAACGACATCCTCCTTGCGCCTCCCGTAAAGCCGTCAGGCGCTGCGGTCGACTAAGCCTGTTTTTTCTTGAAAATGAAGACCAAAAGCGAGCTCCCAACAACGGTAAGGAGCAAGGCGACGGCGAGCAATATCCATACGACGCGTGAATCAGAGCGTCCCGTATCCGGGGGGCAATAGATAAGTCTCGAGCCATCGTCGCACGCCTGCTCACACTTGACCTCGAGATCGTTACCGCGTGCGCGTTCTGTACACGAGCGGTCGTCGGGCCGGCAGGCCACGCCCGTGCTCGAGCAGCTCCGAAGAACAGAGCACGGAAGCTCGGGGCAGGCAGGAGACCCTTGCGCCTCGGCGTGCGCGACGGAATTCGGTGTGAGCGCCAGAAGCGTGAAGACGAGTCCCACGACGCCAAAGGAAGCGAACGCCGCGGTCCGGAGTGGGCTGTTCATGCCGGCGGCACCGTATCACCGGTGGCGCGACGCGCCGGTGGTGCTAAGACCGCCGCGCATGAACGTGTTTGTCGCAACACGACGGTTAGTTCTCGCGTCGAGCAGGGTGTCGCTCGTACTCGTACCCGCGCTGGCGTTTACCATCAGTACCAGCGGGTGCGCGTCGCGGCGCTCAGCCACCCGAGACGCGGCGCCCACACCTCCCGTGGCTTCAATCGCCGGAGCGGCTCGTCTTATGTCGGCTGAGATGGCTCGCGCGCCGAGGGTTCGCAAAGCCCACCGCGCCGCAGATCCGGACGCGCCAACACGTCTAACGAGCGAAAAGGGTGGCGACCCGACGGATGTGCCGACGAGTGCGGAGCCCGAGAAAGGCATTCGGAATTCGGACGGCTCACGTCGCAGCGGCGGCTTCGGCTCACTCAAATAGTCTGGATAAACCATGGATGCGGCGTACGTAGGCGGCGTCATCGGGCTCATCTTCCTCGCGCTTTGGGCGGCACGGCGTCGAAACGAAGTGTTTTGCCTAAGGCTTCGCGACGCAGACAGGGAAGCCGTCCGGGTATGCGTGGCGCGCGGAAGGGTCCCGCCCGCGTTCCTCTCCGAAGTGCGCGACATAACGCGGCAGCTACGTCCCCGGCCGACCGGTGTGATTCGGGCCGTCAGGCAAGACGACTACGCGCGTCTGGCTTTCCCCGAATCCATCGACGAACGTACGGCGCAAAGACTGAGGAACGCATTCGCCCTGAACCACGGTCGAAAGCGCCTATGACGCGGTTCGCTTGGCCCCCCACGAGCCGCAGCGGCAAACAATAGTCATCCCCCGGCGAGAATCAGTGCCGGCATGTAGCGTTTGCGGTTGCGACGCAGGCGCCGGACGATAGAGGCAACGAGTTGAGTCAACATCTGCGCGGTGCTGTGCTCTCGTTCGTCAAGAAGGTCAAGTCTTCGTCGCCGCGTCGCGTCACGAACAACGCGACGCCTACCAAACGTCGACGATCGACATTTCTCTCAATCCAGCTTTGCCGCGGAGCTCAATCGTGTCCCCCAGCACGCGCCCGAGAAGCGCTTTTCCAAGCGGCGATTGCGGCGTCACCACCTGAATCGTCGTCTCCTCTAGATTGAGTTTTAGCCCTCCGCCGTGGGGCGACATAAAGTAAACGGCCCGGTTTCCCGCAGCGTCCTCAAGCGTGATTACCGCAGATGCACAAATGGGCTTTGACGCGCTAACGTCCTGCAGCTCGAGACCAACGAGGTGCCTTAGCGCGATCTCGAGCGCGCGTACTCTTTCGGCCTGACCCGCAGCAAGGTACGAGGCCTCGAGCGCACGCGTATCCTTGTCATTCTCCGGCTTCGCCTCTGCGTGGGTCGCGGCCTCGGCAGCGTCATAGGCCGCCTTTCGCATCGTGACGACCTCCGACTCGACCTGCGCGACGAGGCTCTCGAGTAACACGCGCTTTCGTTCTTGGGTCACGGTCGAGTCACGTTAGCGCGAAAGACCTCGTGTTGGAGATCAGCACTTCGCGCACGCGACAGGTCGCAAGCCCGTCACCGGGGTAGCGTCCGGCTCTTCCAGCGACTGGCGCACGACGCTGGCGATCCGGTGGACCGCAATAAATGAAGTTTCCGGCACGCGCGATGGCAGCTCCGCCTCGCGACCGATACACGCGAGCGCGGACTCGAGAATCCTCACTCGTGTCCTCAAGGCATCTCGCTCAAAGCGAAGCTCAGCCATCGAGTAATCGAGTGAGACAGCGTGGTTTCGATTCGGTGCGCTCATGTCTTCGTGCCCTCGTGTCGTCGCAACGTACATCGCCGCGAGGTCCGCACCGCGCGCTGCACATTGCAGGCCACGAAGGCGACCCCTCGAACTGGCGCTCGTTCATCCTTCTTGGCCGGCGCACATCCGCAACGCGATGCAAATCGCCCCGCTCCTTTCGCACGACGCCTTGCCGACGGTCGCATCCCGGGGCTCACGAAGCGAGTCAGCGTGCTCGAGGTTCTTTACCGACGGTTCGTTGAACGCGCGCGCGTTTTGGGCAAACTCGGCGGCCCGTATGGCAACGAACCGCATCAGCGCCTTGGGCGAAGCCGAGTCCGTGTTACCGACCCGCGGACTCCGCAAGCCATGGCCGCTGCATCGTCGAACATTGGAAGCGAGCCGACGGTCTCGAGGTCGAAATCGACAGGTGCACGCCTAGCGCATTGTGCACCGTCAAGGTCTTGAAACAAAACTGTAAGAAGAACCGTTGTCTCCGGTCGGCGCCTCAGACCGCGATGAATCGCCGCAAAGTGCCAGCCTGCGAGTGAGTCAGCGGCAGACGCTCTGCATTGCAAGTTTGAATTGCCACATCCAGTCTTTGTCGCTTGCATCGGCACTGAGCAGGCCGGCGCGAACTGCCGCTTGGGCCACGGTCTCCGGCGCGAGCTGACCCCATTTGAGTTGCTGGCAAAACGATTGAAAACCGTCAACGCCTTGCAAGCGAAGTTCGCCGCGGTAGGCCGCAAACGCGACGTCCAGCCGCGTCGAGCCATCGGCGAGGATTTTGCGAGCAGCGACGAGATCGTTCGCGCTCGCTCCCGTCGTTGCCTCTTCGACCGACGACGGTGCGGTGCACGCGGAGACGGTCGCCAGCATCGACGCAAGGGTGAAGAGACCCGCGACGACGACAGATTTAGGAGAAGAGCAGCGGCTTGGTGTAGCGGTTGACATGTCGGCGGTCTGGCCCACCGGAGCGCATTGTCAAGGCGCGACGAGCACTCGGCTGCGTAGTTTTTTACCGTCTCGAAAAAGCTCGCTTCGTCGCACGCTGAAGTACGTCGCCGCGGCGCTGAGCCTACGAAGCGGCAAAGTGGACCACCAGCTTGCCGGCTACCTTCAAGTCCGCGCGAAGCGGCGCGTCTACTCGCCACAAGACGCGCAGGGCCGATAGGCCCTGGCTTGCCCACCCCCCGGGGGTCGTCCAGGCTTCGTGAACGGCTCAAAGTCGCTCAAATCGCAGATTTTAGGCGCAGCGCCGCTCCGCGATCGCACCCGAAGCCTCGCGACAGGTTCGCCAACCGTCCGCGAAAAAACGGTCGTGCAGGATCTCGACGCGACGTCTCATCTTGGCGTTCGCGCGGGGCTGCGGTAGCATGGCGGCCGTATTCCGACGTCGTCTAATGGCAGGACAGAGGATTTTGATTCCTCTTACGAAGGTTCGAATCCTTCCGTCGGAACCAGTGCGACCGGGTCTTCCTATCCGGGACGCCCCCCCGGTCCGGTAAACATCCGGAACGGCGGCCGGCTCGAAAACATGTTCTGGGGCGTGCTTGGAACGGCCAGCTTCACTTTCGGGGTGCTCGCCAAGCCGCGCGAGGTCGAGCGTGAAAGTCGCTGACACCAAGGTCAGTCGCGATGTGCAGCCGTGTCGACCTCGTCGTGCTCCAGCGGGGCGAGGTCCTGGCGACGGGCGAGATGGATCGTACGTATTCGTCGAGCTCGGAGCCATGACGGTCCGGCCAAAGCGGTCGCGTCCGGGGTACCGCTCGCGAGCGGGTTGTCGAACCCGCGGCGGTCGGATTTACGCAACTGCCCTCGCTTTCGGCCGACCGGCGGGAAATGCGCAAGAGCCCTACGTATGTTCTCCTCCTCTCGCTAATCACCACATGTGCGGGCCCCGTCGCGTGCGGCAAGGGTCCCGATGCTCCAGCCCCCGCGGACCTCAGCGCCCGACTCGAGCAAGACACGGGTGTCCCGTGGGCCGTTCACATCGACGCTTCGAAAAGGGCGGTGCGCTTCCTTGCTCCACGTGATCCCGTGGCCGTCACCGAAGCCAGTCCGGAGCTCGCCGCGCGCGGGTTCTTCGAACGCTACCGCGCCTCACTTTACGGAGGTGACGCCGCCGACGAGTTGCGTCTAATGGCCAAGAACGAAGCCACACCCGACGAGGAAGACGGCGCTTACGTGCGCTTCGAACACTACCTCAAGGGTACGGACATAACGGTTTTCGACGTCAACTCCACGGCGCGCTTTACAAAAGGCGGAGCGCTCATGTGGCTTCAATCAGGCTTTCGCGCCGACCTCGCCACGGTCCCGCGCGCGGCTGCAGTTTCTTCCGCGCAAGCCGCGGAAGTGGCGAATGGAAAGTTCGATGAACTCTGCGGGATGGTCGTCCACCGGAACGAGGCCGCACCCCGGTATTCCCTCGGAGTGTCGCTGGCTGAAGGGTCGCCGCGTCTAGTTTGGCGCGTACAAATTCTACGCGAGACGGATCGCTGTTCGACCGCCACAGTGACCATCGACGCAACGACGGGGGCCTTCGTGGCGCTCCGGAACGAGGCGCAGAACGTATGGGACGACAATCCGGGCGTCCGCTTCACTGCGCTCGGCGAAGCGGGGAACATCCGCCGGATCGACGTTACGCCGATACCGTTCACGCCCGCGCACGCCATGGTGACCGAGAGTTACCCGAAAGTGAGCACGAGCATCTGGGGTGGTGGGGCCGCGCCGATCACCACGTTGAAGCTCGGCTCGTGGGACGTGGCGGCTACCGCTCGCGGCGCAGCCGTTGATGCCCACTACAACACCATGCACGCCATTCGTTACTTTAGGGAGAAGCACCTTCGTTTCAGTACGACAGGGTACTTCAATCCAATTTCTGTGGTCGCTCATGCCAAATTTTTAGACGCCGCCGGAAACGAATACGAAACCAACGCAACGAACCTGGCAAGCTCCTGGTTTCTCAATACTGTCAACTGTGGTGACGGCAACTACCTGCAGGGAGGAAGGCTCTTACCTTTATGCTCCGCTTTTGACGTCGTCGTTCACGAGCTTGCTCACGGCGTTACCCAAAACACCTCCCGCCTCGTCTACCAAAACGAGTCGGGCGCGCTCAACGAGTCTTTCTCCGACGCGATGGGAGCCTCTGGCGAGAATGCCCTCGAGATCAACGATGAAAATCGAAATTTTGCGATCGGCGAAAAAATCGACAGGACCGGAGTGGGAATTCGCAACATGCAACATCCGACTCGAGATGGAAGCGGAAGCGTAGACCACTACAGCAAAGTAGCACCATGCTCGAAGCCCGACGGAACGAATGACTACTGCGGCGTTCACTACAATTCAGGTATTCCCAATCGTGCCTTTGCGCTCATGACCGCGGGCGGCGTGCACGAGCTGAAGAATGTGTCCGTGGCGGAGGGCATCGGCTGGTCGGCGGCGCGCCAGCTCTGGTTCTATACGTTTACGAGGCTCGCCCCAGATGCCGATTTCAAGGCGGCCGCGCTCGCACAAGTGACCGAAGCCAAAAATCATGACCTGAAGATGTTGCAGGCCGTCGCGTGCGCCTGGCATGCCGTGGGTGTTCTCGCGCCCGAGGTACACCCCGCACTGGGCGCGCTCGTGTGCCGTGCCGCGAGCCCGGCCCCCGCCAAGGAGCCTTCGGCATCCAACTGCCTCGGACGCTCACGCGGCTGGTATTGTAACGAGGCCAACGGCCAAAATGCGTTCGAATGCGCGGATGGCGCGTCGGTCGGCACCGCCGTTTGCGCCGATGCACTTCAGACATGCAAAAAGGCGGGACCGGGCGATTCGAGGGCGACCGTCAGCCCCCAAGGCGCGCTGAGCTGCGACTAACCTACGTCAGCACGCGACGCCGCCTGGGTGTCGGGCCCTTAAAGGAAGGCGCGGGAGGCGTAATGTAAACGTCGTTCCCTCGCCCTCCCGTGATGTGACTGTGATGTCGCCTTGGTGAGCCTCTGCGGCGTGTTTCACGATCGAAAGGCCCAACCCAGTCCCGAACGCTTTCGTGGTGAAGAACGGCTCAAAAATACGCCCGCAGACGTCTGCCGAAATGCCGATTCCGTCGTCCGTAACATCGAGCCGTATTCCCTGTGCGAGAACGCTCGTGTCCTCCGTCAACCGTACATCGACACGACCGCCTATCGCCGTGGCTTGAGCCGCATTCGTGAGGAGATTGATTACGGCTCGCCGAACCAGCCGCGCGTCGAGCCGCTGCGCGGGAAGCGACTGCGGCACGTCTAGGTTTATCGTGAGCGGCGCCGCGTGGGCGCTTCTCACGGCTTCAATCGCGGTTTTCACGATTTCTTCGAGCGACTCACTCCGCAGGTGAACATCGCCAGGCCGCGCGAAGTCGAGCAACTCGGAGACGATCTGATTGAGCCGCGTAGCCTCCTCGGCGAGAATGCCGAGAAGGGTTTTTGTGTCAAAGGGAGGCGCACCGCTTTTCTCGAGCGAGCCTATGCAATTAAAGATCACTGCAAGCGGATTGCGAACCTCGTGCGCGACCACGGCCGCAAGCTCACCGACCGCCGCTAAGCGTTCGCGTTCGACGAGCACAAGCTGCGTACGCGCGAGCTCTTCATAACTTCGCCGAAGGTCCAGGGCTAGCCTTCGGTGCGTTACGACCGTCACCAACACGTCGACGAGGCGTTCGATAGCCGATCGGTATTCCTCGGGCGGACTTCGTGCAGGGTCGAACCAGAGCAAGAGCGCGTGGCCCCCGTTCGCGCGCGGGCCAGCCCCCTCGCGGAAGCCGAAATTCCACCGCACGAGCCCCGCGCGCGCCAGCTCGGGATAGCCAAGCTTTAGGGAGAGGAGGTCCGCTGAACCGAGCGGAAGTGGCGGCAACGGGAGTGCGCGGGAGGCCTCGGAAAGTCCAGCCGAGCCTACGAGCGTAACGCCGGGAGGGGCTCCCATAGCGACCCAAGCGGCGGCAAGCGCTCCGAGCCGCTCCGCGACACGCTCGAGAAAAAGGTCGGCAGACGCTTCGGCGTTGAAGAGGTCGAGAGCCGTCACCGTGAGTTCTTGGAGCACACTGAGCCGCGCAAGGCGCTCTTCCGTCGTCTTGAGGTGCTGAGTCGGCTGGGACGAACTAGGCACGTTGATTCACGCCGGAAGCGCAAGGACGACCATCGTCTTGTTATGAAATTGAGGCATCCGGGCTCCGAAAGCGCCGACCTCGCCGAACGTCAAACAACCCAGCATGGGCACCTCTTCACCAAGCGCGTCCTGGCACGCGGAAAGCTCCTCGCCCAAGCGAGAACCGAGCATCAGCGATCGCGAAATGCAGTCGAAAACCAAAGCCCCGCCGATGTCTCCGCCCGCGTCTTCGCGCGCCATCGAGGCGGCAATTCGCGCGGCTCCTACGAGGGTCGCAGGCGAGCCCTCCATCACGCGCACGAGCGCGCTGTCCGGCACGCTCGCGAGGAAACGGAGTGCACCGTCATCATCGACGGATAGAGGATCCCGGATCAGGTATTCGCCATCGGCTTGCGGAATACCTAAAGGGTGGGTCATTGCAAAGTGCACGAACCGCGCGGTGTCGAGGCACTCGCCGCGCTCTTCGGCCGCGGTGCGATAAATCTCAAAGGCCGGTCGGTGCTCGAGGCGTACGAGTCGGCAGCCATCGACGCGCGTGACCATCGCCGGCGGCCCCGTCGGTTGCCACCCGTGCTGGATGCCCACTCCCACGCGCGCATGGCAGTCTAGCGTCAGGGCGACGACCGGTTCGCGGAGGGAGTGGCCGTGCGCGTAACGAACCGCGCGTTCCCCGCTCGGACCGTTCCCCGTGCCGCCGCCGCCCCAAGCCACACCTGCGCCGGCGACGCTGAGCGCGCCGTGAACGACCTCCGCCGCGTCCCACCTCTCGGTGTCGGAAAAGAGGAGCATCGCGCGGCTGCGGTCGACAGGAAGCAAAGGCGCGTCGACGAGCGCGGCACGAGCCACGCGACGGCCAGCCTCACGCGGGTCCGTGCACTCGGGCCCCGAAGCACCGACGTAGGCGTGCATTTTGTCGCAATCGACAACGCCCACAGCAACGCCCCGCGGAATGACCCTGCGCCCCGCGAGGATAGCCGGTGTGACGACGCCGGCCCATGGAACGCGCCCGATTTCGCCACTTGCAGCCTCGAGCACCTCCGCGTGGTCGTACTCGAACGTCGTGAAGACAACCGCGACGGCAGGCGATCTGCACGCGACGAGTGCACTTCGAACAGCTGTCGCGACCGCATCTTTTGCCCGCGGATTCGTACTGGTTCCGATTCGTAGTCGCATCCAGGCCCCCCCTGTACGCCCGAGGGCGCACGCCCAGCATACCCGGACCGCCCGACGGCTGCGCCTTCGCGAGAGCGCGTTCTCTCACGGCTCGACCGCGAACCCCGTTCGCTAGGGCTCGGAGGGCTCTTTCGCGGGAGTCGAAACTGGCGCGGGACTTGGAACCACGGTCGTTGCGCCTGTGGGGGGGTCACCGACTGGCGGCGTGACTGAAGGGGCCGCAGGCGCGTCGCTTGCCGAGGCTGCAGCAGGAGGGGGTGCCGGCGGCTTGGGTCGAGGAGGCGCCTTGAATGCGGGCGCCGGTTTGCGCGCCTCTGCGCGCGCGTCAGGCACCCCAGCGTCGACGATCGCCGCACCAACGCCGGCTTCGGCTGTCGCGCTCGGTCCGGAAGCGTCCACGACGTCTGAACCGCGGATAGGGGGCGCACTCGAGGCGGTCGGTGGTAGGGGCGCCGCCGCACTCGCGGCCGAGGCTGGCGGTGTCACGTTGGGCGGCGAGGTCCCGCCGCTGTCAAACGCACCCGACTGCCAGGCAAACACGCCGCCCGCGCCGGCCGAGAGCACCAACAGTAATCCCGCGTATCGGCCGAAGTTGCCCGTCTTTCCCGGCGGCTTCGCAAGGGAGTCGCGGAGATTTCGAGGGCCGTCGGCGGCGATACCAAAGGGCGCCGGCGGTTGAGACACGGTGAGCGGCTCACCAGGGGGCGACGCGACGCCGGGGGCCTCATAGGCAGTCGGAGATAAGTGTGGCTCTTTCCGGGGCGCCGACGGTGAAGGGAGTTCGAACTCAGCTGGCTTTTTGAAAAGTGGGTTTTGTCCGATCTCTTCGAGAGACCCCCCCGCCTCTTTGAGCGCCTCCTCGAGGAGCTCGGCGGCCTGTTTCATCACGGTCTGCTCGCGAAGCGGCTCCGTTCCGCCGTCGGCGAATCCCGTAGGGAACATGGGCGCGCCGCTCGACGGGAGCGCCTTCGCGAGCAAGTCCCCCGAGGGTGTCGGCATGCCTACCCCCATCATGGTGGCTTTTCTCCCCGAAGCCACCGGACGAGGTGGCGCTGTACCGAACGGTGCGCCCTTGGGTGAAGGAGATGCGCCTGACGAAGGCGCGGGAGCAGGCGACACGAGGCGAGGTGCGGGCGCTACGCCCACCTCCGTAGCCGCGACCCTTGCGACGGGCGCGGGCGGAGCCGTTGCCGATGCGGGACGTCCCGACTGTCCGACGACGTCTCGCGTTGGCGCGACGCTTGGCCTCGAACTCGAGGCAGCGACCGGCTTGGCGGACGGAGCGGGACCCGGACCCGGACGGCCGCTCAAACTCGCGGCTCCCGGGACCGCGCTTGAAAGGGGGGGAGGTGGCAGCTTTCTCGTCCCCGCGCTCGCGACGGCTACCGCGTTGGGTGGCGGCGATGCGGGCGGACCGCTTACGTCGGCCGGGGGAGCCGCAACAAGACCACGCAGCGTCGTAGGATGTTCGGCAGGTGAATCTCCGACGGCCGGCTCGGACGTGTATGCACTTCCAGCATCTGCCTTTTCAGCGACCAGCCTGTCGATGATCAAGCGCGAAGAATCATCTATTTTGATGAACTTCACGCCCATTCCCGACGGTTTTTCGGTCGCGGATTGGGTCGGGTCACGCTTCCAAACCACTCGCCCTACGCCGGAGATGACGCTCAAGTCGCCCGCCAGGCGAATCTCAAACTTCAGCAACGTGCCTGGCGGGAAAGGCGCAGCCGTCTTCACGAAGAGACCGCCCTTACTCACGTCGTGGGAATGATTTTCAATGAATTCGTCAACCGTCGCGCTCTTGTAGCGAACGTTGAGGCTGACGACCTTGGCGCGTTTGTCTTTGCGCGTATCCTGGCTCATTTTATCTCGGTCCCGGGCGCTACCCTACGACGCGTCATCCACTCGCTCATCCTAACCGACCGCGCGCAGAAAACGCCAACCGCTGTCGACCGTGGTACCGTTCGGGTGAAAGTGTGAGCACGTCGAATCTTCGTCCTCCACCCGGCGCAGCCGGTACCCCCGAGGGCGGCTTTTCTCCTTTATCGCCAATATCGCCAATATCGCCAAGAATCGGCCACTTCCGGTCCTACGAACGGCGAACCGTACGCCTAGCGATCGAGATTTTCAGTCCTCGGAGTGAAGGCAGCCAACCGGCGGTCATCGTCAACCTGAGCTTGGCAGGGGCCGCGCTCGAGGCGCGCGGGCTCGTGCGCGGCGACCGCCTCACGCTTGCCATTTCAACCCCAACCACCTGGGACCCACTCATCGTCGAGAGTGTCGTTGCGTGGACTGGGGTTTCGGTTAGGACTTCGCCGGGCCTGCCCGTCACGCGAGTCGCTCGCGGCCACGAGGCTAGCGAGAGCGACGACAATCCTCTCGCTAGCGTGGATAGCGTCGAAGGCGTCGTTCTCGGGGGCGTCGGCTTCGACTACGCGTCCGCGTCGACAGTCCTAGCCATGTTTGAGATGCTGGCGACGATCGGTTACGAATAGGTCGCTAAACGCGCGCTGCTACGCGCGGTTTGGACTTTTTCTTCGCTTTTGCGGAACGCTTTGCCTTCGCAGGAAGTGTGAACTCAACAGTAAGAGCGAGCTTCTTCTTTCGCTTGTCGACCTCTTTTTGGAGCGTCGCAACAGCCTGCTCGCGAGCGTCATAAAGTCGGCGCGGTGTCCTGTGCACGCGCGGGTCGGAGAGCAGTGCGTACGTGACCCATGGGAACACGGCCGTCACGTCACAATGCACATACATCGAGCCGTACTGAACGCTTTCCGCCGAAACTTTGCCCCAAGTGTGTCCCTCGCCGGCGGGGCACGAGCTCAGCGCGCCGTTGTCGACGGGGTCGACGCAGAACTGCACGTCAAAGTCGAAACCGTGTGTAGGTACGCCCAGAATCTGGTCGAGCAGGGGCTCGCCTTGCAGGGTGTAGTTTTTCGGAACCCCGCCGCCGAGAATCCATATCGCCATCTTTTTTCCAAGAGTACCGAAGCAGTGGTGCTGCATCGCTCCCATCTCGAAAACGTCGTCGTTCACATCAATTTCGAGTTTAAACGCATCACCGTAGAGACGCTTCAACTTCACGATATTCAGAAAAATAGAGCCGTCTTGAACGGCGCCGACGAAAATCGGCACACCAAACCGCCAGCACGTTGAGAGAAGCGAAGGATTCTGGATTCCCAGCGCCTTCTCGATCTCCGCTACGTCGCGACCAAGCAGAAAGTGAAGCTCGGTCGTCGTCATTTTCTTCTGGTAAGCGGGCTTCATCAGCAGCGCGCTAAACAGTTTGTCGGTTTGAAGGAGCGTCTCCTCCCAGAAACCTAAATCGTAGATACGAATGATTCGTGCAAGCCGATATTGGAGATCGCCCGCGTTCGGGTCAATTTCACGAATGCGGTGACCGATAAGCCGATGAGCGTCGTGATAGAGATTCGCGCCGGTGGTCGTCAGGCAGTCCACAAGACCGCGTTCAATGAGCGGGATAAGGCACGACTGGTGAAGACCGGCGGGCGTCATCGCGCCCGACATGGTCATGAACGTCGCGCAATCGTCGTCCGAAGAGCGGCACATGATCTCAAAGGCCGTTCGCTCCTGACGTCCCACGTACGCCGGGAAGGCGGTGGCGAGGATCTCCGACGGCGACTCTTTGCCCGTGATTCCTACCGGGTCGACATCTCGCGAGCGCTCAAACCTTTCGCGCGAGGCGCGCGTATTTCGCGCTTTGACCGCGGGATTCGCCTCATCGGACTTCGGTGAACGACGGGGCGCCTTCTTCTTCGTAATCTGAGCCATTTTGAAGCCGCTCTTCTCTTTGGTAAAAGCCGGCGCGTCAAGTGCTTGCGCGTGCAGACAGGCTGCACCGACGCACGTTTTCGAGTACGAGCAGAGCATGGCTCGTCGTAACCGGCGCTATTCTGCACGTGCGGCGATCCGTGTCTCCGTCGTTCTCTCGTTCCTGTTCCTGCCATCGAGCGCGCAAGCTCAGCTTCACTGGGACGCGTCGGCCCAGGTCGGTGTGATGAAGCGCGCGCTCACCGCGAGACCCGAAGGTGGCCCGGACGCTGAGTTTGGGCCGTCGGTACAACTCACCGCGCATGTCGCCCTTATTCCGCTCGTTCGCGTCGGAGCGTACGTTGGACACGACGTTTCACCCATGGGCGGTCAAACGTCGGCGCGAGACGTCACCCAAGCAGGCGTACGCGTGAAACTCCTGTCACCGTGGCCGCGCGGCGCGTGGCGCGCCTGGGTGTTCGCGGGCTTTGGCTATGCAGGCATTTATGCCCGAAGCACGACAGCGACACGCGCCCTCATTTCGGCTTCCCCGGGTACGCCCCCTGTCGACACCGAGGTCACGGTTCAGGGCGCCGGCGGAGGTTACTTCGATGTACCGTTCGGATTGGGTGCATCCTACAAATTTCGAAGGCCGTGGGAATTGAGCGCCGAGCTTGGCGTGCGCACGGGCTTTGGGCATAGGGGCAGCGCGTACGTCGCGCCGGGTCCCGAGGTAAGGCGTGCCGGACAGGCGGAAGGCAACGCCCTGCCGTCGGGCAAGGACAGCCTCGCGATAGGGCTCACCGTCGGCGTCCTCGTCGACCTTTAGAGCCCCGCGCGGACCGCCACTTTTTGGAGGCGATAGTGCTACCATAGACACTTCGATCGAATGCTTAGAGCGACCTGATGGGTGGATCCGCCGACGATAAGCCGCGAGCGCCGCGACCGGGCACGGTCTCGGGAACGCCCGCGCGCCCGCGCTCCTCGAAAGAGGCGAACTCGAGCAAGGAACAGAGCAAGGGCCCTCGATCGCTCATTGGTTCCATCATCAGCGATCGCTACCTGATCGAGCGCCTGCTCGGCGAAGGCGGGATGGGCGCGGTGTACCAGGCGGAGCACACGCTCATGCGCAAGCGCATGGCGATCAAAGTGTTGCACCCCGAAATGACGCGGTTGCCCGAGGTCGTCGCCCGGTTCGAGCGTGAAGCGATGGCCGCCGCTCACATCGATCACCCGCACGTCGTTACGGCAACCGACTTCGGTAAGCTCGACGACGGCTCGTTTTTTCTGGCGCTTGAATTTGTCGAGGGCGGGAGCCTTCGAGAGCTCATCGCAAAGGGTCGCCTCGAACTTGGGCGCGCGCTGCACATCGCGCGGCAGATCGCGAGTGCGCTCCAGCGTGCACACTCGCTCAAGATCGTTCATCGCGACCTAAAACCCGAGAACGTGATGCTCGTCGAACGCGACGGGGACCCCGATTTCGTCAAGGTTCTCGACTTCGGCATTGCCAAAGTCCAGATGGGTGAGCTCGGTACGAACAATCGCGCGGGCCCCGAGCAGAGCGTGCTGACCCAGGCTGGAATGATCTATGGAACGCCTGAATACATGGCGCCCGAACAAGCCCTCGGGCAGTCCGTCGACGCACGCGCCGACCTCTACGCTCTCGGCGTGATTGTGTACGAGATGCTCACTGGCCATCGGCCTTTTGAGGCAGAGAGCAAGGTCGCGCTGCTCGGAATGCAGGTGACCGCACCGGTTCCCGCGATGGTCACGAAGTGCGCCGACTCCAACGTGCCGCCCGACGTCGAGGCCTTGGTCGGTCGACTCCTCGCGAAGGAGGCGCGTGAGCGGACAGCGGACGCTCGGGAGATTATCGACGGCGTCACGTTGGTTCTCGCGCAACTCTGCGCAAGTGGGCGAATCGACGCGAAGTTCATGCCCGCGTCCCCGAGCGGATTTGCGACAAGCCCAGGTCTTGTAAGCGGTATCTCGCACCCGCCGCTTGACCCGGCGCTCGCGGCAGCCGCGGCCCGGATCGTCGACACGGCAAAACCCAGCTTTTCCCTCGGAGGTCGCTCGTGGGTTGTCGCGATGGGGGCGGGTGCCCTCGGCCTCATCGTTCTGGTTACGGCGGTCCTCCGAGCTGGAGGCGGACACGAGACGACAGGCACAGGTGCCTCGGACGTCACCTTTGAGGATGCCTCAGCATCCTCCGTGGGGGATGCTTCGGTCGACGAGAGCATTCGAGAAGCTGTCGCCATGATCGAGCGCGGCGACTACGGCTCGGGCATCAAACGTCTCGGCGAGCTTGGCGACTCCGTCCAAGGCCGCGAGGACGTTCATCGCGCGCTGATGAACGCCTACATTTCGACCGATCGCATGAAAGCGGCGATGCGGGAAGCGGGTCTCGTGCTTCGGGCGAATCCTGGTCTCAAGCTCCTCGAAGACAAAAAATTTCGCGTCGGCGTCCGCGACTTGGCCTTGAAAGAGGCCTCGAGCGACAACCTTCAACCCGCCGTCGACGAGGCGTTTTTGCTCCTTGAGGAGAAAATGGGCGTGGTCGGCTGGGACGACCTCTACAGCATCGCCCACGGTTCCGCGGGAGCTCAGTACCCCAAGGCGGCGACGCGCGCCCGCACGGCGTTCGCTCACGGCGATCGCTCGCAGATGAGTTCATCTCTCCAGGTGACGCTCGACATTCGAGCCGCTGGAGTGTCCTGCGCCGCGAAAAACTACTTCGAGCGCGCGGCAAAAGACGGTGACGAGCGCACCCTCAACGTCCTCAGTCCGCTGACCACCGCTCACTCCATAAAACAGAGCGGATTCAGGAAGATAGACCTCTTAGCGTGCCTTCACGACGGGTCGCTCACCCGCACAATCACCGCCATCAATGAGCGCCTGCGGGCGCAAGAACGCAAGTAAGCGGGCACGCCGGCCGTATAAGCGGGCACGCCGGCCGTATAGCGGGCAACGCCCGGATGTCAGACGATTCCGAAGCGCGCTTTGTCCTTCGCGATGAGCTCGACGTAAGCCTCACTAGGGAGATGCGGCTCGATCTCGCCGTTCTCGATGGCCGCCTCGAGCTTCTTCTTGATGTCGCCGAGCAAGCGCGATGGCGCAAGTCCGAACGCCTTCATCATGAGGTCTCCGACGCCCGACGGGAGCGGCGGTAACTTGGCGTCTTCCGCCGCGAGCTGCCCAATACGACACGAAAGCTCGTCGATTTGGTTCAAGCCTTTGCGCTTTTTTTCGGGCCGCTTCGTCGTGATGTCCGCGCGGGCCAGGCATAGCAAGTCGTCGAGGTGGTGACCGAGTTCGCGCGCGAATCGACGCACGGCACTGTCGGTCCAGGCTTGATCATATTGGTTCGCCCGGAGGTGATGGAGAACAAGAAAGCGAATCGTGTCGCGCAGCGCAGGCTCGGGCGAGAACATGCTGCTTCGGCGCTCGAACTTGTCGAACATGCGCGTGCCCACCTCGGCATGACCGAGGAAGTGCACTTTGCCGTCGGGACTGATGGACCGCGTCTTCGTCTTGCCGATATCGTGAAAGAGCGAAGCCCAACGCACCTCGAGCCGAGGTACGGCCTGCCGGACGACCTGCTTCGTGTGCTTCCACACGTCCTTATGGCGCCACTCTCCGTCGCTGAATCCGACCATGGCGTGCACGTCGGGAAAGAGCACCCGGAGAGCGCCCACTTCTAGGAGCGTATCAAGGCCGAGCTCCGGGTCGTCTCCCATGATGATGCGGTCGAGGCGAGCACGGACGGCTTTTGCGTCGAGTTCAATCGCGGCGTTGAGGTCAGCCTCCGTGACGGACGACGCGACTTCGTCGAGACGGCCCTTTTCCGAGGCAACGGCCGCGAGCTCGAGCGCATCCATCGCGCGGTCGGCATGGCCGGCGGTCACGGCTGCACTCTGGTCGGTCTTCATCGCGGGCTTTCTCGAGACAATAAGAACTCGATGGCGCGTACCTAGCACGCGCCGTACGGGTCGGAAAGCTCGTGTGTCCGCGCCCAGGAGAGATCGAGTTACCTCCTCACGGGACGAGGTCGGTCGCGTCGCGTGGGTACACCTTTCGATTGGTGAAAGAGAAGCCCGCAATGCCAATGACGCGCGTAAATGAGGCGCCTACATCGTAGTTATTGTCGAGCGCGTCGAAAAGGTAGTCATCGACCCGCAGCGCGCCACCGCTACCGTCCGTCACGGTAAATTCGTCAAAGTCCTTCGGGGCATCGGCGTTCATGACCGAGACGGCGACCCCGGCGATCGACACAAGCATGCTCTCCAACGCTTCGGCGCGCGCGCCCTGTAAGTTTCCTACGTTGGTGATGTCGGCCGCCGTGACGGTGACGGGCGAAAAGGGCAGCGTCGTCCCCGCGTCGGTCACGCCTACCACGACCGTGCGCAGGGTACTTACGGCGTTGACCTCGATGTAGTCGCCTTCGATATCGACTTTATTACCTATGGTTACAGTCGGACTCACGACGCCGGTTTCGACATAGATTCCAGAAAAGGGCAACCCACCGTTATCGGCTTGAGCGAAGAAGCCGCGATCCTTCCCCGTCGTGCGCAGACCAGTGACAACCATGTTTTTGATTCGGACGCGTGTCGACCCAGCGGGCGGGTGCTGCGGGTCGGCCGGGTTGCGAATCGATGTGACCGCCCCTTCGACAACGACCGCGGGCGCGTCGGGGGCGCACTTTGAAACGCCCGCGTTGGCAACGGCCGGACACGCATCGCAAGCGTTACCCTTGCCGTCCTTGTCGTCGTCCGCCTGGTCTGCGTTGGCTAACTCAGGGCAGTTGTCTGCGCCATTGGGAACTCCGTCGTCGTCGAGGTCGTCACCGCGTGGCGGTTTGCACGACTCACACACTTCGAGAGGGCACTTGTCACACGCGTCACCGATGCCGTCACCGTCCGCGTCGGCTTGCTTGTCGACGTCCATCGGCCGAATGGGATTGAACACCGACGGACAATTGTCCTTGCTATCCTCGATGCCGTCGCCGTCTTTGTCGCTTGCGCCAGTCCCAGCCGTGTACTGCGAGGCGGAAACCGACGAGACCGTTGGGCCGCGATAAGGGACACAACTCGGCTCGTTCGTGGGCTGCGCGTTTTTGCAGAAAAACAGCGGATAGAGCAACTCCGGGAGGTTATTGTTCGTCGGATTCTTGACCGTTTCTGCGAGCAGCGTCTTCAGGTCGACCGAGCCCAAATCTTGCTTTACGCACGCCTTTTTCTTGACTCCGCACACATCCAAGTCTTCGCAAGTCTCGGCGCTTAGGCCTTTGGCGGAAAGGAGAGATTCGTCGCCGTAGAGCACTTTGCCGCCACGAAGGACAAGCAGCGTATCCTCGACGCCAGCGCTAATAACCGCGCGATAGTCTTTGCCACCGCTCGTACTGAAGATGGCAATGTCGCCCGCGTAGCCAGGCTTGAGTGCTCCAATCGAGCCCTGACCACCGACGGCGAACGCCGCGTTTTCTGTCACCATTTGCCAAAGTTGCTTATCGGTAAAGTGACTTCCCAGGTACGTTTTATTGTAGTCATCCGCGCAGCGCAGCTCGCGGGACATGTTCATCGAGCCTGAGGGCAGCCAGTCCGTGCCGAGGGCTATCTGCACGCCGAGGTTGTCATACAAGACGACGGGAGCCGTGTTTCCGTAGAGATCGATATTCGACCGCGGCGACCAAATAAGCGCCGTTTGCGTCGGGTGATACTTGGCGATGTCAGCCGCGTTGAGACCCACGCCGTGAATCACGGCCGTCTGTTTCGCGAGGACATTGTGGGCGGGGTCCGTGCTGAGGCAGACAAACTCCTGATGAGCGGCCTCATCAATGCCCTCGGCAATATGAGGGAGGTAGCCGTCCAAACCGACAAGCGTAGCCGCCTCACGCGCACCCACGTAGTCCGCGCAACTCGCGGGCGGAAACGGCGTCGGCGGCGTCGAGTCTTTGAGCGGAAACGTATCGGAGTTCGCGGGTTTCAGCGCGAGGCCCTCCAGCTGCGCCGCGGCAGCGCTGTCGAGGTTTCGGAGAAGGCCATCTTGCCCACCGGCACTCGCGGTCGACGTCGCGCCGCTCATCACGAAACGAAGCTCCGCGAGCTTGACCGCGTTGCCGCCTCCCGTTCCCCAGGTGGTAATCTTGGTGTGGCCACGAAGGCCTTTGCGCCAATCATGGCGGTGCTCGTACCGCTCCGTCCCGTGAGGCAGCGGCGGCGTATTCGCGAACGTGATGTGGTCGTGCGAATTGATGAGGCCCGGCGAGATCACGGCGTCCGTGCAGGTCACGACCGTGGCGGCGTCGTAGGTCGCTTTGTACTTCGCGGCGTCTGTCACGTGCGGGGGCGGCGAAGCGCACGCGTTCGCCGCGCATTGAATCGTCCCTACCTCGTCGATGAGGACCTCGCCATCAAGAGGCGAAGTCGCGAGGAGCAACCGCCCTACGAGACGAACTCCCGCGGTGCCGGCTTGGGTGATGACGCAGCTTCCGCGAGCACCTGGGGCCTCCGCGACGAGCACCGCCGGCGGCGGAGCGTCCTCGCGAGCGCTGCAAAGCGGACCTGGTCCGGCGTCGGGCCCGCCTGCGCTTGGGCTAGGGCTGTCTTTGACGTCGGCCGCGTCGGCACACGCCGTAAGTTTGAGGAGCGTCACGAAGGGCACAACGGCAAACAGGGGGCGTAGGTTCATGGTGATGCAGTGCGCGGCACTATACTTACGACCTCGCAATGCGCACGTCGCGACACCGAAAGGGCGCGAAAGAGACACGCCCCGTTTGCAGGATTTGGAAAACCCCGTAAAGGGAATGACTTGAAGCTCGAAAGCCGTTGCACACGCGAATCGACCATTCGTTCGCGCCTCCTTGATGAGGTGGGTCGACTCGAAAAGCAGGCTCCTTTTACGGTCGCGTTGACCTACCCCTCTCCATACGGGTCAGCGATGAGCTCGCTCGGCTATCAGCGCATTTACCGAGCCATCATGGAGAGTCCTGGACTTGCCTGCGAGCGAGTCATGCTCGATGACGAAGCCGAGAACAATCTCTCGGCTCAGCTCAGGCCGATAAGTTACGAGTCGCTGAGGCCGCTTGACGAGTTCCCGGTCATCGCGGCGAGCATCGCCTACGAGATCGAGATCGGCGGGTTCGTGCGCATGCTCGAGGCCGCGGGCATTCCTGCGCTCCGCAGCGAACGCGACGCGCGCCGCCACCCGTTCGTGCTCACGGGTGGCCCTCTTACGTTCTCGAATCCGCTACCGCTCGCTCACTTTTGCGACGCGATCATCATCGGGGAGGCCGAAGAGATCACGGTCGACGTCCTTCGGGTACTCGAAGGCACCTCCTCGCATGCCGATAGACTCGCCGCACTCGCGAAAATTCCTCATGTGTTCGTGCCTGAGCATCACGGCGCCGTGCTGCCGACCGTGGCTAAGGTGCCCGACGAAATGATCCCCGCGTGGGCGCCGATTCGGACGCCTCACGCAATTTTGAGCGACATGTTCCTCATTGAGACGGAACGCGGCTGCTCGCGTCGGTGCACGTATTGCGTGATGCGAAGATCGACGAACGGTGGGATGCGCCTCGCCTCGATGGAGCGGATTCTCTCGCTCATCCCGCCCGATGCGAAACGCGTGGGGCTGGTCGGCGCCGCCGTGAGCGACCACCCCAAAATCGTAGACATTGTAACCACGCTTACCGCCCAAGGGCGTGAGGTGGGGCTGTCGTCACTGCGACCGGATCGGCTGAAAGACGAGTTCGTCGGTGCGCTCGCGCGGGCCGGCTACCGAACGCTGACGACCGCAATGGACGGCCCGAGCGAAAAAATGCGCGAGCTGCTCGAGCGGAAAGCGAAGGAGAAGCATCTCCTTCGGTGCGCCGAGCTCGCGCGCCTCCACGGCATGGATCGCCTCAAGCTCTACTTGATGATCGGACTTCCGGGCGAGAGCGACGACGACATCGACGAGTGCGCACGCTTCACGACAGAGTTGTCGAAGATCGTGCCCATCGCACTCGGCATCGCGCCCTTTTGTGCGAAGCGGAACACCCCGATGGACGGCGCAGGCTTCGCGGGGATTGGCGTCGTCGAAAAGCGCCTCGAGCGTTTGCGACGCGGGTTGCGCGGCCGCGCCGACGTTCGCTCGACGAGCGCCAAGTGGGCGTGGGTGGAGTACGTGCTCGCCCAGGGCGGTCCCGACGAGGGTTTCGCCGTGCTGGAGGCCGTTCGCCAAGGCGGTAACTTTGCCGCCTACAAAAAGGCTTTCGCGAAGCTCGAACTGCGGATCGACCGTCGACAGCCGCGGCGTTCGCTGGCCATCGCGCAGGTCTAGACTCCGACCTGCCAAGAACCTGACTTTCGCGTCCAAGGTAGTTGGATAAATCGCCCACCAGGTAGGCCGCTCATTGCCCACCTTGATGAACCCGGTGGACCAAAAACACCGGAAGAACCTCGAATAGCTACAGCGTAAAGTTAGGTACCGAACCTGCATACGTTGTCACACATGCGAACCCTCAAAGTGCTCGGTCCGGTCATCACCACTCTCTTCCTCGCGGTTACGGCCGTCGGCTGCGCGGCAACGGAGGCCGGCGACGATGCCACGACGGCTTCAAACATTCAGCCGTTCGTCGACACCCTCGGCGGTCTGGGTCGCGGGAACTGGGCATACTCGTTCGCCGTCGTTCGGGCAGACGGCACGCGAAAGGTCTTGGTCTCGAAAAATGCCGATGCGTCGAAGATGGGCGCATCAACGTTCAAGCTCTTCACCGGCTGGACCGCTTTCAAGCGACGCACGATGGACCAGGACACGCTTTCCAACATGTTGCATCACAGCAACAATGGTCAGGCGGACGAGGCCATGCGCGCAAACGGCGGCACAGCCGCCAACCGGAAGTGGCTGACCGGCAACGGCGTGGCGCTCTCGAACAAGTTTCACCAATACGATGGCTCCGGCCTCGACAACTCAAGCCGGCTCACTGCGAACGACCTGATGGCGCTCCTCACGCGGATTAAGGCGGACCCCGAGTACAAGACCTTCCGAGGCTTGCTTGCACGACCGGACGAGAGTTCGACGCTAAGCGGACGTTTTGACAGTCTTTCAGGAAGAATTTTTGCAAAAACAGGGACCTATCCCAATTCTCAAGTAAAAGCGCTCGCGGGGTTCGCTGTGCTTCCCGACGGTGAGAACACGCTCCTGTTCGCCGTGGTGGGCAGCGGCGTCGGCGACAGCGGAAGTGCCTATGACCGCGTCGAGGACGTCGTCCGCAACGCCGTCGCACACGCCGGCGACTACGTTGCCCCAACTGAGGTCGGTCGCGTCGACAATGATCCGAAGTCTGACGATGACGTGCCGCGCGGGCCCGAAGGTTATTCGGATTCACCCCTCTAAAAATGAGCCAAGTTCAGCTGGTTACCTCCAATCACGACGGCGCGCGAAGCTGGGATAAGCCAACCCGCCGCGCGTTCCGTGCACCATGGCAGCTTTTTATCAAGCCCTGACCGCGTCGGAGCATTCGCCACGTTCACTTTGCAAGCTTTGATTTGAAGCGCGCGAGAGTGTCGGGCTCGGCTCGGTACGTCACGGTAATGCCGTTATCTTCATAGCGTTCGCCGCTGACGCGTCCAAAATCATGCATTTCGCTCAAAACCGCCTGCCGATCATAGGGTATTACGATGTCTTCCTCGGCATACGCAGCCTCGAAAAGCGTGATAATTCGGTCTCGAATACTAACAATATCTTGGGGATCATGCGCCGACACGAACCACGCCTCCGGCAACCGCGTTTGCAAACGCGCGAGCTCGAGCGCCTCCACGCGATCCGTTTTGTTCATCACGAGCGTTGACGGAACGTCGCCTGCGCCTATCTCGTCAAGTACCGCCCGCGTGACGTCGAGCTGAGCTTCCCACGAGGGATCCGACGCGTCGACGACGTGTAGAAGGTGCGAGGCTTCGAGGGCTTCGTCGAGTGTCGACTTGAAACTGGCGACAAGGTCCAGCGGTAGCTTTTTGATAAACCCAACGGTGTCGCTCACCAAAATACGTGGTTTTGCCTCGGGCTGAAGCGCGCGCACAGTCGTATCGAGCGTCGCGAAAAGCTTGTTCTCGACGTACACCTCGCTCCCCGTGAGCGCACGCATGAGCGAAGATTTACCGGCGTTCGTATACCCCACGAGCGCGATGCGCCGCGACTGGCGACGGTGATACCGCCGCACGTCCTGGTCGCGCTGCACCGCCTCGAGCTCCTTGCGAAGCTCCGCGACGCGATCGCGCACTTTGCGGCGATCCAACTCGAGCGCGGCCTCCCCCGCCCCTCGCCCCTGCTGCCTCTCCTTGCCGCCCGGCGACTCACGCATTCGAGGCGACGTGTAGTTCAGCCTCGCGATCTCGACTTGAAGGCGCGCTTCGCGGCTCTTCGCGTGGCGATGAAAAATCTCGATGATGACGCCGGTGCGGTCGAGCACCTGAGTACCGGTCGCTCGCTCGAGGTTCCGCGCTTGGCTCGGAGACAGGTCGTGGTCAACAGCGACGAGGTCGACCTTAGGAACGGGCTTTCCGTCGCGATCGAGTTCAACGTCGTCGTCGTGGTCGCCGTCGTCCGCGTCATCGTACGCCGCGGGTTCGTCCATCGTCTGCGCCTCCCGCTTGAGACGGGCTTTGTCCTTCCTTTTCGGTGCGCTCGTGCTCACCTCGCCGTCCCCACCCGTGAGCTCACCGAGCTCGCGAAGCTTGCCTTCACCAAGCACGGCGCCAGCCTCGAGATGCGTGCGCACCTGAGTAACTTTCGCAACCGTGCGGTAACCAAGCGTCGAGACAAGGCGCTCGAGCTCGTCAACGCTCGAGTTGAATTCGAGATCATCGGCATCCGGAAGGTGAACAGCCACGAGGACCGCTTTCGCGCGGTTCGGAGTCAACGACATAGGCGGCACCGGTAGCACGGAGACGGGCGTTCGGGAAATCCGCAGAAAACGGCCAAACTGTGCGAACCTGCGGATGTGGCACGTAGTCCAGCTGAGAAGCACCCGCTGATGCCCCTGGCGCAACTCGCGTTCGTCCTAGCCGCCGCTGTCGGCGTCTACGCGTTCGTCTCCGTCGCAAAGGAAGGAGAGGGTCGGCGCCGATGCAGTGCCACGTGCCTTCTAAGGCCGACGTACGCGGGCTACGAACGCAAAGCCCCCGACTTCAATCTAAAGGATGCGAAAGGCCACGACATCTCGCTCGAGAGCTACCGAGGCAAGGTGGTGGTCCTCAACTTTTGGACCAAGACGTGCGGTCCGTGCATGGAGGAGATGCCTGAGATCGCAGACCTCGCGCGGATCCTCAAGCCGATGAGCGACGTCGCCGTTGTCACTGTGTCGACCGACGACACGATTCAAGAAGCGCAAGAGACCTTGAAGGCCGTTCTCAAAGAAGAGCCGCCGTTCCCCGTGCTGGTCGACCCCGATGCGAAGAACGTCACGGGAAAGTATGGGACATCGCTCTATCCAGAGACGTGGATCATCGACAAGAATGGCGTGATTCGAGCCCGTTTTGACGGCGCGCGCGAATGGTCGAGTGCGACCGTCGTTCAACTCGTCGAGCAGATTCGCTCCGGCGGGTATTGCGAAGTACAAGCGCGTGACGGAAAATTCGTCGGCAAAGACGCCCACGTCTGCGAAACCTTCAACGGCGGCTAGAGCTAGGCAACTCGTTTCGGTACCTTGTAAGCTTACCCTTGCGTGCAAGGAAGCGCTGAAAGCGGCTCAAACGTGCGCGGCAACAAACTGCGCAACCGAATGTGTGAAATCGGAAACTTGATTTCAGCTCAAGACCAACACAGAGGATTCAATCGATCATGTCGAAGAAAAATCCGTCTACCAACGAAACATCTTCATCGGTGACACCGCGACGTCCCACGGACGCTCGCACTGTTGAGGGCGTGTTTCGAAGCACGGAATTTCATTGGGTTGGGAATGGCTTTTTCGTCTCCACGTACTTTCCTAGCGCGCAGCTTCCCGCCGCCCGGGTAAGCCCGTTTCTTCTGATGGACTACGGGCCGCCAAAAGCGTTCGAGCCTTTGGCACAGGGCAAGCGCGGCGTCGGCTGGCACCCCCATCGTGGGTTCGAGACCGTTACGCTCGCGTGGGAGGGAGCCGTCTCGCATCGCGACAACGCGGGTCACG
Organism: Polyangiaceae bacterium; assembly: GCA_025353725.1. Taxonomy (GTDB): domain Bacteria; phylum Myxococcota_A; class Polyangia; order Polyangiales; family Polyangiaceae; genus Labilithrix. The sequence continues at coordinate 104,826 of JANXOF010000061.1, read as the reverse complement.
CCGACGTGATCGGTCCGGGCGACGCCCAGTGGATGACCGCTGCGTCGGGAATCTTTCACGAGGAGTATCACGAGGCGGAGCAGACGCTCCGAGGCGGGCACCTTCATATGATGCAGCTTTGGGTCAATCTCCCGGCCAAAGACAAGGGCTCAAAGCCCGCTTACCAATCGCTCAAGGCCGCTCAATTTCCGACATTAGCGGCGACGCCCGGCAGCGGCACGGTTCGCGTCATTGCAGGCGAGTACGGAGGCGCACGGGGTCCGGCCCGAACGTTCACGCCTCTCACGATGCTCGACATCCACCTGCGCGCGGGGGACGAGCTGCCGATTCCGCTCCCTACCACGTTTAATGCGCTTGCCATCGTCGCCACGGGCGAGATAACCGCGTGTGGCACGACCGCGCGAGCGGGCGAGCTTGTGCTGTTTGCCAATGACGGCGCGAGTCTGAGGCTCGCCGCGACCGAAGAAGCGCACGTCCTTGTGCTCGCCGGCGAACCGATCAACGAGCCGATCGTTCAATATGGCCCTTTTGTCATGAACTCGTTGGACGAGATAAAGCAAGCCATACGAGACGTCGAACTCGGCAAATTCGGTCCAATTCCAAGCGAAGTGACGTGAGAGTCGTCACGGGGTCGCCTGGCGAAAACCTGCGGCGACCTAGGGAAGGTCGGCTGTCAAACCTCCGTAGCTAATCGGGTACGCCACACGCGCGGACACCGTCCGCCGAAGGAGATACCCCATGAAATCACGGTTTTTCGGTTTGCTCATCGCCATAGGACTCGGCGTCAGCGGAGGCGCTTGCGCATCGTCCACGGAAGCCGCGGAGAACGCCGAAAGCGCGGAATCGGCCATCCTCTCCGATGCCGTATCGATCACGAGACGCGAGGACGGCGCCTTCAACGTGCGCTGTTCCGACGGCCGCTGGGAAGTCGCGACGTCAGCGCAGATAGCTCAAGGGCAAGCGTGCAAGCCCGTCAGCCAAAGGACGGAAAGTCCTGATAGCCAAGACTCGAACGACCTCTTCTCCAACGCTTCGTGCACGGGTGCCCCAATGACGATTGACGAGGCTGAGCGCCGTTTCCCGTTCCTCGCGGTCAGCGTGGTAGTGACGACGGCTAAGGAATACATCCGGTCACGGGAATGCGTGCAGCGCTCACGCAGTACTGAGTGCGATGCGTGGACTACGGTACCCAACATGAACAGGCTATACGACTTAAATTTGAAACAGAGAGGTACCGACGTTGTCGTGGCTCTCGGCGAGTCGGCATACCGAACAAATTTTATTAACCGTGATCCCAATACACAGTGGGAAGGCACTATTACTGTTGGACAATGTGGCTCACCCTGCGAATCGGGTTCTTACATCAAGAAAATTGGACCGACCGTCGTACTTACCAATTCATGCGTTCGACTAAATACGTTGCGATCTTCGGGACAGCAGACGGGAAGAACGACTTGGACGGAGCACGAAGCTGTCGTCTTCGCGCGATTTTAGGAATTGACCAAAACCCAAGCGCCCAGCGCAATAAACAAATAAGCATCTGCTCTCAATAAACTTAAAGTGCGTGGCGAGATTATTCGACCTCTCGACTAACTCAGACCCTCCGCTAGTGCGCGCATGGGCGGATGGCTCGCCGTGCGCAGGACCTGGCATTTCCTTTGGCGCATGGATTGGGCAAAACCTAGCCTTGTTCTCGGCTGGAGCCGAGAACGAAGCGGATGAAGACGACACCTGAAAGCAGGAATCCGCTGAGTCCAACGGTTCGGAAGTTTGAGGGCCTTTTGGAGCACGTTTCGCGGGTTCATGAGAAACTGACGTGCATGCAGAAAGCGAAATTTGACCTTAGTAACTTTCCCGTTCATCTCGCGCTTGGTGCGCAAGTCGTGGAGCAAGCAAGATTTACCGGCGACATGGATTGGTATGCGGCTTACGGTGCGAGGCACGGCGGCGACGGCGCGGAGGGCCGATTGGTCAGCGTGCACACCTTTGGCGTACCTTGGGATAGTTGGGAGATGCATCCCAAAGGTGAAGAGCTTGTCGTGTGCCTCGACGGCGAAATCACGCTGCACCAGGAGCTCTCAACGGGCACAGCTACCGTCACGCTCAACCGCTACGAAGCGATGATCAATCCGCGTGGCGTTTGGCACAGGGCTGACGTGCGTGCCGAAGCCACTGCACTATTTATCACTGCCGGCGAAGGCACCGAGCACCGCCGCCGCGATGAAGGGCCGGTATAGAGGCGCCGAAGCGTTCTTCGCGCTGCGCCGCCTTAGATAGTCTTTTGACGACGAATCTACCGCCATTCGAGCGCTGACCGCCCGCTCACAGTTCGGCGCGTGCTTAGGTCAATCCTCGGCCGTCATGCCTCGACTCTACCTCGCTTCCAGGCGCGTGCCTCGTCGACTTAGGTGCGAGCCGCGGCGCGCAGATCGCGCGAATTCCGTCGCTTCGTGCGCGCGCTCCCCTCTGAGATGATCATGCGGGGCTGGCGTTCGACGTTCATGCAGGTACGCAGCGCTGCGGTGTCGTCTGCTTCAAGGATGACTTGTCTTCTCTAGAACGCAAAGCCGGCGGAAAACAGGAAGCGTGGTCGAACGCCGCCTCCAGCGATGAGGGCGGCTGCGCCGGTCAGGGGCTTGCCGCTCGTCGTCCTGCCGCCATCGGTCGTGTACTGAAGCCCAAAGCCCGCTCCTAGCGTGAAGCCAGGGCCGATGACAGTTTGGCCGCCAACGTCGAGCGCTCCGCCGAACGAGGCAAACGATCCGGGTGAGACGCTGGACGCTGACCTCAGCGTGTAAGACGAAAGGAGGAGTGACGATCCGGCAAAAAAGCCTTTGGGACCCCGCGCATTCGAGTAGTAGCGATAACCAAGCTCCGCGCCGTAGCCCGTAAACGCTTCGGAGCCTAAAAAACTATCGTCAAACGCTGCGCCGCTCGTAAGAAAAGGGTTGAGAGTGACGGCGTGGTGAGCCAGGGGGAGCACCTCGACTTGGAGGCTATACCGAGAAATAATGACTCCGAGGGGATTGAGCGCAATCAAAACTCGCTTGCGGTTATCGGGACCGTCGCGTGTTTGCGCTTGTCCGCTCGGCGCTGCCAAGCTCTGCGGCGCGGCAAAAGGGGTAGGCTCCGCCAACTCGACGGAGCCACTTTGGGTGGTCAAAACCTCACCCGCATGAGGCGGCGGTTGTGACGGAGTGCCCTGAGTCATGGGTTGCGCGCCCGCACGACTGGCCCCGAAGCTTGCCATAAGCGTGACGAACACGGAGAGAACCACCGAGCGTCGAAGCACGTTCATGTCGGCCACCCTACCGCCGCCATCGACGACAACAAATGACACGAACTGACAAAGGCGCATCCTCGCGACCGACGTTCCGCATGATCCCCACCAAAGGCGTGCCCATGCTTGCCGCTCTCGTATCGCCGGCGCGGTAGTCGGGAGATCGGCTTATGCGTTACACGTAACCGCACGGCCTTGGACGTAAGCAGCGCTTTCGGCAGCCGTTCGAGTGGCTACTCGACGAAGTCGCCACGCCTGTCGCGACAAGCGAGCTCGTCGTCACCCCGTCCGCCGTCCGCGCCAGCATGAGCGCGGCCTCGCCTGCCTCCGCCTCCGGCCAAGCGGACGATCACGGCCGCTCGAACGCCGCGCCGCCGAGGAACTCACGGCTTTCTCCTTTCAAGTGACTTCGTGCATCCTGCATGCGACTCGGGCGGCGCGGCACGACGCTTAGTCGCGATGCGTGGCTCGAGCCCCCCTTGCCAGCGTACAAGCCTATGAGAAGACCGTGGACGCCAGTCGCGCGACACTCGCAAGGTGACGTCACGTGCTGCTTGACGCGACCAGCTTGCTTCACGCGGCAGTCGCGACGCTGCGCAAGAAGCGCGCGCGAGAACGCCGGACGCGCGAGCCCCACACCGTGAGTGCAGAATTTTCCGAGCTAAAACAAGGATTAACCAAGCTTGTTGTGGCGCTTGAGTTCCGCTTCGAGTTCCCGCACGCGTTGCTCCGCTTGCTGGCGCTGTCGCGTCTCTTCTTTTTTCTCATGGTTGGCGGCCTCTTTCTCGCGATTGGCGGCCTCCGTCTCGCGGGTCGCCGCCTCGACAGGGGAGGGAACCAAGACCCGACCACCCGCGTCTTCCGCCAGTCGCAGACCGCGGACGCCGTCGACCTCCGCCACGACCCAAAAGCGCCCCACGACGAAGCTTTCGGCGGCGTCGCCCGAGAGCGCGCGCTCCACGAGGTCATCGTCGACGCGGTCCCACGCACGAAGCCGCGCGCCCACCTGGGCTTCGGCGTCGAAGCGCAGGAGCTCGCGAACCCCGAGGTCCTGGTACTTTGCAAGTTTTTCGTCCCAGGCTTCGCGGTCGCTCTGACTGACGATCTCGACGGCGAGTTCCGGGGTGCCGCGCTCCCAGGTTTTCCAAAAATCGAAGTGAGCGGCGGGGACGCCGAGCTTCAAGAACAGGTCTGGCGCAAGGCAAGTCTTTGGATCCGCGGCGCGCCAATAAACGAACTGACCACTGCCAACACAGCACGAGTCGCCGAATGCGAATCGAAGGAGTTGGTAGAGAAACGTTCGGAGAACGAGATGCACGGTGGTCTCGGGCATCTCCGCCTCGGTTGGAAAATGCAAAGGGACAGCGGGTCGCGTGTACCGCACGCCGGTTGGGAGCTGCGAAGGACGTTGGCGAGCGTACGCAGACACTCCATTAAGGATAGCAGATCAAGGGCCTCGCGGCCACGCGTGTAGCCCCGGTAAAAAAGGCGATCGAGTTCTTTTTTTGTCGCATGAAGAAGACTTTCAAACCTGTTCGCTCAGTCTTCAACCTTCATCTTTCGACTATCCGTCGCTTTTAGGCGCGTTGCTCGTCGACTTAGGTTCGAGGCATGGCGCGCAGGTCGCGAGGATTCCGTCGCTTCGCGGGCGCGTTCTAGCTCGTCGCGTGTGGCGTACGGGAGCGGAGACGAGGCCACCTCGCGTAGGTAGGTCGGTAAGTCGACGACCTCGTAGCCGCGACGCGACGGGTGCTTGGGGTCCCAAGCGTGGAGCTCCAACCAGTCGAGCAACTCGCGAAGCACGGTAATCGACGTGGAGCGAATGTCGTGGAGCAGCACAATGCCGCCTTGCTTGTAGTGAATCTGATTCACTACCTCGCGAAAAATGGCATGGGCGTCGGCGCGCTTCATATCCTGCTTTTCGACACTCCAAAGCAGCAGGTCAAGACCGCGCTCACGCACGGCATTTTCGCCGTAAGCGTCGAGCTTCCCGTAGGGCGGCCGAAACAAAAGCGGTCGCTTTCCCGTGACGCGCTCGATGGACGCCGCTCCTTGGTCAAGCTGTTCGAGCACCTGAGTATGCGTTATCGACGTCAGCGGTACGTGGTCATAGCCGTGGTTGCCGATGAGATGCCCCGCCGCGGCGACTTGCTTGAGCGTATCGCGCGAGGCTTTGGCGCGCTCTGCGTCGCCGTCGAGGTACCGGCCGATGACGAAAAACGAAGCGTGCACGTTGTGCCTCGCAAGGACCGAAAGAACCTTCGGCGTGCTCTCCGGAGACGGGCCGTCGTCGAATGTGAGGGTGACGAGACGCCGCCCGCTTCCCTTCGCGTACGCAGGACCTTCAGCGACCATCCAGGCCTTGGTGATACTGGCTTCGGCGTTCAGAGCTGGCCACGGTCGCATCGAGGGAACGTCGCCTAAATCAGGCCGCAGCGTGGGAGCGACGTCTTCGGTCGCGCGTGCGTGGGGCTCCTCCGCCGGCTCTGCAACGCGGACGTGGAGCATCGTCTCGATGGAGTTTGTTGCTTGGGTTAGTTCCGCGCGAACCTGCTCGAGGCTCGGTTTGCCTACACCAAGCCACGATCCCGCCGCGAGGCAGACGGCGTAAAATGTGGCTCGAAACACGCTCACCATGGAGTGCGGGAATCGTACGAAACCAGCAGGGACAAGGGCCAACAAGCTCGCTAGAAATGCGGCTAAAACCGCCACGCTTAGCGAAGCGTTAGGGATAGAAGCCCGGTATGCGCGCCGCCGGAGCCCAGCCATGTCGACGTCTTGAGTCGCCGGCCCAGGTCGTCGCAAACGCATCACGGACCACGAGTTCGGCAAGCTTTCCGCGCGGCGAAAACCCCCACTCAGCCTCCTGCGACACGTCGTCAGGGTCGGCATAGACGCGCCACACGAAGAGCCCCATGAAGCTCGGCTCGTCGAGAAGCGGCGCAATAAGCGCGCGATACGCATCCGCCTGCGCATGCTCATCGACAGCGACGCCCGACATGGCGTCCGGCCACTCCCAGGGCCGTATCGCAGGGTCACGCCGCGTCGTGTAGCCGATTTCCGTAAAAAGAACGGGTTTGTGCCACAGATCCGCGAGGCCGCGAACTTTTGCCTGCACTCGCTTCCCCCCCTGGAGCAGATCCGCAAACGGGGCGCCATCACGAAAGGCGAGCGGATAAAACGCATTCACGCCAATGACATCGAGCTCACCGAGCACGACAGTGGTGTCGACATCATCCCAATTGGCAGAATACGTAATTAGACCCTTGTAGATGCCACGTAATTCGCGCACGAGCGCGGCGAAGCTTGGCGCGCGCGGCGTCGTCACCCACGATCGGAGCTCGACGCCCGCCGAGAAAAGCTCGACATGCGAGCCCGCTGCAACTTCAGCCCACCCTTTAACGAACGCTCCGTAGCTGCGCGTCCACGTCTCCCACGCCGCGTCCGTCAGCGGGTCGATCATGGCGCGCCACTCACCGGACTCGACCCAAAGGTGAGGAACGAGCATGACGGATAGACCACGCGCGTGCGCCATCGCTATCCCGCGGCGAACGTCCGCGCGGCTCTCGGCAAGCGGCCGCTCGAACGTCGGGTCGACCCCACGACCGCGAAGGTCCGCCACGCGGCCGAAGGGCGTTATCGCTACCCACGTCGACCCGGCGCGTACGCATTCGTCGAGCGTCAGCCCGAAGGCCTCGCTGCCATAGCCAACTCCTGGGTGATACCCGCTCTCGATGGGTCCTATCGTCATGCCGCGAATCGCGTCTCGACCAGACTCGCGCCACCCATCGGCCACCCGATCCGGCGTGGCTGCGTCTGCGGGGGTGTCGCCCGACGTGACGAGGAGCGCGGCGACCGCCAGCGCGCGCGCGCGCGTAAGGTTCATCGGTCGCTCGGGCCTCCACTCGACGGCCCTCGGGCGTAAACGCGTTCGTCCAGCATCGCGTCGGTGAGTAGCGCGAGTCGGTCTACGACGAGGTCCGCGCCCGCCGCGCGAAGGCGAGCGGCAGGATGCGAGTGCGCCACCGCCACGCAGCGAAGGCCGGCAGACTTCGCTGCCTCAATGCCTGCTACCGAGTCCTCAATCACAACCACTCCCTTTCCGCCTCCGATGCATACCGGCTCGCCGAGAGCCCGCAGACCGAGAATGTAGCCTTCGGGGTCTGGCTTACAGCGTGCCGTATCTTCGGCACTTACGATAAACGCTATTTCGTTGCGCACGCCGATGACGCCGAGCGCGTGCTCAATCTCGTGCCTTAGCGCTCCGGACACAACACCTACGACGCCCAGCCGAGCACGCCGCCGGACAATGTCGGCTGCGCCTTCGAAGACGACGAGACTCTCGCGAATGCGAGCCATGTAGATGGGCTTTTTCGCATCGATGAGGCGCGTAATATCCGCCGAAGTCGGCGTACGGCCGGCATCTTTCAAGATGGCCGCAAACGCACCCGCGTCATCAAAACCGATATAGCGCGCCTCGTAGGTAACAGCATCTAGGCAAATACCAAGCGGCTCGAGGACTTCACAGAAAGATGCAAGATGCACCAGCTCGTCATCGACAAGAACGCCGTTAAAATCGAAAATCGTGGCTATGCTCATAGGTCAATTCCAGCGCCAAGGGCGATTGTCGCGCGCATCCACACTCCGCTCGCATCGACGGGTGCACTTCGGGTTCCGGCAAACGAAGGTTGCACCTGAAGCACGAGCGGGAGCACAGACAGGTGCACCATGGGCGTGAGCGCGTAGTCGATGCGTCCGCCGACCATCAAGTCGGGTCGCGCCCCCGGCGAAGGGCTGCAAGCGGGCACGAAAACGTCGCCACCCAAGTCGCCTGCAAGGTACCCTGCCACGCCGAGGCCCATGAGGGCTTGCACGCTTAAGCGCGGGAAAAGCTCCCACCCCGCGCTCCCCGTTGCGAAGGCCGAGAGCGCCGTCGCCGAGCGCGGAGAGTCAAGCTTACCGCACGGCGCCGCTACGTTGGTGGAGCCCACCGTATTGTCCCAGGAATCGCCTGTAAGCATGACCATCGCGCCCGCTCTAAACGTCGTGGGCCCAAGCCTCGCGAACCGGTAGCTTCCGCTCACGACGAGCGTGGGATGCACGTTCCCGCCGACGCTTCCGAGCTTTGGAATCATCACGCCTACGTCGCCACCAAGTGTAAGCAGCGTGCTTTCGCGTTGGCTCTCCTCCCGCAACGCAACGTCGAGAAGAATTGCGCGCCCGTAAGAGGCATCAAACGACTTCGTTTGCGGCACGTAGGTCGGATAGGTCAAAAGCACCGTGTGCGCTCCTGGACTCACGAGAAGCGACGCAGGAGTCTTCGCACTCGAAGCACGGACGCGGCCGTCGAGAGTAACGGTGGCGCCCGAAGGCTGCGTAGCGATCGTCACTACGCTCGGCTTCTTGCGAATCGCGTCGAGCTGCTGCGTAGCCTCAGCCCGGTCTTCCTCGGGGAGGGCGGGTGTTCCGAGGTAGCGTTCGAGTACATCGGCGGCTTGTTCGAGTTGGTCGAGACGCACATGGCACTTGGCGATGTTCCAAAGCTCGAAAGGCGGACCGCCCAGGCGATAGGACTCTTCAAAGTAGCGAATGGCGTCGTTGTAACGGCCCTCGGCATACGCTTTTGCGGCCTCCCTATCGAGCACACGAGCGCGCGCGAGACCATCGGCTCCCCGCGCCGCGCCCCCAGGCGCACGAGCAGGTGCGCGCGCCTGCGCCAAGGCCTCGTTCGGCGACATACGGAGGGCGACGGCCAAGGCCACCGCGACGACGGACCACGCGCGACAACTCACTCGAAAACGCCGCTGACAACGCGCTCGATCCGCGCGAGATCGAGGTGTACGCGCACCTCACGAAACCCTCGTGCTTCGAAAAGAGCGACGGTCGCTGCAGCCTCCCCTGCGCCAATCTCCATGGCGAGTAAGCCCGCGGGGGCTAAATGCGTGGGGCCTTGCTCGACAATTCGGCGAACGAGCGTGAGACCGTCGGCCCCGCCGTCAAGCGCAAGGTGTGGCTCATGGTCGCGAACGTCCGGCATCAGCGTCGCCAAGTCCGACGTCGCGACGTACGGGGGGTTCGCGGTGATGACGTCGAAGCGCTTCGTGCCAAGTTCGGCGAAGAGGTCTGACGCGACGAACGCAACGTTGTAGGCGCCGAGGCGCATCGCATTCTCCCGAGCAACGGCGAGGGCGTCGAGGCTGACGTCGGAGGCCACCACGTGCGACGTCACGCGCTGACGCGCCATCGCGATAGCGACGCACCCAGACCCTGTACACAAGTCGAGTTGGCGCATCGACATCGAGACGTGGGCACTCCGCGCGAGCGCCGCTTCGACGAGCGTCTCGGTGTCGGGACGCGGAACTAGGACGCGCTTGTCGACCCGGAACGTGAGGCCATAGAACTCGCGCTCACCTCGGAGGTACGCGATAGGCTCGAACGAGCGACGCCGCTTCACCAACTCGCGTAGCATCACGAGCTCCGCGCCCGAAAGTGGACGTTGGGCGTCGAGAAAGACGCGCATGCGGTCGATCTTGAGCGCGTGCGCGACGAGCAACTCGGCGTCGAGACGCGGGCTCTCGATACCCCGCGCGCGGAAGTCGTCGGACGCCCATTTCACGAGCGAGCCGATGGTCCAGCTCTTCGTCGCGCTTCGTGGCTCGTCGCTTGCCATCTAAACTGACGAGCTAGCCCGTGAGCTTGGCGCGTTCCTCGGCTACGACGCCTTCGACCTCGCGCCTGATGGTCTCGAGTTCAGACTCCGTGCCAGCCTCAAAGCGCATCACGAGAATAGGTCCTGTGTTCGAGGCGCGCACGAGCCCCCAGGTAGGCGCAGCGCTCTCGCTCGCGAACGTGATGCGCGCTCCGTCGATATCGAGAACAGCGTTCCCCTTCTCCTTGTAGCGACGCGTTACGGCGGCGACGACCTGGAACTTAATGGCGTCGGGACAGTCGACCCGTAGCTCCGGCGTCGACGACGTCTTCGGGACGTCCGACAACATCTCCTCCAGCGAACGCGGGTCCTTCGCGAGTATCTCGAGGAGGCGAAGACCTCCATAAATCGCGTCATCGTAACCAAAGTAACGATCGGCGAAAAAGAGATGACCGCTCATCTCGCCGGCGAGGAGTGCGCCGGTCTCCTTCATCTTGGTTTTAATAAGCGAGTGACCGGTTTTCCAAACGACGGGCTTGCCACCGTGCTTTGCGATGTCGTCATAAAGCGTTTGCGAACACTTGACCTCGCCGAGAATCGTCGCTCCTGGCTTTTCTTTGAGGAGCGCGCGCGAAAAAAGGATCATGAGCTTATCGCCCCAGATTACGTTGCCCTTCGCGTCGACGGCGCCGAGGCGGTCGGCATCGCCGTCATACGCTAGACCGACGCACGCGTTCGTCTCCACGACGCGTGCCACCAGCGCTTCCAGATTCGCTTCCACGGTCGGATCGGGATGGTGGTTTGGAAACCTACCGTCCATCTCGCAAAAGAGGGGGTCGGGGGACAACCCGAGCGCTCGCATCGTGCGGAGGCCAAGCGGACCGCCCGCCCCGTTGCCAGCATCGAGTGTGAACACCAAGCTCGACCCGCGGAAGTCGAAGCGTTCTTTCATCTGGGCGACGTAGGCGTCTTGCACGTCGACGTGTTCGACTCGGCTCTTCGCCGACGCGTCCGCGCCGTAGTCTTTCGCGACGATTTTCGCCCGCAACGCTTGAATTTCGGCGCCGTAGAAGCTCGCCTTGCCGCGCATGATCTTGAATCCGTTTTCGTCGCCGGCGTTATGGCTTCCCGTGATCTGGATGCCCCCGTCGGTGCCGAGATCGTAAACGGCGAAGTAGAGAAGCGGCGTAGGGCCTACCCCAATGTCTACGACGTGCACGCCCGCCTTCGCTAGGCCCCGTAGCAGCGCCGCGTGCAGCCTATCACTCGATACACGACAGTCTCGACCCACTGCAAGACGCGGCGGCCGGCGTGCGTCGCCTGACGAGACCGCAAGCATCTCTCCAAGGGCATGGCCGATGCCCTCCGCCAGGTCATCTCCGAGGTCGCGGTCAGCGACGCCGCGGATGTCGTATTCACGAAAGATGTGGGCCGGGACGCTCATGAAAACAGCCTTGCCGGTTTTCCCACCCGCGTAAAGCCGTGGTAGCGTCTTTAGACTTTGGACGGGTTGCCGCCTCCTAAACCGAGTCCCGCGCACGTCGTGCCTGCTGAGCAAGCCGCCGTGGAAGCGCGCACAGGCGACGCGCGACTCTACGTCTATGCCGCGACGGATCTCCGGCCGCGGCAACCTCGGGAGATTGAGCTTTGTGCACGCGGAGCCGTGTTCGATTGGCAGTACGCTGGAGCCATGGCTCTTGGGGTAGCGGGGAGCGAGTACCTGAGCCTCGGGTTACTCAAGCAGAGCGAGACCCCTGGATTTCGTCTGATCGGGCCGGCGGCTATCGGACTTTTTTGGGGAGCTCTGCTGAGCGGCGGCTACCTTTCGCTTCCAACGTGCGACCCTCTCTGGGCGTACGGCGCTCCGCCTGAGGGGAACGTTCGTTCGCCGTGGCCGCTGGCCATTGCGATCTCGCTTCTCGCGACGATTACGGCGCCCGTGCTTGACTACGCGTTCCTTGGTCCGGTGCCCAATCATTGGCCCGTTCCAGAACGGAGCGCACGCATTTTTATTGCGATGGGGAGCGGCCTCGCGGGCTCGATTTTTCCCTACCTCGTTCCCCCAAGCACCTGGGCCGCGAAGCTCGAGATCGAGCGGATTCGTGTCGGCACCTTGGCTGGGGGTCCATTCGTTTCGTACGGCTCCACTTTCTGAAGCAAGCGTGAATTCCCTATAGCCCTTGTAAGGGAGACAGACTCGAGCTTGCAGAGCCGAGTCTCCGTCGGTCTGCGGCTCGCGAAATCGGCGTAAAACCTTACTTTTCAAAGGCCTTCTCTACGACACGGCTTTTAGGCTCGGTGACCGGGTCTCCCGCGCCTTTGCTGCGCCAACCGAGTGCCCATCTCTGTACTCTCACCGATTTAGCGCAACCTCCGTCAAGTGTTGACGACAGGGAAAATGTTGAGGTTAGCCGCGCACCTTGCCGCGCCTCGCCGTTCTAACTTTCACCGTCCGTCACCGAGGAGATTTTCTCATGCGCTCTTTTTCTACCGCCGCTCTTTTTCTATCGTTCCTCGCTCTGACTGGCACCGCGTCGGCTAAACAGCCGAGAGCCACCAAGGGCAATTCAGCCGCGGTATCCTCCCCGGAGACGCCTAGGTCACTCGGGCAGCCCACGCCGGCCCGTAACACCGAAGCGTCACTTTTCTCCCTCGCGCCCTCGGCCGCCGAGCCGAGCGCGCCGGCCACTGCGACAGGACAAGCTTACGTTGACCGCGCAAGCGAGGCCGACACGGTCGCAGCCATCGCGGATGCCGCGGCGCGACCGGTAAGCGTGGCGCCCCTCTTGGGCGTTGCTTCAGGCGGATTGCGTTTCGGCGCAGGTATACGCGCAGGATACACTTTACCTTCGCATGTCTATCTTGGAGCTGGCTTTATGTATCACAGCGGACTCTCGACGGAGTTTTACAACACCAAGATCTCGTCAAGCGCATATTACCCTTCGCTTGAAGCTGGGGTTGACATCCGTTTCGGACGACTCGCATTCCGACCGTACGGAGGAATTGCAGTGGTCTTTTCCAGGATCAGTAGCACCATTGCCGGCAACGAAGTCAGTAGCACCGGCAGCTCGCCCGCTATTTATCCGGGCTGCGCGGTCACGTATGACATTCCTAAGTCGAGTGTATTCGTCGGTGGCGATGCCAGGCTCGTGTTGAACTTCGACCAAGGCTCTTCCTTCGGTGTGTTCGGATCCGCAGGAATGAGATTTTGACAAACGTTCGGTTTCCGCGACCAACGTCGGTGCGACGAAGCCGCACGCGATTCGAAACACTAAAGTCCGACCCATTTGCACCAATACTTATCTCCGAACCCGGTGGGGTCGTCGGCTTTGCAAACCGAAAGTGACGACTCTGCCGAGGCGCTCGAGTCATCGTTCGCCTCGACCGCACAAGCCGCTCCGCACAAGCATGCAAGGAGCGCGAAAACTGAATAAAACTTAGTCATGGTACCCGTCCTTCGTGGACGAGAGCATGAAGGCTTGAGCACGAACCACAACGCGAGAAAAACTTCCGGGGGCGCAAGTCAATCTTTCCGTCCCACCGCGCGATACTACGCGGATGGGGCGGCGCGCACGCGAACGCTATTTGAGCAGCGATTCGATCGGTTTGGACGCCGTCGATTTTTTCGACTTGGTCCAATCGATAATCGCCGTTTGCCAAAGCATTCCCGTCTCTTTCGGATCGGGGTCCAGGCGCTCCAAGTCGAACCCATCACCGCCGAAATACAGATAATCGAGCGTTGCGACCGAATAGGTCTTCGCGGGGTCGAGAGGCTTCCCGGCGACATCTTTGAACGTGCCGTTTGCGGAGGCGACGAAGCCCGACACGATGGCCTCGGGGCGTGCGAGCACCGTCGCCAAGTCGCTACCTTTGAGCGCAAGGAGCAACACCGAGTTTTCGTAGGGAACGACTGAGTAAACGGCGCTTTTCGTGAGCTTTCCTTTGGGCAAGGACTGCCGAATTCCCTTCTTGTTGGCAACGGCAACATCGACTTTTGTGATCTCGCGAAGGGAGGTGGTTATCCACGTCCTCATCTGCGCCGATTCCTGTGTAAGGCCAGTAGCGGAGACTCCGACCTCCTCGCCGAGCGCCGCGTCGAGCTTTTGCTGCCAGCCGCCTATCGCCTTTGCGAGTTCGGCATCGGGAATCGAGGCTGCGGCCACCTTAATGTGCTCCGCACGGACGGTCACGACACGCGCCGCCAGCGGCTTGGAAGTGTCGACCGAAAGCTCTGCGCGAAGGTAGCCGTCGAAGTGTTCGCCTGCGGACGCGAACGTCGTCGTCTGCTTGGTCGTCAGACTCGGCGTACGGCAGGCACCCGCGACGAGCGCAATCTTCCACTCCGGGTGACGCTCGACCGCTGCGGCCAGCGCCTCTGGACACTCGTGGGCGAGAACAACGACAGCATCGACGGGCGCGGCAATTAATTTTGACCAGCCGTCTTGAATACCTTTTTCGTAATCGACAATGTCTATCCCGTCGACGCGGCCAGCCATGACCGACGACTTCGTCTTCTTGCTTGCGAGGCCGATGACGCCGACTTTGAGTCCGGCGCGCTCGAACACCTTGACGGCAGGAAGTGAAACGCCAGGTTCGAGCGCGGCACTGACGGAAGCATTAGCCGCAAGGTGCGGAAAGCCGCCCGCCGTCTGCGCCTTGAGAAATCCCTCGCGCGTGAGGTCGAACTCGTGATTGCCAAAGGCAGAGGCGGCGTAGCCCATGCGCGCCATGGCTTGCGCGGTGGGAATACCTTCGAAGTACGCGGAGAGCGCGGGGCCGCCCCAATGGTCTCCCGCGGAGAGAACGAGCGTCGTGCCGTTCGGACACGCGGAGCCCCCGCCCTCACCCAGCTGTCCCGCGCAGTGGTGCTCCTTGGCAACCCATTGCCCGAGGAGTTCAGCCGCTCCGCCTACCGACGCGTCAGGACTGCGCGAAAGATAGCCATTTTCGTTCGCGGTCACGAGAATCGTAACGCTGCGAGGCGCAGACGGCGCCGCAGACCCCAGCGGCGACGCGGAGGAAGCGGGCGTGGGTACGGAATCGGACTTCGAACACGCGAGACTGTTGAGGGCCGACACCCCCGCGACGAAAACAAGGAGGGATCCGAGCAAAGGCGAACCCCAGGCTGTGCGAAATCGGCTCATGGTCGCCATTCGTATCATTCGTGAGCGGACCGTGGCTCAGCAGAAGTGCATGACGATGACGCCACGCGCGATCTCTATGGCTTTACAGGCACTCCCTGGACGGCTGCAGGAGACGGCGCCGCGCTTTTGGCCTCCTCGGCAAGGAGTTCCTTGAGCTTTCGCTCGCGCGTTGTTTCGTCCATCCCGGTCGCGAGCTTTGTCGCGTCAATCGTGAGGATCGGAATCTGGCCGCCCCCGTTGTACTGCGGGAGCTTACCGTCCCAATGCTCCAACGCACGGTACTGAAGCACGGTCGGGCTGACCGAAAGCCGAATGGTCTCGTTGGCTCGCGCCTCAGCGCGGGCACGGATAAGCAGCGCATCCGCCTCACCTTGAGCTTTTTCGCGCGTGGCTTCGGCACCGCCGTGAGCTTGCGTAATGGCTTGATCGGCCTCCGCACGAACTTGACGAACGCGATTCTCGCTCTGGATGGCGTTCTGCGTCGCCTCCATCGCGCGATTGATGGCATCCGCCACGTTTTGGGGCAGACGGAGCGTGCCATTGATGGTGAGTTGGTCGATGACGATCCCGTCTTTGCCGAGTATTTCTCGACACCTCGAGGTCACTTCGCTCAACATTTTCGATTTTCCGGGCCCGTAGATATCCTGCACGGGCATTTTCGAGGTCACATCACTGAAGGCCTCGCGGACTGCGTTTCGCATGTAGCCATCCGCGAGCAAGAGCATGTTCGTTTGCCGGAATCGCCCATACAACTTTGGGGCCAATAGCGGCTCGATATGAAACGAAAGTCCAATATCCGCATTGATGTTCACGCCTTCGGTCGAGGAGAACGTAATCGATTCGTCGATAGGCTTTCCCTCGTGCGCGCTTGCCGTCCACACCACATTCTGAACGCTCGTCGGAAAGACGATAATCTGTTCGGAAATAGGATTGTAGACCACCCAGCCCATGACGACGGGCATGTCCTGAACGCCGCGCTCGCTGCCTGCGAGTCGAACGCGGATGCCCACGTGACCCGCATCCACACGCGTGAGCGTTGAGCAACCGGCTATCGCAACGAGAACGGCGACGCCGGCCACCGCGGCGACGCGCCGCCCCGCACGCACAAGCCCGGGAAATTTCGAGTCAAATTCAGAATGAGAGGGCATGATTTCTTTCGTCTTTCCTACGATGGCTAACGCCGAAATCCAAAGGCTGAAGCCAGCGCGCCAAGCGCAATCGAGCCGACCGTAACCGCACCGAACCAGAAGAGCGCGTCACTCTTACCATTGAGCCACGGGCGCAGAACGAGGATGGCCACGAAGTCGACGGCGACAAGCATGACGGCGAGCTTTCCATGGGTAACGCGCCGAGAGGCACGCTCTCCTTTCAGCCGCGCAAGCTCCGCCCGAAGCGATTCGTTTTCGTCACGGTACGGTCTCGGCATGGACCTTGAGAGTAAACCTATCGAGGTCGTCAAACGCCAACCTTCCGCGCGAAGCGAGGACCACGTGGCGCGAGCGGTGAGCTCAGGATTTTTCGATGCTAGGCTCCGCACGCTGTGCCGAACGCCTCCACGAATACTTACAAACGTCGCATGGCTCGCGATTTCGTGTCCGATTTCGATCCGGCTATCGATCTCGACGCGTTCGTCGCGGAGTTGCGCGCGCTTCGCCGCGAGATTGACGCGTCGCTCGGCGAGGACGACCTGGCTCACCTCAGTAAAATCGAGCGTATCGGCCGTGCGGCGACGGCGCTCGGACTCGCCACGTGTTGGGTCGCACCGAATCCGCTCAGCACGGCTGCATTGACCGTCGGTCGCTCGACCCGCTGGCTCTTGATGCACCACATTGGTCACCGCGGCTACGACAAGGTACCGGGCGTCCCCGCGCGCTACACGAGTAAAGTCTTCGCGCGAGGTCGGCGGCGCTTCGTCGACTGGGCCGATTGGATGATCCCGGAAGCCTGGATTTACGAGCACAACGTGCTCCACCACAGCCATACCGGCGAAGAGCGCGACCCGGACCTCATCGAACGAAATGCCCAATCGATACGCGAATCCAGCCTTTCGCGGCCTTTTCGCTACGCCGCGATGGCGTTTCTCGGCATCACGTGGCGCTTCTTCTATTACGCGCCAAACACGTTGCGCACGTGGCTCGCACGTCACGACAAGGTACGCGAGGAGAAGACCGAAGGCGATTCGGCCCCGGCGCATCCCGACTACGCACGCACGCACGCTCTGGCTCCGCTGCTATCTGCCCTACGCCGCGCTAAACTTCTTTTTTTTGCCGGCAGCTTTCTTGCCGCTTGGCCCGTGGGCGGGGTTTAGCGCCCTCGCGAACTCGTTGGGGGCAGAGGCATTAACCAACCTGCACACGTTCTGCGTCGTCGGCCCGAATCACACCGGAAGCGACATCTACCGATTCACGACGAAGCCCTCGTCCCGCGCAGAAGGGCTACTCCGGCAGGTCCTCGGCTCTGCCAATTACGCGTGCGGAGGCGACCTCATCGACCACGCGCACCTTTGGCTCAACTACCAGATTGAGCATCACCTTTGGCCTGACCTACCGATGCTTCGCTACCGCCAAGCGCAGCCGTTGGTCAAGGCGCTCTGCGAAAAGTACGGTATCCCGTACGTTCAAGAGAGCGTCTTCACGCGCGTAAGAAAGATGCTCGACGTCGCCGTGGGCAAGGCATCGATGAAGCGCTGGGCAGGCTTGGAGGCGTCCGTTTTGCCAGACGTCCCCTCCCACGAGGCTGAGCGCACGTAGCCTACGATTCCCATCCGACCGCCGTGCGCGAGCGCGACGGCCGTGCGAGTTAAGGAGACCGTTCGACCCACCCCAGGATCGCGTGAGACCTCGATCAACCGAGTTTGAGGAACCTTGCAAGTACCTTTTTTTCGCCCCATCCCGGAAAGAACGCGACCACCGCGGGCTCGCCCACGCTCACGACCTTGAGGACCTCGCCGCGTCCGAACTTGTCGTGACTTACAGTGGCGCCGCGCTGGAGCGTCAACCCTTCGACGCTGTCCTCCGAGGGCTCATACTCGACGAACCGCTCACCCGGTTCGCGCGACGTCGTTGGCTCGCGCGCGGGCTTTGGTGGTTGGGGCAGTGACTGGGGATGCACCCAGCCGCCGTTCGACGATGACGGCGAAGAACGAGCGCCGACCCGCCACGATGTCGGCTGCGTCGACGAGTTTGACGAGCTCGACGCGCTCCGGTCCATCCACCGCCCCTGTTGACCCGCGGCACGCGCAGCTGGCGTCTCGAGATGCTCCACCGTGTCAGGTGGAAAGTCGCCGACAAACCGGCTCGGGGTCCCGAGACGCATGTTGCCGAAAATCTGGCGCTGCCGCGTGTGGGTAATCACGAGGTGCTTCCGGGCGCGCGTGACCGCGACGTACGCGAGGCGCCGCTCCTCGTCCATCTCCTCGGCGCTTTTCGGCTCCTGGTTTCGGTACGGAAACATGTCCTCCTCCATCCCCGTCAGCATGACGAGCTGGAATTCGAGGCCCTTCGCGCCGTGGACAGTCATGAGCGTCACACGATCTTGCGGCGCCCCTTCGGCGTCGAGCTTGTCCGTGTCACTTTGCAGCGATACGCGCTCGAGAAATCCCTCGAGGGACGGCACTTCACCGCGCGCCGCAGCTTCGGCAGCGTAGTCGTGCATCGACCCCTCGAGTTCGGCAAGGTTCTCGAGGCGACCTTCCGCCTCGGCCGTGTCCTCCGCCTCGAGCGCCGTTTTGTAGCCGCTTTTCCCGAGGACCATCCGAAGGACATCGGCCGGCGCGCGCTCGCGGCTTTCGTCAATAAGCGCCTTCATGAGTTCGCGAAACTGACCAAGCCGCTTGGCCGGAGCGCTTCCGAGATCTTCAGAAAATTCGGGAAGTCGCTGGAGTGCCTCGAAGAGCGAGATGCCCTGCGTATTCGCATAGCCACTGACACGCTCGACCGTTGTATTCCCGATGCCGCGCGCGGGCGTGTTGATGATACGGAGTATATCGACATCACTTTTCGGATTCACAAGCACGCGAAGGTAAGCGATGGCCGTCTTGATCTCGCCGCGCTCGTAAAACTTCGTGCCGCCAATGATTTGGTACGGCATATCGACCGACCGAAGCGCCTCTTCGAGAACGCGAGACTGCGCGTGGACACGGTAAAAAACGGCCATCTCCTTCGCCGAAATGCCGGCCTCGCGCGCGTCTTTGATCGTCCGCACGACACATGCCGCTTCGTCCCGCTCGTCCGCACACGCGACAACGCGAATCGGCGAGCCCTCGTCGTTGTCGGTCCAAAGCTCTTTGGGTTCCCGCGTTGGCGAAGGCGCAATGACGGCCAGAGCTGCAGAAACAATGCGCCTCGTAGACCGGTAGTTTTGCTCGAGCTTGACGACCTTCGCGTCGGGGTAGTCTTTCCGAAAGCCTCGAATGTTGCGAACATCGGCTCCGCGCCATCGATAGATCGACTGATCGTCGTCGCCGACGACGCACACGTTTCGCGTCCGCAACACGAGCGCTTTGATGAGCCGCGACTGTACTTGGTTGGTGTCCTGAAATTCATCGACGAGCACGTAGTCGAACTTTTTCTGGAGCGCCTCCTGCGCGAGTAGCACATCACCTCGAGCTCGCGCGGGCGCCTCGAGAATACGAACGACACCTAGAATCAAGTCTTCGAAATCAAGAGCATTCGCCGCACGCAACGCGTCCTCGTACTTCGTATAAGCCTTCTTGATGATATCATCCATGTAGCTCTCGAGGCTCATGTCGTCGGGGCCGCGGCCTTCCTGCTTCTCCTTGTGAACGCGCGCGAGTACCTGCTTCGGTGGGTAACGCTTCTCGTCAAGATCGAGAGCGCGGAGCGCACGGGTCATCACGGCCTTCTGATCGGTCGTGTCGTAAATCACGAAGCTCTTCGATCGCTCGATAGCCTCGGGGAACAGCCGCAAGAACTTTGCGCACGTCGCGTGGAACGTTCCCACCCACAAATCGCGTGCGATGGGGCCGAGCATCTCGGGCCTCTCGAGGCGCGCGCGCATCTCCCCTGCAGCTTTGTTCGTAAACGTCACGGCTAAGATGCGCCACGGTGCAACACGTTCGCGGGCGACGAGGTTTGCAATGCGGTACGTGATAACCCTGGTCTTGCCGCTGCCAGCGCCAGCAAACACAAGCAACGGACCGCTTACGTGGGAGACAGCATCAGCCTGGGGGGAATTGAGCTCAGGTAGACGTGCTTCGGGGTGCATGACGGCGGGGCTTAGCGAAGGCGAGCCCGCGCCGCTACCCCACCGCGCTCCTACGCCGCAGACCACGAAACCGTCTCACATCCTGTGCGCGTTCAACGATTCCGGTATAGTGAGAGGTCTTATGTCGCAAGAAACACAATCCGAAGGCTCGGCAGGAGCATCGGTCGGAGCAGGAACGCCAGCGCGAGAAAGCACGGAGACGTTGGCCTCAGCGAAAGAGGTGCCGGGCGCGTCGGCGGACGACGGGAGGTCTTCCGACACCGGACCGGAAGGTCAACTCGCCGAAGCGAAAGCCGAGACGCTTCGTTTCAAAGACCAGTGGATGCGTTCGGCGGCGGACTTCGACAACTTCCGAAAGCGGTCGAGACGCGAGCTCGAAGACACACGCAAAGCGGGACGCGAGGAGCTTCTCAAAGACCTGCTCCCCGTGTTCGACAACCTAGAGCGTGCCATGACGAGTGCCGAGCGCGCGACGGACGCGAAGGCTGTAGCTGACGGGCTCAAGCTTGTTCTGCGTCAGTTTTCCGACACACTCGCGCGGTCGGGAATCTCGAAGGTCGCCACCGTCGGAAGCGCGTTTGATCCGGCGGTTCATGAGGCGATTCAGCAGATTGAGACAGACGAACACCCGCCGGGAACCGTCGTCGCGGAGGTGCAACCGGGCTACCTACAGGCCGAGCGCCTCGTGCGCGCGGCGATGGTCGTCGTGGCCAAGCCCAAGTCCGAACCCGACGCGTAAAACTCACGAGAACGAGGCGTAGTAGATGAGGGTAATCGGAATCGACCTAGGCACGACCAACTCGTGCGTCGCCGTCGTGGAGCAAAGTGCCACCGGGAAGGTCGACATCAAGATCATTCCTAACGCGGAGGGCGCGCGCACCACCCCGTCGATCGTCGCCTTCACGTCGGGCGGCGAGCGCCTCGTGGGTCAGTCGTCAAAGCGGCAGGCCGTCACCAATGCGACCAACACGGTCTATGCCGTGAAGAGACTTATAGGACGTAAATACGCCTCCGACGAGGTGAAGCATCAGCTCGGCCGAAGCCCCTTCAAGATCATCGAGGCACCCAACGGCGACGCCTGGGTGTCGGTTTCCGGCAAAGACCTGTCGCCTCCTGAAGTCAGCGCAATGGTCCTTGTTCGCATGAAGGAAATCGCCGAGGCCTACCTTGGGGAGACCGTTACCGACGCGGTCGTCACCGTTCCTGCCTACTTCGATGACGCGCAGCGCCAAGCGACGCGCGACGCCGGAAAAATCGCCGGACTCAACGTGAGGCGAATCATCAACGAGCCGACGGCCGCAGCCATCGCCTACGGCCTGGAGAAGAACCAGGCGGAGCGCATCGCGGTCTATGACCTCGGAGGAGGGACGTTCGACATATCAATCCTCGAGATCCAAGAAGGGGTGTTCTCGGTAAAGGCCACCAACGGAGATACCTATCTCGGCGGCGAGGACTTCGACCTTCTCATCGTCGACGCTGTCGCGGCACACTTCGAGAAAGAACATGGGGTCGACCTTCGGCGCGACCGCATGGCGCTTCAGCGACTAAAAGAGGCTGCTGAACGAGCCAAACACGAACTTTCCTCGTCGATCGAGACCGAGATCAACCTCCCGTTCATCGCGACCAACCCAAAGGGCGAGCCGCTTCACGTTCAAAAGACCATGACGCGCGCCGAGCTCGAGTTGCTCACCGCGGACCTCGTTGAACGGAGCCTCGAACCATGCCGCGCCTGCCTGCGCGACGCGAAGCTCTCGCCGTCCGACATTCAGTCTGTCGTGCTCGTCGGCGGTATGACGCGAATGCCTGCCGTGCAGAAGGCAGTTAAGGAATTTTTCGGGCGTGAACCGAACAAGGGCGTCAACCCGGACGAGGTCGTGGCGGCAGGGGCTGCGCTTCAGGGCATCGCGCTTGACTCTGATTCTACCGTGGAAATGCTGCTGCTCGACGTCGCGCCACTTTCGATGGGCGTCGAAACCGGTGGCGGCGTGTTCACGGTACTTATCCCGCGCAACACGACGATTCCAACGGAGCGGAGCGAGGTTTTTACCACGTCGGTCGATAACCAGAACTTCGTGCCACTTCACGTGCTGCAGGGCGAGCGCCCTATGGCTGCCGACAATGCGAGCCTGGCACACTTCGAGCTGACAGGAATTCCGCCAGCACCGCGCGGCGTGCCGAAAATTCAGGTCACGTTTCGTATCGACGCAAACGGCGTCGTGAGTATCGACGCGAAAGATCTCGGAACTGGCAAGTCACAACAAATGAGCGTGACGCCAACCAGCGGACTATCCAAAGAGGCTATCGATCGGATTATCCTCGAAGGAGAGCGACACCAGGAAGCCGACGTCGCTAGAAAAGAACTCGCAGAGGTGCGTAACCAAGCGGAGACGCTACTTTACACGACCGAGGCGGCTCTTGAAGGTTATCGGGATCTCGTGGACGCCGCGATGGTCGCGAGCGCGGGCGAAGCATGCAAAACCCTTCGCGGGCTCCTCGAGCAAGGCGGAGATCTTTCCAACATTCGCTCGAGCTATCAAGCCCTCGAGACGTTGACGTTCACGATCGCTGAGACGCTCTACGGAGCGAGCTAGCGGCTCTCGCTATCCACCGGGGAGCTGGTCCGGCTCCGACAGTCGGCGTAGACGCGTGCCGCGTAACGACCCGCCGGGTGTGCGGCGAGTCGCGCGACGGTGTCGCGGTAGTCCTTCGGGAATTCTCGGAGCCCAGGCAAACCGGGGTCGACGTCGAGCGGTCCGCGGACGCCCGGAGCAAAGAGCGGTCTCGTGAGGGCTACAAACGTCAAATCTGCAGCGGAAAACGTATTGTTTACGAGGTAGCGGCGATCGCCGCTCGCGCTCTCGAGCCGCGCGGCGACCTCATCGAAAACGGAGAAGACAGCGTCGCTGGAGCGCGTCGCCGCACGAGGCGACACACGAAAGGCGCGGGCGAGGGCCTTGGCAAGCAAGCCTCCGCCCGCGCGGAGGATGCGGGCTTCACCCGTCGACGCCGACGCGCGAAAAATGCGTTTGAAAAGAACCGGTTGCGCCGTGAGGTAGCAATAAGCCAAACGACGCACTGGGGGCCCGAGCGCGCTATCGAAATGCTCCTCGAGTGCAAGCGCTTCACCTGCCTCATCGTAGAGCGCGCGCTTCGAACGAAGACTCGCAAACTGCACGATCTTCGTGGAATCGTCGTAGACCTCGCTCTCGTAAATCAAGATGGGTACGCTGTGGCCACGGCTCGCGCCGGTCGCACGGCGGACATAAAACCAATGCAGCATCGGGAGATGCGGCTCTTCGACAAACGGAATGCCCGCATAGTCGAGCGCCCAGCGTGCCTTCTCGCAGAAGTGGCTCGGACCAATCGTGAGGAGTCGGCTGGGTGCTGTCATAGGCGAACGTTGACGCTAGGTTACGAGGCCGACTCGCTCAGCCTCCAAAGAAAAAACGCTCCTCGACAACTTTACCGTCTTTCAACGTATAGAGCCCGACCTCGGTCATGGACATTCGTGCCTTGCCCTTCGGCGTCACATCGAGTGCAAAGCGAAGCGCGAACTGCTCGCCATTCGTGAACGGACCCTCGACGCTGATGCTGTGGACTTCGTGATTGGCAGCCCACCACGCGCCTTTGGCTTCAACGGCTTTTCGCCCTTTCAGCATCGCCATCTCGCCGGTCATCGGTTCAATGCTAACGATGTCCTCAGACCAAAAACGCTTTCCTGCGTCATCAAACTTGCCTGCTTTGCATAGCTCAGTAAATGCGTGGGCCAATTCTTGGGTAGTCATCATCGGCAGAGGTTAACCGACCGCCTCACGGATGTCGATGAGGCAGCCTGCGAAGTACGTTACGCCGGATGGGCGCCGAACGCCTCTCGATGGCGCGGGACAAAGTAGCCAGGAGCCAGGAGCCAGGAGCCAAGAGCCAAGAGCCAAGAGCCAAGAGCCAAGAGCCAAGAGCCAAGAGCCAAGAGCCAAGAGCCAAGAGCCAAGAGCCAAGAGCCAAGAGCCACACGCTTCGGGGCCGTGTGTAACGTGATGTGACGTGACATGACGTGCCCACGTGCGCGTCAGCACCCACGTCATGCCATACTCGTGGGATGTCCGAGTGCGCCACCGAGCGAGATCGCACGACCGCCCTTATCTTCGATTGGAACGAGCTCCATCGCAAGGGTAGGATTTTACCAAAAAATGCGACATTTTTAGACGAAACACTCCGTGACGGTCTGCAAAATCCATCGGTCATCGATCCGAGCATCGAGGACAAACTCGAGATCCTTCACCTCATGGAGGATTTGGGCCTCCATGTCGCGAACTTGGGTCTCCCGGGCTCCGGCAAACGCGCGTTCGAGGGCGTCCTGCGAATGTGCAAAGAGGTCGCCGACTGCAAGATGAGCATCCGCGTCGCGTGCGCGGGTCGCACGGTGGTCGCAGACGTTACCCCAATCGTTGAAATCTCCCAGCGAGCAGGCCTCCCTATCGAGGTTTATCTCTTCACCGGTTCAAGTCCTATTCGGCAATTTGTCGAAAATTGGGAGTACAAACTCCTCGCGAAGCGCAGTACAGAAGCGATCGATGCCGCCATTAGCGCAGGACTTCCTGTCGCCTACGTAACGGAAGACACTACCCGCTCGCGGCCCGAGGTACTCACCTCGCTCTTCCGCGCGGCTATTGACCACGGCGCGACTCGCTTATGTCTCTCCGATACCGTCGGGCACGCGACGCCGGACGGGGTGCGCAACCTCATTCACTTTACTAAAAACGTCATCGCTGGCACGGGTGCCGAAATCGGAATCGACTGGCACGGGCATAACGACCGCGGACTTGCGCTCGAAAATGCTCTTTGGGCCTTCGAGTACGGCGCCGACCGCGTTCACGCAACAGGTTTAGGCATTGGCGAACGCGTCGGCAACGCCCCTATGGAACTTTTGCTCCTGAACCTCAAACTGCTCGGGGAGCTCGACAACCACAACTTGGCGGAGCTGCTCGCCTACTGCGAGACTATTGCTCGAGCCGTCCACTGGGATATTCCGATAAACCATCCACTTGTCGGTCGTGACGCGTTTCGCACCGCGACCGGCGTACACGCGTCGGCCGTTGTAAAGGCGATAACGAAGGGTGACGCCTGGCTCGCCGACCGTATCTACAGCGGCGTTCCAGCGGGGATGATCGGTCGCTCGCAGGAGGTCTGTATCGGGTTTATGAGCGGGGCGTCAAACGTTCTCTTTTGGCTATCGCAACGCGGTATTCCGCCTGCCGAAAAGCTCGTCACGGAAATCTTGAAGGCCGCAAAAGCTCACGACCGGATCTTGCTCGACGAGGAAGTGCTCGCCGTGGTCAAGCGCTTCCGTGGATAAAAAAGCTGAGTCCGTGCGCGATGCCTCGACACGGCGCTCTTCAGAGGCCAAGCCACGGTCCCGGCGCGAGGGTCTCCGTTCCGTGGCGGACTTCGAAGTAAAGCATCGCTCCTCGGCCGTCGTCGCCCACGGTTCCGAGTCGTTCGCCGGCAGAGATCTCGTCACCGACTTTAACCTCAATCGCAGCCAAATTACCGCTCACTGAGTAGTACTGATCTCCGTGGTCGAGGATCACGAGCCGGCCATACGCGCCATAGCGGTCGGCAAATGCGACGCGCGCGCCAAAGACAGATCGAACGGGCGCCCCGAGTGTGGACCGAATCTCTAGACCAGGCCCCTCCGTGCCCTCGCGCCTTGCGGGCCTCACCTCCGACCGGCCTGCAAGTGGAAAAAGGAGGCGTCCACGCGAGGTTGAAAAGCCGCTCGCTCCGTGGTCGACCGCCGCGCCATTGCCTCCGTAGACAGCGACGTATTCACTCGGGCCACTCGACGTCGAAAAGGCTCGGTCGAAAGCTGATTGCCTACGAGTCTCGTCTTCTACTGCGAGACGCGCGGCGTCCATCGCGCTTCGCTGGCTACTCAGCGCGACGCGATCACGTGCCACCCGTTCGAGCGCGCGCGAGAGGTCTCCTCCGCGCGTCCGAAGCGCTTTTTCGAGAGCGAGGTCGCCGATAAGAGAGCGACGCCCGCGTTCGACGCGCATGGCGTGCGAAACGAGGGCTTCGAAGCCGCCACCGACAGGCAACATGCCCGCACGCGTAAGTCTGTAAAATGCACGCCCTCGGTGCAGCGACCGCGCGTGGGATGCCGCGACCGTGGGGCCAACGTCCGCGAGCTCGCGCTTCAGCTCGAGCTCCTCTGCATCAAGGTCGGCGATGTGACGGTCCAACGCGGCCAGCGCCAGCGTCGAGGACGAATCCGGAAGTGACAGCGGCTGCGGGAGTGGCACGACCCCAAGAGGACCCGATGGCTCGCGAACGTGGGGTTCAAGCGGCTTCGCACGCCCGTCACCCGCGAACGCCCCCGCCACAACGAAGGCCACCGCAACGAGCGGTCCCCGCAGCGCGCACGCCGAGCGAGCGATGCTTTGACTCATACCGTCACGAGCCTCCGGAGACCCAAGAGCGCGGCCAACGTGCCCAAAAGAACGCCCATCCCGACCATACCGAGCATCACGTACCAAGGTAAGAAGGACGGCTCCACCCCAATGAGGCTCGCGAGTTCGGCGTCGAGACGGCCGCGGACCACAAAAAAGAGGGCCGCGAGAATCGCAATCGCGCCCGTCGCGCCGAGCGCGCCTTGCGTGCTTCCCTCAACCAGAAAAGGCCCTTTGATAAACCTGTCACTGGCACCTACGAGCTTTAATACTTCAACCTCCGTGCGGCGCCGCTGAAGCGCGAGACGGATGGTCGACCCGACCACGGCAAGCACGGACGCAAAGACCACGAGTGAGAGCATCGCGGCCGCCGTAACCCCACCCTTGACAAGGCGCGAGAGTCGTTCGGTCCAAGCTTGGTAGGTCTCGACGTCGTCGACGGCGGGCAACGACTTGAGCTTCGCTTTGATGTCCGTGAGCTCGGCATCGCTCAAGTCAGGTCGAACTTCGACCTCGATAGACGCGGGGAAGGCATCGACCGGAAGCCCTGCGAGCTCGCCCTTCGGCCCCGACTCTGTCTGGCCGAATTCGGCGCGCGCTTGCGCCGCAGAGACATACCGGACGCCGGTTACCCCTGCGACGCTCGACAAAGCCTGTTTGAGAGACTCGACGTCTTGGGCCTGCGCGTTGTCTTTCAAGTACACGGAAGCGCGGCCGGCATGAGCCCATCGCTCCTCGATGGCACGTAGGTTCGTGAGTACGAGAAGAGCCGCGCCAAGGCATACAAACGCAACAGCCAAGGAAAATACGCTGAGCGCGTGAAGCCGCCATTCACGGAGCATTCCGCGCTGCGCCCTGCGCGTCGTTCCGATCGACCCATCGAACATCGTTTGGTCCTCTCCCTAAACGGGCAATGTATTGTCGAATTCGCGCTCGCCGACGCCATTGGGCACGTCGAGTGCTTTACCCTCGTCCAGAACGATGAGTCGCCGCGACCGCAGATCGAGAAGTGAGCGATCGTGGGTGGCGAAAAGAACAGTTGTACCGTTCTCGTGAATCTCCTCGAAAAGCCCGAGGACGTCGAGAGCAAGCTGCGGGTCGAGGTTACCGGTTGGCTCGTCGGCAAGAATGAGCGCAGGCTCACCCACAATCGCGCGGGCGACGGCGACACGCTGCTGCTCTCCTCCCGAGAGGACGCCCGCAGGATCTCCTCCGCGGCCCTGAAGACCCACACGCTCGAGAGCCTCGCCGACGCGCGACCGTATGAGGCGGCTCGGTAGCCCTAGTACCTCGAGCGTAATCGCTACGTTCTCGAAGACCGTCCACGGATTGACAAGCTTGAAGTCTTGAAACACAACGCCAATGTTGCGGCGCAGAAACGGGATCGACTCCTCCCGAAGGCGGGCGATGTCGCGGCCTAGGAAAAGAATACGCCCTTCATCCGGCTTCTCCGCCGCGTACAGAATGCGAAGAAGCGTGCTTTTCCCGGAGCCACTTGGACCGGTGATGAAGACAAATTCGCCACGCTCGATGATGAGGTTCATGCCGCGCAAGACAGGAGCGCCAGGTCGATAGGACTTGTAGACGTCCTCAAACATCAGAATCGGGCGATTGGCGGCGTCGCGCGCGAACCGTTCGCCAGCTCTTAAAAGAGGGCGGAAGGCGCGACCGAAACTCGGGTCTTCAGCTGCGGCGACCTTGCTCGTACGGGTATTCACCGCGCTCGTTTCCAGACGGGGCGAGGGCGCGCCGCGGTCGAACATCGAAGCGGCGACGCGACGGATCATGCGTTCTCGGGTACCAGGACCGCACAAGGGGTGACAACTTTTCGGACTGCAAACCCGTGCCGACCTCTTGGCCGCGGGCCAAGCTTAGCCTCCGACGCCGAACTTGAAAGGAAACCCGCCGACGATGGTAGACGTCTCGCTGGTCGGAAAGTGCCAGCCCTTCACCTGACGCACAACGCACCCCTCGACCCGTGGATTTCCGAGGGTGCTCCCCGCGACCGACGCGCTCGACACGCCGCCGTTCGGATCAATGGTCCACTGTACGGTCAGGCCACCTTTTAGCGACGGATTGCGCTGCGCCTCACTCTCATAGCAAGCACGCACGGCACCGAGGTGAGCCATGACGACCCGCCTGACCTGATCTTGCGAAAGCCCGCCCTTCGAGGCGCCTACGCCGGCTCCGACCGCAACCCGGGCCTCACCGGGGCCTGCACCGGCACCGGACCCTCCACCCGCACCGCCGCGACCGTTTCCTCCCGTCCCGCGAGCTCCAGGGCCTCCGGTCCCGCCGCCCATGCCGCCGCCGTTCCCGGCACCGAAGCCCGTGTCGAGCGTCCCAGAGCCGAAGGCAAGACCTGCCCCCGTGCCGCCGCCCCCTGCGCCCCCCCCCTTCAAACCGGTGCCGGGGCCGCCGCCAAGAACCAGCGTATTCGCATTAAGGCCAGCAAGCGCCGCGGAAACGGTAGTAATTGACTTGAGTGTGTTTTGTATTTCTTTTCCCGTATCGCCCTCCAGAACTTCGCTGAGCCCGCCATAGTGCGTAGTCGGCTTAGCGTCTCCAGGCAGCTGCGTGCGGTCAGCCGGCCCATTCACACCAAACTTACCCTCATCGCCCTTGATTTTTTTGCCTCCCCCCTGAGGCTTCTTGTCTTGAGCGCCTGGGTCCTTCACGCCGCTGGCACCGCCAGTCTCTTGACCGGCGACCGCGGGCTCGGGTGGCGGCTCGATAACGGCACGCTGGAGCCCGAAGCGCGCGGCGTATTCATCGGGGTTCGTGAGCTCGAGCGGTTTAGCGAGCTGATCGGGCGTCATCAACGTGCGTACGAGACCTAGCAAGCCGATGTGGAGCATGGCACTGCAGAAAATCGCGAGCAGGCTTAGAAGATCCGGCGCACGAAACGCGCGCATCGGCACGGGTAGCTCGGTGTACTGAAAAAAGATGGAGAGCTGCCCGTACTGAATGAGTCCGTAATCACCGGGCATGACCGGAACGGCCGCCACCGAGCGCGCCACGGCCACGGGCTCTTCGACTCGTCCCCGAAGCGTAAGGACACCACCGACGCAGCCTCTCGCGTCGAGCTCCCACCCGCCTTGACACCCCTTGAGCGGAGTCGTCGACATTTCGATACCGTCCGGAATCGGGAGCTGGCTAAGGCTAGAGTCGCCAAGGACGAACGACTCCCCGCGACCAAGCGTTTTCGTCGCGACGACGGTGGTGCCCCATACGGCGGCAACGCGCAGTGCCGACGGCGCGAGCGGCTGAACCTGAGACATCGAAGGCTAGGCTACCAGAGGCGCGGGTCGTTCCGACGCCACCGCGACAGGTTAGGTGGTCAGCCCGGCGACGCCCGGCGACACGCGCCGACACGCGCCGCAGAGAACCTTAGGACCTCCGACGCGTCTCGGATCGCGTGGGTTAGGCTGGGCAGTTACACCTGCACCTCAATTCGAGCCGCACATTTTGAGGCTCGAGGAACACGTGCGGTTCGGGACTACGGGACATGAACCGGGGATTGCACACCGTCAGTTCACCTACGAATGCAGATCCCATGAGCGCTTTCCGCTCGACGCGGGCAGGTCAAAAGCCCGGTTCGTTTCGGGTCTCTTCGAGTTCCTGCACGAAGCTCCGATGGCCTAGAGAATCGGCCGCGAATTCAGCGCGCACCCTCCGAAGAAAGTAAACGATCTGCGGGCTCTTCAGACGCCCCTCCACTTCAACTTCACCGAAGCGGAACACGCGCGCACCACCATCGGCGAGGGTTGCTACGGCGGCGGGAGCGCGTGGCGGCCCGCCGTCGCCTCCGGTCGAACCCGAAGTACGTGGTGAAACCGGCTCGGCGGCATCCGGCGTAAGGCTCGCGGCAGGCGACTTCGTCGCGGAACCTGCCGCGCTCGCTGGGGAAGGCCTTGAAGTTTGTTTTTTCGAAGTCGCGAGTGACGGAACGGCAGGCTTCTTCGTTTGGGCGCTTGCGAGCAAGGAATACGCCGTAAAACACGTCCCCACGACGAAAATTCCAACAGACGTCAAACGACTCATTTTTTCGTACCGGCGGCTTTGTCGCCTACGTCTGGCGTGACCTTCGCGCTTGCAAGCTGCTGCGCAGCTTCAGCGCGCGACGGATGATCTTTAGGGGCGTCCTCCAAGAAGCGCTCGAAGTACGCCCGTGCCTCACCCGGCTTCCTAAGCGAGTCGGCGTAGAGCAACCCGAGATTGAAGTTGCCCGAAACGTTATGCGGGTCGCTTTCAAGTACCTTTTCGAGAAGGAGCCTCGCTTCGTCGATAAGTTTTCCGTTTTTTCCCTCGGCCTCACCTCGCAATGCCGCCGCGAGCCCTATGCGAGCGAATGATTCATCCGGAGCGGCGATCAGAGCGCTTCTATATTGCTCGACGGCTTTGCTGTACGCGCCCGCGCGCAGGAGTACCGCGCCCATGTTGAGACGCGAGGTAATGTCGCGCGGATCTTCCAGCGCCGCCTTCGAAAAAGCTCGAAAGGCGGAAGCATCGTCACCACCATTGAGGAGTATGAGGCCCTCGACACGGTGCGCCAGCGCACTCTTTGCATTCGCCTCCAGAGCTTGTTTCACAAGCAACTGTGCCGTGTCACGTTCGCCTTTACCTAGGTGGCATAGGGCGAGCTCAGCGAGCGCGGCAGAGTCGCCGGGTTTCCGCGCGAGCACCTCACGCGCTTGCTGAATCGCGCGCTCGGACTGCCCGGAGTCGCGCAGCGCAGACACGAGCAACGTGCGCGCCTCAAGAGCGTGCGGATGCACCTTCACGAAGTCTTCGAGACCCAAGGCGGCGTCCTTGTTCAACCCACGCCGCCGTTGAACCTCGGCGAGCGCGACCGAGACCTCTTCACGGGACGGCGCGATCTTGAACGCGGCGCGAAGTTGTGCTTCGGCATTCGCAAGGTCACCCTGATTCGCCTGCAAGATGCCAAGGTCGAAACGCGCCTCCCAGAGGTTCGGGTCCACCGCCAAAGCCTCCCGCAAACGATCCATGGCGCGCGTTTGCGAGCGAGGGTCTTTGGCCAGCGAGACGCCCTCGAGCATCCGCTGAACGGCGAGCGGGTTCGCGGCCGGCAAAACTCTGTCAGGACCGTTCGCGATCGGCGCGGCGTGACCACCGCCGCATCCGCCTAGCGATGCACACGCCACGACCAGAATCCAGCCGTGGACGTTCACTTGATCCCCTTCTTCTTGGGCAAGCGCTTAGGATTTGGGCTATCTTTTACGGCGTCTTCGGCTTTCGTGCCCGGGCTGACCGTATCCTCTTTACCGGTGCCGCTGCTTGAGTTCGAGGTCGGAACAGTCGCGGCGAAGATAGCTTTGTCTCCTGCTCGTCGTGGGGAGTCGATGAGCGGCGGCAACGCCGAAGGTCCTTGTAACCGAATTTCAAAACCGGTCTCTTTGAACGGGGGGTAAAGCTCGGCGTTCAAACGACCCAGCGATTCGCGCATCTTCGCGGTCCATTGATTATAGATATTCAACGCAACAGCTTTCTTCCAACCATTCTCGTACGCGTCGAGGCTGCGCTCTTCGATAGGCACCACAAACTCATCGATTTGTGTTTGGTAAGCCTCTTTGTCTGATCCCTCGAGACCCGACGGCGCGGGAGCCTCTTTCAGCGATTTGGCGAAGGCCTCGTACGTGCGGCCTATTTGATAGAGCGCGGCAGTCGTCCACTCGGCGACGCCCAGCGAAACGACGTCCAAAAATACAGCTGACGCTTGCTTGAGTAGCTCGGCTTTCTTTTTCAGCCGCATCGCAAGTTGCTTTACGTCGCCCGCAATCTGTATTTGATCGAAACGCACGAGCACGCGCTCACCTTCGAGGTAGCGCGCGTGAGCCGCCGCAAACTTTCCGTCCGGACCTAGCTCTGCCTTTCGATGCTTGCCAATCTCGACAGCGGCTTTCAGCGCCTCATCCGCGCGGACGTCTTCGCCTGTTTTCGACAACGTCGTGGCAAGCAGGACCCAGCCTTGCACACGGTGATCCTGATTCTTGGAATGCGCGAGATAGCGTCGGTAGAGTTCTACCGCTTCTTTCCCAAAGCCGGCGTTCTGGTGGGCCTTTCCCATCTGAAACACGACCTCATCGGCTTCACTGCTCGAAGCGTATTGAGCCAGAAATCGTTTGCCGTTCGCGATGGCTCGCTCGTGCTCGCCCGTGGCGACGCGCAAGACGACCGCATTGTACGCGGCATCCCTCGCGTGCTCATACCCTGAGAAGTGAGGGTGCTCGCGATCGGCAAGGCTCGCGATAGCCTCGTGAAACTCGGCCGAGTCGGCAAAGAGCCCCATCGACTGAAACGTCGTTGCGGCGATCCACGCTCCGCTCGGCGACTCGGGTAGCGACGCATACGCCTTCCCCGTGACGAGCTTCGCGGCTTCTCGAAGGGTCTCCGTGTCGCCGGATTTTTGCGCCTCCGTCTCGGCATTCACGCACGCTTGCGCAGCTCGCGGGTCACCAGGAAACTCCCTCGCAGCGCGAAGATACGCCTTGGCAGCCTCGCGATGGTCGCCAGCGGTAGCCTTTTGCTCCCCCTGCTTGAACACGGCCTGCACGGTAAGCGTATCGAGTTTTTTCTGGTTTGCATCGTTGGCGAACGCGGGAGCGGCTTTGAGTCGGCGTGCCCAGGTCTCGATCGTTTCATAGTCCTTCGCGCGATTGAACGAATCGAGAATGAGCTCGCCCGCCGCAAGCGCATACGGACTGCGCGGAAATTTTTCGAGCAGCGATCCCCATATTTTTACCGCGGAGGCGAAGACACTGGAATCGTAGTACTGCCGCCCCTGACGAAAGAAGAATTCGGCAAGTACGGGGTCTGTTGGGTAGAGTTGTGCGTAGAGTTCGAGAGCTTCTGCAAACTTTTTATCGGCCTCGGTCTCCTGCGAAGCTCCCGTCGAGCCCTCAGGCACGCGTACTTTTTTGCGAGCCTCGAACTCAGACGCGCGCACCTTTTCAAGAGACGCAATCGCGTTGTAGAGCGCGTCATGACGCAGCGTTTTGAGAGGCTCGTGGTCAGCCTCGCTTTGGGGCATCGCACGCGCGGCGGCCATGTAATGAGTCGCAGCGTCGCTCCCCTTGTCGAGGTGGTGAAAGTCTATTTCAGCGAGGTAGTAGTGGATTTTAAACGAATTCTGTTCCGCTCCGAACTTTGACAAGTAAACGTCATACAGGCCCGCGGCGCCCTCGAACTCGGCACGACTCGACTTGTCTTTTTGCGCTTTCGCGTGGAGCTGAAGCGCATGTTCTTTCAGTTGCCTCTCGACGTCCGCCGTGGCTCGCGCGACGACTTTAATGTCGCCCTGGGTCTTTGCCCATGCCCCATTCGACGTAAAGCTCTTAATGGTTCGCTCGTAGGCTACGCGTAGAGCTACCCAGTCCTCTTTGGCATTCGCGCCCGTCGCGATACGAAGTGCCCAAGCGGACGCCTCTGGGCTCGCAGGTTCAAGTTTGAGCAGCAACTCATAAGCCTCGATGCCTCGATCGTAGTGAGCTTGGTCGTAAAACTGGATGGCGAGCGCACGAACGACTTTACCGGCGAAGCGGTCACCGCCAATCTTGGTAAGAAAGCCGTAAACGTCTTGAGCCGTATTTTTCTCGTCCTCGGTAAAAACCTCGACAAGATAAGTGAGCGCCTCGTTCTCGAGTTCGTCGAGCTCCTTACGCTTTACGGCGTTCGCCTTCGTGCGACCGTCGAGCGAAACGCCCTTTGCCACCTCGAAGACGCCCACGAATCGCTTTGCCGCAGCTTCACTTCGGCCGAGTCGCCACAAGCACCACGCGCTTTTGAACAAAGCGAGGCCATAAAGTTCGTTATTTTTAAACTTTAGTACCTCTTCATATTCAACAAGTGCCGCCGCGTAGTCGTACTTGCCATTAAATAGCGACTCGGCACGAGCCATGTGTGCATCAACGACAAACCGCGAACGCGGAAAATCGTCCAGAATTCGATTGAAGCGTTCAAGCGCTTCGTCCTGTTTTCCCTGTTCGTAGGCGAGAAATCCATCTACGTAGAGTGCCAGATCATACTCACTGAACCACGGGTAGTCTTTGATCACTCGTGCGAAAAGCTCGCGCGAGGGCTGAAAATTCGGGTCCGGCGTCGGCCCGCGCAGGTCGGAGGGCTTGTCCTCCCACGTTTTGAATCGCGAAACAAACAGCTCCCGTTCGAGTTCCCACTTAAGCTCACCGAGCCGGAGCAGCGCCTCGGGCATCTCGCGCGCCTCCCGCGGCGTCTCGGCGACAAAGGACGTCAGTAAGGCGATAGCCTCGCTGCGGAGCACCTTTATCTGTGTCACATCCCGTTCGATGCGGGCCGCCATGTGCTTCTCGAGCTGCAAGCGAAGTCCCGTCGGAATCTTGGGCCCAGTAGAGGCCGGCCGGCTCCCGGGGCCGCTAAGGCCACCACGACTCGCGGGCTGTTCAATCGTGGATGCGGGGCGAGCGCGCGGACTCGCCACAATCGCGGTTTCCGCCGTCGCACGCACGGTGGTGGGCGTCTCCGCGGCTGCTTGACGATGGGTACTCGCGGCGACACACGAAAATGCGAAAGCCAGCGCGCGGCAACGCACTCGCCTCCGGCAAGGCGTCACTTGAGACCCTCGGTTCCGAGAAACTCGTCAGGCCAATCGTCTCCTTCGAACGGCCAGTACTCTTCACCGTCGCGCAACGTCCGCGCGGCATCGAGTGAATCGAGCGCGTCTTTCGGGAGGTAGCCCGCGTTGAACGCCTCGATTTCGGTCTCTAGCGCCCTCTTTTTGCCGAGTACAGACTCGATGCGTCCTAGGCGAGCTCGGCGCAAGAGGCGCGAGAGGCGAAGGTCGAGCCGGCGCAAGGCGTCCTTCGCAAGAGCCGTCTCCGACTTTAAAAGGTCGGTGCGCAGCCCGTCGAGTTCTCGGCCGAGACTCTTCGCGCGCTCCTCATCACGCGCGAGCAAATCGGTTAGGTCGAGGCCGGGGCTAAGCTGCGTCGTCGCGGGCGCATCCGTGAGTGGCAAGCCACTGGGGCGCGCCTCGCTCGAGAGGCGCAGCTCAAGATCGCGAAGCTCCTTGCGAATCGAAGCAAGCTTGTCCGTCCCTGCGTTCGCTTGCTCGATCGAGCTTAGCTGTTTGCGCGCTTCGTCTAGGGCATTCTCCGCGTCGCGCCGAGGCGAGGAAAGCGCCGCTTTCGAATCCACATGCGGGCGCACTCCCAAGGGCGTCGCCAAGCTTTGGGCCATGTCGCGAATCGTAAGTCCCGCGAGTTTGAGTCCCGTCTGCTCGCGTTCGACAATCGCACCACGACGCGAAGCTTCGCCGAAAAGCGGGTCCACGCGAACGCGTTCCGCTACCGCTCGAAAGGTCTCAGGTGACGCCGATGCGCTAAACGCATCACCCACCTGAGCTCCTGACCGGGCGGACTCTACAAGCGCCCGAAGCCCGCTGTCGCTCGCCAAAAACCGACGCGTAGCGTCTCGTACAGGTTCATATCCTCTCAAAAACCTAGCGAGTTTTCTGTCGGCTTCGGGAAACCGGCAGCGCGCGAGATCGATGTAAGCATCAAGGATAAACGCTTCGTCTTCGTACCGATGGTGCGTTTTCAACGCAACAAGGTCGTCGAGCAACTCTCGCGCTCCTTCGTAATCCTTTTTTTCATACCGTGTCGTTGCGGCTTCATAGAGCGCCTCTGCGAGGCGGTCTGAGTCGCGCGGAACGAGGTAGTAATAGTAACGAGCGTCATCGAAACGAGCCTGCTCGTGCGCTACCCGGCCGAGCGCAAGCCTTGCGAGATCGCGCACCGCAAAGAAGCGTTCATCCGCGAGGACCGGCGTGCTGCGATCTTGGCGCTTCGGGTCGGCTACTTTGCAAAATAGGTTTTCGCCCTCCTTGAGCCGGCCGCGCTCCACCTGAACGATTCCCGCCAAGTAGTTCGCTTGCGACCAAAATCTCGAAACTTGTGGGACGCGCGCGTAGGCTTCGAGCGCCCCCTCTCGGTCGCCTTCCGCCTCCTTCGCCTTCCCAGTGAGATAGGCCATCTCACCGCGAATCTCTGCGGGTACAGCCCCCGTCGAAGCGGCGAGATCTGTCAGCCCTTGCCGGTAAAGGTGAGTCTCGAGCGCAATCTCAACGAGCTTTCGCGCGGAACGACGGGCGTAGGAACCGCCCTTTTCCCACACGGTTTTTCCTTCAATCGAAGCGCGGAGGTAGGCGCGCGCCGATTCGTGGATCCCGGCCGCGGCGAGCGCATGTCCAAGGAGGTAGAGAGCCGCCCTCCCCTCTTCCGTTTCGGCGACCAGCTCGAATTTCGGGTGCTCTACCACCTCGGTGAGTTTACCGATCGCCTCGACATAGCGTCCCGACGAGACAAGGACTTCGGCTTCGGTAACGCGCACTTGGACAGCCTCGAGCCGCATGGCATCGGCCGATCCGAGCCGGCGCCGCGCGATCGCGGCGTGGTAAGCACGCATACCGGAGCCTCGCGTCAGGTCTAGAGTCGTGAAGCCACCCGTCGACTGGGCAAGCGAAGCCGCGTCCGCCTCGGTCGACCTTCGCGAAGGGGTAGATTGCCCAAAAGCCGGAGCCGCACCCAGCAAGAGCACGACACCGAGGGCCGACGTCCTAAAACAACCGCGAGGACCGCAACCGCGCATAGCTACTTGGAGACCTTTTTTGCGGCCACGTTCACGCGAAAGCGAAGGTCATACTCGCCCGTTTTATCGGCGCGAAACTCCTTGCCCATGGTCGAGTCGTCGAGCAAGCGAACCTGCGCCTCGACGCGATGATCACGCGGAACATCGATGGTGAAGCGGTTCCGCTGTGCCGTGGTGAACGAATCGTCCCGGTAGTCCTTGCGATCGACATCAACGGTCACCGTATGACGGCCGGGCGCCACCGCGTGGTCGTACACGATCGTGCGGTCAGACATCGCGAACGTCACGGGCGCAGCGAAGACGACGCCGTCGTCGAGCGACAGAGTGAGCCTCGTTATCGTCGCGTGCGAACCTTCGGATTGAAGTGTGACAACTACACGTGATTGGTAGAAAGTATCGCTCACCGCCGCGACGCGAGCCCGCAACGCCGCAACGTCGGCTAGAAGGCGGTCGTAGTCGACAGGAGCTCCCGCATCGGCACGAGTCGCTGAAAATTCCTCCGGCGACGGCGTAAGCTTTGAATCGCGAACGCCCCCATCGAGCGCGAAAGGCGCGAGCGGCGCAGACGGCGACTCGGCGGGCGAGCCCACAGAGGTCGAGGCGTCGACCACGACAGCCGCCTCGTCGAAGGGTGATTGGGCATCAGCTTTCACGCCCGTCGGAGGACGCGGCGGCTTCGCGGTCGACTTACGTGAGTCCGCCACCGCCAACGTAGCGAGCGATGTAAGGGTCGTTGCAAACGTCAGAAGGACGCCAACGAAGAAGCGTGTTCGCATTCGCACGGGGGCTTGATCATAAGGCAAACGGAGGGCTTTGCGGACTCCCTTCCACCGAAGCTTTTCGAGACGCGAAAGAGGAAGCTGAGGTAGCTTCTTCGGCGTGCATGTAGCTTTTTCCAAGCTGCGTAGCCGTCGCTGGTATCTACGGCCGCATCACGGTGTCGAAGCGAATAAAAGATGTCCCGACTACGCCCGCGGCGCTCGCCCTCGCGCGAGTCCTCCTTTTCTAAAGAGGGGCGCGCTGTCGGCTGCTAGCCGCCGAAGGGAATGAACACGCTGACCCCACCCGTCACGAGGACGTCGTTGACGAGGTGGTCTTCGCCGATGAGCGTTTCGCGAAGAATGTGGTCGCGCACGTCCAGCCGGAGTGCGAACCACTTCCCAAGGTACCACTTCGTACCAAGACCCACGCTCGCGGTTAGCCCCTGCGACGTGGAGTCGTCAGTCACGCCTGCACCGAGTGCGGCGTTCAAATCGAAGCGCGTAATGCCGCCGCCCATCCAACGAAGTTTGCCATACGCGAAACTCCAAATGAGGTGTCCAAAGTAGAGGCGCCCGGGTCGGTTGGTTCGCTCCTCGACCTGCACTTGCGGATACCTTCGCTCGTACGTGTCGGTCACGACCGTGCGAAACCGGGTCCATTGCACGCTCGCTTCAAGGCCAAGATCTTCGCTAAAATGGAACGTGTACGCCCCTCCCGCGAGCCAGCTCGAGGAGAACAGGTCCCCCGCGTAATAGCCGCCCATGCCCGATAACTCATGGCGAAACGCCTTGGTAAAAAGCCGGTCTTGAACGCCGCGGTAGTGACGACCTCCGACCAAGTCCTGCTTCAACTCTTCATCGACGCATTGCGCGTGCGCGATCGACAGGACCGACGGGACCGACGCGAGTAGCACGCTCGCGCACACCACACCGAGCGCTACCGCCAGGAGCCGACTCACTCTGGCATGTCGCATGGGCTAGCATAATCGCCCGCGCAGCGTTCGAGAGCAAGAAGCGGGATCCACGGGTATTCGTGGCTCTCGACGGTTCACAGGACGTCAGGTCGGCGCTCCCGCGGCGGACGCGGACGTCGATAGGCGTACCGCATGAGTGCGCACGACCGAGGGGCGCGGTTAGAGTAGAAGGTGGGCCGTGCCGAAAACGTGCGCGACTTCACTACCTTGCGTCCTCGCGATCGGCGGCCTCGACCCGGGAGGCGGTGCGGGTGTCCTCGCCGATGCGAGAGCGATTGCCCGCGCCGGCGCGTTCGCGTGCGCGTCGGTCGCGGTCCTGACGGTTCAGTCGACGTCTGGCATGCGCGTCAGTACTCCCATCGCCGCGCGCGAACTCACGGCAGAATGCACCGAAGTTCTCGCGCACCAACGCGTTCGAGCCTTCAAAGTCGGTGCGCTTGGCTCCGCGGAAAACACGCGCGCCGTCGTCGAACTCCTCGCGCGCCATCCGAACCTCCCGGCGGTCATCGACCCTGTTTTCATGCCTTCTCGCGGTAGCGGGCGGTTGCTTGAAGCAAAAGCGATAGCCGTCATGCGCGACGAACTCCTGCCGCGCGCGGCGCTCGTCACCGTGAACACGCAGGAAGCTGCAGAGCTCACGGGACGCCAAGTGAGTCGACTCGACGAAGCGCGAGACGCGGCCCGCGCGCTGCTTGATCTCGGGTGCCGCGCGGTCTTACTCAAAGGCGGTCACCTTGGCGACGCACAGGCCGTCGACCTCCTGGCTATGGCGGCCATAGGACGGCGCGGGGCCACGGACGCAACCATCGCGGAACTGACTGCGCCTCGCCTCGACTTGCACGCATTTCACGGTGGCGGATGCGTCCTCGCATCGCTTGTCGCGGGCCGAATCGCGATGGAGGCGAAAGCTTATGCGACCACGCCAGAGCACGCGCTGTCGGAAGCCGTAGCGTGGGCAAAACGGATTCACTTCGAGGCCCTTAAAAACCTGCGCGACGTCGGCGGTGACCAGTACGTGCTGGTGCTGTAGTTCGCGACGCGAACCGACCTCTTTCGCACGGACGAGCGGGTCGAAAGCGATCCACCAGTTCTGGCCACACGGGTCGATAAAAGGAGGGACATCGTCACAAACGTAGGCGTTTTTCTACCGTGTCCACGGATTCAGCAGGTGGCGCAGAGTGTGCATTCTCACCACACATGCTCCTTCATCGCACCCTGGCCACCCTCGCCATGCTCGGATTGGCAGTCTCAACCGCTCTCGCGGGCTGCGCACCCTCCGCGCCTGAAGACCTGGACCAGGGTGACGGCTCGAGCAGCGATGAGCTGGTGACCGAGCGTCAGCTGGGCGGTAGCGAGCTTCCTAACAAGACGCTCAGTCTTACGTTCGACGACGGCCCCGGCCCTCGCACCAAAGAACTCGCCGAATTCCTCGGAAAAGAAGGCGTCCCGGCTACCTTCTTTATCAATGGCAAGAACGTGCCGGGTCGCCAAATGACGCTCGACGCGATTGTGGAACAAGGTCACTTTCTTGCCAATCATACGCAACATCACTTGAAGCTCACCGCCTTAGCCGCTACAGACGTGGTGCGCGAGGTCTCCGAAACCCACGCCTTTATCGAGCGACTTCAACCTGATTTGCCTTTTCTCATTCGTGCTCCCTACGGCGCCTGGAACGGTCGCACCGCGAAAGCGATCAATGCGACTCCGATGCAAGCTTACATCGGTAGCGTTTATTGGGATATCGGCGGCGAGCTCACCGCCACGAGTGCCGCGGACTGGGATTGTTGGGGAAAGCACGTCTCTGTGGAACGCTGCGGCGAGCTCTACCTGACAGAAATTCGCTCGCAGCGACGAGGTATTGTCCTGATGCATGACGTGCATGGGAGGACGGTCGACATGATGAAACAGATTCTCCCGGTCCTAAAAGCGGAGGGATACGCGTTCGTTCCCCTCCTCGACGTGCCCGCCGTGAAGCGCGCTATCGCGACCGAAACGTCGATGCCTTGAGCCGCGAAGCATCAGCTTGCGGGCTTGCGGGCCACGTGCGAGAGGCAAGAACTCTCAAGCCTTTCAATCCGCGAGATACGTTGGCGCGCACTTGCGGCCAGGGGGCCGCTTTCTATCAAAGCTCGATTTAATAAAGATGTAACAGGAATCGCAACGGATACAGAATTGGTCAGAAAACAGCCCTCGGCGTGCCTAAGCGCTTCGAGCGGAAGCGCCTCCTCCACAACCGGTACGCCACCGAGAGTGCCGGCTTCGAGAAGAACCTCTCGAACGATACCGGGCAAACACGGCGAACGGAGCGGAGGGGTTACCACGCGGTCAGAAAACCGGACAAACACATTGGCCGTTGAGCTCTCGCATATTTCACCACACTCATTAGCAAAGAGTGTCGACGCGGCTATACCAGAATACGACTTAATATAAGACGTCGTCTTGTGGTTGACATAAACGTCGCCTGAGCGATAGCTGCCATAGTCGACCACGTCAACGCCGACTCCCTGAGCTTGCCACTGCGGGAGTTCGGGAGGCGAATCACGAAACGTAACCAGCACGTGACCGTCGGACGACGTCACCTTCACGACGCTGGGCGACTTGCCGACGGTCTGCCCAACACGCCACAGGGCGACAGAGAGCGTAGACAGGAACGAGTCTAAATCGAGAAGCTCCGCGCGAGGCGATTTCACCGCAGGCAAGGCCGCGAGGCTTCGGCCTAGGCGGGCAAGGTGCCGCTCGAGGAACTGCGGCCTTCCCTCCTCGAGTGCCATCGTCTCAAAGAGTCCGCACCCATAAAAATAGCCATCGGAAAATGTGGTGAGCCGAAGGTCTCTGAGATTGACGACCTCGCCGTCGAAGATCGCAACGCCGTATGTTCCGGTCAACAGGCTCCCCCGTGCACCGCGAGAGCGGTAAGTAGAGAGCGAGCCTTGTGAAGTGTCTCTTTATACTCTCGGTTCGGAAGCGAGTCGCACACGACACCGCTACCTACGCCCGCATAGGCTACGCCCTTCTTGATGAGCAGCGTGCGAATGACGATATTCAGGTCCATCTCCCCCGCGAAGCTTATATACCCGATGGACCCCGTATAGATACCGCGCGCACTCGGCTCGAGCTCCGTG
Source organism: Polyangiaceae bacterium (assembly GCA_025353725.1). Taxonomy (GTDB): domain Bacteria; phylum Myxococcota_A; class Polyangia; order Polyangiales; family Polyangiaceae; genus Labilithrix. The sequence goes on along the minus strand of JANXOF010000061.1, from coordinate 62,577 downwards.
ATGACCTCCATGGTGCGAATCTTGGGAACGCCCGTGATCGTTCCTCCAGGAAACGTAGCGGCAATCACATCGAGAAAGTCCTTCCCCGAATCGAGTCGCCCTTCGATTTCGGATTCGACGTGAATGACATGAGCGTAGTGAGTGATATCCATCATTTTCGTGACCTCGACAGACCCGATAGCGCTCACGCGCCCGAGATCGTTCCGTTCGAGGTCCACGAGCATGACGTGCTCAGCGACTTCTTTCTCGTCGGTAAGCAGTTCGTGAACGAACCGCGCGTCCTCTTCCGGCGTGCCTCTGCGACGGGTGCCCGCGATAGGACGCGTTCGGAGGCGTTCGCCCTCGAGACGAACCAGCCGCTCAGGCGAAGCGCTCACGATATCGAAACCGTCGAGCCGCAGGTAGCTTGCAAAGTGAACGGGATTGACGGCGGACAGCGTCTCGTAGATCGCAAGAGAATCCGAAGTGACATCGACTTCGATGCGCTGAGACAGATTGACTTGGTAGACGTCGCCAGCGCTCACATACCGCTGCACACGATCGACCGAGGCCTCGTACTCCGATTCGGTCATGTTCGAATCGTACGGCGCCAGTTTGCCCTCGATGGCTACCCGTACGGGCGCACGCGTTTCCGTCCTCGCACGCGCGACCCATTTTCCCAGTTCTTCGAGTCGCGCCAAGCAGTCATCGTAGACGTGGCCAGAGGCTATCAAAAGAATCTCATCGGTCACATGATCGAACATGACGAGCTGGTCTACGACCAAAAAGTACAAGTCGGGTACGGCAAGGTCGTCGACCGGGTGCTGAGGCAAATCGACAAAATAATGATTACACTCGTAAGCTAAGTAACCAATAGCTCCTCCACAGAACATCGGCGCGCCTTCGGGGCGATAGCCGCGCCACCGCTTCATGAGGCTTCGAAGATGATCCATCGGATTGCCGTCCGCCGTGAGACCATCGAGCCCATAGGCCTCACCTTTCGCTTTCAGCGTATGCACGGACCGCGAAACGGCGATCGAGTAGCGACCGTCCTCCTCCGATATGCGTGTACTCTCCAGCAACACGCAATGACCGGGAGCAGACGACCTCACGAGCGCTGTGGGCTTGAGTCCAGCCGCGGGAAATCGGGCGATAAGTGGGACTTGGTTATAGCCGCGTGCCACGATTTGCTCGAAGTCGAGACGCGTAAGACCGAGCTGATTCACGTCAGCCGCCATTGCACGCGTACGTAGCGCATCCGCACGGCGGCGCCTCGCTTAGGCCTGCGCGACCGCTGCCAACGTCTTCGGCGGAGGTGGTCGGAGCTCCATCACCTTCGCAAGGTCAAGCGGCGTCACATAGCCGCCGTCATGCGTGAGTCCCAACTCCGCACGGATAGCGTGGTACGGAATGGCCTCGGCAGTGACTTCACCGCTGCCGCCACGGGTCGCGTTTCGCGTCTCGGGAAAAAGAGCCTCCAGCACTTCAGCGATCTTCACGCCGCCCTCGCCTAAGATCGCAACGTCAGCCAGGAGTGGAACGAGATCGCCCGCCACGCGCGCCTCGTCGAGAAACGTTGCCGCTCGGCTGTCGCAGGCTACGAGACTTCGAAGGAAACGTTTGACGTCGATGGATTTCACAAGCCCTCGCTCAAAGCGACGAATGACTCTAATTTCGGGTGTTGCGAGGACGCGCTCGACCTCGGCGCGAAGGCGCGACTCACCCCCAATTGCGTCGAGTGCCTTTCGCGGGATGCCAACGGCATAACGCGCCCCATCAATGACTTTGGCAATGCTTGGATCATGCATGCGAAGCGCAAGGCCACGCCGAAACACAAGGCCGTCAGGCGACGCGCGCGTCAGCGACGCCGCGAGTTCGTCCGCGTCGAGACCTTCGCCCACGATGAGCTTCACATCGAGCACCTCTGCCAAGCTCCCGACACCGAGTGAAAGCGCGGGCGAAAAAATAAAATCCGGCTTTGGATGAAACCCTGACGAATAGAAGATCGGAATCTCGAGACGCCTAAAGGGACGCGGCAGCGCGCGGATGAGATCGAGGTGAGAGAGGTACGCGATCGGGCCGAGCTTTGCGAAAAGAAAGCGGTAGCGCTGCCCCTCGCCCTGCTCGGTCTTCGGCGGGCGCACGCGAACGAGCTTCCCGGCGGTATTGACGTCAGGCGAAGCTTTTTGTTGAGCGAGCCGCTTGGTCTTCGCTCCCAGCTTTACGAGGTACGACATGCGCTCGGTTCGCATCGCCGAAAGGTCGCATGCAACGCCGCAGTCGTAGCAAACGAGCTTTCTCGTCTCGTTTTGCGCATCTTCAATGTTCGTCTCGTGAATGAACGCGCCTGCGACCTTCCCGCACGGCGGACTAAGTCGGCTTTTGACTGCTTTTCGGTATTCGCCACGCAAAAATCCAGGTTCGAGACCGACATCGATATGGTCCCAGGGAAGGCGCGCGCTTACCGGAATCGTGCCGAGATACGCTCCGGGTTCGATTCCTTCGGCGACGAAGGCGTCCGACCAAACGTCGATTTTTAGCTGTTTATCCCACGAGTCGAAGCGACAACCCGCAAGGTAGGCGCGCTCGAGGACGCGGCCGAGTTTGCGGTCACCACGCGCAAACACGCCTTCGAGCCAACTCGTGCGCGAATCATGCATACGCAAGTCCACGCCAGTATTCCGAGCTTCCTCCTTCAACCATCCTTGCTTATCGAGAACACTCGCTTCACGGTCCATCGCACACCACTGAAAAGGCGTATGGGGTTTGGGTACGTGCGTGGAGACGCTGACCGTGACCTTCGGCGGACCGCCCTGGTTCGTCTCTTTGCGGATTTTTTTGCCGACCTCGCGCGCACGCTTACCCACCCGCACAATTTCGCGAACGTCCTCCTCTTCTTCGGTCGGTAGGCCAATCATGAAGTAAAGTTTCATGCCGTCCCAGCCGCGCGAAAAGACCCGCTCAGCCGTTGTCATGAGCTGCTCTTCAGTCACGTTTTTGTTCACCACGTCACGCATCCGTTGGCTTCCCGCCTCGGGCGCAAAGGTGATTCCGCTTGCTCGCACGCGGCGAATGTCATCAAGCACGGTCTCTTCGAGACCATAGGCGCGGAGCGAGGAGACACCGAGCGACACTTTCTCGGGCACGAGCGCGGCCGTCACCTTCTCAATCAGAGGCGCGATACACGAATAGTCCGCGGTCGATAGCGAGGTAAGGGTCGCTTCGTCATACCCGCTTTTCTTTACGGCGCTCACGACCGTATCGACAATTTGCTGCGGGTCGCGCTCGCGGACGGGACGGTAAATCATCCCCGCTTGGCAAAAACGGCATCCCTCGGTGCAGCCGCGCGCGATCTCGATCGACATGCGGTCGAAGATGGCTTCAGGCCCGCCGACGGGCCCGTCATCGGGAAACGGAAACTTATTCAGGTCGTCGACGAGACTTCGGACTACCGGAAGCGCGAGCCCAGGCACGAGCGCACGGTCGACGATCTCGAATCCCGTGTCCGCATCGACCGCGAGCGCGTAGAGCGATGGCACATACACGCCGCGCAGCTTTCCAAGCGCCACTAGCCGCTCGCGACGCGGAACTCCACTCGCCTTGAGCGACGTCCAGAGGAGCGCCACCTCGGTGGTTCGCTCTTCACCGTCACCGATGCATACGGCATCGAGAAACATGCAAACTGGCTCCGGGTGCGTCGCGCTCGGACCGCCCGCAATCACGAGCGGGTCGCTCTCCTGCCGGTCTTCGCTGCGTAACGGGATGCCGCCAAGATCCAGCATCGTGAGCACGTTGGTATACGTGAGCTCGAACTGGAGCGAAAAGCCGACGACATCGAAGTCTTTGAGGGGACGAGCGCTCTCGAGGGACACGATCGGAAGCCCTCGCGCGCGGAGCTCCTTCTCCATGTCTATCCAAGGCGTGTAGGCGCGTTCCGCGAGGGTTCGCGGGTCGTCGTTCAAAATCTTGTAAAGAATCTTGAATCCGAGGTGGCTCATTCCGATGTCGTAGATGTCAGGAAACGCGAGGCAGACGCGCGCCTGAACCGCGCCCCACGCTTTGCGCGCGGCACCGAACTCGCCGCCCAGGTAACGCGCAGGCTTGTCGACGCGGTGAACGAAGCTCGCGTACGGATGAGGCGTGTCGGCCATGATTCGACCTCTCTAGCGTGGTTTAACACACGCCGCGACCCCGCCCGCCACTCGACGCGAACGGTCCAGAAGCCGCAGGTAGCCAAAGGTCAGGCAATGTCGCTACTTGTGCTTCATTTGTTTGAATTTTGGCTTAAATTTAGCGCGACTCGAGCGATGAACGGATCCAGTGTCCGCGGGCTACCCCTGCTTCAAGGAGTCCGACATATGCGGTTTTGCTCGATGCCTGGTCACGTGTCATTCGCCTCTTCGCTCGGTTTCGGACTCGCACTCGGACTCGTGCTCGTTGGAGCGGCAGCATGCTCAGTCTCCGCCTCCAGCGATTCTGGGGGAACAGTGAGCGCTGCGGCTCAAAGCTTGGCGACCCCCGAGAGTGGCAACGCGACCCCAACGAGCTCTCGGGCGCTCCCCGCCGTCAAAACGGTATTCATGATTCTTCTCGAGAATCACAATTGGTCGCAGATCAAAGGGAACGCCTCCGCGCCGTACTTGAACGGCACGTTACTGACGCAAGGGTCTCATGCCGAGCAGTACTTCAATCCGCCAGGCCTTCATCCGAGCGAGCCGAATTACATCTGGCTCGAGGCCGGTGACAGCCTCGGCATGACGACGGACGCCGACCCGAGCGCGAGACACTCGATTCCTGCCGGAACAGACCACCTCAGCGCGCAGCTCGAACGTGCGGGAAAGACATGGCGCTCGTATCAGGAAGGCATCGCACCCGACACGTGCCCCATCGCTCGTTCTGGGCTCTATGCGCCGAAGCACAATCCCATGGTGTTTTTTCAAGACGTAAGCGGCAGTCCGCCGTCCGCGGCGAACGCCGGGTGTGCGGCGAACGTTCGACCGCTGACGGAGCTCTCGCGAGATCTCGCGGCGGACCGACCCGCCGACTACAACTTCATTGTTCCAAACCTTTGCAACGACATGCACGGAGCTTCGGGCTGTCCCTCGAACTTGATCAAGGCGAGCGATGACTGGCTTGCCAACGTCGTGCCGCAAATTCTTGCATCAGCGCGGTTCAAGCGCGACGGATCTCTCTTTATTACGTGGGATGAGAGCGAAGGTGGCGACCATCCGATTGGGATGATCCTGCTCTCACCTTTCGCCGCCAAGGGTCACTCGAGCAATGTGCGATACACACACAGTTCCACCCTCCGAACGGTTGAGGATATTTTCGGGTTGCCCAAGCTACGGGACGCCGCGAACGCGACGAATCTCGTCGATCTCTTTTCTGCGGCACCGTGATGCCGTAACGTCTCGGCCATGCGCACCAAAGAGGCCGTGTGCGATGGCGCTTAGGATCGGCAGAAGGGCGCGGAGCATCGATCGTAAACGGCCGGTCGAGCGCCCTCGCATGCCGTTTTTCGTGATGGTCCGCACCTTCCTCCTCGGCTCGGTTGCCATTGTCGCTTCGGCGTATGCGATCCGCAGGCACTATTTTATTGTGCGGCCCTCGAGCCTAGCGCCCGCATCCTCGGTGGAGTTCCTCGAGCCGAACTCGCGAGACTTCGTGACGGCACCGGAACTGCTCCCCTTGCCGGCATCGTCGAGGTGAGCGTACTGCGCCTCGAAGGTCTTCTCAAAAGACGGCGGACATCGAGGCGCCCCACAAACTCGGGCCCACGAGAGGAGAAGCCGTAAGGTCGATGGTCGGATTCGGCGTCGGGTTCACCGACGGCTCAACGCCGCGCGGGGGCACTACGTTGATCGTTGGTTTATCCAGCGCAAAGAGCAAGGCGCCCCCTACGGCAAGAACCGCCCCTGCTGACAGCCCGACGGTCGCGAACGTCCGAAATGCGTCGCGTTGATCGATGGCGCGGTTATGCGAAGCAAGCTCGCTCGCGTCGATATTGCCGAGTCCTCGCGCGTCTTCAATCGCGGTAGCTCGGCTCTCCCGGCCTATCGCGAACGCTCCGAACACGACGCCCGAAACCACGCCCACCGCGCCTGCGCCAAGCATGGTGATGGCGCCCCAGCGCTGGCTGCTCGTCACGAGCTTCGGCGCAAAACGAAAGGGCTTTCCACGAATCAAGCGAACGTCTTGAGAGACCGCGTCTTTGCCATTGGCAACAACGCTCAAGACGTGCGCGCCGGACGTCACTTCGATAGGCCGCGAAATGGGCGCGGTAGCGACGACGCGCCCGTCGACGAAGATTTCCGCCGACGTTTCGAGCACAATCGTCACCATTGCGGGCCGCTCCTTGAGCGGGAGATCCACGGGCTGGTCGACAGGCTTGTCGCCGGAGACCTCGCGTTCGGCGTCGAAGTAGCCTTCGGCAAACACGCGGACTCGATGTTTGCCGGGGCCAAGATCACCGAAGTATGGGAGTTCTTGAGGAGGTCCGTTATCGACCGACCCCTGCGCGCCGAGCGTCGCCGAGTACACCGTGATGCGCGCTCTTCGCTTGTCGACCTCTGGAGTCACCCCCGCCGCGACAGCAAGTTGCTGTGGGTCGAGACGCGCGAGCTTCGCCTCGAGCTCGGCTTTCGCCTCAGTCGCCTCCGCGCGGCGCCCTCCACTCGGGACCTGCTCAAGGTAGGACTTGTAGTGATTCACGGCACGGCGCAGATAACTAGCGTCGGCGCTGACGAGAAATTCCTTTCGTTCGGCCTGCGCCATCGAAAAAAGAAGCGGAGACCGAGGAGCAAGTTCGTAGGCGTGGTCGAACGCACGCACCGCATCACCGAACCGACCGGCCGAATAAGCTTGAGCGCCCGCGTTGAAAAACGTCCGCGCGCGCTCGACGGCGTCGGCGGTGGGTTCACTTGCCTCCGCGATGCGTGGAAAGGTAGTAAGCAGCGCGACCGCGAATACCGCCGCCACGCGTGAGCCCACGGTGAAGGCGCGCGAAAAACGCCGTGTCATCGTGACCTCGCAGGCAATTGAAGCATTACCCGGAGCGCGCCATCGTCGGCGACGGCAAGGTCCTCGACGCCGTCGCCATTGAAATCGCCCGCCGCTACGCCGGTCGCCGCGCGCAGGCCCGCCGTACCGAATTTGGCTGTAAGGTCGATCGCGTCAAAGGCGCTCTTGTCGCTTCGCAACGCCGCGAGCCATAGGCCGCGTGCGGTGACGATCGCAAGCGAACGGGAGAGGCGCCCTGACCCTATCGCGGGCGCGCCCCCCACGGTGATGGCCGCGAACGCTTTCGCGTTTTGAGTCGCCGCCGGCGCGCCCGCGGGGGCGACTAACGACACGGAAACCCCAACGGCGCCAAAGTTGCCTTTCCCGTCGTTCAGCCGCACCTGCACCTGCACACTGTCTTTTGGGCCAAACATTCCGACGAGGTCGCGGAAGCCATCGCCGTCGACGTCAAAGAGTTCGAGTTTCGCCCCCGGAGGAATGGCGTCCGGAAGCATCGTCGGCACGGGTGGCGCGGCACCGGGCGAGCGGCGCACCACACGTAGAGACGAGCCGCTACCGCCCCTTTCATTCGTCACGAGAACGATTTCGTCGAGCTTGTCGTCGGCGTTGTCGAGGTCACCTTTCGCGAACGCCAGGTTTCGCGCGAGGCCTTGCAGCGACGCGACTTGAAGCGGCTCTCCTAGAGCCTTCAGCTGAACGGGGTCTCTGAGGCCCCCTTGCGCCTTAGGATCTGCAAGCGCCTCCCAAGACCCCGCGGACGTTGCATCCGAATTTGCGCCTGTGCGCGGTCCGTCATAGGCGAGCGCAGAGGCAAACACATCGGTCAGATTTGCCGTATGAAAGTGACCGGCGACGAGAGAACCCGGAACCCATTGGCGCGACTTCGCATAGTTGAGCGCGGGGGCAGTCGACGCACGATCGAGATAGAGGAGCGGCGCGAGGGTTTGGCGGTCTCCCGAGCCTCCCACGAACGTCACGGCTGTGGGCCGCAGTCCACTCGCGAGCTTTGCTCCGAAGGCATACAGCCCGAGGTCGTCAAAGGCGCCTCCTTCATTACGAACGGCGAACATCGACTGGGGTTGCGCCACGCTCCCCACAACGCGAGCAGGCTCCGGACCACCGATGGCCCGCCCATAGGCGATGGCTAAATCCGACGTTCCTGCCACGCTAGTAGCCTCCGCGATGGCAAGGTCGCTCACCTGATCGCCGTCAAAGTCGCCTTTGACGATTTGCTCGACCGCAGTTTCTGTCGGCACCGTAAAGGGCGTGAACGCAGACGACCTCGAACCTGCGAAGATCGTGACGTCGGGTGAATCTGCGCGCGTCGTCGCAACGTCTAAAAATTCGTCGCCATTGAACTTGCCAATCACAGCATCGGACCAGCCGCCAGCAGCCGCAAATGCGGCGATTTTATACGTTGAGCTTGAACCGCCGCCGTCAGTCGCCGCATCCGCGCTTCCGGCATCGGACGGATTTGATTTTTTGGTACTTAGAAAGATGACGCCGTCGGAGACATAGTCGACGATATGGTCGGCGTTAAGATCAGCGATGCCGCGCAGTGTTGCGTTCGCCACTTCAGCCTGGAGGTCAACGGGTGTAAACCCTGTACTAAAGGCAGAGCCCGTGTTGAGGGTTACGTAGAGACCGACGTCTGTACTCACGACAATGTCGATGTGATCGTCAAAGTTAAAATCGACAAGAAAAAGACCGTTCGGTTTAAGATGGCTCGGGACCTTGAGCTTTACCAAGCCCCGGGCCGCTGTGCCTTCCCACTTGATGACTTGTGAGCTGGGGTCGCCAATCGTGCACGGCGACAAGACATAGACCAGCGATTCGGAAGCGGCTTCAACGGCCATCGCGATCTCTCCACATGTGGAAAGAGGCTCGGCGTCGAAAAGCCTTGCCGCGATCGGCCGGCCGACAACAGCCTCGGAACTGACTGGAACTACGCGATTCAACAACTTGTCGTTGCGGCCCGCTTCGGCGTCGAGACTTGTGAGCGCGGCGCCCGAGGCGCTCCTACCGAAGAGGAGGATTTCACTCTGCCTGCCATTGGGCATAAGCTGCGTGCTCGACGCGCGCACCGAGATAGGTATTACCTCCGCTGTCTCCGCGGTCACCCCTGGAAAGAGGACCGAGCGAAAATCTCGATTCGCAAGACCGGTAACAACACCAAGACCTCCTGGCCCGGACCCAATGCCAAGGCCAAACGCGATGTCGTCGCGCCCGTCGTGATCGAAGTCGAGGACAATCGGCGAAATTAGCTGCGACGGCAAGGGCACCACTTGAGCGAGGCCCGCGACATCATCAAAATAGTGAACGCGCACGCGGCTGGCGTTTTCGTCGGTACGCGGGGTCGAACCGAGGATGTCCTGACGACCATCACCGTCGAAATCACCCACAGCGAGGTCTGTTAAACCCGCAGATACGGCAGGAAGCGACGTCGCAAACGTACCCGTCGGGGCGCGACACACACCGCTGACGCCGCAGCCCCAACCGTCAGGGCAAGCAAGCGTGTCGCCGCTCGCCTGCTTTCCGCAATGCAGTCGACACGCAGCGGCGCCCTCCGACGGGCCGCCGCAGAGGGCGGTCCGGGCCGCGGGGAAGGTGTCGCAATCCTCCGTCGCGTCGACCACGCCGTTTCCACACGTACCGGAAGGAATCGACTCGAGCGTGGCGCAGTTGAAAAAAAGTGCCGCGACGGCAAGATAAAGAGGTCGTAAGCGCGCTTTCATTCTCGTTTTCGTTCTCATGGCTTACCAGCTGAATCAAAACCCTCGAGCTCCGACGAGATCTTACCCTTACCGCTCCCGCTATTCTTGACTGGCGGAGTCGCCAATTGCCGATCCATAACGACGTTCATCGTGGCATTTGTCGTGGGCGTAAGCGTAATTTCACGCGTCTTGTAGCCCTTTGCTAAGATCGTGAGGGTCACGGGAACCCCGGAATCAAGCTTGAATGGACCAGGAACGACACCCAAGTCGCGTCCCTCCCGACGCACGAGAGCTCCCGTAGGAGCGCCCTCGAGGCGAACCTCCACGCGGAGGTCGGTTTCCTTCGGCGGGCTAGGGGTTTGCGCGGGTTGCGTACTTGGCAGGGCCGCCACTACGAGCGGCGTCGCGGAGGGCGAGACCGTCGCCCGCTGCGGACGCGCGGAAAAGGCTCCCTTGGCCATGACGGCGACTCCCACTCCGCCGACCAGAAGTGAGAGCGCCGCGACGAAAAGCACGCTGCCGCGCCATCGTAAACGGGACGGCGCAACGTCGGCCGCAGAGGCGGTTAGCGTACTACTTTTCGCCGACGCCTCCGCATCTGCGCGCATCAAAGGAAGAGGACCAAGCGAACTCGCCGTAAGGGCTTTGTCCCCCGTTCCTGCGACCACCAACGACTCGAAGGCCTCGCCCACGGACGACGGCCGTTCCGCGGGCTCTTTCGCGAGCATCCGCCGAATCGGCTCGTCGAGTTCCGCGGGCACATCGGGGCAGACGTGCGAGGCGTGCGGGGGCGGCGCGCTCATGTGTTTGACCAACACATCCATCGTGGATTCGCCGTCGTAGGGGACCTTTCCGGTGAGTACCTCGAACACGAGCGCACCGAAGGCGTAGACGTCTGTGCGGCAGTCAACTTCCTTGCCGCGGCACTGCTCGGGCGACATGTAGTACGGCGTGCCCATCGGCGTGCCTGTCTTCGTCTTGTGTTGGCCCCCCGCGCTGCCGTCCGTGAGGAGCTTCACGAGCCCAAAGTCGAGGAGCTTCGCTTCGACTCCGCCGTCCTCGTCGAACACGAGAAAGACATTCTCCGGCTTCAAGTCGCGATGGAGAATGCCTTTGCCGTGGGCGGCGTCGAGCGCGCGCGTCACGCCGCGCAAAATCGGAGCGGCTTCGGCGAGTGTCAATCGCGTTTTCGCCTTGATATATTGGTCGAACGGCATTCCCTCCAAAAGTTCCATGAGGTAATACTGCCGACCATCGGGCAGCTGACCGAACGCAAAGATATCGATAATATTACGGTGTCTTATCTGATTGACAGCACGCGCCTCCGCGATAAAGCGCGACACCATTTGCGGATTGGCCGAGAACTGACGCCCAAGCACCTTGATTGCTGCGTGTTTGCCAATCACAGGATGTACGGCTCGGAACACCGTGCCGAACGAACCCTCCCCAAGCTTTCCCTCAATTTGGTATTCACTGACCAAATCGCCGGGTGCGAGCTCCCTATCGACGTGAGCGAAGGTTTCCTCGGGCACGAGGAGCGCACCGTCCTCCGCGCAGTGAAGCACCGACGGCGGGTACGTAACGAGACACGTCGGACAAATCCCCATGGCGAACCCCGAGGCTATCAACAATCAACGTGTCGACGTGCCGAACCGGTGCGCGCGGTTACCAGCTCCGATTCGCTCACGATCTACGGCACACCAAGATCCACCACGACTTTCTCCGACAATGCCGCCATGAGGCGACATCGAACCCAAACGTGCGACGGGCACGCCCCGTGCAGTCAGGGTTTGCATCGAAGCCAACGCCAAAACGGCGCGCCGAAAGGAACGTTACCGCCATGACAACACTTTCTATTTTTCGTCCCTCGCCGCTTTTGTCGTAACCCTAGCGCTCGCCTCCGGCTGCGCGGCCCCCGACGAAGGTGGCAGCACGACCTCCGACCAAAGCTCGAGCCAATTGAAACCAGGCCGCTACACGTCGGGCGACACGGAAGAGAGCCCAACGTCGGGCGGCTCGGAGAGAGCCGCTGAATTGGCAGCTTTGTCGTGCGGGCTCCCGCGCGAGCGGCGGTCGCTTCGGCGAGCGCATTGACCGTGCGCGGCGCGAGAAAGAGGAGTTCGCGAATCACGAGCACGTTGGCCGCCTGCCGACCCGCCGCACGCGGCAACGGGCTCGAGGCACTTCCTCTCGCCGTCGCTCGGACAACCTTAAAATTCGGTCGAAACGACTTATGTTACTCCTGCCGAGAAAGGTGACGGCCGATGTCTTCAACGGTTACGGAAGCCTGCAGAGCGCCTACGCCTCGCTCCGCTCGATCGCGTCGAAGGCCGACGCCAGCCGGTCTTGCTCGGCTCGGCCAAGCCCGGCGGCTTTTGCTTGCGCGCGCCACCCGCGAACGGCGAGGACGACTTCGCGCACGATCGCGTCGGCGCGGCGCGGCTTGATCCGAAAAAACGGTGCGACGTCGCGGACCAGCGCGAGATCCTGGGCGTTGTCTGTCTCCGAGATGTTGAGCGTCAAGCCGCCACCCGTTGCCACGGGGTTGACATCGTAGGCCGGCGCGAGCGACCAGCCTTTCGGCTCGAGCAAGAATCCGTGATTCCGTAGGTGGTCGTCGACGTTGGAGACGCAGACGAAGAAAACGACGCGGCGCCAGAGCTGCTCGAGGTCGCGCGTGGGATGTGCGCCGTGTCGCACGAGGATGCGCGCGAGATCCAGATAGCTGGCGCCTTCTTCGCCGTCGCTGCGCTCAAGAAGCGTCATCGCGGATGCAAAGTGCATGCGATGACCGTCGGCTGCGCGATCGAAGCGCTTCGTCAGAAATGTGTGATGCTTACTCCCGAAGCGCTGACGTCGAGCCTTGGACATCACCACTCCCGCATGCTCGGCCAAGACGGCGACGACGCTCTCCCACGCGCCAATGTCGACGTCGTCGTCGGCACTCGGAAACTTCGCGATCCACAGATGCCCGCGGTCGTCGAGGACGCTCGCCTTCGGCCTAGCGCCACCGAGAGAGCGACCTGGCGCAATGAGCATAAGCAACCACTTTCCATAGCTCGGGTCGCGCACCGCTTCATCCGCTTCGAGGTGTAAGCTTGCGGCCTCGAGCTCGCGGAGTGACGTCCACGGCGGTGACGCCATGTCGGCGGCGTCATCGAGGAATGGCTCTGCGCCGACGCGGTAACGTAACGCGCCCATTCGATGCCCGTCGTAGACGCCGAGCAGGTAGTCGGACTCGAGGAGCCTACGCTCCTTGCGCTTCTCTCGTTTGGCGAAATACGCTTCGCGGCGCTGCATGAGCACGCGACCCCAGCGATCAGGCGAGGAGTCGAGGAAGACGCCGAAGTTTTCCCGACCAGCCGCGAGAAATTGCGGCCCCGGAAGGAGCCTCAGCGCCGGGTCGAGCGCGATCGTGAGCCCTCGCTCGAGCCACATCGGATCGTATTCAAACGAGAAGATTTCCTTTCCGCGGGCGTGGGTCGCATGAAGGACGCCCATCCGCGTCGACGCCGTTCCGAGCGCAGGCCCATCGGCGTGGACTTCGACGGTGCGGCGTTCAGCGGCCACGCGGGCTCGCGGTCGCCTTGGCGCGCCCTTCTTTGTCGCGACCTAGCAGCGCGGCGTCTTGAAGCTGTCGCCCTACCTCGTCTTCGTGCGCGAGGAGGCCGAGATCCCGCTCCAACCCGAGGCAGTGCAGGACGTTCGCGATCGCGCCAAGCGTGACGCTTGCTGAACCTCGTTCGAGCGCGCGGAGCGTCGGTCGCGACATTCCGGCACGCTCCGCGACCCGCGCCGCGGACAACCCGCGACGCCTGCGAGCGAGGCGAAGGTTCTCTCCAAGCTGAACCAGTAGGCGCCCTACGGACGGCAGCCCCGGCGAAGTGGTACGCGACATGAAACTATTATTGCCATTTTAGACACATAGTGAAGTTTTATCTTCCACATGGGCGTGGCGCGAGCGCGCCGGGAGAGCTCGTCACGTAAGGCTAGAGCGAAGGCAAATCGTCCGAAAACAATACCATCCACATCTCCTTGACGGGGCTCTCTCGCGCGCCGTCGACGTGTAGATGGTGGGGCATGGAACGAGCAAAGCGTACGCGCCGTTTGGATTTTTCGAGCTTACGCCGAGACGATCCGAGCCCAGCACGGTTCGTGTGCTGCGCTCGCCATGTTTAGGACGAAACACTCGCGAGTGTGCTAAGCGGCTGCCGAAGTGAGTAAGGAAGACAGCCTCGTCATTCACGAGATTTACGCGAGTATTCAGGGCGAATCGACGTTCGCAGGACTTCCCTGCACGTTCGTGCGCACGACCGGCTGCAACCTCCGCTGCGCGTGGTGTGACACGACGCAGGCTTTTTATGGCGGCACGCGCATGCCCCGAGCAGACGTGCTCGCCAAGGCCCTCGCCACCGGGACTTCGCTTGTCGAGCTTACGGGCGGGGAGCCGCTTCTTCAGCCAGGCTCGTTTCCGCTCATGACCGAGCTGTGCGACGCAGGCCGCACCGTCTTGGTCGAGACGAGCGGCGAGGCCGACGTGTCGAACGTCGATAAGCGTGTCCACAAGATTATGGACTTGAAGGCCCCCGGGTCCGGGGAATCTGCACGCAATCGCTGGTCAAACCTCGACCACATCGGCGCCGGTGACGAACTCAAGTTTGTCTTGTCGAACCGCACGGACTACGAGTGGATGCGCGCGACGATTGAGACTTACAGCTTGGCGTCGCGCACGCCACACCTTCTCGCGAGTACGGTGTTCGGCAAGCTCGCCACGAAGCAGCTCGTAAACTGGGTCATGGAGGATCAGCTCAACGTGCGCGTGCAGCTCCAAATGCACAAGTACGTCTGGGCCCCCGAAGCGCAAGGCGTTTGAGCGCAATCGCGTAGGCGCTCAAACGCGGCTACGCGCAAAGCGACCCCTCCCAAAGCTCCGTGAGAAATTCGCGAATGGGGTAGATATCAATGTCAAAGACGCGTCGACGAAAGCGCTCATTGCTCACGACGATCTTTCGTTTCAACTGAAGTTCGGCTCCCACCTCAACCAGACGCTTTAGGTCTCTATCGTGCACTTGACTTCCAGATTTCACTTCAATCCCGATAGACCCGTCGACAATAAAGTCAATCTCGCGCTTAGCCGTGTCTCGGTAAAAGTGCAGTTCGATATCGCGATTTCGATAATCGCGATACGTAGTAAGCTCTCGAAACACGAGATGCTCGAATGCCGCGCCGTACTGCGCAGTCCCCCGAACGAGTTCGCGAACTTTTAGAAGCGCATGAGCTACCGAAATGTCGAAAAAATAGAACTTCGCGTGCGCCGTAGCTCGCCGCGAAGCGCGCTCTTTTTTCGGCTGATACGGATACAGCGTCTCGCCGAATAGCGTGTCCTCCAGAATTTGATAATAATCTCGCACAGTGCGTGCGGGCACTTGAGCCTCGCGACCGATAGACTCGTAGTTGAGTTCAAGCGTGTGCGAAATGGCCGCGATCTCGAGAAATCGCGAGAAATGCGCAACCTTGCGCGAGAGTCCCCCCGCCACGATCTCTTCGCGAATATAGTCGCTCACGTAGCCCCGTGCGTCCTCCCACGGCGTGTCGCTCAAGTAGACAAACGGCAGCGTTCCGAAGGTCAATGCTTTGGTCAAGTCAAAGTCTTTGAGTTCACTAAACACGAAAGGATGCAAGTTGACGGAACGAGCTCGTCCCCCCATCAGCTTGGTATGCGTGCGCATCAGTTTCCGCGCACTGCTTCCCGTGAGCACGAAGCGAACGCCACGACTTTCAATCAGCGCGTGCACTTCGTCCATAAGCAACGGGAGCTTTTGTATCTCGTCGATGGCAATAAGCTTGTCGGTTGGGCGGAGCGACTCGCGAATCTGCGACGGCCGACTGGAGAGCGCCTGATACATGTCACTCTCGAGAAGATTGTAGACTCGGTCGGGCTTCAGCTCATGGGAGAGCAACGTACTTTTGCCTGTTCGTCGTGGCCCGAGCAGCAAGACAGACGTTTTCCTGAGAATGGCCTGCAAGTCTACCGATCGAGCGACATACATGTCCGGTAGAGTAGCGACACTACCGCGGATTTTGGTCGAAAATCCGCGGTAGCACCGCGGACGGCTAACCCGCGACCTTGCTTTTGTCGTTACTTTCGCTCGCCGACGACGAATTGCCGGTACGCGGCGACGTCATCCTTCGAGCCGAGTACCAGCGGAACACGCTGGTGCAACTCGGTCGGCATGAGGTCGAGAATGCGGTCCTTGCCGTCTGTGGCTGCGCCGCCTGCCTGCTCGAAGAGGAACGCCATCGGATTCGCCTCGTAAAGCAACCGAAGCTTACCCGTCTTGCTTTTGCTGTCTGCGGGGTAAGCAAAGATGCCGCCCTTCATCAACGTGCGATGAGCGTCGGCAACAAGCGACCCGACGTAGCGCGCGCCATAGGGCGTCGTGAACGGTGCGCGGTCGTCGGGGCTCTCGCCGACGGGGTGAATCCCCTTCACCCAGCGCGCCCAATTTTGGATAGAAGGCGACCACCGTGAAAAGTTACCCTCATTTATCGAGTAACAGGAGCCGCGCTCGGGAACCTTGATATCCGGGTTCGATAAGAAAAATTCGCCAATCGACGGGTCGAGCGTAAAGCCGTGCGCGCCCTGCCCCGTCGACATCACAAAGATAGTTGACGGTCCGTAAAGCACGTAGCCCGCGGCGACAATCTCTCGGCCGGGACGCAGCGCATCCGCAAGGCTCGGCCGCGAAAGCTTCGGCTCTTGGCGGCGGAGCACGGCAAAGATCGTACCGATTCCGACGTTCGTGTCGATGTTGCTCGATCCGTCGAGCGGGTCGAACAGCACGACGTACTTGCCGTGGTGATCCGCGAGCAGCGCTTCGTCGTTCTCCTCGCTCGCAATGACGCCGCAGTGCCCACTCCGCTCGAGCACGTTCATCAACACGTCGTTCGTGAAGGCATCGAGTTTTTGGACGCTCTCGCCCTGGACGTTGGTTTCACCCGTATAGCCGAGGAGGTCGGCAAGGCCTGCGGCGCGAACGCGCGAATTAATGATGCGAATCGCGAGCGAAATGTGATTGAGGAGCGACGTAAACTCGCCGGTCGCGCCTTTGGCCGCGTGCATTCCGTTCAGCACATGCTCGCGAAGCGTGGTTCCAACAACGCCGGCGGCGGCGGACGGTCGAAGTGACGAAAGGCTCTCGGACATGGGTTTGGCAAAGGTTTTCACCGATGCCGGCCCGCGGCGCAAGCAGCCCGTTTAGGCGCACCAAGGTTCGTCACTCAGCGCTGAGGCGGTTGATCGCGAAAAGCACACCCGCTACCGTGCGCCGGCGTAGTGGCAACCAACGTTGATGCGGCCCACAGGCTCGCAGGAAGAGAAAGAAAATGCGTGCGACCGACCGCGTGAAGCAAATCTTGTCTTGGTACGGCTCCGATAGCCCAGGCGTGAAAGCGAATCTTGCGCGCCTGATGAACCACGGCACCTTAGCGGGCACGGGCAAGCTCGTGATTCTCCCCGTCGACCAGGGATTCGAACACGGAGCGCTGCGGTCGTTCGAGCCGAACCCCGACGCGTACGACCCCGAGTACCATATCCAACTTGCGATCGATTCGGGGTGCAACGCGTACGCCGCGCCCCTCGGGTTCATCGAGTCTGTCGCCGACAAGTACGCGGGCGCGATCCCCCTCATTCTCAAGGTAAACAACTCGGACACACTCGCCAAGGTCGACCCGTGCAGCGCCGTGACGAGCTCCGTGAAAGACGCCCAGCGCCTCGGGTGCACGGCGATTGGTTTCACAATTTACCCAGGCTCGAGCCTGCGCAACCAGCAATACGAGAGCCTTCGCGAGATCATCCTCGAGGCTCGTGAGGCCGGCATGCCGTCGGTCGTTTGGGCCTACCCGCGCGGCGCAGGACTCTCGAAAGAGGGCGAGACCGGCGTAGACATTGCGGCCTACGCGGCGCAGATTTCTGCGCAGCTCGGCGCACACATCATCAAGATCAAGCCGCCGACCGCGCACGTCGAGCAGGCCGAAGCGAAGAAGGTTATCGAGAAGTACAACGTGCCTATTAAGACGCTCGCCGACCGCGTTCGGCACTGCGTCCGGAGCGCGTTCAACGGCAAGCGCATCGTGATTTTCTCAGGCGGTGAAAACCGCGACGCCGCTGGGCTCCTTGACGACGTCAAACAGCTCGCAGAGGGCGGAGCCTTCGGTTCCATCATGGGCCGCAATGCGTTCCAGCGCCCGCACGCGGAAGGTCTCAAGCTTCTCCAAGACGTGATTCAGGTCTTCAAAAACGCGCCCTGAACGGCGTTCCGCCGGTCGTAGTCAAACGTGGCGACAAGCCATTTTCGACTACGACCCACGCGCGTGCTCAGCGAAGGGTCAGCCCTTCAGTGCGGCGATGTCTTTAAGAATCGCCTGCTCGTGTCCGTTCGGGTCGACCTTCAAGTAAACCTTCCGAACGATGCCCGCCGGGTCCACCAGGAAGGTCGTGCGATCCCAGTAGGACGTGCCCTTGTACTCCGACTGGCCCACCCCAAGAGCCTTGAGAAGCGTCGCCTGCGGGTCGGCGAGGAGCTCGATCGTGAACGAGAACTTGGTGCAAAAGTCTTTGTGCGACTTCGTGTCGTCGGCACTCAATCCAACAGCAACCGCACCGGCGGCGTCGAAGTCCGCTTTCGTCGCGGTAAACGACTTTCCCTGGATGGTGCAGCCCGGGGTGTCGTCCTTCGGATAGATGTAGAGCGCAAGCCATCGGCCCGCGTAGTTGGCGTTCGTCCGACTGAGACCATCTTGGTTGTCGAGCTTAAATTCCGGGAGCTTTTGAGCCGTATCGATCATGGGAAAAGGCTTACCACACTGGCGTGACTGACCACGTGATGACCACGCTGGATCGAAACGTCGCGTCAATCGCTCGGATGCGCCTCGATGGCGCGGCGATAGCGCTCACGCCGCGCGTCATCGCGGAGAATTTCGTAGGCTTCCTCGAGAACGACGATGATCTTTCGCACTTCCGCCGTGAGGTCGAAGAGGCGCGGACCAAGGAGTCGTGACGGTTCAAACCCACGCCGGAGCTCTATGAAAGACCGCCGGATCTCGTAGCCCGTCGCATCGTGCGCAACGCCCAGCACGGCAAAGTAGTCGCCTTCGTCGACAAGCTCGATTCGCGCTCGAACGCGCGCGCGAATCGCCTCTTCGTCGAGGAGGTCCGACTCGGCTTCGGCGTTGGTGCGCACGGCGGCAGAAGCGAAGTCAGGCGAAGGCAGAACCTCGAACACGCCGAGCAGCGCAAGAGCGTGCACAACGCACACAAATTCAGCGTTCGCCGCTCGGCCCAGCAGGTCGCCCACGGAGGCCCCGCGCGCGTCACCGAGAACCTCAAGGTCCTGCTTCGATAAGCCGCATTCTGCAACACGTTCGTAGTGCGGCCCATCAGCGAGGCGACTTGCGTAGCCTCCGAGCCCCTCGAGCGCTTCCTCTTTTGTGACCAGGCGGCGAATGAGTTCCACGAAAACTGCCGCCCCGGACGTAGCCCCAAAGACACTCGGCTCGCCACGCAAGCGCCCTTCCAGCTCCGGTTCGAGGTGTGCCGACCCGCGCTCGATCCGAAGCGCTGCAGACGTAATCCACTCCGCGTGACGGCGAAGAATGGGCCAAAGCTGCTCCTGACGTAGCCACCCGTGCGCCACGAGCGCGGCCCCCGCGTGCCGCCCGTACGAGGGAACCTTCCCAGCAAGCCGCTGAAACTCGTCACGAGGAAGCTCACCCGACGCCGCAAGGAAGTGTACGAGCGTTTCCTCGTCGCCACTCGAAGCGGCCGCGACAAGGTCGCCTTCGCGCAAGACCACGCGGCGCACGACACCTTGACTTTCAAAGCAAAGCGCGCCGGAAGCACGACGCGCGACGGCCTCCGCAAAAAAGCGACGCGCCTCGACTCCGCTTTCAATCCGCGACGGCGCCGTAGACGCCCTGGGACGTAAGCTTTGCCCTTGCGCAGAAGAATCGCCCGTCAAGACAGGCCCCGGAGTTTTGCCCAACTCGGCTCGCGTGAGCTCGGACCGCACCGCCACGTCGTCCCGAGCTGGCGCCGATGACTCCGCCCCGCCCTGCGTGGGAGGCCGACTTGGCGCGAGCGACGACGTGCGCACGTAGGCTCCGGTCGTCGACTGACGACTACCGCCAGCCGTCGTACCTCGAACATAAGCGCCCGTATCGCGTTCATGCGCCCCAACGCCGGTGCGGGGAGCTTCAGCGCCGCCGACGTACTCGTCGTCCTCACCGCCCTCAATGGATTCGTCGAGCGCGGCGAGCACGTCCGGCGGAAGCACGGCGTCGATCTCTTCCTCTGGAGTCGTGCGCGCGCCCGGGCTCTCCGGGCTCGCTATCGCCTCAGCACGCCGCTCTGCATCTGCGAGCAGCTGCTGCAACTCGTGGCTCATCGTGCCGAAGGACGCAAACGATCGCGGAGCCACGATCATGTCGTCGAGCGACGTCGTGCTCATCGGCAGCGGAGGTCCCAGATTGCGCACCCCAAGCGGAGGTAGCGCTGGCGAACTTGGCTGCTCGTCCGGCGCATTCGGTGCATTGAGTACGTCACGACGGCTCGACACCGCGGTTCGTGTCACCAGCCACGATGGCTGAGAGGGCGTGCGAGCACGGACACGAGGACGCGGGCGCGCGGGCGGCCCCCCCGTCAGCGCCTCGATTTTACGCACGAGGCCCACGACATCCACGGGACGAACGAAGAACGCGCTCCCGTCGTTAGAGAACGCGTCTTCGAGATTCCTTACGGTTCCAAGGCCCGAACCGAGATACAGAAAGTCGATTCCGCCGGATCCTGGCAGCGCTCGGAGACGTTTAACGGCGTCGAGTGCCCCCTCCGCGTCGATGTCAAGGAGTACGACGTTCGGACGTTGCACAGACGCGTGCGCCGACAGGAGTGAAAGCGCCACGTCGGTCACCACGTATCCGGCGCAAAACAGCGCCTCCATGATGCCCTCGGCGTCTTTGGTCGCATCGGTCACGTAGACGAGCGGACAACCATCCGCCACCACTCCTTCGTGCTCGCTTTCCATAGGTCGCCTAGGCCCGTTTCAATCTTTAGGAGATTCGCGGCGGCCTTTGTTTTCGACGTTACCGATCTCTCGAGACGCCCGCCGCGTGAGCCAGTCCGACAACCGCGGGAGCTGCCCCGCGCCATACGTGAGCACGAAGATGAATGCGACGAGGGCAATCTCGCCGCCGGTAAGGCCAAATGTCACGGTCTCAAAGTATCACGCGAAGGCCTCGTTGTGAGGACCCATGCCAAGACTTGCCCACCCCAAGGCCCAACCCACTCACGGCGTCGCTCAAAGTCGCTCCCCCGTCACTCGCCGTCGCGAGGCCGGCGCCGTTGCGCACGCGGAACCTTGCCCTCGAGCGGAGACTTTTGCGCCGACGGGTTCATATGAAAACGGCTCAGCGGGCGCGCCGCCTGGTCTGCGACCTTCACTTTGTCACGAGCCTGTTCGATGAATTTCTGCTGACTCCGCACAAGCGGCGCGCCCACCTTCGGCTGAACGCGCGCGTACGCCCCGTTGGGCTCCAGCGCCCAAGCTTTTACGTTGTCCGACCATTGAAGAGCCAAGATGTCGACCAGCCGCGCGCGCAGCGCAGGGTCTTCGATGGGCACCATGATCTCCACGCGCCTGTGAAAGTTGCGCGGCATCCAATCGGCGCTCGAAATGTAAACTTCGTCTTTGCCTGAATTGGCAAAATGGAAAATGCGACCGTGTTCGAGATAGCGGTCGATGATGGCTCGAACTTCGATGTTCTCGCTCACGCCCGTCACGCCTGGCCGTAAACAGCAGATACCTCGAATAAGCAGCGAAATTGGCACCCCAGCCTGGGACGCCCGGTAAAGCGCCTCGATGACATCCTCGTCAACGAGCGAGTTCATCGTCGCGACGATACGCGCAGGGCGACCTTGCCTCGCGTGCTCCGCCTCGCGCGCTATCAGCCCCAACACGGCTTCGTGCAAGCCAAGCGGCGCGACCACGAGAGAGTTCCACTTCGCGGGCGCGCTGTAGCCCGTAAGCAGATTGAAGAGCGACGACGCGTCGGCTGCGATATTCGGCTTCGCGGTCAACAGTCCGACATCCGTATAGAGACGCGCACTCGTCGTGTTGTAATTGCCTGTTGCGAGGTGAACATAGCGACGTAACCCGCTCGTCTCGCGGCGAATAATCAGCAAACACTTGGCATGCGTTTTTAGGCCTAATAAGCCGTACACGACGTGCACTCCGCTCTGCTCCAGCGTGCGTGCCCATTGAATGTTCGACTCCTCGTCGAACCGCGCTTTGAGCTCGACGATGGCCGTCACTTGCTTGCCAAGCTCGGCGGCGCGCGCCAGCGCTTTCACGATGGCGGAGTCGCCTCCCGCCCGGTACAGGGTTTGCTTGATCGCGAGCACGTCCGGGTCTTCGGACGCGCGCGTCAGCAATTCGACGACGGGGTCGAACGACTCGAAGGGGTGATGCAGGAGAATGTCGCCCTCACGAATCGTCGCGAAAATGTCTTCGACGTCCCGAAGCGGGGGAACGACCTGCGGACTGTAGGGTTCTTCGCGGAGATCGCGGCGCTCCTCGCGCGGCACCCAGCCGAGGAGATCTCCGACGTTCAGAAACGAAGCGCGATAGACGTCGCGCTCGGAGTCGAGTTTGAGCGCGCGAACCAACTTCGCGAGCGATCGCGGCGTCGGGTCCCCAGCGACTTCGAGTCGGACCGCGGCGCCGCGCTCGCGACGACGCAGCTCCTGCTGAATCGCTTGAAGCAGATCTTGGGCCTCTTCTTCATCGAACTCGAGGTCGAAGTTCCGCGTGACGCGAAACGCGTAAACGCCTTTCAGCTTTACGCCTGGAAAGATCGTCCCGACGTTACGCGCTATCAAGTCTTCGAGAAGCACGAAAGCATGCTTCGTCGCTACGCCCCTGTCCGTCCGAAGGTTGCCGTGGACCTCGATGAGGCGCGGAAGCATCATCGGCACTTGCACCACGCCGAATCCTGGCTCCGTCTCGCCCTCGCGCGAGAACATCACGCCTAGATTCAGGCTCTTGTTGCGAACGTGGGGAAAGGGGTGTCCGGGGTCTATCGCAATGGGCGTGAGGATCGGGAAAACCTCGTTGTGAAAGCGCTCATCGAGCCCGTCGAGGACCTCCTGTGGAAGCTGCTCAGGTTTCAGCAACACGAACGTTCCGTCCGAGGCGAGCCGCGGCAAGAGGTTCCCCATGAGGCTCGCCATTTGCTGCGCGACGAGGTCGTGGGCGCGCACCGAAATCTTCACGAGCTGTTCGTGAGCCGACAGCCCATCCGCCGCGAGCTCACCCACCTCGCCCGTGAGCTGCTGTTTGAGCCCAGCGACGCGCACCATAAAAAATTCGTCGAGATTCGAGCCTACAATCGCGTGGAACTTCAAGCGCTCGAGGAGAGGAACGACCTCCGCTTCGGCCTCGTCGAGGACTCGGGCGTTGAACTCGAGCCAAGAAAGCTCACGATTCAAGTACAGTGTTGTCGAACGAAGGTCGGGCGTCTCTGCCCGCGTTGGGGACGAGAGCTGAGACGTTGGAGGGAGCGACAAGGGAGCCGCAGGGACGGACGGCGGCCCGCCTGAACTGCCGGACGCGCCGGACGTCCACACGGTCACGTCCGGGATCGAGCTAGCGCTGGCAAGCTCCGCGGGCTCTGAAGTCGCTGACGAAGGCGTTGCGGTCATCACGCGCCAGATTACCCCAACGTTTGGTGCTCGGTGTGTGACAACACCGCGGCCGCGTTCTCCTCGCACGTCTCGCAAGTGCGCGACAGTCGTAAAAACTCAGCAAATCATAAATCATGCCAGCTACGAATCGAAACGCTCTTGACTTGGCGGTCGGTCAAGCGACGCTAGGGTGCGTTAAAATGAACGAACCGGTTCGTCGGTTGCCACTTCCCCAGCAGGACCGCGCGCGCGCTTTCGCCGAGGCGCTTTCCAGCGCGCGAGGGAAACACCTCCTCATTGCGCTCCGCGGACATCCCGACCCCGACGGGATAGCCTCAGCGCTCGCGCAAGCCCACATCGCGCAACGACTCGGCGTGGGGAAGACGACCATCGGCTACTGCCACGATCTGTCGCACCGCGAAAACCGCGCACTCGTAAAGCTTCTCAACGTCGAGTTGAAGAAGATGAAGAACGTCGGCGACATCGAGAAGGTCGACTTCCTCGGGCTTGTTGACGCGCACGACGTCGACCCCGACCTCGCAGGCACGGACGGCATCGAGGTTCTCACCATCGTGGACCACCATCGCGCGCACATCCCGCCGCGCGCGCGTTTTGTCGACATGCGAAACGACGTCGGCGCGACGGCGACCATCTTTGTCGAGTACCTCGCCGAGCTTTTTCCTCTCTCGGTCGACCAAGACGACGACCGTCGCGTGGCCACGGCGCTCATGCACGGACTCGCGACAGACACAGACGATTTTTCCCTCGCGCGCTCCACCGACTTTCGCGCAGCCTCGCAGCTCGCCGACGTGTGCGACCGCGACTTGCTCCAGGACCTTTCGCGACGCCTTATCGCTCCTAGCGCAATGGACGTCATTGCGCGTTCGCTCTCGTCCCTTTTCGTTCGCCGAAACTTCGCGATGGCGGGCGTCGGGTTTGTCGCGGAAAGCGAACGCGACACGATAGCGCAGGCGGCGGACTTTCTCATTCGACGCGAGGACATCGACACCGTCGTCGTCTATGGCATCGTCGGCGAGCGATTCATCGAGGGGTCGCTCCGAACGCATTCTCCGAGCGTCGATCCCGCGGTGTGGCTCGAGCAGGCTTTCGGAAACGACGAGCGCGGCAAAGCGTACGGCGGCGGTCGCCGTGACAAGGGAGGGTTCCGAATCCCCATCGGGTTCCTCGGACGAGCGACCGACCGCGCACAGCTTTGGGCGCTCGTCGAACACGCGGCTCGGCAAGCCTTGCTCAAGCAGCTCGGCGAAGAGAACTCACCGGGCATCGCCGCAATGGCCCTCCAAGCGCCCCCTACCGTGAGTTCCTAAGCGCAACTCCAATGCGGATTGCATTCGTCGGGTTACCGCTCGGAGCGCTGCTTCTTCACGCCGACGGTCACGAGGTCGTCTGGGCGGGGATCTGCCGGCGACAAGCCGCAGGGACACGGCGTCTCAGGCGCGCTATCGGACGCGACAACGTCTCTGTGCTTCCCGATCTCGAGCGCCTTGCAGCCTCCGTCGCCGAGCGAGCGCCGGACTTGATCGTGAGCTGGTTTTGGACGCGAAAGGTTCCGGCGTCGTTTCGTCGAATCGCAGCGCTTGGCGCGCTCGGAGTTCACCCTTCGCTCCTTCCGCGCCACCGCGGTCCAGACCCGTTTTTTTGGGCGATCGACGCGGGCGACGCGGTCACGGGCGTCACGGCACACGAGCTCGAAGACGAGTACGACACGGGGGCCATCTTGGCTCAGCGCGAGCTCGCGATAGGCCCCGCGTGGAACGCTTGGACACTCGCGAAAAAGCTCGATCGACCTTCGCTTCAGGTGCTGCGGGAAACCGTTCTCGCCTTCGCCCGCGGGGCACCCCCGGCGCGTAAGAAACAACCGACGTCAGGCGTAACCCTCGCACCTCAACCCACGGACGACGACCTCGAAATCCGCTGGACCGCGGATGCGGACGCTATCGTGCGGAGAGTGCGTGCGGCGAGTCCGTGGCCGGGCGCCTTTACCGCGTTGGGCGACATTACCATGACGCTTACGGCTGTTCGCGCGACTCAAACCTACCCGCGCGCACTCGAGCCCGGCGAGGCCACCGTGCGCGCGGACGGCATGGCTATCGTGCGAACGCGCGACGCAGCGGTCGAACTTCTCGCGGGCCGCGTGGAAGCGGAGGACGGAGTTGAAACCGACCTCGACGCGACCGCTATCGCGGCTCTCGTCGCTCGTTGAACAGCAGGCCCGCTTAACCTACGCTCCGGCACGTGTACCGAGCTCAACGAACCGAGGCATCACGGTGACTGACCCCATCACGACGTCAAAAAGCGCGAGAGAATCGCTCGCAAGAGGTCTGAACGCGCTCCAATCTGACGCAAGCTTGCCCCCGCATTTGCTTGAGTTGGCGTCGCCCATCGCGCAAGCCATGGGCGCACTTCACGAACTCGAGCGCACTCACCAGGTCGCCCCGCACGCCGATGTGGCGCTGAACCATATGCGGGGCGTGCTCTCCAAACTCCAGACGCAGCATGCGAATCATCCGGCGGCAAACCAAGCACTGGAGGCCGTGGCTTCGTCCTTGAGCCTCGTGCACGTGCTGAGCCGAATGGCCGGTGCGCCGTCTGTGTCTCCCACAGGCGCGGCACCCCAAAACGTGGCGCGCGATCCGTTCGCGGCCCCGGCGGGCACCCCAAAACAAGGCGCTCAAGGCACGCCCGCCGCTCAGGCGTCGGGCGTTCCGCAGGTGGCAAGCCAGGGTCAAGCGTCACCAAGCATGCCCGTTCCGTCGCCGCCCGCGGGAGACCTGCAAGTGATCGGCGCAGACCTCGGGGCGCACAGCGCGACGAACTTCTACAAGGGACTGTCGGGAAACGACATCATCGACCACGGCGGGCTTTTCGTTTCAACCTACGTCTTCCCCAAAATGAACGCCGCGGTACGACTCAGAGTCTCGTTGCCCGGCGGCTACGAGTTCGAGGCAAACGCGGTCGTGAAATGGACGCGAGCGGACGGCGGCGCCGATGCTCCGCCCGGTTTCGGCGCGCAATTCACCGCGATAACGAACGAAGCGCGGCAGCTCATCTATCGCTACGTGCGAAACAGGGAACCTATTTTCCACGACGACTTCTAAGCGCACGAAGCCGCAGTCGCGGTAGTCTCCCGCGTCGCGATGCGGTCGAACGAAGCGTTCTCGCACTCGGGCTCGGGCTCGAACTCGGACTCGGGTTGTCGTTCCTGGACCGCACGCCACCCGGGCCTCGTCAAAGTGCGAATTGCGCGAGCGGTTCGATGGACGGCCATCATGGCCGTTGTCGGGCTCGCGCTCTCCATCGCACTTGCTCGCCCCGCGCGGGCGGCAAGTGATCCGTCGCTCGCATGGAGGACAATCGAGACCGCCCACTTTCGGATCACGTACCACTCAGGCATCGAGGAGGTTGCGCAGCACGTCGCGGACGTGTGCGAGGGCATCCATTCGCAGATGAGCGGAGCGGTCGGCTGGACCCCCGGGACGAGGACGGAAATCGCGATTTCTGACGCGAGCGAGAGCGCTAACGGCTCTGCGGGCGCGTTGCCCTACAACGCGATTCGCCTTTTGGTCACGGCCCCGGAGGACATGTCGCCGCTCGGTGACGTCGACGACTGGTATCTCGAGCTCGTCACGCACGAGTACACCCACATTCTCCACACCGACCACATGCGCGGACTCCCCGCCATCGTGAACGCCGTGCTCGGAAAAACGGTCGCACCGAACCAAGTGCAACCGCGTTGGATCCTCGAAGGCCTCGGCGTTTACCACGAGAGTGCGCGGACCAGCGGCGGACGCCTCCGTAACTCGCAGTGGGACATGTTCATGCGCACCGATGTCCTGAGCGACAACGTCGCGAGCCTCGACCAGCTCTCGAACTTCGTGCGCCGGTGGCCGCAGGGCAACCTGGTGTACCTCTACGGCTCCTACTTCACGCAGTGGATCGCCAAAACGTACGGCGAGGATGCCCTGCGAAAGATGGCCGACGACTACGGCAAAAACATCATTCCGTGGGGGTTCAACCGG
This sequence comes from Polyangiaceae bacterium, assembly GCA_025353725.1. GTDB lineage: Bacteria > Myxococcota_A > Polyangia > Polyangiales > Polyangiaceae > Labilithrix. The sequence continues at coordinate 35,086 of JANXOF010000061.1, read as the reverse complement.
TCGATCCGGCGCGCCACGGGCAAGACCTACGTGGAAATGTACCCCGCGTGGTTAGCGAGCATGAAGGAACACTACGAGGCTCAAGCCTCGACGGTGCGCGCCGCGGGACTTCGCGAGGGCGTTCGCCTGACACACAACGGCCAAGTCGCGCGCTACCCGCGCTGGATTCCAGAAACGGCGTGGCCCGAGCACGCGGGCGGACTTCTTTACTACCGGGATGATCAGCACGCGCGGCCTGGCCTTTGGGCGCTACCCGTCGAGCGCGACGCCCGAGGAGCCGTAACGGGCATCGCGCGAAGCGAAAAGCGCGCCGAGCACATCGCCCGCATGAGCGGCGAGAGCGTCGCGAGCTTTACCCCCGACGGCGGGCTCGTGTTTGGAGCCCAGGAAGTTTACAAAAACGTCTTCCTCTACGGCGATCTCGAACGCCTCGAACCAGGGAAAAAAAGCTCTTTCGGGCTGCCCGATGGCGGCCGCGTACGCCTCACGGAAGGCCTTCGGGCCGCCGATCCTTCCGTGTCTCCCGATGGGCGACGGGTCGTGTTTACGGTCAACCGACAGGGAACGCGGTCGATCCACATCGCGGACCTCCACGGCGATCGGATAGAGAGCGTGCGCCCGCTCGTTCCGACGAGCTTCATGGAGCAGGCGTTCTCGCCACGCTGGTCGGTCGACGGAACACACGTCGCGTACAGCGTTTGGAAGCGCGGAGGGTTTCGCGACATTCGCTACGTCGACGTCCGCGACGGAACGTGGCGAGACATCACGCACGACCGCGCGGTCGACGGCGCCCCGAGCTTCTCCGCCGACGGGCGACACTTGTTTTTTCACTCCGATCGCACGGGGATCATGAACCTTTACGCGTGCCCGATCGAGTCGATCGACGCTATCGAAGGTCCGCGGTTTCTCCGAGTGACGAACACGATCACGGGCGCGTACATGCCGGAGCCGTCGCCCGACGGCAGGACGCTCGCGTACATTGGCTACACCACCGCGGGGTTTGACCTCTTCGCGATGCCGCTCGACGAATCGACGTGGACAGAAGCTGAACCTGCGGCCGACACCGAGGACCGACCCCCCGTCCCTGTCATCCAAGAAAAACCGTGGGATAGCAAACCCTATAGCCCTTGGTCGACCCTTCTCCCGAGGCGCTACGGCGTACAAATTACGGAAGGTAGCTTCGGGCGCGCCTTCATTCTCACGGCCGCGCAATCCGACCTCACGAGCTTCCACAACCTCGCGCTCAGCATGGTCGTCGAACAGGAGAAGCCCGAATTGCAGGGCTCGCTTGCCTACTCGTACGGGCGACTTCCGTTCGACGCAGGCGTCTCTGTCTTTCGCTCGATTGCGCCGCGAGGTGGGTACGCGCTGGGCGCCTATCGCCCGAACGTCGTGCAGGAGACGACCGGTATCGCGTCATCGCTTAGCTTCGCGCAAGGCGCCGCCGCTGACTCGCGCTCTTACGTGATTTCGCACAGCGTCGCGCGTACGGGAGCCGAGCTGCCGTTACCCATCGACAAACTCGACCCTGCCGATACGCCAGCCTTTCCGGTCCGAGGGCTAGCGAGTTCGCTCCACCTTGGGTATTCGTATTCCAACGCCGAGCGCTACCTCGCGAGCGTAGGCAACGAGCGCGGCTTCTCCTTTGGTCTCGCCTTCGACTTCACGAATCCGGTCATCGGCAGCGACTTTGAAGGCTTCGTGACCAACGGTGACTTTAGCCTCTACACCGTTATGCCTTGGCTCAAGCACCACTCCTTGGCAGCCCATGCGGGCGCGGGCACGAGCGGTGGCGCGTTCCCAGGCCGCGGCGCCTTTTATGTCGGCAGTTTCGTCGACTTACCGCTTGTCGACACCGTTCGAAACGTACTGATTCAAGGGGGAATTACGCTACGAGGGTATCCTTCCGTGATCGTATCCGGGCGAAGCTACGCACTCGGAAATATGGAATATCGCTTCCCTATCGTGAATATCGATCACGGGCCTTCGACGTTGCCGATTTTTCTCAACCGCATTTCAGGAAACGTTTTCCTCGACTACGGAAGCGCGTTCGACGTGCTCGACTCTGCAAAGTTCAAGACAGGCACCGGAGCCGAGCTCTGGTTCGACAGCACGCTTGGGTACATTGCGTCGTTCACCTTCCGCCTCGGCTACGCGCGAGGCCTTTCGAGCGGCGGCTTGGACAAGGTGTACTTCGTGGCTGCAGTTCCGTACTGACCTTCTTCGAAGTTGGCCACGCGCCCGGGACTCTGGTTACGGTCGTGCCATGCGCATGCGCTTTGCCTCGCTCCCGGCCTCCTTCGCACGCTCGGGGGTCGCGCCTTTGACACTTTTCGCGGCTGTTGCTCTGCTCACCACATCGTGCCAGCTCGGAGGTCAGTCGAAGCCGGCTCGCGCGCAAGAGGCAGCTCTCGAGCTCAATCTCAACGCACGATTCGGCCGCATGGAACTGGCCGCTGAGCGCGTCGCCCCAAAAGCTCGCGATCCGTTTTTCGAGCGCCGGAAGGCCTGGGGAAATGAGATCCGCGTGGCGGACTACGACGTCACGGGGCTGAAAATGAAGGGCCCTAGCGACGCGGAGACGTCGGTGAAAGTCTCGTGGTACCGCGCCAATGAGGGCGACTTACGCGTCACAACCCTCAAGCAAAAGTGGCACGACTTCGACGGAACGTGGCAGCTCGTCGATGAGAATCGTGGCGAAGGCGACGTCGGCCTACTTGGAGAGCCTCCCACGAAGGCCTCGGAACCTTCCGGAGCTACTGGAGCCCGAGGAACGCCAAAGCGCGCTCAGTTTCCCACGGTCTATCTCGGCTCTGAGCGCACGGCGACGCCGGTAACCATGGAGGAGGTTCGCGGGTCCTCGAGCGCAGAATCGTCGCTACCGCGGTCACCAACGTCGCCGACATCCTCGAAGCTCTGGAGCCCGTAGGACCGCATTGGCCGCAGGCGTGCCCTCGTCGAGCAGGCTGGCCATCGTACTGCGTCCGCGGCGACCGACACCTTTCCGCGCGCCAGCGAAGTCGTCGCGCTCCATGATGCGATGACGAATAGAAGTGCGGACGACCCAAGCCGGGATGGGGCGGCCGCGCACCTGGCTCATCCCGCCGGACATCACGCCGTGGCAGAAGAAAGCCGTCGAGGTCTTCGCGCTCGTACGATGGTTTCCAGCACTTAACTCTGCTAAGCCAGCTCGACGCCGACGCCCCACGAATCATGCGGCTTCGTAGCTCAGAGGCTTCGCAATCTGCGAAGGTAGGGCTAGAGGCTATCTGCCTACGTGCGGGGTCGTCTTGAAATTCGATCGCGCTGCATCGCCCACGTGTCGCACTCGCGAGGGGTAGGTAACCGCCGCGCTTGTCGATTACTTTATGGCAAAGTACGCGTTGCCTGCACCAAGGCGACGAGGCGTGGGCGAGGGTCGTCCTCCCGCATGAGTGTCTCGCCTACGAGCGCGGCGTGGGCGCGCGTCCGGGCAATGCGCTCCACGTCGTCAGGCCGCTTGAGTCCAGAGAGGTAAAGCGCAATGCGTTTGTCATGGATCGCGGCAAGCGAGTAGGTAGCGCAAACGGTCAAGGCGGAAGCCGAGAGAAGACGTAACGCGCAATTCACGACGATCGTTGCAGCGAATAGGTAGCGCAAACGGTCAAGGCGGAAGCCGAGAGAAGACGTAACGCGCAATTCACGACGATCGTTGCAGAAAGTTCCAGTCCCAGCGGAATACCGACCGATCTGGCACGATAAGGCGACCCTCGGAACGCAACGCGCCCGGGAAAGCGGAAGAGTCTTCGACGACCGACTCCAAGCCCGTCTGCTCCGCGTCGGCGGGTTCGGCACATCCCGTCGAAAGAACCGCGAGACCTCCGGCATAGCGAAGAGTTGGCGCCTGGAGTGCATCGTCTGATTTCCGTTGTGGTCGTTGCAGTTCGAGAGTGGGAAGCGCACCGCTTCTTGCGATGCGCCGTGCGTCGGTGGTCGAACGACGCGCACGCAAGTGTCGCGCCGCGTAGGTCTTCGCTTTAGAGACCGTGCAGGCAGGCAAAACGCGGGCGAAAAGGAGCGCCGGGAAACGTAAGAGGGGTCGAGCTGAGGGATCTTCGATCCAGCTCGACGGCCACTCGCTCGGGGCCGGCCGGAGTTCACCGCTCGTCCGAGCATGCTGCGGTTGTGTTTCGCCGGATTCCGTAGGAAGAAAGTCGGCTGAAGTAGAGGTTTCGGAATGAAAGCAGAGAGCGCCGATGCGGGGGGCCGGTGCGAGCCCGACGCGTGGGCCGAAGCCGCCGACTGGCTTGAAACAGAGAAGCGAACGGCGGTCGGTGCGATGGCCGCCGACTTAGCTCACGACCTTGCTGGGCCTACTGTTTACTTTGAGGGCCTCGCGCGAGCGCTCGCCGCGGGCGATGCGATCGACGGCGAAGAGCTCGACGCCGCACGCGAGGAAGCGGAACGGCTTCGGCGCCTCCTTTCTGCAATGCGCCGCGTACAGCTCCGCGAGCGGCCACGCATGACAGTCGTCGTGCGCCCTCTCCTGCTTCGAGCCCTCCGTGCGGCGACTACGCACGCCGTCGAGGTCGACGTCCCTGAGAACCTGACCCTCACAGTCGACGCACGCTCGTTCGCCGTTCTCGTTGGTGTCCTCGTGAGGAACGCCGTCGCCGCAGCGGGCCCTATCGGTCGGGTTTCCGTACGCATGACCGTGAGTGACGCTCACGTGTGGCTTGACGTGTGCGATAGCGGCCACGGCGTACCACGCTCGAGGCTCCCCGACTTGTTCCGCCCGTTTGCCTCGCTAGCCCCCGACGGCGCAGGCACGGGGCTCGCCATCGCGCTACGGATTGCCCGGACATGCGGTTGGGCGTTGACTCATGCGCGACAGGAGGGGCAGACCTCCTTCCACGTCGCTCTGCCGATTGACGAAGCCACGGGAGAGAAAGCGGGGCCCTCATGAAGATTCTTATCATCGACGACGAGGCGGGCGCGCGCCAGACGCTCAAGCGCATCCTGCGGCAGCTCGGCAACGTCACTGTGGTCGAGTGCAGCTCAGCGACCTCTGCGAGAGAACTGCTCGCGGCCGACGACGTCGACATCGCGCTCATCGACCTTCGTCTTGACCCGAGCGCGGGCGAGCGCCAGGGCCTGGACTTGGTCGCCGAAATTCGCGCCGCCGGCCGCACGGTTCCCATCGTCGTAAGCGGTTCGAATGATATCGCAGAGGTTCGAGCTGCGATGCGCCTCGGCGCGTTTGATTATATTCTCAAAGACGAACTGAGCGACGAGATGGTGTTGCCCGTCTTGCGCGGGATTTTGGAGAAGCGCGCGCTGGAACGCGAGGTCATTACTCTCCGCGCGCGCCGTCCGTCCGAGCCGATGGCGGCGTTGGTCGGTATGTCGGTGGCCATGCAGAGGCTCCGTGAGATGATTCAGCGCGTCTCCGTGTCTGACCGTCCAGTGCTCGTCACCGGTCCGACGGGCGCCGGGAAGGAGCTTGCCGTGCGCGCCATTCACGCTCTCGGCGGGAGCCCCGACGAACCACTGCTCGATTTGAATTGTGGGGCATTTCCGCCCTCGCTGATTGAGTCGCAACTGTTTGGTCATGAGCGGGGTGCCTTTACGGGGGCCGATCGAAAGCAGGACGGTTTTTTCTCAGCGGTGCGAAAAGGAACGCTGTTTCTCGACGAGATCGCTGAGCTACCCATGGAGCTGCAGGCCAAGCTCCTCCGCGTACTCGAAGACGGCACGTTTCGGCCTCTCGGGTCGTCGACGGCGCGTCGGTTTGAGGGTCGCGTCGTGGCCGCTACGCATACCGATTTAGAAGCCCGCGTCGCGCAAACGATGTTCCGCGAAGACCTCTACTACCGCCTTGCTGTTCTCGAAGTGAGCGTTCCGTCGCTCGAGGCTCACCGTGAAGACATCCCGGCCCTCGTCGCGCACTTCGTTGCTCAACAGAGTCGACCGATGCGGTTCACCGCCGAGGCGGTCGAGCTCCTTTGTGCGTCGCCGTGGCCTGGCAACGTTAGGCAGCTTCGAAATGCGATTGACAGGATTGCCGTATTTGTCACTGAAACCGTGATTTCCGCGTCAGTGCTTCCGGCCCTTCTTGGTGGGAAGAAGGCGCGCGAACGCGAAGAGGCGTCAGACCTGTTCGAGCTCGCGAAGGCGGTTCTTCGCCTTCCTGACGGTGACAAATTGCAGCTCGCCGAAAACGCGCTCATTGACGAAGCGATTCGCTTATCGAATGGCAATAAGAGTGCCGCGGCGCGTCTGCTCGGCGTTCACCGTAAGGTCGTCGACCGGCGGCTCGAGCGTGGGATGGTCGCTGCAGAGTGACGGCGGAGGTGTACGGGTAGGCCCCTACTCCAGGGGTGCCCAGTCGACGCTATTTGCGGTTTTGCTAACGCTTTCCAAGTGCCACAATGCGCGCGGTCGCGCGTTCGTAGAGATTCTCGAGACGTGTGCCTTTCACGCTTTCGCGCAACGCCGTGGCGTCATTCGGCGCGTGCTCGACGAGCAACCCGATAAGCTCGGTCCTGTCCGCGGCGAGCGAACGCTGAAGGTCTTTCGGAGTATTCGTCGGCAGCTCTTTCCCAAGGGCACTCAAGGCAAGGCTCTTTACGTGGTCTCGCGCGGGATTGTTCTCCCACGAGAGTGCGTAACCTACGAAGTCAATGGCGTACATTCGGTGGAGCTCCACGGTCTCGTCGCGGTTCGTCTCTCCTTTGCCCGACAGCACTTCGAATTGGCGACGCAGCGCATCGCGGTCGGACAAGTGCTCGCCCAATTCTCTCTCCTCCTCGGTCGTGCGCAATACCTTCTCCGTGAGCTGCTTTACGCGCGCAAGCACGGGGTCATGGTCAAAGACGGCGCGACGGGAGCGGCTGAACGAATCTACTTCGTCCGTCGTGACAGCGGTGCCAGCGCTCGACGGCACTTTCGTGTTCGCCGTTACGACGGGCACACTCGCGCGTTCCTCGCGTGCGAGCTCGAGTTTGACCTGCGCGGCGCTCAACGAAAGCGAGCTTGGCAACGCGCTCAAGCGCCCTCGTGCGGCGTACAATCCAGCGCCGATTGCGACGAAGGAAAGTGTAATAACCACGAGTTTGTTTGCTGACATCAGGATACCTTGACGGGTTTAAGGATGGTCGGGCTCAGATGCCTCAACCTGCGACGCAATTTTGAGTAGATAAAACCTAGATGCTTTTGGAATGCGAAGCTCAAACCGAGGAGGAGGGCGGGTAAGGCTCCTACCCGTTCGTAGAGTGTGCCGCCATCAAGCCATTGAATCTTCGATATCCCTTCCGCCTCCGCGTCGCGTGGCAACTGGAACGCGACCCCTCCCAGCGGGTTAATGATGCCCGACGTTCCGGACGTGGCGGCACGGACCACGAACCGTCCGCGTTCGACTGCCCGGAGTCTTGCGTGAGCGAAGTGAAGGTCGATTCCTGAGGTGCCGTCGAACCAACTGTCGTTGGCAAGTACAAACAAAGCTCCTGCGTCGCTCTTGCCGGGACCAAACCAAATACCGCTCGGGACGATATCTTCGTAGCATAAGGCGATAAGCGCTTTTTGGTTCGCGCGATGAGCGTCGACCGAAATGGGCGCCTCGTTAAACCCGGCTTCGATAGGAATCGAGTTTTTAGACTCGCGCGCCGCCAGCGGAAGCCCACGCCCGAGGGCGCCGGTTTCGCCGAAAGGAAAAAGATTGACCTTGTCGTGCCTGTCTTGAAACCGGCCGCGCTCGTCGAAGGAAAGGGCGGCGTTTCGATGGTGTCCGTCTTTATCCGTGACGATTGCGCCGAGTACGACTCCCGCGTTTCGAGTTTCATCACCCTTCTTTCGGAGAAGCGATTCGAGTGCGCCTACGGGAAGTCCTTGGGGAGTGCTCGATTCGCTCCAGACCAGGAGGTCGGCACCTCGCTCGACCAGCCGCTCGCCGGATTGAAGGTAGGGTGCAATCTGGCCGCGCCTTTCGCGAGAAGGTTGGGATAAGCCGACGACGCTCGTTAGCCCCGAGACAGGGAAGTGGTTCGAGAGAAATCGACGCGTGGCGCCATAGGCGCAAAGGAGAAGCAACGAAGAAAGCGACGCGGCGAACGTAAGGCTCGCGGCACGTCTGTCGCCCGCCAGCATTCGGTCGTACCCTGCTGCGATCGCGGCGTTACACGCGACGAGAATGGTCGACACGAGAACGCTGCCCCCGGCGTGAGCGACGCTGTAGGCGAGGGGCTCCGACGACACGGCAAGCGCGAGAGGCCATGGGAACCACGGCCTTATGGCTAGTTCAGCGACGCAGAACGAGATCGGAAACGCGGCGTATGCGGTAACGCGAAAGGCGCGGGCGGCGCTAGCCGTGCCCGCGGCGAAAGCTTCGCGAACGCCCTGCAACGTCAGGACGCAGACTACGAAGCCAACGGCTTCGACGGTGGAGAGGGGAGCGAATCGCTTCGCCGCGACGACCCCCGGACCAAACCCAAGAAGCAGATTTGCCGAGGCCCCGAAGACAAACCCGTAGGCGGTTGACGCCAAAACCCGGGAACGTCGTAGGACCAAAAGTAGTGGAACGAGCGCGACGAAAGCCAGCGGCCACACGTGGAAGGGGGGAAAGCAGAGCCTCAAAAGCCCGGCGGAGGTCACGACGGCAAGCAGCTTTTTCACTGGCACGTGCGCAGGTTGATCGGGCGCCCCCGTTCGGCGATGCATGCCTCGACGAGTGCGGCCGATGCCGAACTGAGGTCTTGCGCTCTACACGCAAGCGCGAGGCGCCTACATGGGGACTCGCGCTTCGCGACCGGCGCGGTAGGAAGCGAGATCGCGGGAACTGCTTCGCACGGGCGAGAGCTCACTTCGAGGCACGCTCGTTTGGCGGCTTCCACGTCTTCTACGCGCGCCCGCACGCGCGCGAGGCGGCCCTCGACGTCGCCGAGGCTCGTCGTTAAGAAGAATGCCGGGTTGCTTTGCGCGTCTTCCAAAACGTCCCGAACGTCGCGCGCTTCGTCACCGGCTCTGTCGAGCGCCGCGAGCGTCTCGAGCCGACGCGCATGAACCACTTCGCCGCTCTCATCACCGAGGGACGACAGAATTGGGTAGGTTTGGACGTGCACGTCATCGACGGCAGAAGCACCCGCCGCGAGCAGCGCGGAGACATTTTTCGCACGAGCTATCGCACATGCCACGGTCTCGCACCCTGTCTGATCACTTCCGGCCCCGCCCCGTTGAACGCTAAGCACCTCTACTTTACGGCCGAGTGACACGCTGTCGAAGGTTGACGCGAAGCGGCTTTCGAGCGCCGCACTTGCTGTTTGGCTTGAGAGCAGCGACGAGAGGTGGTCACGATCTTCTTCGTCGGCGGTTTCCACGGAGAAGAGGGCTCCGTAGGCAACGCCCATGGAGACGCTGGCGACAAAGCCGTCGCCGCATAGGCGTTTGAAGCGTTCGACGCTCGTGTCCCACGCCGCGCGCGCGGCAGGAACGAGCGAAAGGTCTAAGGCAAGCGTGGGAGGAGCTTTCGCCGACGCCGCAATCAGGAGATGCATGCGACTTGCACTCAACTCAATGGAGTCTACAAGTGAAACTTCGGCTCGAGAAACGGCGAAGGCGGCCGTCGCATCGGCGTGAAGGGCGGAGCGCAATTGCGCTCGGTTCTCTATGAGAGTCACTACGAAGCTAGATTCAATCCCATTCGCTCCCGGTACGCCTGCCGACGGGCGGAACATAAGGCAGTCGGCGGCGACGGCCTCGTGGGCCCGATCGTATCCGCGACCGAGCGGAGGTGAACTCCCCACGGCTTGCGTTATCGTGCCCGTAGGGTCCGTGACGCCGACGTAGCACCCGCCAAGCGCCAGGCCGAGCGAGAGGGGGCCCGCCCATACTTTGATGCGCTGTCGACAAGCGTATCCGAGAAGCGAGGAGATCATCGTGATGCCTACAAGCAGGTGCGGAGGTTTACGTATCGACCGCTCTTCTCGAAGCAGGCCTCCTGCAGGTCGGCGATGGTCTCGTCGAGCTGGCCATCCGTGCATAGAGCACGTACTTTGGCGCACGTGTCGGAGGGCAAGGCTTTCGGAACCTGGATGGGTGCAGGAGCAATGGCCGGAACCGCACAAGAAGCGTAATCACGCCAGCAGTCGCTCGCGGAGTGGCGAAGCGTATTAATGTTACCGTTGATGGCATTGATCGACGCCGTCATGTCGGCCGGAGATACGGCGTAGTAGCGCGTGGGAAACCGCTGAGCGGCGAGGAACTGGCCGAGCAGGTCGCGCTGGTCATGCTTCGCGGCGACGATGTCCCCTTCGACTTCTTGCTGATTGAGTGTGTCGATTGGGCTTCGCGCGTCGTTTGGTAACGCGAGTCGATCGTAGTTCATAAAGTCTACTTTGATCATCGCGGCATTGTCTCCGGCGACCGTCGACGGGAGGTTCGCCGCGCGCGAGACGATGCAATCGACCGTCGTGCATCCCGTCGACTGTTCGCCGCGGCCGCCACGCTGAAAGCTCCAAACGTGAACTCGCTTGTTGGCGACGCTCGAGTTGACCGCCAGCGCGAACTGCGCCGACGCGTTCCACATGAGGCCGCCGGCGTTCAGGTTTGCAGTCACTTCCTGCTTTTCCTGTTCCGTTTGAGTCTCGATTTCGATGACGCCGAAGAACTCACCGCCAGTCGTGTATCCGGCGACGAATGCATCGCCGCACCGACGGCGGAAGTTCTCCGCGCTCACGCGAAGGGTATTGGCCGCGTCTGGCTTGAGTCGCGTATTGATGATGACTTGGGGCGCGTTGCGAACCGAAGCGCTTGCAAGAGCGTAGACGGAGGTGGAATGCACCTCGCGCTCCTCCACGTAGCTCGTTTTGAGATCGCCTCCCCAAAGGCCAAACTTGGCCGAAGCCGAGGCCGACACGGAAAGCTTTTTTGCCATGTTCTTCGAATTTTCGACAAGCTCCAGGCGAAAGACTGTTTCTTGGCCGGCGCCGTTCGGAAACGCATCACGTACCTCGAAGTCGGTACAAAAGTCGGTGGCCTGGTCACGGATCATGTCGTAGCCCCGTCCGGGGGCCACGAGGGCTGTATCAAGCGCGCTCGACGAGGTGCCTTCGAGCTCCGTCTCGCCTGCGCATCCGAGCGCGGCGGTGGCTGACAGGGCGAGAATTGAAGTTTTTGTTATCCAAGTATTAAACATGTGATTGTCCGTGGGTGATGAAAGGTGAAGGTGTAATTGAGTAAGTGTGTAAACGTACGAGTCCCTTATTGAATCGCGTTTGCGATTCAAGTGGCTATCTCGCAAAAATGGTGTGGGCCTGCGGGCTAACGCGAAGTGAAGAGGCCACGATCCGCAAGGAGCGCAACCTTTGCCCCGACGTCACCCACGTAGGAGGAGCCGCGAAGACACGATTCGGCGTGGCTTCGGTCGATCATTCCCGAAGCGCCGGAAAGGCAAGATGCGACCTCGCGTGCCACAGGTGAGTTGAGCTTTCCGCCGGACCGAACTTTCGAGGCGAGGGACGCGACGGGCGCAGCCGACAACAGCAAGGCGACGCGCATGGCGAACGGGCTCAGCGACGGGAAGTCTTGGGTAAGGGTAGCCGCTACGGCAGCGACACGGGGAGCGGCGAGGGAAGTGCCCACGTCCGACCCCAAACGTCCGTCCGCGGCGATGTCGGAATAGCGTGCGCCGTAGTCCGAGTGACTCCACAAGTCGCCGCCGTTATCTCCGTTGTCGCCGTCGAGTGCGGAAACGACGACCGCGTTCTTGTGTTCGCCGAGGGTGCCGGGGCATCCGTTCTTTGGCGTATCTCGACCGACCGCAGAGGTGTATCCGTTACCGGCAGCGATCACCCAGAACATAGATTCTTCGGTCTGTGCGAGTTTCAGTCCGGCCGTGTCTTCGCACTGCACGCGTGACATTTCGTAGTCGGCAATGCTGACATTGGCGACGCGCGCGAGGGGCCGCGGGCACCGCTCCGAAGCGCAACCAGAGACGGAGGGCAACCAGGCGTCGAGCTCTTTGAAGCACGTCTCGATGCTCATTGGAATGAAGCCAAAGTGCTTTCCGAGTGAGCGTGCTTGGTCCTGTGCCGCTTTCCACACTGTCGCCGCATGAAGGTTCGGATCTGCCAGCGTACTGCCTAGGGGCCAGAACCCTGAAAGAGTGGCGACTGGCTCTCGTGCAAAGTACATAGAACCACCGTTTGCGTTCGGAAACCATCCGAGGAGAGACCCTCGCTCAAGCTTTCCGGCCTCCGAGAACACTGCCGGGTTAGGCCCGATAGCAACGTCGTCTGCGGCTTCTGTAGACGCGAGACTTTCGGCGAACCTCCCGTCGCATGTAACGATGTTTGCGAGTGCGGGGCCATCACTCGCCTTCCGTCTAAACCTCGTAGCGAAGTCTTCCGGCCATGCTTGCGTAAGAAGTTGCGGTGGCGCGAGGACGTTCCATGTGCGGTCGTAGACCGTGAGGCGGGTGCGGACGGCGGATGCGCTCGACGTGGTCGAAAACGTAAGGGTCACACCGGCCGTGCCGCCGGGGGCGAGAAGGACAAGAGCGACCACGTCGTCTTTACGAGTCACCCACAACGCGTCTCGCGCGATGGAACCGAAGCTGTAGATGCGTTCGCGGTAGGCTTGCGCGCCGCTCGCGAGCGTTACGCCTTCCGTTCGCACCGAACAGAGCGACGCGCAGCCGTTGTCCGGGTTGGAGAGCCTTTCGCCCGTTACGAAGGTCGTGCCGAGCGGTCCTTCGATCGAAGCTAGAGTCGCTTCGTAAGCATCCTTCTCGGGCGAACCAGCGCCGAAGGGAGGTGCCGGGGAAAGTCGATGAAGAACGCGAAGGTCTGCGACGCGCGCTCCGAGTACGAAGTCGAGCTCGTTCGCGTCGGGTTCGACGACGACGCGTATGTAGGGGGCATTCGAAACGGACGCGATTTGAAACGAGGGTAGAATGGCGGCCGAGACGGCCGTCTTGACGAGCGTCTCTGAGGGAGGCCCAATCTGGACGTAGAGCTCGTTCCCACCGAGGTCGGCAGACGGCCACAGACCTGGCAAGCCGCGCGACGATGGGCCCCACATTCTGTCCGCCCAAGAGGCGAGTGCCTGGGCTTGTGCCACAACCCGCGGACCACTGGCGGGAAGCAGAAAGTGAACGCCCGTTGAGGCAGGATAGCTTCCCTCGAAGCCACCGCTGTCGGTGGTGCAAGCCGCGAGAGCGGCCACGCCGCCTTGGGCGAGCGCGTCTGAAAAGCCACCTGGCGTAGCCGCGCACGAAGACGGGCGAGTAATAGGGTGGCACCCCGCGCCCGGTACGTAGACGCTTCCGCCAAGCCGTTCGGCATCCGGTGCATCGCACGAACAGGTATAGTTTAGAGCATCGAGGCCGTGCCCCGTGTCCGCGATGCATTGGCGACTAAGCTCACCGAAAAAGCGGTCGAGACGAAAGGGCTCATTCCTTCGAACAGTGCTCTTTGCGCACGCTTGTTCTTCGCAAGATTCGGTCTTCTTAGGACTGTCTGATGGCGTTTCGTCTTGAGTCGTTTGCGCCGAGCAGGCGAGGCCCAACAAGGCAAGGCTGGCGGAAGAAAGAATGCGCTTCATGGGTTTCGTATCCGTAGTTCGTGGTTGAATTCAGTCTTGTACTTTGATGCCGCCACGGGCTTCTCGCAGGACGACTCGACCCAAGTACTTCTGGTATTCGTTTTGATACCTGACCGAACCGTTTAGAAACCCTTCAGCCACGAGCACGTTGGATACAAAATCCTTCGTTGTTGGTTGGACATTATAAACTTTTACGACTTCGCGGCTCGTCGCGATCGTTTCGATAGTGTCGAGCGAGCCGTCGTCTTTGACGAGTGAGTCACCAACTACGAATTGCGAAGCTTTCTCGATGGTTCCATCCTTCGTCACGAGCGGATGAAGCGGCGTGACGGTGAGCTTTCCGCCATGCTCGGTCTGGAACGTGAGCAGAGTCTCAAGTTCGGGGATCGGTGAAACCGTATATTTATCGACGGTATTCACCGTGAACGCAAGGTCTCCGAACGTCGCGGAGGGGGACAGCGTGACCAGTGAGAGATCTCGTTGCTCGTGCGCAACGCTTATCGGTTTGTAGCCGGATTCCATGAGAATGCGCTGGTCTGCGCGGTAGCAGCCTGCTGCTTCGCATACAGAAAGCCAAATGACGTTGTCGGGCATCGCGCAGTTGAAGGAGCCGGCGGCCGTGGTCAGACCGCCTGGCTCTGGCTTCCACGTTGGGTAGCTGGCCGCGGCGTCGTCGACCGCGAAGGATGGATAGCTGTAGAATTGCCGTTCCACGACGACGCCGTTTTCTACGGTTTTCATCCACTTTTCTTTGAGTTTCGCAGGCACGTAGAGGCATCCGACCGCCCACTCGATTCGTGCGAGAGCTTGCGCGTTCGTGGAGAAAAGGTCCTGGCTCATGCACCGAGCGTTTGTGACAGGGTCCGTTCCTCCGATGCGGGGGCTCGTGTACTTGGGGGCCGCGGATGCGGTTGTGAGTTGAAGAAGGGTCGCTGAAGCCGTGACCAGTGAGGTGAAGACGCGGGATGATGTACGCATGCAAACGTTGTTAGGCAAAGCGGGTGCCAAGGCGGCATTTCGGCCTATCTACCGAAATTTACGGTCGTCGGGGGAGCGCGCCCACCTGCTACGGTCGGATGCGGCCACCTCCGTTGGCCGAATTCGGCCAACGAGGCATCTGCCGTCGGTTGAAGCCTAGAGCTCGTCGAGCAAACGCTGGAGGAGTTCGCGACCGCCTTCGCGATCGAGGAGGCGTAGCGAAGAGGGGTCCACCGCTCGAGAGACACGAGACTTAACTTGCGCTCCCGGGAGAGGCAGAGCGTGACCGCGGACGTGTGTTGTTCGGTCCGCGCACTGCCGCACGACGACCACTGGACGGTCGCTCGCGATGGCCATGTCGACCAGAGAAGCGCGTACCCGCCCGTACGGACCCCCCGCGTCTGTTCGAAGAGCAAAACGACCGAGGTGCTTTTCGAGGAACGAAAGCGTCTGCGCCAGCGGCCGCGCGCGCTCGGAGGACCGCTTTGCGGTCTTTAGCTGGTAGCGAAAGGCCTGATAGCCACGAAGGTTAGGCCAGATCATGCCGACATACGACGCGAAACCGTGGAACGCGAGATACGCAAAATCGGGCCCGAGCGCTTCCCAAAACGACGGCGCGAAGGCCGAGAGATAGAGATCTTTGTGCAGCATGCACACAAGGGCGCGGGGCGGCATGTCCGGGCCTTCGAGGGGCGCCTCTCGCGTGGTCGCACGTAGCGCGAGGAGGGGCAGCTCCAGCGCTGCGCTCACCGGTAGTGCCAGGGCAAGCTCGGCGAGTCGATAATCGGCGAGCGACAAGTTCTCGGGTGTGAGAGGCCAGCTCGCGGGCAACAAAGAGAAGCGCATCGTCCTGACGCGGCCTACGCCACGCCTCCCGTGATCTGAGGTGCCTGAGGTGATTTGGGTGCGGAAGACGAGCTCGCCGTTACGGACGCCGCGGCTTTTTCATCGGCGCGGAGGGGACGCGCCGCGAGCGGTAACGCGGAGGCGCGGGCCAGCAAGGCCTCGAGTTGCGGCCATGACATGGGCGTCTTTTCAATCACGAGGTCGACGGTACACGCGAGCTCCGCGCGAGTGAAAACGCCGGAAGAACAAAGAACAATGGGAAGATTCGGCGCACGTGTGCGGAGCTCCCGCGCGAACGCAGCCCCATCTTTCCCCCCTTCGTCGAAGCGGTAATCCGTCACCACGACCGAAAACGCGTCGGCGAGGCTCACGCCGTCGGCAGGGGTCGCTGCTGCCGCTCGCCAAAATTCCGCAGGGCTTCTAAAACACAAGACTTCGACATCTCGCCCGAGGGCGCGCCGCCAGCTCATCAAAATGCCGCCCGAGTCATCCACGAACGCAACCCGAATACGCGAGGTCTCTCGTCGGTCCGGCGAGATCGATACTGCGGTCCCGTCGGCGCCCCGTTCACCAAGGCGTGGAACGGTGCACTCGGAAGGCATGACGCGGCGGAGTATGGGAGGAGTTCGGGTCGGTAGGCGGCTTCGAAGTTCGTCGACCGCGCGCAGCATCTCTACTCCGCCTTCTGCTTTTGAGGACGCGACGCCGGGAAGAGTGAAGGCGAATTCGATGCCTTGATCGGGCACATCACACCAGATCTTGCCGCCGTGCAAGGCTACGACGTGGTGCGCGATAGCGAGCCCGAGCCCTGTCCCGTTAGCCTTGTTTTTCGTGAAAAACGGCTCGAAAACACGGCTTATCTCCGCTGGTGCGACAGTAGGCCCTTCGTTTCCGATTCGAAACAGAACGTCCGCTCCGCTCGACTCAGTCGTACACCACATTCGACCGCGGCCGCTCATGGCTTGAATGGCATTTAAAATAATATTTGAAAAGACGCGCTGGACGCGTCGCCCGTCTACGAAGACCGGACCCGAGTGGCGCAAGTCGTAGTCGACGACCAATTGGCATTCTGGGTGGAGCCGGAAGATCTCGTCGAAGCTATCAAGGAGAAGGGCCTCCGGGAGCACGGGAACACAACGGGGGGGGCTGTCATTGTCTGCCCCCATCACGTCTTCGATGAGGCCGCGCACGGAAAGCGAAGCTCGTTCCACATCCGGTAAGACGGTGGCGACGATCGCGCGCACGTCGTCTGCGCTTTGCGCATCCGAGAGAGCCGTGATCCCTGCTTGGAGGAGAGCGAAGGGGCGGCGTACGTCGTGGGCTAGCATTTGCGCCGTTCGTGCGATGGCCGTCATGCGCTCGGTCTGCGCTCGAAGCTCTTGGGAGGCACGGACGGTGCGAAGCGACGCGTACTGAGCGACAGCCAGGCGTAGCGCCGCTCGAAGTAGAGGTTCCGTCGCCACGTCGAGTTCGCCCGTGGCGAGCCCTACCGCGAGTCGCTGGACGCTCGCGCGCGAGCCACGTTGCCCGCCGCGCAGAACGCTTTCGACGCCCACGAAGAGGCGCCCATCCTTGCAGCGGATACGGAGCTCGCCCTCGTTCACGGTTCCGAGCCCTAACGGCGCTATGCCTCGCTCCGCGTGCACTTGTTGGCGAAGCTCACCGAGGCTTGCCGACGCGATGGCATAGTCGGTATCGAAGGTGCGCTTGAGGAGATCTAGAAATTCATCCACCGGCACGTCGCGTTCGAGATCGAAGGCGAAGAACGTGGCGAGGGCGCTTCCGAGCTGCCGCGAGATCGTCGCGATGCGCCCGTCGAACGTATCGCACGCGGCGATGCGTGTGGCCGCGTAACTGCGAGCCGACCGGAGCATGAGAAGCTCGAACGAGCTCCTCCGATTGTCTAGCGCACCTTGAAGATCGTCGAAACGACGTACGAAGTGCTTAGGATCGCCATAGATCGCACACTTTTTTCGCCCCTCCGCCACGTGCTCCTGCGCGATGCCGTGGCTACCAAGAAGGAGATGGGTAAGCCCGGCTAAACTATGAAAGATCGTCCAGTCGAGTGCGTTGTCGTTTGCCGCAGCGGCGGCGAACGCTATCGCAAGCGCGTCGCCGGCGGAGGACGTGCGAGCTTCGGCAGCAAGAAGCACCGCGTAGGACCCGTGAACTTGAAGGTGATGACGACTTGCACTGAGGGCAAACGCTTGCGTCAAGCACTCGTCGATTCGCGTGCGCAATTCGGCAAAGGCTCCGCGAGCGATCGCGCACCCAAGAAGGTTCGTACGGCAGAGGAGCTTGTAAAAAGGAGTGCGATCCGGTTCGCGCGCAAGGTACCGGAGGTGCAGGCGCTCTGCTTCGACCGGCAAGTCACACATCATGTAGCCGATGGCGAGGAGTGGATAGGTCTCAGAAAGAAACTCGACGTCTCGTTCCCCTGCTCGTTTTCGATGCCCTAGCGTAAGGGCGCGGCGTAGGAGGTGTAATCCTTCGCGTCGTCCTGCATAAGCGTGGGCGTATCCGAGCCACGCGAGAGCTCGCGCCGCTTCGGCATCGGTCTGCGCGACGGCCAGCTGAAGTAGCGCGAGGCGTGGGGCATCTGCAATATCGTCCCAGAAGTACGCAAACTGGACCGCCCGGAGCGAGCCGAACGTGATCGTTCCGGGTCCGCGTTGGGCGCGTGCACCTCCGAGCACGAAAAGGAGGACATGAGCGAAGAGGCCTCGTGGTCGAAATCCGAAGAGCTTCACGAGCTTCGTGAGGACCCGGCTCACCATGCGCGATCGCGCAGGCAAGCCATGCAGCCGTTCCAGCTCTCGAGCGTGATGCGAGGCTCGGGCGTGCTGGGAGGCGACGACGAGGACCGTGACGAGTGCCTCGAGAATCAGCCGCCGGTCGTCAAACGCCACCGCTGCCGCGAGCGCCGCCTCGAGGCACTCTATGGCGCCAACGACGTCTCCCGACGCGGCCAGCTTCCGCGCGCCGGTGACTTGCTCAGGCGCAGTCACGGGACTACCCGCCCCCCGCGGAAATCCAAGCGTAGCTCACGCGACCGTCGCGTTCGAGGTCGGCGAGCGTCGAAAACGCGCGGCGCAGTTGATGAACTAGTGCCATTCGCCCTCCGCGAGCTTTGTAAGTGTGCGCGTCGATTTGGCGAAGAGCGTGTGCGAACGCGGCGAAAGGGGGGCCGGGTACGGTCTCAAACGTCACGTTGTGAAAACCCGCCGCCGCGAGCGCGACGTCGTAACGAGCGCGCGACCATCCGTGACGCAAGGCGGGCGCGAGCAATTTGCTTTCGACGGCGGTCGGGTCCTCCACGAGTATCTCGGCAAGCATGAGGGCTCTTACGCCCCGGCGCTGAAGTCGCGCGATGAGCTCCGTTTTAGACTCGAAGTGAAAGGCAGCCTCGACAGACACGAAAAGGTCAGCGAAACCGACTTCCGCCCACGTCGCGTCCTCCTCCACGCGGCCGTGCACGTAACGGGTTCTCGGTACGTCGGAATTCGCGGCGCGCGCGGCGGCAATCTGATCCGCGGCGACGTTGATACCGATGTACTCTGCATCAGGAAAAGCTTTCGCGAACGCGCGGCGCGCGCCGCCCCAGCCGCTTCCGGCCTCGACCACGCGCGAAGGCGCTCCGCCCTTAAAAAGGGCTCGAGCGCGGGCGAGCGTAGCGGCTACTAAAGCCCCTTGCGCGACCTCCAGCGAAGCTTCTGCCGGCAGCTCCGACCAAAGGCCGACGTTCATGTGTCCTCCCGTCTCTCCGGTGAGCGCGCGGTAGGGGATCCCCATGAGTGCGTAATACGACTCGCTGTCTTGCAGCGGGCCCGACCCAGCGGAATTCAAGACGCCACTCGGTGCCGGTCGTGGCCGGTGCCTTCTTTTGACGCTCGATGGACAGTCCGCAGGGCGTTGGACATCGCACGCCGGGTCACGTCGCGCTGCACTCCCAAAAACCCGGCGCTCTCGATGGCGTTGCGCTCCGCTACCGTGGTTTCGATTCCCAAATGTGCGAACAAGTGCCTAGGAGCGAGCAGGCCTTGTACGGTATTCGTTCCCTCAGCGGCAATGGCAAGCACGTCACGAACTGGAGTGCCGCCTTCGGACACCATGACGGCAAGGAGGCCCGCGCCCACGCGTTGATGCCCGGCTTCTTCGACGAGAACTCTGGCGTCTAGCCTCGCCAGGGCGGACCCTGCGTAGACGCGTCGACGCGCGTCAAAGATACCCATGGCGATGCTTTCCAGCACGACGAACGCGATCACCATCTGTTCGACAAGCGAGCCGCGAATCAGCGTCGCTTCGTGCCCACCAATCCGCCTCACAAAGGCCATCGCCTCGTCCGTTCCCAAAATCGAGAGCGCGCTCTCGTAAGCGCGTACATGCGTGCTCTCTTCGACCTTTTGAATATGGAAGGCGTCGAGCAAAGTGCGGTCGTGGGTTTGTGCGCTCATGGCATCGAGCAGCGCCTCGCCAGCCCGCTCGAAAAGAAATGTCTGGGCCGAGTAAAAAGCGAACTCGCTTGTCGCTACCTCCTCGGGGTCGAGCCCAGCGGGCAGCCGGTGGCCGACCGTGGCCAGAAGAGCGGAAGCCGCGATAAGCGACTGGGGCGAAGGCGCCTCGCGGTCTTTTTTAGGTTCCATCCCCATCCTCGAAGAAGAAGGGCCGCACCCAGTCTGGCATCGAGGTTGGCTTATTCGTCGAGAGGTCAATGCACATGAATTCGAGCACGCCTTCGCTGAAACGCACTTTGCCGTCTGTTGACGAAATGTCGTAGGGGACGACGAGCTTTGCTTGCGCGACCTCACGCACGAAAGAGCTCGCTACCACCGTCTGTACACCGGCGATCGGGCGCTTGAACGACTGGTCGGCGCGCGTCATGTAGAACCCGAGGTTCTTTTCGACAAACGTTTTGTCGGTCACGCCAAACCGTTCATGCGCGAACGACCAGCGCGCGGTCACCACATAATCGAGATAGTTCGTAGCGTTGACGTGTCCGTAAGGGTCGAGATCGGCAAAGCGAACCATCACGTTAGCGGTGTACTTAATGGGAGTCATAGGGACGGCCCGTATAGCAGTCTCTCGAACGAGCGCCAGCGCAGAGGGATGCCGCAGACCTACGCAAGTGGCTCGTGCCGACGGCCACCGAGCAGGCGATGGCACGCGAGGCATGCCTCAAGCGCCCTCTGTTGCGCGCTGCTCTAGACGTCGAACGTCGTCGCCAGCTCGCTCTGCAAATCGGGTCGGAGTGCGAGAAGAGCGTCATGCACGGTTGCCGCGCGGGTCGGGTCGAGCTGCGCCAGTGAGCGTACGAGCGCGACGACCATTGGACCTTCTTCGGGCGGTGCGAATCCTTTGCTCGAGCGAGACGGGGTCGTGCTGGTGGCTTTGAGGAGGAGGCGCTCCTCGAGAAAGGCGACGACGCGGGCTAGACCCTCGGGACGTGCGAGTGAAAGCGTCTGCGCCGCGGCGACGCGCAGCTCGAGGCTCGGGAGGCCGTGCCCGAGAACGATGCGACCGAGCCTGTCGATAGCGGAATCTTCGATGGGCTGGAGCTGATGAAGGGCGTTCACGGCCGCGACCCACACGGGGTCGATGTTGCTGTCAAGGACGCCTAACAGCAAAGCCTGCGCCCGCGAGCCCCAAAAGTTGACCACCGCTCTGAGGGCGACGACAGCCATCACAGGCCTGTCGAGGAGGACGAAGCGAAGGGCAAGCTCGCCCCCCACGTCCGATCGCACCGCGGGCGCTGGCCGTAACAAATCCTCGGCCAGCGCTTCGTCCGACCTCGATGCGAGCGCCACGATCGATTCGAGTGCGCCAAGTACCACCGGCAGCGCGGCAGGCGAATAGGTAGCGCAAACGGTCAAGGCGGAAGCCGAGAGAAGACGTAACGCGCAATTCACGACGATCGCTGCAGAAAGTTCCAGTCCCAGCGGAATACCGACCGATCTGGCTTTGCGATATCGGCGTCGAAGCGACCCGTTCGTACGAAGTCGCGCTGAAGCAATCTGTCGACGCCGCCGTGCATGCGTGGCTCTGCGCTCTCCGACAGCAGAACAGCGCGGGCGTAATGAAACGCAGCGTAATAGGCGCGACTGATTGAATCAGCCGTGAGGCCGGCGGCGAGCAACACAACAGCCGGGCGACGCGATTCCTCCGCTCGCGCAACCTCCGCCGCGACGTTCTTTCGTTGATTCTCGTCCGTCACAGCACAACTCCCTCGCGGTCGATGTCCAAGAGGAGGCGACGCTCTCGCGCCCGAAGCTCTGACGCTTGCGCTGTCGAGTAAACGAGAGGCGATAATCCCACCCACTCACCGTGCAGCTCCACCTCGAACGCGAGGTCGAACGCGAGGTTTAGTTCCGCATGCGTCAGGTCGTCGATGGTGACAAAGACGTCCACATCGCTTTCATCGCGCGCTTCGCCACGCGCGTGGGACCCGAAGAGCCGCATCTCCTTGAACCGCGGCCCAAAAGCTTTGCAAAGTGCAGCGCGGTAGGCTTCGAGTGAGCCGAGCACGGCCCGCGGAAGCGTGTGTCTTTCGCAAGCCTTCGCCTCGGGCACTGGCGCGAATAAGGCCGCTCGGGCGGTGGAGTTTTTCACGGCCATGAGCCAGCGTATCGTTGGCCAAGCGCAGCCCTCATTGTTTGAGTGTTTGCGTTTCGTTGGCAGAACGCGACGAATACACTGGCGGATCCATCAGCTCGAGATCACCGTTGTCGCAACGCCTGCACCAGGCGCGATCACAGACTCGTCCACCGCTGGAGCGTCCGACCGCTTTCTCGAGCCGCTTCGCTGTCGCTCAAGGGGGACGTGAGGGCAGCCCATGGCTCCACTCGCGCGAAGTTTACGAGTGCGGCCCCGGACGACGACATCGTGCACCTTTGATGTGGCCGCGCCCTGCGTCCTTGACGCAGTCGATTACGAGGCCGTCGCGCCGCAGGGCCAAGCGCGCCAGCGAAAACGCCGGACGCCCGAGATAGCGGCACAATCGCTCGTCGGCGACTTCCTCGTGGGCGGAGATATGGACACGCGTGTGCAGGTTAAGTGGACGAAAGCGCAGGAAAAATCATCGCCCGCGAGGGACTTCCGAAACTTCTCGGTCGCCTTGCTGTTCGTGTGTCGCCACCTCAACTTCAACAACGACGACAGGTCGCACCAGGCGCTGGGCTGTACGACGCCGAAGGCTTTCTACGAATATGACGTTGCAAAATGCGATGCGGGCGCGAGAGGTGGCTCGCAAACGCGACTTATACTTACAAACCCGCGTTTGCAGCGGCTGCTCTTCGTACCCAGGAATGGCGGACATGCAATAAGTCCGACATTACGGACCTACTTGCAAACATTGATGCTGTTTGCGAGGGCGGCTTGCATACCCATCGTATCCCGCCACTGCTTTCGCGCCGTCACGCAGTGTTTCCCACCGAGGCACTCTGAATCGGCCTTGCATGGCTTTCCACAAAAAGCCTGATTGCGATCCCCTTCATAGACCATTATCTCGAGTGACGTGCATTCTACACTTGGTGGGGCCTCGGGGGCCGCCATGCACCAGTTGTGGTTTTCCCCTTTTTCGGTTGTTCCCGTACCCCCGCAGAATAACTTGTCAGGACAGGCGACACCGTTATTCCCTGGTACGCACCGGCGAACGCACTTCAGTGGATGCCCGTATTCCATCGTGCGTAAAAGCACGTCTGGAGCCGCGCAAGGTACGGCGCGGGTAGGGGCTGAGGGCAATGGGACAGGTGGAGCGGCGATGACCGAAGCGGTGCTGGTCGTGCCCGACGTGTCCGGAGAGGATGACGAAGTGTCGTGCTTGCACCCTACGAGAGCGGCCCCAGAAGACGCTGCCGCGATTGCCACGTAGCGAAATGCTATTCCGAAATGTTTTTTTTCGCCCATAGTGAGGACTGACTCGTAGCACGATCCGCTTCCTGAGCAACCCGGAGTGCAGCGACGGTGCATCATGAAAGGGGTGGGGCGCTCGGCAGGCGCGGCGCGGCTCGCAAATCGGCAGAACGCCGAGGTCGACGTCGCTGTCAGGAGGCGCGTTCCCACGCGTGCGACAGCCAAAGCGCACCAGAAGACCGAGTGTGAGACCGATCTTGAACAACGTTTCCTCGGGGCCCGCCTGGAATTCGTAATTCACAACGCTTTCGTTCGAGCTCGCGCACCTCGAACTCTTTCGACGCCACATTCGAATCATGAGAGGATGACGCCTATCACAGCCATCCTCCCATGATTCGAATGGGAAACAGTCTCAGGGGCGGCTATCGACGCATACAGCGCCGATACCACCACCGTAAGGCGCGGGGAGGTTCATGACGCGACACTCGTTCCCCACATTCGTGCAGTTATAACCACCACATCTCTCTTTGGAAAGCGCGTAGCCGTATGTATACGTATCCCGCTTCCAATTGGCTTCGTATTCAAAAATACATCCACCGCTCGGAGGTTCGTAACACGTAGGTATTGCAACTCCAGCTGCACAATTGCTGAGATATTCGTTGCGAGAATGCCCGGGTGGGGCGAATAGGTAGCGCAAACGGTCAAGGCGGAAGCCGAGAGAAGACGTAACGCGCAATTCA
The DNA here is from genome assembly GCA_025353725.1 of Polyangiaceae bacterium. Taxonomy (GTDB): domain Bacteria; phylum Myxococcota_A; class Polyangia; order Polyangiales; family Polyangiaceae; genus Labilithrix. The sequence goes on along the minus strand of JANXOF010000061.1, from coordinate 11,099 downwards.
CGACGATCGTTGCAGAAAGTTCCTTCCCCAGCGGAATACCGACCGATCTGAGCATCAGCTGGGGCGCGTCGGGGGAGGATCGACGCTGATCGCCATCGTGGAGTTCCCCGACCGTCAAGCGAACGAGCGATTCATCGCCGCTCTGGGCGCGTCGCTCGCGAAGATCAAAGCAAGCGCCGTGGACTGCCCGAAGGACGCGCGAAACGAGGCGTGACCAGGGCGGCTCGTCGCATACACCGAGGTCAGCACGCAAGACATGCGCTCCTTCTACGAGACGAACAAGTGGCTTTACGCCGACGTCGCCGAGCTGCGGAGCGCCGATGACGACCTCGACCACGCGATCGCGCGCCGGAGCGCCATGGTTGACGATTTCGATCCCCCAACGTCGAGTGCAGACCTATCCGCGCGTGCCGCGCCGGCGCGGAGGATCGATTGGGCTCGGAAGCTGTCGGCATGCGGCGCCCGTCCAAAAAATCCGTCGCCTGTTTCCTGCCTCCGCTGCTCGCGCCGCTCTTCGGGCGCGAGGAGATTATCCGCGCCGTGGTAGCGCTGTTTGCTCAAGGGCGAAGGGTCGTTACGCTCGTGGGGCCGGGTGGGGTCGGCAAAACGCAGCTTGCCCTCGAGGTTGCACGCCGCGTGTCTGAGGGTTTCGCCGGTCGCGGGCTGCTGTGCGAGCTCGGCGACGTGAGGGACCTTGAGCCGCTCCTACGCGTCGTCGCGAAGACCGCGTCGCTTGGGCAGCTCCCGTCGTCGGCGCGCGATCCGTCGTGCGCCGCGGCGGTAGAGACGGTGAGCCACCACCTCGCCACCCACGCAGAGACACTCTTCGTGCTCGACGACGCCGACGGCGTGATCGAGGCCGCAGGCCGGATCGTACGCGCGTCGGTCGACGCCGGCGGTAGATCGCGCTTCTTAGTGACCTCTCGCGAGGTGCTGGGCATCGAGGGCGAGCGCGTGGTCGAGGTCGCACCGCTCGGGCGCGAGGCGGCATTTTTATTGTTCGCGGACCGCGCCGAGGGCGGCTCATGGAAGCCCGACGAGATCCATGCACTCGTCGATCAGCTCGACGGCTTGCCGTTAGCCATCGAGCTCGCCGCGCGTCGTAGCCGCCTCGTCTCGCCCCGCGACCTCCTCTCGCGTCTCGGCGAGGTGTTTCGCTTGCTGAAGACCGACCGTCGGGACATCGCCACGCGGCACGCTACGCTCGCTGCCACCATCGAATGGTCGCTTCATCGCCTCGATGCCGACGAGAGCCGCGCCTTCGCGTGCCTCGGCGTGTTCGAGGGCGGGTTCTCTGTCGACGCCTTTGAGGCCGTGGTTGGGCCGCTGCTGGCGAGCGACCCGATCGATGTCGCGCAGGCGCTGCTCCGGAAATCCCTCGTCGCGACGGCGCCGGCGTTCGGCTCGGCCCGGCTCACGATGCTCCGCACGCTCCGGGCCTTCGCACGTCACCGCTTCGCCGCGCTCGACCGCGCGGACCGCGAGGCCACCTTTGCCCGTCACGGTACCTTTTACGTCGAGCGCGCCGAAGCCGAGGGGCCCCATCTCTACGGGCCCGGCGCCGAGCACGCGTTGGATGCGCTCGAGTCTGAACTGCCCAACCTGCTGTGCGCATTCGAACGCGAAAAGACCCGTAAAACCGACCTCGCGGCGCGCGCGCTCGCGGCGGTGACGGACGTGGTCGTTCTACGCAACGCGCTGGATTTGCGAAGCAACGTCTTCGCGGAGGCCCGCGCCGCCGCAGATTCTGCGGGTGATCCGAAGCTGCGCGTACGCACGCGGGTGTTGGAGGCCAAGGTGATGCTCGAGGTCGCGAACGCAGCAGACGCCGAGGTCTTGCTTGTGGAGACGCTCGCCATCGCCGACGGCGCCCGACTGCGCGAGGCCGCTGATGTTCGCCGCAGCCTGGGTTGGGCGCGTATCGCGCTGGGACAGGTTGGTGGCGCTCTCGCCGTCCTCAACGAGGCGCGGATTGCGCAGCGCGCGCAGGGAAACGTGCGCGGCGAGGCGGATGCGTTGGCCGCGCGTGGCCTCCTCCGAGGGCTCGGTGGAGACATCCAGGCGGGACATCGCGACCTCGAAAACGCTTACGCGCTCCACGTGATGTCGGGAGACGCCATCCGGCGCGAAAAGGTGTGCGAAATGGCACAAACGCTTGGCCTCGTGTTGGCGTCGGAGAACAGCGAGGGCTCGGTCGCGGAGCGCCTTGTGCGCCTCACTGCGGCGGCGGAGGCGCACCACGCAAGCGGCCGCACCTGGCGCGAGGCCATCGCGCGCTTCGAGCTCGAGCAGCTCAAGCAGTTCGAGCGGCAGGTTAACGGCGCCGAAAAAAGCCCGCAACTCGCTTCGCCCCTTCCGGCGACACCTGGCGCCGCGTCCTGGGTGGTGGGCCCCGACGCGCGCTGGGTGCGGCCGGCGAAAGGCGAGCCTCTCGATCTTGCTCGCCACGGTTCGCTTCGTCGCGTGCTCGAGGCGCTCGTGATCCGCCGCCTCGAAGCGCCGGGGGTGGCGTGGTCGGCGAGCGCGCTGCTCGAGGTGGGGTGGCCAGGCGAGAACGTCCGTCACGCGTCGGGCATGCTGCGGGTCTACTCCGTGATCCGGCGCCTGCGGGCCCTTGGCCTGAGCGGGGCGCTACTCACGCGAGACGACGGCTACTTGCTCGACCCCTTAATGACGCTAACCCGTGGCTGATGTGCCTTGGTTGTTTCTTTGCGTCTCGGGCATCGCGTTAGCCAAAGCTCACGGACCGGGTGGCAGCCTAGGCGCGACCAAGCACGGGCAAAAGATAGCGCTCACGTCGGCATTCGAGCCCATGAGGTGTGGCCGTCGCAGCGCGATGACCGACTCGAAGCCAAGCGGCGCTGATGTCGGCAATACCGAGAGCCCGCTCTCGCTTCCCCAGCGGCGGACCAAGCGACAGCCCCACGCCCGGCAAAAGTCGAATCTTGGCCCCACCCATCCGCTGTCTCCTCGCTCCTTTGCCGGCCATGGGCGGCTACCCTAGGCGACTCTCTTTGCTAGGCTGGTGAAAACAATGCGTTATGCCCGTCTTGGACCTTGGTTCGCAGCCAGCGTACTTCTGAGTGTGTGGGCAGTGGGCGCATGCGGAGGGAACGACGGCGCTGCGACACCGACCGACGACGTCGAGGGCGGGGCGTTCGCCGAAGCCGGGACTGGAGGCAACCCGGCGTCTGGCGACGGAGGGGTCGTGAGCGAATCCGCCTCCGACGCGCTCGACGACGCGCTCGACGCCTCGCTGCTCTCGCCAGGGTTCGTGTACCGCGATATCAACCAGGTGCTCGGCACCGGGCAAAGCCTCTCCGTGGGCGTGGAAGGCGTACCCACGCTGAGCACGATGCAGCCCTACGCAAACACCATGTTCATCGGGGGTGTGATGAGCGGATCCGCCGTGCAGCTTGCGTCGTTCAGCCCACTCATGGAGGGTCTTGTGGAGACGCTCTCGAGCTCGTTTGCGAACCTCGTCACGAAAGAGGCGCGCGAAACGGTGCTCGTCGGACAGCCCGCCGGAAAGACCAGTCATGATCTACTGGTCAGCGGGCACGGCATCAGCGCCACCGCGTACATCGGTCTGAAGAGAGGAACCGCGGCGTATGCGAAGGGGCTTGCCCAGGCGCAGGCAGGGCACGACCTTGCGCTGGCCGCGAACAAGACGCACGTCGTTCGCGCGGTGACCAACGTGCATGGGGAGTCTGACTCGCAGAATGCCAACTTGACGTACGAGGCAAACCTCCTTGAGTGGCAATCGAACTATGAAACCGACGTGAAGGCTATTACCGGACAGGCCGAGAGCATTCCGATGCTGCACACGCAGTTCAGCAGCTGGACGCGGCTCGCCGGGTTCCCCACCACGAGTATCATCCCGAGCGCGCAGCTCGCGGCCCATCTCAACGCACCGGGGAAGGTCATCCTGGTCGGTGCAAAATATCACCTGCCGTATGCCCCCGATGGCGTGCACCTCACGAGCGAGGGGTACCGGCACATGGGCGAGGACTATGCGAAGGTTTACCGGCGCGTAATCCTCGAAGGCAAGGCGTGGGAGCCGATCCGTCCCAAGACCGTCGCGCGTGCCGGCAAAGTGGTTACCGTAAAGATGTACGTGCCCACGCCACCGTTACGGCTCGACACCACGATCGTCTCGAACCCAGGGAATTTCGGTTTCGAGTGGAAGGATGACGGCGCCACGGCGACCATCCAATCCGTCGCGATTACCGCCTCGGACACGGTCGTGATCACGCTTACCGACATTCCCGGCGCGAACGCGCGCCTTCGCTACGCCTTCACGGGCACGTCGGGCGCGCTCGCTGGCCCCACGACGGGACCGCGCGGCAACCTCCGTGACTCGGACGAGACGCGGTCACGCAACGGCTACGCCCTCTACAACTGGGGCGTCCACTTCGACGTCCCGGCGCCTTAGCTTGTCAGCCCTCGTCAGCCCCTGACCGCGTCGATAGCGGGGAGGAGCACGTCACGTTGGAGATCACGCCGACCGTGGTGACCGGCTTCGGTGTGGTCTGCAATCCCACCGAGACGCGCATACCTTTGGCGCTAGCGAAGATGCGTGGCTTTTACGCGGCCTCGCATGCGACAGCGATTACGGCGAGTTCCGACTTCGCGGCGGCGAGGGTCGGCTGTTTTGGAAACCTCGAATCGAAAGCCAACGGGTCGATTCCTTGTCGACGATTTCGAATTCTTCGCATCACACGGAGCCACTTGCGGAGTGGCATCAGACGGCCTTGGAGCCGCGCATAGCCGAATCGGACACGGCGATCGTTCGCTTTCAGCTGCGCTATCTCGGGGGCCAGAGCGTCAGCTACGGCTGATGCGGCCTCTGCACGGACGACACCGCTTTCGACCAGCGCATCGACGGCGAGGCGTTCGAGCTTAGCGATGGCAATGCCGCTCTCCGCAAACGCCGACATCGGGCGTGTCTCGTCGATGATCGGATTGAGCTGGCGGGCTATGCAGATCTTGTCCTGCATCACGACTTTGCCTCGAATCGGCTGCCAGAGATTGAGCACTCGCTCCACCATGTCGGGCCCGAAGCCGCGCTGGTGCGACAGCGTGAAAATCTCCCGCAGGATCGACGTCCGCTGGACGGCATACCATCCCGTCGTCGTCCAAGGCCCCTGTCCCAACTCGCGCAGACGGGCCGCCGGCGTGTGGTCCTCGAGCCATCGTGCGACCGGGTTTGGGACGCTGTAGCAGAAGTTACCGACCGCGCCGTAGGGGGAAAAGTTGGCGATTTGGAAGTGAAGAACGTGTCCCCATACGACGCCGGTGTCGGGATGTTCGTCGAGGTGCCGCGTTGCGCTCAACAGCGACTCGGGAAAGTACAGATCGTCGTCGGCCAAAAGTACGACGTAGGGCGTGGTCACCTTTTCAAGTGCTTGCAAGACTCGTTCGACGTAGGCGGTGTCGGCTGAGCGCTGGAGAAGGGTGACATTCCCTCCTGCCGACTCCTTCGCGACGACGGAGCGCACGCGTTCTGCATTAGCCTCGCTGCTCCCATCGCAAACGAACAGCGGGCCGCCGAAAAAGTCCCGATGGTGCCGAACGGCCCGACCGACGAAGTCGGGCCGTTTCCGCGTGGGTAATAGTGCGCTCAAGGTCGAGATGGGCTTTACCGCCGAGGCGGCTCTTCCGCTGCTTTGAGGCCGCTTCGCGTTCACAACATTGGACGCTAACTCGCTCGCCCCCTGGCGAGCAAGTCGTACTGAGTCGGCCCCGGACTTCTGTTTCGGCGTGATTCCGTTCGGAGCGTGCATGGCCTGCAAAAACGGCTACATCGCTCGACGCATCGCGCGAAGGAAGGTTAGTGGCTAGGTATCGAAGACACGACGCGTGCTGGCGCGCTTATCGTCCATTCGGCTTTGGTCGTGTCGACGACGAACGGCCGAGGAAACCGCGACCCGGGTGGCGACTGGAGAGTCCCCGTGACGACGACAAGGCTGCGGCCCGGGTTGCGCAGCGCGAAGTCCCATGTCCCGAGATAGGCAGGGAAGAGGTCGTTGGGACGCTCGATCCCAAGGGCATACTGCCCGGGCGCAACTCCGAGGCCCAGAGCGTCGGTTGATTCCAAGTAACTCAGACCTCGCACAAGCGTGCGGGTGAGCCTTACCCCCGTCGCCGTTCCCACGTTGACACGTCCTACGTCCGGGGCGGAATGCACCGCGCGGATAAGCGACTTTGTTTGCGCCTCGGGGCTTAGGTCGAACCCGTCAGCGTAAGCCGAGAGCGTCACGGGAGATCTGTAACCGGGTGCGGCAATTCCGGAGGCGACGGCAAGGTACTTTTGTCCAGCTTCCAAGGTTCCAGTGCCCAACGTCGCAAGAGCCGCGTGGGCCGGGCGCGTGCTTCCCGTCGCCGTGCCATAAAATTCGAGCGTATACGCTCCAGGCGGAACTTGGAATCCCGCGGAGAGTTCGTCGGGCGCTAGATTGGAGACGATCTCCGCGTCGCCCGCAAAGATGTCGACCGGCCCGAGCGACTGAACCCCATGCAGGGCATAGACTTTTGGATTCTGCTTGATAACTCCAATCACCCCATCTGGGCCTACCGCGAGAAGCGCGAAGCCCGCAGTTTCGCGGGGCTGCTTCGCGAGCAGCCCCGTCGCAATCACGAACAAGTTGGCACTCGCCGGCAATGCGGGGGTGGTAAAGGCGGTTACGCGGTTGCCGCCGGCTGTAACGCCGACTTGCAAAGCCATGCCCGACGGGACCTCGACGCCGGCGGCGCCCGTGTCCGCAAACCTTGCCAGTGCGGCGACCTCCGGTGCGCTTGGGTTGTCGTTCCCTAAGTCGATACCGACTGTGGGGGCGTCGGCAGAGGCGTGCACGATGCGCACGCGCGCACTTCCCGTGCCGCCATCAAAGTTTTCCGAGAGCGGCAGCACTCGGAACCCAGCCTCCGTGCCGGGCGAGCCGAGAAGGCCCGAAGCTACGGCCGTTATCTTGGACCCGCCGTCAATCGCGAGGGGCCCCGTCGAATACGCGACCGGGTCCGCCGAGGTGGAGGGGGCTGCGCGAAGTTGAAGCGTGTACGTTCCCGCGGGCAATCTGAAATAGAGCGAAGCCTCGCCAAAACCAATTCCTTGAATCAAAGGTGTGGCAATGCCTTCGGCGTAGACATCGACGCGTGGAGCGTCCGGAGAAGCATGAACAACGCGGACTTGCGCGAACCTAGGCGCGCGGAGCGCAGCGCTTTGCTCTTCGGTCCCCGTGTTACTCGAAGCCGCATCGCTCGAAGCCGTCAGACAGCCTGCGGCCGTGAGGGCAAGGAAAGGGAGAACGGAAAAACTTGAAAGTCGAAACGTCATAGTGAACCTACTTCAAGAGAATGGGCGCTTGGTCCTGGCGCCCCGAATTTGAGCTGTCCGTCGAGTCGCCCCGCTCAGGCGCCGTCTCGACAACATGTGGTTCGCTGCCCTTCCCTTTCTGGATTCAGCGTGCGACGAAATACTGTCAAAAGTCTCGTGCTCCTCCCAAGCAATGCGCCGAATGTGTAAGTCGACCGTTCGACCACTGCGACGATGAATCGCCCGCCTTGCATCGCGCTGACTCATCCGCGGTTGCGAACTGCAACGCTCCGAACCACGTCCTCTCCGTCGCGTTCGCTGAGGCGGAGCAGGCCGAGCGTCGGTCGCGCAGCATCGATCGACGCTCGATGCCGTTCCGTCCCGACGGCGTTTCACTTTTCCGTTGTTCGCGGGTGCGTGCGCGACGCGCCCGCGAATGTCTCAGCGACTGCCCACGCACCGGTGAAGCGCAATCGCTGCGGCACCATGGCGCAAATCGGAGTGAAGTAACCACGTCAAGGAGCTGGGCCGGCGCGCCTCTGGCCTACATGAGAGCGCGTTTAAAGTCACTCTGACGGGCTCTATTCCTTCTGCTTCCTTCGGCGCACGGGGAGTGATTATTCGGCGCACTAGGAGTGATAGCCTTATGACATGTTGCGTTTCTCCGTCGCGGCAAGTCGCTTCACTCAGCCTACGTTCCTTGCCGCCGGGGTTCTCGGAGCAACTGCAAGTTGCACTCTTCTCGTAAGCCTTGACGGGCTCGTAGGATCGCCGCAAGCGGTAAGCGACGGCGGCAATGTACCGGTAGACGTCGGCAGGTCCACGGCAAACGACGGCTCGACGGTCGGCGACGTTTCGCTCACCGACGCAGGCAACACAAGAGAGGGTGCACCCCAGTCCTTCTGCTCAGCGATACAGCCGACCTCACTCTTCTGTGAAGACTTCGACCACACTCCGTTCGGGGCAGGCTGGGTATCGCAGGTGGACGGCGTGGGAACGCTTTCGATCGACGATGCTTCCGCCGTGTCGCAGACCTCGTCCCGTCGCGTAACCATCGCTGCTGTTCCAGGAGGAACGCCGTGCCGCTATGTCAACGACCAGCACGCCGTCGGCGGAGTGTATGCACCAAACCTGCGCGTCGAACACGATCTTTTCTTAGGTCACCTTGTTGACACGGGAGGATTTCCGATTGGAGGTGCGATTAACGGGATAACAGTTTCCGCGCCCGATGGCACTGGGGCCTGCGACTTTTACTTCATTATCGATCCGGGAGGCTCGAGGCTCACCATCGAGTCAGAAACGAACCGCACCGCACGTTCTTATCCGCTCTCGATAGCGCTTGGACCTCAGAAGTGGACACATATAGCTCTGGATATCAAAAGCTCGGACGCATCGGCTCCGCTTGTCGCGGTCTCGGTCGACAGCCGTGTTGCTGTCACAGACGCTCCGATTCCAGGGACGCTTCTCTGCAAGTACGGTTTTCTCCGAACGGTGACTGTCGGATTTTTCTGCTACGGCGGCGGGAGCGACGCCGAGCTTCATGTGGATAACCTCGTGGCACGGGCAAAATAGCCCCCTCCACTCTCCTAGACCGAGACGCGCGCTGCCGACCGTCACTCAACCAGCGCGCGTTCACCCTTTACGAAACGGGCGAGCCGGCGAGGGAAGCCGCGCCCTTACAATGCACTTCCACGGGTGTATTCCCTGCCAGGGTCGCGACTACCTCGACCACGGGTTGAGCCGCGATGGTCTTTTTCACCTTGCAACTCGAGGCTGCGTGCAAGACCGCGCTCCGATATTCTTGGGGAAAACCTGGAGGCAGCCCGAGCTCAATCCATACATGCTTAGGCAATTTTGTAACGGCATCGTATGTCACGTGCTGACGGAGCGTGAGCCCTTCGGTGGGAATACCGCGGGCCTGGCAAGCGAATAGGTAGCGCAAACGGTCAAGGCGGAAGCCGAGAGAAGACGTAACGCGCAATTCACGACGATCGTTGCAGAAAGTTCCAGTCCCAGCGGAATACCGACCGATGTGAGAAAGGGGATTTCTACCGACCGCAGAGCCCACAGCCCGTGTCGCGAAAGGACTTCCGAGACGCGCGGACAATTCGGAATATGCGACGGTTGCGCCATAGGGAATGGCTTCTAGCGCTTTCCACACGCGGAGCTGAAACGGGGTTCCCGCCGGCTCCAAGGGAATCGTAAACGAGTGGAGTTTTCCATCGAAGTAGTCCGAAAGCGCTTGAATCGCCGTCGCAAGCGATACCGTCCCCGTGTCCTCCACCCAATCCGATGTATTCGCAGGGAAGTGCTTCTGACCATCGAAGTAAAGCCCGGCAAGCGCTCTCCCGTTCGAGACGAGCGTAATAGAGCCAATGCGACTTTCAAAGCGCGCGACGAACAACCTCATGGGCTCTCCAGTTAGCGCGGGATTCGTCAACTTATGTAATCTACGACAACGGCCACCGAGTTCGCCGTCACGATTCATGTTCAAGCACGAAGCGCCTAATGACACCCTGCGGTGAATGTCCCCGTGACCGTTGCCTCCACGTGTTCTCCGTTGGTGAGCTTCATGCCGGTGATGGTGCCTTGCACATACCCATCTTTGAAACATGATTTGGCGATTGTGATTTGGCACGGGGTCCGCGTCGTCATGAATGTCACGACCCTCAATTCGCGTTGCCGCGCGGCTTTCGTTGGAAGCAAATCTGCCCGCACGAGTAGCCGTCGGTCCACCAAGCATCCGCGCCGATCCCCCACCGCAAGTCCTTACGCCCCGAGGAGCGTGATGACGCGGTCCGCGACCGCTTCGGGCGACCGTCGCGACGTATCCACTGCGTGCGATGCCATTTCGTAAAGCGCTTTTCGGCGCGTTAGCAAAGCACGCAGCTCATTCATGGCCCGCGGACGATCACGCATCGGGCGCACGTCCCCCTGCGAGATGACCCGCTCCCAGTGATCGTTCGGCGTTGCTTTGAGCCATACCGTGCGCGCGCGGCTTCGGAGCAGGCCCCACGTTTCTGAATCCGTCACGAGAGAACCACCCGTCGCAATGACCATTTGTTCGTCTCTCGCAAGCAAACGGCGGAGCACTGCGCGCTCAACGCTCCTGTAATAATGTTCACTGTGGATCTCGAAGATCGTTGCAAGCGTCATCTGCGCTTCACCGACGACGAGCTCATCGAGCTCGACGAACGGCACGCCAAGACGTGTCGCCACCATGGCCCCAATCGCGCTTTTGCCCGCACCACGTAAGCCGACCAGCGCGACGACCGCGGGCTCAGACGTGGGATGAGGCGCCCGCAAGGCGCTCGCAAGGAGCGCCGCCCCAGTCGTGCCAAGCCCCTCGGCAACGTCTTCCAAACGGACGACCGAGATATTCCCGTAGCCGGATTCGAGCTGCACGAGAAAGCGTTGACTTACATGTACTTTCTCTACAGGCCCCTTCAGTGTAAGCCCCAGCTCATTGCGACGTAACCGCACCGCCGTACCGAGCTCTCGAAGGAGATGCTCACGCGACGCGCTCCGTTTGGGGGCCTCTATCGGCGCTGTCGTCATGGGCATCGGGTCATGCAGAGCCACTAATCCCAGAGTTCACTTGAGTCGACACGTGTAGCCCGCATGCTCGAAGAACGCGCGGCAATGATGCGGGCGAACGCGATGCCGGGCGGCGTGAGCCGTCTTGCGAAGCGCAGCCGCATTTCTGGGAGCGATACGGCAAATGTGTTGCTTTGCCAGGCCCCAACATCGTTCGATGGGATTGAAGTCAGGCGAATACGGCGGA
>JANXOF010000011.1 GCA_025353725.1 Polyangiaceae bacterium | reverse complement strand
GCGAGCGCAGCGAGGCGGCGGGCGCGGGAGCAGCGGCGCACATCTCTCCCTCCGCCTCGCTGCGCTCGCCCCGGACGGCACGGAGTGCCGTCCCTACCATCGGCCTGTGCGCGGGCGCGGAGTACGGCCCGGCCAAACGCTGGCTGCCCGAGCGCTTCGCCGAGACCATGCGCCTCGTCCGTGAAAAGACCGGCTGCGAGTGGAAATTCTTCGGCGTGGAAAAAGACCGCCCCGTCGCCGACACCATCCTCGCCACCGCCGCGATCCCCGTCACCGACCTCATCGGCAAAACCACCCTCGCGCAGCTCATGGACGAACTCCGCACCTGCGACCTCCTCCTCACCAACGACACCGGCACCATGCACCTCGCCGCCCACCTCGGCGTCCCGACCGTCGCCCTTTTCGGAAGCACCGAACCCGCGCTCACCGGCCCGCTCGGCCCACATCACCGCGTCATCCGCCACCACGTCGAATGCAGCCCCTGCTTTCTCCGCGAGTGCCCCATCGACTTCCGCTGCATGAAGGCCATCGAGACGAAAGAAGTCGTGGACGCGGTCCTCGCGGCGCTGCCAAATCGAACGTAACCGCCCCTTGCCTTGTCTTCTCCACCCCGCATTTTCAAAATGAGCACGACCGCAGAAATCACCGAGCAAGTCAAAGCCGCCAGCCAATGGATCAAGCCCCTCCAGGAGGAAATCGGGCGCGTTTTGGTCGGGCAGAAATATCTCGTCGATGGGCTGCTCACCGGGCTGCTGACGAATGGGCACATCCTGCTCGAAGGCGTCCCTGGTTTGGCGAAAACGCTCGCGGTGAAAACGCTGGCGAGCTGCATCCATACGGGGTTCCAGCGCATACAATTCACGCCCGATCTGCTGCCGGCGGACCTCATCGGCACGCTGATCTACAATCCGCGGAGCGGCGAATTCACCACGAAGCGCGGCCCGCTTTTCTCGAACCTCATCCTCGCCGACGAAATCAACCGCGCACCCGCGAAAGTGCAGAGCGCGCTGCTCGAGGCGATGCAGGAGCGCCAGGTCACCATCGGCGACCGAACGTATCCGCTGCCGAATCCGTTCATCGTCATGGCGACCCAAAACCCGATTGAGCAAGAGGGGACGTACCCCCTACCCGAGGCGCAAGTCGATCGCTTCATGCTCATGTGCAAGGTCGGCTACCCCACGCGCGACGAAGAGCGGAAGATTATGGACCGCATGACGAGCGCCGTGCCCGCCCGGGCCGAGAACGTCGTGTCGCCGGCGGAGCTGCTCGAAGCGCGCAAGATCATCGGGCAAATCTACGTCGCGGACAAGATCAAGGACTACATCGTCGACGTCGTGTTCGCGACGCGTGATCCCGCGAAGCACGGTCTCAAGGATCTCGCGCCGCTCATCGAGTACGGTGCTTCGCCGCGCGCGTCGATTGCGCTGAACCTTGCGGCGCGAGCGCACGCGTTTTTGCGGCACCGCGGGTATGTCACTCCGGAAGACGTCAAAGCGATTGGACCTGACGTGCTTCGCCATCGCATCGTGCTGACGTACGAGGCTGACGCCGAAGAAGTGACGTCGGAGCAGGTGGTTCGCCGCGTGTTCGAAGTCGTGGAAGTCCCCTGACGTGATTCCTCGGGAGATCCTCGCGGCGCTCCGGACGATCGAGATCCACACGGCGAGACTTGCCAACGAGCAGCTCTCGGGCACCTATAAGTCGAGCTTCAAAGGTCAAGGCCTGTCGTTCCGCGAGGTGCGTCCGTACCAAGCCGGCGACGACATCCGGACCATCGACTGGAACGTGTCGGCGCGGTCGAACGAGACGTTCGTCAAAGTGTTCGTCGAAGAGCGTGAGATGACGGTCATGATCGCGGTCGACTTGTCCGCGAGCGAGCGCTTCGGAACGCAGCGCGCCCCGAAGGCTCGCGTCGCCTCCGAGGTCGCCGCCTTGCTCGCATTCAGCGCGATCCGAAATAACGACCGGGTGGGCCTCATTCTCTCCACGAGCAAAGTCGAACGCATTATTCCGCCGAAAAAGGGCGAAAAACACGTCATGCGCGTCATTCGAGAGATCCTCGCGTTCGAGGCTCCCGAAGCGGCCTCCGCGCACGCCGAGAAGGCCGGGCGCCCTACCAAGGTCGGCGCCGCGACCGACCTGAAAAGTGCGCTCGAGGCCCTCGCGCACGTCGCGCGGCGAAAGAGCGTCGCGTTCGTGATTTCCGACTTTTTCACAACCGGGCACGAGCGCGCGCTTGCCCTCGCGAGCGCGAAGCACGACGTCATCCCGGTGGTGCTCACCGATCGCCGTGAGCGAGATCTCCCCGATGTCGGTCTCGCGACGTTCGAGGATCTCGAGAGCGGCGAGATGATCGTGGTCGACACTTCCGACAAACGCGTGCGCGCGCACTACCACGTTGAGATGACCAAGCTCCGCGAGGCGCGGCGGCAGCTGTTCTTCAAACTTGGTCTCGATTCGGTCGAAGTGGAGACGGGCGGATCGTTCGTAAAGCCCATTCGAGACCTGTTTGCGCGGCGTGCCCGGAGAGTGCGTACACGATGAAACGCGTAGCTCTGCGAATCCTGAAAACGGCATTCGCTCGACCGGTTCTCAACACGATCGTGGCGGTCGGGATGAGTTTCGTAACGCCCACGGTAGCCGACGCTCAAGGGCCCGTAGCGAGTGCAACGCCTCCGCAAAGTGCGAGCGGAGACAGCATCGCGGGCTGCGTCGAGAGCCTCCCGAAGGGCGCACAGCGTCCCGGGCTCGTCGAGACCTTTCCCCTTCGCGGAACAAGCGGTTGGGCGGCCACCTTGTCGCTGACGATCCGCCACGGAAAGGGCGAACGCGTGCTCCCGTCAGGGCTCGAACTCGACCGCGCCGCAGAAGCTAAAAAAATGCTCCAAAAGGCAGGTTTCGGCATTCCGGACCAAGCCGGAGTCGCCGCCGCACACGTTTGGACCGAGCCTGAAACGGCGGCGAACAAGGAGAGCGCTGTCGCCGTCACGCACGTCGAGCTGCCGCTCCTCGTGTTGCCTCCTAAGCCAGGTCGTAACCTCATGGAGCTGCCCCCGCTGCCTGTCGCCGTGGCGCGCGCGAACGGCGAGGTCGCGACTCTGTGCACGCAGCCGCATAGGATTGGCGTCGAAGACCCGATAGCCAACGTCCCGCAGGCTGAGCCAAAGCCGAATCCTTTGCCCCGGCCGCAACGCGAAGAGTGGACCGCGCTAAAGAAGGCACTTTTGTGGGGTGGACTCGGCTTGTTCGCCGGCGCGCTGCTCGCGTATTTTGGATACCGCCAAGTCACGAAACCAAAACCGGCAGCGCCGCCACCGCCGCCGCGTCCGCCGTGGGAGGTCGCGCTCGAAAAGCTCGACGAGGTTCGGTATGCCGGCCTGCTCGAGACCAAACGCGACGCCGAATACTTCGATCGCGTGAGCGACGCCGTCCGCGGCTATCTTGGCGCGCGTTTCGGATTCGACGGCCTGGAATCGACCTCCGACGAAATCCTTGCCGCATTGAAAAAGCATGCGGGAGGGTTCGTGCACGGTGACGCGCCGAGCGAGTTGCAGACGGCGTTCGCTCCTACGCCTGGAATCGCGCTTAGCGAGGTCCGCCAGTTCCTTGGGGAGTGCGACCTCGTGAAGTTTGCGAACCTAAAACCGGCAGCTGACCAATGCGCAGCGGCGCTTACCGCTGGCGAGCGAATTGTTCGCTCGACGATGCCCGTGGCCTCGGGAACGGGAACGGGATCAGGAGCGCCGCCACGAGCAAGCCGCAGCCCGAGCGCTATGGGAGGCGACTCGTGAGCAAACCGAGCCGAGTCATCAGCGTCGTCGCCGGCACGCTCGTGTGGGTAGCGCTCGGTTTGCTCTACCCAGCGTTCGCGCGTGGCGAGGCGTGGCTCGGCGCGCTTTGGACCGTTCCGATACTCGCCTGGTTACCTCGCGAGGCTCGGCTGGCTACGCTTCTTGCGCTGATTGTCGCCGTGTCAGGCGTTCTAATTTGGCGCATGACCCTCGCGGCGGACGCGCGGACGCCTCGTCTTCGCATCGCGACGGTGTTCCCGCTTGTGAGCGGGCCTCGCGGCTTTCGCACGAAACTCCGCGATCTGCCTGCCATGCTCCGCGTCGCCGCGATAGCTCTCGCACTGCTCGCGATTGGCCGTCCGCAAAACGTGCTCCGTGGAGAGAATACCGACGAGCGCGGCATCGATATCGTGTTGGTGCTCGACCTCTCTGGCTCGATGCGCGCGCTCATGGACGCGGACGACAAGGCCCCTACGCGAACCGGTGGCCCGAACCTGCGGCTCACGCGGCTAGACACGGCCAAAGAGGTGATTCTCGACTTCGTCGCGCGCCGAAAGAACGACCGCATCGGCGTGGTCGTCTTCGGGCGCGGCGCTTACATCTTGTCGCCGCCCACGCTCGACAAGTCGCTCTTAGCCACGCTCGTCAGCAAGATGGAACTCGGACTCATCGACGGCAACGGCACGGCCATCGGTGACGCTGTAGGCACGGCTGTCGCCCGGTTACGTCGGTCTTCGGCGCGCTCGAAGGCGATGATTCTCCTCACGGACGGCGACTCGAACGCAGGGTCGATTGCACCGGATTACGCGGCTCACCTCGCGCAGACTCAAGCCGTACGCGTTTACACAGTACAAATCGGCAATGGCGACGACGTCGACGTCCAGGACGGCGTCGATATTTTCGGCCAACCCAGATTTGTGCGTGAGCACTTTCCGGTGAATCCCGAACTCTTGCGCCGCATGGCGAGTACGACCGGCGGTGACTCGTTCGTCGCGAACGACAAGAAAAGTCTCGAACTCAGCATGCATCAGATCCTCGACAAGCTCGAAAAGACCCGGTTCGAGGCTCAAGCCGCGACGATGGAGGATCTCTTTCCGTTCCTGCTTTTGCCGGCCGTCTTGCTGCTCGCGCTGGAAGCCCTCGCGCGCATCGTCGTGGTTCGGAGGTTTCCGTGAAAGTCTTTTACGACCTCAGCGCAATGCCCTACTTGCTTATCGCTGTCGCGTGCGCATTGCTCGTCGCCCTCTTCGCGGGCGCGCTCGTGCTCGCGTCCGTCCGCCGCGGGAAAGCCACCGCGGCGTTCGGCGAGCCCGCACTCGTGTCGAAGCTCGAGTCGTTTGACGCCGCCGGGCGACGCGCGCTCAAGGGCGTTCTCCTCGTCATCGCGCTTGCTTCCGCGTTCCTGGCGCTCGCGAGGCCGCAATGGGGTCGGGGCACGAAGCTCGTGCCCGCAACCAACCTCGATGTCGTGGTCGTGCTCGACTACTCGAAAAGCATGTACGCGCGCGACGTCGCGCCGAGTCGAATCGCGCGCGCGAAAGCCGAAGTCTCGAAGCTCGTACGCGAGCTGCCTGGCGCACGGTTCGGCGCGATAGCGTTCGCCGGCGAGCCCATGAGCTTTCCGCTGACAAGCGACTCGGCCGCTATCGCACAGTACTTTCGGCAGCTCGAACCGAACGACATGCCCGTAGGCGGAACCGCTATCGCACGCGCGCTCGAGCGAGCGCGAGAGCTTCTCGCGCGCGACCCGAAGTCGAAGGAGCACGTGCGGATCATCGTGCTCATCACGGACGGCGAAGATCTCGAGGGCGACCCTGTCGCCGTTGCTCGTTCGGCCGCCGAAGACCACACGCGCATCGACGTTGTCCAAATCGGAGGGC
Organism: Polyangiaceae bacterium; assembly: GCA_025353725.1. GTDB lineage: Bacteria > Myxococcota_A > Polyangia > Polyangiales > Polyangiaceae > Labilithrix. The sequence goes on along the minus strand of JANXOF010000011.1, from coordinate 6,807 downwards.
GCGCCCCCGAGCCCATCCCCGACGTGAACGCCGAGGGCAAGGTCATGGGCCTACGCCATGATGACGAAGGAAAGCCCGTGACCACGGAACTGTCAGCCGACGGCGAGGCTCAACTCGGGGAGATCGCAAAAGTGACAGGCGGCGCGATTGTGCGGTCCGAACGCGGCGAGACCGGCATCGACGAAGTCGCCCGTGGCCTCAAAAAGATGATGCGCGAGGAGCTCGCCGAGCGGGTCGAAACTGCGTTCGATGAAGAATACATGTGGCCGCTTGGGGTGGCCGTCGCCCTTTTGATCGTCGAGGGTCTCATCCCCGAGGCGCCGCTTCCGAGGGCTCCTTCGGGCAGGCTCGCGATGGGCCGAATGGCGCCCGAAAAGCGCAAAAAACGTCGCAAACTAGGCGCCGACGCCACACCGAAGGCGAGGGCCGAGGCATGAGCGCGCGGCGTGTTTTCAGGCACGGCTACGCCGGCGTCGCGTTGGCAAGCGCGTGCGTCGTCGCATGTGGGTGGGACCCTTCGCGGCCGTTCGAGCGCGAAGCTCCGCAAGTCCGCGAAGCGATGGGGATGCTCGACGGCGGCGACGCACGGGCAGCTAGCGCCACGTTGGCGGAGTACCTCGCGACGGGCGTTTGCAAAGAGGGCAACATAGGCACGCCGCCGAGAGTTCGCGAGCGCTCGAATGGGTCGTTCGACCTCGGACTCGCGCTTTTCCAAGTCGCGGAGCACTACGGGCGTCGCCTCGGTGAAGAGGAGTTCGACGCCGGAAGCACGGACGAGTCCGCGCTCAAAGGCCCTCGCGGCGAGCAGGTCGATTGTGCGCTCAAGCTCGTTCGCGCCGTGGGTACCGATGCGTCGCAAAGCGTCGAACTCCGCGCGCGGATGCGCTACCTTGAGGGGAACCTACTATTTCTCACGAAAGCCTATGAAGAGGCCGTGCGCGCCTACGACGCGGCGCTCGAATTTGCGCCCGGCATGAGCGACAGCGGACCGGCTTCGGTCGGCGACGCCGGGCGCGTGTACAGTCCCGATCCCGTGGGTCGCGATGCGGCCTGGAACCGAGCGATCGCCCTTCGCCGCATCGAAGACAAAAAAGACGCGGGGAACGACGGCGGGGGCAACGACGGCGGGGGCGACAGCGGCGGGGGCGACAGCGGCGAGAAGAACGATACGAAGGACAGCGGCAACGACGACAAGCCCGACGCGGCCAAACCCGACGCCGGAGGCAAACCCGACGCCGGCAACGACGCGGGGGACCAAGACTCGAAGAAGCCGGAAAAGCCCGAAGAGAAACCCGACGCGGCACCACCGCCGCCTCCTCCTTCACGGCAGAACCAAGACGAGCGAATGCTCGATCAGCTCGAAAACGCACCGACGGTGCAGCAAGAAGCCGCGCGAAAGCAGGGTCAAAAGCGTCGCCCTGCGCGTGGAATGAGCGACAAGTGAAGCGTGCGGAGCGGCTCACGCAACGTTTGCTCACGTGGCTCGCCTTTTTTGTAACGCTCGACGTCGCGCGATCCGCGTGGGCGCAGCGCGCCGAGATTGCCGCGAACGTGGACACCGATGTCGTCGAAGTCGGCGAGACGCTCACGTTTTCTCAGCAGGTGACGGCCCACGACGGACTTGCGCCCTCCGACCCAAAACCAGGCCCGCACCCTGGATTTTCGATGTTGGGGGTCGCTTCGGCTCCCATGCGAATGCACACAAACATGAACGGCGTGGTCGACGATGTAAACGGCCTCACGACGTCGTGGACGCTTCGCGCCGACAAGGTCGGAACGTTCACGCTCGGCCCCACGGAGGTCGTCCTCAACGGGTCGCGTCGCACGGGCGCCTCGGTTCGCGTTCGGGTCACGCCGCGCGGGAAGGGTCCGCCGCGATCCCGTGGGAGTAACGCGTCGCCGGGCGCGAATCCGTTCGGCGCAAACCCTCTCGACCCGTTCAAGGGTCTCTTCAATTTCGGCGATGACGACCCACGCGAGCGTCAGGTCGAACCCGCCGCGCCAAACGCCGACCCCAAGCTCGCGATGGATGCCCCGCGTGCGCCCGTCGCATTTTTGCATGCGACGCTCGACAAGACACGCGCCGTCGTGGGCGAGCAAGTGACGCTGACGGTCTACCTCTATGAAGATCCGTACGCGAGGCAAGGTCGTCCCGGCGACGTGCACGAGGCAACCGCCAACGAGTTCGTCAAGCGCTCGCTTTTGGAAGACGAGACGCGCGCCGTGGGAGCTGGGATCGCCAACGTCGGGGGCAAGCTTTGGACCGTGAAGCTCGTTCGAAAAAACGCGCTTTTCCCGCTTAAAACAGGCCGCCTCGCGATCGAACCGATGTCGCTGACGCTTCTGCAGGAACGCGTCGGGCTTCGCGCGAGTGAGACGCTTTTCGTCGACGTCGCCGAGCCTCCCGTGACGGGCAGACCCCCGGGGTACGCGGTCGGCGACGTCGGCGAACTGTCACTCCAAGCCACGGTCGCTCCGCGCGCTATCGCCCGTGACGGCGCTCTCGGCGTGACGCTCGAGTTGCGCGGAACGGGCAACCTTCCGGGTTCGCTTACGCTTCCGACCACCGCCGGCGTCGAGTGGCTCGAGCCGCAGGTTCGCGACAAGCTCGGTCCGCTTGCGAACGATCGTTTCGGAGGAACGCGAACGTTTTCGTACGTCGTACGCGTGCACAAAGAGGGCGCCGTCGACCTCGGCGAGATCCGGCTTCCCTACTTCGACCCGGCGAAAAATGCGTACGCGATAGCGCGCGCGTCTCTCGGCGTGGTCAACGTCGCCGTGGGTGCGCCTCGCGACGCGGGTGCAGGCGTGGGCGAGGGTGAGGCGATTCTCGCCGGTCTGCCGAAAGAGCGGAGCGCCCTCGAGAAACCGCAGCCGACGAGTTACCTTTCAGAGCGCCCCGTCTACTGGGTTGCGCTGTTCGGTTCGCCGCTCGGGTGCGCGTTCGTACTCGGCGCACACGGCCTGCTCGGGCGGTACCGCGAGCGACGCGCCGTGGCATCTCCGTCACTCGCGAGTCTTGCGAAGAAGCGTCGAGCCGAAGCCGAAGCCGCATGTGCGAGTCACGACGGTAAGCTCGCGATGGGCGCGGTGGCGCGAGCCATTGAGGCTGAGGTGCTCGCCCGTACCGGGGTGAACTTGCGCGGCGCGCGTTTCGAGACAGTGAAAGGCGAGCTCGAGGCCGCCGTCGGCGAGGGCGAGACGTGCGATGGACTGATGGAGATTCTCGGCGCATGCGAGGACGCTCGGTTCTCGCCCGACGGCGTCACCATCGACGTGGCGCGAACGACGTGGGCGCGCGCCTGCAAGGTACTTTCGGCGCTTTCCGCGATCGATGGCGCTCGGAGCGAGGGCGCGTGACGCGAGCGCTTGCGATAGCGATTGTCGCTCTCACGTGCCTCATCGGGCTCGGATCAGTGGGCACGCTGGCCCGTGCGCATGCGGGGGAGCGTGACTCCTCGAGCGCGGGTGGCGACGGTCGAGACAGCAGCCACGAAGATCTCGACCCCACCGCTCTCTGGAGGCGCGCCGTCGACGCGCTCGCGGGGGAGCGCCCTGGCGAAGCGATTGCGGCGCTCGAGGCGCTCGGCGATCGCGGCGTCACGGATCCGGTCGTGAGCTACGATCGCGGGCTCGCGTACGCGGCGCGGGTCCGCGCGGGTTCGGGTTCCGAGCAACCTGGCGACCTTGGGCGCGCGGCCCACGGATTCGAGGAGGCGCGCGACCTCTCGCACGACGCGGCGCTTGTCCGAGACGCAACCTCGGCGGTCGTGGCCGTGCGCGCCGAGGTCGCGCGGCGACGGAGCCGTGCGGGCGATCCGATAGAGCTCGAAAGCGGCACTTCGCTCGGGCGGTCCCTCGTGCGGCTCCTACCCGAAAACGCGTGGGCCTTTCTCGCCGCGCTCTTCGCGTGCGGTCTCACGATTGGCATCGCCGTGCGATCACGAGCCACCGTCAAGCGTGTCGCCGTGACAGGAACAACGCTGTGCGCGGTGTCCGGCGGGCTGCTCGTCGTGACGGCACTCGTCCTCTCGTCCGCGCGCGACGTGCGCTTACGCGTGCGAGAGGCCGTGCTCATCGCTCCGAGTACGCGTCTGCTCGACGACAAGCACGTGGCTTTTGTGTCCGTCGCACCGCTCCCCGAGGGAGCCCGCGTCGAGCTCCTCGACGAAGGCGCAGACTTCGCCCACGTCCTCGCCGGCCGCGCGGTCGGCTGGGTGCCCTCCAGCGCGCTCTTGCCGATAGCGAAGTAAGCTTTGGCGTGCCCCTGCTTTCCGAGAGTTGAGAGCTAAGGGACGTTGCAACGATAAGAAAACACCCACGGCAGATTCCTCGCTTTTACGGGGTCCTGGCGCACCGGAAACCGACGACGTAGTTGCGATTGAATGGCGGGATGTTATTGCGCGTCGAGACGAGCAGATACGACGTGTCATCGTAGACGCTCCCCCCTCTAATCACCCGGCTGGAGGTTGGTGCAAAGCGGGCGCAATCCGTGCATGGCGTTGGATAGGCTTGATACCAGTCCGTATTCCATTCCCACGCATTGCCACTTAGGTCGGCATGACCCCACCGGCCGTCCCCTTGCGGCAGTCCTCCTACTTTCGCAGTCGTTCCCTCGCATCCGGCGTAATTGCCATAATCGCAATCCACGGTCGTCGATGTCGAAGGGTTTTTCGACCATGGGTAGGCGCGCTGCTCTTCGCCGCCCGAGGCGGCGTAGTTCCACTCGGCTTCACTCGGGAGAAAACCACCGTCCCAAATGCAAAAGGCCGCGGCCTCAAACCATGTTTCGCAAACGATTGGGCGTTCTTCGTTCGCGCCGGCTGAACTCGTCCACGTTTGATAGGTCGGCTCGCACGAGAGGTTCCCTGTCCACACGGCTCGAGACTTTGCCAAGTTACTGTTCCACGCGCTGTCCCATCCTGGCTCTTGAACATTCGAGCTGCCTTGCGAAAGCCCTTTGCCGCCGTTCAGATGCGTGTGCTTGCCCGAGCCATCGGCGGGTACCCAACCGGCCGATGAGGCGGCAACGTACCTGCGAAATCGGCCTACCGTCGCTTCGAATCGATCGAGGCGGAAACTGCTCACCGTCGCGGGGCTGGATTTCAATCCGCACGGCGACTTCGCTGTGCCGCAACGTGCGACCTTTACACTCACAGAGTCTGCTGTTCGCACGTTGGTTGTCGTACCCAGTCGTGAGTGGATCCGTGGGCTGCATACCGCACCGGGCACCATCGGTCGCGACAGCGCCCCCTACTCCGCGGCTACCGTCGTGCCTTCGGGCGCGACGGTCCACGCGCCGTCGGCGAAGACTTGCTCGTAGCCAAGCCAAACGCGGTTCGTCTGTGCGAAGACGTCGACGTGGTGTCGGGCGAGCCGGTGTTTGAGGTGCGCCTTCTTGTAAACGCCATGTTTCGCGCCGAGCGAGATGTGAATCCCACACGCGCGCTCGAACGCCCCGACGTCACTCACTTTTTGCTCCTCTGAAAACGCTCGGTTCATGCCGAAACCGAGTTCGCGGAGCCAGACCTCTCCTTCGTCTTCGGTGATACGCGCGAGGACTTCATCGAATTCGGGACAGGACTCCGTCGCGCTGTGCACCTTCCCGCCCTCGACGACCAAGACAATCTTCGAAGCCGGCACTTGCAACCGACCTACGGTGTCGGAGAACGCGTAAATGCAAAGCGTACCGTGGACTGCGGTGAGATCTTGAGATTCGGTAAAGACCTCCCCAATCGGAAATTGACTACCCACGTTCGCGAGGCCCGTGAAGTCCCCCGTGTTGAGTTTCGTGGGTTCGAGCGGGCTATCATAGTGCAGTATGCAGCCATCACCCGTTTCGACGCGCGCCGACGCCGCGCCATCGATTCGCCTCTTCAGCGCATGGCCAACGCCGCGGTAATACGGCGCGTCGTAGGCGAGCGACGCGATGTAGAGGTCGATTTCTTCGCCTTGCATGCGATCCAAATTCGCGTGAGCGACGACTTTGATTCCCCGTTTGTAAAGCTCGACCCGAATGCGAAAGGTCGTCATCCGGAAGCTATCGGACTGAATCAGCACGACGAGGTCGTCGGCCGCGAGCGCCTCGAACGTCGCCAAAATCGCGGGCTCACCCGCCGTATCGAACGCCACCACACATGCGTCGCTCACGCATTCGACGTACGCCGCTGTGAGCACGCGAGAAAGCTCGCAGCGGGCATCGTGAAGCACCACAGCCTTCCGAGGCGGCGCGTGGGTCATCACCGTTTTGAGGACGTCGCGAAGGTGCGCGACAGTCCGATCCACGCGTGTCTCGAAGGTCGGCAACGTCGCTGGCGGAGAGAGCATGGGTACGTGGCTATATTCTAGCCCTACCTTCGCAGATTGCGAAGCCTCTGAGCTACGAAGCCGCATGATTCGTGGGGCGTCGGCGTCGAGCTGGCCTAGCGGAGTTAGAAACGTCGGGGCGTCATCGCTGCCACCGAGTGTCGTCACGACGAAGCTAGCCAGATGCTCCCGCCGAAGCGCTTTGTTCACCCGACGCTGCAGCGCCTCGCGACGGATGCGGCCGGACCCCACGAGGCGGCCGATCTTCGCGAGCTCGCACTTCGCTTTTGTCAGCGCGACGGCTATGCCTCGTTTCTGGCCTACGAGCAGTTCCTGGCTCTCGACGACGACGAGCGTACGATCGAGGTCGCCGACCTTCGTGCGCAAGCGCGCGGCGCGGACGTCCGCGAGCTTGCCCGCGAGCGGCTTCATCGCTCCTCGGTTCGACGCGTGCTCGAGCGCCTCCTCCGCTGCGTTCGTGCCGAGCGGCAAAGATACGAG
>JANXOF010000006.1 GCA_025353725.1 Polyangiaceae bacterium | reverse complement strand
AGCACCAACGCGTGGCAGCAGAAAAAAAAGCTAGGGCGTGCGACGTCTTCGTCGCAGCCGACGCTGCCATCGCTACGACGGCTCATCGCGATTCGCTTTATCGCTCCGAGTCCGTGTCCGCGATGCCGCGAGCTCGTGCGCTCGTGCGTCCAATGATCCCCATATAAAAGTGATGGAGTAGTGCTAGTGGGCGGCTTCTACCGGCCTTCGTTTGCGCCGGCGTTTCGGACCTCTACAACGTGCCGGGACCTGACGCTTGCCAGCGACTGCTCGGTGGCTTGAAAACCATAAAACGTCCGGGCTCCGTTTCGCCGAACCCCATGGGGCGATAAACCTCGTGGACATTAACGAGCTCGCGAACGCTTGCTCTACAACATCGCGCCGTACGTTCGGTGACCAGTGCGCGCCCGAGAGCCAATCGTGCACGACGTCGAGTTGAAGCTTAGACGTGTCGGAACTGAGCTCGATGGCGGATCTCATGCCGATGACGCTAGCAAAACGAGCTCGACGAGAAAACCGAGGTGGTCTTGAGAGCCGTTACGCAGGCGTGGCTGGACCGCGAGGGTGGGTACCGATAGCGTCTTATCCCCGCAACACTACGTTGCCCCCGACAGGAGAAATCCAATGAGCCTCACATTCTACTTCGCACCCATGTCCACCGCGACGATTACCGCGGTCGTTCTCGCTGAGCTGGGCGTTGCGCACGAGACCGTAAGGATGGACATCAAAAAAGGCGATACGAAGAAACCAGAATTTCTGAAGCACAACCCGAATGGCGCGGTGCCGACGATTGTGCACGACGGAACTGTCATTTTCGAATCGACGGCGATCACGATGTACCTGGGCGAGACGTTCGGCGTGGAGAAAAATCTCTACCCGGCCGCAGGTCCGAAGCGGGGCGAAGCGATGACGTGGATTACCTGGGCGAACGTCACTCTCGGCGAAGCCGTCGGTCGCCTGATGCGCCACACGAGTTCGTGGCACCCGCAGGATCAGCAGAACGCCAAAGCGGGAGAAGCGGCGAAGGCCGACGTCGAGCAGCGTCTCGAGATCCTCAACAGTACGCTTACAGGCAAGTCGTTTTTGGTCGGGGATTACTCTCTCGTCGACACCCACGTAAACTCACTTGTGGACTGGATTCGGATGTCCAACGCCGCCGACATGAGTCGCTACGCGAATCTAAACGAGTGGAGCAAGCGCTGCGCATCTCGGCCCGCTTACGCAAAAGTGATGGCCGGCGCGATGGGATGATTGGCTAACCTTATCAGAGGTTTGCGGCGACGACCTCGACGTCGGGTGGGAGCGCGATAGGAATGTTCGCTAGGCGAGAGTCGATTTCGGGGAGTTGGCTCTCGTGGTAGCCAAGTTTGAACTCCGTGAACTTGAGTGCGTTCGCCGTTGACACCACGACAACCACGTCCCCTCGTTGAATAACCTCGCGGTGCCGTAGCTTGAGAGCACACGCGAGGGCTACGCCCGTGTGCGGATCAGCGTACAGACCGGTGCGGTCGGCGTGCGCTGCGGCTTCTGCGAGCTCGTTCTCTGTCGCCTCTTCGACGACGCCGTCCATGCCGCGGAGAGCGGCGAACGCCCGTTTCGCGCTAACGGGGTTACCAATACGAATCGCGCTTGCCTGCGTGGACTCCGCAACGACCGGCAGGACGTTCGAGGCACCCGCAAGAAACGCGCGATACATGGGGTTCGCCTTCGCAGCCTGCGCGACGCAAAGGCGCGGGAGTCGATCGATGAGACCGAGTTCCTTTGCCATCGAGAAGCCCGCGAAGAGTGCGGCGGCGTTGCCGAGATTGCCACTCGGGATGACCACCCAATCGGGCGCCTTCCACCCGAGTTGCTGCGCGATTTCGAGAGCGACCGTCTTCTGTCCCTCGATTCGAAGGGGGTTCATAGAGTTGGCAAGGTAGACCCGTCCGCGCCGCGCGAGCTCAGCTACCACGGCCATGCAGCCATCAAAGTCGGTTTCGAGGGCGAGGACCTTGGCTCCGTGGGCGAGAGGCTGCACGAGCTGCGCAACGCTGACCATGCCGCGCGGAAGGAGCACGACGACGGGTAAGCCTGCAGCCGCGCCATAGGCGGCCAGTGCGGCTGACGTGTCTCCCGTGCTCGCGCAGGCTATCGCGCGCGGCGTGAGTGCACCGCAGGTCACCGCGTGGTTGACGACGCTTACAAGCACGGTCATCCCGAGATCTTTGAACGAACCCGTATGCGTCGTGCCGCATTGCTTGACGCGCAAGTCGCCGAACCCGAGTTCGTTCGCGAGACGCCGCGCGGGGTAGAGCGGGGTCATGCCTTCACCCATCGTGACGAGAGCGCTGTCGGGAACCTCGGGGGCGACCCACTCCCGCTTACTCCAGACACCGGATTGCGCGCTGGCTGACCAACGCGCATCGAAGCGCGCGCGCCACTCGTCGCCACTCGTGCGACGAAGGATGTCGAGGTCGTGTGTGACCTCGAGCAATCCGTCACACGATGGACAGCGATAAATCGCTTGAGTTAGCGGGAATTCGCCGACGCACCCGTCGAAGCAACGAAAGCTTGCACGGAGGAGCTCCTGTGGTTTGCTGTATCCCATATGCCCCTTCTTTCTCTTCTGGCTTATTCAGGTGTTGACTTGAGCTTCGGGACGCAGCGCAAATAGGGTGTGCTGACGGCAGCCGGTCGGCACGCTTCGCCTACCGCGCAGTCCGCATCGCGCGCGCAAACGTTAGCGCACGTCTTGAGCTCGCCGTCGCAGTAGTTCGATTGGCACATGCTCTTGTCGACGCAGGGCACACCCGGCGGCGCCCCTGCATCGACGCTAGCTGCAAAACAAAGCTTGAGCGAGTCAGGGCCATCCGAGCCGTAACCACAACGACCGTTCGCGAAACCGGTCGCTGACTTGCACGTTGCCGTGCTCGCGCACGAAGGTCTGCAGAGACGGCTCGCGCCGTACCCGACGCAGCTGTCCGAGGTACATTCGCTGCTCGCGGTGCAGGACTCGCCGGGCTGCTTGGTTGCGGTCGACTCCGGCAGAGCACACGCCCAAATCACGTGGCTTGGACCGGGAGCGGACACCCGTCGGAGACGGCAGATGGCGCCGGCGCTACACTCCGGTTGCGTACAGCATGTGTCGAGGCAACGCGCAGGACCGGCGTCGGACGTTTCGCAGAGTCCTGAGCGGCATTCCTGGTTCCCCAAACAGAGCTCCCCGCCGATTTTTGTGGCGGACATCGCGGGCTGCCTTTGAGCAAGGGCCGCGGGGACGCAATAGCCGCCCCCGGTCCCGCCGTTGAAACACACGAAGGTGTCCGGGCATTCCATAGAGGTGCAACACGGGGTGCTGCAGATCGGGCCCGTGGCTTCGGTGATGGTGGTCGTGAGGATCGTGCTTGAACCACACAGCTCGCTTTGGCACTCGCGGTCGACGCGGCACTTCGAGCCGAGGGCGCGCGGCACGCGGCTCATGACGTCCGCGGGGCCCGTATCGACGGGTCCGCCATCGAGGTTCACCGTCGAGCCTTCGCCCGCGTCGCGGTTGACACTCACGCACACGCGCGCCGTGAGGTCGCACGTCGTGCCGTTCGGACAGGCGTCTGGGGCCGAACTTGCGCACGCGAACTCAGGGATTGCGCTAGAGACTAAGAGGCTGCACGCGGCGGTTGCCGTAGCGACTATCGATCCACCTAAAGCGATTAATCGCGCGGCACGCGTGCTCAAAACGTACCTTTCAGCAGCATCATTCCTCGCGCCGGAACGCAACTCGCGCGCGTTCCAGCGGGAAGCTTCGAGTCCGAACGTCGCGGCGTCTCGAGCACGCGCGGTCGACTCAGGAAAAGATACGTGGCAACGACGGCCGCAGCGATTCCGACTCCAAAGCCAACGTCGGCAACGACGGCAAGCTCGTGGGCGTCGCGTACCCGTGTCGCGAAAGAGTCGTAAGTCCCGTCGCGGCCCGTCGTGAATTCGTTGGCGCCCGGCTTGTGGGTCGCTGCGAGAATACCGAATACAGCGCCCGTGCCTAAGCCCACCAACGCGACAGCGCCTGCCGTCACGGTGGCGGCATCGATACGCCCTGATGCTCCGCCGTCGCTCTGGCTTGTCGCTGGCTGTCTCGGTGACGTGGTCGGAATCTCGGGAACGGCGGCCGAGTTCGATAAACCACCTTCAGGTCCGCTAGACATCACAGGCGCAGGCGGCATCGCCCGTTTCGCGCCTTCAATTCGCTTGATGTTTGTCTCGACCTTCGCTCGCTCTTGCGGAGTGATCGACCCTATCCTCAAGTAGTGGTGAAAGAAAACCAACGCGTCGTCGAAGTTTCCTAGCTTTTCGTGCACAACGCCGAGGTTGAAGACAAGGTCCTTGGCGTTCGGGTCAAGGCTCCGAGCTTGCTCGAGTTCGCCGATGGCCTCGCGGTACGCGCCGGCTTGGTAGAGGTCTTTGGCGCGGAGGAAATGACCTTGCGCTTCCGCTTGCGCCTGCGCCTGCGCCTGCGCCTGCGCCGCCACCTTGGTTTCGCGCTGGGGCTCGTGTCCATCCGCCGTACCTGCTTGCGCGAGCGCTGGACGTGAACCCGTGAGGACTGCAAACAATACAACGGGAACGAAGGACCGCGACAAGCCCTGAAGCGCCGAAGGCCGGACGCGACAAAAGGAGCGCATATGGCGCGCGACTCGCTCGAAGCGTTTCGTGCGTTCACAGCGTTCACAGCGTTCACAGAACGAACGGATGCGCAGGGAAAGCGTCATCGGCGGTTTCGTATACCTGATTTTCGCGTCGAACGGGCCGACGATCACGGACGGAGCGCGGTAGGCTGGCGGGATGTCCACGATCGACCTTCAAGTCCGTGAGTTTTGCGTGGCTGCTCGAAAGGCCGCGCGAAGCGTGGGGATCCTGGCTCGCGACGCGAAAGACGCCGCGCTCGAGACCATCGCTCGCAGTCTTGGGGAGGCTGAAAAGGAGGTGCTTGCCGCCAACGAAGCCGACCTCGAGGTCGCGCGCGGGAAGGGGTCGACGAGCGCCATGCTGGACCGGCTGAGGCTCGATCCGGGACGCCTCGCGGCCATAGCGGCTAGCGTAAGAGTTATAAAAGAGCTGCCAGATCCGGTGGGCGAGGTCGTCTCTCGCAGTGTTCGACCGAACGGTCTTCAAGTATCGCGGCTGCGCGTGCCGCTCGGGGTGATTGCCATGATTTACGAGGCGAGGCCGAACGTGACGGTGGAGGCAAGCGCGCTCACTCTAAAGGCGGGAAACGCGGTGGTACTCCGCGGCGGGTCCGAGGCCACGCGATCGAATACCGCGCTTGGGGAGGTCATTGGACTCGGTTTGGAGGCTGCGGGCCTTCCACGCGAAGCCGTCCAAATCCTTCCTTTTACCGATCGCGACGCGATTCGTGCGCTCGTTCAGCAAACGGAGTTGGTCGACCTCGCGATCCCGCGAGGCGGCGAGGCGTTGATTCGCTTTGTCACGTCGAACGCGCGCGTTCCGGTGGTGCAGCACTACAAAGGAGTGTGCCACTTGTACCTTGACGCTGGGACGGACCCTGCACTTGCCGCGCGCATCGTCTTGAACGCAAAAATGCAGCGGCCAGGCGTCTGCAACGCGCTTGAGTGCCTCCTCGTTGACGCGCGCGAGGCGTCGCGACTCCTGCGACCCGTCGCGGAGGCGCTCGTCGCCGCAGGGTGCGAAATTCGCGGCGATGAACAGACGCGAGCGCTTGTTCCCGAAGCCCTTGCGGCCTCGCCCGAGGACTACGGCCGCGAATTTCTCGATGCTGTCGTGGCCGTGCGCGTCGTCGACGGGATTGACGGTGCGCTTGACCATGTCGCAGCGTTCGGTTCTGGGCACACCGAAGCGATTCTCACCACCGATCCGCAGCACGCGGAGCGCTGGCGCCGCGAAGTCGACGCGGCGTGTGTCGTGGTGAACGCATCGACGCGATTTCATGACGGTTTCGAGCTTGGACTAGGCTCAGAGATCGGAATTGCGACAAGCCGACTGCACTGGCGTGGGCCGATGGGGCTCGAGTCCCTCACGACCATGAAGTGGATTCTCGAGGGGGATGGGCAGTTGCGACTCTGAGAATGCTCGGATTCGCGGTTGACGCGGAGTCCGCTTCGCATACACGCTCAAGTCTAGGAGTTCCCTTGGCTGCGAAAAAACGTACGACAAAGAGCCCAGAGCGGCCGATGCTTCGAACCTCGCACGGAGCGCCGAGCGCTCGCGGCAAAGCCGGCGAGGGCGCCGAGCGGGCTCCACGACCTGTCCGGGCAGACGCCAAGCGCGCGCCGAAAGCCGGTGCCGTGGCGCCGAAAGCCGCGACCCCACGTCGAGCCGTCGCGGGGACAGCAGCCTCTCCAACGGTTTCCAAGACTCGCGCAGACTCCCTAGCTGGCACCGAGGCTGTGCGAGCTCGCAAGTCGCGCGCCTTGAGCGAGGCGGTCGAGCACGACGACGTTGAACTCAAGGAACCGGAGGAGGACGGCTCGCGTCTCCGAAAGCTTCCTGCAGGGCGCGCTTCCACGGCCACCACGAGCGCTGCAAGCGACGCCTCGCGCGAGGTCGCCGTCCTTATTGCCGTGGCCGGGCTGGAGAAAAAGGCCTCCGGGCTCGAGGTCATCGACGTTGCGGGCCGGGTCGATTACGCAGATTTTCTCGTGCTCATGTCCGGTCGGAGCGATAGGCACGTGGCCGCGCTTGCCAGCTCGATCGAAGAAGCGTTGCGCAAGCGGAACAAGCGAGCCTTGGCCGTGGAGGGCCTTCCCCACGCAAACTGGGTCCTCATGGACTTTGGAGACGTCGTGGTTCACGTCTTCCAAGACGATGCGCGTTCGGCCTATGACATCGACGCCTTGTGGATGGACGCTCGTCGCGTACCGCTGCCGCTGAGCGAACCGGCTCGCTGACACCGGTCCGCTTGCGACACGTGGCTCATCTCGCGCGAGCGGCTTCGGTTGCGCTGCTGCTGGTGGGCATCTCGCTCAATCCTCGTCCGTCCTACGCGCTCGACAAGCAAGGGAGCGCGCATGGGGGAAAGGTCGGCGACACTCGCGAGGAGAGTTCCTTCGATATCGAAGGGGCACTCATGGTCGGGATCGCGTTGGTGAATCCGACGTACGCGGCTCGCCCGGACAACACGGGGTCAGCCCTTATGCGTTATGCGCTTCATGCGGACATCGACTTGCTCGGCCGTAAGCTCTCGATTCCGCTCGACGTAAGCCTTTTTTCCGACCGTGAACGATCTGGCGCGAAGAAGCTCAGTCCGACGGAGCTCGACGTAATTACGGGTCTAACGACGACCCATCGCGTCGGGGAGGGACTCGACCTCGAAGTGGGCGTCCGCGTCGAGCACGACCGACCTGCGGACCGAGGCGGTTTTACGCAGACGTACGCGGATACCCGCGTTCGCGCGCTTTATTCGCTCGCGGAGATTGTACCTAGTCTTGGGCGCGATTTGGCCTCGGGCGACATCTCAGGCTATTTCGGACTTGGCTGGTTTACTGTAAATCCGTCGTATGCCGCGCGCCCGGATAACACGGGGAGCGCGCTTCTTCGCTATGCGGCGCACACCGAGTTAAGCGTGTGGCAAGATCGCGTATCGCTCGGGTTAGACGCAACTTTTTTCACGGATCGACGCGTGACTGCGCTCGTGCCCTCCGAGCTGGACGCGACGTATGAGGTGATAGGTCATGCCGGGCGCTATGAGCTCCACCTGGCCTACGAACGCGATATGCCCATCGATCGTCCGGGCAAGGTTCAGTCTTTTGTCTACGCGCTATTTGTCTGTAGCTTCGACTTGGTTCATGACGCGCTGAAACCCGTGGAGGGGCGTGGCTCGATTATCTCACCTTAATCCTGGGTGGCCTGGTTAGGTGGTGGTGGACGAGTCGTCACTCGGGTCGCGGCGCTTCGCGACGAGGAAGGAGAGACCGACGCTAAAAAAGTAGAGCGCCACAAGCGCCGAGGCGACGATGAACTGGCTCGACATTTCGGGACCGGGTGTGATGAACGCTCCGATAACGAACGACGCGATGATGGCCCAGCGGCTGAACCGCACGAGTTGCATTGGGGTCACGATCCCCGCGAGCGCGAGAAAGGAGATGAACAAAGGCAGCTCGAAAATGAAGCCAAACGCGAGCAGCATGCGCGTTGCGAAGTCGAGAAAGAACTCCATCGTTGGTCGACTGGTGAGGACCAGTCCGCCAACGCCTCCGACCGGACCGAGCAGCGAAAACGAATACGCGAAAAAAGATGGAAAGAATGCGTAGTAGCAAAACGCGATTCCAGCTGCGAACAAGCCTGTCGAGAAGAGAACGAACGGAATGATGTACCGCTTCTCTTTGGAGTACAGCCCAGGGCTTATGAAGGCCCATAGTTGGTAGAAAATGACCGGGGCCGCGAGCACCACACCGCCAGTCAATGCAAGTTGCATGTAGTTGACGAACGCGTCGATAGGGGCGAGTGTCTGCAACTCCATCGGTGTGTCGGGGAACCGAACCTTCCAGGCGACGCGGTAGGGCTCGCCGATCCACACGAGCAGGTGTTCGCGGAAGTTCCAGCACACGAGGGCTCCGGCGAAGAGCGTGATGGCCGCTCGGACCACGCGCTTTCGGAGCTCCCCAAGGTGCTCCCAAATGGTCATTTTAATGTCGTCTTCGGGGTCGCCTTCCGCGCTCTCTCCGAACTCTAGTGGCTCTTTCGTTGCCATCAGTGGGTCTCGCTCGCTCGCGACGTGTGGTCAGGAGGGGAGGCGTTCTCCGGTGGGAGGTCATCGCTCTCGTTGACGCAAGCCACGGCTCCTTCGGTTTGCACGACCGCCGTGTCGGCTACGCTTTCGGGCGCCGCCGCCGGCGGTTCCGGCACTAAGCCGTCCGGATCGCCGAGGAGGTAGAGCGGATCTGTCGCGAGCTTCGATTTCGCTAGGCCGTCGGCGTAGACAATTGCGTTGTCGGGCAGGGCTCCGTAACCATCCGCGCCGTCACGTGGGTACTCGCGGTCGCGGACGACGTAAAATTCGTCACGGTAAGCGGTAGTGTCGTTCGTCCGGTGGTACAGCGAGGACGCGACTGCGGCTGCAGCCAGCCCCCCTCGGACGTTGCCGCCGGCGACGTCAAGAGAGGCGGCACGCTGGACGGAGTCGAGTTCGCCGCGCGCGAGCTTTCGGATTTCAGCGATGTCGTCCGCTAACCCTTCGGCTCGAAGGGCGTCGTCGATGCCGCTTTGCGCGCGCAACTCAGCGGCCAAACGCCGAAGCTTTCCCGCGTACTGCCCAAGCTTGCGGAGCATTTTAGGCAAGTCTTTCGGACCGATGACGACGAGCGCCACGACGATCACGACGATGAGCTCCGAGAGGCTGAAGCCGAACACCGCCGTCGATCGTAACACACCTGACACCGCGACTGGCCTCTGCTACGAGCGGAAGAAGTGTAATGTCGGAAGCCGCGGGCTCTTCTTTGATCCCGCTCCAGGGCGTTACGGGCGAAGAGCTGCGAGCGGCCGTGTGCGGCCTCGCCATCGAGGACGCCCGGCGGATCATCGCCCAAGTTCATCGCGATGAGAGCCCCGCGGCTCCGAGTTCGGCTATCCGTCGGAGTGCGCGTGAAGCCGTTTTAGCCCGCAGTTACGTCCCGAAGCTTGAGCTCGTGGCTGAACGAAAGAGCTCCGTCGACGCGTTCGTGAAGTACGCCCTTCGCACGCACGACGGCCACGTGGTCGAGACAGTGCGCATTCCGCTCGAGGTTCCCGGACGCTTTGTGGTTTGCGTAAGCTCGCAGGTGGGCTGCGCGCTCGGCTGCACGTTTTGCGCGACGGGGCGCATGGGCCTGACACGTAACCTCGAGACGTGGGAGATCGTCGAGCAGGTACGTGTGGTGAAGCGTGGTGTCACGTCGGGGCGAATCCACGGCGTCGTATTCCAAGGCATGGGCGAGCCCATGGCAAACCTAGATCGGGTCCTCGGCGCCATCCGCGTGATGAGCGAGCCGAGCGCGCTCGCGATTGACGCGCGGAACATCACGGTGTGCACTGCCGGGCTTCCGTCAGGCATAAGGCGCCTCGCGGTGGAGGCGCCGAAAGTGCGGCTGGGTCTGTCCCTCGCTTCCGGTCGCCGCGAGGTGCGTCGGTCGCTTATGCCGATTGATCGCGCCCACGACCTTCGTGAGGTGCTCACGGCCGCTGCGGAACACGTTGCGGTTACGGGACTTGCGCCGATGTGGGCTGTGACGCTGCTTCACGGTGTCAACGATACGGTCGACGACGCTCGTGCGCTTGCCGATGAGGTCCTCGCG
The DNA here is from genome assembly GCA_025353725.1 of Polyangiaceae bacterium. Classification (GTDB taxonomy): domain Bacteria; phylum Myxococcota_A; class Polyangia; order Polyangiales; family Polyangiaceae; genus Labilithrix. The sequence goes on along the minus strand of JANXOF010000006.1, from coordinate 41,362 downwards.
TTTCGCGCAAAGACTGGAAAGAACCCGCGCGTGACCGTCATTCCCTATAACGCCATCGAGGTCGGCGCGGAGGGGCAGGCCGACCCGTTCGCGCGTTCACCCGACGCGCGTGAGCAGACCTTTCGCGACACGCTGAGTGAGCGCGGGGTCTTCACCCACAAGCGTTATAGCGGCGGAAGCGACGTCGCGGCAGCTTGCGGACAGCTCGCCGCGCGCTCGTAGCTCTACCTCTCCTGGACGATGACGACCTTGCCCACTGCGCGACCCGATTCGACGTAAGCGAGAGCCTCTCGCGTTTCTTCAAACGGAAACGTGCGGTCGATCACGGGTACGAGCGCACCGCTCCTCAGCAGCGCCGCAATGCGCTCCAATTCGGCGCCATCGGGGCGCATAAAAAGGTATTCGAAGTGTGCATTCTTTTCACGCGCGAGACGCGTAACGTTTCGCATCAAAAGGCGAAGCGCCCACACGATCCATGTGGGAAGTCCCCAGGCTTTCGCGAATGTCGCGTCAGGGCTGCCGCCGATCGTGACTACGACGCCTCCCTTTTTGACGACCTTGAACGAGCGCTCGAGCGTTTCACCGCCCTGGGTGTCGAGGATGAAGTCGCACAGGTCCACCGCGTCCTCGAACCTACAGGTGCGGTAGTCGACGACGTGAGCCGCTCCCAGACGAGTGAGCAGCGCGTGATGCTTGGTGCTTGCCGTGGTCGTTACGACCGCGCCCAAGTGTTTTGCCAGTTGGATAGCGAACGTACCCACGCCTCCTGAGCCTGCGTGGATGAGCACGCGCGCACCCGGCTCGACATGGCCGATGCCGATGAGGGCCTGCCAGCTCGTGAGTCCGACGAGCGGTATTGACGCGGCCTCGGCATGAGACAGACTCGCAGGCTTTTTGGCCGCGAATACGGCATCGACCAACACGCGCTCGGCAAACGTGCCGATGCGCTCCTTCCGAAGCCTCGCGAAAATTTGGTCTCCAGGCACGAACTTGGTCACACCGTCACCAACAGCGACGACTTCGCCGCTGCAGTCGCATCCAAGGATGAGTGGAAACGAGTCCTTGATAAGTCGTTTTAAAGTGCCCGATCGTATCTTGAAGTCAACGGGATTGACGCTTGCCGCTCGAATGTCGACCAGGAGGTCTCCAGGCCCCGGCCTCGGTTCGGTTACCTCGCGAAGGGAGACGACCTCGGGTCCCCCGTATCTGTCTTGGGCGAATGCCTTCATTCAGGCAAGGGCCAGCGGTCAGTTGAGCGGAGCGGAACGCGCTCGTTCGTCGGTCGCCGCGGCGACTGTCGGCGTGGCAGGCAGGGGGCTGTAGCCCTCGCGCTTGTAATAGTAATAGTGATAATTATTATATTCGTGACGGTCCAGATTCACGGCATTGAGGACTACGCCTGCGATGGGAGCATCGACGTCGCGCAGCGCGCGCAATCCGGAGCGACAGAGGTTCGCGCTTGTTCTGAAGGCCCTCACGACAAACACGACGCCGTCGACGATGGTCGAGATAATCGCAGAGTCCGTCACGGCGACGATGGGCGGGCTGTCGAGGACGACGCGGTCGAACTTTGATGAAATTTCGTCGAGCAAGCGCCGAAATTTCTCGGACGATACGACGTCGGCCGAATTCGGCGGAATTGGACCGCACGGGATGCAATAAAGGTTCGGTACGACGGTGGGCTTCGCGACTTGCTCGACAGTCGCTTCGCCTAGGATGGCATTCATAAGGCCGACATCCCCCGCCCGGTCGAAGACCCGATGGAGCCGTGGCCTTCGAAGGTCGCAGTCAATAATGCAAACGCGCTGACCGCCTTGGGCGAGCGAAATCGCTATGCTGACGGCAACCGTCGTTTTGCCCTCGGAGGGCGCCGCGCTCGTCACAAGCAGCCGCTTGTACGGATGGTCGGGATTCATGAACATGAGATTCGTCCGAAGTGACCGCGCGGCTTCCGCCATTCCGGACGTCGGGCGCTCGTGAACGAGTAGCTCGGGCGGAAGCTCGGACGGGTCCGCGCGTCGCTTCTTGCGCTTGCCGCTGCCCTTCGCCTGGTCTTGGCTTGCTACGTCCGGGAGGAGACCCAAGAAGGTGACTCCAAGCCCTTGCTCAACGTCTTCCGCTGTCTTTAGTGTGTTGTCGAGCTGCTCGCGAAGAATGGCGAGCCCAAGCCCAAGGACCAGCCCAACCAGCAGCGCGATGCCTACGTTCGTCGCGACGCGCGGGGCGATAGGTGACTCGGGCTCCTTTGCGCTGTCGACGAGGCGGATGTTGTTCGTGTTCATCATGCGGCGAAGGTCGGCCTCCTTCATCTGCTCGAGAAGCACGGCGTAGAGCTTCTCGTTTTGCGCGCGCATACGATCGAGCCTGTGAAAGTCGACTTCTTTGGAGTTGAGGTCGACGGCTTTCTTTCGAGCTTCTCGCAGAAGAACCGCTTCGCCGCCTTCCTGGCGCTCGATAATCGCCAGATCGCGGGCGACGGCGCCTTGAATATTCTTCACTTCGGCGATGAGGTGCGTGCGCGCGAGGCCAAGTTTTTCGTCGGCTTTGCGGACCGCGGGGTGGTTCTCGCCTTTGCCTTCGGCGACGAGTTCGGCTCGCTCGCGCATCGCGACTTGGTACTGCGTGCGCAAGCCGCCTAAAAACGTGTTGGAGAGCAGTTCCGAGGCAGGTACCTGGTCCGGGTTTTCGGGCGTGATCTTCGCGAGTTCAGAGTGCCGCGCGAGGAGTTCGGATCGCCGGAGTTTGGTCCGGGAAAGCGCGGAATCGAACTCTTGCATCTCGAGGCGAATCGGCTTCGAAAGGTCTTCGAGGGTGCTCGACGGCAAGTCGTTTTGACGTTTGAAGTCGTGGAGCGAGTTTTCGGTTTGCTCCAGGTCTTGCTTCGAGTGATCGAGTTGGCCGGCCAACCAGACGACGGTGTCGCCCGTCGCACTGACCATCTTATCGAGATTCTGCTGGATGTACGCCCGCGCGACAGCGTCCGAGAGGCGCCTCGCTTGGTCGGGCAAGGTGCTTTGTACCTTCACGAGAACGAGGCGGCTTCCCTTGACCGGCTCGATCGCAAGCCGCCCGCGCAGGTTCATGACCGCCGCCTCGAGCGGCGCGGGGCCCGAGGGCTTGTAGCCGAGAAACCCTGCATCCGACTGCAACGAGAGATCGCGGACGACGGCGGAGAGCACGCGGTCGCTTTGCATGAGGCGGTACTGAGTTTCGTAGTACTCGCGCGTATCCCAGATGGCGCTCCAGCCGATCATCGGGTCGGCCTTGTTGCCAAGCGGTTTGATGACGTCGGGGTCAAATTCGAGGAGCGTCTGCGCCTCGTAGACCTTTGGGAGCGTTTTCGAGTACGCCAGCGAGCCTGCTCCGCAGAGGAGCACGAGCCCCACCACCATGGCCCAGTGTTTGGCCACGGCTCGGAGCGCTGCCACCAGCCCACTGAGTGCGCTCGATTCGGGGTCTAGCGTCGGTTTTGGTTCGCGCGTCGTCTCGAGTTCTGCCACGGCCGGATGAGTTGCCAGTGGGTCGCGCGAGAAGCAAGAGAACTTCGCAAGCGAGGTGGGCAATTGTCGCACCTCTACAGTGCTCTATCCGCGCTCGCGGAAGTGCTAAGGACGCCCAAGCATGCGACGAAATCCCACATCCCCCCTAAGTTCGTGTTTCCTCTTCATGTTTGGCATCACCGGTTCACTCGCGGCACTTTCGTGCGCGGGCGACCGTCCGCCAGTTCCGATGGCACCAGAAGCACCAGGCGCCGCGCTCGGTTCTGTCCCGAAAGTGGCCGAGTCACCTGAAGCGAAGGCGTACCAGCCTGCCCCCGCGCGATTCGAGAACCCCGGCGGCATGTGGATGCCGAATCAAATGACCGCGCACGCGACAAAGCTCAAAGAGCTCGGGCTCGCCGTCGACCCGAGCGAGCTTGCCGACCCGACTTCAGGGTTGCTTTCAGCCGTCGTGAGTCTCGGTGGATGTTCGGCGTCGTTCATCTCGCCCGAAGGACTTGTCGCGACGAACCACCACTGCGCCACCGGCGCCCTCCAGCACAACAGCACGCCAGCTCAAAATCTTTTGGTTGACGGGTTCCTCGCAAAGACCCACGCGGAGGAGAAAAACAACGGACCGCAGTCGCGAATCTTTGTGACCCGCGCCGTCACGGACGTGACCGCGAAGGTGATGGACGGCATTGCGACGTTGCCCGACGATCGCAAGCGATTCAAAACGATCGAAAAGCGCCAAAAGGAGACCGTTGCCGCGTGCGAGAAGGGCCGCACGGGCCTGCGCTGCAGCGTGGCGAGCTTCTACGAGGGGGCGCAACATTTTCTTATCGAACAACTTGAAATTCGCGATGTGCGTCTCGTGTGGGCGCCTCCGCAGAGCGTCGGCAACTACGGCGGCGAGGTCGACAATTGGCGCTGGCCGAGGCACACGGGCGACGTTTCGTTCTTCCGTGCCTACGTAGGGAAAGACGGTCAGCCGGCGGATTTCGCGGCCGACAACGTTCCCTACAAGCCGCCCCACTGGCTTCGGATTGCCAAAGAGCCCTTGCGCGAAAACGACCTTGTTCTTGTCGCGGGATATCCGGGGCGTACCCAATCGTTGAAGACGGGCGCCGAGGTCAGCGAGACGATCGCCTGGGGTTACCCGCGCCGTCAGAAGTTTCTCGAAGAATATCTCGCGCGGCTCGACGAGGCGACGAAGGGCGACAAGGAGGCACAGATTCGCGCGACGTCTTACGTACGCGGATTTGGCAATGCGCTCACGAACACGAAGGGCCAGCTCGAGGGGCTCGTCAAGGGGGGGCTCGCGCAGGACAAGGCGCGTATGGAAAAGGAGCTCAGCGCATTCGTCGACGGCGACAAGACGCGAAAAGCGAAGTTCGGGGGTGTGCTCGGCGCCATCGGCACAGAAGTGCAGAAGAACGCGGCGCATCGCGAGGCCGACGCTGAGCTGCGCGAGGAGTTGAACCTTCCTCGTTTGATGTCGGCCGCAGCTTCGATCGTTCGCATGGCTGAGGAGCGTGAAAAGCTTGATTCCGACCGGGATCCGGAGTTTCAGCAGCGTAATTGGGCACGTCGCGAGCAGGCCCTTGATGGGCTTGTCACGAGCTACAATCGAAAGGTCGACGAGGCCCTTCTCGGTCTCGCGATTGAGCGCGCCGCGCGCGTTCCAGTGCGCGACAGAAGTCCTGCGTTCGCGAAAATTATCGACGCGAAAGAGACGTCGAACGAGGGCATCAAAAAGAGCGTGGCTCGCCTCTACGACACCACGACGCTCGGCGACGCGAAGACTCGAATCGAGCTCTTTCGTAAAGCGACAACGGCCGATCTCCGCAAAAGCAAAGACCCTATCGTCGCTCTTGCGCTCACGCTAAGGCCGCTTGCGCGCGAGGCTGAGGAGCGCCAGGAGCGGCTCGCGGGCCGGATGTCGGTGCTCAAGCCGCAATACATCGAGGCAATGCGTGCCTATCGCAAGGAGCCCTTTGCGCCCGACGCAAACGGTACGCTCCGAATTACGTACGGCACCGTGCGCGGTTACAAGCCCACTGCGGAGTCCGCGCCCTATCGGCCGTTCACCTCGCTCACCGAGGTTATCGCGAAGGACAAGGGAGTCGCGCCGTTCGACGTGCCCGAGCGTCTACGTGCGGCTCGTGACGCGAAGACCACCGGCGCTTATGTGGACGAAAAGCTCGGTGATGTGCCTGTCGACTTTCTTGCCGACTTGCATATCACCGGAGGCAATTCGGGTTCCGCGACGCTCAACGCGAAGGGCGAGCTGGTTGGCCTTGTCTTCGACGGCAATTACGAGGCGATGGCCTCCGACTGGGTCTTTACGAAGTCGTTGACGCGCAGCATTCACGTCGACGTGCGCTACGTGCTTTGGCTGCTCGACGCCGTAGACAACGGCGACCATCTTCTCCGCGAAATGGGCGTTCAACCGAAGGTTAACTGAGTCGTGAAGCGTCCGACGTCGACCCCCGTGAACGGAGTCGACGTCGGCTCTACGTAGAGACCGACAGGGTGAGATGGCTTCCAACGTGCGACTCGAGGCGATTCTTTCGATGCTTCGGCCGTGCGACGTTCTGCTCGACGTCGGCACGGACCACGCGCTGCTTCCAGTGCTCGCAGTGCGGGGACGTGTTGCCCGCAAGGCCATCGCCGCCGACCTTCGCGAGCGTCCGCTCGACGAGGCGCGCCGAACGGTAGCGCGCTATGGCTTGGTTGACCGAATTCACGTCGTCCAGGCCGATGGCCTTCGCGCGCTCGAGTCGCTCGCGGCCGATGCGGTAGTGATCGCGGGGATGGGCGGCGCTCTCATTCGCCGAGTGTGTGAGGACGCGCCGAAGAGCTTCGAGTGCGTCACACAGCTTGTGCTCCAACCGAACTACGCGCCGGAGCATGTTCGAGGTTGGGCACGTGAGCACGGCTGGCATTTGCGTGAAGAGTGCATGATTCATACGAATGGGCAGTATTACACGCTCTGCGCGTTCGTTCGCGGTATCGGTGCCGACCCGAGCTACGCGACGATAGCCTGCCCCGACGCCGTGAAACTCGAAGTCGGCCCGCTCCTTCTGCAGCGCAAAGACCCTCTGGCGAAGCGCTATTGTGACTGGCAAAAAAGTCGGTTGGTCCGCGTCCGAGCCAAGGTGATCGTCGCTCCTGAACGCCTCGAAGCGGCGCTCAAACGCTTCGAGACCGCGTGCGCCTACCTCGCTTAGACGACGCTCTCTGCGCGATAAACTGGTCGCTTACGGGCACGCAGTCGGATTCTCTGCTAGCGGTGCCGTCAACGAATCGGGAGGGTGTCCATGAATGAAGCACGGCGCTTAAGGATTGCTTCTGGTGTCTTGTGTGCCAGCGGAGGGCCACTTTCTCTTCTCGAATGTCGAGCCGCAGTACGACGTAAGCATGCTTTCGTTTGGTCGGGAGGGGTTCTGGCGCACGCGCGTATTTCTCGGGATCACAAGCGATTCGCCGACGATTCGGGTAGGTGCTGAAGGGGGCAGGGACACCGGCGCTGCAAAGCTATCGATGACAGTAGGCGCGGCGAGCTGTCCTTACGTAGAGGGATGTTCTGTCAGCGTAAAGTCTGAATCGGCACATGGATTTGGTCAGACGAAGATGTCTTATCTATCGGGGACGACAACGTTGCCGCTTTCACTTTACCACTCCTTTATGAGCGCGGCTGCGCCTAAAGAGGTTGCCGTTCACGTGTTTGCCTCGACAAACAGTGGAAGTGCTTTTTGGTATTCGAAGCTATCTACTACGGTGGCGCCGGAAGGAGTCCTCGCCTTCACGACGTCGTTGCTCCCCGTGCCGCTAATCGGCAATTTCAAGGCGACGCTACCTGAAGGCCCAGGACCTCTTCTCGTGTACGCTTTTTTACCGGGACTTCATGATCCTTTTTTGCTTGGATTTGGCGACGAAGTATCTTCGTTCGTCGTGAGCGCGCCAAACTTGGCAGGCGCGCAGCTCTCAGCGGTGGGCGTCCGAACTTTTCGCACCGCGGTTGGTACGGATGAGAAGGTCTTCCGCGATGCCAGTGCGTCGACTGGAGAACTGCCTCTTACCAGCTTGTCCGCTGATCTCGTCTTGCCGGTGACGCCCGACGGCATCCAACCCCGTCCCAACGGTAGCCTTCAAGGAAAGACGGGGCAGTTCTCGTGGCAGTCCGTCGGTGAACAGACCACCGTGCTCAGTGTCCAGTCTGGGAAGCCTGACCTCAACTTCGAGGTAGTCACGAATGAGGAAAGCGTAAAGCTCCAACGGCTCTACAGCGTTGGAGTGGCCGAACTCGTCGCCGGCACGTACTCTATCGAAATAGACACGCAACACCGCTAGCGCGTTGACACGGTGTCCGTTGGCGAATCAGCGAGGTTTTCGAAAGTGAAGGGATCTTCCGAAAGCGTCGCTTATAAGTTCCAGGCCATTCCTTAGATCAAAGCGGGAGAGGGGATACGCGCACGCGGGTTGAGAGCAAAAACCATCGATTGGGGATGCGGGACCGCGTTGCCTCCGTTTGACCCTACGGCTCCGTCGTGTGCGGTGACTGACGGTCTGCGAGTAGCTTCAGCTCGGCGGTCGGCGTAGAGTCGAGCGATGCCTTCAGGAGCCTACGTGGTGGATCCCGACGAGCCGCGCGCCCCTACGCCGGAGCAGTGGGAGGCGATGAGCGACGAGCATCGTGTTCGCGTTGCCGACTCGCTTCCTTCGGAGGTTCCTCGGCTTCATCCGCCCGAAGGCGATCGCCATCGCTTGCCGAAGGAGCGCGCTCTTGAGTCCCTCCGCGAGTACTTCCGCCGCTTGCGTCGCCGGGTGTACTTGTCGTCGGAGCTGCCGGTCTACTACCCCAATGAGCGGGTGTTTGGGCCCGACGTGCTGGCGGTCTTGGACGTGGATCCTCGCCTTCGAGAGAGGTGGGTCGTTTCTGCGGAGGAGCGAGGGCTCGACTTCGTCCTGGAGGTTCACGTGTCTGGAAACCGAGCGAAGGACTTCGAAGAGAACGTAGCGAAGTACGCCCGGCTCGGGATCCCAGAGTACTTCGTTTTCGAACCTCTCCGTTCGCGCTTGAACGGATATCGCCTAGTGCCGGAGCGCGCGGACTATCAACCGGTCCTTCCCCAGGAGGGCAGGTGGACGTCGCGGGTGCTTGGCCTCGACTTGGCCATGGAAGCCGGGCGGGTTAGATTCTATAGCGGTTCGGCGGCCCTGCCCGAGGCCGAAGAGCTCATCGTGCGGCTTGGCACGATCCTCGACGATGTTGTGAGCCGCGAGGAGGAGACGGCGCGTCAGCTCGAAATCGAACGCATTCGCGCCGACGATGCCGTGTCTCGCGCCGACGATGCCGTGTCTCGCGCCGACGATGCCGTGTCCCGCGCCGACGATGCCGTGTCTCGCGCCGATCGACTCGCCGCACGCCTACGCGCGCTCGGCGTCGAGCCCGATTCTGAGTGAAGTACGGATAACGGAGTTTTGGAAGTCGTGAAGAATGAGAAGCTCGTTACTGTCGAGCGGCTTTAGGAACTCTGCGTCCAGGAGCTTGGGGTGGGTACCCATAGTTGGACTCTATTCACCCTCCCGCGCGCCGAGATGTCTAAAGAGACGGGTCGAGAACCTTTGGCTCGGCATGCTTTCACCGCCTCGACCGAGAAGTACTTCTCGGTCGTTCCCTAAGACATCGCTCGCTTGTCCATTCACAACGTTTTAACGTAAGCGACCACGTCGTCGATCTCAGGCTCGGCAAGGCCTAACGCGAGCGCAGTGTTGAGGTGGCGGACGGCCTGATCGAGCGAGGTGTAGCGACCGTCGTGAAAGAAGACGCTAAAGTCCCAGGCGTTGACGAGGCTCGGTGGCCGGATGAAGCCGCGCGTCCGCTTGGGACGTGCGCGAAAATCGAGGGTCGTTTGTGCAACGTCGCCGTCGCCCAAGTCGCGATCACCACGAACGGAGTCGTAAAGCTGGCTTGAAAGCGGGGGCAGGCGAGACGTGAAAAACGACGGCAGGATTACGTTCGACGTGCTCGACGCCGTGCCCACGTCGTAGAGCGCGGGGCCGCGCGCCAGCCCGCCTCCCCAAGGGTCGTTCCCATCGGTCGCGCCGCCGCTGAATGCAGGGCCCTGATGGCACCCGGCGCACGAAGTTGCGAAAATCTTCTTGCCGCGTGCGGCCTTGGCGTCGTCGACTTCGGGCGCTTGGAGCTTTGGAATATGGCGCGCGATGTAGGTCGCCATCGCCGCGGAGTCGGAGGCGTTCAACCCTGTTCCTCCGAGCCGCTCGGGGACGATGGTGTCCGTGAATTCGAGAATGTCGCGATGGGTTCCGGATTGATGAAGCCAGCCGCGCCCGAAGACGCCGCCACGCAGGCTCAATGTTCGGCGCTCGCCCTCCATCGTGGCCCAGACGGCGCCGTCGTGACCGCCGCCCGGGTGACATGCGGCACAAGCGGCCTGCCTCGAGGCGGTGAGCGTTGGGTACTTATCGGGGTTCGACGATGAGAAAAGGATGCGTCCGCGGCGCACGATGGGATCGAGTGGATCCGCGTCTGCGACCCGGATTTGTTTGATCTCGCGGACGGGGGGCAGTTCGGGCACCTCCCCCACGAAGCGCACGAGCCTCGACGAGGTCAAAAACGAGTTGTTGGCGCGCGCGGTAGTTCGGTATTCGAAGGGTACGAAGCTCGCGACCGGCAGGGATTCTGGGTCCGCGAGAGCGCTGAGATCGAGTACGGACAGGAACGTGGAGTTTTCATAAAGCACATACGCTTTCGCGCCGTTGGGAGTGACCACGAGGCTCACGGGGTTCGAGCCGCTTAGTTTGAGTTGTCTCTGGGCCGAAGCGTGCTGTGTGGCAGTGTCAAAAAGCTGCAGTTCATCGGCCGTAAAGGAAAGAACAAGCGCGCGTCGACCACCGCGTGAGAACGCGACGAAACGGCTCACACCCGCTTCGGAGAGTGCGGTCGACCCCGTCGGTACGGCAGCCCCGTTGCTGAAGATGGCGTTGACCTCGCCCGGGACCGCCGTTCGCACCACGGATTCGGATTCATAGGTGAGTTTTCCGCAACGGAGAAAGTCGATATCTGCGTCGGGAACGTCGACAACGAGTGGGCTGAGTTTTGGCGCCGCGCGGCCCGGATCTCGAGTGTCCATAAACGAGAGGAAAGCCGGCGAAAACGTGGCCCGCGTAATGCCCGGTAAGACTTTGCCTGAGGCTAACTCCCAGAGGGCCGTGGGGCCGACCCGTAAGCCTGGGACCCACGCGAGTGCGCCGCCGGGAGCGAGGAACACGCCTGCGAGCTGCGTGGAGACACCTTCAAAGAGAAGCGCATCCGCAGGTTGTCCGAAACGCTGTGCGAGACAGGAGGCTTCTTTCCTATTGCCGGCATCACGCCATATCGCTTCACGCGATAGCGAGAGCGGTGAAGGCCTCAGGACGCTTACCCAACCCTCGTTGTCGCTCGCCGTGCCCCGGGGAAGAAAGTGCGCGACGTAGAGCGCGCCGCCGTCCGCCGTAGCGGCCATTCCGACGGGTCGACGGCCGACAGGGAGTACGCCGTCGACGGAGTAGGTCCCGTCGACACGGCGCCGCAAACTCGTGATGCGGTCCGAAACGTACGCGCTGACATACGCGTGAGTGCCGTCCGGCGACACGACGATGTGGCGCAAGTCGCGGCCCATTCCGCCCGATTCGCCGAGTATTTGGAGAACACGCCTCTCCTTCCGATCCACAATGACGACGCGATTGTCGTTCGCGCACGCGACGAGGACTAAGGCGCCATCTGGCGTGATGGCGACGCTCGACGGGTTCGCGGGGACGGGCAAGGTCGCTATTTTTGTATCGCTCGCTGTGTCAACGACCGACACGGTATTCGCGTCGCTCGAGACTGCCCAAACCTCTTCGCCGTCGGGTGAGACTGCGATGCCGGACGAGTGCTGCTCTCTCCGCGTCGTCGTCGTCCCACGGATGACGAGCCCGATGTCGATCGGATTGATGCTCTCCTTGACGGCCAACGCGACGTGCAGAACGCCGCGAGCGGCGACGCCGCCAACGCTGAGCGGGTCGCTGGACTGAGCCGACGCACGGAGTGGCGTCTCCGTGAGCGGATCGACATTGACGTCGAAGAGCGGACTCGACGAAGAGAGCGCAAACGTCACGTCCCGCAGCGCGACGTCGGCATGGTTTTCCAGATAGAGGTCGACCCAAACCCAGCCTGGCCGAGCCGCAATAGTTTTTGCGCGCCCCGTCACATCGACGCTCGCTCCCCGAATACGTGTCGACTGAACGGGGCCAGCTTGCGGCTCGCGGTGCGTTGTCGCGAGGGCGGCGTGGTGCGTGTCGAGGGTGAGCTTGACCTCCGCGTCGAGCGCCGTTGATGCCTCGGGAATCGCGGTGAACCAGTCGGCCGCGCCCGCGTCTTCCGACGTGGGTGAGGTCGCTTGCACGTTGGATGTCGGAACGACTGCGTTCGCTGAGCAAGCGCTGACAACGGTGAGAGCGCCCATGAGGAGCGCTCGCTCGAGCGTCGCTTTGCAAAGCATTTGAGCGGTGAGAAGGCGTGACGGGAGCATGGGCCTGGCTTGCCTCGACGTAGCGTGCATAGACTGCGCTATCAGCAGAACGCGCGATTGTCGATTGATCCTCGAACCGCGGGCTCAGAAACGCCGCGACCACGGAAGGTCGCTTTTGCTCGGCGAAGGTCTAGCCAATGGTCTTCTCACGCCTGCCCTTGCTGGAGCGAACGACGCTCTTCCCACCCGAATCGCCCGAAGGGAGATTCCGTGCGACTTGAATCGGCTCTGGGGGGGGTTGTGCCTGACTTTTGAGATGGCTACGGGTCGACGAGTCGCGAGTCACTGTGACAAGCCGTAGGAGCCTGCGCTCGATTAAAGCTCATAGCGTACGCCGATGAGCGGAAGTGCCAAAAGTGATGTTCCGACAACCTTTGAGGCTCCGTATCCTGCGAGCCCGGCACACGCTCTTATGTCCGGGGATGGGCATTGTCCCGCTAAAAATGGCTTTGAATCGCTCCATGTGGCGCTAGATGTATTTAATAATGCAAGTGCCTGAATGCCCACTTGAGCGACGATGTGTTTGCTGAGTCTCAGTCCAATCCTTACTTCGGGATTCAAATAGGCGAACCGCGCCTCCCCGCGCTCGGTCACCGCTGGCACCGCGTAGGCGAGGCCACCAGCGGTCGTGAACGCCCCCGACCGCACGTCGGACCAGCTGCCGAGAAAGGCCCCCGCACCCAATCGCCCACTCCAAACTACGCGCTCGCCTCGCTCAAGCGCGAGAGACACGCCGAGCATCGGCCCAGATAGCCCGAGTTCGTCCCTCACTTCGCCCGGTTGCGGCGCGAGGCCGATTGGGAACGCGGAAGCCGAACGTTGGTTGATCGATTGGCCGACGGTCAAAAAGCCCACGTCGAGTGAGAGGCCGAAGCCGGATCCAAGCTGATAACCTGCTCCAGCCTGAACCGCTAATCCCAGCACGGGCCCCTGCGAGCCTCCCGCAAGTGAGCCTCCAAGAGATGCTCCGGTGGGCACACCGGCGCGAAGGTCGAACGTTACGCGTGACGGATTGGCGGCACGAAAAAGTGCTGAGTTGGGGTCGCGGTCAAGTGAATCGGTGAAGACGAAAGGTATGTCTTTCGAAAGCGATAGCGTTTTTTTTGTCGGCAAGAAGCCGGGGGCGGCGAGTTCGACCACGTGCCCTCCACATCGAAGCGAACCGCGGAACACTCCGCTGCCGACATCGACGCCATCGAGGGCTACGCGCGCATTCACTGGCGTTGGCTCGACACGGAGCGCGCACGGCACCGGTTCGGAAACGAGTGAAAGCTTGCTCAATCGATTCAGGGCGACATCGATCGATGCGGGGGGAGAGCCGACATCGCCATCACCTTTGAGCCACACGGTGTGAGGGCCCACGGGCAGCGTGCCCTCCCACGGCGTTGTCCCCGTGACAATGCCATCGACCACGACGTGAACCGCCGCACCGCGGTCCTCCGAAACCGCAAGGCGGCCGCCTTGCATGAACGCATGAAGTGTCGCGCTGACCGTTGCGTTTTCTTGGCCCGCCACTTCGACACGCGTTTCGTAGGGCAAAAAACCCTCCTTGAACACGCGAACGACGTGCGTTCCTGCAGACATGCGAATCGGTCGGGGCAAGGGGGTCTTTCCTCGCTCGATACCGTTGATAAGAACTGCAGCGTCGGATTCAGCGCATCCGACAGCGAGAGTGCCTACGACCGCGGTGAGCTCATGAAGTTCATGGACGAGACCGCGCCTCTCCGCATCGCTCAAAGAAGACTCGCGCAGGAGCTCTTCGACAATGTCCAATGCTTCGTCGAAGCGGTGTAATTTGCGTAGTGCGAGTTCTGCGTTTCGGCTCGCTGACCGCGTTGGGAAAAGGCGACGCGCCCGCTGAAATTCGACGAGAGCGGCGTCGTAGGCACCGTTGTCAAAAAGGGTTATCCCGCGGTCGAAACTGGCCCTGGCCTCGGCCTTCGCGGATTCAGCCGTCCGCAGTTGAGGCGCGACCGAACCGGGTGGCAAGGACTGACCCAAAACGTGCGAACTCACCGCGGAGAAGGCAACCGCAAGAACGACGGAGCCTACGTATCGAGCCACCATTTTTACTCGAAGGACCTTGCCAGATCTGGATTCTTCGTCGAAGCGGACTCAACGCGTGGCAGCGTGCTCGGCGCCTTCACCTGTCGCGCTCCTGCTCGCACATCTTGCGGCCCTCCTGCGGCCATCGGAGGCGGCATGAAAATCGCGGGTGGGATCGGACCGTTTTCGCTAATCGCAATATCCGCTTCGACGGTCCGTCCCTGCAACGTGGCCTTGAGGTGGTGCGTGTGCCCGAGCGTACCTTGTAACCTCACCGTACCATTCGTTACGACGTCGGGCCGTCCGTCGACCATGACACTCGCTCCAGGCGGTACCGTTACATGGACTTCGAGCATGCGCTCGGTCTTCTCGGTCCTCTCGGTCCTCGCGGCCGTCGATGGCTCGACTGTTGCGCCCAAGGTGGCCTCTGGCTTCGCGGGAGACACGGCAGCGGCATTTGTCGTCCGTGCGACATGCGTGAAGCGCGCAAAAAGCGCAAAAGCAGAGGCGACCGCGATGCAAAGAGGTAACCCGAATTTCACGGGCCAGCGCTTTCGTGGTCGCTTATCCATCTCTGCAGCGACGGTCGCGACGATGCTGACCTCTACGCTTCCCGCTTGCAACAGCCCCCATTGTGGTTGTGCCAGCGTATCGAAGCACGCAGCGGCGCTCGACGGAGGGACGCCAATCCCGTGATGCGACGCCGACGAGACCGCGGCGAGGCGCATGTCACCTAACGCTTCGTTCTCGAGGGACCTTGCAAAGACAGCAATTTCGCGAGCAAATTGCAGCGGACTGGACGTCCGCGTGTCGCGATCGCGACTAAGTGCACGCAAGACAGCATCTCCGAGGCCACGAGGAATCTGCGGAGACACGTCCGACGGGTGGGCAATCGGCTTGCTCAACACACTGACGAGTACCTCGGCAAAACTCGCCGCTTTGAACAGCGGCTTACCGACGAGCAGCTCGTGGAGAATCACGCCAAGGGCCCACACGTCCGTCCTCGCATCGACGCCCCTCGAATCAATCGCTTGCTCGGGCGACATGTAACGCGGAGACCCGATGACGGTGGCCGTCTGAGTGAGCGGTCCCTCTCCTGCGTCCGGATTCGTGTCGACACCCCGAAATTTTGCAACGCCGAAGTCGATAACTTTGACACTACAAGTTCCGTCAGGTTCGTTGGCTAAAAACAAGTTCGAAGGTTTAATGTCTCGATGAATAACGCCGACGGCGTGCGCGGCCGCGAGACCCTCACATGCCTCGACAAGGTAAGAAATCGCATTGCCTATGGTGAGCCCACCGCGTCTCGATACGCGCAGCAAGTCCTCGCCCGCCAAGTGCTCCATCACGATATAAGGAATTCCGTCGTCGACGCTACCTACGTCGAGAACCTGAACGACGTGACGGTTTCGTATCTTTCCCATCACCTTGGACTCGAGCGCAAATCGACTCCGCATATCGTCAGATACAGTGCTGCCGAGAAGGAACTTGATCGCAACCTGCTGCTCTAATTGCATATGAGTCGCTGCGAAAACGACACCCATCCCCGACGCTCCGAGTACACTCTCAAGCCTGTACTTGTCCGCTACGACGTCCCCAACCGCTCTCGGGTATCGAACCGTCGACGTGCGCGATTCGAGGCCGCTTGTCTCAAGAGACTTCGAGGGTAGAGCTTCCTCCGTCACGTGGCTCACCGTAGCCCTCTGCGTGAGCGAGGTCCACCCGCCAGGCCGCACGAGGCGATTTGCACACGACCGACACCGCGGACATTAGCCAGTAAGGTGCGACTTATGCCTTCAGCGTCACAGCGATGCGGTTTGCCCGCCTTGACGCGGATGACCTCGAGCGGTTTGCTAGCGAGTGTGGATAACGTTGCAAACGTATTTGACGGACGTATTTTCGGAGCGGCGGCGCTTGCTATCGCGGTCGCGTGCAGCGCGACAGGCGAGAGCACTGAAGACTCCGAAGTCCGTCACCCGAAGACCCGCGCAGGTCGCCAGCAACTCCCCGCAGGTCCCTCGTCGGAGAGCGCTTCCTGGGCAGAAGTGAAGTCCGCGGTGACTCCGCCGGCGCGCGATTCTGCTGTCATGGTGTACGACACAGCTCGCGGGAACAGCGTACTGTTCGGTGGTGAGCAGTGCGCGGGGCTCAACTGTGCAAACACGACCCTTTTTGGCGATACCTGGACATGGGACGGGGCAACTTGGCTTTCCCATCCATCCCTTGTCCAACCGCAGGCTCGTTTTGCTCACGCGATGGTGTTCGATGACTCACAGAAAGTCGGAATTCTCTTCGGCGGCTATTTATGTGCCAACGCCGCGTGCGAGACGGGAAATAGCCTTTCTGATACATGGCAATGGGACGGCTCCCAGTGGCAAAAGCGTTCGCCTGCGGCCTCGCCGACGTCGAGGGATTCACACGCGATGGCTTATGACTCGTTCAGGAAAGTCATCGTTCTCTTTGGCGGCGAGACGGCCTCAGGCAAAACCCTCGGTGACACCTGGGAGTACGACGGGGCAACGTGGGCAAAGCGATCGCCGGCTGCCGCTCCAAGCGCCAGACAATCTCATGCGATGGCGTACGATAGCGCGCGTCATGTCACGGTTCTCTTCGGAGGTTACTCGTGCAGCAATACCTCATGCACGCCACAGAATGAAGTTGGTGATACATGGGAATATGACGGGACGACGTGGGTAAACCGTATTCCGGCTGTCGCCCCAAGTCCGCGCGACAGCTTTGGAATGACTTACGATACGCCGCGCGGAAAAACCATTCTGTTCGGGGGCGCCGGGTCCTCTGAAACATGGGAGTGGGATGGCGTACTATGGCAAAAGATAGCGACCGCGAAAGTTCCTTCCATTCGGCTTTACTTTCCTTTGGCTTTCGATCGCGGGCGTGGTCGAGTCGTTCTTTTTAGTGGTTCGAGCGTCTTAGGCCAGGGATTATCGGATACTTGGGAATTCGCGTCGCGCGGCGGTGCTTGCACGACGGGGAGCCAATGCGATTCAGGCTCCTGCGTCGACGGGGTTTGTTGCGACAGTGCGAGCTGCGCGACGTGTCAATCGTGCAACACGGCTTTGAGCCCAGGGAAGTGCGCGCCAGTGCTCAGTGCGCCCGACCCTCCCAATTGCGACGGTACGCAATCCTGCGACGCAGCCGGACAATGCAAACTCGCAAAGGCGCAACCTTGCTCGAACGGCGGAGCCGAGTGCGCCACGGGAGCGTGTGTCGACGGATTCTGCTGCGCGAGTGCCTGCAACCAAGGCTGCGAAGTTTGCTCGCAGTCTTTGGGAGCTCCGGAAAACGGAACTTGTTTCCCGGCTCGTAGCGGGTACGCCGGCGCGCCAAGGTGCTCGGGTGGCTTCGTTTGCGATGGGAAATCGACGACGTGCCCCAACGGTGGCGCGATTTGCGACGGTCAGCACACACTAACCGGCGTGGACGGGCAACAGACAGACTGCACGCCTTATGCGTGCAACGCGAGCACATGCCTTTCGCTATGTACCACGGCTTCCGATTGTGTTTCACCGGCGGTTTGCGACGCCTCCCGGCAGTGCGTGTTACCGCCTGGAGCGGGGGTGGACGACGCGTCAGGCTGTGCCGTTAGCGCGCGCAAGCCGTCGAACTCTACGACGGTTTGCTTAAGCGGGTTGATGTTACTGGGTTCACTTGCCGTCCTTAGGCGAAAGCGTCTCCGAAAGGTCGAATGACCCGAGATGTATTTTGCGATAGCGCTTTGACAATGTGCCGAGAGCAGACTTGGTGTGGAGCGACTTACGTCCTGTTCACTTGGGGCGCCATTGAGTGAGAGCTCTTTTTGCGCAGTCGTAGCCCGTGCTTATAAGGTATTGCGCGGCTTCGGCGCGTGGAAGCATGACGCGCATGACGTGTCCGAAGCCGAGCGTCGCAGGGGGAGCGATGGCAAGAAACGGAACGCCGCGAAAACTCTCGTCAACGATTTCCGCGTCTACGAATCCAACGTTCGAGGCACGCCTAAAAAATATTTCGGCGTATCGCCATGAGGAACGCACCGTGGATGTCTTGCTAAATCCGTCTTTCGGAATTGCTCGGACGTTGCACAAGTACACAATTTCCGTCGCGCCGAGCTTTACTGCCGCGTTGAGTGGCGCGTTGTGGAGAAGTCCGCCATCGGCAAGCACCTCTTGACCGAGCACGACCGGGGGGAGCAGGGGCGGCAACGCATAGGCACCGCGAGAGACCGCGCGCAACGCGTCCGCGTTTGCCTCGGTGCGGTTGCCCCTCACGCTCACTTTGCCAGTCTTCAAGTTTACCACCAAAAACGCGAGGTTTCGTCGGTCTCGCATCAGTGCTTCGAAGTCGACGCCAGCCTCCACGCGCGCGCGAAGCCACTTCGCGTCGAGCAGCCCTTCGCTGAAGTTCCTTCCGCCAAGTAGACCTCGTACGACGGTTCCGAATTCGGCGACGGAATCCCAGAAGGCGACGGCCTCCTCGGGACCGTTCACCGTATAACGAAGAAGATTGATACCCCCAGCGCTCGACCCAATGAGAATGTCAGGCACGAAGCCGTACTCTTCTACCGCTCGCAACGCGCCGGCCGAAAAGGCACCGAGCGTGCCTCCGCCTCCAAGAATAAGCACCTTCATAACTTGGGGTGATCCCCAAGATTAGCTATTGACCAGTCTCGTGTAAGGTCGCTGAGTAAGGCTTGCGTGCGCGTCCAAACATCGTGGTGGAAGGCGCGGACGGCACCGTCGTCATCGGCATTCGCCCCCGTCGGGGGAACGACAGGCTTGCCGAAGCGGAACGAGAAAGGCACGGCCTCGGGAAGCAGCCCGCGCCGACCCCAGACGAGCGGCAGATCATATTTCGCGTGGCCCATCAGCATCCGGCCCGATCCCGGGATGTGCGCCACGATACGAAAGGTGTCGTCCACGCCCGCGCCTGCAAACGGGATGATCGGAACTCCCGCTTTGAGGGCGAGCCGCGCAAAGCCGAAGCTCTTGCCCCAAAGCAATCGATATTTGTCACTTTCATGCTTGAGTGTCTCCCGGGCGCCGCCGGGATAAATGACCAAGAGGTTGCCCTGAGAAAGCGCGCGGAGGCCGTTCGGAATGGTCCCGCGGGCTCCTCCGAGGCGCACGAGAACGTCGCGCACGCCCGGAATTTTGAAAAAGAAGCGATCCGCGAGACCCACGGGCAAACGACCGCACTCCGTAAAGATGCGCTCGAAAAAGAGGAGCGACTCATAGCCGAGCGTGCCGTGGTTTCCGACCAGTATAGCTGGCCCTTGCGGCAGGTTCTCGGTGCCCTCAAATGTGACGGGGTGCAGCCGTGCGAGGGCGCGAACAAGTGGGCGAAGTGCGTGCACCATCGTTAGATTCGTGCGCGCTGACCACTCCTCCGAATCCGGTGCTTGAGTGCCTCCGGTGACCTCACTCCTTCGCTTCGGTTGGCGTGCTTGGCGTGTTTCCACAACCCCAAGGCTACGCCACAAAGCCTCTACTCAACCTATCGAACCATTGGCTGACCTTGGAGGACCTTGCATCGTTCACCCACGCCGCCCGTTCATTTGTTCACTGATGGGCTCGCGTTCTCGACCTTGTATTTCGTCGGCGCAAGGAGGAAACTCCGCAATGACGTTCGGTGCGACTCAGGGTTTTGCGCCCAAGGTCGCGGCATCGAAGTGCGCTTTCACGCGGCTCGCGAGCAGCGCGTGGTCGTAGACAGCGACCTCGTCGATATCTCCAGTAAAATGCTGGTCTACTAGATTGCCATCCGAGCCGATCGTGAAGGCGTTGCCGGATAACCCTTGCACCGGTAGAGGCGACGGTACGGACGACGTGAGGATTCCATTCGCGTAGAGGCAAAGGTTTGCGCCGTCGTAAGTCCCGACCAGATGAACGTAAGCTCCCAGAGGTCCCGCGTCCGCGAAGGCGGTTTCCGCTCCGCCCGCTCGATCGCGCTCGATGCTCGGTCGTTCGCTGGGACCGTTGCCGTACGTAATCGACCACCCATCGAGGTAAGGCGTCCCGCTGACGCCTGCAACGAGGCGTGGCGTTCCGCTCAAGTCCGTGGGTCGTGCCCAGGCTTCGACCGAGAAGTCGCGCGTTCCAGCGAATGCCAGCTTAGCGGCGCTCACGACCACCGCGCTGTCTATACCATCAAATCTGCACGCGGTGTCTAGATCACCCGCGATGGCCCCAGGCACACCGCACGTCATCGCACCGACGAACCTTCCGTGGGTGCGCAGAGGTGACAAGTCGTCGAAGCTCACGGGTTGATCTTTTCAAATTTGAATTCTCGTTCAGACCTTCATTTCGATGAGGTCGGAGGGGACCCTGAGCGTAGGTTCCGTTCGCTCTTGAACTTCTCGCGCACTGACGCCCGGCGCCACCTCGCGGAGGATGAGCCCGTCGTCGGTCACGTCAATGCATGCGAGGTCGGTGATGATGCGGTGAACGACCTTTCGTCCGGTCAGTGGAAGATTGCATTCGGCAAGTATTTTGGGTGCGCCGTCTTTGGCCGCGTGGTCCATGATCACGACGACCCGCTTCGCGCTTGCCACGAGGTCCATGGCGCCGCCCATCCCCTTCACCATCTTTCCAGGAATCATCCAGTTCGCCAGATCGCCGCGCGCTGAAACTTGCATAGCGCCTAAAATGGCGAGATCGATATGCCCGCCGCGAATCATCGCGAAGCTATCTGCGCTAGAAAAGATTGCTGAGCCCGCGAGCATCGTGACGGTCTCTTTACCCGCGTTGATGAGGTCGGCGTCGATGTCCTTCTCTTTAGGGTAGGGGCCTATCCCCAGTAGCCCGTTTTCGCTTTGCAGGACGACCTCGACGCCCGCGGGAATGTAGTTTGCGACAAGCGTCGGCATACCGATTCCCAGGTTGACGTAGAACCCGTCTCGGAGTTCTTGCGCCGCTCGCCGCGCAATCTGTTCGCGTGAAAGTCCTTTTTGAGACGTATTCATAGTCATGTTGACACCGTCCGTCGTTCGATACGTTTCTCGAAGGCGTCGCCGCGGAAGATCCGGTGGACGAAGATACCCGGCGTATGAACGTGGTCGGGATCAAGCTCGCCAACGTCAACGAGCTCCTCGACCTCGGCAATGGTTACCTTCGCGGCTGTCGCCATCATGGGGTTGAAGTTCATGGCCGTATGTCGGTAGACGAGATTACCAAACCGGTCTCCCTTCCACGCCTTCACAATGGCAAAGTCGCCGGTGATAGCCTCTTCCAACACATAGAGACGACCGTCGATCGTGCGCGTCTCCTTCTTCGGACTCGCTTTCGCGACCGTTCCGTCCGCCGCGTACTTGAGAGGCAAGCCGCCGTCGCTTACGGCCGTCCCCGCGCCCGTAGCCGTGAAAAACGCTGGGATACCCGCGCCGCCCGCGCGAACTCGCTCGGCGAGAGTGCCTTGCGGGCAGAGTTCGACTTCGAGCTCGCCTGAGAGGTATTGGCGCTCGAACTCTTTGTTTTCGCCGACGTAGCTCGAGAGCATCTTTTCAATCTGTTTGTTGCGCAGAAGGATGCCGAGCCCGAAGTCGTCGACGCCGCAATTGTTCGAGACGAACGTGAGCGACTTGACCCCTAGCTCCGCTATCGCACGAATCGAATTTTCGGGTATGCCACACAGTCCGAAGCCGCCTGCGAGCACGGTAGCGCCGCTCGGGATATCAGCGACTGCCTCGCGCGCACTTTTGAAGACTTTGTTCATCGCGGCAGCAGCCTAGTCTGAAACGTGCGCGTAGCGTCGAGCGCTCTTCTTCTTTCGGGCCAGGGACACATCGAAGGCCGCGACCGCGCGCAAGCCGAGGCGGCGAAGTTGGCCCAGCCGAGCGCTGCGTGGTGGGCTCCGCGCTACCGTGCCGACACACACTATCCCACGCCCCGCGGCAGTCCCACGCCTCGCGGTAGCCTCGCTCGCTCTTTCGATCACACTTGCGTCCGGCGCCGCGTCGGCGACGCCAGCGTCGCAACGCGCACCTTCCGCGCCAAAGGACTCACGGCGCGACGGTGCGGCGAATGGCACTCCAGCATCAATCGTCCGTGTGCACGGAACGACGGCGAGCTTAGGCGCGGCGTCGACGCCGTTGCGCCTGATGCCGAGCAAAAGCATCGGTTCCCCGACGCAGGGGCAGCTCCTTGGCGGCGTCCATCTCTCGGACGCGCCGTACTTGCGCGGCTATCCGGTTTACGCCGGCTCGGACGTTCGCTGGGGTACCAGCGTGCTGGTCGGCCTCGTCGATCGGGCGGCGAAAAGCGTGCGTAAGCAGTTCCCCGACGCCGTATTGTCGGTTGGGCACCTCTCGAAAGCGGGGGGCGGTGAACTCGATCGGCACGCCTCGCACGAGAGCGGGCGCGATGCCGACGTCGGTTTCTATGTCAAAAACGCATCGGGTAAACCGATGTACGGTGACCAGATGGTCGCCTTCGCCGGTGACGGTACGGCCGCGAGTTGGCCTGGGGCGCACTTCGACGACGCGCGAAATTGGGCGTTCGTTGCGGCTGTCGTCGGGGATGGTCAAGCCAAAGTCACCCACGTGTTCGTCGCGACACCGATTCGAGAGCGTCTTCTCGCTTACGCCGCGAAGGTTGGCGCACCTCTCGCGGTGCGGGTACATGCGTCCGAGGTATTGGCCCAGCCGCGCGGCGCTTTACCGCATGACGATCATTTCCACGTTCGCATCGGCTGTCCAGCGGGGATGGACAAGTGCATCGAGCAGCCGACCGGGCGAGCCCGTTTCGCCGGTCGCGGCAGCGCATTGGCCACGCACGGTCGTTCGGCCGCTGCCGTGCGCGTCGCGCCGCCCACGCGCCTCGTCCCGTCTGGGCCGGTTCCGCACGCGGCAGTTCCCATGCCCGCCCACGGCGCCATGGCGCACGCGGTGCCCACGAAGCCGATGGATAGGCCGCCTGCAGATCACGAGGAGGAAAGCGCGAACACGGATTCTCTGATTCCGAATCTTTCGCCCGCAGTGCCGGGCCTCGATTCAGCGGTAATTCCAACACCGCTTACGGGAGTTCGCCCCAGGTGGGAATCGCCGAAAGAGCAAGGGCCCGCGTCGCGCGCGCCAGTCTCCGACCCCGATGGAGTGCTTGAGCACGACTAACGCGGCTTCCCCCAGGCGAAGGTCAGCATGTCACCCGCTCGCGTCACGGAGGTTGTGAACGGACGCACTCCGCGCGCGCGGCATGCTGCCTGGCGGCACCCTCGCCGCGCGCTCGCTTCCGTCGGACATCGATGCTCGATAGCCGAGGAGCTTCGGCGCTACGACCTTGCCGGAGCCATCGACAGTCGCACGTGCGCCCCCGACGCCTAAGGGGTAGCGAGCGGTGGATTGTCCAACCTGGGCAATCGGAGTCGAGATCGGCCCTCGCGTCGCGAACACAGCTGACCGAGCGTCTCCACTATCCGCGATTCGGGCGCTTCCGCACCACGGCACGAGCGCCGATCACGGTAGGGCACGGACACTGCGTCTTAGTCGTCGACGAATTCGTCGTCGTCGGCATTCTCTAGGACCGGAGTAGCGCCTCGCCTTCGCAGAGCAGGTCGACGGTATTGTACCAAATGTCTTCGGCGATATGAACGCCGAGGCCGCAACGAGCGCGATGTTTTGAAACGGAATTCGTTCTTCCAAAAGTCATGAGGTACCAGGCATTTGTCACGATACCGCTGGTTGGTCGACCCAACACGTAACCGCCGCTTCCAAAGTACATCGTTCCTTCGAGCGTGTTGTAGCCCGCGTTCGTGCTGCCAAAATGCACAAGAGATACGACCGGCCCCCCGCGGCCATCCATCGAATTTCGTCCGAACCTGGTTTGGCATTAACGCACGATAGCGTCAGCATTGGCTTGGGCATCGACGGCTGCGCCCTTATCGTACTTAGCGGTTTCGTCCCACCCGCGGTCTAGACTGGCACTCCTTACAACCTCTCCAGGATTCCCGTCTCCGAGGTACCCTCGCGTCTCGACCAGAGGGAGACCGTCACGGCGTTCGGATATCATCACGAATTCGCCGTTTTCTGTCGACCTCGCGGGGAACGTGCGAGTGAGCGCCGCGTTGTCAGACTCGTGCGAAAATACACGTGCTCCTGTTCCCGTGAGTCGTCTATCTGCCGCAGAAGTGCGTGCCGTCGCCCCGTCGCGGCGTCGATGTAGACCGTAGAGGCATCCTTCGTGCTGAGTCCGACGACACTTCGGTACGCCAATGTTGGTTCCCCGTCTTGCTCGCGGAACATCACGAGTAGTGAGGGGAACTCTAGCGTCTTCACTTGCGCACGATCGACGCCATTTCGATCGGAAACGAACGCCACACGCGACGCTGATTCGGCAGCGAGGGGGCTCAAACGCGGCGTCACGTCAAAGTCGTGTAGGCGCGAAACGTATCTTCCGTTAACGTAGTCGACGGAACGATTCCGATTTAGGTGGACGTGGATCTCTCCGCCCTCGACGAGGGCGCCGCGCACGTTCTGCTGGAGTCGAAGGTGCGTGTCTCTAAGCGCTCCTTGCGTGACCGATGCGAGTTCGATCGCCAACGCTCCTGCCGGTTCAAAAACGCGAGCATGCCGCAACAAGAAGGCGACCACGGCCTTTCCGGGATCCTCCGCGGCGCCGTCGAGCGCGTGCGGAGTGCCTATCGGTAGGAGGAGACTCAGCGAACCTGATTCGGGTTCTCTCAGGTCGGTCCACGTCGTCCCCGACTCCTTTTCGAGTGCGGCGAAGTCCGTAGCCTGTTCGTCGCCGGAGTCGGAGTTCGCGGCACACGCCGGGATGAGCGCCATCGCGACAACGCATCGGGTCACTTGCGCTTTCATGCAAAGGGGGACGCAATCGGCACGCGAGCGCCCGGGCTCCGAAAGCGGCGCGCGCCGTGCGCGTTATCGCTCGAACCTGACGCCTTCCTGAAGGTACGACATGGACAAACGGACCGCTGCAACTTCGACGTCTGGCCCAAGGCCTTTAGGCCCCCATGACGGCATGACGGCACGTCGTGGGCCGCGCCTGCCCCGACGTTTGAAAGGTTGGCTTAGCTAACGCGGGTTCCGCGAGGCGAAGGTCGGGGTATAGTTCTCCCTTGGATTCCGGCAAGAGCGAACCTGTTAGCGTTATCCCTCCGGGCTTCGGGACGATTGACCGCCGGGCGGCACTCGTTGGCCGCGTCGCCGAAATTCAGGTTCTCGAACAGTCGCTCCAGGACGTGCGCGACCACGGCAAGCCGCGGGTGGTGACGCTCCTCGGCGCAAACGGGGTCGGAAAGACGCGTTTGGTTCGCGATTTTCTCTCGAAGCGGCTGTCGAACGAGCGGGGTGCACCGCGCGTCTTCCGCGGCTCGGCACGGGAAGGGAGTGGGGCCTATGGGGTGTTCTCGCTCATCCTCCGCGCGCGCTTTGGCATCGTTGAGGGAGTCGATGATGATGCGGCCAGGGCTCAGGTCCGCCAGCACGTGAGCGCCGTCCTTCAGGATCGCCAAGTGGATGATATCTGCATGTTTCTCGGCCAACTCATGCACCTTGAGTTCACCTCGTCACCGCTCGTCGATGCGGTACGTGACGACGCGGCCGCGATGAGTCTGCTCCGCCGCTCCGTGCTCACGCAGTTTATCGAGACCGACGCGCGTCGACCAGAGACGGCGGTGGGTGGCGTCAGCCGATCCGTCGGTGTTGCCGAGTCGCCGATCGTCCTCCTTTTCGATGATCTTCACGTCGCGGCGCGCGAATCGCTGGCGCTCATCGAGCATCTGATCGACAGCCTAGTCGGACCCGTTTTGATCCTCTGCCTCGCGCGGCCCGAGCTTCTTGCCACGCAAGGCGGTTGGGCCAAAGCCGGCGGGTCTCGCCATAGGCTCGTCGATCTCGAGCCACTGAACGACTCCGATGCGGCGCGCGTGATGATCTCGCTCCTCGCGCCATGCGGTGGCGCCGAAGGCGTTGCGGAGCTGGTCGACGCGGCGGTCACGTTGGCCGGTGGCAATCCGGCACTTCTCGAACGCATGGTTTCCGTCTTTCGAGACCATAACGTCCTTCAGGTTAGAGACGAATTCGCCGAGCCCGAGACGTGGAGCGTGCACGCCGAAAGGCTTTCCGAGGTGCGTCTCCCACTTACCGTTGTCGATGCCGTTCAAGCACGAATTTCGGCGCTGAGTGCCGATGAGCGCGATGTTCTTGAGCGTGCAGCGACCATGGGCAGCGTGTTTTGGATGGGTGGGCTCCTCTCGATCGCGCGCCTCGACGCGAGCGCCCCAGACATGTGGACCCGCGGCTCCGTCACGGACGACGCGGCGATTCGCGCGACATTGAAGGAGCTTCGCGAGCGCGATTACATTCTTACGCTGCCGGACAGCACGTTCCCGGACGAGGAGGAGTTCGCCTTCAAGCACAATCTCGAGCGCGAGACGCTTCTCGCGCTCCTCCCACGCGGTCAGGCCATCCGCTTTCACAAGGCAGTCGCGGATTGGCTTTCTTTCAAGCCGGCTGTTCGCACCCACGAAGAGCACCTTGGCCAGTTAGCGCGCCATCAGTCGAGCGCTTCCCTCGTCGTTCAGGCCGCCGCAACATTTCTCGATGCCGCAGATCTCGCCCGTTCGCGCCACGCTACAGCGAAGGCTTCCGAATACTATATAAAGGGCCTTGGACTCTTGCGCGACGGCGCAGAGGGGTCGACCGAACAGCAACTCCGCGCGCTGCACAACTACGGTGACGTTCTCCACGTTTTGGGTAAGAACGACGAGGCGCTCGATGCCTTCAATGAAATGCTGGTCCGGGCTTATCGTCTTAACCTCAGATCGGAGGGAGCTGCCGCGCACACGCGCATCGGTCGCCTCTACCGTGATACGGGTCGTCTCGATGAGGCTCAGCAACATCTCGAATCCGCGCTTGCGTTATTCGAAGATGTAAAGAGCGATGCCGGCGTAGCCTCTACGGCCGACGACATCGGAAAGCTCTGGTTGCTTCGGGGCAACCATTCGCTTGCCCTTCAAGCAACCCAGCGCGGCCTGACTGCGCGTCGCAAGCTAGGCGATCGCCGCTCGATCGCGCGTTCGCTCAACAACCTTGGCCTTGTTTACCAGGACTCGGGCCAGTTCAAACTCGCACTCGACGCATTCGAGCAGTCGTTGCGCATTCGGCGTGAGATAGCCGACCTTGTTGGCGTTGCCGTTTCCCTCAACAATTTGGGCACGGTGGCTCAGGACCAGCACGACGATGCGCGCGCGCTGACGCTCTTTCTCGAGGCCCGCGAGGTGGCGAACGAATCCGGTAGCCGACGGCGCCTCGTTCTTGTTCTGACGAATCTTGGAGCGACCGAACTACGACTTGGTAACCCTGCGCAAGCCGTTCATCACCTCGGTCATGCCGTCACGATTGCCGAAGAACTCGGCGACAAGCTCGGTCTGGGTGAGGCGCTTCGCGTCCTGAGCGAGGCGCACCTCGCGCAGCGGGCAACGGCTCGTGCCCACCGCGACGCGACGCGAGCCGTCGACATTTTTCGCACGCTGCAGTGCAAGGTGCAGTTAGGAGTCGCGCTTCGCACGTTGGGAGAGATAGCGTCTGCTCGGGTGACGTCCGGTGTTGCTGAGGCCGATAGCGCACTGAGCGCGCGCACGCATCTTCTCCAATCCATTTGGGTGTTCGAGGAAATTGGTAACGACGTGGAACTCGCGAGGAGTTGTAGCGTCTATGCCACGGTGTTGCGATCTTCCCCAGATGTCCGGAATGACGCGGCTGCCTTGGCGGAAGCCGAGCAATTTGCGAAACGTGCACAAGATATCGTTGCCCGTGCGAAACTGGCTAAAATCAAAGGGTGTACCCACGGGTCCGGAGTACCTAAGAGCCTTCCGTGAGCTCACGAGATGCGCGGCGTCTGGCCGTTGCGACCCACGATCGCGAAAGATGGTCGAGGTGGGATAGGCATACACGTTGCAGCTTGGTGGTCGTCCCTACTAGGAGGTATTCGATATGATTAATCCAGCTCAGATTCGACCCCAAATGCCCGTTGTTTGCTCGAAGGACAAGCAGTTTGCGAAAGTCGACCACGTCGAAGGCAACAAGCTAAAGCTCACGAAGGACGCCAAGGGCGAGCACCACTACATTCCACTCGACTGGGTTAAGACGGTCGATGACAAGGTGCACATGGATCGCCCAGGCGATGCGATCATGAAGGCTTGGACAACGTCTCCAGGCGGGTCCGCCGAATAGAGCTATTGGGTTTCGTCCCGTCGACTCAGCATAGCTGAAGCCAGATTGGCATAAACGGGAGACGAAGCGAAGGAGTACCGGAAGGGCGTGACGCTAACGCCCTCTCGGTCCTCGCCCGTCACCTCAAAGTCGTTATGCTAATCTTTGCGCGCGTGCGAAGGTATCCCGCCTCGGGGCGGGATGTCCTTTATGCGCGCTGACGCTTCGCGGTAGAGAGTGCGCATCTCGGCGAAGAGCGAAGGCTGCTGGCGCACGAGGTCTGTGGCTTCCTTCGGATCTTCCGTGAGATTGTAGAGGGAAAAACGCGTATCAGCACCGTATGCGATGAGCTTGAACAAGGTTTGGGCGCCCGCCGGCGACAGCGAAGAATGAATGAGAGCGCGCCGCCGCTCATTGTACTCGTCTTCCGGCAAGTCCGAGATCACGTCGCGTAAGGGAGCGACAGCACCTCCTACTTCAGGGGACAGGCTTCCGCCCTGCAGGTCTTGAATAGGCGTCGCGCCTAGCCACTCCACGAACGTGGGCGCTAGGTCAACATGTCCACGCGGAGCCTCGATGACGCGCGCGGCCCGCCCCGGGACGAAAAAGAAGAGCGGGACGTGGATCAATTCCTCCCAGAGTTCGTGCGCGTGACGCGTTACACCGTGCTCCCCGAAAGCCTCGCCGTGGTCCGCCGTGACGATGATGGCGGTTCGCGCGGACCATGGTTGAGCGTTGACGAAATCAAGTAGTTTGCCAATCGAAAGATCCGAGAAAAATACCTCCTCATCGTAGAGATCGCGCGGCCGGGTCCCGAAGTGGGGGCTCTCCTTGTGGCTCTGGTATTCGTCGTGG
Source organism: Polyangiaceae bacterium (assembly GCA_025353725.1). Classification (GTDB taxonomy): domain Bacteria; phylum Myxococcota_A; class Polyangia; order Polyangiales; family Polyangiaceae; genus Labilithrix. Next base: position 12,239 of record JANXOF010000006.1, on the reverse strand, counting down.
GGATCCATATAGTGTAGCCATGCGAAGAACGGCTTTCCGTTGCTCGAAGATTGCGCGAGCTGCCCGAGCATCTCTATACCTAGCGTGGTTAGTCTGTCGCTAGTGATGTACGGATCTGTTTGGTAGTTGAACGCGATGTTCGGTACGAGCTTCCAAGATTGAAACCCAGATTCAAAACCGGATTGACCTTTACCGAAGTAGGCGTGTGCGTGGGCAGCAACGCACGGGACGTTTTGCGCTGCGAGTGAAGTGCATATGAATTCAGACGGTGCGAGGTACTTTGTGAAGAAATTGCCGGTACGGAGGAGTTCCGAGGGATAGCGCCCACTAAGTATTCCTGCGATGCTTTTTGACGTAAACGAGGAGGTTGCGTACGCGTGACTGTAGGAGATCGATTGCGCGTGTAGCGACGTGAGGCGAGGGGCTATCGGGCGCGAATACCCTGCCCACGGCATATCCGCGCGCAGGCTGTCGATGCTGATGAGAAGGATATTCCACGACCCAACACGCGCGTCGCTTGGAAGGATGTTGGCGTCGGCGTCGAGTCCACGCGCAGGCCCAACAGCTCCGTCGAGCCCACGTTCGCGAGGCGACCTGGATGAGGACGTCGGTTCGGCCTGGCGCTCCGACTCTTGAAAGGAAGCGCGCTTGGAGCACGAAACGCACGCCAAGCCCGCCACGAGAACGTAGGCGGTCGCGCGACAATGGCTCATGCGCCGGGCAGGACGAGTGCGAGAATCGTGACGACGATCCCGGTCATCCCGAGCACCGACATAAGACCCGCGGGCATGAATTTTCCGCTCTTTTTGTAGGCCCCGATGAATCGCCCTGCGAGTGACATCGAGAGAATCATTCCCAGCGCAAGTCCGGCGAGCGGGCGCTCGCGCGCGCCGACCAAAAATCCAGCGACGATGAGGGCCGCGCCTGAGATCCCGCCCGCAATCAGCGACGGATGGCTCTTCGCTTTTACAAACCCTGTGATACCGCCAGCGATCGTAAGTGCGCCGAAGACAAACAAGTAGGTGCGGGCAATCTCGACAATCATCATTCGGTCGTTACTCGTTTCGGTGTAAATGGGGAAGCCACGACAACCGGGTCGCCTTGCTCAGCAACGTGAGGTTTTCCGTCCAAGTCGATGAAATGGCCCGAGCGATTGGCCTTCGTCTCGAGGTAAAATCGGTTGTGTTCGTTCGCAGGAATCACGTGAGGAATACGGGCGGTAACTGTAATTCCATAGCGTTCGAGCTCGGTCACTTTTTTGGGATTGTTCGTCAGGAGCTGGACCGACTTTACGGTGAGGCTCGCGAGTGCGTGAGCCGCGACCGCGTAGTCACGCTCGTCGTCGCGAAACCCGAGCGCGAGGTTGGCATCGACAGTGTCCAGTCCGCTATCTTGAAGTGAATAGGCACGCACCTTGTTCAAAAGTCCGATTCCGCGCCCTTCTTGGCGAAGGTAAAGAAGAATGCCGCACGGCTCTGCCGCAATGCGCTCGAGTGCGACACCGAGCTGGTCGCGACAATCACAGCGAAGCGAACCGAGTGCGTCGCCCGTCAGGCACTCGGAATGGAGTCGAGTGACGACGTTTTCCGCCCCGAGCACGTCCCCGTGAACGAGGGCGATATGTTCCTTCCCATCACGGTTGTTCCAGAATGCGACGATTCGAAACCGTCCGAAGCGTGTCGGGAGATCCGCCACCGCGTCGACTTTGACGCAGATGGCGTGGGCTCCAAAGCCGTCGCAATCGTGCTCCTTGTCACGCTCGACGAGGTCCACCAAGGCTCGAACCGGGGTGAGCGTCGCGGTGCACGGAAGCGTCATGGGCCGCACCCTAGCAAACATCGCTCAATTTGCTCGGCTTCGCGTAAGCCACGTGTTCAACACGCGCCGAGTCGCTTCAAAGCGTCCAACGCTGGGCGAGCTCTAAGGTGCGCGCATTTTCGTCGACGCATTCGACGAAGCTCACGCTCCACGTCGGGTCGTGAATCATCAAAGTGCGCTCCAGAATGCGGACGCGCGCGGTTCCGATAGCCTCGCGGGCTGCGTCGTAATCCCCGAGGGCATGGAGGACTTCCGCGAATGCTAAGCGAATGTACGATTCTCCCTCCTCTACGCCGCCTAGGATGTCGACGATTTCCATCGCCTCACGCGCCGGTGCTTCCGCGAGGGCATGCCGTCCGGCGTTCAACGTAGTGCGCGCGAGAATGGCGAGTGCATAGGCTTGCGTGGGCTTCGTAAGGGCAAAGTTGAGCATTGTGCTTTTGAGTTCGACGTGTGCGCGGTCGAGCTCTCCGTCGGTCGCGACGAAGCGAGCGCGGTAGATGCGTGCCGCGCCCTCCATGCGGTGATCCCCTTGCGAGTTGAACGCTTTGATGGCTTCGTCGGCGAGCGCAAGAGCCGCGGCGGATTCGCCGAGTCGCGACATGAGCATGCCCATGTGATGAACGGCGATGGCCCTTACGCCCGATAGCCCCATGCGGTCGGCAGAAACGAGGGCGTCGTTGAGCGCGCGTTCCGCGTCCCCGTACGCCCCGAGCTCGATACACGCCGCTGCGGCACTAACCACATGTCTGCACGCGGAACGCGTGTCTCCAGCTTTGTCGAATTGAACGATGGCGACGTTGTAAAGGGAAAGCGCAGAGGCTGCGTCTCCCGCGACGGAAGCCCGGTAGGCGCGCGTTCGATAGACGCTTGCGGTCGACCGCGGATCGTCGCCTGCGGATCGCAACGGCTCGAAGGCGGCGTCTATCGTTCGGAGTAGATCGTCGGCCGAAGGGTAGTTTCCTGCTTGCATGAGAACGCACGCGGCGCGCGCGAGAGCGACAAGGTGGGGAGGGCTGACCGTCCCTTGTTCTCCGACTTCGCAGAGCTCGTCGACCGTGCGATGAAGGTCGCCTTCGTCACCGAGGCGAGCCGACGCCTCCACGGTTTCGCCTGCCGCGAGAAACCAACGTTGACCTCCGCGCGGAAGGAGCTTCAATGCTTGTTCGGCGCACGCTTTCGCCGCGATGTGCTCCCCGCGCCAACGATGGGCTTCAGCTTTTCGCAAGGCGAGCCGGCCGAGTACTTCGCCCTCGGCACCACACGCCATGCCGGCATTCGCGCGTTGAAGACACGCCTCGAGATCGTTACCCTCCAGCGCTTGCGCCGCCGCTCGCCGGTAGAAACCGATGGCTCGCTTGGGCTCGCCACCGCGCGCGAGATGCTCGGCAAGCACGACAGCCTCGCTTTCACCTACGCTCTCGAGCCACTCCGCGGCGAGCTTGTGGCCAATGCTTCGGTCCTTGTCAGTCAGCATCGAATAAGCGGCTTCCGCGATGAAAGCGTGCCTGAATACGTATTCCTGTTCGCCGTGAAACCTAGTCTCTTCGCGGCGCGTAACGCTTTCACGTAAGCAGAGCTCATCGAGCCAAGCCGTGACGTGCGCCTCGCCGTCTTGACCCGCCAGCAGCGCAACGACGCCCCCGCGCCAAAACGTTTGCCCGAACACGCTTGCGGCTCTCAGCAGGCGCCGCGCCTCTGGCTCAAGCGCTCCGAGACGCGCCTGCACCATGCTTAGCACGGTCTCGGGGAGACCGAGCGGCGCGCCCGGAGCGGCGGCCGCGACGGCTCGAATCAGCTCTTCGAGATAGAAGGCATTGCCCGCCGCCGTCGTCACTATCTGCGCGACCGTCGGTTCGGTGACGAAGTTGCCGAGCACCTGACGGACGAGCCGTTCGCTTGCTTTTTTTGAAAGATCCTTGAGGCGTAGCTCGTGGACACCGCGCTCCGCAAATAGCTCGGGGAAGAGATCTTTCACTTCGGGCCGCGCGAGCGCGAGCACCATCAGTGGCTTGTCTTGAACCGCACGCAGCCCGGCATCGATGAACGTGACGCTCGGTAAGTCGCCCCAATGCAAGTCCTCGAGGACGATGACGATCGGCTGGGCGGTGCATTCTGCGTGAAGCCAATCCTCGAACGCGCGGCGCATCTGGTCGCCCATGATCCGTGGATCGTGCCTGGCGGCTCGGAGCTGCACATCCGCTCCTTCGAGCATGGAGATGCTAAGTACTTCGGCGAGAAATTGCGTGACTCGCGCCTGCTCGCTTTCTGCGACATGGCGTCCAACTCGGGCGCGAAGCTTTTCGCGTTGGACGCGAGCGGGTTCGCCGTCGTGCGAGGCCGCCGCGGCGCGGAGGATTTGCGCCAGCAGGCCAAACGGTGACCCTGCTCGCATCGGATCGCCGCGCGTCGTCCAGACCTCGTGGGGGTCGCCGCGGTGATGCAGCGTGCGGAGCAACTCGTATCGAAGACGTGATTTCCCAACTCCTGCGGGCGCCGTCACGAGCACCACGCGCGCGACGTCGTCAGCCACACATTCTGCGAAGTACCCCTCGAGCATGACAAGTTCCCGTTCGCGACCGACGCAGGGCGTAGGCTTGCCAAGAAGCATCCGCCCAGGGTCGACTGCAGCCTGCTCAGAAACGAGCTCGATTCCGGCGCCGTCGGTCCGCACAACGAAGCGCGTGTCGAGCAGCCCGGCCGTTACCCCGTCGATGCGAATCGGCGGACGAGCGCTTGCCGATGCTGACGTGTCGCCCGGCCGTGCCTCGAGCATGCGAAGGGCTCGGTCGACGGCATCACCGGTGGGCACGCGTGCGTCGAGCTCTGCACGGCCGGTGGCCAGGACCATGATGGCCTCCGGCGCGGCCGTGCGCATGGCGAGGACACACCGTGCCGCCCGCGTTGCCTGATCTGTCGCGCTATGCCGACCCGGAAGCGTGACGACGAGAATGCCGTTCGCGAGCGCTTCGAGGCCCGCGCCAAACGGATGAATCGCGTAGGCAAGTCTCGCCGAAAGGGGCTTTGTATCCTTCCACGTACCGTCGTCGTCCATCGACTCCTGCACGCTCGATGGGCTCGAGGCGACAGCCATCACGCTCACAAGGCGCTGCTCGCCGCGCGTGATGATATCCGCGTGACGGCTGGCTTCGCGAGCGCCGTAGCTTCCCGTCGTATCGAGACTACCGAGTGCGGCGAGCTCGGCCGCGACGACTCCGGCGTCGGACGGCCGAAGAAGCGGATCCCGTGAAAGCATCCGCGAAAGCAGATTATCCAGAAGGGGAGGCGCGTCCTTGCGTAATTCGCGGAGCCGTGGCGGTGTCTCGAAGAGCATCTTCGCGAGGATGGCAATCTCGTCGTCGCCTGCAAACGCAGGTACACCCGTCAGACATTTGAAGAGTACGGCTCCGAGTGCGAAAACGTCGGCGCGTGCATCGAGATGTTTGGCGCCGCGCGCCTGCTCGGGAGCCATGTACCCGAGGGTACCGAGCATGACTCCTGTTTTCGTGAGTGCACTCGCTCCAAGACCCATCCGTGCAATTCCAAAATCAATGAGCGTGGGTCGGTCGAGGTCGGTATCACGGAGCAAGAGGTTGCTAGGCTTGATATCGCGATGAATGATACCTTTCGAGTGGGTGACGGAAAGGCTTTCCGCGATGCGCGTGACCATCGCTACGCTTTCACCCATCGTCAGCCCTGTTCGCGTGAGACGCCTTCCGAGAGTCTCTCCCGTAACCCACTCCATCGCAAGATACGGCATCCCATCCGCCGTTTCGCCATGGGCGAGGTGCTTTACGATACCGGGGTGGCTCAGCTTCTCTAGGATACGCGCTTCGCGGTAGAGCCTTTGCTTGTGTTCTCCTGCGTCACGGCCGTACAGCACCTTGATGGCCGCTTGACCACCAAGGTGCGTGTCGTAGGCGCAAAAAACGGCTGACATTCCGCCCGCGCTCACGCGTCGCTCGACCTCGAACCTCGCCGCGAGAGTGGTGCCAGGCTCAACCACGAGGCGTCGAATTTAGAGTTTCTTGTAGGTCAGATACCAATCTTTTACTTCGACGCCTGATTCCTTCAATCGTTTCTCCACGCCCTCCGCCGTAACGGGGGCCGGGACGATAGCCTTGTCTCCAAGCTTCCAATTGGCCGGCGTGGCGAGGCCTTTCTCCACGTTGAGCTGCAGCGCGTCAATCACGCGAAGGATTTCGTCGATGTTGCGACCCGTCGACATCGGGTAGTAAATCATCGCGCGTACGGTTTGGGCCGGGTCTATGAGGAAGACCGCGCGCACGGTCGCCGTCGTGCTCGCGCCTGGGTGAATCATGCCGTAGGCCTGAGCCACTTTGGTATCGAGGTCCGCAATCACGGGGAAAGTGATCTTAATCGCGAAGTTTTTTTCAACGCTTTGGATCCACGCAAGGTGGGAATAGACACTGTCGATGCTGACACCGATGAGTTGCACTCCGCGCTTGTCGAATTCCGCTTGCTTGGCGGCGAAGCCAGCAAACTCGGTGGAGCACACGGGCGTAAAGTCGGCGGGGTGGGAGAACAGCACGACCCACTTTCCCTTATAATCACTGAGCTTAATCGAGCCCGTCGTTGCCGTCGCAGTGAATTGAGGTGCGGGCTCGTTGAGCCGCGGAAGCGAAACCGTCGTGGTCGAGAGGTCACTCATGGTCATTCTCCTTCGCACATCCTACGATGCCTCGGTGCGCGATAGGGACTCATAAAGTAGAGCCTCAGGGACGCAGGCCGAAAGCGGCAGCCCGCGACGAAACAGGAGTCACGATGACAAAGAACGCGAAATCGGACGCCGAATGGAAAGCCGAGCTCACCCCCGAGCAATACGCAATTCTGAGGCAAAAAGGCACAGAGCGAGCCTTTACGGGCACCTACTGGGATTGCCACGACCAAGGCATCTACCGTTGCGCAGGTTGCAAGGCCGAGCTTTTTGCGTCGGAAGATAAGTTTGAGTCCGGCAGCGGATGGCCAAGCTTCACGAGGCCGGCCGCCTCGGCGAACGTGGCATCCGAAGTCGACAGGTCGCATTCCATGACGCGCACCGAGGCGCTCTGCGCGGACTGCGGCGCCCACCTCGGGCATGTGTTCGACGACGGGCCTCGCGAACAAGGCGGCCTCCGGTACTGTATCAACTCAGCGTCCCTAGACTTCGAGAAAAAGGTCTAGGAACGAGCCCTCGTGAAGCGCCGCCTGTGTCGGCGTCGGCGAGCGCGGACTTTCAGGGCCGCACGCCTCACCTTGCCTCCTGGTCAGACGGCGGCGCCTCCGACCGGAAGGACCTCGCGCGTGAGGTTTCGAACGCCTTGGCCCGACGAGAGCACCACGACGTCGTCCTCGATGCGTATTCCACCGAACGGGGCAAGGGCCTCGACAGTCGTCCAATTCACTTGTTTGCCTTCGGGCTTGGCGCGTAATTCTGCGAGCAAGGGCTCGATGAAGTAGAGGCCTGGCTCGATGGTGAACACTTGGCTTTCCTCGATAAGCGCCGTGTTGCGAAGAAACGGATTATCTTTGCGCGGGCTAAGGCTCGCGCAGCCAACGTCGTGCGTGACGAGACCTATGGAGTGACCGAGTCCATGCGGATAGAATGCACGACTCACGCCAATCTGTTCGATCGCCTCCGCTGAGCCTTTCGCGATTCCTGCCTCGACGAGGAGTGCGCTAAGTGCGCGATGCGACGCGTCATGCAGGTCCTCGTAGGGCAATCCTACGCGAATTTGAGCGACGAGGTTTTGCTGCATCGCCTCCATCGCTAAGACGAGTGAGGCGAAGGCGCTTCCGGCGCTTCCGTCGGTCCCCGGTTCGCGGCGCGCCCACGTTCTTGTGATATCTGAACAATATCCTAGAAAGCACGCGCCGGCGTCGAGAAGTAATGAACCCGCGCGCGTCGCATCACGCCCGTAACTCACGTGATGAAGCACTGCGCCATTGCGACCGAGGGCGACGATGTTCTTGTACGGGGTTTCTTGATCGTCCTGGCGAGTCGCACCGAGAAACGCAAGATGAAGTTCGAGTTCGGAGTGAACGCCGCCGGCAAACGCCAGGCGCACGGCTTCGTGTCCCTTCGCGGCAAGGCGATTCGCCTCGGCAAGACAAGCAAGTTCGTAAGGCGTTTTCAGCACGCGACCGCCATCCAGTGCGGCAACGAGAGACGGTACGTTCATAGCTGCGTCGGGGATTCCAAGGCTTCTCGCCCGAGCGGTGTCCTCTCCGTACCAGGCGACGCGCTTGCCGGTGAACTCGTCGATGCTGGGCTCGTCGACGCGTCTGACGTCGAGCGTCTCGAGAAAATGCGTAGCGTCAGGCGGCGCCGGTCGCTCCCAGAAGCTCTTGCATTTAGGCCATACGAGTTGCGTCCGCTTGCCGGTCTCGAAGACGATGAAGCAATCCGGCTCCGTGAGCGGCGCCCAGAGGTGAAACTCGGGGGTTGGACGTAGCGGGAACGTCTGGTCGTCGAAGTCGGTACGCTTCTTCGGTGTGCCCGAGTGCACGATGACCGCATCAAACTCCGCTTCGGCGAGGGCACGCGCATAACGCGCCTCGACAGAGCGAAGATGGTTTCGATAGAGTTCGGTGAGTTCGATAGCTTGCACGCGCGCTTCCTAACCTTGAGTGAGGGAGTCAACGAGGGTGACGTACCGCACGATGGCCTCGTCGCGAAGGAGACCTTTATTTTTGCTCCAGGCATCGAACTTGGCTCGGCCCTTCAAGTCGAGCATGCCGGGACGGGAACCGCTGACATCGCCCGCGGTCGCTTGCTTGTAGAGGGCATAGAGCTCGAGGAGGTGTGCGTTCGAGGGCGTCGCACTGAGCTTTTTCACACGCACCTGAGCGTCATCGAATTTGCTGGAGGGGTCGGACATCGCGCCAGGGTAACCTAGCTTTAGGCATGGTATCCACGAAGGGATCGAAATGGTGCGCGGCGCCGATGGTTCTGTCTCGTTGATGCGTTTCGTTTCGGCTTCGGTCGCGGGCTCGGCGCGGGAGATGGTCAGTCTCGTGGGGCTGCTCGGGCTCGTGATAGCGGTCGTCATCTTCGTTTACGCTTCGGGCTCCTTTTTACTGATGCGGAAGTACGTTGACCCTCGGAGGGGCGGCCATGAATGGCGAGCGCTGCTCCGGGAGATATGGATCGCCGGAGTCACGCAGCCGCTACTGCCCTTGTTCTACTGGGCGGGCTACCGAATGGACTTGCTCGTCGGGCTTCGGCACTGGCGATGGCATAAGGGGAGGGCGCAGGCGAATCCAGACGGAGACGCGGGCACTGTCCCGATTGTTCTCGTTCACGGCTACATGCAAAATAGAGTCGGCTTTATAGGTCTTGCGCGTGCGCTGGCTCGTCGCAAACCTCGGCTCATCTTCGGGTTTAATTACCCGTGGTTTTTGCCTCTCGCGTCGAATGCGAAAAGGCTTGAGCGATTTGTGCAAAAGGTGTGCAACGAAACGGGGGCGCGCGCGGTCGACCTTGTCTGCCACTCCATGGGCGGCCTTATTGCGATGGAGATGATGCGCGACGAGGCCCGCCGCGACTCGCTCAACATACGTCGCTGCGTCACGATCGCGACTCCTCACGCGGGAGTGATGTGGAAGGGCCCGTTTCTCGGCGTTGGCTCGACGGCGCTTCGGCGCGGTTCGAAGTTCCTTTTGGCCCACGCCGGCACCACCGTTTCGGTGCCGACGCTTTCCGTGTATTCGACGCATGACAACGTCGTCCATCCGAAAGAGAGCTCCTCGCTTTCGCTTCGCGGTGGGCGCGACGTCGAGGTAAACGGGCTTGCTCACTTAGCGATTCTGTTTTCGCCGGAGGTAGCCTCGCACGTCACCGCGTTTCTCGACGAGCCCGACCTGTTAGGCGACGTCGTCGCTCGCGTTGAAACGTAACGCGACGTTTTCGCCCGCGTCGAAGCGTGATGCTTTTCGTCCGGCGGCCTTAGCGACCGCCGCAAAAAAGCGACGCCGCGCACGTCCGTGAGGCGGGACCGCCCGCGCCGGCGCAAGAGTACGGGTAGGAAGACTTACAATCCTCGTCGGAGAAGCAGGTCGCGCCATCCTCACGGTTCGCGACGCACGTCCGCGTGGCCGCTCGGTTGAGAATAGCTGCGTCGCAAAACGAGCCGAGTTCGCACTGGTCGCTTTGATAGTTGCAGGCATCACCGATGCGTTTTTGAGCTCGATTCACGCAGATCCGTTCGACGTTGTTGGTGTTGGGCGCGCAAAACCGCCGCGGCGAGGTCCCGGACACATCGCCCTCTTGCTGCCAAGGTCGGCATACGAAGGGGGTCCCCACGTCGCCCTCTTCGCCGCAAAATCCCTGGTCTCGGCGGCACTCGCCGGTAAACGTCCCATCCTGGATGTCCTGGCAGTGATCGCCGGTGGCGGCCGTTTTTACGAACACCTCCGTAAGCGCCCGATCGAAGCAGGTCTCGTCGTAAAGAGCTTTGCCGAGCGCGGCGCCGCAGGTCGCTCGGTCGAGGCTCGAGACGCACGCTTCGGCTTTCACGGCCTCGAACTTCATCCGGCCACGGAGCATCGAGGGCGTCCACTTGTCGACATTGAGCTTGTCAAGTTGCTCGGCGAGCACGGGTGCGCACTCGCTTTCCGGAGGAACCGCACGAAGCGTGAATGGGGCATTCGCGTTCGTGTCCCCATTTCGCGTCGCGAGATAACTCTGAAAGTACGCGGCATACTCGCCCGGCTTACAGCAGCTCGTGAGCTTTGCGCAAATAGCCTTCGCGACGTCAGCGTCGTATCGCTTCACCGCCGCGACAAGCGTCGAAACCTTGCCACCATCGGCGCCGGCGTCCGTGGCCGAAGCGGCATCGGCCATAGCTCCTGCGTCCGTTGCGGAACTGGCGTCAGTCTTAAGCCCCGCGTCCGTGGCGGAACTTGCGTCCGTGGCGGAACTCGCGTCACGCGTGGACGCCGCGTCCGCCGCAGAAGCCGGGCTCGTTGAGCTACCCGCCGCACCGTTTGGCTCTTCGACGTCAGCCGTCGTTGGGGGGGCGCCAAAGGTTGGGCTGTTCGGCTCGGAGTTCGAGATAGCTTCAGTCTCCGTACTGCCGGCGCAGCCCGCGAGTCCCGTGCCGAGTCCGAGCGCGACGCCCGCGCAGGTTGCCGAAGTCAAGACAACACAGCCAAAAAATAACCTACTTTTCATGGTTTCCATCCTTCGTCGGAGCGCGGCGCACGGCTCATGCCGCAATGCCTCAGCTTTGCGGCCTTGCGGGCTACCACGGCTTCAGCGAGCGGAGTAGCCTCGAGTATGCGTTCGACGGCGCCGCCGCGGATCGCGGTTCTCTCCCACGAGAGCTCGTCAATGAACGTTCGCGGAATGAGGTTCTCGCGCCGTCGCGGATCGATGCGGCTTAGCCCCGAGTCTTAGGAGGTTTGCGCTCCAGCGCTGCCCGTGGTCGCGACGACGACATCTTGACCCCCTAAGCGGCGTCGACGGCGTCAAACTCCACGGATCTGGCGGAGCCGCCGCCTTGACGGCAGCGGTCAACCTCGGTCTCGCGAATCACTTTTCCGTCGACCCCGATCCGGTCGGCGCAAACAAACGATGGCGCTCGAACAGACTGAGCACAACGGTCCTTTCCTCGCGGACCCGGCAGATCATTTGGTAAGTCCGAGCAACGACTTCCCGCACGTCGGCTTGTGCCTCTTCGGGTACGACACGACCCGCCAGCGGAAGTCGTGCGGCAGCCTCGGCTCTCGCAACGAGCAGACCCACCCAACGTTCTGCTGCACTGGGATCGTCCGCGGCGATGTAGTTGTCGATCGCACGCAAATCGGCGCGTGCTCGGTGGGGCCACTCGATCGTACCCAGGCTTTCTTTCTTCGTACGTAGCTTGGGTCGCGTCATGGCTTCGAGACACGTTTCGACGCGAGCCGCTTCATCTCGGCGACGACGGCAGCGTGAGAGATCACTCGGCCTGCCCTTTCATCAGCAAGACCGGCATCGATCGCCTCGAGCGGTCCTGTTCGTTCGCGCATCCGGTCGAACTCTGCGGGCGAGACCAGAACATCGGCGGTTTTTCCGTTTTGCGTGATCACGACCGGATGTCCCGTCTCGGTGAGTCGCTTCAACCAATCCGCCGCTCGTGCCTTGACGTCACTGACCGGAACGAAGTCTTCGGAAATACGACCGGCCCGCGTGGCAACTACCTTGCTCTTAATCTAGGTCGAAAAAAGTATTTTTGCTAGGCCGATACAGGGTTGCATGCACACTGCGAGCCTAGTACGGCCGCTCGCTTTAGCGTCGCTCCGTTAACTCCAAAAAAGGTCGGAGCCATTCCGTACGCTCCCTCCGCATCATGCAAACCGAAGCGACAGTTGCAGGTCCCTCTCTCTCTCTCTCTCTCTCTCTCTCTCTCTCTCTCTCTCTCTCTCTCTCTCTCTCTCTC
>JANXOF010000002.1 GCA_025353725.1 Polyangiaceae bacterium | reverse complement strand
GTACCAACCTCACCATGATCGGCGCCCTTCGTTGCGACGGGTGGGTGACGTTGAGCACGATGTTTCAGACAGCGAACGGGGAACGCTTCTCCGAGTGGATCCGTTGTCGGCTCGCACCCAAGCTGCGCGCCGGCGACATTGTCATCATGGACAACGCGCGCGCTCATCATGACGCGAGAGTCGCGCCGATCCTGCGCGCACGGGGCGCGCCGGTCCACTATCTCCCGGCTTACTCGCCCGACTTCAATCCGATGGAACCCGCTTGGTCGATTGTGAAAAAAGTGATCCGCGCGAATGCTCCGCGAACTCGCATCGCCCTCCAAAAAGTCGCGCAGCGCGCCCGGTGGCGCGTCACGCCGTTGCACTGCATCCGCTGGGCCGAACACGCCGGCTACAGACGTCGTCTCAAGTGATCTCTAGGATTAAGTGCGGTAAGCCGACGGGAATTTTCTTCAACGTGTGCCCACCAGATGCCGCGCGATCACAAGGCTCGCGGCCGCACGCTAATTCGCGTGAATTCAACGGAGATCGCGGGATACTTCGGGTTCGTGGGCGGGAGCGAAGCGCTCTGCAAGACCAATGATGGCTAAACCGATATCAGCTCGGCCTTTGGGTCGAGCTGCTCCAAGTCGTCCGGGTCTGAAGTAGCGACCCTGCCGTGATGCTCCCGTCCCGCGAGGACCACCGATGCTTTGATTACGTCTTTCGTTCGAGTGCGCCCGCAAAGTTGCCCAGCTGCGCATGCGCGATGGCGACCAAGCGCATTGACAGTAACGGACCTAAGTCATCCCTTTATATAATGCCGCAAGTATATTTGCAGAACGCATGTTCGGAAGTGAGCTTGCCGAACTCGACCATGAGGCGCCGCAGTCGCTCCTCGCGCATATTGGGAATCGCGCAATACCCGTAGCGTCTCGCCTTGGTAGCGTCGTGCGCCTTAGGACCGGCTTGGCTCGAGCAGTCCTTTTGGCCCGTCGTTCTCGTCGGCTTCGCTGACGTCTCCGTGGATCGCCTCACGGACCACGCGCGAAGTGATTTCGTCGAAATGCGTTGCGAGCTCTTTAGCGAGCGCGCGATATTCGGGCCAGAGCGTTTGCTCCTGAAACGTCTTTGGAGCCACGACCTGCACGGTGCTGTACCGCTGGCGATAACGTCGGTACGGCGTGAGCCCATAACGACGGCAAAGCGCTAAAAACAGCTTTCGAGTCCATGGATCCGGCAACGTATAAACGATCTCGATGTCCGGCTCGCGCGACCGGACGTCCGCAAGTCGCGCCTGAATCCGTTCGGCGGCGAGCCGCGCGGCCTCGCGCTCCCCGTCACTCGTCGTACCCGCGTGCAACGCTTCAATTTTGCGCAGCTTCTCCAGCAACATCGCTTCATCCACAGTCAGCACCTCACCGGATCACAACGCCGCCGCAACCAGAAACGTGAGTCTCCCCAGGTCTTCTGGAGCTTCCCGCGACGGCCGGCGAACCATAACGCCGGCTCGACCAAAACGGGAACTCAGACAGGCTCGTGGCTCGCTCGGTGATACACTCCTCCGATGCGGGTGGTCGGAAAACGAAAGGAGAGCGCTGGCGATCGCGCGGGGCTCGATGCCCTCGTGCTCAAGTTCGGCGGGGGCGCGAAGAAGGGCGTATTCCGGTACAAGACGCAAGAAGACGCGAACCGAGACTGGGACCAATGGACGAAAGAACGCGTGCAGCGACGTATGCTGATGTTGTCCACGTAGCCGCGCTCCTTGAGCACGAAGGCGCCGCGTACGCACTCATCGGCGGGTACGCCTTGGCGCTTCAAGGCATCGTGCGGCTAACGGAAGACGTCGATATTCTCGTCGAGCCTTCGCTCGAAAATGCTGAGCGTTGGGTGCGCGCGCTGTCGAAACTCCCAGACGGCGCGGCGCGAGAGCTCCAAGGAGACGATACCGTTCACACGGAGCCTTATGCCATCCGCATCAACGACGAGTTCACGGTCGATGTGATGAACTCTGCGTCGGGGTTCTCGTGGGCAGAATTGTGCGCTTATTCACGGCGGATCGAAGGCATCAACGTCATCTCACTCGAGGGGCTCCTTCGCATGAAAGAGCATGGTCGCCTCAAAGATCGCGCCGACGCCGAGGCGATTCGGAAGGTGCTCGGCGCCTAGTCGCTTGTGAGGCCCCTCTGCCGGGGATCCCACGAAGGAACGGTGTTCTTCGAGTCACCGCGTGAGAACACGCGTGAAGGCTGCCAGGGCTTGCTCCACGTCGGCGTCGGTCGTGTCGTCGCCGAGTGATACGCGAAGGCCCGACTCTGCGTCTGCGTTGCCAAACATCGCCGCAAGCACCGGTGACGGCTCGACAGTGCCCGCGCTGCACGCGGCTCCACTCGAGACGTTGACGCCCTCGAGGTCGAGCGCGGCGACGAGCTCCGCGCCTTGCCATCGCGGCCACACAAGCAGCGAGACGTGAGGCGCACGCCGCTCCGTGTCGCCCGCACGCCGCGCCTGCCGCTCTCCGGCGAGCAGTGCAAGTAGCGCAGTCTCGAGCGCGTCGCGCCGGGACGCGATGCGTGCATAGCGCACCTTCCCGTCAATCGCGCGCCTCGCGGCCACGCCGAGACCCGCGGCGAGCGCCGCATCGCCCGTGCCGGGTCGCAGCCCTTTTTCCTGCGGGCCCCCGAGCACGAGTGGGAGCAGAGGAGTTCCCGCGCGCGCCACGAGAACGCCGATTCCCTTCGGTCCGCGAATCTTGTGAGCCGCAAGGCTTACCGTGTCGGCGTCGGCGACCGCGTTGGTGTCGACCTTTCCCCACGCCTGCACGGCATCGACATGCACGCGTGCCTTTGCCGCACGCGCCAGCGCGACCACTTCGCGAACGGGTTGCAGAACGCCTGTCTCATGATTGACGGCTTGCACCGTGACGAGCGCGACGGCGAGGCGCGTCTCCGCGAGCGCACGTTCGACATCGGCGAGGTCAATCACCCCCGAAGGCTCGACACGCAACCAGCGTACGCGCGCTCTCCCCTCGCGCTCGAGCGCCTCGGCCACCCGAGTGACAGAAGCGTGCTCGAGACGGCTCGTGAGAAGCCAACGCGGCTCCGCGACAACGTCAGGAAACGCCGAACGAAGCGCAATGTTGTTCGCCTCGGTCCCGCCTCCGGTCAGCAACACGTCACGCGGGTCGGCGTCGACAAGCAGGCCGACCGCCGCACGAGCGTCCTCCACCGCAGCGCGCGCCGCGCGGCCCGCCGAGTGAATGCTCGACGGATTGCCCCATGCGCGTGCGGCCACGTCATGCATGGCGTCGAGCACCTCAGGCAGAGGCGGCGTCGTCGCGTTCCAATCGAGGTAGACGCCCATCAGAGCGGCGCGTCGACGACAAGCGTGGGGGCCCGCTTGGCGACTGAAAGCGCGAAGGCCGCGCCGCCCAAAAACATGCCCTCAATGGTTGCCCCATCGGCGAGCAGCTTCACGTCACCGCCGAGCCCGCGTGCGACGCGGCGCGCGATAGCGAGCCCTACGCCGGTCCCTCCGTGGGCCCGCGTGGCCGAGCCGTCGACTTGAAAAAACGGGTCGAACACGCGCTCGGCTCGCTCCGGCGGAACGCCGAGCCCCGTGTCCGCAACGACAAGCTCATAGGTGCCGTCGTGAGGCTGCACCATCACGCCGACGATACCGCCCTCGGGCGCGAACTTGCCCGCGTTGTCGAGGAGCTGCGAGATAGCCCGACCCAAGCGATCGCTATCGCCGTAACCGGGCAAAGGCCCACGCGGCAATTCCTCCAAAACGGTTAACTTGCGCTCTGCAAACGCGTCGGCGTGCCACGCGATGGCGCGGCGTACGGTGTCGAGAAAATCGTACTCTTTGTGAAAAAAGCGCATCTTCCCGGTCTCGAGACCGGTCACGTCGATGAGGTTATCGAGTTGCGTGCGGAGCCGGCGCACGCAGTCGTCCATCGCGCGAAGCGCTTTGCGTTGCGGCTTGCTAGTTTCGCCAAGCTCCTCATCCATGAGCATCCGGAGGTAGCCCACAATCGGCGTGAGCGGCGTCGCAAGTTCGTGTGAAACGTTGCGGTAAAACTCCGTTCGCAAGCGCTCCATCTCACGGAGCCTGTCATTCGCGGCGGAGAGCTCCGCGACTTTTTCCTCGAGGTGCGCGACGATTCGCCCGCTTTGCTGCCTCAATCGCTCGCCCGTGACGTCGAGAATCGACGCCATGCGCTCACGCTGGCCGCCAATGAACCCCGCCACCTGTTTCGCGAAATTGCGCGCGTCGATGGGCTTTTGCATGAACCCGTCGCAACCGACGGCAAAGCTCGTTTCACGATCGCCTTCGGCCGTAATGGCAACAATGGGAACGCCGTTGAGCGAAGCCTCGGTACGAAGCCGTAGCGTGACCTCGAAACCGTCAAGACCCGGAATATTGAGGTCGACGAGCACGATGTCAGGTCGAAGCGCGATCGCGAGCCGAACGCCTTCGAGTCCGTCGGCCGCGTCAATGACCTCGTGACCGTCGGTCGAAAGCAACTTGCGGACGAGCAAGCGGTTGCGTGGGTCGTCTTCGATGTGGAGCACGCGGGCCAAGAGAACTCGACTCTAGCAAAACCTTTACTTTCTCGGGGGGGAGGTTAGGGTCGCGCCTCGATGGCGTCTAACCGCTTTGGGTTGCTTGCTTGTTTCACGTTCGCTTCTTCGGCACTCATCGGAGTTGGCTCGACCGGCTGTTCCAAGCTGACCGAGCCTCCGAAAGAGGAGCCGATGATCCACGAATCGCCCAATGCAGCGGCCGAGGCCCTTGAGGCGAGTAAAGCGGCGGCGGCCAGCGCTGCCGCGAGTGCGTCGGCCAAGGCCGCCGAGCCCGCAAAGCCCGCGGAGGCCCCGCCCACGAACGAAAAGCTCGAGATAAAGGACCTTGTTGTCGGCAAGGGAACCGAGGCGAAAGCAGGCGATTCCGTCAAGGTCCATTACCTGGGCACGCTCACAGACGGCAAAGAGTTTGACGGCTCGAAAAAGCGTAATCAACCCTTCGAGTTCGTGCTCGGAGCGGGAAACGTCATCAAGGGGTGGGACCAAGGCGTCGCGGGAATGAAGGTCGGCGGCAAGCGCAAGCTCACGATTCCTCCCAGCCTGGGCTACGGACTTCGCGGGTCGCCACCGGTCATTCCGCCGAGCGCCACGCTCATCTTTGAGGTCGAGTTGCTCGAGGTGAAGAAAAAATGAGCGATCGCCGCTCGAGCGATTTGCGCCATCGCGTGCGGGGCGTGGTTACGAAGGGCTCCTACGCGTTGCTCGTCGTCTCGCAAGGCTGCCTCGCGCTGCTCGTTGTGGCGTGCAGTTCGGCGGCATGCAGTTCGGCAGGACGAGCGGTAACGCCGAGCGCTTCCGCCAGCGCGGCAAAAGGTGCGGAGGGCGTCTCGCCCCGTGAAAGCGACCCACCGTCGAGCCCACCGAGCGATGCACCGAAGGCGCCCCGAGGGCGAGAGCTCTCGAAAGCATCGGTCGAGGTGCCGACAACCCGAGAAAACACTGTCGAAACCAGCACGCAAGCGCAGGCAATCCGCGAAAACGCCGTCGAAACGAGCCCGCAGGCGCGTACGCCGAAAAAGATCGGCGCGAGGCATGTGTTGATTCAGTGGATGGGGTCGGACCGGGCCGGAAAGTCGACCCTTCGTTCACGCGAGCAAGCGCTCGGTCTTGCCGAGGAGGTGCTCAAGCGCGCAAAAGCAGGCGCCGATCTCGGCCGCCTCGCCGTCGAATACTCCGACGAGCCAAATGCCGGCTCACGCGGCGGATCGCTTGGGCGTTTCGGTAAAGGCCAGATGGTCGGCGCCTTCGACCAAGTTGCCTTCGCGCTCGACGTCGGGCAAATCTCAGACATCGTCGAAACTCCGTTCGGTTTCCACGTCATTCAGCGCACCGAGTAATGAGCGACCCGAACGGGGTGGTGGGGGTGGCTGGAGCGCGCATGACAACGTCGAGCCAGGCGCGACCTCCGCTCGTGGCTGGCAAATTGGCGGAGGCCGGCGCGGTACTCAGCGGCGTTCTCTACTTTGTGGCGTTCGCAGGCTTTGACCAGTGGTGGCTCAGCTTCGTGTGCCTCGTACCGCTGTACGTCGTTCTGCACGGTCAAACGACGAAACGCGCGATGTGGCTCGCGTTTCTCACGGGCCTCGCGATGAACTTGGGCGGCTTCTATTGGCTGCTGAACATGCTCAAAACGTTCAGCGGGTTCCCGACTGCGCTGTGCCTCGTGTTCGTGGTGATCATTTGCGCGTACCAAGCGCTTCGGCTCGCGTTTATGGGGTGGGCTTACGGCCGTGCGGCGAACCGTAGTTGGCCTGTTCCCGTCGTTTTCGCGGCGGCCTTCGCAACGAGCGAGCTCGTGTTCCCTCTCCTTTTCCCCTGGTATTACGCCGCCACGGTTCACAACGTGCCGGTGCTCATGCAGCTAGCCGAGCTGGGCGGGCCGATCCTCGTCGGACTTGTCCTCGTCGCCGTCAACATGGCTGTTGCGGAGCCGCTCCGCGCGCGCCTGGCCTCGAGCGAAGCGAACCGAAAAGTCCTTGGCGTGGGGGTGCTTTCGCTGGTCGGCGCGCTGCTCTTTGGCGCCGTCCGCATCGCGATGGTCAAAGCGCAAGTCGCCGCCGCGGAGCCGGCGCAGGTCGGATACGTCCAAGGCAATATGGGCTTGATGCAGAAGCGCGAAAAGCCAGGCGAAGGACTGCGAAGGCACGTCGCGATGACCCAAGAGCTCCGCGACAAGGGCGTCGACTTCGTGGTGTGGAGCGAGTCGGCCGTCACGTTCTCGGTGCCCGAAGACATGGGTATGAAGACGCCGTTCTACCGTGAGCGATTCGCCGGAAAGCTAGGCGTTCCCGCGATCTTCGGCGCCGTGCTGTTCCGCGCCGACCCCGATCGCGAGCGGTGGTTCAACACGGCCATCGCGACCAACGACAAGGGCGACGTCGTCGGGCGGTATGACAAGCAGTACCTCCTCGCGTTCGGCGAGTACCTCCCGTTCGGCGACGATTTCCCGATTCTCTACGCGTGGTCTCCGCACAGCGGCCGCTTCTCGAAAGGCACGTCGTTCGACCCCGTGGAGCTCGACATCAAAGGGAAGAAACACGCGATTTCTGTCCTCGTCTGTTACGAAGACATCCTTCCCGCGTTCACCAATCACATGGTGGCGCACGCCAACCCGGAGCTGCTCGTGAACCTCACGAACGACGCCTGGTTTGGCGACACGAACGAGCCGTGGCAGCATCTCGCACTCGCGAAATTCCGGGCGATCGAGCACCGACGGTTTCTCGTGCGAAGTACGAATAGCGGCGTGTCGGCAATCGTCGACCCGATGGGCGGCGTCGTCACCCACACGAAGACGTTTGTAGCCGAGGCGCAGCAAGGTGAGGTGCGGTGGATGCGCAGCCACACGGTCTACGAGCGCGTAGGCGACGCCCCGTGGTGGTTGCTCGCGCTCGGTTTAGGGTACGCGAGCTTCGTGCGGCGAAAGTCGGTCGTGACCGCGCAGCCTAGCTCGAGCCTCGTTTAAAAACGGCGTTCCATAGCTTGCAGGAGCTTGTCACTGGCGCGCGTGAGCCGTTATCGTGGCCCATCGAAGATATGGAGAGCGCCGAGGGTGAAGCACGAAGCCTCGTGGCCGTCTAACCTTCGCTAAGGCTTTTGACCTGCGCGCTTGGGCGCTGCAGGGCGACGTGTGAACTTGAACGGGCGAGAGCCCACGTGGAGGTTAGTGTCATGACGATGAGCGCCAAGTTGACTGCGGTTTCGGTCTTTGCCCTTTCGGCGTTCGCCGCTGGCAGTCTCGTTTTCGCGGGCTGCACCGTGACGAGCGGTACCGTCGACAACACGGACAGCGGCACGGTCAAGCCGAAGGCGGATTCCGGAGGGGAGACTCCGCAGTCTGACGCGGGTAACCCGGACGCCGCGCCGCCCGCGGCCGTGTGCGCGGGAAGCAAGCAAGCCACGGACGTGGTCTTTTTCGGTGCGATTTGCCAGTCGAAGCTCAACGAAGTGTGTTGCGCCGAGAGCAAGACCTGCTTCGACATCGTCCTCAAGGCGGACCCCGCTGGCGCGCGCGGGACAGACGATTGCAACGCCTTCGCTCGGTGTACTGACACCTGCCGCACCAAGAAAGACGGCACTCCGGAAACCGACGACGCGAAGATCAAGCTGTGCGAAAAAGACTGCGAAGCTCTAACGCAAGACTCAGTCGTCAAGGCATACGACGCAATCTTCACCTGCGGCGCCGACAAGGCGAACAAAGAGTGCACGAAGTAATCTGATTGGAAAGAAGGGGTCAACCGAACTCGGTTGGCCCCTTTTCGCGTTAACCGATTAAGCGAGCTTCATTGCTTTCTTGAATCGCTTCGCGTCGGCGAACATATCGACGTTCGTGAAGACGTAAGTCGCGTCTTTGTGCTTCGCCTCGCTCGCGAGGAGCGCGAGCCTCTCAATGGCGGGGTCCTCGTAGCGGCTCTTGTGCCCTGCCGGGCCGGCCAAACGGTAGTACGCGACGGGCGCATCCGTGACGCCGTGCAGAAGCGGATCGCGCGCGACGACGACCTTCGCGTCCGCGGCGAGCGAGGCCGCCTCGTCTGCGTCCCAACTCTGAGGCGCCTCCCATACCACGCGGTCGAACGTCTTCCGCACGCCGCTGAGAAACTCTTTTACCGCGGCCTTGTTCGCTCGGTTCGAGACAAGATCCGACGGCGAAACGAACACCGCAATCTTCGAATCGAGCTCTTTACCGACGTCGAGGAGCGTTGTGAGGGCCGTTTCGACGACCTTCCCCTCCCGGAAGCCCTCTTGGCCGATCTCCCGCGGCGCGAGCATGGCGAAAACAAACCCCTCGGGAGCCTCACGACGCCAGCGGCGGATGGTCCCCATACCGGGGAGCGCGTGATGCGTTTCTTGGATCTCGACGAAGAGAAACTCCTTGAAGTACCGCGTCGCAGGAACAGGAAAACCAGCGCACCCCACGGTAATTATCACACTCCGACTCTAGCACAGGCCGGGGGTCCTACGTTCCTCTTCTGGCCTCGAGGAACGAGCACGACCGCGCCTACTCTGTGCGTGCAGTGTGCAGTCGGCTAATCGTCGCTCGGCGAGGGGAAACCGAGAATTCGAGCGGCCAGACGTTGCCCCGCACGCCGAGCGACGCCTCGAAGCGCGTCGGAGGAGCGCAGGGCGGCCTCGCGAGCATCGGACGCCACCGACGCGCTTTCGACGACGCGAAGGTCCCCGGTGTCCCTTTCGCGCGCGGCTCCAGGCGTGCGAGCGAGCCACGCTCGGACGACGATACCGGTGCGCGCGGCACGGCTTTGCGGCCGCAAGCGGCCCTCCGCGTCGCGGACGGCGGCTATGCCTTCACTCGCTTCGTCCGCACGAAGCACCTCGATTTCGACCCGCGGATAGCCCTGCCCCGAGGCAAGCGCACCGAACCGTGCGAGCTCTTCGCGGGCGCCGACGAGAACGTCATCGCTCGCGACGGCGTCAGGCACCTTGGAAACGTCAAGATGAACGTGGAATCGTTCGGAGGCGGCCCCGCCATGCCCGTGCAGCGGTGCGTATCCGCACGCCGCCATGAAAAGCGAGAGAACGACGACCGAACGCACCTCAGCCGACGATCAGGTTGAGAATGCGCCCCTTCACGTAGATAACCTTTTTTATGACCTTTCCATCGATGAAAGGCTTCACTTTCGGGTCCGTCAGCGCGGCGCTCTTCGCCATCTCTTCATCGGCGTCCACGGCGATCTGCACGCTCGAGCGAGCTTTCCCGTTGACTTGAACGCCGATCTCGATGACGTCGTCTTTTACGAGCGCGGCGTCGAACGTCGGCCACGGTTCGTACGCCAAGAGTTCGCTCGCACCGAGGCGCTGCCAGAGCTCCTCGCCGATGTGCGGCGCGAACGGGGAGACCAAAAGTGCGAGCGCACGTGCCGACTCGCGCGGCGTCTGGGGAAGCGAGCCGAGGTGCTTGACGAGGATCATCATCGCGCTAATCGCGGTGTTAAAACGGAAGTGCTCGATGTCCTCGGTCACTTTTTTAATGGTCTTGTGAACGAGGCGCCGCGTCTCGTCGCTCGGAGCGTCATCGGTGACGTGCGAGCAAACGTTCCAGGTCCGATCGAGAAACCGACGAACGCCCTCGATAGCGTTGGTTTGCCACGGTTTTACGGCCTCGAGCGGGCCCATAAACATCTCGTAAAGGCGCAAGGCGTCCGCGCCGTGACTCGCCACGATGTCGTCCGGATTGACGACGTTGCCGCGTGACTTCGACATCTTTTCCGCGACCATGACGACCTCGACGCCCAGCGCCGCGTGGAACGTCTTGTTGTCGCGTACCTCGACCTCCTCTTCACGCGCCCAGAGTTCATCCACGAGCTCGTTCGTGTCGACCAGGCGAATCGACGGCGGATCCGTCGGGCGAACCACCTTCGCGCTCCCCGCGACCAGGCGCGTCTCGCCCTCAATCGTGCGGAAATAACGATACGACGTGCCCAGAATGAGCCCCTGGTGCACGAGCTTCGTGAACGGCTCTTCGCCCTTCACGAGTCCTAGGTCGTAGAGCACCTTGTGCCAAAACCGCGCATAGAGAAGATGCAGCACGGCGTGCTCGGAGCCGCCGACGTAGAGGTCGACGGGCATCCACGCCGCTTCGTCTTCGGGCGTCCACCCGGAAGCGGTGTTCGTCGGGTCAAGGTACCGCAGGTAGTACCAACACGAGCCTGCCCACTGCGGCATCGTGTTCGTTTCGCGCGCAAACCACGTTCCGTCTTTCTGGAAAAACCGCCAATCAACCGCCCGCGCAAGGGGGCCGGCGGGGTCCGTGCCCGGCTTGAAGTCTTCGAGATCGGGGAGGAGCAGCGGCAGCTCGCTCTCCTCGACCGCGATGGGCTTGTCGTAGTGAATCTCGAACGCCGCACCGGGCAGGCGCGGGTCGCCCGCGGTGGTCACGGGAAAGTAGATCGGGAACGGCTCGCCCCAGTAACGCTGACGCGAAAAAACCCAATCGCGAAGCTTGTAGGTGGTCTTCGCGCTTCCCTTCCCCTGATCCGACAACCACTCGGTCACGACGCGGCGGACAGCCTCACTCCGTGTACCTTGCACGATAGGCGCGTGGCTCCGCGCGACGGCGGCCGCGCTAGCAAGCCCCTCCTCGGCGAAGGCCTCACGTTGGACATCCACAGAGTCAGCGCCGGGCTTGGGGGCGCTCGCGGAGTCGACGACCTGAACGATCGGGAGTCCGTATTTTAAAGCAAACGCGTGATCGCGGTCGTCATGAGCGGGGACGGCCATCACCGCCCCCGTGCCGTAGCTGCCAATCACGTAATCCGCAACGAAGACCGGGAGCCTCTCGCCGTTGATGGGATTGATGGCGAACGCGCCCGTCGGTACGCCGGTTTTTTCTCGGTTTGCGTCGCTGCGCACGATATCGCTCTTCGCATTCGCAATATCCGCATAAGCCTTCACGGCGACGGCATGGTCGGCGATCGCCAAGGTGAGTGCGAGTGGATGCTCAGGGGCGAGTACGACGTACGTGGCGCCGGGCAGCGTGTCGACGCGCGTGGTGAACACCGTGATCGCAGCGTCCGGAACGCCGTCGACCTGAAACGTGACATGAGCGCCTTCGCTCCGGCCGATCCAGTGGGCCTGTTTCGCTTTGGTCTCCGGCCAATCGAGTCCCTCGAGTCCGTCGAGAAGGCGGTCGGCGTACTCTGTTATCTTGAGCGACCACTGCCGAATGCGAAGCTTTTCGACGGGAAACCCGCCGACCTCGCTGCGCCCATCCGCGGTCACTTCGTCATTCGCGAGGACTGTGCCGAGCTGCGGGCACCAGTTCACGGGCATGTTCGACTGCTGGAACGCGAGCCCCTTTTTGAAGAGCTGCAGAAAGATCCACTGCGTCCACTTCACGTAGCCGGGTGCGGTCGTGTCGACCTCGCGGTCCCAGTCGTAGCTGAACCCGAGCATCTTCAACTGGCGGCGAAAGTTGTCGATGTTTTTCAGCGTGGTCGCGCGCGGGTGTGTGCCTGTTTTGATGGCATGCTGCTCCGCGGGGAGGCCAAAGGCGTCCCACCCCATCGGGTGAAGCACGTCGAAGCCGCACATTCGCTTGTAGCGACTGACAATGTCCGTCGCCGTGTAGCCCTCCGGGTGCCCAACGTGGAGGCCAGCGCCCGACGGATACGGGAACATGTCGAGCGCGTAGAACTTCGGTCGGCCAGGACGGCGCACCGCGCGAAACGTCTTTTGGTCCTCCCAAACGCGCTGCCACTTGGGCTCAAGGACAGCGGGATCGTACGTTTGCATCGCGTCGTCGGACATGGTTGGGCGCATGAATTACCACAGTTTGTAGCTCTTCTCGCCCACCTTCCGCGTCAACCGAGCCGCACGGTGGGCGAGCCTCTCTTCTTTTTCGCCCGTGCCTGCCTCGACGACGGCCAGCGCGCGCACCGCGTCTTTCGCGTGATGTTCGTAGAGTTTCGCGAGCTCCAACCGCACGCTCGGGTCGTCGACCGACGCCGCGAGAGACTCGAAGTCTGCGAGAGCGCGGGCCTTATCGCCGCGGGATTTTGCTATTTCGGCACGCGCGCGGATCGCCGCAGCTCCTGCCCCGCGCTCGAGCGCGGTCTCAACCACTCGTTGCGCGCGCTCGTTCTGACCGGCACGTCGGAGCGTGCGCGCGACGCCCACCAGATCTTCCGCATGAAGCTGCGAGGCCTCGAGGGGCTCGCCGTAAAGCGCCACGAGAGCGGCCATCGACACCACATCCCAAAGGTTGTGGTCGACGACTTTGAGAAGCGAGCGCGTGTCTCCGGTCCGGAGAAAGTGCAGGTAACAGGCACTGACCTCGCTCGACGGGACGTCGTCTTCGCGGACGAAACCGAGGACCTCGCGCTCGACGGTACCGAGGCGCGCACCGAAACCGCGCCCCTTGTGAAGACGACGTGCGACGTGCACGAGGTCGAGATGCCCGGGCTCGGCGGGAAACGCGGCTCGGCCCATCACGAACCGCGCGCGCAGCACGGGCAAGTCAAAGCTCTTCCCGTTGAAGGTCACGAGCATCGACGCGGCTCGGATCCGCTCGGCGACGCGCGCGAGAAGCGGCGCCTCTTCCCCGAGCTGGCGGACGAGAAGCTGCTCGCAGACAAGACCTTCGCTTTCGTCCCAATAAGCGAGGCCCACGAGAAAGGCGACCGTTCCTGCACCCGGCCCGAGGCCCGTGGTCTCCGTGTCGAGGTAAAGCGCAGATGAAGGCTCGCAGGACGCGAGACGCGGGTCGAGCGCGAGGAGGGCCAGGAGTTCGTTCGAGGCGGTACGCGCACCCACGACCGGGATGCGACCCACGCGGTGGTCGCCGCCAAGCTTCACCGTGCGCACGTGAAGCGGACCGAGGGCCGTGTGTTCCACGCGAAACGGGAGTTCAGGATAGTGAGCCGCAGTCGCAGGCTCAAAATCGCTCGCCGACTCGCGGCGCGAACGCGTCAACATCACCTCCATTCGGCCGCGGAGATCGTCCAGCACGGATCGCGCGACGGGCAAGTCTGCGGTCACGGGGGTCATCGAGCGCGCCGGAACCGCCGCGGCGGGTGGGACTACGGATATTGGCGGTTCGATACCAAACATCGACGATTCGCCGAACTTGCCTGCCGGAAGACGCGCAAGCCGATTTCGGAGGGACATTCACGAAGGCGATACATCAGTTCAGTACGGAGCGAAACCTAGGCGCGAACCGTGCGTGGGGTTCCCGCGACGGTGAGACGTGTCTGCACGCACCTCACACCGTAAGAAAACGTAAGGTATCAACCTGCAGAAGTCTGCTTCCTAGAGGCCGCAATCCACAGAAACGTGACGGATCCGCGCACCACCGCGTGGTCCCCCGAGGTCGCGCGAGGTCCGCGAACCACCAGCCGTTTAGGTCGGCGGACCGAGTCAGTGATCGCGCTGACGGCGTTGGCGTGCGAGTTGCGTTGTCGAGTTTCAGCCTTGCGGCGCCACTCAAGCACTCGAAACTAAACACAAAAGAGTCCACTGTATGCCCTCCACCCATCTTCGCCCGACCCCACGCACGTCCCTTCGCGGCAGCGGGGTACTTCGCGCAACGTCACTCGCGTTCGTCTCCCTCCTCGCCGCGTGTGCGGTGACGGATGCAAGCGACGACGCCACAAGTCAATCGAGTGCCGTCGTCGTCCCGCCGAACACGGGTCCGGAGGTGAGTGCCAACTACGCCGTGTCGCAGGATTCGTTTTTGAACCCCGAGCGCGGCTTTCACGGAAACATCCAACTCGGCCAGGATCCCGCTTTCATTCGCCAAGGGGGACACTCCCTCGCGCGCCTCTACATTCGACTCGACGACTACCGGACTCAGGAAATCCCGTCCTCGCTGCTCAGCTCCATACAGAGCACGTTCGACGGCGCGCGAGCAGCCGGGATAAAAATCATCCCCCGATTTACGTACAATTTCCCGACGACGTGGCCAAACGGCGAACAAGACGCTTCTCGCACTCAAGTACTTGCACACATCACACAACTCACCCCCGTCTTGTCGAAAAACGCAGACGTCATTTCCGTCATGCAAACAGGTTTCGTCGGAAACTGGGGCGAGTGGCACAGCTCGACAAATGGTCTCGATAAAGACACGGCCGCTCAACAAGCCATTGTAAGTGGGCTGCTGGCGGCACTCCCCGCGTCGCGTTCGATTCAGATTCGATATCCCGACACCATCACGTCGCTGTTTGGCGACCCACTTACTCCGGCCGAGGCCTACGGCGGGAGTGGAAAGTCTCGGACTGGATTGCAAAACGACTGTTTCCTCGCGGGCAGCGACGACATGGGCACGTACGGCCGAACGAACGCAGGAGTCGGAGCGTCCGCCGAAGCGGGCAAAGCATTCATTGCGCAGATTGGACAATTTACGCCGATCGGTGGAGAGACGTGCGCGGTAAGCGCACCGCGATCGAACTGCGACACGGCGACTACCGAGCTCAAGCAAATGCACTACAGCTACTTGAACGAAGACTTCCACGACGGCGTCAATGCGAGTTGGAAATCAGGCGGATGCTTTGATGATATCACGCAAAAGCTCGGCTATCGCTTCTCGCTAAAGACGGCCTCGCACTCGGCAACCGCCGCGGCGGGCGGGGCGATGGCGTTCAAGGCGACCGTTAGCAATACAGGGTATGCTTCACCGTACAACCCTCGCTCCGCATATGTCGTACTCAGTGGCAACGGTAACCGCCGCGTGATTCGCATCGACTCTGACCCTCGGCGCTGGGCGCCTTCGGCGGAGACATCCATCGACGCATCGGTGGTCATCCCAGCGGACTTGGCCCCGGGCAAGTATTCGGTTGCTCTTTCTCTCCCCGACGCCGACACGCGACTTGAAGCACGGAGCGAGTACTCTATTCGATTCGCGAATACTGGGGTGTGGGATGCAGCGTCGGGCGACAATAAGCTGTCGACTCAAGTGACTATCACTCCATGATTATTGACTAGTTATCCCCGCTTGAGGCGACTTCCTCGGGAGAGCGAAACGCGGGGGGGGGGGGCAACCTCAAGGTGCGCGGGCGCACCGAAGACCGAACCTCCCGTCGCGCGCGGAGGGTGGAGCGACACCGCGGTACGAAGCGGTTAGGCTCTCTGAGCCGCCGCCAAAACTACTCCCGCGAATCGCTCGGTAGGCGGACGACGCGAAGCTCGCGCAATCCTGACACGGCGATGGATAGGGTTGATACCAATCGAACGTCCACTCCGACGCGTTGCCTCCCAGATCGGCATGCAGCCACCGGCCGTCGCCCCTCGGAAAGCTTCCAACCTTGGACGTCGATCCAGGACCGCCGGCGTAGTTCGCATACGTAGAGTCGACGACTAACGGCGGCGGGAGGGCAGGCGGCGCAAACGCACTTGACCACGGATAAGCGCGCTGATCGCTACCCCCGGCTGCAGCGTAATTCCACTCCGCTTCAGTCGGCAAAAAGCCGTCATCCCAAATGCAGAATGCATACGCCTCAAACCATGTCTCGCACACAATGGGACGCGATTCGTTCGTGCCTGCGGTGTTGGTCCACGTCTCCTGGCCGGGTTTGCACGAGAGCTTCGCGGTCCACCCCGCCTGGGTCGTAGCGAGGTCCTGATTCCAAGCCCCCTCCCAGCCTGCCTCGTGAAGGCTCGCGACCTCTTGCGATAAGCCCTTTCCGGCATTCAGATGC
The DNA here is from genome assembly GCA_025353725.1 of Polyangiaceae bacterium. Taxonomy (GTDB): domain Bacteria; phylum Myxococcota_A; class Polyangia; order Polyangiales; family Polyangiaceae; genus Labilithrix. The sequence continues at coordinate 50,535 of JANXOF010000002.1, read as the reverse complement.
GAATGCTTGCCCGAGCCTGAGGGGGGCAGCCACCCACCAGCGACAGCGGCCACGAACCTGCGAAAGCGCCCAACCGTGACCTCAAATCGATCAAGGCGAAACGTACTGATTGTAGCCTCACTGGCCGCGCTGGTGTTCGACAGGCCATCATAGCTGCGAAAAAATTTGCCGCCGGGTACGGGCAAGCTAGCGCAACAGTCTTCATCGACTTGGGGGCCACAGTCCGAAGATCTTTGGCCACCGACTTCACCGCAACTTTTTGCGGTGCCGACGATGCTACCGTCACGCTCAGGCGAGCTGTCGCCCACGCGTACCGAGCCGTCGAACGAGGCAGTGGAATCCGGTAGGCCTGAATCAAGCGGTACGAGAGCGCCATCGCCCCCCTCCCTGAGGACGATTCCACTCAAGCCCTCCGTGTCGACGAGAAGCGAGCAAGCCGCAAGAGCGACGCCGCTCATCGCCGCTCCCAACGCGGCCACCCAAGGTCGGACCTCACGCATGGGTGTACGGCCTCCCGGCTACACGATTCTTGCGCGTCGCACCCCGCCATCGTACGGGCAACGCTGCGGTCCGCAAGAACCGCGACTCGCAGCAACACGTGGGTTTGGAGTCCAACACGAGCCGCGCCTTCGAGGCATGATGCACTCAGGAAGGCTACACAAAGACGGAACCCCACGCTTTCGGTAAAGTCTACGCACGTATCGTTCTCGAAGGTCGGCTCTGGGAGCCGGTTCGACCGAAGGCTGTCACGCAGTCGGGAGTGGTCGTTACGGCGCGCTTTATCGTGCCTAAGCCGCCTCTGGTCCTCGATACCCAGAGAGTCGTCGACCCTGGGAATTACGGCTTCGAGGTGGTAGACGCCGCGGGCGAGCGGATTCCCATCGTGCGCGTCGAGGTAACTGGCCCTACCGCGGTGAGCGTTACTCTCAGCACCACGGCTCCCGTCGCGTCGCGGCTCCGCTACGCTTTCACCGGCGTTCCGCACACGTGCCCAGGACGTGCCCGCGGCCCGCGCGGGAACCTACGCGATTCGGACGACACAGCTTCTAACCATGCCTACAACCTGGCCAACTGGGCGCTTCACTTCGACGTACCGATTGAATAGCGGTTCGGGCTACGGGCATGGCCCCATGTCGACAGGACTCTCCAGTCGGTAGTGGCCGCTTGCAAGCGGGTTTGGCGAACGTCGTTCGAGACCGGGTTCGCCTCGGAGCGGAGCGACAAACGCATCCGCGGTGGGTGCGTGAGTGCACGTCAACGTGCTGACGTTGCACGAATAGACGCGCTCAGTTCTCGCGAGGTAGCACATGCCCGACTCGGATACTTGCGTGACGAATAAGTCGTGATTCGCCACGATCCGGAGGTGCTGCTCGGGTGACGTCGGCCGCTCTCTTCGCACATAGATTCCGGGAGCGACGACGGGGATGCTGAACGTCAGTGAATCGAAGCACTCCCCGTGGGAGCACGTGCGGCTGTCGCCACACGAAGTCCCATCGGGTAGCGGCGTCGTCGCCACGCAAACGTCTTTAGGGTCGTCACACGAACGAATCTCGCCGAGTCGACATTCTTCGCGGGGAACGCAGCGCGCGCCCGTCGCGCAGCTCGGATCGCCAAGCGAGGAGGTCCATTCTTGAATCGCAGGCTCGACGGAGGCATCTCCCCTCATCGTCTCGTAGAGAAGCTGAGCGTTGGGCATGTAGGGAAAGTCCGCACGATGCGTCTCAGGGGCTTCGAGGTACTCCGTAAGTCGAGTCTTTCCGCGCGCCAATGAGCCGAGCGGTACAAATCGATCGTATTCGGACCAATCGGCTGAATTCGTGCGGTGACACGTCATGCAATACGGCGCCACAAGCTGAGTCCACAACCTCGCTTTCGCGGATACGAGTCGAGGCGCCTCGCCCACGCGACTGCGCCACGTTACTGGGATATGAGCCGCATCGCGCACCGAAAGGGCCGACGCGGACGGCGTCGGATATACCGATCGCACATAGGCACTCTGCGAACGCCGCGCATGGTCTGTCCCTGGCGCGGCTCCCTCGGCCTCCGTCCGAATCGACTGGTTCGCCGAACGTACGCTCTGATTGAGATTAAACCATTCGACCGACGCGTTCGCGCGCTGAGGCGCAGCCTCGAGTTCGGACGGCTCGAATTCGCGAAAAATAGCCGCAACGTCGGTCTGCGGCGGCGTCATCGAACCTGAGTGACACGACGTGCAGACACGAGGTACGAACTTTTCGCCCTCACTATCGAGAACCGCAGCGGTCGAGAGCTTGCCAGAGGGAGCAAAGACGAAAAACTGGGTCACTCCCGACGAGCTCACGTTCATGGCGACGGTACCCAAGTTGGGCTTCCCCTGCGTCGGGTCATCGGGCGCCGACCAGTTACGGACCATGCAACCGCCAAGACCGCTTCCTACGTACTGCGTGCACTTCATCTCTCGCCAAAACCCGAGCTCTGTGCGATTTCGGTAAAAGCCATCGTGAGTCGGGCGTGCGCCGATATTGGTCGCCACCCACTCCTCGAGCGTATACGTGCCTGGCACGTATTGCGGACCTAAAACCTGGTAGTAGGCACGCGCCTCCGCGTCCGAACCGACGCCGTCTTCACCTAAAAACCGCGGTGCGCTCAGGCTTTCGTTTTGCCTTATCACGGCGCGCGATTCATTCAATTCTGGACGACGATCTGTCTGTGCGAGGCAATGCAAAGAAAGTCCAAGGAGTGGAATCGCGAGAACAATTAGGCGTCGCATGGGCAGCCGAACCCTACACGACAGCAGAAACATATCCAGCGCGAATCGCCGCACATTATCGTACAAAACTAATTTTCAAGAGCCAGGGAAGAAAGCCGATTCAAGCGTCGTACAGCTCAAATGCCGTAGATTGTCTGGGGTTAGCCAGCTTGAGCGCGCGAACGACAGCGGCAACCTCACCCCGCTCACGGCGTAACGCGAAAATTCGTCGTAGAGCTCCCGAGTAGCGCGCCGGCCGCGTCATACGCTGTCGCCTTGACAGCGCGATTACCAAGTTGATTGAACGTATAGCGGACCGCAAAACTCTCGGCAGCATCGCTTGATTCTCCTAAGCGGTACTCGCCCGCGTCGTAGACGACCCTCGAAGCTTTCGGCGCGGTCGCTTTGAGCCATATGCCGTTCGTGAACACGCCTCCGTCGCGCGGCGATTCCCAGGTCACACCTCCGTTGCATGGCCCGCCAGGGTCGGCGCCGGAGTATTCGTAGTGCCATGACTCACTGGGTACGGTCCTTTGAAACCCGAACCGGCCCGCGTTTTCGGCGAGCCAGTCGGAGGTCGTCAGGTCAACGGCGACCCCCGACTGGTGGTTGCTGAATCCTGGGCGGGCGGCGAGGTGTCCGTTATTGCAGTTACCCGACTGGTAGCACCCATAGAGATATTCTTGCTCGGCGTTCGTTCGGAACCCCGAGTTAAGAGCGAGGGAAACGCCCGCGGCATCGGCCGCGCGCTGCATACGCAAAAAGGCATGCCCTGTCGCGCGCGTGACGGCTTTTCCTCCAATCGCTATCACGTTGATTTGTGAGGCACGGCCCTGAACGTAAGCAGTTTGCTCGTTCGACGCGCAATCGATCGCGCTCACCAGCGCGCCGGTCACGTTTCCAACGGTGACCGCTGGCGATCGTTCGGACTCGCCTTCCGGAGAAGAATCTCCGTTTTCTCCGGCGCAACCGCCGAGGACTCCAAAGCTCACCAGAAGATTGCAAAGCGCAGCCGAGGCCCAGGACGAGTTCTTCATGCCCTTGCGCCGAGCAAACCTCAGACCAACGTGACGCGAGCGAAAATCAACTCATTTCGCGAGAGTACACATCACTTACATGGTTACCATCGCGGCACGGCGCGGAGTCATGGCGTGGGCTTCCGCGCCCCTTTCGTGGTCCGTCGCGAAGCTTGAATCGCACGTGCGGTGTCGCCTAACTGGCGTCTCCCGCGTCTCCTCGGGCGGCGTCCCGGGTCGAGGCGTCGAGCGCAGGCGCCATCGGCATCGCGTCGGTTTCGTCGCCGCTCGCATCCACCGACGTGGAATCAGAGGGAGGATTACCCGTAATCTTCGAGACATCGTTCGAGCAGAGGCGCGCGCCGCCGCGTTGAGGCACACAAACGAGGCCGGGGTCGCAATCGCTCGCGGAAAAACATTCCGCCCCTGCTCCGACCGACGCCGCCTTCACGCTGCACGCAAGCCCCGCCAGCGAGGCAAGCGACCCCAAAAACCACGCGACTCGGAAAGCGACCCTCACACGTCAAAGCTTAGGCGATGGTTAGGAGAACGTCGCCCTCGTTGACGGCTTGGGCCTCGGCGCAACAAATCGCAAGCACCTTGCCTGCGCAGGGAGCCTCGACGGGCATCTCCATCTTCATCGACTCGAGGATTACGCACGTCTGACCTTCGGTGACCGTGTCGCCTTCTTTCACTTCGATTTTCCAGATGGTTCCCGTGATGTGCGCGTTCACATTGGTGGACATGGCGCGCATCCTCACCCAATTGCGCCAGCCTCTGCAAGCTCGCGATGGGGTCCCGCGAACGCACGAGATGCCCGAGCACTCGATACTGTTTGCGAACGTCGACGCCCCCGAGTACCTTTTGTGTAGGCGAGGTCCGGTTCGCGCGGGCCGCTGCAGATGGTTGAACAGCGAGCGGCGTGAGGCGCACACCGATGGCGGAACAGAAAGAGAGCTCCGTTCTCTTCTCCCTCAAAGAGCTAATGAGCCTTGAGGAAGATCGCATCAAGCAAGAGGACGACGATAAGAAGCGTAAAGACGCGGCCGAGCTCCATGCTCGACAGGAAGCCGAACGCCGAAGCCGCGACGCCGAAGAGGCTCGCATGCAAGGCGAGGTCGAACGTCGTCGTCAGGATGACCAGCGAGGCCGAGAGGATCAGGCGCGCGTTGAGGCGATTCGTCAGGGCGAAGTCGAGAAAGCGCGACACGAGGCTGAGCAGCAGGCCCGTCTTCGCACCATGTCTCAACAGCAGGAACATGAGCGACAGCTTGCGGCTCTGTCGCAGGACAAGAAGAAAAAGCAGCTGACCTACATCGCCCTCGGCATCGGCGCCCTGCTGATTTTCGGAGGCGTCGGAAGCGGCGTCGCGCTGTACAAAAGCGGCCAGGAGCAAGATCGAATCACGGCGGCAAAGAACGCGGAAATCGCGGAAAAGCAAACCCAACTCGACAAGCTGTTGGCCGAGCTGAAGAAGCAGACGGACGACATGCGCGTCGCGCAAGCGGAGGCCTCGAGCGCCCACAGTCAAGCCGAGCGCGAGGCGGCGACGGCTAAACTTGCGGCCGCTCAAGCTGCGCAACTGCGCACGCAAGCAAACATCGCTGCGGTCCAAAGCCGACCGACCACGGGCGCGGCCGGCGCTGGAGCGGGCAAAGGAACCCCGCACGCTGCCTGCACGTGCCAGACTGGCGACCCTCTTTGCAGTTGCCTCTGAACTGTTGCCTTTGAGTCCTTTCCGGAGCCTGTTTTCGAGCACGCTTGAGAGCGCCGTGGCCAGGGCGCCCGTCGCCTTCGCACTCGACTTCGCGAGCGTAGACAGCGCTCGTGCGGCGGCAGCTCGCGTAGCGTCCGAAATAGGGATGATCAAGATTGGCCTTGAGCTTTTCGTGCACGCAGGACCGCAGGTCGTCGCGTTGGGCCAGGAGCTCGCGCTGCCGGTGTTTCTCGACCTGAAGCTCCACGATATTCCCGAAACGGTCGAGCGGGCGGTTGCTCAAGCCTCGAACCTGGGCGCTTCGCTCGTCACCGTGCACGCGAGTGGCGGGCGAGCGATGCTGCGACGGGCCGTGTCACGCGCGGCAGCCGAGGGCGGATCGCTCTCCGTCTGTGCCGTCACGGTGCTGACATCGTTGGACCACGAGGACCTCAGTGACGTCGGCATGGCGGGGCCGCCCACCCAGGCTGTCACCCGACTGGCGCGAATCGCCTACGACGAAGGCGTTCGCTGGTTCGTTTGCTCCCCGGCTGAAGTGCGGGCTGTCCGCGAACTCCTCGGTGACCAAGCGGTTCTCGTCACGCCGGGCGTGCGGCCTGCGGAGGCCGCGCGAGGCGATCAAAAGAGGGTGGCCACGCCCGAACAGGCCATCCAGGACGGCGCCGACTGGGTCGTCGTCGGCCGGCCCATTCGTGACGCTGCAGATCCTCTCGCGGCCGCGAGAGGCATCGCCGAGTCGATTCGCGCGGGTCGTGCTATGTCCGCGCCTACATGAGACTGATCACTGGGCTGCAGGCAGTACGCGAAGCCATCCGTGTGCACGGCGACAAGCTCGACAAGGTTTTTCTCGTTACGGATGGTGGACCTCAGATCGACGCGGTGGCGCGCTTCGCCGAAGGCCGCGGCGCTAATGTAACGCGGATCGAGCGTCTCGAGCTCGACCGCATGGCGCGCGGGGCGAGGCATCAAGGTGCCATCGCGCACGCCCCCGATCTCGTTCTCGTTCCGCTCGAGGTGGTCCTTGAAAGCCTCGCGGGACACCCAAACGCTATCGTGGTCGCACTCGACGAAATCGAGGACCCGCAAAACTTCGGCGCGGTCATCCGATCGGCCGTGGCGCTCGGTGCGACGGCCGTCATCTGGCCCGAACATCACGCAGCTCCACTCTCCCCAGCGACATTTCGTGCCTCAGCGGGCGCCGTCGAGCACGCTCTTTTGTGCAAGGTTGGCGCCCTGCCCCGGGCTCTCGAGCAATTGCGCGAAGCCGGCGCGACCGTCATCGGACTCGACGCCCACGGAGAACACCTCGTGGAGGAAGTCACACTCGAAGGACCGGTCGTCCTCGTCGTTGGAGCAGAGGGTAAAGGACTTCGAGGGCCGGTGAAGAAAGCGTGCTCTGTGCTCGCGAAGCTGGGCATGAAAGGCCCCATTGGATCGCTCAATGCGTCCGTCGCAGCCGGAATTGCGCTCTACACGGTTCTCCGAAGCCGCACGCAACCGGAGACGACTCAGGAAATGCTCCCAGACGCCCCTTGATCGAGGCCGATGGTATCTGACGATGTGTGGAGGGTCTCATGCGTTCCAGCGCGCGAGACCTGCCGCGCACAAGACCTCGAGTCCGCGAAGCACATCCCCCATCGTGAGCCCACCGCCGCGTGCGGCACGCTTCAAGACATCGCGGAGCGCTATAGGCTCAGTAAGAATCAAAAGGACGCGTGCGACCACGGGTGGCCAGAGAACGCCCTGGAGTGCAGTGAGCGACGGATCTCCCGGCCGAACTCCGACAGCCGCAACGATGTGATCGAGGCGATGGCGATGTTCGTCCATCGGCGTATCGCCCGGCTTCAAAGCCTCGAGGCCTGAGAGCATGAGCGACGGCAAATCAAGTTCGAGAGGAAACTCCACCTGGGGAGCGGTTTGACCGCGGTAAAACGTTACCGCACCGGACCTCCACAAGAAAAGATCCGCGACTCGATCGCGACCTTGCTCGCGGATCGCACGAAAGATATCCACGGGTCCGAGCAGGCCCATAGAAATCAATGTATCGCCCATGCGGCCGCCGTACCGCGGCAAGACCGCGAGCGCTAAGTCGAGCTCCTCGCGTTCGAGCGCGCCGCGCCTAACGAGGTATTCACCAAGGAGCTCGCTCGCATTGGTCGACGCGACGTGATGGAGTTTCCCCGAATTGAAGTAGAGTTCTTTCCGTGTAGAATCCCCGTTGTCGTCGGTTCGCTCTGCAAAAAGCACTCCTGTCTCGACACGCGCGAGCAAACGCACAAGAGCTTGAAGCATCGATACGTTGCTCAGGTCGTCGCTAAAGTCGGGCGCACCGGGCCCCAGCACCTTGCCCGTCGTCGCTGTAAGAGCGGGCAAAAAACGCGTGAACTCGGAGATTCTGTCGACGTCCTCGAAGCCTCGGCCGACGAAATCAACCTTATCGCCGCGGATGATTTGCCCGGTGGCAAGCGCCTCCATAAGGCGCGCGAAGGTCCACGGTCCGAGCGAGTCGCCGTTTTGCTTTCGCACCCACGAGGGAGCGAGCTCATATTCTTCGGTCTTGGGATCGAGCGGCTCAGCCCTCGGTAAGGCGCTTTGTAAGGGAGCGCGTGTAGGGGGAATGCCGGGGGCCGCGCGCGCGCCGTTCGGAAGCGTCGTCGGTTTCGCCACACGAGGCGCCGTCAGGGGGCTCGTGGCGAAGGCCTCAATCGGTGTAGGGTGCACTGGTTTGACGGCACGCATCGCCCGCGCACTCTCTCGCACGGCAGCCATCGTGTCTGACGAAGACGGGGACGAGGATTCGACCCGGCGCACGCGAGCGGCGATTTCATGCATCGCCAGACGAGGATCGGCCTCGAACGGAGCGAGCGCTGCGGCGAAGGCCGTCGCCGTCGCGAATCGGTGAGTCGGATCCCGCGAAAGTGCGCGAACCATCACCTCGAACAAGCCCGGAGGAAGCCGCGGTCGAATCTCGTGCAGCGCGTCGGTTTTACAGTCCCGAATGGCGAGAAGAATCGCGAGCTGGCCTCCGCCCGGGAAAAGCGGTCGATTGAGGAGAATCTCAGCGAACACCGTCGCGAGACTGAAAAGATCGGCACGATGATCGCTCGGATCGCCTGCAACCTGCTCAGGCGCGAGGTAAGCGAACTTGCCCTTCAGCACCTGCCCTGCCTCACTCCGCAACGTGGTTCGCGTCGTGGAACGCGCGATACCAAAGTCGCCGAGCTTCACTTTGCCCTCCTTCGACAGATAGATATTCGAGGGGCTCACATCCCGATGAACAATCCCGAGGGCCCCTCCAGAAAGCGGATCTCGTGCAGCATGCACACTTTCGAGCGCACGCAACACTTCACGTGCAATGTACACAGCGACGCTGACAGGCAGCAGCTCGTCGTCTTGGCGCAACCGACGCAGTAGGCGATACCCGTCGACGCCGTCGATGTATTCCATCGCGAGGTAAGGCTCGCCGCGTGCGTCTACGCCGGCGTGGAACACCGTCACCACGTTCACGTGGGTCACTGCGGCGTGCAGCGTCGCTTCGCGCTCGAACATCGTACGGCCGTCCGGATCGGAGGCGAAGTGCGGGAGCAAACGCTTCACGACCAAACGCTCAGGAAGCCCCGAGTCCGGTGTGGACGGGCGCGCCAGATACACCTCGGCCGTGCCTCCAACCGCGATGCGGGAATCGAGAAGGAACGGGCCGAAGCGCAACGGGGGAGTCATTCTCTCGTACGGCGCCTAAGCGGAGTATTCAAAAGGGTAGCGATTTCCAACCGCTATGTCGACAACCGTTGCGCCTGCTAGCCTCGTCACCGTGCGGCGGTTTTTCGCTTTCCTAGGGCTTGTGGCCTTGTGGCTTGTGCTCGCGGCCTCCGCCGCGTGCGAGGGGTGCCGGAGCCCTGCGGGGCAAGACGGGAGCCCACCGAAAGCAGGTGCGGAGGCCACGCCAGCGGCAAGGCTCTACCTCGTGTCCGATTTGGCCGGTGCGCTCGAGCCTTGTGGTTGCGTGAATGACCAGCTCGGCGGGCTGGGGCACTTCGGTGCGCTGGTTGCCGGCGAAAAGGACAGGGCGCCGGCGGCGGGCGTGCTGTCGGCCGGCCCGCTCTTTTTCATGGACATGGAACTTTCAGCCGAGCGCCGTGCGCAGGAAGTTTCGAAAGCCGAGACGATTGCAGCGGCGATGAAATCGCTCCACCTCCTCGGGTTTGCGCCTGGCCGAAACGACTGGGCTGCGGGTCCTGAAGTCTTGAACCGCCTGACGGAGATCAGCGGCGCGCCTCTCCTGGCCTCGAATCTCGAAGCGGGAGCTGTCACGCCGGTGCGGTGGCGCACCGAAAAAGTCGGTCGTGTTGCGCTCGGCATTATCGGCGTCGCTTCGCCCGATAAGGCCTCCTCTTCCCTCGCAGGCGTAGTCTCGACATCCACGGAATCCGCGGTGAAAGCCGCTGTAGAGGCCGTCAAAAAGGAAGGCGCTCAGGCCATCGTCGTTTTAGCCGCGGTCGGCCGAGGCGAAGCCAAGCGCATCGCCGACGCGAATCCCGAGCTTCTCGCGGTCGTCGTCGGCTCAAACGGCGGTGGCGGCGACGCCAACGTTCAAGCCCCACCGGCCGAGCGCGTCGGCGGCGTGCTGATTGTCGAAACGGGCAATCACCTACAGACAGCAGCCGTCCTCGATCTCTACCCGCGCGAGGGGACGACGGCCGGTGGCCTCATGAAGTTCGGCGACGGCACGGGCGTCGAACGCATTCGCAAGCGCGAGGAACTCAGCGCGCGTACGGCCGAACTGCGCACTCGACTGGCTACATGGCGGACGGACCCGAGCATTGCCGAAAAAGACATCGACGCACGGATGGCTGAACTTACTAAGCTCGAGGCCGAGCGCGACGCGCTAGACAAGGCTCCACCGCCCGCCGTCGGCAGTTACTATCGGTACGCGATGCGTGAGATCCGAGAAAAGCTCGGTGACAGCGAGGCTATCAAGACGCAGATGCGTGTGTTCTACAAGAAAGTAAACGACGCGAACAAGCTCGAATTCGCCGATCGAAAGCCCAAAGCGCCGCCGAAGGGCGAGCCGGGATACGTCGGTGTCGAAGCGTGCTCGCTCTGCCACGAAGAGCCGCGCAAGGTCTGGGACAAGACCGCACACGCCCATGCGTATGCGACACTCTCTACGCAATTCAAAGAGTTCAACCTCGACTGCGTAAGCTGCCACGTCGTGGGGTATGACCGCCCGGGCGGAAGCACGGTCACCCACGTCGATGGGTTGAAGGACGTGCAATGTGAAAGCTGCCACGGGCCAGGTTCGCTTCACGCCGCGAAGCCCGACAGCGTGAAGATTCCCGTCGCGAGGCCTGGGCCAGAGGTCTGCCTCTCGTGCCACCACCCGCCCCACGTCCACACCTTTGATGCCGTCGCGAAGATGGAGGCTATCCGTGGGCCCGGTCACGGCAAGCCGAAGGAACACTAGAGCCCCTCTTACGCGTTCTCTTGGAACAACGACGAAGCGTCGCTGTCAGGCCCCCAGACCGCGCGCCCACGCCGTGTCCGAGACAAAATTCTATGCCGTCGAATCATGTGCTCACCTGCGCGATGCTTGCCCTTTGTCTTACGATCTCGGCGTGCGCCTCCCCAGCGAATCGCGGCAACCGCGACAATCGCGAGATCAGCGAGAATCGCGAAAAGAGCGCTCGAACGGCGTATGCACCGATGCCGCCAAGCTACGAGGGCCTGTCGCTTTCGGTCGACGCGCTCGACGTGAGGCACGGGAGCCTTCGCATCGAGGCCTCGATGGATGACGGCGCGGACGACGTGTCAGTGTGGCTCGGCGAGGCATGCGAGCCCCTCGAAATTGGTCGCGGCTTTACGACCCTAAGTAAGTTCACGTGGAGCCTGTCGCGTGACGAGTTGGCTCGCGCTATCGAGTGCAACCTCGTCGTGCGCGCGAGCGGCGTGGACGACGAAGGGAACCGTGTGGAAAGGAGAGCCGAGTTGCCCGTGACGGTCGACCTCCAGGCCGACGTCGCGGAATCGATGCAGCTCGCAAGCCAACAGTCGAGCGGCGCGACAACCACGATGGCCTTTACGGGACCCGCGCGTGCCTCGCACCTCGTCATTGGAGATGCGGTAGTCGGCGCCGAAGACCTCGACGACGACGACTCTGTCGGTCCTTCGGACAACGGTAAGTACGTGTCATCTTTCGTGGTGGACAACGAAGATCTTGCGCGCTCGGTCCTCGCTCAACGCCGGGTCACCGTGCGCGGCGAGCACTTCCTCGCGACGGTGTCCGTCGGTGCGGTGACGCTCGGTGCGAGCGAGGCCAACAGCGAGGCTGAGACTGAGACTGAGACTGAGACTGAGACTGAGACTGAGACTGAGACTGAGACTGAGACTGAGACCGAAAGCGGAGCCGCGTCAGAGAGCACGGACGACGCCGAAGCTATCGCCTCGAGCGACGACGGGGCCAACTAACCGACCCTATTCGTCACTCGCAAGGTCGTCTTTCGTGTCGTCTTTCTCGTCGGCGCCGATCCCTTCGGCGGACGGAAGGGCGAGCGCCTCGAGGGCGGGATCTAATTCGGCGCGCTTCTTCGCGAAGGCCTCACGGTCGGCGGGAGGCAGCGTGTGCACGCCGTCGAGCTTGAGGACCATCGGGTCGACGAAGACTCCGCCGCGCTTCACGGCGAAGTGAAGGTGAGGTCCGGTCGCGCGCCCGGTTTGTCCGACGTAGCCCACGAGCTGCCTTGCCTCGACGTGCTGGCCCGAGTGAAGCCCTGGGACGAAACGGGAAAGGTGGCAGTATGCCGTGCTTAGACCCTTTTCATGCTCGATTTGCACCATGTTTCCGCACGGTCCGCTGTCGCTCGCGTGGCTTACCGTCCCCGGGCCACTCGCGAACACGGGCGTGCCCGCGGAGGCGCCGAAGTCGACTCCGTTGTGCGGCATGACGACGTGCAAGACGGGGTGCATGCGCTTCGGGTTGAAGCGCGACGTCATGCGAGCCAGAGGCAACGGTGAACGGAACATCCCGCGGAACGGCTGCTGGCCTCGCGCGTCGTAAAAGCCTGGGTGAGGCGCCGTTTTGCTCAAGTTCTTCGAGGCGGAAGCTTCGCGCTCGTAGAGATAAAGGCGGAGAGCATTGCCGACTTTCGGCACGTACTCGACGGCATCGACGGTCGAGCGGGCCAACGCGCCCTCGACCCAATCCTCGTGACCGACAACGCGCAGCCGGATGCCAGGTCGGACGACGGCGTTGTCTCCGTACCCTTCGAGCGCTTCATCGATGGCGTCCGTCGCTTCTGGCCGAAGACCTGAAGCCGCGAGGGCCTTCGCGAGATCGGTCGTGACCACGAAGGATGTAGCCGTACGACGCTTCTCGAACGCGAGTTCAAGCTTGGTGACCTCGAGACCACCTTCGGCTTTCGCCTGCCAAACGTCGGTCGGCGAAGCGACGTACTCGAACGCGAGGACGGCGCCTTTTGCCCTTTCGCGGGCGACGACAAACGTGTCTTTGGGAGCGCTCCGCTCGATGCGACGCACGTGCTCGACCGCATGGGCCACGCGCAAACGCTCGGCCCGTGAGAGGCCGACCTGCGCGAGTGACGCCGCGAACCCGTGTTTGCCGATGGTGCCCTTTAACACCTCGACGTTCGGATCTTGGTCGAGAGACGATACACGCCAAAGCGGAACGACCTTCGGGCGCTGTGGCTCTGAAGACGTCGCGAGCGGCACCCCGGGAATCGTCCGCAACGGCGCAACAACAAGGGGAAGTTCGGCCCCAGTAAGGACAGCTACCGCCATCGAGTCTTGGTTCGGGTGGGATTTGCCGCGGCTCACGGCGACGAGCACGGCCGACGCCGCGAAGAGCCCGCCGAGGATGGCGAACGCGACACGACGACCGCGATCGGGCTGATTCGCGGGTGCGGACGCGTCCGAGGGATCTTCATTTACAGCGGAATCCGTTAGAGACGGAATCTCGTTGGGCAAGTCTTGAAGGTCGTCCGTCACGCAGTCCCGGCAATAGCCGCTGGGGACGAGCCGCGCAACTCGAACGCGAAGGCGGCGGACGGGAGGCTTGCCGCCTTAGGAAGCGGTCTGGCCCGAAGGTCTCGAGCCGCAGCCGCATCGCGGGCGCCTCGGACGGAGATTCCGCACTAGACGCCCATGGAATCACGCTTACGCTAACCCTGACTTCTGGCTACCGACCGACGCCGACGGCCTTCCATGCGGCACTCACGGCGCTAACCACGCTTGCGTCATAGCCGAGTTGCTTTGCGGCTTGCTCTGTCGCGGTACGCGCCGCCGCAAAGGTAGTTGAGGACGTGAAGATTGAGGTGTTCGCGCGGTAGAAGATGCGCGCCGCCTTGTCGATACCGATAGCCGACACCTTCACGCTTGTCTTGGCACGCGGGTGCTTTCCGCCCTGAGCGAGTAGGTAAAAAGCAAGATTCGATATTCCTGAGCTGTAGTGAACATCGATGCCATTTGTATAATCAGGATAGTAGTCGAGCGACGAACCGTCTTTCGCAGGGTCGGACAAGTAGCGAAGCGCGTCGCCCGCGGTGCCTGGCGTGTAAATGTCCTCGCCAACCTGCCATACACCCTTCGCTGGAGTTGCGGGTCGCCCGGCCTTGAACCACTCGCAGGTATTGCCCAAGATGTCGGACATCGACTCGTTGAGCCCGCCCGATTGACCACTGTAAACGAGACCCGACGTTCGCTCCGTGACGGCATGCGTAAGCTCGTGCGCGGTCACGTCGATGCTCAGCGCCAGATTGCCAAGAAGCGTCCCATCACCGTCGCCGTAAACCATCTGCGTGCCGTTCCAGAACGCGTTGTTGTACTTCTTCTGGTAGTGAACCGTCGCAATGAGCTTTGCCCCAGCATTGTCGAACGAATCTCGATTGAAGAGCTGCTTATAGCAGTCGTAGGTATTGCCAAGATTGTCGTAATTTCCGTTCACCGTGGAATCTGTCACGGCGGAGGCGCCCTCTTTACGGGCAAGCGCGCCCGGGAGCGTTGAGGATTGCTTCGTGTTGTGAAGCTCACGATTTTTGGCCGTATGAATATGGGGGAAGCGAGCGGCGACCGTACCGGTCGTTGCATCGACCAGGATGGTATCGCGAACCGGTGTTTGGTCCGCCTCGGTCCCGCTCACCTCCACGCGATAAACGAGGTCGGCTTCGCCTTCCCGAGGTAAGTACGCCAAGTCTGGAGTGCCGGCCGTCGTGGTGGCGGCCTTTTCGAACACGGCCTGAGCCGCGATCACGGCCGCGGTGGCCGAAATGGACGCGACCGTTGCCGTCGGCACCACATCGCGAACGGAGCCGTTTGCCGCGTAGATGCTTCCGCTTCGCGTGTGAACGACGAGTTCACCCCCGATGACGTCGCGGCCGTCACGCTGCTGCTGGAATCGGACGTGAGTGTCGCCGATGTCGTCGGCCTCGGAGCGCGTGAAAATAAGGTCCGAAGTCCCGCTTCGGAAGGCCTGAGCAAGGGTAACGAGATCTGCACTCGAGCCGAGTCGATTGAGTGCTCGTACATCGACGGCCGCGCCTAAGTTGCCAGTCACGAACGTGGCGGCTCCGCTTTCCTCCGTATCGACGACAGTGATGTTTGCAGGGGCGCTCGAACCGGACGGCGGTGCGGAGTCGTCGCCTTGCAGAGCACAGCCGAAGACAACAAGCTGTGCCAAACCGACCGTACCAAGGACCTTGAGTGACGTTCGAAGCAACATATCAGTCAGCCTCCTGCCCACTTTCGTGCGCGCGCAGTCATTCGGTAACTCCACTCGACGAACCGAAGAGTCATTGTCGCGCTCGCCCGAGCAGCAGGCCGAGTCACGGTCCTTCAGAGTCTTTCGAGCGCCTCCTTTTTGCCCGGATTCATTCAAACCGACAACGCAAATCGATTTTCACCGAAAGTGGCATACGCCAAATAGATGTTAGCGATAGGCCACTACGCCGTCACTCCGCGTGCGACCAGTCAGGCCACGGTGCGAGACATGCGCCTAGTGAGCGACCGGACCGAGGGGCGAAAAATCTTGTGAGCTTGGAAACGGCTTACAGTGAGCTTGAAAAAACAAGCGCGTTTCGAATATTTTAGACCGCTATATGCACTAAGGGTCGCTCGTACACCGACATGCCGGTGTCGGGTTACACGCGCCGCTCGCGAACATGTCTAACTTACGTCTCGGAGCTACCCCGAGTCGGTCCAGCGGCTCGTTTAATCGCCACCTCTTGCGATGAGGACGCTACGGCCGGGCGCGGCTAACAGCACGCTCGCGAGGCACGGCGTTCTTCACGTAGCGGTCGAACCAGCGAAGCATCTCGGAGACGAGTTGCTCGTTGGATTCCATCGCCGTGTACCAGTGAGGCTCGTGGGGGAGCATGACTAGGCGCGCGGTTCCTCCGTTGCCGCGAATAGCTTCGTAAAGCTTCTTCGCTTGAAGCGGCGTCGTTCCGGGATTCGCGTCGTCGTCGCCGTGCATAATCAAAATGGGCTGCTTCAACTTGTCGGCGAAGAAGAAAGGTGACGCTTTAAGGTAGACACTTTGCGCATCCCACACCGAACGTCGCTCGCTTTGGAAGCCGAAGGGCGTGAGCGTTTTGTTGTACGAACCGCTGGTCGCGACGCCCGCACGGAAGATGTCTGAGTGTGCAAGAAGGTTCGCGGTCATGAGCGCGCCGTGGCTGTGACCCGTAATGCCGACCCGCTCGGGGTCGACAACGCCAAGCTCGACAGCCTTGTCGACGGCCGCTTTCGCATCGGCGACCAGCTGCTCGAGGTAGGTGTCATAAGCCTTTTTTGGATCACCAACGATCGGGAACGCCGCGTTGTCGACGATCGCGTACCCGGCGAGGAGCAACAGTCGATGCTGCCGCAAACGCGTAAACATCTGCTCCGAACCGGCCACTTGACCGGCTTTTTTCGAGTCCGCGTAGTCTAGCGGATAGGCGTAGAGAATCGCGGGAACGCGCGTTCCCTCGCGGTAGCCTGGCGGCGTATAGAGCGTAAATGACAGGTCCGTGCCGTCGGCGCGCTTGTAGGACACAAGCCGCTTCTTAATCGCGCGCACGGCGGGGACGGGGTCCTTCATGTGGGTCAACGCGGTCGTCGTCGACGTGAGCGCGGACTCGCCGTCGACCGCGCCCACGACGGGCGCGCCAAGCGCCCTGACAAAGGCGTTAGGCGGGTCGGTCGGAGATTGGTGCCACGTGAGAAAGGTTGCGTCGGTCGGCTTCGACGACGCGAACGAAACGAACGCCTCGTACGCAGTCCGCTCGCTTCGAAAGAGGCGTTCGCTCGCGCGCGTCTTGACATTGAGCCTGTCGAGAAATGGCCGGTCGCCCAACGCAGAAGCGCCCTGCCCTGCTAAATAGACGACGTCGCCATCTTGCTTCGCGACGCGCGCGCCGGACGGAAGATCTTCTTCGACGATGGTTCCCGGGCTCTTGTACCGCTCATCACTCGAGAGATCCCAAAGCAGTCTCGGCTTCGTCGTACGGTCGTCGACATTGAGCGTAAACGTCCGGCGCCAATGACGATTGTCATCGTATTCGCTCAGGAACGCGAGGCTCGGAGCACGGCCCCATGTAAAGCCATTGAAGCGTTGCTCTGTCCGTACAATCTCCGTTGGAGGATCGGCAAAAGGCGCCTTTTGCATCATGATCTTGTCGCGTGCCGGCACCTTGACCTTCCAGTCGCCTTCGTCGAGCGCCTCGGCCCATGTCAACGTCGCGGGATCGGTAGGACGCCACCCGAAGTGTCGGGGCCCTTTGGGGACGCCGTGGACGGGAACGCGATCGGCCACGGGGAGTGACGCGAGCGTCCGCGCGCTCCCGTTCGCGAGGTCGAGGACTCTCACGTCGTGGCCAAATCGATCGTAGGTTGTCACGTAGGAATACGGCTTCGTAATCGCCTCGATGAGAACGTGGCCGCCCCCGGGAGCGGCCTCCACTTCCGTGTAGATCGCAGGCTTACCGACAAGTGTTGCGCGACCGGTCGACGCATCGACAAGCGCCAATTGGGAAGTTGCGTAAAACTCGAACAGAGCCTCATCGTACGCACCCGAAAGAGTGTCACGCGTCTCATAGGTGCTGCTCTCACCCTTCTCGCCGTTCGTCTCTTGAATACTCGGCCCGAAAGGCACGACGGGGGCGACCGGGGCTGCGCCAAGGTCTGTAGGAACGAGCTTTACGAGGAGCGAGCGTTGGTCGGCCGCCCATTGCACGGCATTTTCGAGCATCGGATTCAGCCGAACTCCAGGAAGTCGGTGGGTCTCGCCCGTGACAGCGTCACCGACCCAGAGCTCCACGGCATCCGACACGGCGTTCTGAAAAGCGAAGCGCGCCCCATCGGCCGACCAAAGCGGCGAACTCGGGCAACCACCTTGGGGCAACGCGACGTGAACTTCAGTACCGTTAGGCACGGCCACGAGTGTGTAGGCGCGCGCGCAGGGTCTAATCCCGTAGCCGCCTGGGGTGTCGTGCTTGCTACGATTCTTCGGCTCGACACGAACGCCTGCAAGGCGCAGAAAGGGCTCGGCGACTCTCGACATAGGCGGATAGTCCACCCAGGAAACGAGAAGCAGCTTCCCTGCCGCGGGGCTGGCGTACGGAACCGGCGGCGAAGGCGCGTGCAAGACGTCAAGAAGTGATGGGGGAGGCTTGTCGTAGCCCGACGGCATCTCCTTTGCCGCGGTCGACGCAGCGGCAGGCGGACGAACCTCGGGAGGTGCGATGAGGGCGAGTCGTGGTGAACCCAACGGCGCTGGGGCGGCGGCGGGGCTGCAGCCACACATGGCAAGCGCGGCGGGCGCGAGGGGCGCGAGGGGCGCGAGGGATAGGAGCCGGAAACCGTGGAGCCTCGAGACCTGCGAACTACGTTTACCCACGCGCGCACCCTACACGGCATAGGTGCTGGGTTCCACCTGGAACGAGTTCGTGCAGGCGCGCGCGTCGCTCTCTTACCTGCCTTGCTCTCCGGTCTCCCGTGACTACCGATTGACCCAGGCGAGGTCGTCAGCGACGTCAGAGACAACTCTAGGCGAAATGCTCAACACTCGGTCTTCGAGAAAGCCGAGATTGTGAAAATTAAACTTGAGCGGATTCATCTTATGGCAAGACGCGCATGTCGTATTCGGCACGAGCGTGGCCCGAACGTCTCGAATTTTCGGAGTCAGCGTCACCACGTCCGCAGGTCCTAAAATCGCGCGCTCTTGAATTTCGGCGAGTTCACGCGCACCAATCTCTTCGGCGTAGAGACGTGGGTCGTCTCTCGTTTGGGAGGCGCGCGGTGACTCTCCAAGGTCGACCAAGTCGCGCCCGTCGACGGCAGACTTCATCGTGATGCGTTGGCGGACGAGAGCGCCATTGCGCGTTTCGAAGGATAGAAATACCCATTCATCGAATTGAGCGGCTTCACGGCCTTCGGGAAGCGAAAAGGCCGTAAGCGCACGCAGCGACGCCGACTCCGCATATTCGCCGAAAAGCTCCGTTACACGAGACGCGAACTCTCGGGCGGGCACGCCGCCCGTCGCGCTCTCGGGCCGAACGCCGACGCTACGGTACGAGACCGCGGGGACAGTTTGACTACGAAGCGCGAGGGCACGGCTCACAAGCGCTCGGCTGACCGCGTTTCGCGACGCCTCGAAGTCCTCGAACTCCGTCGTTGAAAGCGGGGCGAACGGTCCGCCGCGCCACGTCTTTGCCGCCGCTCGCACGCGGGCGACAAGCTCGCGAGCGCGCGCCGCCTGGAGGGGTTCGAGCGCCGAGTCGGGCGGCGCATCGTAAAGAGCATGAATCGCGCGGTCATCAGCGAACGCGAGCGACGTACGCCCGTGAATTCGTGCATTGCGCACGATGGGTTGGAAGACCACGCGTACCTCTGGCCAGCAAAGCGCGCGCCATTCCGTGTGCGCCGCCGGCGCGAGCGGCGAACACGGCGCGATGCGAAACGACACCACGCGCCAGTCTTCGTAGTGGCTCTCCTCTGTGAGTGCCGCACCTACGCTGGTACTCACGAAAGCGTTAGCGACGGCCTCATACGTCGGCTGTGACAGCAGAATACCGCCGGACGAAAGACGGGTGCTCGCGCTGGGCGCCTCTGCGTCCTCGGCCGCGAATACGACGGCCAAGTCCTTTTCGGCGACGGCCTCGAGTGCCACATCGCTGGATGTAGACGCGATCGTCGGCAGCTCGCTGCAACCGGCCGCAACGGCGATGGACGTGCCGACCCCAAGCGGCGCGAGGACTTCAACAAGGAATCGGCGTGTATGGAGGCGTCGCATGGCCGAACCATGACTCCGATCGTTGCGTTCGTCGAAGCCTTTTGTGGCTGAAGATGTCCCTTTCACTCGACACAAACATCGGTAAAGTGCCTCGGAACGCGAAACCGTGAGGAAACGACCATGAATGAACGGGTAAAGCAGCTCCTCGCACTCGGTCGCGAGTATTACGGAGCACGCGACTTCGACCGCGCGGGCCCGGTGCTTCGGCTGGTCCTCGAGGAGCATGACGGCTACGCGGACGTCCACGACAAGCTCGGCGTCATTGCTCACTCACGCGGTAACTTCAGCGTTGCCGAACATCATTTCGAGCGGGCTCTCGAGCTCAATCCTGGATACACGGAAGCCGCGCTGAATCTCGCCGTCACCTACAACGAGAGCGGCAAGTATGACCGCGCTCGCGAGGTCTATCAGCGCATTCAGGTGGTGCGAGGCGAGACCGCCGAAGGCCTCGAGCCCTTCGCACGCGGCAAGCTCGCCAACATGCACGCAGAGCTCGCGCAGGCGTACGTCGATGCGGGCCTTGTCCACGAGGCTATCCGCGAATACGAAAATGCGACTTCGCTGTGTCCTCAGTTTGCCGACCTTCAAGTAAAGCTCGGTGCGCAGCTACGCGCCGTCAACCGATTCGCGGGCGCACGCAGTCGCTACGAAGCCGCGCTTCGATCAAAACCAGACTACGTACCGGCTCGACTTCAACTTGGCGTGACGCTCCTCGCGCTCGGCGACGCCGAGGCGGCCGAGGCCGAATGGCGACGCGTCATCGCACTCGAACCCGAAAATTCTCAGGCGAAAATGTACATCCGAATCCAAACGCGGGCGTCGCAACATCCTCAGTAAATGAGCGAGCGGCTGCGGAGACCAACCGAGCTCGCACGCGACGCCTGGCGACGGCTTCGCGGTGGCGTGCTGACTCCGCGCCGGGCCGCTTTGAGCGTCTTCGTCGGGCTCGTCGTTGGGGTGACTCCGGCCTTCGGCTTTCATTGGCTTTTAGTGCTCGCGCTTTGTGTGCCCTTCCGACTCGACACCGGGGTCGCCTATGTCGCCGCGAATATCTCGAATCCGCTCTTTGCGCCGTTTCTTACAGCGTGTGAGGTCGAGGTCGGAACGCTTCTCCTTCGAGGGCATTTGAGCGGCCTCCGTCCCAGCGACCTGCGCGAGGCGGGTGTGATGGCGCTCGTCACGGAGCTCTTCGTCGGTACGGCTTTGATAGCGCCCATCGTCGGGGTGTTTGGCGGTTTGGTCGCTTACTCGTGTGCGGCTTGGGGCGCGGCAAGACGGCGACAAGCCGCTCTAACCGAGGCTCAAATCGACGGGTCGAACGCTGTGAGATCGGACCTATCGCCAAGCGTGACATCCGCGTCGAAGACCTGCGCGAAGTGAGCGAGCGAGGCGCGCGCAAGCACATCGACCTCAGGTGCCTTCACCCCGAGCGTGGTCAGTGACGCGACGTCGAGCTGGCTTATCCCGCACGGCACGATGAGGCGAAACCCTGCCAGATCGGTCGAGATATTGAACGCAAAGCCATGCATCGTTACCCAGCGCGAGAGTCGGACGCCGATGGCGCCGAGCTTTCCGAGTCGAGGTTCATCAGCCCCGCGCTCGCCGCGCGTCGAGGCAAGCGCGCGATCCTCGCTCCAATGTGTAGGCGAATCTTGGTCGACCCAAACGCCCACGTACTTCGGGTCGCCCGGCATCACGCCCGCCGCGACACCTCGATCGCCCGCGAGGCGAATCATAATTTCGGCGAGGTCTCTTACGTACTTTCGAACGTCGCATCGATCGGGTTTGAGGTCTAAAATCGGATACGCGACCAGCTGCCCAGGGCCGTGAAAGGTGACGTCGCCCCCGCGCCCGGTCACCGCCACGTCGACTCCGCGCGCGCGGAGATCTTCGTCACCGGCGAGAATGTTTTCTTCCTTTGCACCACGCCCCAACGTCACCACCGGATCGTGTTCGAGAAGCAGAACAACGTCGCCGATTCGCTTTTGGATGCGCGCCTCGACAAGCGCATGCTGCAGGGCGTGCGCACGATTGAAGTCGATTCGGCCGAGCCAGTAGGCGGTAATGGTTCGCTTCATTCGCGAGCGTCAACGTGAATTGTAATTCGGCGCCTCCTCCGTGATGATCACGTCGTGGACGTGACTCTCGCGGAGTCCTTGCGACGTCGCGCGAATAAACTTCGCTTTCGAGCGGAGGTCTTGGATCGTCGTCGACCCCGTGTAACCCATTCCCGAGCGCAGCCCGCCGACGAGTTGGTGCAAAATCGACGCAAGCGAGCCACGGTGCGGAACGCGCCCCTCGATTCCCTCAGGAACGAGCTTCTCGTCCGCGGTTCCGCCTTGACCGTAGCGGTCTTTGCTTCCCTTCTTCATCGCACCGAGCGAGCCCATGCCGCGGTAAGCCTTGTAGCTTCGGCCTTGAAAGAGAACGAGATCGCCGGGTGACTCGTCGGTACCGGCGAAAAGCGAACCTATCATGACCGCAGACGCGCCCGCGGCGATGGCTTTCGTCACGTCACCCGAGTGCTTCACTCCTCCGTCCGCAACGATCGGCACGCCGTGCTGGTCGCCCACCCGCGCGCAATCGCTTATCGCGGTGATTTGCGGAACGCCGATGCCCGCAACCACCCGCGTAGTGCAAATGCTGCCGGGACCAATGCCAACTTTTACCGCGTCAGCACCGGCCTCGATAAGTGCCATGGTGGCTTCGGCTGTCGCGACGTTGCCGGCAATAACAGGCACATTCGGAAACCGCGCTTTGATGGCACGAACGGCGTCGAGAACGCCCTTCGAGTGGCCGTGCGCAGTATCGATAACAAGAAGGTCGACGCCGGCCGCGACCAGTGCCTCCGCTCGAGCGTCTCGGTCAGTGCCGGGTCCAATCGCCGCTCCCACACGGAGTCGGCCTTTTTCGTCTTTCGACGCAAGCGGGTTCCGGTCCGCTTGGAGAATGTCCTTGATCGTTACGAGACCTACGAGTTTGCCATCTTCCACGACGAGGAGCTTTTCGATCCGATGGGCGTGAAGAAGCTGCTTCGCCTCATCGGCGGAGACCCCCGGGAGCACCGTGACGAGCTCTTTCGTCATCAGCGCGCTGACGGGCTGGTCGAGATTGCGCTCGAACCTTATGTCTCGCGCCGTCAGAATTCCTACGGGACGCTCTCCTTCGACGACCGGCACGCCCGAGATATCGTGCTCGCGCATGATTCCAAGCGCCTCACGGAGAGACTGATTCGGCCGAACCGTGACAGGCGCCAGCACCATGCCGCTCTCGGCTCGCTTCACACGCTCAACTTCGCGCGCTTGTTCCGTCGGCGTAAGGTTCTTGTGGATGATTCCGAGGCCGCCCTCGCGCGCCATCGTGATGGCCGCACGCGCCTCCGTGACCGAATCCATCGCCGCACTTACGAGTGGTGTATTGAGGTCGAGACCGCGGCAAAGACTTGTTCTTATGTCGACGTCTCGGGGGAGCACCTCGCTGTACGCCGGTACAAGGAGCACGTCGTCGAAGGTCAGGCACTCACGAAGCTGGTCGTCAATCATCCCTGAAGCCTCCTGCGGCAAAACAGACGGGCTCAATAGCGCGCAAGGCCCGCGAAGGGAAGCCAGCGCGGAACCCCGGAGATCTCGGAATTCCGCCCGCGACGTTCAAGGCTTCGGCGACGGCAGGCTTCGGTCCTCCACCGCTCGAACGTCGGTCACATCGATCTCGGGGCCGAAGCTCCCGCCCGCGTGAATGACGCCCGTGAGCAAAAAGATTTTTCCGGTGTGGCGCGGCTGAAGTCCTTCCGCAACGCCGACTGCGCGAAGAGGCGAGCCCGATGCGGGGACTTCAGCCGCGTCTCGAAACGTAGCGGCAGGACTCGGGCACGGGAGGCAGCCGGGCACCGAAGACTCACGCCGACGTGCGCTCTTCCCAGCTTGTGGCTCCGCTCGGGCCCCTGTTCGCTCGCTTGCTCGGCACGCGGGACATGGCACGGTCACGGCTACGAGAACCGCTCGCACGACGACCTGCGAGCCGTCGGGGCTTGCGAGCGCAGCAGCCACGTCGAGGGTGTCCGCGGGAGGCGCCGCGACTTCGGGCCAACCTTCGCTCGCTTCAGTTTGCGGCCCTGCCGGCATGAGCGGTTCGCGTGCGCCGCAGCCGACAACTAAACCGACGAGTACCCAAGCGGCAACACCAAGCAATCTCATTCCAAACCTATTCCGGGACGCGGTTTCCCTTCGCCAACTCGCTCTCGCGGTAGTCATCGAGACCGTCGCAGAACGCGTGCGAAACTTCCGGGTCGAACTGCGTGGTCGAGCACCGCTCGATCTCCGTCACGGCCACCTCGTGCGGCAACGAACGACGGTAAGCGCGATCGCTTGTCATGGCGTCGTAGGTGTCGGCAACGGCGATGATTCGCGCCATCAGCGGCACGTCTTGCCCTTTGAGACCGAGGGGGTACCCACGGCCGTCCCACCGTTCGTGATGAAGGTGTACGCCAGGGATGAGCGGGTGCAGGAACTTAATGGGTTCGAGAATGTCGCGCCCGAACCCGGGATGCCTTTTGAATTGCTCGTACTCGTCTTGTGTCAGCTTGCCCGGCTTATTCAAGTTGAGCACGCAGCCAAGCTTCCCAATGTCGTGCATGAGAGCGCTTTGGCGTACGATTTCGATTTGATCCGGCGGGAGCCCTAAGCGCGTAGCGAGGTACATGGCATAAGTCGCGACGCGATCGGAATGGCCCGCGGTGTAGCGGTCCATCTTGTCGATAGCCTTCGCAAGGCCCTCGATGGTTTGCTGAAAGGTGGCACGCAAGTCCTCGTACAGGCGAGCGTTTTCGATGGCCGCCGCGGCGCGGGATGCCACAATCGAGAGCATTTTGCGCTGCCCTTCGTCGAACCGCTTTCCCCGACTAAAGCTGACGATTCCGATCCATCCAAGCAAGCGCTGCTTCATGCGTAGAGGGACAGCAATCAGGGATTGGACGGGCACCTCTGGGGGGTCCTGAAAGAAGCGCGCGGCCTTGGGTCCGGTTTCGAGCAGCGTGCTGTCTCGACTGAAGTGCTCCGTAAACGCGGACGACGAAAAGGAGCCAAAGTTCGAAGCCTCGCGCATCACTCCTGTGCGCAGGTGCGTAGGCTGGAGCAGCCGCTGGCGTTCGAAGTAACTACCTTCACCGTCGTCGAGCCAAGTCGACGATAGGTCCGCGTGGATTTCGTGAATCGCCGTGTCGCCGACGGTCGCGAGAACCTCCTCGAGGGAAAGACTGGCCGCTATCGCCTCGCTCACCTTGTAGAGCGACAACGCCTCTTTGAGGCGCAGATTCTCGGCGGCGAGGCGCTGCTTTTCGAGGCCTCGCTGGACTACGTGAATGACCTCTTCGACTTTGAAGGGCTTGAGTATGTAGTCGTACGCCCCACGCTTCATGGCATCAATCGCCGTTTCGACGGTACCAAAGCCGGTCATGATAACCGTGAGCGCATTAGGTGCGGTCGTGCCTATTTGCTCCAGCAACTCGATACCGCCCATGCGGGGCATCTTCAGGTCGCTTATTACAAGGTCGTAGTGAGCTTGTTTCAGTTCCGAGAGAGCGGCCTGCCCGTCCTCCGCGGTGCGCACGACGTAGCCCTCCATTCCGAGAAAGTCGGCAAGGATGTCGCGAATGAATTTTTCGTCGTCCACGACGAGCACTCGCGGGCGTTCTTCGTTGCTCGTCGTCATACCCCTCTACCCTTGCGTTGAAACTCTACCAGAGCGAGATGAACCCTTTGGGGCAATTCGTAAGCTGAGCTCGTTGCGGCCGCGCGCCGGGCGTGCAACGTGCGGGCGAGACCATGGATTCGCCGGCGAATCGCACCCGGGCGCGCCCGCGCGTTGCCACGAGCGATGGCTTCGGGCGCGGGGAGCAAACGGAACACCGAAACCTCTGTAGTCGATGGCTCGCGGGGCTTTGGGGCCCGCTCGTCGTGTATGGCGCGATGTCATTGGTCGCCATCGCGACCGCACTGGCTCGCCTCGAAAGTCCGTTTGCGGCCGACCCGTGGCTACCGTTCCTCGGCACGGCCGTCGCTCGGCACCTGGCAAGCGTCATGGGGGGAATCGCACTCGCGCTTGTCACCGTGAAAAGCACGCGCGCTGTCGTCGGCAAGTGGGCGTGGGCGCGGGATCTTCACAACGAACTACGCGTCACCGTACGTCATGTCGAGATAACCAATCTTGTCGTTTTAGGTATCGCGAGCGCGATGTCCGAAGAGCTTTTTTTTCGCGGGCTTCTCGCCAACTCGGTAGGCCTCGTCGCGTCTTCGCTCGCGTTTGGACTCATCCACCAGCGCCGCGGACGCGCACGGTGGATATGGTCCGGTTGGGCCACGCTGATGGGGTGCCTCTTCGGGTCCCTTTTCTTTTTGACCGGAAGTCTACTGGGGCCCGTAGTGGCTCACGCGCTGATCAACGTCACGAACCTGAAGTTCCTTCGCGACACAGATTTGGAGGCCAAGCCTGCCCGAAAGTTAGGAGGGCTACTTAACCGACGATAAACGCCTAAACGGGAACGGGGCCGCCGAACGCACCCGCCCACCGAGCGAGCCAGATCGCCATCTCCAGAATGGCTACGAGTAAAGCCCCGCGAGAGACGACGATGCCGATGACGCCGGCCCCAAGTCGGTTGAACGTTCCGGTCGAAAAAACGGAAGCGAGCGCTTGCACTGCAAGCAGGACAACGAGAAGCGTAGTGAACGGCGCGAGGGGGTTGTAACGCATGGCTCCACGGACGTCGCCCGCCGCGAGTGCGAGCATGGTGCGTGCCGAGCCGCACGTCGGGCAAGGCGTGTGAAAGACCCACGCGAACGGACATCGCACGACGGATCCACCGAGGGCGGCGCTAACGAGCAGGAGGCTGAACGCCAAGCGTGCGGTACGAACGACGCGAACAGTTGCCCTCGGCCGTGCCTCGCGTGGGCGGATTTCTACGCCAGGCGACACCTCCTTCAAGGCGGCGTACCGATCGTCGGCGAGGGTCATCGACGCGTCTATGGCTTACTGCGCCGGCGCGGGTTCGGGAACATTCATCACTTCAAGGTACGCCGCTCTCACGTCATCCGTCACCGCGCGGTAACGCTCAAAGAGCCTTTCAGAGGGTGTCGTCGAACCGCCGCGAAACCCCATACGACGCGCCAGCGCCGCCACGCCAGGCGCGCCTACCTCGATAAGACTGGCGCTGGTGCCGTGCACGATGCGGAGCGCCTGCTCAAGACGCCGAAGGAGCGCGTATCCCTCGCGCAGCGCGCCGGTCGTCGTCGGCGCTAGATAGCCGCACGACTCGAGGGCGGTCAGGGCAGCTTCCGTGTCCGTCGTTCGGACGCGCGGGTCCATGCCGTGTCGCATTTGCAACCATTGCACCGCGAATTCGATATCGACTAAACCCCCGCGGCCGAGTTTTACGTCGTAGCGACGCGCACCTTCCCGCGCGAGCTCGCGTTCCATGCGCATGCGAAAATGATGGACACGTTCGGCCGCGGGGGCCGGGCGCTCGTAGGAAATTTTTCTCGCGAGCGCCTCGAAGCCGTCGCTCATCGACTTATCGCCTGCGCACAGTCGCGCTCTAACGAGTGCTTGACGCTCCCAGTCGTCACCTTCGGCGGGACCCTCACGCTTTGATCCATCCGCGTAGAGGCCATGGTAGCGCGCGAAGGCTTCGAGACTTACCACGAGGAGTCCGTGGCTGCCCGAGGGTCGCAGTCGTGTATCCAGCTCGTAGCCTGGGCCATTGCCGTGCGGCGCACTTATAAGACGAAGAACACGTTGCGCCGCGCGGACATAGGCTTCGGCGGTGCGCCCACTTTCGTCCTCGCCGGGTTCGTAAAGGAAGAAGATATCGAGGTCGGATCCATAGCCTATTTCACTCCCCCCAAGCTTTCCGAGCGCCACCACCGCGAGGCCGCCCTTGAGTCCCTTTTCCGCGAGTGCGTAGGTCACGGCGTGATCAAGCTCGGCGTCTGCGACGGCGGAGAGCACCATCGTTGCCTCTCGCGGGAGAAGCTCACCCGAAAGCTCCGCGAGACCGACCTCCATGAGCATGCGCGATTTCGCATGCCGCAGGGCGCCGACGAGAACGTCCTCCGGATCGCTTTCATCGTCCTCGGTCGCGCGCCGCGCGGCGTCTTCGATCTCTTCGGACACATAGCGACGCGCGCGCGAGGCCGTGGGCACCCCACGCGCGAACAGAAGGCTCTCAACAAGCTCTGGATGCACCACGAGCGACTCCCCGAGAAACGAGCTCGCGCCGAACAAGCCCACCAGCTTTCGCAACACCTGACGATCGCTCGCCATGGCGCGCGCATACACTCCGGGCGTCTGGAGCCTGCTGAAAAAGGCGGCGAGGAGACGCGCTGCCTGCTCGGGATCTGCGGCGTCGGCGAGCGCTTCGAGGAGCTGCAACGCGAGGTCTGGATGACGATCGCGCGCCGAAGCACCGAGGGGAAAGTCAGGGCGATTCGCGAGCGCGAGGAGGTGACGCGCGAGGTCAGCCGAAGCATTCGACGAGAAATTGACGCCGACCGCGCCCTCCGCGATCGAAGCAAGAACGCGAGCTTCTTCACCCGAATCGATGGCCGCGAAGATGGCCAAAAGCTGCGGGTCGATCCCGGCCGCGCGATCCAGCCTTCGCGTGAGCGAAGCGAAGCGCAAGGCGACACGCCTTCGCGTCTTGTCGAGGTCCTTCTCTAACTCGCTGCCTGAAGAAAAACCCGAGGAACGTGCGAGCGTCTCCAGGAGCTCCCCACGCGGGAGCGTGTGCGTTTGAAGCCCGGTTGCAAACTGCACGCGATGCTCCAGGCGACGCAACCTGACATAGGCGCTCTCGAGCTCGCGACACTCGCGGTCGGTTACGAGGCCGCGCGCGCGCAATCGGCGGAGTGCGTCGAGTGTGTTCGAGGGACGCAACGAGGGCTCCCGCCCTCCCCAAATAAGCTGCAGGGATTGAACGAAAAACTCGACCTCTCGAATTCCGCCAGGACCGAGCTTCAAGTCACGGGCGGGGTCGGCGGAGAGCTCCGTGCGCCCGCGAACCACGAGTTCGGCCATCTCGACGGCGATCCGGGGGTCGACGACTTTTCGCCACACGAAGGGCGCGAGCGCGTCGAGGGCCACGTGCCCGAACGCGAGATCGCCCGCTACGGGCCGAGCGCGCAAGAGTGCCGCGCGTTCCCAGGTGCGCCCCCACGTTTCATAGTAGCGCTCAGCCGCACTCAACGCGTTAACGAGGGGACCGCGCGACCCCTCAGGCCGCAGCCTCAAGTCGACCCGCCAACAAAAGCCCTCGTCGGTCACGTCCTCGAGCGTGGCCGTGAGGCGCTGCGTGACGCGCGAGAAATGCTCGTGCAGCGTCTGGTCAGTTGCGGCGCCACGCAGTCCGCCAGCCCGCACCTCCCCTTCATCGGTTTCGTAAAATGGTAAGAGGTCGACGTCACTTCCGCAGTTCAACTCGCGGCCTCCAAGTTTGCCCATGCCGAGCACCGCGAATCCGCACCGCTCGCCCCGGGCGTTGAGCGGCACTCCGAAGCGCAATTCCGCCCATCGAAGCGCTTCGGCGGTCGCCGTTTCCAAACAAGCTTGCGCGAGGTCCGAGAGCTCACGCGCAGTGACGTCGACGTCCGCGCCTTCGCTCGGGAGCAGCTCGCGCGCCGCAACGCGAAGACGCTCTCGCTGAGCGAAAAGCCGAAGGCCGCGACGAACTTGCGCTTCGTCTGAAAGATCACCAACGAACGGAAGAACGAGCCTCCGAAGCGCTCGCAAGTCGCGCGGCGTGCGCATTTGACCGTGCCCGAGTGCCTGGACATCCTCGGGGCGAGTAAGCATTTGTGCGCGCAATGCAGGGTATGCGAACGAAAGGAGAGCCGCGAGCGCGCACGTCTCTGAATCGTACGGGACGCCTCGTTGACGTGCGGACTCCGCGTAAGCGTCCGACAACCCGTCAGCGACGTCACCCGCGATGGTGTGAAGAAGACGCCTTATCGCCATGCATCGAGGGTCGTCGGCAGAGCCCTCGACGTCAAGCGTCGTACCCCAACGAGTTCAGCGTCGCCGTCCTTAGGAAAGACGCGCACGACGGCGTCTGCGCGCGGCGGCAAGCACCACCAGGGCGCCGCTAACGAGCGCGACGACAGAGCTATCGCGCAACGGTTCACGCGCGACGAGGCATCCGGACGTTGCCGGCGGGTCGTAGGTCGCGCCGGGCGGGTACAGCGCGCAGAGACCGGCGATGTCATCCGGCGCAAGCCGACGCGCTTCAATACGACCCTTGTTGCAGCGCGTCGCTTTCAATTCGTCGGCGCAATAGGAACTCACCATAATCGAGACAGGATCGTCGCTGTGCGCAAAACCAATATAGTGACCCACCTCGTGGGTAATCACCGATTGCAGGTCCCAAGTTTTTACGTCACTTACGTCCGTAGAGTCCGAAACTGAAAAGGCAGTACCTTTTATGTTGTTTATTTCGAGGTTAACGTCCGTGATGGTTCCGGACGCCGTACCAAAAAGATGATTCGTCTGTGCAATCGTATTTGCGCCATCATGCGGCCAAACGTCCTCACGAAAGTAGATGCCGAATTTTTCACCCTCGGGGCGGCCGACAACAAACGGCGTGTCTGTCGCAATGTCCTCGCCCTCGACGAACCGGAGGGAGGTACGACCGCCGCTGCAAATCGTGTCACTCCAACGATGAAACGAGGAGCGAATGGCGGCGCGAGCCTCCTCCCGCAGAAAGCGTGAGGGATTGACCTCCGAAAAGCGATAGGTAATGGGCATTCGCGTCCACGCGATCGTCACGCCAGCTCGCGGACAGCGATGCTCGTCCGGAGTGCAATCCTCCGTTTTCGTTACCTTACAGGTCGTCGATCGGCAGTAAGCATGAGCGTCACTTGAACCACAAATCAGCGCGAA
Organism: Polyangiaceae bacterium; assembly: GCA_025353725.1. Classification (GTDB taxonomy): domain Bacteria; phylum Myxococcota_A; class Polyangia; order Polyangiales; family Polyangiaceae; genus Labilithrix. The sequence goes on along the minus strand of JANXOF010000002.1, from coordinate 19,867 downwards.
CCCGACGACAGTCGAGGTCGTAAGCCGCCTAATTGAGATTGAGATTGAGATCGCGAAATCCCTTCGGAGACTACTCATTCTCGCTCGAGTCTTTCTTCCGGTGCGAAGGTTCCCAGCCCGGTCACTTCCTACTTGTCCCGCAAGTCTTCACTTACCGGGCACGAGCGTCAACGAAACTGAGTAGTCGCCGAAATCAGTAACCGTTACACCACCGACGAAAAGGAAGTACGATTTCCCAGCAACCACGGGCACAGTGTCAGTCTTCAACCCATTTTTGAGACACTTTAGACTCGCACTTAGACAGGTACCCTCTGTAAGCTGCACCACAGAATTAAACCCGCTTGCCTCCACGGCAACCGTGAGGTTGCCACTTTGGGCTGGGCTAAATCGATAAACGCGTTCGGGACCGCCGTCTTCGTTGTCCGAGCAGGAGAGAATGTAATCCGAATTATACTTCGTTGTCGAATCTTTGAGGACCGTAACCCCAGCCCAAATGCCTATTTTTTGACCCTCACACTCGTCGCCGAGACGTGAAAAACCTTCAGCCGTACACTTTTCCGTACAGCCAAATAGAGCCCCATCTTTTCCGTAGTCGCAGGCTTCGCCAGGTTCGATGACACTGTTCCCGCAGACCGCACTCGAAGGCGGTACTGTCACGTCAATGGGAGCGTCAGGCTGTGCCTTCGTCACGGGGGGAGTGGGCGCGCCGGGCTTCACATCGCAGACACATTTCGACAGCACGAGTTCCTCGGTGCATGTCTGTGTGCCTGTATCGATCCCACACACACACGTCTTTGTGGCTTTCGGCGTGGTGCAGGGTTTCGCGGTCTGAACTCGAGCCGGCTGCTTTGCGAGATCGTTCGGAGCGGTGTTCGTACAAGCGATGAGGGCAACGACTGACGAGGCGCTAAGTAGGAATGCTTTCACCGTCCAAATCTAGCATCGACGACACTGCCAGCAAGACGCAGAGTGTCGGGCCGAGCGACCCCACCCTGGGGGCTTCCCGCAGCGGCAGCAACGAGCGTTGGCGAGGGACTGGTTCGCGCGCGATCCATGCTGCACCAGGAAAAGCTCAGGGTGCCTGTAGGCCGCGCCGCACGCCGAAGGGATTTTGTGTTCGACGGTTCAGTCGCGCTCGGGGCAGCATGGAAGGCACGCGCGTTGCTTCATAGTGACCATCTCGACCGCGGTGAGGCGAAGGCGATAGCGACGGCCGCATCACCCGGAAGCTCGCGCGTGCAAGGGGTCGCGCACGCGGCAGGACCGAAAAGGAAAGACGGATGAAAGCCAAACAGATCGATCGACGAGTCATGCTTCGGACCCTCGCCGTGAGCATTGGCGCCATGGCGGTTGGACGCACTCTCGCCGCATGTAGTGACGCGGCCACCCAGGCTGTCGTCTCTAACGACAAGAAGCTCAAGGGCGCTGACGCCGCTGTCGTACCGACTGACGAAGATGAACACCTTCCGGGCACGAGCACCCCCGTCGACCCGGGCCAGGAAGTACCGAGGGTCCCGAATCAGGTATGGGAATCTCGCGCGAAGCAGCTCGATGCGGAGCAGGAGCGGCTGTACGCCCGAAGCGCGTTCACCCGGCTTGACCCCGGTATGTGGGCCGGAAAAGAGAATAGCCACGAGCCGAGGGCCAGCATCGTTGTCGTTGACGGCAAGAAGAAGGTCCAAGTCAAAGTTGAACACGTGATGGGGAAGAACCTTCTCGACGCGGGAGCGCCATCCGACGCCGGGAAAGTCGATGCGTCACCGGTCGATGCTGGACCCAAGCTCGATGGCGGTCCGAAAGCCGACGCGGGCCCCGCAATTGTCCACTTTATTACGTCGATTTTCATCCGCGCCAGTGTAGGCGGAAAGGAGACCGTCGTAGGGCTTTGGGAGTTCACATCGACGGACGCAGCTCCCCCCACCGTCCAGTTTACCTTACCCGACGGTGTAACCGCAGTCACCGCGTATGAGTGGTGCACTCTACACGGACTTTGGAAAGCGCTGTCGCTCACCGTCTGAGCAACGCCCAAGAGTTCTCTACGTGGTCAGACGCTCGGCCCCCAAAGCCTGAACATCATAAGGATAGTCCAAGAGAAGAGAACCCGCGCGAACATCCCGGGGAGTAGCCGACCGAATCTTCGCGCCATGAAGCCGAAGACGAGTCCCCCGAACAGCGCCGCCGCGGGGAGCATGGGATTCAGCCCCGCCACCGGATCGCGCAGCGCCCAAAGCGTTGGGAGCTGCGCTGTCGACGCTAGGAGAGCCGCCCAAACCCACGCACGACGAGAGCCGACAAGCGGTTCGAGGAGGGAAACTACGAGGCCTCTCCACACCAACTCCTCCGCGACCGCCATCACGACAATAGCAACAACGACGAAGAAGACTTGCTTGCGAAGGGTCGTCGGGTCGCCGACTTGAAGGTAAAACCTTGCCATCCAACTTTCGCGATCGGAGCCACTCGGCGCCACTTTCTTCATCGCGGTGTACGCGCTCGCGAAGAGGACGGCCGCGGCAACGAAACCACGGGTGAAGTCGCCCGAACGAACGTTGAGCCATCCCGCTCCCGCACCGCTTTCATCAAAAGAGCTCGCGCGGTAGAGATCGCCGTCGCCGTGAGCTCGATAGGCCCCCATCGCCGCGATAAGCAGCGTCGGCACGCTCAACCAAACGAGGAAGGCGAGCTGCCCAGCATGTCCAAGTTGGTACGCGAAGTGTGTTCCTGTCGCGACGGACACAACGATGGCGGCGAGAGTGGCGAGGTTCCGCACGGTTGAGGCGTAACTATCACCACGGGGCGCCAGGCGCGAGAGTGGGCGGCATCGAAAGTCTGTGTGAGCTACCCGGGTCGCCTGCGGACCTTCGGCGCTTCGCAGGCGGCGCAGACCCCGCGGAGCTGCAGCTCGACCCCCTTGCGAGAGAACGACGCGGCACCGTCACCCTCAAGGCTAACGGTGACACCGGGCAGGCAGGAAACTGTGCCACAGTCGGAGCACACGAAGTGCGGGTGTGCGCTTCCGTGAGCCGCGAGAGCACGAACGAGCTCGAACCTCCAGACATGGTCGCCCAGGTCCGAGCGCCGAACGAGCCCGGCCTCGGTTAACGCCATCAAGTTGCGATAAACCGTCGCACGGTCAAGCGCTTGGTCATTCAGCTCATCGGCCACGTCCGCGTGGCTCAACGGTGATGTCGCTCCCTCGAGGACCTGGAGTACCGCGAGCCGCGGGCGTGTCTTTCGTAGGCCCGCGTCGCGCAGCACCTTGGTTCGCGCGGCATCGCTCTCAGCTTTTTTGCTCACTCCGGCCCCCGGCTACTCCTAGCATCTCAGCGCTTCAACGACCGTCGAGTTGAAGCGAGTGTAGAGGGACTCACGCCTGCATGAAAGGACATGGATCGTGAACTAGGCTCCAGGGCTTACACAGCGCGGACGGAGTCAACTCCGAATTTGCCGTTGCACCTCGGACATCGAAAGAATCCTGTTTGACGGGCTCACCACTTCGGGTTACGCACAGGTCTGCGAGCTTCGGTTGGGTCTTTGGGCGCGTACGCACATTTGTGTGCGTCGGGCGATTGGCCGCTGAAACTTGAAGGACAACCACAGTCAAGAGTGTTGCCTCGATGCGCATCGCGTTTCCCTTGGCGGACGGCTGCTGAAAAAGCAGGGTCTGGCCAGTTGGACGCCACACGCCAGACGCAGGCACTCCAAATCAGGCAATTGACATGACATTCACCGAAGCCGCGGCCGAAGTGCTGCGCATCGCCGGCAAAGCCCTCCATTATAAGGAGATTACGGAGCTAGCCATCGAGAAAAACCTTCTCAGCCACGTTGGCAAGAGTCCGGAGGTCACCATGGGTGCCCGCCTCGCCGCCATGCTCAAGAAGGATGAGAAAGGGAACGCCATCATCCGCGTCAAACCAGGCGTATTCGCGCTTCGGGAGTGGGATGGGAAGAAGAAGAAGCGCGGCGCCACGGCGGGCGATTCAAGCGACGATGTCGCGTCAGACGCGGACGACGACGACGCCGACGGCACAGAGGTGAACGCGCTCGAGGTGGAGGCTGCGACCTCCGCTCGACGAGCGCCGCCCGTCGCGTCCCATCGCGACGACGAGGACGACGACGACGAGCCGCTCTTGGTGTCGGGCGAGGATGCCCTTCGCGCCGACCTTGCCGCGAGCGGTGCCGAACTCTTTGACGAAGAAGACGACGACGATCAGCCGATCCTTTCAGGATCAAGCAGTGCGGGCGACGCAACTCGCGGAGGTACCAGCGGACCGGCAACCGCGGCCGGCGAGGCTGGTGAAGGTGGCCGTCGTCGGCGTCGTCGGCGTCGCCGGCGAGGCGGGCGTGACGGAAGCCCCGATGAGCGCGGCACGCCGGCGCGCGACGACGCAAGCCCCGACGTGGCCGGCGGCGAAGCTCGCGTTTCGGCGTCGACCGACAACGACTTTCAAGCCGACGCCTCAAACGCCTCAAAGGACCCGCGCGACGTTCGCGATTCGCTCGCGCCATCGCCTCGGCCGATGGTCCGCGAACGCCATCAAATCATGGCGGGTGGTGGGCCCACGGGTATCGAGATTGCCCCAGGGGAAGGCGAAGACTTATCGGGCCGCGAGCTCGCCGACGCCACGGTCATGATCCTAAGCGGCTTCGACCGCCAGCAAGGCCCCGTCCAAGTCCGCTCGATTGTCGACGCGCTCTTCCGGCGCGGCCGACTTGGAGCCGAGAACCGAGATACGGCACTCGCGACTGCACAGCTCATGGCTTCGCTTCGCGCGGACAACTTGAGGCGCAGCGCAACAGGTCAACGCCCACGGTTCCGAGTCGCTCAAAGCGGGCAAGGTACACGTATCGCGCTTACGGACTGGTTTCTCAGTTCCGAATTGGTACGCCTCGAGCTCGACGCTATGGCAGCTGTGGAGCGTTACCGCGAGGCCTCGAGACGCGCGATGCTACGCAAGGTGCAAGAGCTTCCGGGTCATGCGCTGCTTGAACTCGTTCTTCTAGGGCTCGAACGCGTCGGTATGTCGAGCCTGCGTGCGGTACGTCGGGCTGGGGCTGCGGGGGGCGAATCGCACTTCGCCGCACTCCATAAGACGGGGTTAGACGAAGTCCGCACGGCCATCGTCATTCGGAAGGACGGTCGCGAAGTCGGGCGGGAGCGCGTAAGCGACTTGCGCGGTGCGCTTCACCACTACGGCTCGGCCTCCGCGGGATGGCTTATCACCACGGGGCAAATTCTTAGCGGCGCGCGCGAAGAGGCCGCTGCTCCGGCGTCTCCCATCGCCCTGTTTGACGGCATTGCGGTATGCAAGCTGCTCGAGGACAACGATGTCGCAGTGGTGCGCACGCGGCTCACGACCGCGATTCCAGACGTCGATCTCTTCGAAGCCTTAAGAGGCTAACCCGCGCCATTGGAACGACGACGACTCGCGACCTCATGCCGTGAGGCGCGAGTAGCCGTTGTCGCGCGCGCAGCTCGAAGACCGGAACGCAACGGCGTTGACGTGGTTCCATTCAATGAGGGTTGCGCGCGAGCCTCGGAATAGGTATCGCCGATGCCTTATGACCGAGCATCACTTCCAAGCCGAGGTCGGCCGCGTCCTCTCTCTTGTCATCAACTCGCTTTACTCGAATAAAGAAATCTTCCTACGCGAGTTGGTGTCAAACGCCTCTGACGCACTCGACAAGTTGCGCTTTCGCGCGATTACGGAGCCTGCGCTGCTTGAAGGCAGCTCTGAACTTCTCATTCGCCTCCGACCGGATAAGGAGCGCGGCGTGCTCGTCATCGAAGATACGGGCGTGGGAATGACGGAGTCGGAACTTATCGAAAACCTCGGTACTGTAGCTCGTTCGGGCTCTCAGGCCTTTCTGGCGAAGCTCGAGGAGAGCGCCCGGAAAGACGTCTCCATCATCGGACAATTCGGCGTAGGTTTCTATAGCGCGTACCTCGTCGCGGACCGCGTCGAGGTGATTTCGCGAGCCGCCGGAAGCGACCACGCGTTCCGCTGGGTATCCGACGGAAAAGACACCTTCGCGGTCGAGCCCGCCGATCGCGCGGCGCGTGGCACGAGCCTGGAGTTACACCTAAAAGAGGAGCACAAGTCGTTCCTCGAACCCTATGCGCTACGCGATCTCGTCCGTCGCTATTCAGATTATCTGGGTTATCCGATCGAGCTCGAGACGATGGACGGAGGAGAGACGAAACGCGAGCGAATCAACAAAGGTGCGGCACTATGGCAACGACCAAAAGCCGAGGTGACAGACGCGCAGTACGACGAGCTCTATCACCACCTCACGCATGATTTCGAGGCGCCGCTCGCGCGCGCGCACTTTCGCGCCGAAGGAAATGTGGAGTTCGTCGGGCTGCTTTGGCTCCCCAAAGCCGCGCCGTTCGACCTCGACGACCCGCGAGCCACGCGCGGCGTGCGCCTCTTCGTGAAACGCGTGCTCGTCATCGAGGACTGCGATGCCGTACTCCCGCAGTGGCTCCGCTTCGTGCGTGGACTCGTTGACTCAGACGACCTACCGCTCAACGTGTCACGCGAAATTCTTCAGGAATCATCGACCCTTCGCACGATTAAAAAGGCTGTGACACGGAAGGTGGTCGACCTGCTTGACGAACTCGCCAACGACGCCGACAAGCCCGAGACGTACGCAGCCTTTTGGACGGCCTTTGGGCGCATTTTAAAGGAGGGTCTTGTGGTCGACGACGAGTGGCGACCGCGCCTCGCAAAACTCACTCGTTGGTCGAGCACGGCAACCGGCAGCGGCGTCGCGGCGAGCGAGGCGAACGATCGAGTGTCCCTCGACCAGTACGTCGCGCGCATGAAGGAAGGCCAAGATGCGATCTACTATGTGACGGGGGAGTCCCGCGAAACGCTCCTCGGTTCTCCCTACCTCGAGGCGCTCCGCGCGCGCGGGTACGAAGTCCTCCTGATGACCGATCCCGTCGACACGTGGTCCGCCGAGGCTATCGCAGAATTCGGAGGGAAGAAGCTCGTCAACGCGATGCGCGGAGATGTCACTCTGCCCGCTTCAGAGGAAAAGCCGAAAGACGCAACCGATGGCGCCAACGGTCTAGAGGCACTCATGGTCGTCGCGAAGCGCATCCTGGATGGCAAAGTTCGCGACGTGCGGACGTCGACTCGCCTCGTCGATTCGCCGGCGTGCCTCGTGCTCGCTCAAGGCGCGATGCCGGCGCACCTCGAAGAGCTCATTCGCAAGGGAGGCAAGGACGTGACGCGCGGCCGTCGCGATTTCGAGCTAAATCCCGAGCATCCCGCCGTTCGTCGACTTGCGGCGATAGCCGCTGAAAACCCGAGTGACCCGCGTCTCGACGACTTCCTGTTCGTTCTCTACGAGCAGTCGCTGCTCGCCGAGGGCAGCCCACTCGAAGACCCCAACGGCTTCGCGAAACGCGTCACGTCGTTACTCACGCTCGCCATCGGCAACGCGTAACCTGCTACCCAAGGTTCAATGCCCGCGCTACGCCCGCTCAGGCTCGCAACGGACCTTGGGTTCATCGCTTACTGTGCGGTTACCGCGTCCCATGTCGTCCCGGTAGCCTACCTCTTCAAAGATTAGAGCGAACCGCTCGTTGTCGCGTGGAACTGGTCGCTCCTGCCTCGAACGATTCGCGCTAGCCGTGCGAATCGCGCTGAAGGAGGAGCACCATGCCCGCCGCGAGTAGGGCGAAGCCAAAGGCCTTTCGGCTCGTTATCGATTCACCGAGACCGATACGAGAGTGACACTCACGACCCCCGAGCAGAGGTGAATAGCCGCCATTGCACTCCGCTAAACGTGCCTACACCGTATCGGGCGGCAGCCACGTTGAGCGCGTATTCGGTCTACCAAAGCGGCTAAGGCTGCAACGAAAGCTACTACGCAGATTCGCTTATCCAAGGTTTTCCTCGATGGATTTCAAGATACTCGCCGTATCGACGGGAAGCTGCATCGCGTTGGCGTCTTTATCGATGCGATTGTGCACCGTGGGCATGTCACGCCGCAACTCCTCGATGAGTGCGATAATCTTTGCTGTTTTTTCTTCCGCACGGAGGTTGATTTGCAGTTCAAGGTACGACCGTTGTTCGTCGTGTCGCTTTTCGCGATTCTGCGTCGCAAGAACAAACGTGCTGATAAGCGCCGCATAGAGCGCGACGGCCCCCTGTAGCCAGAAGAACGGTGGCGGGTCGAGAGGTGTCAGACCCCTCGCAACCTGCACGCAGTTCCATGCGATCCATAGCGCTATCATCGTCAGGAGTATGCCAATGGTCATGGGCCGACCAATCCGCCCCGTAAGCCACTCGACCGTTCGTTGCGGGTGGGAACGCTGCCCTTCCGCACGCGCGCGGAGGGCGGATATCGTCTCGGCATGCTCCGTCGTCATCGGCGGGTTAGGAAGCCGCGAGCTTTCGATGAACAAGGTCTGACACCATCTTGGGGTTGCCTTGTCCTTTTGTCTGTTTCATGACCATGCCGACAAGTGCGCCGAGCACATTGGCGTTACCGGCTTTGTATCGCGCCACCATGTCGGCGTTTGCGGTGAGCACCTCATCGACGACCGGCGCGAGCGCGTCAGCGTTTGCGATTTGCTTCATCCCGTGGGCCTCCACAATCGCGCGCGGCGACGCTCCGCTCGCCACCATTTCGACAAGCACCGCTTTAGCCTGCTTTGTCGAGATGGTTCCGTCCGCTTTGAGCTCCGCGAGCTCGACGAGTGCGCTTCCGTCAAAAGCCACACTCTCGAGCCTTTTTGCCCGCATTTCACCGATAAGATCGTTCACCAACACATGAGCAATTGCTTTCGCGTGAGCTTGTCCGGTCGGGGAACGGACAGCCGCCTCGAAGAGTGCCTTGAGCACCGCCTCGTGTGCAATGGTTTGCGATTCGTCGGCCGTCAGCGCGTAGGTTGCCGCGAGCGCCGCAGCCTCCGGCGACAACTCCGCGGCCTGCGCCGAGACCGCGTGCTTTGCGGAAGGCTCGGCCGGAGCCCTAGGCAAGGAGGCTTGAGGCGATACCTTTGCGACGGTTTTGGCCCAGCTATCTTTGAGAGGGACGGTTCGGTTAAATACGAGAGCGCCTGGCGTCGAGTCCGGATCGGTAGAAAAGAACCCGACACGCTCGAACTGGAATCGGTCATCGACGACGGCCGTGGCTAGGCAGGGCTCGGCGCTGGCGTGAAAGACTTCGAGCGAGAGAGGGTTCAACTCGTCGAGCCAATCCGTCGCAACGTCAGCGCCCGGATTTTCGGTTTTGAAGAGCCTATCGTAGACCCTCACCTCAACGCTTATTGCATGCGCCGCGCTCACCCAGTGAATCGTTCCCTCAATGCGCTTACCCGTTGGCGCGTTCCCGCCGCGCGTGGCCGGATTGTGCGTGCAAAATACACGTTTCAAAACACCGTTTTCTGATTCGACGCGCGTGCACGTCACGATATAGCCGTACCGAAGGCGTACCTCGCGGCCGGGCGCGAGGCGCTTCCAACCCGCCGGCGCAACCTCGACGACGTCGTCGCGCTCCACGAGGAGGTGGCGCGAAAAAGGCACTTCGCGACTACCGCGGCGCGACGCGGGGACGCCCTCCCCTGCTTCGGATCCTGAAGGCCAATACGGAACATCGAGCGCGTGAACCTCGTTTTCGGGAAACGACTCGATGACAAGTTCGACAGGGTCGAGGATCGTCATCACGCGGGGCGAACGGCCGTCGAGGTCCTCCCGAATGCACGATTCGAGCAGCGCGACATCGACCGTTGAGACGTTTTTTGCGACACCTATTTTCGAGATAAACGCGCGAATCGCGTCCGGCGTAACTCCGCGACGACGAAATCCGGCAAGCGTCGGCATCCGCGGATCGTCCCACCCGTTGACGCGATTTTGCTCGACAAGCTGAAGCAGCTTTCGCTTGCTCAATACCGTATAGCTTACGTTGAGGCGCGCGAACTCCGTCTGCTCGGGCACGTGTGGCACCTCGGTGGCGCGTAGTACCCAATCGTAAAGCTCGCGTGCACTCTCGAACTCCGTCGTGCAAAGCGAGTGCGTGACTCCCTCAAACGAATCTTCCAGGCAATGGGCAAAGTCATAGAGCGGGTAGAGGCACCACGTGTCGCCTGTTCGGTAATGGTGCGCGTGCTTGATACGCATGAGGGGCGGGTCGCGGAGCTTCATGTTGGGTGACGACATATCAATGCGCGCGCGCAGCACCCGTTCGCCGGCTTTGAACTCGCCGTCTCTCATTCGGCGCAAGAGCTCAAGGTTCTCGTCAGGCGTGCGCGCACGATAGGGGCTGGCCTTCCCGGACTCCGTGATCGTACCTCGGTAAGTCTCCCCGAACTCTTTGTCGGGAAGGTCACACACGTAGGCCCGGCCGAGCGTGACGAGCTTTTCGGCCAGTCCGTAGAAGCGCGCGAAGTAGTCGGAGGCGTAATAGAGGTGATCACCCCAGTCGAAGCCAAGCCACTTTACGTCGCGCTTAATGGCCTCCACGTACGACACATCTTCGGTGGTCGGGTTGGTGTCATCCATGCGCAGGTGGCAGCGGCCGCTGAACTCGGCCGCGACGCCGAAGTCCACGCAAATGGCTTTGGCGTGACCGATGTGGAGGTGACCGTTGGGCTCCGGCGGAAAGCGCGTGACGACCTTGCCGCCGTACTTTCCGGCGGCGACATCCGAACGAATCAAATCGCGGATGAAATCGGAGGGGAATTCACTCATAGGGAAAGGTAGTCTACCGGTTCTCGGCCCGCGGATGAAGACTCGGTGCACCCGCATCGGCTTTGGCTCGGCGAGGCTCGCGCGAGACGTTCAAAACGCGCTTCAACGGGACAATGCGACGCGGTGCGCCGCGCAGGTGCCGAATGAGCCGAATGAGCCGAATGGGCCGAATGAAGGGTGGCGCTTCGTTGGTCCAGCGCTAGCGTAGCGGATGAAGTCCTACATCTCATACCTTGCGTTGGTCGGGGTCGCGGCCGCAGGATGCGCTGAGGCGACGCGAGGTATCGACCAGACCGGGAGCGAGGTAGTCTCGGTCCATACCCGGCGGGTCGCGGCGAAGATCACGGACGCGCTGGTCATCGGTCCGGACACCGCCGTCGATGAACCTGACTTTCGTGCGCGTGCCGAAGCTGTGGTGCGGGATCAACTACGGTACGCCGTAGGCTTTTTGAACGGTCGCAACGGCGCCCCCTCGCTCAGACGTACCGCCGTCACAAGCGTCGTACGGGTGGGAGCGGCCGGAGCGGGTCTTGCGCAGTACCGGTACGCGGCCGAACTCGACGTTATGCTTGGCCATAGCCCCGACAACGACGCGGCATCATCGCTAGAATTGCTCCTGCCGGCGCAAGTCGACACGGCGTTCCTCGCGACCTTTGTAGAGCACTACAAGACCGATTGCGTTTCCAACTTACGCGACCAGCCGACGATCGACAGCTTTTGGTATTATTACCGGCCCGAGGCGTTCTTTTGCCCGCTCACGAAAGCGCCGAAGCCTACTGACCTATCCGCGATTCAGCGCGTCACCGCAACACTCACTCCGCAAGCCGAAGGCCCGGTGACGTTTCCCGAGTATGATGCCGTATGGAAAGACGGTAAGTTTATTTACACGGGTCTCTTCATGCAAGTGGAGGGCGCTTTTGGCGATATCGGCAGAGAGAGCTACGGCAGCACCATTCGTGACATGACGGCCGCGTTCGGTCAGCCGACGATCGTTTACCCAACTACGCTCACCACCGCCAAACTTACGCAGCAAGTTCGCGCGAGCAACGTGCAGGTCCCTGAGCTTGTGCTCACGTTCACCACGCCAAAGGGCCCGATGGAGGCGCGGATGTTCCTGTTGGCATCCCTGGATAACCCCGACGCCTCGGTGCCTGACTTTACGAAAAAATACGAAGCCGCGACCGAACATGCGGATCTCGTCATCTTCAGCGGCCATGCTTCGTATGGACGTGACGTGGAGCGCTTTTCAAAATTGGGTAAGTTCGCAGCCGATCAATACCAACTCTTCGTACTGAACGCGTGCGACAGCTTTGCTTATGAAGCCCCCGAGCTGCGCGACGCGCACCTTCGCGTGAACGCCGGTTCAACTCGCCCAGCCGGTTTTTTCGACCTTGTCGTCAACGCAATGCCCGCGCCAGCGCAGGAAATCCCTGCGGTCACGCTCTCGTTCGTCACCGCTCTCGCGGGAGCGTCGCAGTCATACAAAGATATTTTGAGCACGGTCAACGAGGAGCAACGCGCGGTCGTCCTCTACGACGAAGACAACGTGTGGGGCCGTACGGAACCCGCGCTTCCAGTCGCTCGGTAGACAACGTCGCGGGTCGCACGCCGAAGCGAAGCCGTCGAACTCGCGCTCCGGCTGACACGACCAAACTAGACAGGCATAATACCGCGCTTTTTGTGCGGTCTCTCGACCTTCTTGTGGCGCGCGAGCTCGAGGCCCCATGCGATCGTTCTTCGCGTGTCCCGCGGGTCGATGACGTCGTCGATCAATCCCCAACCGGCTACTTTGTAAACGTCGATATTCTTTTGAATCTGGTCGACGATTTGCTTTTTTACTTCGGGCGGTGGCTCCATTCCGCCGAAGAGCTTGCGCCCCGCGATGCCCACCATGCCCTCCGCGCCCATGACCGAAATTTCACCCGTTGGCCATGAGACGAGGAGATCAGGCTCGTACGCACGGCCACACATGACGTAGTAGCCAGCGCCGTACGCTTTGCGCACCACGACTGTGATCTTGGGCACGGTCGCCGCGCTCATCACGTGCATGAGCTTGGCTCCGTGACGGATAATCCCTGCGTGTTCGACCTTTGAGCCGACCATGAACCCAGGAACGTCTTGAAAGAAGACGAGCGGAACGTTGAATGCGTCACAAATCTGAATGAACCGTGCGGCTTTGTCGGCAGAGTCATTGTCGAGAATGCCGCCTAGCCAGTTCGGCTGATTAGCGACTATCCCAACGCTTTTACCTCCAATGCGCGCGAGACAGGTAATGATAGAGCGCGCGAATCTAGGCTTAATATCGAAAATTTCGCCATGGTCCACGACGGCTCGAATCAATTTGTACATATCGTACGGCTTGCGCGTCGTTTCCGGCAAAAGGTCGAGCAGCGACTCCTCGCGGCGCGCTATGGGGTCCGTCACCGGGAGGTCCGGCGGGAGCTCGTCGCAGTTGGACGGGAAATAGGCGAGGTAGGCTTTGCACGCGTCGATGCATGCGGCATCGGTCTCGAACTCGCCGTCTCCGACGCCGCTTACTTCGGAATGGACTTTCGAGCCACCCAGCTCCTGTTCTTGAATGTCTTGTCCCGTCACGGCCTTGACTAACGCGGGACCGGCGAGCGCAAGACTACCCACGCCTTTCATCATGGGTACGTAGTCGGCAAGCCCCGGAATATAGGCCGTTCCGGCAGCTCCTGGGCCGACCATGGCCGCTACCTGAGGGACCACTCCGCTCATGTGCACCTGCTCACGAAAGAGGTGCCCCGAGCCTGCAAACAGGGAGATCATGTCGGGGTGGCTCGAGCCCGCATCGATTCGCGCGCCCCCCGAATCAACGAACCAAACGACAGGCCACCGCCCGCGAAGGGCCATTTGGCGAAGGCGTGTCACCTTCTCTTCGCCCGTGTGGCCGATGGTGCCTCCCTTGACCGTGAAGTCGTAGGCAGCGACGCACACCATCCGACCATTCGACATTCCAAAGCCTGTCACCACCGCATCCGCGGATGGCTTGTCTGTACCGTCAGGCCCCGCAGCAAGACCCATTTGCGTGCCGTGGGCACCTACCTCGAAGTACACGCCATCATCGAAGAAGCGTTCCATACGCTCGCGCGCCGTAAGCTTCCCGCGTTCGTGCTGCTTCGCTATCCGTTCTGCGCCGCCCATCTCGCGAACCTTCGCGCGCCGCGCCTCGAGATCGGCCACCAACTCACGCATATTCAACGCCATGTCACGAAATACTTCGCATACGAAACGTGTCTACGCAAGAGTTCCGATCTCGCCTCGCCGAGCCCCCTCGCGCCCACCTTTGCCCTGAACTGCGAAGTCGGTGGGTCGGATCGTTCGGTCTCCACCGAGCGGCGCCGAGAACGCTCGAATTGCACGAGAAATGCGAGCACGGCGACCGTGGCACGGTTGGTGTAGCCACCTTTGCGGAGAGAGAGACTCACGTGAAGCCTTCAAAAGAAAACGGCCCCGCGCCCCCCGATAGGTCCTCCGAGTGGCCAGCGCTCGCTTCCTCGTCTGACTGGCCTGCGTTCGCGCCTGAAGCGCTCGCGCCAACGTCGGCCCGTCCTAGCCCATCGCGCGGGGTCGCCGCGGGTGCGTTCAGTAGCGCACTTGCCCTATTTGTTTTCGTCAACATCGCTTTGGGCGCATTCGCGGAATCGCACCGTCCCGCGCCCGCCCCCATCGCGCCTACGGCATTCGCACCGAGCGAAGCTACCGTAGCCGTGGCCGGTTCAGCGCTCAGGTCGCCCCAGCCTAGTGCACTCGGGTCGGCTTCGCGCGAAGCTTCGACGGAGAACGAGCCGTCGCTTACGCCCGGTCGCGAGACGCTCGCCCCCCCGACAACCGCAACCCCTGTTCTCGAGGCGCGCGACAGCCGCTCGAATACCGAACAAGAAGTCGCCAATGTAGACGTCAACGCGACAGTCGCCGTCGCCGGTGAGCCGTTAGCAACACAGGACAGCGAAGACCACGTCCCGGTCGCGGACCAAGAAGCCGCAACGCTCGTCCAAGCCGAGCGCACTTCGAAATTGCTTCGTCAGCAACTCGCGAGGGGGTTACGTTAGCGAGCATTGGCACGGGTCAATCCTTCACACCGACATGGTTTCGGATCGGTTCGCCCACGAGCGTACCCTGCAGGTCTGCGAACTGTTCTCCCGTTGGCTGGCGGCGCACTCGTCCTGGTCGGCTCGGCCTCGGTGGTCCATGCCTCGGAGCCGCCGAACGATTGGTCTAACAACGAGGCTTACGAGCGGTCGCTCGACGCCGAAACGGCGAGCGCGGCGGGCCAATGGGAACGGTGCGTCGAGGCGGATATCGCATCTCTCAGCCTCGAGGATCGCGCGGCGACGCGCCTGCACATGGCGGGATGCGCCGAGCGAGCGGGCCGCGTTTTCTTAGGGCTTCAACAGCTACAAGTCGTGCTCGATGCGGCCATAGCCTCGCGGGACCAAGCACTCGCCGCATTCACTGAGGGACGGGTTTCGCAACTCCTCCGTAAGTTGTCCGCGCTCACCGTTGAAACCTCGAAAGAGGCAAAGGAGCTGACCGTTACCATCGACGACGTTCCGGTTGCGGCCGACCAACTCGGAAAGGGCGTGAGCGTCGACCCGGGCAAGCACCTAATCCACGCCGACGGGCTAATTGAAGGCGCAGCGGCGACGTTCGACGAGGTCGTAACCCTCGGCGAGGGCGAGCACGCGACCGCGGTCGTCATGCTCCGCCCGCGTGCGTCGGAGTTTCTCACGCCCGGACAACTCGCGTGCATGCAGCTGTCGAAGACTCAACTGGAGGTCCTTCAGTGTCTCCCTGGGGCCGCGAAGCCCCTCGTCGTTCGGGCAGCTCTCGAGGCCAGTACGTATGTCGACACGTTCTCCGTGCTGATCTTGAATCCGGCCGTACGCGTAAGCGCCGCGTCGCCCACCAAGGGCTGGCACGTAGGGGCATCGTATCTACTTGATGTCATTAGCGCGGCTTCACCAGACTTCGTTTCAACGGCGTCGCCGCGAGGCCACGATACGCGACACGCGGCTACGGTGAACGGAGGGTACAAGCCCGAACGCCTCGGGGTCGAAGCGTCTGCGGGGTATTCGAGCGAAGCCGACTATGTTTCGCGCACGGCCTCCGTCGCCATACTTGGCGACATCTTGGACAAGCAGGTCACGCCGAGGCTCGGCTACACGCACTCTTGGGACACGATTGGGCGCGGAGGTACGCCCACAAGCGTTTTCTCGAACACTCTTCACGCGAACGAGGCGACGGCCTCCGTGAGCATTGTCGCATCGCCGAAGACGTTGCTTGTTGCGGGCGGCTCTTTGATGTTCGAGCGTGGAGATCAGTCGAAGCCGTACCGGCTCATTCCGCTCTTCGCTTCCGGCGTCGAGGTCCGAAAGGGGGCAAGCCCAGACGAAGTCAACGCGGCCAGGCTGCCCGTCAGACCGTACGAGCAACTACCTCTTGAACGGAATCGCTACGCGCTTGGTGCGCGCATGATGCATCGGTTCAAACGTTCGACGTTGCGCTTCGAAGAGCGCCTTTATACAGACACTTGGGAGAATCGAGGGGTGACCACCGACGCGCGGTGGCTCGTCGACATCGAGCCTCGTTTCACCGTCGGACCGCATGCACGCTTCACGGCGCAAACGGGCGCGAACTTTCACCAGCGCGTCTATCACGCCACGACCGAGCCGCTCATCGTGCCTACGTTCCGGACGACGGACCGCGAGCTCGCGCCGCTTTGGGCACTCACCGGGGGCGCGTCGATGTGGTGGAACCTGCCCATGGATCAAGCCGCCGTTCACTTGACTCTTTACATGTCAGCGGACCTCCTTTGGTCTCATTACCCGAATTCGATTTATGTAAAAGAGCGGACCGCAGGCTACGGCACAGTCGGAGTGGAGGCTGAATTCAATTGATGAGCCTTATTCGCCTTTCATCGCTGTTAGCCGCGTCGCTCGCAGGCAGTTTGCTAGGGTGTTCCGACCCGGTCCACGACCACGCTGTCGAGCGCTTAGGGCCTGAGTCAGTGCGCGGCACGGGACCGCTTCACCGAGCGGGTCAGTCATGCGGGACTTGCCACGGGCCATTGGGACCCGCGCGGCAAGACTTTGCCGTTGCGGGCACCGTCTTTGTTAGCGCCACGTCGTGGGAGGGCGCCTCGGACGCCACGGTCGACCTCGTCGATTCGCGCGGCTCCAGTCCTTCGAGTTTGCAACCTATCGTCACGAACTGCGCCGGTAATTTTTGGGTAGCGCGCAGCGATTGGGCACCTGTTTTTCCTGTCCGCGTAAAGGTCACGAAGAACGGCGTAGAGCGCGTGATGAAGACCGTAATAGGCGGCTCCGCATCGTGCGCAGACTGTCACGAGGCGCGGATATCGAACCCGCTCGCAAGGCTTGGCGCTGTGGCCCTTTTCGACGGAGTTAACACGAGCGACGCCGGCAGCACCTCGACGCCTGGTTGCTCTGCGGGCCTTGAAGTCCGATGAGTTCTCTCGCGCGTTATGGCTTTGTTGCCGCCGTCGCTCTCTCGTGTGCGGCCGCCATCTCTTGCGCGGCCGTGCCAGATGACAGTTCAGTCGCCAAGCTTGGCGTCGGCGACCTCGATTTTTCTTCGTATTCCGCGTTTGTACACCCCGTTATCGAGCTACGGTGTGGGTCGCTCGACTGCCACGGGCAGGCGCCGCGCGGACTACGTGTCTACGGGGCAAACAGCCTGCGACTTCCGAACGAGCGAGGCGACATCCCAGGCCTTGGCCTCACGACTCCAGACGAAGCCCGAGCGACGTATGCGTCGATCCTAGGCCTCCAGCCGGAGAAGACGAATGCGTTGGTGATGACGCGCCCGCGGACGGCGTCCGACGCCTACGC
Organism: Polyangiaceae bacterium; assembly: GCA_025353725.1. Taxonomy (GTDB): domain Bacteria; phylum Myxococcota_A; class Polyangia; order Polyangiales; family Polyangiaceae; genus Labilithrix. Next base: position 2,286 of record JANXOF010000002.1, on the reverse strand, counting down.
GCTGCTTGTGTTGACGAAGGGAACCGCCCTCGAGCGACATCGCGGAGGAGAATCGATGCGCAAAGGCGATCCGGCCGAGCAATGCCTTTTGACTTGGCTTATCGGCGCGGCAAACCAGGCGCGCTGCGCCGAGGCTGTGCGACCTCGGTAGCCACAAATATTCATTGAGCCATTCACGGTGTTCGCGCCTGCGGCGCCGCCGTGCGTGAGCCCGAGACAGCGAGCGAGATCTGAACGACGTCGTCGATTTTCTTGCCCACCTTCTCTAGGGCGCCACTTAGAAACTTGCCCGCGACGTCGCGGGGCTTCACGTCGTGCTCCTTCAGCGAAATGCGGATCGGCTCGTCCGTTTTGATTTCAATCGCTGTCGGGGCCGACAGTGGCCCTCGGACGACCACAGTTAGCTTGATAGTCTTCGGAGACGTGATCCCATGGAGCCACATATCCCCCTTGGCGATAACCTTTAGGGTACGTCCGCCGTTCTGCTCCGGTGCGTCCGCGAGTTTTGCGGGAACAGCGGATTCGACCGAATTGAACGTGAAACGCGCCCAACGATTGGTATCGCGATCTTTCGCGTCCGCGCCGATCTCGAGCCAGTTGTGCGCGTGTTCGGTCTGCGCGGTGTCTTTGTCTTTGTTACCAAACGTCTCCGTCTTGAGGTCGTCGAGGTCGAGATCGACATCGCCATGGCTCTTTGAAACATCCGTCGCGTCGAAGTCGACCTCGCCCCGGAACTTCGCCGAAAGACCCTTAATACTCTCGAGTGGAGCGTCGATGAGGAACGTCGCCGTTCCGCTCTCCTGAACGCGGAAGCGAGCCGAACCGATCGCGAGCGGGGCGGTTCCGGTAGCGCTTTGCGGCCGTGCCGCACGCTGACCCACGGCGGAAGCGTCGTCCTTCTGAAGGCCCATCACGACCGCCGCGCCACCCGCAAGGAGAGCGGCCACCGCACTTCCGAAAACAATCCGTTTGTCCATCACGTCTCCATTATCAGCAACCTAACGCTCGCGGCTAAGTACGTGAGTCCGCCGCGCCGGTTACGGGATTAGAAAACATTTATCCGTGGCGAGAGCTTCGGCTTTCTGTCGGCGTCCATCGTCGGTCGCCTACGTCAGTCCAATCGCGGGTTCGGAGGCGCTCCTTCACTAGCGTCGAGAAGCCAGAGCCGCGACGACGGCCGCGCCCGCCCGTTCTCACTTTGCGTCCAGCGAATCGGCGCGCTATATACTGAACCACATGGTTCATTATTCGGGGGCCCGCCTTGACGCCTCGTTCGCCGCCCTCTCGGACGCAACCCGGCGCGGCGTTCTGAAGCAGCTCGGACGCGCAGACGCTTCGATCACCGAGCTTGCCGAGAAGTTCCACATGACCCCCACGGGCATGAAGAAGCACGTCGGCGTCTTGGAGCGAGCCGGGCTCGTCGCCACGGAGAAGGTCGGGCGCGTGCGGACCTGCAAGCTTGGCCCGAGCCGCCTTTCGGCAGCGACGGCATGGATCGAAGGGTACCGCCTGCTCTGGGGGTCACGCTTCGACGAGTTGGACAAGGTTATCGAGGAACTGAAACGGACGGAGCGCATCGATGAAGGCAGAACTAGGCCGTAAGCCCAACCCCATGACGAACCGCACAACGGTGGAGCCGAAATCCGAGCGTGAGATCATCGTCACGCGAACCTTCAACGCCCCCGCGCGTCTCGTCTTTCAGGCGTGGACCACGCCCGCGCTGTTCAAGCGGTGGTGGGTACCGAAGTCGATACCGCTGCCTCTGCTCTCGTACGAGGCGGATATCCGCGTTGGAGGCGGCTACCGTCTCGTATTCGGCGTCGACGGCACGAAGACGATGGCGTTTTTCGGCAAGTACATCGAAGTGATACCGCACTCGCGAATCGTCTGGACGAACGACGAGAGTGGCGAGGATGGGGCTGTCACGACGGTGACCCTCGAGGAAAGAGGCGACACGACACTGCAGGTGCTGCACGAGCTCTATCGCTCGAAGGAACTCCGCGATGCAGCCTTAGCCTCAGGGGCGTACGACGGAATGGCCGAGACGTTCGGGCAATTGGACGAGGAGCTCGCTACGCTGAGCGCAAAGGGTTGAGCGTCGTGACGTCGTCGCGCAGACCGCCCGAGGCGTAACGGTTCCAAATCGTATCCCCTGCACGGAGACACGTTCTCGACTTGGAGCCTGTGATGACCGAGACTCGCGAGCGTGGAAGTTGGCTTAGCTCGGCGCAGGCTGTTGTTCCGCGGGCGGCACCGTGATGGGGCCGAGCGGCATCGCGAGCTGAT
>JANXOF010000067.1 GCA_025353725.1 Polyangiaceae bacterium | reverse complement strand
CGCCGGCGCGACAGGCTTCTTCGAGGGCGCGACAGGCTTCTTCGCCGGCGCGACAGGCTTCTTCGCCGGCGCGACAGGCTTCTTCGCCGGCGCGACAGGCTTCTTCGCCGGCGCGACAGGCTTCTTCGCCGGCGCGACAGGCTTCTTCGCGACCGACACCGCGCTTGTTGCCGTCGAAGCTGGCGCCCGGCTTCGCGCCGCTTTGGATTTCGCGACAGGCTGCGCTTCGACCGATTCGGCCGGGAGCGGAGTAGCGAACGAAACCGCTGGAGACAGCGATGGATCCGTCATCACTACGGTGACCGGCTCGACCTCGGTAACCGCGAGGGATGCCTGGAGCGCGGCACGGATTCGACGGTCGCTCAGTTCGACGGTGCCGTACGCAATGGCGCCGACAACGTTCGTGGTCCCCGTCGTGAAAATAACGCCACTGCCTTCGCCGTAAAGAAGCAAGTCAAACAACGGCGTGCCGTCGGGATCGGTCACCAGGCGACGCTCGAGCGTCCCGGCAAGCGAAGCTTCGCTGCCGTCCCGAGCGAATCGAGCCGTCGCTTGAAGGTCGAGCCCGTCCCACATCATCCCCGCGGTCCGCACCTGCTCTCGACCCGCTCGACTCAGCTCCTCCGCGCGCTCCGGCCTAACGATCCTCACCGTGCGCACAACGAGCGGCGCCGCGGCAAACCCGTGCGCGTAGCGCGTGGCGTCATCGAGATGCGACAGTCCCGGCGCCGGCCCGGTGAGCGGCGCGAGGACGGACCGCACGACCTCCGGCGGCAATGCGTCGAGCTCCTCGAACGCCTCGAACACGTGCTCGCTTCCGGCGTCTTTACCGAGTTCCGCGACAATTGCAGCGGCGCGGCGCGCCTCGTCGCTCGCGGGCACACTGGCCGAGGTCTTCGCGCGTCTCACGCCGTCACCGATAGCGACTCGGGTAGTCATCAAGGAACGCGTACCACGTTTTGCTTCGCAAAAGTTCAAGGCACGCGCCCGAGGGATGGACCGTTTACGGCTTTACGTGCGGGACTGTCGCTCGTTCTGCGGCTCCAAGCGCACGCCCAGCAACCGCGTTTCGCTACTCGATTGCGCTACGCGCGCTTGGCGTCGAGGCTCATGCGCGCCACCCAAAGGCAAGCCGCCACGTTGGCGACACAGAAAACCCGAAGGCCAAACGACCCGAGCGCGAAAAAGGTCTCGCCGCTCACGCCGAGTTGAACGAGGAGCGCCGCGCTACCGAGCGCAACACCGCCCACGAACGGGCGAAGCCGCTTGTGGTTGAAGAAGAACGCCGTCAACCCGAACGCGGGAAGCGCACTCGCGAGAAGCAGCCACCGGTGAGCTCCCGCATCGAGCAGGAGATCCCATTCACCCAGGGGCCTCATCGCGAGTTCGGCGACCCACCGCAGAGCACCGAGACGCGCAGGAACCCCGAGCGCAGGGAGAAACGGCAGCAACCCGAGACTGGCAAAGAGCGCACCGAACCACTTTCCTTGTCCACGTTCGAGAACGCCTCCCTTCCGCTTGATACGGCGGGCAACGATGAACGAGAGAGCGAGCAGCGCCGCGACACGAACGCCGAGGTGCGCCCAATGTGTCTGCATCGAGGCTTTGCCTGCCTCTAAAATGCCCGCGCCGAAGAGTTCTTTCTCCTCTTTCGGCGTCGCTGAAGCCTGCAGAATCGCCTTTACCGCTTCGGGATCCGTAACCCCCTGCCCCACGAGAATCGCGGCGGCTCCGGCCACGTGCGGAGCGGCCATGCTCGTACCGTTGAAGACGCCCCACTGCTCACACCTGTTTTTGCCCTCTTCGCATATTGTTTGCTGCGTCACGCCCACGCCGGGCGCGCCGATAGCCACCTCGGGTCCACGGGACGAAAACCACGCGATGGCGTCGTTTTTATCGGTCGCACTCACGGCGATGGCGCCCGGATAAGCCGCTGGGTAGCCCACGGACTTTCCCGAGTTGCCTGCGGCCGCCACGACGACGACGCCCTTCTTGTAGGCGTACGTGACCGCGCTCTCGACAACCTTGCTCTTTGCGGAAGAGCCGAGCGAGAGATTGATGACTTGCGCGCCGTGATCGGCGGCCCAGCGGATGCCCTCCGCGACATCAGCCATCGTCCCCCACCCTCCTTTGGAGAGCACCTTGACCGGCATCAACTTCGCGCAATGGGCGAGACCTGCGACGCCCACGCCGTTGTGGGTTGTTTGAGCAATGGTGCCCGCGACGTGCGTACCGTGCCCTTGGTCGTCGGCGGCGATTTCGTTTTTACCGACGAAGTTGTAGCCCCCGACGCACGCCGTGCCTTGGAGGTCTGAGCCCTTCATGAACCCGCCGTCGTCGTAGCAAGCGATCCCCGTGTCCACGATAGCGACCGTCACGCCGGCACCGCAGCCGTAGTCCCAAGCCTTCTCGGCGCCGGCTCGCTTCATGTGCCACTGCTCGGTGTACTTCGGGTCATTCGGCGTAAAAAACGCGCGCGCTACCGCTTGCCGTTCAACTCCTTCGACCCGCGCATCATGTTCGAGGCGGACCATGAGATCCGCGGCGCTCTCAGGGCTGACCCTGGCTATGGCGAGGTTACCGTCGTGCTTCACTCCCGGTGAGTTGTCGCGGAGATCGACCTGATACTCAGCGCCGAGAGCCCGGATAGCGTCATCTCCGAGGTCATCGTTCAAGTCGACGACAAGCTCGTTTTCGAGTTCGGCGTCGACGGTCGTAAACTTCGGGTCAAAGGCAAAAAAGTCGCCCGCCGCCTCAGTTTTTTCGACGAAGTTGACCTCTATACGGCCTCTTGGACCTTCGACGCGAGGCCCCGCCCACGCAGCGCATTCGAGGGCTGTGAGCGTCCCCACCGACGCCAAGGTGCACAGAGTTCTTGAGGACAGAATCCACGGAATGACGCGCTTGCTCATCGGCTCTCCCTGGACGGCTCCACCGCGCCGGCCTTCGAAAGCTAAGCACGTTCGCCCGGTGGAAGCGCACAAGACCCGCGGCCCTTGGAACGTTTCGTGGCTTCGAGGCCTGCGTGGAAGACGAAAGCTCACCAAAAACGAAAGGGCCGCCCGAGAACCTACGGAGCTCTGCGGACGAGACTCGCGGCAGGAAGCAAAGTCGCAGCCGTACGTGCCGCAAACTCGCTTGTCGTGACCGAACCTGCCACCACCTCGCCGTCGACCACGCGCGCGGCTCGCTTGGCCTCGGCAAGTCGTTCCTTGATCAGCGCGTCGGCTGCCGCCGGATCACCCGGGCGGAGGATACTTCGCACGTAAACTTCGGCCGCTTTGTAAGAGCTGCGGACAAGCGGGCCGCTCGCGACGTAAGCAAACCCCATGTTCCGCGCGGCGTCAGCAAACGCGTCGAACGTGGCGGGCGTCACGTAACGATCCACCGCCGCGTGTTTCGGCGTCGGGCGCAGGTACTGGCCGAGCGTCACGATGTCGACTCCCGCGCTGCGAAGATCCGCCAGCGTCTCGAGGACTTCCTCGTCGCACTCTCCGATACCGACCATAATCGAGGACTTTGTCACGCACTCAGGGTCGCGCGCCTTGACGCGTGCGAGGACCCCGAGCGATTTTTCATAGCTGCAGCGGACGTCGCGGATCGTGCGCTGAAGGCGCGCCACGACTTCGATGTTGTGCGCCCACACGTGAGGCTTCGCGTCGACCGTGACATCGACGTAATCCATGTGACCGCCGAAGTCGCCAAGCAGCGTTTCGACAAGAATATCTGGACGAAGCTCGCGAAGACGCGTCACCGTACGCGAAACGTGGGAGGCGCCGCCGTCGAGGAGATCATCGCGGTCGACCATCGTGAGGACGACGTATTGAAGGCCAAGTCGTGCGAGCGCTCGCGCCACGTGTTCGGGCTCGCGTCCGTCGACAGCGCCTCGCGGATTGCCCGTCGTCACCGCGCAAAAGCGGCAGCCCCGCGTGCAGACGTCGCCGAGCAGCATCACGGTGGCCGTCCCCTCCGTCCAGCACTCCCCCACGTTCGGGCAGCGTGCCTCTTCACAGACCGTGTGAAGGTCGAGCTCGCGGAACGTTTGCTTGAGGTGATTGTACGTGTCGCCGCCTGGCATTCGGACCTTCAGCCACGATGGCTTGGGATCAAAGCGAGAGACGGTCGGGCTTGGCGGCTGAGGAGGAGCGACGGGGATGCTCACCTCGCGGACGTAGCGTCACCGCACACCACGGTCAACGACGCACGCTTCGGCCCCCGTCCGCGGCACGCTACTTCGGTCAGACTTGGAGGCTCTGTGTGTCGAGGGCGCTACCGTCAACGCGTCGAGCCCTGTCGCGCTCGGGCCCAGCTCGGCGTCCGCCATCAATCTCCGTACCGAGGGAACAGAGTCCAGCGCAGTACTCGGAGTTGTCGCCAATGCGCTTTCGCTCGTCGTCAGTGAGACCCAAGCGTCTGGCTGGATTAAAGTTTCGCTGCGCGGAACGGTGGCTCAAAGTCATTGTCGGTAGCGCACGCACGGCAAGACCGGTCAAGTCCGTTCGTCAGCCGAGCCCGTCGCCTAACAGGCTCAGCGCGACGAGAGAAGCCCACGTTCACGCATGCGCTGCTCGACGTACGTGCGAATCTTCGCGCGAGCTTCGTCTGAAATTTGCGTAAATTCAACACCGAAGTAGCCGTCTCCTTTGGAGAGATGCCTTATCACCGCGCGGACGATAAACGGACGCTCTTTACCTAACGTAATAAGAAGATCGACCGCACCGCTCAGTTCGCAGCCGTCGAAATTATGAGGAACGTAGATGGCAACGCCGCCCTCGCTGATATCGTGCGCGCGCCGCCCCTCCAGAAATCCGTCGCCCATCAACTGAAGATCGACGGGCGACTTGGCGCCAGGACGCACACGGTGAAACGCACGCTTGTCCTTCACCTCGCTAGCGTATCGCGTTTCGCGACGTTCTTCCTCCGTCGCAGTGAGCGTCACGTGCAGCAGCGGGTGGAAGGTAAAAGCGCTCGGTCGTTCAAAAGGTCAGCGCGCGGCTGCACACCCAACGTCCGGCAGACCTGCCGGTCGGGCGCTTCCGTCGGCTTCGGAAAGAAGCGGGCCTGGTGGATCAGCGGCCCGTCGGTTTCCGCTTCCTGTGCCCAGGCGAGGCTCCAAGTCATTGAACTTACACGACACGCACCCGGCACACCTTGTGCTCATTCGTGGGCACACCCCAACCGACGACTCGGAGCAGAAATGAATACGCATCGCCTCTTCCGCCACATCGCGCCCTTCGCTCTCGCCTTAGGCACAATGACCGCCCTCGGCTGCAGCGGCGGACACACTGGCGACGGCGCGGATCCCGCCGAGGAGGGAGCGACAGCGGCCACCACACAAAGGCCGCCCCAGTTCGTCATGCTCGCCTTCGACGGTTCTCTCAACCTCGATTTTTGGCAAGAGTCACGAACCTTCGCGCAACAGACGGGCGCTAAGTTCACCTACTTCGCGAGCGGCGCATACTTTCTCCCCGAAGCGAAGAAGGCACTTTACCACGGACCGCGTCACGCGGCCGGCCATTCCGATATCGGATTCGGTGGTCCCGCGGCCAACATCGGCGTGCGCCTCAATCATGTTCGGCAGGCCTACGCAGAGGGACATGAAATTGCGTCTCACGCGAATGGGCACTTCGACGGCTCGGCATGGAGCGAAGCGGAGTGGGACGACGAGTTCGAGCAATTCGACAAGCTCATCTTCAATGCCGCAGAAACAGCCGGGGTTCCGCACGTCAACCTCGGCTTCGGCATCGAGAAGGTCAAAGGGTTTCGGGCGCCCCTGCTCGGATTTAGCTCCGGGATGTTCAAGACGCTAAAAAAGAAACAGTTCTCGTATGATACGAGCAAAAGCGGCGAAGCGAATTACTGGCCGGAGAAGCAAGACGGGATATGGAACTTTCCGCTCGCCGAACTTCGAATCGTAGGCTCAGGCAAGCACACGCTGTCGATGGATTACAACTTTTACTACGCCCACTCGAAAGGGGAACCCAAGCCGGAAAACAAGGAGACGTACAAGAAGGAAACACTGGACACGTACATGCAGTACTTTCAGAACAATTATTTCGGAAACCGAGCCCCCGTACACATTGGGCACCACTTCTCAAAATGGAATGGGGGTGCCTATTGGGAGGCGATGCAAGCCTTTACAAAGAAGGTTTGCGGTCTACCCGAGGTCAAGTGCGTGACGTATGGAGAACTCGCAAAGTTTATGGAGAGCCACGCCAGCGATCGGGCCAGCTATCAAGCAAGTGCCTTCGCGCCGCTGCCTCGCCCACCCGGAATTGCGGCCGCTACGCCCGTCGAGCCGGCCATTCCAGTCTCTCAGCGCGAGGCGGCCGGACTCGTCGGTGACGTCGCTGCCGCACACGAAGAGTAGTCGCCATGCAACGCCGTCTGAGTCTCACAGTCTTCAGCGCGGCGTTGAGCATGAGCCTCGCCTGCGGCGCTTCCGAGCGGGCTTCTTCGGAGGCGGACAGCCTTGGTGGGCAAGCCCCGACGGGTGAAACCCGCGACGCCCTTATCGGCGGTTTCGTCGCCGGTGAAGCCGCGCTCGCTTCGACGGTCTACATCGACGGCCTGTGCACGGCTGTGAAAGTGGCGCCCAAGCGTCTCCTGCTCGCGGCGCATTGCGTCGTTGACCCGGCAACCCTGCGGTTCCTCTTTGCCATTGGCAGCAACGTCTCCGTGGCGCGCGAACCGGCCAAAGGCTACGCATATCCCAAAATCGCAGCGATTCATGTCCACCCGGCATGGACCAAAGCATGCGACGAATTCTATTGTGGCGCCTCGTCCGTCACCGCGAGGCTCGACGCCGCGGACGTCGCCGTCATCGACCTGGCGAACGAGCTCGAAAACGTACCGGTTGCATCCGTCGACACGCGTCCGCTGGCCGACGGAGATTCGGTAACCGTTACCGGCTTCGGCTGTACCCAGGGAGTGCTTGCGACCGACTTGCGATCGCGGGCTACGCTCAAGTTTGCCGAAACACGCTCGATCCCGGCACGAAGCGCACTGCACGAAGGCAGCCCCTTGCGTTTGACGGACCTACCACGCGTCTCTGCGACGTACTCGCTCACGTCTGGACCTGGCGCGAGCCCGTCGTTTGCTGGACTCTGCCCCGGCGACTCCGGCGGACCGCTTTATCGAACAGCGCGCGACGGCGCGCTTCTCGTCGTCGGCGTTAACGCAAACTACACGCTTCGACCAGAGGCGCAGGACCGCGTTGGCTTACCCATGACAAACTGGCATACGCGGCTCGACGAGAGGTCGCGGCACGGCGTGGCCTCCTGGCTTCGCGCGCTCGGCGTGCCCACGGTATCCCCTCCACCGGGGCGATAGCTCGCGCCAACGTTCAACCCAGACCAGCACGCCGGACGACAATGATTACACGTACACATCGCTACCTCCGTTTTGGCGCCGTTAGCCTCCTCGCGGCGTTTACTCTTGCCGCGTCCGGTTGCGGCACGAGTGCAGACCTCGACGAAAGCGAAGAGGGGGAGGCGGAGACGACGGAAGCCGTTGCGACTCCAGCGACAGCCCCTCTTCGTTTTAGCAACGCTTGCCGCGCCGGAACGAAAATCGCCATAGCGGCGGTCGGTGATGTCCTTCTTCACGGCCCCCTGCAGAAGCAAGCCTCTGCGGAGGCCGAGGGACACCATAGCTTGTGGGCTGGCGTGGAACCGCTACTCGCGCGCGCGGATTTGACCTACGGCAACCTCGAAGGCCCTTGTGCCGACGGCGTATCTGCCACGGGCGAGGCTGCCGACCCTGGCAAGACGTTTGATGGGCGAGTCTATTCGGGATATCCGCAGTTCAACTATCATCCGTCCGTTATTGATGCCCTCAAAGAGAGCGGATTCGACGTCGTATCGACCGCGAATAACCACGCGCTCGACAGGCGATCGTTAGGTGTCGACCGCACGGTCAAAAACCTCAAGGCTGCTGGCCTGCCGTTCACGGGAACGCGCTCCACGACGGCACCCGACGCTCCCTGGTATACGACCACCCAAGCCAAAGGCGTCAACGTTGCGTGGGTCGCGTGTTCGTTCTCGACGAACGAGATTCCGGACCCACGCCACCAAGTGCTCGACTGCTATGAGGATAAAGAGACGCTACTTTCCACGATTCGAAGCCTCAACGCGAGGCGTGACATCGACGCGGTCATCGTCACGCCGCACTGGGGTGTAGAATACAAACACGAGCCCGAGGCACGTGAAAAGCGTCTCGCTCATGAGCTGCTGGAGGCCGGGGCTCTCGCGGTCCTCGGAGGCCACCCACACGTCGTGCAACCCTGGGAGCGGTACACAACACACGACGGCCGCGAAGGATTTGTAATCTATTCGCTCGGCAATTTCGTGAGTGGTCAGTCGGGAACGGCAAAACGTTCATCACTCATTCTTTACGTCGGCCTCACGAAGGGGGCGGACGGGAAGGTCACGGTGAACGGCGTGCGCCACCTGCCGCTCACGATGGCGGCGAAGCCTTATACCGTTCAGCCAGCGACCGGGGATAGCCTCGCGCTCACCACGAGCCTTTTAGGGAAATGGAACAAGATTGAACCAAACGAGGCTTTGGTCACAAACCCTGAATGCCTATGAAAAGCGCTTGGCGCTGAGCGCGAACCAATTCAGGAGATCCCGTTCTTGTCTCCGCGATCACGTTGACTTGCCCGGAGGCGCGTCGCGATCTCTTCGGCCACAGTGTCGAAGTCTTCAGCGGCGCGCTCTCGATCGCCCTCAAGGTAAGCTCGGAGCGCGTCAGCGGCCACAATCGCGAGGCTCGTGTTGACGCCGCGTGACGCAAGCTCGCCGCCCACGTCCGAGTTTTTGAGGAGAGCGTCAAGTTCCACGAAGATCTCACGCAGCTCGCGCATCGCCCTGTTTTCGGCTGTCATACGAATCTTTTACTTCAGGTCGGCGCGCTGGCGGGCAACGTTCTCACGAGGTGCAGAAAGCGCCTCGGCACGGTCGAGGGCGCGCTTCGCGTCCTCCTTTCGGCCAAGCTTCGCGAAGGCCCACGCGCGTCCGAGCTCTGCGCTCGCGTACCCAGGCTTGTGAGCCAGAAGGCGGTCGTATGCGGCGAGTGCGGCCCTCGCGTCGCCGCGCACGACGGCGACGGTGGCGAGACCGAGGATGTTTTCGGTGCTCTTCGGGTCGACGGAAAGGCCTTGCTCGTACGCTTGCTCAGCTCCCGTGAAATCTTTTTGATGCAGGCGGGCGAGACCCAACGCGTGGAAGACTTCGCCATCACGTGCCCCGCGCCGAATCGCCTCTTCGAGCCGCGAAACGGCCTCCTCGGTTTCACCCCAGCGCGCGGCGCGGAGGCCTCCCTCGCGGGGTCCCGCGGGCGAGCTTTTCGCAACCTTCGCGGCCGTGTCGTAGGCTTCCAGCGCCTCGTCGAATCGATGCGTGAGCTCGAAGGCGTGGCCGAGCTCGATCCAAGAGAGCGGATCGTCGGGAGTCCGCCGTTCGAGTTCTCGAACTTCCGTCTTCGCGGCCTCGAGATCGCCCGTGAACGCCAGCACGCGCACGAGCAAACGACGCGCGCTCACGTCATCCGGGTGCCTCACGAGATGAACCCGCAAGCTAGTCAACGCCTCGGTCTCTCGGTGCATCCGAACTGAACGCTGGGCGCTCGAAACGGCGTCGGTCGCCGCGCACCCGGAAGCGCTCATCGTCGCTAAGCAAACCGCAACGATAGATGCCCGGAACCGTGCCACGTGGTAAGAATCGCAGCTCTTTCGAGGTCGGAGCAAGACATGGATATTCGAACGGTAGGCGTGCTCGGTGCGGGGCAGATGGGCGGCGGGATAGCGCAAGTCGCGGCAGCCGCTGGGTACAGCGTGATTTTGGCTGATGCCTCTCTTGAGCTTGCTCAAAAAGGGCGCGCAAAAATCGACGCAATTCTGGGCAAACAGGTCGAAAAAGGGAAGCTAGCCGAAGGCGACCGATCCGCGCTCGTCGGGCGGATTACGGCCGCCTCGGGCGTATCCGAGTTCGCGGCGTGCGACCTGGTCATCGAGGCGGCCACCGAAAACGTCGACCTCAAGTTGAAGCTCTTTCGAGGCTGCGACGAGGCGATGAAACCGGGAGCGCTGCTCGCGAGCAACACTTCAAGTATTTCGCTCACCCGACTTGCGGGCGTCACGACGCGCCCGGAGCGGGTCATTGGAATGCATTTCATGAATCCGCCACCGCTCATGAAGCTCGTCGAGATCGTGCGCGCCGTGCAGACGTCCGACGAGACCTACCTCGCGGTGCGTGCCGCCGCAGAGAAGATGGGCAAGACCGTGACCGTGAGCGGGGACGCTCCAGGCTTTCTCGTCAACCGCATTCTCATTCCTATGCTTTGCGAGGCGTGCTTTGCCCTTCAGGAGGGCGTCGGTACGGCGGCGGACATCGACACGGGAGCGAAACTGGGACTGAACCACCCGATGGGGCCGCTCGAGTTGTGCGACCTCATCGGACTCGACACCGTGTTGGCCATTGCCGACGTTCTCCACAAAGACCTCGGCGACAGCAAGTACCGCGCGCCCACGTTGCTTCGGAACTTCGTCGCGGCCGGGTGGGTCGGGAAGAAGAGCGGACGAGGGTTTTACGTCTACGAGGGCGGCGTGAAGAAGTCATGAGTTCCACCGTTTTGTGTGAGCGTGATGGCGCGGTCGCATGGGTGCGGTTGAATCGCCCCGATAAGCTCAACGCGCTCAACGCCGAGCTCCTTCGCGCGCTCGGCGCGACACTCGATGTGCTTGCCGCTGACCGCACAGTCGCGTGCGCTGTCTTGACCGGAGCGGGTGAAAAGGCATTCGCGGCCGGCGCCGACATCCAAGCCATGCTGGCGATGAGCCCCGAGCAGGCGCGCGCGTTTTCAGAGATGGGCCAGCGCGTGTTTTCTCGCCTCGAGAGAGCGCCTTTCCCGGTCATCGGCGCGATCAACGGGTTTGCCCTCGGTGGCGGCTGCGAGCTCGCGCTCGCGTGCGATTTTCTCTACGCGAGCGACAAGGCAAAGTTCGGCCAGCCCGAGGTGAACCTCGGCGTCATGCCTGGCTTCGGCGGCACGCAGCGGCTTGCTCGTCGCGTGGGCATCGCGCGCGCTCGCGAGCTTTGCTACTCGGGGGATATCGTTGGGGCGGAAGAGGCCTACCGCCTCGGGCTCGTGAACCGCGTCGTGCCGCACGAGGAGCTTCTCGCGACGGTGAAAGAGCTTGCGCTGAAGATTGCTTCGAAAGGGCAACTTGCAGTCGCTCAGTGCAAGCGCGTGCTTTTTTCGGGCGCCGACGTGCCTCTCGAAACGGCGAACGCGCTCGAATCACAGGCCTTCGGCGTGCTCTTTGGCACGAAGGATCGCTCGGAAGGTATGTCCGCGTTTCTCGAAAAAAGAAAAGCGTCGTTCACCGGCGAATAAGCCTGGTCGCTGAGTTTGCCTAAAAGCTCAGACAGACGGCGACGGTGGTTCCAAGCACTGCCACCACGACGGCGAGCGCCGCCGAAACGCAGAACGCGCGATACGCGACTTTTCGGAGGTGCTCGCGCGTCGCCTCCCCCGCGCGCGACGAAGCGAAATACGCCGCCGCGCCCGCCCACGCCAGGAGCAACACTCCGAAGGCAAGGTGCTCTTTTCGCTCAAAGAGCAGGCCGACAGTACGAGACTCGATAAACAGGCGCTGCCTGAGATGCTCGCGGTACCCCACGTAGAGCCACGCGCCCAGCGCTGCGACGAGCGTCACGAGGCCAGCCGCGGTCGCGACAGCCGCGTGGGCGCGCCGTTTGCCGTCGCGTAGCAAAACCGCTGGGTGAACGAGGACCGCGGCGGCGAGCCAGCCCAAATGACCGTGGACGTGCTCAACGCAGCGAAGCAACGTCAACGCTTCGAGCCGCATTGGAGGTCAGTTTACAGAGCCGTGGCACTTCGCGCACGCTAAGGTAGACGTCATCGGCTCCGTTCGGGGTCGAAAGACCGCTCGGACAGCCCGCGAACCTAGCCGCGCGGCATGAGGCCTGCGCCTAAGATATCGAACGCCGCGTCGCAGACTTTCTCCGCCTGTGCGACTGAGAGTTTACCGAAATGACCGTCGATGATCATGCGGCAGAGCCCCTGCGTCATGGCGCCAGCGGCGAGAAAAATTGCATCGGGCCCCGCATCAAGGATGGCGCCGTGATGTTGTGCCTTTTCAATGCGCGCCTTCGACTCCGCCGCGGAGCGTTCGCCCATCGGGTCGCCGCCGGCACGCCGCACGGCGAGCTCAAAGAGGCGAGGACTGCGCACCGCAAACCGCACGAACGCACGGCCGTAAGCGCGAAACTCCAGCAGCGGATCACCCTTTGCTTCGTCCGTCTCCGCCTGCACGAGCGCCTGAAACTTGAGTCTCGCCTCTTCCGCCACGGCGTCGAGCAGATCGTCTTTGTCTTTAAAGTGACGGAATGGCGCGGCGGCGGAAACGCCTGCGATACGCGCGATTTCGCGGACCGAAACCGCGTGCTCGCCCTCCCTCTCGACCATCGCTGAGGCGACCTGCAGGAGCGTGCGACGCAACGAGCCGTGATGATAGGGAGCGGCTACGCGCTTGGTCACCTCATAGTCATACACGAAATGTGATCGCCGCTTACATTTCCGGTTGCAAAAGGCCGCTTCTATGTAATCATTGATTACATGCAAGCCATCAGCGGACCGGTAAAACCTACGTTAGCGAGCACGAAACGGAGCTCCGCGAGCCTACTGCTCGCGACTTCTGCGAGGCACCACGGCTTCGAAGACTTGCACGTCGAGGGACAGCTACCCTCGGACCTCTGCGGAACGCTCTACCGCAACGGTCCGGGTCTCTTCGAGGTAGGCGGCGTGCCCTACGCGCACCCGTTCGAGGCCGATGGCGCGATCACCGCGCTGCGTTTGCAAGGCGGAAGGGCGTCCGGCGCACATCAAATCTTGGAGACGCCGGAGCTCGCGCGTGAGCGAGCGGCAAACCGACACTTGCACGGCCTAAATCGGGCTTGGCACAAGCGCCTCTGGGGGAGTTACTTCGGCACGCAAAAGAACACGGCAAACACGAGTACGTTCTTTCATCAGGGCGAACTTTACGCTCTTATGGAAGGCGGGCGCCCCACGCGCGTCGACCAAAATACGCTGGCTAGGCTAGGCGAATCAAGCCTGGAAGGCGCGCTCGGAAGCACCTTCTCTGCACACCCGCACGCGGTGCCCGCGCGCAAGACGACCTACAACTTTGGCGTGACCTACGGGCGACGCAGCACGTTGACTGTCTATGCGATGCCCGAGGCTGAACAAGCGTACGTGCTCACCCGCGTAACGCTCGAACATGGCGTAATGCTTCACGATTTCATAGCGACCGAAAAGCACCTCGTATGGTTCGTAAGTCCTGCCAAGCTTAGCGTCGCGCGTTTCGCCGTGGGTTTAGCGGACTTCAACCGTCTCTTTCAGTGGGACGCCGCCGCGGGGACCGAGGTGATTGTGATTCCCATTGACGACCCCGCCGCGGTTCGTCGCTTTCGCGTGCCCGCATTCTTTCAATGGCACTTCGCGAATGCCTTCGAACGCGGCAGCGAGCTTGTCATTGACTACATGCACTTCGATGATTTTTCGGTTTTTCGCACGCTCGGGCACGACGCTCTGGTCCCTGGAAAATTTCAAAGAGCTATTGTTACTGAGCGAGACCTTCGCATCGAGTCTCGGTCAGCGCTGCCGTGCGAGTTTCCGCAAGTTCACCCCGCCTTTCATGCACGCGAAGCGCGCGTTACGTGGGCCGCGCTGCAAGACGCCGCGGGCGGGATCGTTCGCTTCGACGAACACGGCGAACGCACCTTTCGCTTCGACACCGCGAGTCGGGTTTCGGAAGCCGTGGTCGTGCCCAAAGCCTCCGGCGCGTCAGAGGACGACGTCTACCTCATCGCACTCGTTTTAGATGACCGAACGCAGAAGAGTTTTTTCGCAGTCTGGGACGGCCCGACGTTCGAACGCGGTCCCGTTACCAAGGCTTGGTTTGACCACGCATCGCCTATCACCTTTCACGGCACCTGGGTCTCGGCTTAGGTATTGTAACGAGCGGTAAACAGGTAGGCTAAGGCTATGCGGCTTCGGTTACTTGGAACGCGAGGCTTCGTGGCTTCAACGGCGGTCCTTTCTGCGTGCTCGCTGACAACGTCGCTTGACGGACTCACGGGAGGCGGAGGCGTCGTCGTTCTCGTGGATGGGAAGGACTCTTCCGTGACCGAGACCAAGCCCCGCTCCACGATCGTCGTCTCGCCCGCAACGGTCACGCTCGAGCCGGGAGGCTTCGTCCAACTTTCGGCCACGGTTTCGCCTCCGGGGTCCGTGACCTGGAGTGTGCAAGAGGGAGCCGCAGGCGGTTCCGTGAACGAGGGCGGCGCTTACGCCGCGCCCTACGCTGCGGGCACGTTTCACATTGTCGCGACCACCGACGACGGAGCCCGCGCATCGATCGCGGCAACCGTGCCGGCATCCATCACGCTGCTTGCCGGGCGCGCGGACGGCTACGTCAATGGCCTCGGGAAGGACGCGCGGTTTCGTACGCCTAGCGGAAGTGCGGTCGACGCAGAGGGCAACGTATATGTCTCCGAGCGCGCGAACCATACGATTCGGAAGATCACGGCGGCGGGCGTCGTTTCGACCTTTGCCGGCCGTGCAGGTGTCGCCGGAAGCGACGATGGGGTAGGCGAAAGCGCGACATTCTACGCGCCGAACGGCACGGCGGTCGACGCCGATGGCAACGTCTACGTCGCCGATGGCGGCAACCGCACGGTTCGAAAAATATCGAAAGCAGGCGTCGTCACAACGCTGGCCGGGAAGGCAGGCGCCTTCGGCGACGACGACCTCCCGGGACCTGCCGCGAGGTTCCGCAGCATCTCGGGAATCGCGGCCGACCCTACAGGGACAGTCTACGTAACGGATTACTCTGCATGCGTGGTTCGTAAGATCACGCCGGGCGGCGACGTCTCCACGTTCGCGGGAACGCCAGGAAGCGCAGGAAGCGCGAATGGTACGGGCGCCGCGGCGGCGTTCAGCTATCCCGAGGGCATTGCCGTGAGCGCCACCACCGGACTCGTTTACGTCGCCGACTCCGGCAACCACACGGTGCGAACCATTACGCAGGCAGGCGTCGTCGCCACTCTTGCCGGCGCCGCGGGAACGACCGGCGCTACGAACGGGCAAGGCACTAACGCACGTTTTTACTACCCTTCAGGCGTCGCAGTCGACACCGCGGGAACGGTGTACGTCGCCGATTTGTACAACAACCTCGTTCGAAAAATAAGCGCCGGAGGCAACGTCTCGACGTTGGCAGGCGGAGGCGGACGCGGCCAAGTCGATGGCCTTATCGCGGGTTTTGCTTACCCTTCTCGTGTAAGCGTCGACACCGACGGGAACCTTTTCGTGACCGAAACCGTCGGGCAGACCGTTCGCAAAATCACGCCATCAGGCGTCGTGTCGACCTTCGCGGGCAGATTTACGCTCGGCGACGACGATGGCGAGGGCGCGGCCGCGTCGTTCCGGAGTCTCAACGGCATTGCCGTCGACGCGTCGGGTAACGCTTTCGTCGGCGATTACAGTGCGACTCGAAAGATTACTCCGCGCGGTAGGGTAACGACCTTTGCGGGCAAGAAGGGCTTCGCCGGGAACTCGAACGGCACGGCCGCCGACGCACGCTTCAACAACCTCGC
Source organism: Polyangiaceae bacterium (assembly GCA_025353725.1). Taxonomy (GTDB): domain Bacteria; phylum Myxococcota_A; class Polyangia; order Polyangiales; family Polyangiaceae; genus Labilithrix. Next base: position 21,985 of record JANXOF010000067.1, on the reverse strand, counting down.
GGGGCTCGTATTCGACGCCGCGGGTGGCCTCTTCGTCACCGACGCAAGCAACAACGTCGTACGAAAGGTCGACGCAGCAGGCGCGGTCTCGACCTTCGCAGGAGTGGGAGGTTCGGCCGGAGACGCGGACGGGCGCGGGGCAGCCGCGCGCTTCAGTTACCCAAAAGGCATTGCGGTCGACGCGACGGGGCTGATGTACGTCACCGACTGGAACAACCATACGATCCGCGCCCTCACGCCGGAAGGAACCGTCTCCACGCTGGCGGGACGCGCCGGCGAACCCGGTACCGCGGACGGCCGCGGCACAGACGCGAGGTTTCGATATCCGGGAGGGGTCGCCATCGAGGCCTCGGGCAGCCTCGTCGTCGCCGATTCGTACAACCACACGCTTCGGCGGATCGATAGGCTTGGCGCCGTCACAACGCCGGTAGGCACCTCGGGAACGCGAGGCTACTCCGACGGCAAGAACTCGCTCTTTTTCTACCCGTGGGTCATCGCGGCCGACGCGAAAGGCAACGTTTTCGTCGGCGAAAACGGCAATCGCGACGTGCGACGCGTGTATGACGGCCGCGCGTCTACGATCGTAGGAAACGCAAACGGAGGGGACTTCACCGAGCTAGGCGCGCTCCCGGGCACACTCCGGTTGGTTACGGGCGTCGCCGTACAGCCTTCGGGTACGCTCCTCGTGACCACGGAATTCGCGGTTTACCGCGTCGTCGGCGCGTTTTGATGCCGAGCGCCTCCGACGCCACTCCAATTTGCGCGTGCGTTGTGTAACGAAGTCCAGGCGGCCGATGTGGTCTTCACCTCGACAGAAGGCGTTCTCACCCTTGCGAAAATTCCGTGAGCTTACGTCGCGCCAGAATCACGGTTATTCAGGATTTGCGAAAACGATTTCCGGTGCGACCTCGCGCAGAAACGATTCGAAAAACGGTACGCTTGTGTAGTTGTCGCCGCCACGACAGGACGGGTTGCCATTGGACAGGACGCCGAGGACGGCGCGTCGATCGGAGGCTGTCGCGAACGCCGGACCGCCCGAATCGCCAAAACATGCCCCGGAAAGCGCGCTCGTCACGGGCAAGAGCGGCGAGCCCGCCTCCGAGAGCGTGGCCACGACCGTGAGCCTATCGGCGCGCCCACCGCTTGTCCCGGAGGCCGCGTCACGTCGGCCAAACCCTGCGATTTCGAGTGAACGGCCGGTGCGAGCGAACGTCCCGTGCGGAACGACGGGGATGCGCGCGTAGCGAGCTGGTGCCTTTTGTGCGAGGCGAATCAGCGCGAGATCGGCGGTCGGGTGGCGTCGAAATTCGGCGATCTCAAGCGTCTCGCGAGGCTCTGCAAAAAGATCGGTCGCGAACACGGCACGCATCAGCGGACCGCGCGGGGTGACGGCACAATGCGCCGCGGTGAGCACCCACTCATCGGCCACGAGCGTACCCGAGCAAAATCCGCGACGCTCGCCGTCCATCACGGCCACGAGGCCCACGAGGCCCCGCGCTTCGACCTCGAGCACGGCGAGCGGTTGCCCGCGCACGAGGTCGACGTCGTCCTCGGCGACAGCGACTGGAAAGGAACACGCCAAAAGGCCCACGCTGGCGACAAAAAGAACCGAAGCAGCCGTCATGTCCGACGCTCTACTCCAAGAACCGAACGATTCAAGGAGGCCGACGTCACGGGCGAGTCCGACGCCCGCAGCTGCCATCTTTAGGAAACGTCCAATCCGGCTGCCCGCTCACGCAAGCTACGCATTACGGCTCTCTCGCGAAGCTGGGGACCGTTGACGCGACGCGAAGGCCCCCTTAGCGACGAGGGCGATGTCGGAGCCTCTTTTGTCTCAACTGAGGGCGCAGGATGCCGCGCGTCGAACCCTCGAGCGCGCTCTCGAAAAGAGTCGTGTTCACCACGCCTACCTCTTCGCCGGGCCTGACGGCGTCGGAAAAGAGCTTGCGGCGTTCGGGCTCGCGCAAGCGCTTGTCTGCGAGCGGCGAGGCGTATCGGAAGGCGGCCTCTTTGGCGACGGCGCACCTCCGTCGTTTCTCGCATGCGGCGCGTGCTCGGCCTGCTTGCGTGCCGTGCCGCGCGAGGAAGAGCAACGGCCGGTGCATCCCGACGTCGTCGTCATCGAGCGCGGTCTCTACGCTCCGCAGACGATCGGGCGGAGAACCCCCGAAACGCAGGATATCTCAATCGACCAAGTCCGTACGCTGGTCTTGGCGCACGCCGCCTACGCGCCGCACGAGGGTCGCGCAAAAGTGTTTATTGTGCGACGCGTCGAGGAGATGTCTGTCCCAGCGGCGAACGCGCTTCTCAAGACACTCGAAGAGCCCAATGCGCGCACGCATTTTATTCTTCTCACTTCGCAGCCCGATGCGCTGCTGCCGACGATCCTCTCACGCACCATGCGCGTGCGGTTTGCACCTTTACCGGAAGACGTCGTCGCCTCGTTGCTCGAGGCCCAAGGTATCGAGCCTGTGCGTGCTAGGGAGGTGGCAAGGCTCGCGGGAGGGAGCCTCGAGACGGCCGCGCGGCTTGCCGATCCCGACGAGAGCGACGCCCGCGACAGCTTCGTCACGCGGGCGCTGCAAGCCGTCGACGCGCCGGGGCTCGAGCCGCTGCTCGCCGTGGCGGAAGAGGCCAAGAAGGAGAAAGATTTGCTTCGCGCTCGGTTGGCCGCACTCGCCGACGCGCTCGCGAGCAAGGCGTCAGAGGCGGCGCGCGCGAACAATGCCCGAGCGGAGTCGTTTACGCTTCAGGGGCGTATCGCCCTTCGCGCGATGGATCACCTCGACTCGAACAACGCGCCGCAACTCGTGGTTGAAGCGATGCTCTCGCGAATGCGCGCGATTTAGCGGACGGACATGTCAGAGCCGCCCAAGGTAGACGACCCCGACGCGATGACCTCATACGCGTGAGCGTCTAATTCTTCGCCGCGGTAAGCGCGCGAGGCTCCCGAAGCCCCGATGAGCACGAGCAAGCGTCCGTCGCCCGCGGAGGCGTACTCCGCAAGAATCAGGGAGTCGCCGAGCTCGAGGGTGCACGCGCCGATGCGCCCGACGCGGACAGGAAGGCGACGGACACGCGCATAACGGACGCCAGCGTGCTCGACCACACTTGGCGGCTCACCGCCCACGAGTACCGCTCCGGGATCGAGCGGCGCCATCCAGCAAAGCGCCTCGCGCGGCTTCGGCCGAACGTAGAGTGCGCGGTCGTAGGTGGCATCGGGGGCGATAAACAGGGCGGCGATGGGTCTCGTCTCACTGAAAACGAGGGCGCCCGCAAGCCAAGCCTCCTCACCACTCAGCCTGAGCACGACGTCACCGAGCCGGCACGGGAAGCCCTCGAGATGCGTCCCTCGGTCGCCGGAGGCTGCGTGCCGGTCGACGCGCGGCATCTCGTAGCTCTCGGCGTTGGATTCCGACGGGAGTGTGGCTTCAGACTCCCCGCTCCCTACTTGTTGGCGCCTGCGTACGTACCAACGCCTCGCGGCTATGGCCCCACGCGCGGTCGCAAGGAGCAAGCCCGCGAGGACCAGACTCAAGGACGCGTCTCTCTCTCGATGACACGGGATGGGACACCGAGCGCCTTCTGGAAGGCGCGCGCACGCTCAGTCACCTCTGCCAGCCCCGCGCCGGGCGGATGCAGGTCGCCGATGACCGCGCACGCATCCGCGTACGGAAGGAGATCGCTGATTCGGTCGAGCGTAATTCCGCCCACAGCCACGAGAGGCACCCCTGCGGCGCGCGCAAGGCCCGAGGCCTCGCGAAGGCCCCCGTCACCGTCCACGCCCACCACGGGATCCGCGTTCGCTTTGTTGACCGTGGCGAAAACGGGCCCAAAGGCGACGTAGCGAGGGCGCACGAGGAGGGCCTTCTCGAGCTGTGCAAGCGTGTGCGTCGAAATGCCGACGGAGAGCTGAGGCGCAATGCGATGCACGAGCTCATAAGGTAGGTCGTCTTGACCAATGTGCACGGCTTCGCACCCTGCGAGCGCGGCGAGGTCCGCGCGATCGTTCGCGACGAGTGGCACGCCGAGCTGGCGGCACATCGGACCGAGCGCACGCAAAATGGCGAGAATCTCCCGGGCGCTTACGTCCTTCGCGCGCACCTGGATCGCGGCGGGGCGAACCTCGAGGAGTGCACGCGCGTACGCGACCGGATCCGTCCCGCGCGCCGCCAAGAGTTTCGTGTCGACAATGGCATAGAGCCCTTTCATGGCAGCACGTTCTCCTCGCGTTACATCTGTCGGAAGTGCCCCCCGGTCATCTCCAACGACGGCTGCTAGTTCCTGAATGGCCAGACGTCAATGTACGCCTGCTTCGACACACGCCCGCGTTCGTCGACGACAGCCTCTTGAGCGACGCCGTTCGTGTCGCCCCCTTCGCCGCGCACTGTGACAAGGTCTCCTCGGCCAAGACCTCCCCAAGCCGCGCTCGCGGCGAAGGCCACGCTCTCGTCTCCGACGCGAACGGCGTCGCGGTCTAGGCGCCGCATGCGGACCCGCGCGCCCCCCGAAGTACAGGCAAAGATCTCCGCTTTGCCCTTTGTTTTGATGACGTCCGAGATGACGCGCAAGTGAACGCGCGTGGCGTCGTTTTTGTCCCCGATTCGGTCCCGCAAGCGCTGCGCGTCACGCCTTATAACGAGATGACTAAACGTGAGGCCTTGCCAGCGCAGACCCGCCGCACGCGCCAGCGGAGCGAGCCACGAAGGCAAGTCGACCGCGAGATCTTCGTGGCACCAATCGCTGAGCGTTTCGAGCACTGGGCACGACTGCGCGTGAAGGCACGGCGCAAAGATCGTCGTTCCCTTGGAGACCAGCAAGTCGCGCACGGCGTGAAGGTGCCGGGTCCTTTCGCGGAGCGCGGGTTCGACAACCACGAGCGCGCCATCGGGCGCGACAACGCGATCGAGGAGGTCGCTTACGAGGGCGGCGTGCTTTGCGGCGCGCGTGGCGGGATCCATCGCCACATCGAGCTCGCTGAAGACTTGACCGAGCACGACGAGATCCGCCTCCGGCAGCTTCATGCCCGTCATGATTCGCTCGGTGCGCGTTCGCACCGTGAGCGCCGACGCGCCCAAAGCGAGACGTGTCGTGGCCTCGCACGCAATGGCTTCGGCGGCGGCGAGCGCGTCTTTGTCTTCGTCGACCAGCAAAGCCTCGACTCGAAACGAAGCCTCCGCATCGTGTGCGAGCGCACGCACGACGCCCCAAGTCATGGCCCCGAGGCCCGCGCCGATGTCGACCACCCGAAACGTGCGGTCGAGAGGCGCTTTCAGCACTCCGGCGCGAACAAGCTCTCGCAGGGCACCCGCGCCCTTGGGCACGTCACGAGCGAACGAGAACGCGATCCGCGCCTCAAGCGGGACCTTGACGCGCGCGCCGTCACCCGCAAGCCCTTGATTGTAGGCGTTTGAGAGCTCGACCAGGCGCGGCGTGAGCTTCGCCACGTCCGTCGTCGGCGGCGCGCCGCGGCGTCGAAGCACGGAATCGAGCACCTCCTGCCAGATGGGTTCTAAGGGGCGAACAAGACGTGCGGGCGTCGATCGGGACATCACCCGCGAAACCCTAGTCCGTGCCGGGCCAAGGAGAGACAGCCTTCGCGCGATCGCGGGCCGCGCGGGCGCTTTTTCGGCTGCGAAGAGCCGAAGTTCCGGTAACAAAGAAAGCACAATGGCGGATCCTCCCCTGTCCAAGGCCGACGACGGTTTAGCTCTCACCACCAAACCGATGGTCGAAGGACGCCCCGACGGGCAGTGCGGGCCCGAAGAGCACGCTCGCCGTGCGCGCCAAACCACCGTTAGCGACGAGCAACTCGACCGCGCCGCCGCCATTTTTCGCGCGGCAGGCGATCTCGCGCGTCTCAAGCTCCTCTACCGGCTCTGCGACGGCGAGTGGTGTGTCACGGAACTCGCGGATGCGGCGGGCGTAGGACTCTCCACCGTCTCCCAGCAATTGCGACTTTTACGCTCCGAGCGAATCGTCTCACGCCGGCGCGCGGGCAAACATATCTTCTATTCTCTCGCAGACGCCCACGTGAGTTCGCTCATCCAAAGCGCCATCGAACATGCCGCCGAAGGCCATGAGCTCGAGCCGAAACACGACGACTAGGCGACGGCTAACGCGAATGCTCAGGAACGTATGTGGTACGCACGTGCGAATGATCGGTTGTCGTTACGCCTTTGGGTTCTCGCTCGCGCTAAGCGGTATCGCTTTGGGCTGCGGCACCGCGCCACCAAGGTCGGCCTTGCCGGACGCGCGCTCGGCACTCGACAGGCTTCACGCCTCGCAGGCATGCGGGCTTGGCATTCAAGCCAGCGCCAAAATTGACCACTTCGGAGCTCAAGGTCGCGTGCGCGGCGATCTCCTGATGTTCGCTGTCGCGCCAGGCAAGCTCCGGATGGACGTCGTGGGTCCAATGAATCTCGGCGTGGTCGCGACGCTCGCGAGCGACGGAGCGCGGTTTTCGCTCTCTGATTTGCGGGAAAAACGATTTTTCGCAGGACCCGCGAAAGCCTGCAATATTGCGCGTCTCACCACCGTTTCGATGCCGGGTCACGTGCTCGTTTCTCTCTTGCGGGGCGACGCTCCCGTGCTCAAGCACGAGCCTGCGGCGGGAACCGTGGTTTGGAGCAAGAGCGGCTATTACGTGGTCACACTCCCGAGTACGCGAAGCGCCGAGGAGGAACTCCACATCGCGCCGCACCCGAGCGACTTCGACTTGCCATGGCAGAAGCAGCGCATGCGCCTCGTCGATGTCGAAGTGCGGCAACAAGGGTACGTGGTCTACCACGCGAGCCTCGGCGCCCACGGTGCCGCACCCATGGCGAGCCCTCGCGTCGACCCCGATGGCATCGACCCACCCCTGCCCGTGAGCGGCCCACTATGCAGCGCGGAACTTCCGCGCAAGATTGAAGTCGACGTGCCAAGCAAAAACGCGGACGTGCAGTTTCGCTACGAGAACGTCACGTGGAACCCGCCGCTCGTGGAAGGCTTGTTTGAGCAAACTCCGACGCCCGGCCTGCAGCTTGAGCGAGTCGACTGCAAAGACTAGCGGCACACGACCTCTTGCGTCGTGCGTGTCAAGAATCGAGCGTGAACCGCGAACGCGAATGCGAACGGAAAGCGCCTTAGCGACCTTCGAGTGTTCGCGGCTCGGGGCCTGTTTGAATCGAGCGCGTCAGCGCCGCTTTAATATACCCCGGACAATCCGTGATAAGCCGCGTGACTCCCAGCGCCACGAGCTCCTCGGCGCGTTCGGAGCTATTGACCGTCCACGCACCGACGCAAAGCGACGCGCGGCGAAGTCGGTCTACGCGCGCGTCGGTCGCTAACGATTCCTCGAGGTGGGCTGCGACCACGCACCGACGAAGTGCGAGTGGAAGGGCCGATGCCATACGGGGGGTTGCAGCATCAAGCAAAATCGCGCGAGGAACGTGCGGAAGTGCGAGGGCCAGTGCGATAAGTACGGCAGGGTCGAACGACGAAAAGAGAACGTCGACACGGCCGTCGAAAGCTTTGACGACCGCGGACGTGGCTTGGGCGAGGCGCACGCGGTCACCGAAGCTGCTCAGGAACGTGCGCGCCGTGATATCCGACTTCACCTCGACGTTGACCACGTAGCCCCGCATAGCCTCGAGCGCGTCACTCAACCGAGGGATGCGTTCGCCTCCCGAAAGAGATGGCAACTCCATGTACCTCACATGCTTTACGAAGCGAACGTCACCGCCTTCCGCCAATCGCGCGAGCGTCGCGTCGTGGAAGACAACGGGTACGCCATCCGCGGTAAGCCGCACGTCAAGCTCCACGCCCTCTGCGCCTTCGGACACGGCTCGCGCGAACGCCTCCAGGGAGTTCTCTCCAGGCCATCCCTCCCCTCGCCCGCCGCGATGACCGAGGACGACGACGCTCAGGTTCTGAGCTCCTCGGCGATTTCGTTCATAAGTTTTCGTGCAGCCTCGACTTGATCCGAGGGTAGCGAAATCGCGCCCACCACGGGATGTCCGCCGCCGCCGTGACGCTCGCAAATTGCCGCTATGTTGTGGCGCCGTTCGATGGCCGACCACGGGTTATAGCCAATCGAAATTTTGCACTTTTTAGCCGAGCACGTAAGCGCGACGGAATAAGCACTCTCGGGCCACATGGCATACGTCACGAACTTCGCCGCCGCCTCGATCACCACCGCGCTCAAGTCCACGACCACGACGTGACCGACCACGCGCCCGCACTTCTTGACGAGCTCGATGAACGCTTCGTGCTGGGCCGCCAGCGGCGCATACGCCTGTTCAATGTCCGCGCCCTCCGCGAGCTCCTCGATAGGCTCCTCGAGAAGCCTGGGAACCATGGCTTGCAGGAAGGCATCGTCGCCGTTGCTCTCGACCACGGACATGAGATGAAGAACGGGTTCGGCGCGAGCGACGGCCATGGTTGCACTGGGGAACGCGGCCGAGTCGATCATGTCGGCCCATCGAATGAGTTCGCTCTCTTTCGACACGTCCGAGAACGCGAGACCGAAGTGAGCCTTCCCGATGTCGGCGATGAGCTTCGTACACGAGCCGTAGGTGCCATTGTGGAACATACGCGTCGCCGAATCCGAAGGTGCCGCGTTCACGCGTTCGTCGAAGGCGGCTCGGTCGGAGGCCGACGGGAATGCGCTCACGTGGTGATCGAAGTACCACGTGAGCTGCGGTGCCTGCGAAAACCGGTAGTCGAGAATCGCATTGTCTTGTCCTGTGAGAATGGCAGGGTCTACCCCTGTCGAACCGGGACCATAGCCCTGAGCGCGGTAAGTAAACGAGAGCTCCTCTCCGTGATGCAGGTGGCACATGAGCCGCGTGAACATCACGGCTGAACAGAGCCCATCAAAACAATGACCGTGCGTAGCAACGACAACGTGACGCATCTCCCACCCGGCTTACCACACTCTTGTGGAACAAACTCAAAGGTCAGCGCGGATGGAGACTTGCCTTCAGGCGAAGACTTGCGGCGGCCCTTTTGCGTGCACTGGGAAGCTGCAGCACCAACCGCCGCGCGGAGCTCCGGGTGCCTCGTCGCAACGAGTCATGCGCGCGCGAGGCCTGCGACGACATCGGTGAAGACGTGGCAGAGAATGCCGGGCACCAAGCTTCGGCGCGCTCGGGCGAGCACGCCTAACCCAATCGCATAGACGCCGATGCGAAACGCAGCAGCAAGTCCCTGGTTGCCATGTGCCAAGCCAAACAGCGCCGCTTGAACGATGATCGCGACGGCCGGCCTTCCGGTGAAGGCCGTCATCTGAGCTTGCAAGTACCCTCGATAAACCAGCTCTTCTGACACGCCGACGCTCAAAGCGACGAGCATCCAGGCCGCGGTCTCGGCTCGCGCATGGGGCAAAATAGCCACGATTGCGGCGCCTTGCCTCGCGCGAAACGAATGCAGCCAAAGCTCTTCGAGCGACGCTACCGAAGCCCACGCCGCGAGCGCGAGCAGGACGTCGGAGACCGCACGCGGGACGGTGTTCCAGCCCCGACCAAGAAGCTCGCCGAGCGCCCAGCCCGAGCGCCCCAGGCGCGCTACGTAAGCGATCATCGCCACCTGTACCAAGAGCGTCGCAACGTACGTTTTGAGGAGCGTCAGCGAGTGCGTTCCACGGCTCGAAACGTCGCCTACGTCCACGTTCGAGCGGCTCTGATCGAGGAGCGTGCCCGTCGCCGCCACCGCTAGAATCAGCGCCATGAGCAGCGCCGTGTGCCACCGCGGCGCGAGCGTCGACGACACGTTCGGCGGGGTATGCGCACTCTGGCAAGATCTTTGCTCCAGCGGTGTGTGCTCGGTGCACTCTCGAACGGCGACGGTCGCGTCGTGGTCACTGCTCTGGTGTTTTTCTCCTTGAGGATAGCTGTTCATGATGAATGATGGTCTTTTCGCAGCCTCACCCGTGCTCGCTGCCGGCTGGTCTTTTCTCTACTTACTCTTTGGCGGTGGCTTAGGAGGCGCGGCCCTTATCTTCGTCGTCCTGAAGATGCTCGGCCGCTAAGAGTCCGCACGGCCGACCGGCATTGGCTTCCGCAGCTCACTTACCGCAGATTTTGTAATACTGAATCTCCGGAGTGTACCTGTAGCTGTCCTCACGGCTCGGGCAAACGTGGGTGTGGTAGCGCGCGGCGAAGTGGGTCGTGCCGTGCGCGTCCTTCAGATCACCAACATGACCGGCCTGCGCATCAAGGTCGCGACTTCGGGGGGCAGGCGCGCCGTCGAGCTCCGTGCAACCGAGAACGACCGTGCCATCACACATGATCCCGAAGAGTTCGACGGATGCAGAACCGGGTATAGCCGACGTCGCGATACCCGCCGCAACCAGGACATCGAGCGGCCCCCGTGATGCTGAGTGATAGTGATACGTCCCATTCGGCGTCGGGTGCGCGTTGAACTCGTCGAACGTATACTTTTCATTTTCGATGTCATCTCCGGGCCTCGCGAGGGGATTGAAGAGGGCAACCGAATCCAGTGCAACACCCGCAGGCCCAAGTCCGAATTCTTCTGTACTGCTCGCAACTACTCCATCTACCAGGGCTGCATTGATGATGAGCCCTTTGGCCACAGGCGTGTTCGGTACGCGAATCGCGAATGGTTTTTTCGACAGCGTATTTGGGTTCGGCTTGTAACTCTGACCGCGACTCGTATCGAACATCGAAAAGTTCGAGTTACCCGTACCGTAATAATACGAGGCATGTGGAGGGAGCGCGTCGGTCGCGACGGTCACCGAGTCTCCCGTCTTTGTTACCGTTACGCATTTGAAATACGTACGATAGAACTCGGGAACGTCATCTGCGATGTTCGTCTCACAGGACCTGATAGACCGCGTGCCATTCGCCTCCACCGGTTTGGCGGGCTCTACACCACCGCCGGCGTCGCTTGCGACGCCCGCAGGCGGAGGAAGCGGATGACCCGAAGGGTCAACCATGTTTTCCAACCCGGGCCCCGACGTTCCGGGACTCGCGAACGTACACGCGGCTAGCGCCTGCCCTGCTGCAAGGAAAAGTGCGCACCCGAGACAGGAAGTGTGGTTCATGTTCACTCTATCGACGCCACGTCGCTCACGACCGTCTCAATTTTTTTTACTCTCGAGACTCGCGCGACACTCCGCCGGCCGTAGACCGTCGTGAGTCAGGCCTTTCTAACGCCGCCTAAGTCCAGCGTTCCGCACGGGCACGGGCCCTCGAGATGAGCGTCCGCCGGCGCATGGTAGCCTCTCTTTGATGCGCTTTCATCATGTGGCGTTTAGGACACTCGACCTCGAAAGCCTGGAGCGCTTTTACGTCCAGGCCCTGGGTCTTACGGTAGTCCGCGCTGACCCGGGTGGTCGCGTGTGGCTCGCGCTCGACGACGGCAAGGCCCTCCTTATGCTTGAGCGACAAGGCGACAGTGAGCCTTCCTTCGACGCGTCGTCCATGGAAGTTATCGCCTTCGCGGTCGACGCTCATTCCCGTGCGCGACACGTTCAACGGTTGACGAATGCGGGAGTTAAACTCGACGGTTCGACCGAATTTACGATCTACATCCGCGACCCCGACGGACGACGCATCGGTCTTTCATCCTATCCCGAAAAACTTGCTTAGCGGCGGCCATCAACGCTCACAACGCTCGAACGTTACGGCGATCCTCACGGCGTCGATCGAGGCCCTTTCGCCGGTCGCATCGATGCCTCGCACGGCAATCGCAACACCGAAGGTTGAAGCGTTGATCGAGCTCACGGTCCAAGTCGTTTCCCACAAATCGGTAGGACCGCCGTACGAAACAGGCTGCCTCAGATACGACCAAACGGGAAGCGTCGCCTTGGGACGTCCGAGGCCTCCTTCTTGGAGCAATGCCACGCCCTGGTCCGCGACCGAATCTACGCCATCGGATTGACGAGCGAGCGTCACTTCAATTCCTCGGACCGAGGCTCGAGGCGGCAATGTAAAGTGATAGCCCGTCGTGACGAGCCAGTGAGTGACACCGTTGCCTTCGAGGGTCGCGCGCGCCGATCCGCCACCGCTCGCCTTCGCGCCGTCCAGATTTGACCACGCCGCTGTCCCCGAGCGGGCGTCATCCACCACCAGGTCGGGCGTCGACACGACGGTTTCGACTGAGCCGGTAGGAACGCACCCGGCGTCGCCTTGAACAGGTTGTGCGTCGGCGAGAGGACCAGCACCGGCGTCGGGGGTCGCCCCCACGCCGCTTCCGGCGTCGCGGAGACTCACAGGCGTGACCATGTCACCGCCTAGCGCGGGTTCGAGATTCTCCACGCCGCTGAGAATGTTGCACGCGGCAATCCCCAAAAGGAGCGCGCCCGGTACAGTGTAACTCAGGCCTTCGGTCCTCTCACCCATACTGACAGCTTAGCGGACAAACCTCTTCCGGCCACCGCGTCAGGTCGTCGGAGGCCTAAGCGCGATGCGGTACGTGCACTCCTTTGTCGCGCGCACATGCGACGGCTTCCTCATACCCCGCATCGGCATGGCGAATCACCCCCATGCCCGGATCGCTCGTGAGCACGCGCTCCAGGCGTCTCGCCGCGTCGGCGGTACCGTCGGCGACCACGACCATTCCGGCGTGCATGCTCATTCCCATTCCCACGCCGCCTCCTTGGTGAAAGCTTACCCAACTTGCGCCGCACGCCGTATTGACTAAAGCGTTGAGAATTGCCCAATCCGCGACGGCATCGGAGCCGTCTTTCATCGCTTCTGTTTCGCGGTTCGGGGATGCCACCGAACCGCAATCTAGGTGATCTCGCCCGATGACAAGAGGCGCTTTGACTTGGCCCGTGCGAACGAGTTCGTTGAAGGCAAGTCCGACCTTCGCGCGGTCTCCGTAGCCCAACCAGCAAATGCGCGCGGACAGCCCCTGAAACGCTACGCGCTCTTTCGCTAGCTCGAGCCACCGTCGAAGGCCCGGATCGTTCGGAACGGCCTCTAAAACAGCCCGATCAGTCACCGCAATGTCTTCCGGATCGCCCGAGAGCGCGACCCAACGGAACGGACCTCTCCCGAGGCAAAACTGAGGACGAATGTACTCCGGCACGAAGCCCGGAATGTCGAACGCACGCGCGCACCCTGCCTCGACGGCGCAGGCTCGAAGGTTATTGCCGTAGTCGAAAACCTCGGCGCCACGAGCCTTCATCGCGAGGAGCGCCGTGACCTCTTCGGCCATACTCGCCTTCGCTTTCTCTACATACGAGTCGGGGTCTTCCGCGCGCAGCGAAGCCGCTTCACGCAGCGTAAAGCCGGCAGGAACATAGCCTACGAGCGGATCGTGTGCGGCTGTCTGATCGGTCGCGAAATCGGGGACGATGCCGCGCCGAACGAGCTCGGGAAAAACCTCGGCGGCGTTCCCACAAAGACCAATGCTCACGGGTTGGTCTTCCGCACGCGCTCGTGCGAGGCGCGCTAAAGCGGCGTCGAGGTCGTCGATTCGCTCGTCCACGTACCGCGTGTCGATTCGCTTTTGAATACGCGATGGGTCGACGTCGACCGCAAGGCATGAAAGTCCTGCCATGGTCGCCGCGAGCGGCTGCGCGCCGCCCATGCCGCCGAGTCCTGCCGTAAGCAGCCATAACGGGCCGACCTTCGCCGTGCGCGCGACGTAAGCCCCCTTAGCCGCTAAAAACGTTTCGTAGGTGCCCTGCACGATGCCCTGAGTGCCAATGTAAATCCACGATCCCGCGGTCATCTGGCCAAACATCATGAGGCCCTCGGCCTCGAGCTTGCGAAAGTGCTCCCACGTCGCCCACTTGCCGACGAGATTGGAATTGGCAATGAGCACGCGCGGCGCATCGGCGTGCGTACGAAACCGACCGACCGCCTTCCCCGACTGCACGAGAAGCGTCTCATCATTTTCGAGCGTACGCAGCTCGCGCACGATGACGTCGAATGCCTCCCAAGAACGCGCGGCCTTGCCCGTTCCTCCGTAAACAACAAGGTCGTCGGGGCGCTCCGCCACTTCGGCATCGAGGTTGTTGTGGAGCATGCGAAGCGCAGCCTCTTGCGCCCACCCCTTGCACGAGAGCTCGGGTCCGCGTGGAGCTTTGACAGGTCGCGCGTGGCTAGTCATGGCAGAAAATTACCTCGAATCGACCCAAAAATCGAGCAATGTGCGCACTCGTGCTTCAGCGTCGCGAAGGCCTCGCTAACGGGGGGCCGGCGCTGCGGGAAGGTAGAATGCGGGCTTAATGTTGGTCGCCTTTCCGCTCTCATCGAGGGAAAAGCATCGAATTCCGTTGTCGTTTTGGAGTGCGCACACCGTCGAGCCGGCGTAGGCCCCCATCACCACCTCGCGGGCTCCCGCGACTCCCCGCACGGTCGCCGACGCGCCCACCACCGCGCCCGTCACCACCCCGGCCGCCGAACTGACGCGAGCGATGGCCCAACAGGAGATGCCTCCGCCTTCCTTCAACGCGCATCCCTGACCGCCTCGCGTAGCAACTTGGACGTTTTTTCCGGAGCCACCAACGGCGACCGCGGGCTGGTCGACGAGTCTTTGGGTGCTGCAAAAGGCGATTGGCAACTATTGCTTGCTGTATCGAATCTCCGAACGAACCGCCTCCGGCAAACTCGAAGAAAGTCCTTCTACGACGATTTCGTTCGACTTTCGAATGAGCCCCGCCACGTGGCAACCGGTGCACGAGGCTCCAGCGAAGGATCCGTCGTTGCGACCGACGTCGCGAGTTCGACAGATGATTCTGCCACATCAGGGGGAACCGGATCGGGATCGACGCAACTCGCCAAGCCAACCACCATACCGACGGCTCCGATCGCCGATAAACAATGGACGTGGGGCGAACGCCCAATCTGAAAGGTCGTACGTCGTTCAAATGCAATTCGGGAAAAGCGCGGTCGACGTGTATCAACACGTGGACATAGGCATGTTGTAGACGCTCGACGAAGGACGATATCGCGATCGCAAGCCGGTTTTCCTTACACGACCGGTGAACATTCACCAAGGTTCGCCTGAGCTAAATCGGCCACGCGAGTGGAAGTAAGTTATGAAGGGCACCGTGTGTTGATGGGCAGCGGCGAGGACTGCACTTCTGGTTGGCGTTGGGACTGGAAATCGCCGATGTCGCGGGCGAGCGCGCCGATGAAGACGTGGCCACTTGGCCGTCCTCGCATCGACCTCTAAAAGTCTCGAAGCCAACACGCAGCCGCGAAGCGAATCTTCGCGGGTTTAGGTGCCTCGTCCTTCGTAGGAGGCCGTGCTCGCACGGTTGCCGCGGCGCTCGCTCGCTGCTACGTCTCCGAGGCCTATGGATGCCCTTCCCGCCACGGAAATCACCGCGTTACTCGGTCGCGGTACACGCTTCGAGGGCAAGCTCTACTTCGAAGGGCGCGTCCGAATCGACGGTCAGTTCAAGGGCGAGATAAAGAGCGACGACACGCTCGTCATCGGCGACGGCGCGGAGGTGCACGCCGAGATTGATGTCGCGACCGTGATTATCCGCGGCGGCGTCGTTCATGGGAACGTGAGGGCGAGCCAATCCGTCGAGATTCACGCTCCCGGAAAGCTCGTCGGAAACATCCACTCACCCTCTCTTTATGTCGAGCGCGGCGTTGCGTTTCAGGGCTCTTGCCGGATGGACGTCGTGGACGAAGGTCCGCAAGCAAACGAGTCGAAGGCCGAGTCGCTGGGACGCGACTCCGAGCTTCCTCGGGGCGCCGCGCGCGACATCTCCGGCCATCCGCACACGTAGCCTGAGCGCGGTTTACACCGCGCTTTTGGGTGCAACACATCGGACAATGTCAATCAACAAGCTCAACGTCCACGCGGCGATCGTGGGCTAGGTCGGATTCGTTCGTGCCAACGGCGTCCATTTCACCGCGTGACGTTGCGAGCATGCGATCGCGCGGAACGCCGAGATCGACCATGTAGCGCTTGACCGTGTCCGAGCGGCTACCGCCGAGCGTCATGTTGTACTCTGGCTCGCCGCGCTGGTCGGAGCGACCGACAAGCTTGACGTGGCGATCTCGGAGGGCGCCTTCGGTCAAGCACTTCGATATCTTTGCGAGCAGCCCGCGGTCTTCCTCGGCCAGCGCGGCGGAATCGTACTCGAAGCTTGGAGCCATCGTTTTGCCGTCTGCACGCGCCGGAATTCCGCACGCTTTGGCGATGGCGTTCGAGACGCTAAGTCCAGCCGAGTCGACGGCGGGCCCCATGGATTTGACGTCGCCAGCGGCGACCGGCGCACCTGTGGTCGTCGTCTGCGCCGCGGCTGTTGGGGGGAGCGTGGCTGGTGCCTGCGCTTTCCGAGCGAAGCCCGGGGCGTTACACGCGTTCGAAGCGACGAGAGCGAAGAGACCAAAAGCGACAAAGGTGGAACGGCGGGCCATGGCATAACATCCAAGCAGCGTGTGGGCACTCGGGCCAAATTCCACGAAACCGTGCTAACCGAAGGCATGGACGTTAGCGTGCTCCTCGAGCCTACGGTCGATCTCAAGCGACTATCCGAGATCCTCGACGGGCTCGGCCACGAAGGACGGCGCCACACGCTGCGCACTTGGTCGCCGACAGTTCAGGCTCGGCTTTTCGAGGCGGCCAAAGACTATCGCCCGCTGAAGCTCGACTTTCTCGTGCCCGCGAGTGTGCCTCCAGGGCACGAAGTGGTTCACGACGGACAAAACACATTGCCTGCGTTTCGACACTTCCAGAAGCGCTTCTGTAAGCTTACGCACGACTCGGTCAACGTCGTCGGCTACAACCATCACGCGCTGCAGCGGTTCACGGGGCCCGGATACTTTGTCGCCAGTGAAGGCGCGGGCGAGCACGAAGGGGAACTGGCCATCGACTACACAGTGGTGCCAGCCACGAGGCCGCCTGGAGGGCCAGTCGTTCGAGCCAACGACGGCGGAATCGGCGCGCTGGTGTACGGCGGAATGGTCGATTATCTGAGAGGCATTTCCGCGCACGTGTCCATAGGTCGCGCCTTTAAAGGCAAAAGCATGAATGCGTGGTTCGCGCTCGTGCGGAAAGACATCTCCTGAGTCTCGAGCTTCGCGTCGTTTCCAGTATCAAAGAGATTCCACGCGAGGCGTGGGATGCGCTTCTTCGCGAAGGCAGCTCGCCGTTCGTGGAGCACACGTGGCTCGATTGCCTCGAGGAGGCGAAGTGCGTGGGCGAGGCCTCGGGGTGGAACCCTCGACATTTGGCTCTCTACGACGGGGACATGCTTATCGCCGCCGCCCCCGCGTATGCCAAGACGAACAGCGAGGGAGAGTTCGTCTTCGATTGGAGTTGGGCTGATCTCGCCCAGCGAATGGGCCTTGAATACTACCCGAAACTTGTCCTCGCCGTACCGTTCACGCCCGCCAACGGCGACCGCGTCTTGGTCCACCCGACGCGTAATCGAATTGAAATCCTAGGCCTCTTTGCGCGCGCTTTACGAAGCTTAGTGAGGGAACTCGAGTTCTCCAGCGCGCACGTTCTCTTTCCGCTCGAGGCCGAAGCGCACGCCTGGGGCGAAGCAGGCTACGCGATACGCCACGGCGTGCAGTACCATTGGTCGAACGCAGTTCCGAAGTTCGACACGTACGAGAGCTTTCTCGCGACGCTCCCGCAGAAGAAGCGCACCCAAACACGCCGCGAGCGAAAGCAACCGGCGATGGACGGCGTCACGATCTCGACGCTCGCGCGGGGCGAATACACGCGCGACATGGCGCGCGAGATGTACGCGCTCTACACAACGACCGTAGATAAGTACTTTCACGGTCGGCGCTATATGAAAGAGGCATTCTTCGAGCTTCTCGTAGACCGATTCGCCGACCGCCTCTCGTGGGTCGTGGCCCGCAAAGACGGAGTGCTCGTCGCAAGCGCGTTCAATGTAAAGAAAGACGGCATTCTCTACGGGCGCTACTGGGGCGCACACGTTGAGGTGCCCTTTTTACACTTCAATGTTTGCTACTACCACGGCGTCGAGGAGGCAATTCGTGAGGGAGCGACCACGTTCAATCCGGGCGCCGGAGGCGAGCACAAGAAGGTTCGCGGTTTCGAGCCAACCATCACGTACTCCGCGCATCACATCGAGGACGCTCGCTTCCGCGGGATCGTCGCGTCGTTCGTCGAGCGGGAGCGTCAGGGCATAGCGGCGTACGTCGCGGAGGAGCGAGCGGCCGCTCGGAAGCCCTAAGGCGGGGCGTTGCATTCCGGTTTGAGGTTCGGTAGCGGTGGACCATGAGGCACCTCGACCCGCGCGCGCCACTCGGACGACTCGGCTACGTGCTCTGGGGCGTGAGTCTTGCTTCACTAAAGTTTGCGCTCGACGCACTCCTCGCGAACGTTTTCGGACATCCGTATTCGCTCCTTTTCTACGTGGACCCATCGTCGGCGCCCCTGATGCACGCCGGCGTCGCGACGCCGTACTGGTCCGCGCTCTGCTGCGTGATGGTGCCCTTCGCAGCCTTGGGCGTCACGCTCACGGTCCGAAGGCTACGCGATGCCGGAGCTTCCCCATGGCTTGCCCTTTTCTTCTTCGTGCCGTTTGCGAACTTGCTGTTCTTCCTTGCGACCGCTCTCCTCCCGAGGGTGCGACGCGACGGGGTCCAGCGGATGCCGCCTGCCTCGCCGTTTCGCGGGATGAAAGAGACGGAAGCCTTGCCTGGGAAGCCGCGCAGTCGCGCCGTCGCGATCTTGTATGCTGCAACTCTCGGCAGCGTCGTCGCTCTCGGCGGATTTGCCGTTTCGGTCGGCCTGCTGGGCAAGTACGGCTACGGGCTCGCACTCGGAACGCCTATGATTTCAGGATTTGTCGGCGGCGCTTTTTTGCCTCGCCTTCGGCCCGAAGCGAAGTCGGGCGACGCCGCACTGGTCACCGCGCTCACGTTCGTACTTTCGATGGCCTTTGTGGTGCTCTTCGCGCTGGAGGGGATGGGCTGCCTCGTGCTGTTCGTGCCTCTTTTGTTTCTCCCGGCTCTCCTTGGCTCGGCCATCGGATTTGCCATGGGAAAAAGCATGCCGGCGCGCGAACACGCGCTCGCAATGGGCGGCGGTATGACACTCTTGCTGCTCACCTTCGGCGTCGAGGCGACTCACCCAAGTTATGTGTATTCACCAAGCGTCGTCGAAACGACGATCGACATCGCCGCCGCGCCCGACGTGGTGTGGGCGAACACGGTCTCCGTCGCAGACATGCCCGAGCCGACGAATTTTCCTTTCACGGCGGGCATCGCGTACCCGATTCGCGCCACGCTCGAGACTGCCGCCGTGGGAGGCGTTCGAACTTGCGAGTTCAATACCGGATTCGCCCGTGAAACGGTCACGGCGTACGACGCCGGTAAGCGACTTCGCTTTACGATCGACAGTCAGCCCGACCCCCTTCGGGAGCTCACGCTGTATCACACCGTTCACCAGCCACACTTGGACTCCGCGATTCGAAACCGCGTGGGGGAATTCGAGCTTCTCTCTCTTGACGGCGGAATGCGGACGCGGTTGATAGGGCGAAGTTGGTACGAACTACGCATCGCCCCTTCGTTCTACTGGATTCCCTATAGCAACTTCGTAGTGCATGCGATCCACACCCGCGTTCTCGGCGCTATCAAGGATCGAAGCGAAACGTCAACGAAGGTCGCTTACCGGCGCTTCTGACGGCCTTGCCGAACGACGCGCTCGTTCGCTGTCGGAAAGCTGAGCTGTCACACGCTACTTGAACGAGTCCTTCGCGCGCCGGATCGCGCCAAGAGCTTCCGCCCCCGATGCGACGGGTTCGATGCCGAGGGTGCTCCGGATCTCCGGTGAGTTCGCGCGCAAAAATGGGTTGAACGCAAGCTCGTCGCCGATCGTTGAAGGAACGGTGGGCAGGCCAGCCTCCCTCCGCTTCCGCGCGCTTTCGATGGCACGCCGAACCGCTTGATTCGAGGGCTCGACGTGGGTCGCAAACCGGAGATTCGACTCCGTGTACTCATGGCCGCAGTAGACTTGCGTACGCGGCTCGAGGTGCGCGAGCTTCTGCAACGACGCGTGCATCATCGGAGGGTCGCCCTCAAAGATGCGGCCGCACCCACCGACGAAAAGAGTGTCACCCGTGAACACGACCGGATCGCTCGGCTCACGCGTGACGACGTAGGCTATCGCACCAAGCGTATGACCAGGAATCGCCAGGATACGCACCTGCAAACTCCCGAGTGTGAAGGTTGAACCCTCTTCGAGAAACTCAGATTGGCGGGGAATACGCCCATTATCGCTCGCATAACCATAAACCTTTTTAATACCGAGGCGCGTGGCCACCTCCTCGTTCCCGCCGACGTGATCATGGTGATGGTGAGTCGCGAAGATCGCGACCACCTTGAGGTCGCCGTTGCGGCCGAGGTTTTCCGCGACGGCCTGCAAGACGGGCTCCGGTTCGGAAGGGTCGACAATGGCGGCCTCGTTCGTTTCGGGGTCGATCAGCAGGTAAGCGTAGTTGTCGGAAAGGCACGGAATGGGAAGAACGCGCATGGTGAGGGAGCCTACTTCGCGTACGCCCGATTCAGGCAGCCGATGTTGCATGGCGTCGGTGCGACTTCGTGGATCGTCTTCGCATGGTCGCGGTAGCGCTTGCTCATCGCCTCGAACGCGTCGCCGCGAGCTATCGGCACTTTTTCGCCCGGGTCGACTTCGAGATCGTAGAGCCGCAAGGTCTCTTCTTTGCCGTACGCGACGATCTTCAGCTTGTCGTGCAACAGGGCGCGGCGCCGATCGCTGTCGCTGGTCATCGGCAGGTCGATGACCACGTCGCGGGCCTCCTCGTCTGCCGCATCGCCGAAGAGCTCGGGGACGAGGCTCTTTCCCTCGAAGTCGGGCTCGGCCACAGCGCCGAACAGGTCGAGAAGCGTAGGCGCGAGGTCGAGCGCGCTCCGCGGCGTGTCGATGTGACGTGGCCGCACGCCCGGAATCACGAAGAACAGCGGCACGCGTACCAGATTCTCCCAAACCTCGAAGCCGTGATTGACCTGCCCGTGCTCGCCAAACGCCTCGCCGTGGTCCGCCGTCACGACAATCGCCGTGCGCTTCGACCACGCTTTGGTGTCGATAAACGCAAGAAGCTTTCCGATGTAGCGGTCCGTGAACGTCACTTCGGCGTCATACCGATCGCGCAGCGTCTTGCCATACGGAGGAATGCCGTCTTTGTCGTGTGGCATGTATTGATCATGCGGGTCAAGAAAGTGAAACCACGCAAAGAAGCGGCCTGTATCGAGCCGAGCGTCGTCGAGCATTTTCTCGGCGATAGCCTCGTGCTGGGGACTCGTCACGTTCGGGTCGGTCTCGTTTTTGAAGACAATCCCGGGAACGATCTGCCAAACGTCAAACCCTTGCTCGAACCCGGCACTCGAAAAGTACCCGTGCGCGTGCGCGCTCATGGTGCGAATGCCTTTCGCCTGAAGGAGTTCGGGAAACATGACGTTCTCTTTCGGGTAGTGACCAAAAAAGAACCCGCTGCGCTTCATCTCACTCGGTAGCTTTCCGCCGAGCAAGCCACCGAGGCTCATCGAAGTGTAGGAAGAAATCGAGTACGCGTGTGTATACCCCACGCTTTTCGCCTCCAACGCGGTTAGGTGATTCGCTATCGAGCGGGGGTAACCCGCCCACGGCATATCGGCACGAAGGCTATCGACGGAAAGGAGAATCACGTTCAAGTCTTTCAAGTCTACGGGAGCGCGCCGGGCTTGGCTGTCGCGACCCCCCGCATCCACTAGGTCATTTTCGGAGACCTGTGCGATCGGTAGGGTACCGAGTGCCGCCGCGTCGGGGGTCCGAGGCGCCTCTCGGAGCTCACGCGTTTTGCCGCACGCGGCCATTGAAGCGAGAGCGAACACCAAAGCCACCCATAATTTGAGACCGTGCACGCCGCGATTGTGCCTGCATCCGTCCGACTTGGAAAACGCAAAGCCGCGAGGCGCCTCGAGGTATGACTCGAATGTCCTAGCTTTCTTCCGCTTGCGACGGTGAAGGTAGCGCTCTACGCTTCTTTTCTATAGTATTCGCGCGAATCTCGCCAGGCGCGGAA
>JANXOF010000022.1 GCA_025353725.1 Polyangiaceae bacterium | reverse complement strand
ATGGGGCGGCCGCCCACCTGGCTCATCCCGCCGGACATCACGCCGTGGCAGAAGAAAGCCGTCGAAGTCTTCGCGCTCGGACGATGGTTTCCAGCACTTAACTCCGCTAGGCCAGCTCGACGCCGACGCCCCACGAATCATGCGGCTTCGTAGCTCAGAGGCTTCGCAATCTGCGAAGGTAGGGCTAGGGGCGCCACCTGAGCCGTCCATGCGCGGTCGAGCGTTCACGTCGCGCGTGCATGGTGAGGCTTCATCCGCGTGGTAGCGTCTTAGCGAGACCGCAAGTTTGCAGACACTGGGGTCGACGTTCGGACGCTGCGACGCGCTTGTCATGCTGTGCCGCGTACCGAGCGCCCGGGGTGGCACGGGTACCCCAAAATTGGGCGAAGGTCGAGACACGACCCGCAGCACGGCGTTTGCGGCGCATCAGGCCATGAACCATCAAACGTTGCTTTCAATCGTTGGTATCGGTCTTTCTGCGATCGCTTGCGGGGGCACAACCGGGGCTCCGGTCGAGCCCAAGATGGGTGGAGGCGTGATCACTGACGATGCAGGTGATGGCGGATTCGGGCCGATTGATACCGATAGCGGGGCCGGGTGCACGACGCAGGTGCTCCCCGGTGACATGGCGTGTGTGCCGGGGACTGGGCAGGCTGGAAGTCCGATCGAAATCGAATTGGGCGCGAGCAAAGGCTGTCTTGCCTGCTTTACGACGTTAGAAGCGTGCAGTGTGCGCGTGGCCGGTAACGTGATCCAAGTCTCGATGAACACTAAGACTTGCAAGCCCCCAGGCGAGCAGGCCTGCCCCGCGCTGTGCGCGATTCCTCGAAGCAAGTGTACCTTGCCGGTATTGCCTGCTGGAAACTATACGGTTCAAGTCAACGGCGAGGTGGCGAACCCCAGAACGGCGGGACGCATGCTGGTGGTTGGCGATAGCGCACAGGCGACGAGCGCGTGCAGCCTACCGCCCAACGGGTCTAATCCAGAGCCTCTCGATGGTTCGCGTTACGCGACCTCGTGCAGCACAGCCGCCGATTGTGTAGCCGCGACCGACGGCGACATTTGCAAACCCTGCAAGTGTTCCTCTGTTGCGATAAGTCGCACCGCTTTCGATGGGTATCAGTCGGACTATCGCGCCCGACGGTCGCAGTGCGCCCCTGTGGTAGGAGGCCCCGCGTGCGCCGGCTGTCCGTCCCGGGCAGTTGTCTGCGATACGAGCAAGGGTGAGACCGGAACTTGCCGGTTCTGAACTCCTGCGCGCCGAGGGCGCTCCTCGACGCGTGTGACGCACTCGATGCCTGACGAGCTCAACGGACTACCCTCTGACCACCGCCCTGATTGGCCTCTCCATCGGGAAAAATCTGCTCTCTCCTCTCACCCAGCTCTCTCCACTGCTGAGTTTCAGAGTATGGGGAATGTTACTGATATTGTCGCGCCCAATCTTTTTCATCCCCTTGGCATCAAAAATGCGATGGCAGCTTGCTGCACTGCCAAGCTATGGGAAACCGCTGATTTTCCTGAAAAGATCAAAGACATTCCCTGGGAAAACTTCCTAGATGAACAAAACTGGACACACCAATCCGGTGCCCGGGAGCCTCGGGGCCCCTCCAACGCTGATGCCCATGGTTTCTGAAGACTCGCGGGGAGTGCTCGTGGTGGGTTCGTTCTAACGATGGCCGTGTCGGCGTAGCGTTCTCCGCGAAGAGCCGAGGACTGCGAAATAAAAGTTGCACGAAGCGCGCGGCGGCGGCACATCGAGGCGCCTAGTAGGGCTTCTTGCCCAACCGCGTGAGCGTCGGTCCACAATTGACGGCGCCTTGCGGAGTT
Source organism: Polyangiaceae bacterium (assembly GCA_025353725.1). Classification (GTDB taxonomy): domain Bacteria; phylum Myxococcota_A; class Polyangia; order Polyangiales; family Polyangiaceae; genus Labilithrix. Next base: position 12,772 of record JANXOF010000022.1, on the reverse strand, counting down.
ATACGTCCCAAGTCTCAGTTCACAATTCACACGTCCGCGTGGGCGGCTGGCGGGGCAAACCTTGATATTCGATAAGGGGGAGATTGATGCGAAGTTCATTGTTCGTCGTGGTGCCGCTTTTTCTTGTGGCCTGCGGGGTCTTCGGAAGCACGTCGGACGCCCCGACTACGGAGTCTCCTGAGCCGCAGGCAGGTCCGTCCGAGGCCGACAAAGCGGCGGCGAACGCCCGGCTCCCTGTAGGCGGCCCGGCTGCCGACGGCATCTTCGTTTCGTCGTCAAAGGGCGACGACATGGGTACGGGCGCGATGGACAACCCCGTAAAGTCGCTAGCTCTTGCCTTCGCTCTCGCCAAGGAGCGAGGAACGCGCGTCGTCGCGTGCGCGGAAGACTTTCGAGAGAGCGTTACGCTTGTCGATGGCGTCTCCGTGTTCGGCTCCTACAATTGCAACCAAACCCCATGGAAAGAAGGTAAAAAGAGGACGCGCCTACTCGCCCCAACGAGCCCCGCCGTAACAGCTCGCGGCCTCTCGCTAGCGACAAGGCTTGACGCGTTCGAGGTCGTTGCGCCCGACCTCGACAGCGCACCCGCCACGGACCAAGTCGCGACTTCGACAGCTCTCGACGTGCGCGCCAGCCACGGACTCATCGTGAGCCAATCGGTACTTCACGCCGGAAAAGGAGCTCCGGGGAGCGATGGCGTGGTCGGACGAACAAATAGCCGTACCGCCTCTTCCAACGGTCTGGATGCGACGGATGAAACGCAGAAGCCCTGCAGCGTCATCCTTAACCCACATAATCTTCACTTCTGTCGCCATTGGCCGGTCGAGGGTCCGGCTGGAGGCGTCACCTCGTGCGCGACAGGTCCCGCTGGCGGTCCTGGCGGGAAGGGCGGTGACGGTCGGTTTTGGGAACACGGTGAACCCGCGGAATTGCCCTTCGGTGTGCATCTCGGAAAGCCAAGAGTCGCCACGCCCGAGACTGCGGAGGGTGGCGACTACTTGGGCCGTTCTTTCGGATTCGGGTCGAGGGGCGGGCCGGGTTCGAACGGGAAGGACGGTGCAGACGGAAATGACGGTCCTAACGGCGCCGGCTTGTTTAGCGCCGAGGGATTTCTACGCGGCAACGGCACGGCGGGCGACAGCGGCAAACCTGGTCAAGGGGGCGGCGGTGGAAGCGGTACCGCGAACTTTTATGAAACGGCACCCGACGATTATAATGAGGGTCCTCGATTCCGATTTCCCGCGGCCGACAAGGACGAACAGTCTGCAACAGGCGGCGGCGGCGGCGCGGGTGGGTGCGGTGGTCAGTCCGGATCGGCAGGCACGGGTGGCGGAGCCAGTATCGGTGCACTCCTCATTCAATCGGTGGTGACACTCGAAAGTACGCGTATCGAGTCTGACGCGGGCGGCCGTGCGGGGAAGGGAAACTTAGGCACAATGGGCACCGACGGCGGCAAAGGCGGACGCGGGACAACTCGGGGAGAGAACCTCCAGTATCGACTCTACTCATCGGTCACCGTGACGGGGGCTGGAGGCAATGGCGGGGCGGGCGGTGCCGGAGGGTCGAGCGGACACGGCGCGCCCGGCCCGTCGATCGCGCTGGCCTATTCGACGCAGCCCACCATGGTCGATCTCGAGCTTGTTCCTGGCGCCGCTGGCGCTGGCCAACCCGAGCTAAAAAGCTCGGTAGCGGGCCCTTTTGGGGCCAAGGTGCTTCCGGCCGTCGTAGGGGAGTCGAAGGCCCAATTCGGCTTCCAACTCTGACGAGCGCTGGCCTGAACCCGCGCTCACTGCTCGGACGCCCTTCGAGCGTTCACGGGGGCGCGTTGGTCGGTCGGCTTGCTAACCGCGCCTTAGGTGGCGCCGCCCTTCGTCGTGGATACTTCCGCGAGGAGGTCTTTGAGCTCGTAGCGACCGGCGGCGCGCGAACGAGGGGGCCACGCACGGCGTCTGAGATGCCAAACTTGTGCGCGAGCGCCGCTTTTGTCGGGCTCGGGTTTGACTCGCAAAACATAGCCACGTGAACGCGGAGGAGCGCAAGATGCGCCTTGCGCGCTTCGTCGAATCTCCCCTCGAGGGCGAGCCGCGTCACGCGCACGACCGAATCCGGATAAACGTTGGACGTCACACTAATGACGCCGCGGGCGCCGACCGCGATCATCGGAAGAGTTAGCGCATCATCGCTGCAGAAGACCGCCATGCGAACTCCCATGACGCGAACAATCTCCTGCGCGCGGAGAACGTTGCCGGTCGCCTCCTTCGTGGCCACGACGTTCGACGCTGCGGCGGCGATCTGGGCTGGCGTGTCCGCCGCCAAGTCGATGCCCGTGCGCGCGGGAATTTTGTAAACTACAACAGAGCACCTCACGCTTGCCGCGATCGCGACGAAGTGCTCGCGGAGGCCCTCTTGCGCGGGTTTATTGGAGTACGGCACCACCACCATCACGGCGTCTGCTCCGGCACTCTGCGCGGCCTGAGACAAAGCGGCGTGTCGAAGTGCAGCGGCTTGCCGGCGAGCTGCACAAGCTTTCTCTGCTTGCGGCGGAGCTCGGGTCCAGCGGGCGGCGACTGCCCGGACGCGACAGACGCGCAGAGCGCCGCGTGGCCCAGCGCCGTCGTAGGCTCACCGTCGATGTCGATGTCGATGTCGATGTCGATGTCGATGTCGATGTCGTTGTCGTGGACGTCGCTGTCGCCCGGGGCGCGAGGCCCCGACGATCAACCAGCGGGCGAGGGCGTTTGACAGAGAAGTCATCCGAAGTAGCTCGTCGTAGCGCGTTGCGCTACATTGTTTCTGTGAGATCTGTGAGACCTGTGAGAACGGTGACGACGCGCGACTTTCGGAATTCCTCCGCCTCCGTGCTCGACGCTGTCGAAGCAGGCGAAACGATACTTATTTCGCGTAACGGCACGGCCATCGCCGAGGTTCGCCCCATTGTGAAACGGCGAACGTTCGTGCCGATGGGTGAGCTCCTGGAGGCGTTCAACAGTCGGCCTGGAGGTCAGACCTACGCAGAATTTCGCAAAGACCAAGACGAGTTCTTTGGCGACGAAGGAGACCGTCTTTAATGCGCGCTATCCTGGATACCTCAGTCATCGTTGACTTACGCAAGATCGAGCCGAGCAGGCTACCCTCGCAGCCGGCGATTACTGCGGTCACTTTGGCGGAGTTGTCCGACGGTCCAGCGGCGGCTATGGATCCGGTAGAGCGCGCGGCCCGGATGGCCGACTTGCAAGATGTCGAGCATCGGTTTCAAGCGATTCCGTTCGATGATGATGCCGCTCGGCGCTACGGCCAACTTGCCGCGCTTCTCAGGGCTGCTGGAAGAAGTCCGCGTCCACGACGCCTCGACCTAATGATTGCGGCAACCGCTTCCGTCTTGGGTTTACCGCTCTACACACGCAATCCGAAAGACTTTGTTGGATTGGAAACGATGCTCGAAGTCATTGGCGTATAGTCGGCAGTCGAGCAACGTCCGCGCGTCGCAGTCAGCGGCGGCGCCAAGGCGCGGGCACGCGAGTTCAGTCGAGGCGCGGTAGCACTACTCAATCACTTTTTTCTCTCCATCTGCTCGTCGCGGTGGTTGATGGGCCTGCGTGACCGCCCTCGTATCTGCAACGAAGGAGCGAAGGGAAGCAAAGGTTGAGCGCTGGTTCGCGCCATTCGAGGCGGCTTTCAAACACAAGGTGCGCCGCGTTTGGGCGCCACCGTACGTCCGTGGCCTTATCGCTCCGGGGGATCGAAAGGGCATGGAGCCCCTCGCGGCACGCGTAGCGCCCGGCGAAAATCAGCAGCTTTATCACTTCGTTGCGGTTTCAAAGTGGGAAACGGAGCCCATCGAGGACGTGCTTTTTGCGAAGTCCGATGCACTTGTCGGGGGCGACCGTGCTTTCCGCTTTATCGATGACACGGCACTTCCGAAGAAGGGAGAGCATTCGGTCGGCGTCGCGCACCAGTATTGTGGCGCGCTGGGAAAGCAGGCCAACTGTCAAAGCCTTGTGTCGCTGACCCTTTCCCGCGACGATATTTCGGTTCCCGTGGCCTCCACGCAAGCACGGCGTGGCGACCTATGCACGAAGCTCCGTGAAAAAGGTTGTTGAAGGTCTCGAACATCAGTGGAGGCGCGTGTCGTGGCGCAAGGGCACCAAGGGACCTCTGGAAGCCGAGTTTGTAGCACCGCGCGTTCGTGTGGCAGACGAGGCCGAAGCCGGCAACGGGATCCATCTCCCAAGTGAGGAAGCGTGGTTGGTGGCGGAACGCCGGCGAACGGGCGAGGTCAAATGACGGCTCATTGCGATGCGCTTTATCGCTCCGAGTCCGTGTCCGCGATGCCAGATCGGTCGGTATTCCGCTGGGACTTGAACTTTCTGCAACGATCGTCGTGAAACGTGCGTTACGTCTTCTCGGCTTTCGCCTTGACCGCTTGCGCTACCTATTCGCGTGACGGCGTTCGTTGCATGGTACAATACTGAACATCGACATAGCGGGATCCGCTTCGTCACGCCCGATGAGCGGCATGAGGGCCGCGAAGAGGCCGTGCTCGCGAACCGTGTGCGCGTCTACGAGCGTGCGCAGCGCCGCCACCCAAACCGGTGGTCACGCGGGACGCGAAACTGGTCACCCGCCCCCGCGGTTTTCCTCAATCCGAAACGACATCAAGACACTGTAACGAGCAAGGTCGCGGAAGAAATAGATTCGTAGCAAATCACAAAAAGCGACCACTACTTTGACACTCACCGAAACCGAGCTGCTCGGCGTGCTGCTCGAGAACTGCGGCAGCATCAAGGCGCGCCTAGACACGCTCGCGACCGACGAGCTCGCGCGCCTCATGTACCTGACGCGGTACTTCGAAAGCTTCCACGATCCGCGGCCGAAGCCCGGCGAGATCGTGACGCCCGGCGGGCTCACGGAGGGTCAGCTCGCGAACATCGCCGACTACGCGGCGGCGCTGAGGCGGTCCGCCACCGCGTTCACGACGGGGCTCGGCGCGTTGAAGCCGGGCGACCCGATCCCGGTGACGGACCCGAACAAGCCAGATCTCTCGACGGTCGAGGGCGTTCAGATCGTGCTGACCAAGCTCGGCTACGACCCGGGGCTGATCGACGGCGAGGACGGTCTGCGAACGCGTGATGCCGTCCAGAAGTTCCAGGCCGATGCAGGAGCCGTCGATGGTGTCGCCGGCGCGAAGACGCGCGCTGCGCTTGCCGCCGCACTTGCGAAGGTGCCGGTCAGCTAACCCAGTCGACTCCAGCATCGCCAAGCGCCGATCCCTTGAGGGGACCGGCGCTTTTCGGCGGTTTGTGGCCCCTCCTTGACGGGGCGTTTGCATAAGTTAGCTTATGCAAACGTATACATCGCATGAGCAGGAGGGGTTCTGAATGACGTCCGACGAATTCATCATGGTCCCGGTTCCCAAGAATCGCGTTCAGGAGGTCTACAAGTTGCTCGCGGGTCCCCCGTCCGACGGACCGAGCGCGGCGCCCCCGCCAACGGATGGCGACTGGACCGAAGAGCTTATCGTGCGCGCCTACAAGGAGTCGCCCGCCACGATGAAGCGCTTCCTACGCCACCTGGCGAATGCGGCGGGGAAGACCTTCACCAGCGAGGAGCTTGGAACCGCCGTCGGCTACTCCAGTCGGCAGCAGGCAGGCATGCTCGGGGCTTTCGGAAACCGAGTGAAGCAGCGCTACGGGCAAGCCACCTGGTTCTTCGCCGCGGATCGTGACCCCGAGACTGGGACCTTCGTCTACCGCATGGACCCTCGGGCCGCGAAGATCGTCAAGCGGAGCGGGGAGTAGCGCCGTGGAAGACCAACTCAGCTCGGACAACCTCGTCGACGTGCCCTCGGTCGCTGAGTACCGACGCGTTCTTCCCATCTGCGTGCGTGCCTCTCGAACGCAGATGGAAACGAACGGACGCTCAGCAATCATGGAGATGCTGCGAGTGAACTACGACGCACCTGACCACACCGTGACGGCCGGACAGCTCGCATAGAAGGTCAACTTGACGAACTTCGGCGACGCGAACCTCCGGTACGGGAAGTTCGCCGCGCTGCTGTGCGAGCAGCTGGAGCGTAAGCCGAACTTCTACATCGCGATCCTGGTGACCTTCAGTGGCGGCCAATGGGACGACGGGATCGTTCGTTGGACGATGCTCCCGCAAGTGGCCGCCGCGCGGGAGGAGCTGGGCTGGGTCAAACGCCGTTGACCGACGGCGCGAGCAACGGCCGGAGTCCTTCAGCCCTCGAGCGACACGGCTTCGACGATGCGCTGAAACTCGGAAAGGATCTCCGGGTACTTCTGCGCGCGGAACCAGATCGGTCGGTATTCCGCTGGGACTTGAACTTTCTGCAACGATCGTCATGAATTGCGCGTTACGTCTTCTCTCGGCTTTCGCCTTGACCGCTTGCGCTACCTATTCGCCCAAAGCAGCCTATCGCTCGCAAGTACGACACGTAGGCGATGATGCCCGCTCGAATTTTAAGACGACGCAACACGTAGGCATATAGCCTTCGAAGATGCGCAGACGCGGCATGGTTTGGGCGTTGTTCGGCGTGCTTGCAGCGTCCGTTTCGGTGGCCTGCGCGGGCCTTCTCGGCATCCACGAGCTACCGGCGGACGACGGCCCTGATAGCGCCGTGGCTGATGGCAGCGTTGTTGTCCCGCGCGACGCAAGCATTCTGTCCGATGGGGGTGACGCATCCGATCCGCCGGACAGTGGCGCAGTCACGGCGCTCTCGCCTCCCAGTTGCGGCGGCGGCAGCAGCGACGCGGGCGGCCCAGGCCTATCGAATTGCGGCCCGCTCCGCAACGAGAGCTGCTGCGCGAGCCCGCTTGTGCCCGGCGGTACGTACTACCGAAGCTACGACGGAGTGACGAACAAGGACACGACCGCACCTGCGACGGTAAGCAGCTTTCGTCTCGACAGATTCGAAGCCACGGTGGGCCGCTTTCGCAAGTTCGTGGCGGCCTCCTCCGCAGGCTTCCTGCCCGCCGAGGGGTCCGGCAAGCACACGCACCTCAACGGCGGCCAAGGGCTTTCGCAAGGCAGCTCGAATGTGCAAGAGCCAGGGTGGGACAGCACATGGAACCTCAACTTGGCAAAGTCGCAAGCCGTGTGGACGGGCAATCTCTCGTGCGACGCGACCTACCAAACTTGGACAAGCGCGGCAGCCGCGAATGAAGAGCGCCCCATCGTGTGCGAAACATGGTTTGAGGCCGCGGCCTTTTGCATTTGGGACGGCGGCTTTCTCCCGACGGAGGCCGAATGGAACTACGCGGCATCGGGAGGCGACGAGCAGCGAGCCTACCCTTGGTCGAAAAACCCTCCGACGTCGACCAACTTAGACTGCGGGTACGCGAACTATCCAGGCTGCGCGGGCACTACATCAAAAGTAGGAGGTTTGCCGCAAGGCGACGGCCGCTGGGGCCACGCAGACTTAGGCGGCGATGTGTGGGAATGGAATACCGATTGGTACCAGGCCTACCCAACGCCATGCGTGGATTGCGCAAGCTTCGCCCAAACCTCCAGCCGGGTAATTCGGGGGGGGAGTTTCGGCAGTGATACGTCGTACCTGCTTGCCTCGAGGCGCAATGACTTGCTGCCCGCAGACGGCCGCGGCGATGTCGGCTTTCGGTGCGCCCGGACCCCATAAAGCGCCCCGCGCGCACCATAAGCAAAAAAGTAGGCCGAAGTGCCATCTCGTACGCCCGGGGTAACCGCCACGTCGAAGGGTGAGCACGCCGGTACGCCCGGGGAACTCCCATGTACGGTAGAAAACGCTGTCGGTACGCACCCGGACCCCATCGGTACGCACCCGGACCCCATCGGTACGCATCCGGGGGGCGTCGGTACGCGTCCGGGATGGCTCGCGCATGCTCTGCCGGCCTTCCAAAGCTTCATCGAGAGGCTTAAGGGCGGCCCACCCAGCCTTCATCTCCCGCAAGTGAAACGGCCAAAGCCTCAATCCCCCAACCCGCGCAGGTTTAGCGCCCGGTCTGGCGGGGTGCGGGTCCTTCCCGCCTGCGTAGAGCGGCGCGACCTTGGTAGGTTGAACGCCGCCGGCAAAGCGCGGCCCGGTAACGGTTTTCCCATCCTCCCCTCCGCACCTTGCGAAAGCCTTGCAAGTCTACGGGCCGCGCCCCAAGGCCCTCGCTGCATAGCCCGCAGCGACCGCGGGCGGGAAGGGCCCGCACCCTGCGAGGCAGCCCCCGACCGAAGCCTTCTCCGTCTCGGCCAACGATCGTCGTGAATTGCGCGTTACGTCTTCTCTCGGCTTTCGCCTTGACCGCTTGCGCTACCTATTCGCTCACTACATTGGAACGAGCCTAGTGTTATTTGAGACCCTTATTCTCTGACCACTAGCGGGTACTGTAGATATTAACAGTGTTAGCGCATGGCTTAACTCCCAATCTTACTCATTCCTCGATCCTGTCGAAGGTAAAATCTGGCATTTGAGTGCGACTTCACGGGTAATGAAGTGGAACAAGCAAGCTCGAATCACAAATCCGAGCGATTTTCCACTTGGGATCTTAGTTGATTTGACCGTCGAATTTGTTTATGTAGCCGCAAAAGCAGATGATTACGATCTCGCTCGTGGATTAGAGTTCGTTCGGTGGTTAGTTGGCACCGAACGCTGGCTTCCAACGGTTGATGGTAAAGACATTGGCGCGATCGACGACCCCTGTCAGTTGTTTTCCGCTGACTTGCCAGATCCTGAATCGATCGATGACCCTACAATCCCACCCATCAGTAAGGGAAAATTAGTGGTCTGGCGAATAGGTAGCGCAAGCGGTCAAGGCGGAAGCCGAGAGAAGATGTAACGCGCAATTCACGACGATCGTTGCAGAAAATTCCAGTCCCAGCGGAATACCGACCGATCTGAGCTGTTCCAAGGCGCACCGCGGCCTGGGCAGTGGTGCTCGCGTCAGCTTGGATGTGGAGAAGTAGACCAACGAACCACGCAACGAGAGCCCGCCGCACGTGGCGATGTTACGGGCGCACGGCCACTACGACAACCCGAGATGGCTCGTGCGCGCTCGACCCTCGACCCTCGACCCTCGACCCTCGACCCTCGACTCGCGGTTTCGGCACTCGGCCGCGGGGCGGCTGCCGGGAGCGCGTTCGCACCCGGCGTAATGCACGTTGCCTCCGAACACGATCCGTCGGCCCTCGGCTCCGAGGGTGAGAGTGTGCCCCGGAAAGTGCGAAAGACTTCGTCATTGCGTCGAGGTGAATACAGCGCGAGCGGCAAACTCTCGACGAGCGGGTTTGCGAATCGCGATGGCTCACCACGAGGACCAGTTCGTTACGTAACTTTGCGGTTGGTTCTCGCGCTCGTCCGTTAACGGGTTGAACGATATTCCCATTACGATTACGCGAAGCCGAGCGCACGTCCTCGCTCCCGCTCTCCAAGAGCCACGAAAGCTCTCATTCCAAGCACGAGGGCGTAAGCGATTTTCGGGTTCGCTCGCGTCCGACGCGTTTGCTAGAGACCGATAAGGCCAGCCACCGGGGGAAGGAGGCCGTCAGCGACAAGTTGCGTGTACTCGACCTTGCAGGTCCCCGCCCTTTGGTCCGCGTCGCCATTTAGTGAAAAGCTCACGACGTAGTGCGAGGGGTCGGTCTCATCGCTCGTTCGCACAATTGCCGCCCCACCGAAAATGACATCACCACCGTAGATTAGCTTCATGCCTTGAACGGTGGGCTCGTCACTAACTTTGCGCGCCTGCTTCAACACTGCCGCCTCGATGCTTGCCTTGCAGCCCTTGCCGATCGTTCCTTGGGTGAACTTGGTTCCCTCTGGAACGCGACCCTCGGCCGCGACAAGGACCTTACTCAACTTGCAGGCATTACCGGGCTCGAAAGCCTGAATCACAAGATAGTCAGAGCGTTCCGTTTCATCGGAAATCCGAACGAGCGTCACTGCCGCGCTTTGCTCGTTGCCATACAGTGACTTCACTCCACCGTAGGAGTTATCGGTCGCGAGCTCCGCCGTGTCGGTGATCTTCCGCGCGCGTTTGAGAACTTCTTGCGTGATCTTGGCGGTGCACTGCGGCGCGGTCAGTGCGTCGGAAGCAACCTCTGCTTCGGTCGCAGTAGAATCAACACCGCAGCCGGTGATGACGACAAAAGCGGGGAAGAGAGCGAGGAAAAAACCTGAAAACGGACGAGTGTTCATAACGAAATCCTTAGTTTGGGTGGGCGTAGGTTAGAGTGGAAGTGCGACATGCACTTTGGTGTATTTCTGACAGCCAAGTATTGTTATGCAAGTGACAATTTGGGGGCGGCGACGACGTGCGACCGGGGTGGTTCGACGCGACCCTCGGCAGCGACTCTTCGCGTGACGAATCGCTTCCCGCGCCCGCGTCGGTCTGCCCGCTCCGTTCTGTGCCAATCGAGCGATGAATTCTCAGTCGCGATGGCTTGGGTTTTGCGGCGGAACCTCACGTAATGTAGCGTCGGAGATGTATCCCAAGTTGTCGAGGACGTCGTCATTCGTATACAGGCCTTTGTAGAGTGCAATGCGTGCTCCCGCGGCTGAATAGAACGCGACGTCGACTTGGTCACCCCCGTCCGATTCTTCGCCGTCCCACATGACGGCCGTGAGCTTTTGACCGGCCACGACGATCGAAACGCGCTGCGTCAGCTTCACGGCATTTTTCGATATTTTGCTAATCTCGGTCGTCGCGCAAACCGACTTTACGCCGTACATGTTCTTCACGCCGCGGATGATGGCGACCTCGGATTCGAGGCATCGCTCCGAGAGAGCTTTGAGCGCCTGCACCGTGGTGGCGTTCAGGTCGCGGGCCATCCCTTGCGTGAACGGAGTTCCTTGCACTCCGCCTTGCTTCGCGAGGTCATCCGCGAGGTCGCTCCCGCGTGTGAGATTCTGCTCTGTCTCGAGCTCACTTGCGACAGCTTCGGTTGGGGCCGCGCAACCAACGGAAAAGAGCGCGAGGGCCGAGCTGCTGGTGACCAACCGGGTGACAAGAGAGAGTGTGGAAAGTAGCTTCATTTGATACTCCTAAAGCTTGTTTGGTTTCGCACGAGTGAGTTCCCGTCCGCAAAGTGAGCATGCGCGCAGACGAACTCGACGTTGGTGATCTGGATCACACAACGGCGAGAAACGCTCACGTCGATACACACACGCTTGGCTGCGGCGCACGGAGGGTCAACGCGTACTCAGGGGACGGCGATGATCCTCTCCCGCGGCGGTCGGTGGAGGCGGTCGCAAGCGGCGCGATGTTGACAACGTCCTCGTCCAAACCTTCGCTCAGCCCGCGTAAGCCTCGTCTCTCCCCCGTGCCGGCCAGCCCGCGCCGAGCTTGATCGCAGGTCAAATCAACCGCTCCACGCGTGTGGCTCTAACCGTGCAGAAGGCGGCACATGAGATTTATCAAATCACTTTTTTCGGTCGTGCTTTGCCATCTCACTCTTCTTGGCGTGACGGGATGCGCCGACGAACCCGACGCGGCGACGGAAGAGCCCGAGCTCGTGGTCGACCCGGTAGAATCGCTTCGCGCGAGCTCGCAAGACCTTTCGAGCTCCTCGATTCAACCCTCTGCGTCCACCTTCGTCGGGCACGGTGGCTACGTCGCGGCCAACGTTCCGCTAGCTCCCATTGCGAAGCTGCGCACGGCCCTCGAAACCACCCTCGGGACGAAGCTGAAGAATCGCGGTGAAGCGCATGTAACGACGATTACGCCACCGGAACTTTCCGTCCTGTCACGACGACTGCCCGCCTCCAGTATCGAAGCGACGGCACGAGCCCGTGGGATTCAAGCGGCCAGAATTATTCCGAAGTGCATCGGAATCGGGACGAGCGGTCGCGATAGGACGTTTTACTTGGTCGTAGAGTCGACCGACTTGGTCGCGATACGCCAGGCCGTGCTTGACGAGTACGTGCAAAAAGGAGGCGCCGCGTCAGATTTCGCCCCCTCGAACTTTCAACCTCATGTGACGCTCGGCTTCACATCGCGCGACCTCTTCGAGTCTGACGGCGTCAAGAAGTCCGTCGAAAGCTGCCCGCGCCATGACAATCTAAATATCTCTGAGTGAAGTGCGGCGCGAAACTCGTTTCGTTGACGCGGAAGCGTCTGACCATCGACGACGAAGAAGAAACGAACCTTCGAGCCGTCGTCGTTGCGTGCAGAGCGCTATGGTCGTTCGCCATGCCTCTTTTTTCCGACTCATTGGCTTTCTCTTCGACCTCCTGCTCTTGCCGGTGCGCTTGCTCGCTCGAAGGCGCGCAGTGTCCGCGGGTACGTTTCTCACCCTGACCATCGACGGCGCAGTGACGGACCTTGTCGCGAAGCCGCGCTGCTGGGAGTTTCGAAAGGCCAAAACGATTTCGCTTTACGACGTTCGCGAGCTCGTCGACCACGCGGTCGCCGACCCGCGCGTTCGTGGTCTTCTCATCTCGCTGACATCGCTCGGAGCAGGCATGGCGACGTCGTGCGAATAGGTAGCGCAAGCGGTCAAGGCGGAAGCCGAGAGAAGATGTAACGCGCAATTCACGACGACCGTTGCAGAAAGTTCAAGTCCCAGCGGAATACCGACCGATCTGGCAAGTATCCGAGCGAAACCTATCGAGACTTCAATACGTACGCGCCGAAGAACGTGATGATCACGGAGCGCGTCCACGACGGCGCGAACGTCAGGACTTTCGCGGCTCATTGTCACTTCTACTTTCGTTACCCGACCGGCCTCAACCAAGGGTTTGATGCGTGGGACGTGTCTGCGATTCCACCAGGCATGGGCGACAACGACA
>JANXOF010000020.1 GCA_025353725.1 Polyangiaceae bacterium | reverse complement strand
TGGGTGGGCATCCTCGTTGTAGGCTCGAAACGCTCGCTCGTGATCTCCTGAGCGAATAGGTAGCGCAAACGGTCAAGGCGGAAGCCGAGAGAAGACGTAACGCGCAATTCACGACGATCGTTGCAGAAAATTCCAGTCCCAGCGGAACACCGACCGATCTGAGGTTCCGCGTCTTCTGCACGTTGCGCAAGCGCGGCATCCAACCGTGAGGGTTCCGCGTTATCAGCTACCGGAGTGGCGGTAATAACAGCAACGTTTACCAGCGACGCAGTGTCCGCAGCCGCGCGTTCAATGGCCATATCAAACCTAGCAGCCACGTAGTCATCGGACTTCCCGTCTGCTTTTACCGTAGGGTCGGCAACCGTAAGGACGGCAAGCCGGATATCCCGGTCTGTCTTATTGCTAAAGTCGAAGGACTTACCGAGTACGCCGCGTGCGCTGTCAATGAGCGAATAGGTAGCGCAAACGGTCAAGGCGGAAGCCGAGAGAAGACGTAACGCGCAATTCACGACGATCGTTGCAGAAAGTTCCAGCCCCAGCGGAATGCCGACCGATCTGGCGACGTCAATTCGAACGTCCGAGCCGTTGATGGTTAGCCCACCGTTAACGCCTCGCTCGTACGTCATATCGGTCACGACAGTTCTCGGGTGCTTGTTGGTATAGAGATCGAGCGTGCCTTGCGCGAGCGGCCGGCTGGCTGGCTACGCGCGAGACGTTTAGGAACGGGTCCCACTGACCCACTCCCCTACAGTCAAGCAAAGTTGCTGTGCGCGTATAGGCGGCTTCGGCAGAGGATACGTCCTCCTCGGTGCTACTCGCGCACCCCCCGAACGAAAGGGAAAGAACGGGAAGCATGAGAACGGAGAACAGCAGTTTCATGGTTTAACCTTTCAAAAAAGAACGCAATTTCCCTATCACCGCCTACGAGGTCCGCCATGCGCGTGGTGGGAAAGCCTTCGTTTCCAACTTGGAAAGCGAGGTTACATCTCCTGATTTTGCATGAAGTGCGAACGTGAGGAATCGGCTGCTAAACCAGGAACACCGAGGGTTACGGTGCATCAGAAGACCCGCGTGTCGGCGAGCGGAAAGCGCGACAGCGCGCGGCGACGACCGAGCGCTTGAGAGTCGACTTAGAGCTTGATCGACAGCTCAACGTCGTCGGCGAACGGCACCGACAAGAACCCGCCGCCAACCTTTCGCACGCGCGCCATGTAGTCGGGGCTCGCATCGGCGTTATCGGCCACGAGGCACGTGCCAGTACGGAGCCTTGGTGCGAGGAGATCGAGGATGCGCGGATAAAGCGCCTTGTGCCCATCCATCAGCACGAGATCGATAGTCGCGGGCAGGTCCCGCGCGAGCGTTTCGAGCGCGTCACCCTCGCGGATCTCGACAAGATCGGCGAGCCCTGCTTCGGCGAGGTTCGCGCGAGCCTGCACAACCTTCGTAGGCTGGAGCTCGCTTCCGATGATGCAACCGCCACCGTTGTCGCGCACCGCGGCCGCCAGATGAATCGTCGACACGCCGAACGACGTACCGAACTCCACGATGGCTCGCGCCTTCGTCGCCCGCGCCAGCAGGTAAAGGAGCTTCGCGGTGTTGGGGCCGACGGCGAGGTAAAGCTCCTTTGCGCGGCCGTAGAACTCGCGGTAGTCGGCGTTCGGATCAGACATGCGCCGCGCACGCTCCTCAGGCGACAGGGCGCCGAATAGCTCGCGGAGCTTCGCGTCGCTTTCGGTCGCCTCATGAAAAAGTCGTGTGAGGAGGATGGCGACGGGCGCCGCCTCGAGAGTGTTCGTCGATCCAATGTGGTGATTCATGTTCGCTCCTTGTCGCAGGACAGAATACGAATTATTGTTCGCATTCGCTATTCGCGTTCGGAGCCCGCCCTGTCGCGACCTCGCCGCCCTGTAACCGCTCCAAGAAAGCAGCCCGTCCAGGCCCGCTCGGCCCAGCTCGTGGCAGACATCCTCAAGGCCGCGATTCGCGTTCTCGAGCGCGAAGGCGCGCTGCGCTTCACGACGATTCGCGTCGCCGCTGCGGCGGGCGTAAGTGTCGGCTCGCTCTACCAGTATTTTCCAAACAAGCAGGCCATCCTCTTCCGCCTCCAGCTCGACGAGTGGGAGCGGACGAGCTCCACCATCGACGCCATTCTCGCCGACACGAAGCAGCCACCCGCACAGCGCCTTCGCACGATGATGCGAGCATTTTTTCACTCCGAATGCGAAGAGGCGCCGATGCGCTCTGCGCTCGACGCGGCGACCCCTGACTACCACCACACGCAGGAGGCACGCGACAAGCGCGCCCGGAGCCGGCGTATCGTCTCGGCATTTGTGGCCGCTGCTGCACGGCGTGCATCGCCCTCCCAAAGACGCCTCGCCACCGAGCTAATTATGATGACGACCGGCGCCGTCGGCAAGGAGGTCTCCGAGCGTCGCCCCACGGACGTCGAGGTCGATCGCTGGGCGGACGCAGTGGCAGAGATGCTCAACGGCTACCTTGCGGGGCTCGCCCCGAAACGCCGCGGAGTGGCGGCGCTGCGCCAGTTGCGCAGTCGCACGCCTACGGCTCGATGAATTGCGTAGACACGCGAAACGCGAGCGCCTAGCGGAATGAGTATGCTCGAGCGCGTTTGCGATGATGTGTGGATTGAGCGTCAACCGCTTCGCTTCTTTGGCGTTGAGATTGGGACACGGATGACCGTAGTGCGTCTTGCCGATGGCAGCCTCTTCATCCATTCGCCCATCGCTCTAGATTCGAAAATGCAAGAAGCCGTCGATGCTCTGGGGCAAGTAAAGGCTTTGGTAGCGCCGAGCCTTTTTCATCACCTTTACATAGGCGAGTGGGCGAAGGCCTATCCACGCGCCTCGCTCTCAGCCTGCCCGGGTTTGGAGAGAAAACGTAAAGACCTGAACTGGAGCGCAATATTGAAAGTCTTTTTCAGTGCGTGGCAGATGGCAAACGAGGTCGTTTTTTTTCACCGTAAGAGCAGAACTATAATCTCTTCCGATTTCGTCTTTAATCTCGGCTCGCACCCGTCGCGGCTCACCCGAACCGTCGCACGCATGGTAGGCCAGCGAGCGCCGGGCATCACGCTGCTCGAGCGCATACTGATTCGGAACCGGGCCGCAGCGCGAGAGCAAGTGGGCCGTATCGTCGCGTGGAACGCTGAGCGAATCGTGCTCGGCCATGGGGGCATCATCGAGTCCAATGGAACGGATGTCGTGCGCCGCGCGTACCAATGGCTTTAGTGAATCGTGAAGCACGGCCCTCACTCTTTGCCTTACGGGTCGACCGCTGTTCTATTCCAGTTTCGCTTCCGTGATTTGGGGAACGAAAACGACGCCGTCGAACTCTTCCGAAAGCACCGCAGGCACACCGTTGCCTTCGAGGGAGTACCCGAGACGCTCCTTCGCGAACGAGATAAGCGGGTCTCCCTGGCTCAGGCCGAAGTCGAGCAGGTAGCCGTTGGGCGACTTGGAGAAACCACGCAGGGCGTCCATACCCCCGCAGCACGGGTCGCCGGCAGTTGCGACGTCCACCAGGTCTATCTTATCGCGGGGGCCATCTTGTATTCGAAAATACCGCCCTGCTCCAGCGTAGAGGCCGAGCGCGTAGGTTTCACCAGGCACGCGGTCACGAAGGACCCCGGAGATCGATACGCCGGCTCGCGCTCCTGCTCCGTGATACCCCACATGCGAATGGTGCCCCCAAACGACTATCCGATGCGTGCGTGATACACGTTCCCGCAACGCGAGCACATTGGCAGCCTGATACCGGTCCCGTGCTTCTTTGTATGCCTTCCAGTATTCGTTCGATTTGAAGGTGCCGCCCGTGCCAACCACCTCGTCGCAATGATGGAGACGCTCGTTAAGCATGGTGGGTACGAGCGCAAGCGCATCGGCGTGCATCGGCAACACCTGTCGGACTCGTGCGTCGGCCCTGCCTATGGCTTCGCTGAGACGTGTCACAGCACTGACTCGCTCAAGTGGCGCGGGTTGCTTGCCGCCGCACATTCGGAGCGGCTCAAGCGAAACAGCGAGCTGTTCGGCCGCGACGGCCGCATCTTTCTCACCCGCGTAGTCAAAGATGCGTTCGATAAACCTGCGCATCACCGCCTTCTTGACGGCTGTTCCTCCCGTGCCCGGCTGAATGTCCATCGAGGTGAAGTACAGCCTCTCGCCGCGTCCGCTGGCCCATACATACTCGAGCACCGACCGCATGGCGGACGTGTTCCAAAGGGTGAGCCAGCCCGTTCGGCTCGCGTTCCGAATGGCGTCGCCATCGGACGGCGCTGCGTGAAGAAGGTCGTCTTGGGCGAGCCATGCATCGAGCATCGACCCTTCCACCGCCAGGACGTCGAAGTGAAGCTCTTCGTGCAGATGGCGAAGAATCGGCAGCCTCACGCGGGGGAATTCGGACGTCACGTGCAAGGATTCGCCCAGCAGTACAATGCTTTTCCCGTCGAAAATGCGGTCTAGAATCGACCATTTCGCGGACGCCGGAGCGCCATCGCCCTATGGCGGGAGCGGGAAAAGGCCCGCTATCCGCGGCAGCTCCTTGACGACCGAAACCTGTGACGTTCCGGGCGCAAACTCATGTCGTACGCCGCAAGCGGCAAGGCAGAAGACAAGAGCTAAGCCAAAAACTCTGCGGCACCGAGCCATGGAGCCGTCGTAGCAACCTCGACGCGGCGAGTCGACCCACTCGATCCGTGCCGGCGCTCTCCCCTTTTTGGCACCTGCACGTGATGCGAACGCGAGGTTTCGGTCCCAAACCCCGTTCGCATCTCATGCAAGTGGCGTGATCTGTAAAAAAATCGCATTTGCAATCACTGCGAAGCCTAGTTTCGGCTCACGTGCCGCATCCGCAGCGCAAAGCTGGGCCCGCCCTTGCCGCTCGGGGAGCAGCGACGTTGCGCCAAATCAACCGAAGTCGTACGCAGAAAGGCGCACGCCCATGATCTTTCCGTGGAAGCTTGTGTGCCCGACTTCGTCACCCGCAGCGCCCGCGATGACCATCAATGGCATGAGATGTTCTTCCCGGGGGTGCGCGCCACGTGCTGATGGCGCGTTCGACCAGGCGAGCAGTCGGGCGTTTCGATCACGAGCGTCCCGCCGCGTCGTGTCGCGGAGCCACGCATCGAAAGACTCCGACACCGCCAGCGCATCCGGACGGCCGAAGCCGCCCATGTTGTGGTAGCTCATGCCGCTGCCGACAATGAAAACTCCCTCGTCTCGTAGCGGCGCGAGCGCGCGACCGAACGCGAGATGCGTAGCCGGATCGAGGCCGCGCTGAAGCGACAGCTGCACGGTGGGAATGTCGGCCGCCGGGTACGCGACCTTGAGCGGTACGAACGTGCCGTGATCGAATCCGCGATGCGGATCCTCGGCACTCTCGATTCCATCAGCGCCGAGCAACTCGCGCACGCGAGCCGCCACCTTCGGCTCACCTCGGGCGGGCCACTTGATTGCGTAGGACTCCGGCGGAAAGCCGGAATAGTCGTAGAGCATCGGCGGTCGTTCCGCCGTCATCACCGTAGGTACGCGCGCCTCCCAATGCGCCGAAATGACGAGAATTGCCTTCGGGGTGACCTTCGGTAATTCGCGCACGGAGCGGAGGTAGCCTGCCAGCTCCTCGACCTCCGTGCGGTCAAGCCCCATGTCGACAAATGGCCATGGGCCGCCTCCATGCGGCAGGAACGTGACTGGCATTCTTTTCAAAGCGTTCATTAAGACCTTCCCTTCGTTTCTCTTCCTGTTGTAGCCCACGAAAGCGCCTTTTCTGCGTGGCCAAGCTCGCCCACCCAGCGACCTCCGCGGCGCCGACTCAGCCAACATGATCGTCGGCGAAACGCGCCCTCAGGCTTGATTGTGGCGGCGTTCTCTTGCCGGCGGCGTGATTGCTGTCGCCGGTCCACGATAGTCTATCGGCATGAATCGCCATCCCGTCCCAGGCCAGCAGCTGATGTTCGAAGCCAAATTGGAGAACTGGGCAGAAGGAATGGACTACTGCGCAGTTCCGGTGCCGGAGAAAATTACTCGGGCTTTAGGCACGAAGGGCCCCGTTTTGGTCATGGCGCAGGTGAACGATTCAGAGCCATTCAAGGTGAGCGCCTTTCCGATCGGCGGCGGGCGACATTACATTCGTATCAAGGCGTCCGTCCGTAAAGCCACGAAAACGAAAGAGGGCGACCGCGTCCAATTGAAAATCACGGTCCTGGATCGCGCCAACGTGACAATCCCAAGCGATCTGCTTGCTGCGCTTCGCCGAGAGGGCGTGAGCGACGCGTTCCTGTCGCTCACGCCCGGTAAAAAGAACTTCGCCATTCGGCGGATCGAAGAGGCAGCGAAAGCGGAGACTAGACTCAAGAGAATCCACGAGGTCGTCGAAACCGCCAAGCGACAGATAAGCGAGCGCGATAGGTAGTGCGACAGAACATTGACTCGAGGCATTCCAACCGACTTCGCGCGATCTCGCGACCCCGTCTTGAGTCGCACGAGACTTTTGCGCGGCGCCACGCCGCGCATAGCCAGCGCACGTGGTGGCACGCCCCCCGCGCCGTTTCCTTCCGAGCCGCTAGTCGTTAACTTCGGCCGCTTTCACGAAACGTCAGAATCCGTCTTTCCAACTTGGACACGCCTTGTGCGCGAATGGCACTGGCGGGTGTTCAATTGAAGTGGCAAGAGCATGCACGTTGCAATCAGCATCGTTGACAAGAGCCACCCCATGAACAATTTCTATGCTGCGTTTTTTTCAATAATCGGATGCTCTCTTACCGTCGGGTGTAGCTCTGCACCCGTCGAAGGGGAGAATGACATGAACGACACGAGCGTCACGAACGTCACCGGCGCCGTGTCGACCCAAGCCGATAGGGGTATCTACTGCCCACAACTAAGCACACAGGAAGGCAACGGCGGCGCCGAGTGCACCGTGGAGGGAGGTGGCACACTCACGCTTCACCGTTTTCTGTATGTAAACTACAACCATGGATTCGGCAATTGCTTCGTGGCGAGCCACCGTCAGGGCATGGAGGTCATTGCATCGAGTTTGAAAGTCGCCCAACCGAGCTTGTTTACTCGCACGCAGCCTCAATTCGAGTCCCAGAAACAACTGTACGGAGAGCGAGCCGAAAGCGACGCAATGTGGCAAACGAAGGATGCCTATGCCGCTATTGCCTTTCGGATCCCCGCGAGCGTCTTTGATGTCACCACGCCAACAATAGGGTCTTTTGTCGGGGTATCGGGGACCGTGCGACAGGTCAGCTGTAGGCCGGTAACGTTCAATACGCCCGTCGTCCAGCTGCGTTAATCTACGGCCGAGACGATTCAATGTTACGTCGGGAGCAATCCCCAGATGCGTCGCGTTCACCGCCAGTCACCCCTCGTCGCGTGAGCTTCGTGGGGGTCGGCCTGACACGTGACGCCTGACACGTGACGCGTAGCGCGATGGCTTACCAACTGAGCTCGGGGCCGAGCGCTCGTAGGCGCGCTTTTCGGGCCTCGTAGTCCGGCATGATGCGACCGAGGGCGGCCCAAAACGCGGCGTCGTGATGCGCGTGCGCCAGGTGCACGACTTCGTGGGCGAGCACATAGTCCACGAGCTGGCGCGACGCTTGGACGAGGCGCCAATTGAAGCGCAGCGTGCCTTTCGCGCAGCTTCCCCACCGCTTCGCCTGGTCCGTCACGAGCACCTTGGGCTCAAGAGCCCCGGCGGCCACGACCCAAGGCGTGACCCACGGCGCGAAGTTCTCTCGTGCGCGGCCCGCATACCAATCGATGAGCGCAGCCCGCGCGAATGAGGCAGGAAGTGCGTCGTTGAGCCCTTTCGGGATAGCCAGTTCGAGCCAACTCTCGCGCAGCGCAATGGGCTGCACGTCGTCGCCGGCGAGTACGCGGAGCCGGTATTGCTTTCCAAGGTACAAGAACGTCTCCCCCGAAACGAATTCACGGCCGCGCGGAGGCGGCATTGACGAACGACATTTGACGCGGTCTACGATCCACTGGGCCTTTTCACGAACGACGCGGTCGAGGCGCGGTACCGACGCTGCACGAGGTGCAGTGAGCACCACCCTCCCCGAGGGCTCCACAGCGATGCCGACCGTTCTGCGGCGCTCGCTCCGGCGAATCACGTACCGGATGTCGGTGTCGCCCCAACGCACCTCACCGCGTTCAAGCTCGCTCATCGGCCCCTCC
Source organism: Polyangiaceae bacterium (assembly GCA_025353725.1). Lineage (GTDB taxonomy): Bacteria > Myxococcota_A > Polyangia > Polyangiales > Polyangiaceae > Labilithrix. The sequence continues at coordinate 33,275 of JANXOF010000020.1, read as the reverse complement.
GACGCTTCATGACGTCGACGATGCTCTCGGCCATCGTCTCGCGCTTGCCTTCGGGCACGCTCGCGGCCTTGAGTTGGCGCTTGATGAGGCGGCGCATCTCGCGGAGCACCTCGTCTTTGGTAGACCAGTCCACGATGAAAACCTGGGGCGCGAGTTGCTCCTCGATGATCTCGGCGAGTTCTTTTTTCGCATCGTCTACGTGGGCTCCATACATGGGGCCGCGAGGCTCGGCGAGCATCATGGGCTTGGGCTCCGCGATAAGCCCGTAAATGGCAAAGCTCGTTTCGCTCATTCCAAGGCTTTCGGCGACTTCGTTGTGGCCGCGGAGCTCGGTACGAAGGGCCTCGAAGAGCTTCAACTGTTGCGCCGCGTCGATACGCTTCGCATTGCGGTCCTCGATGAGCTTTTCGAGGCGCTCGCGAAGAGACGAGTAAAACGCGGGGTCCTCTTCGAGCTTCACGTGAATCTCGTTTTTGATCGCGTGCTCCATTTCACTCGCGCGCGCATCTTCACTGCGAAGGGCTTTGAGTTTCTCCTCGAACTCGGGCGTGAAAAGCGAAACTTGTTTGACGAGAATCTGAATCCCTTCGGCGATGACCGCTTCTTCGATGAGCGCGCGAACCTTCGCACCGCAATCGGAGATATCGAGTTTGTCGTCGCGGTACCTGGCCGCAGCGGTCGCGCGAATCTTCCCGAGCCATCGCGCGTCGGCCACGTACGGCAGCGCGCACGAGTCGGGGAGCATCATGTTGAGCGACTCGGAAAAGCGCCGGAATGTCTCGTCGAGCTCGGCGCGAACGTCTTCCGGTTCGAGGACGGCAACGCAGGCTTCGAGGTCGTCTTTGTCTTTCACGCGCACGAAGAAGCGAAGCGTGGCCGCGTGCCTTGCTTGGAGCCGCGGAAGCTCGTCGCCTTTCGGCGTCATTGCCCCCTTCACGTCGGTCGGGGCGAAGATGGCGAGCGCTTCTTGGAGCCTCGGAGACGCCCCAATAGTCCACAATCAGCCCATACGTTTTCTTATCATTGTACACGCGGTTCACGCGCGCAATCGCTTGGAGCAGCGTGTGCTCACGAAGCGGAGCGTCGAGATACATGACTTGCTCGACCGGAGCGTCGAAGCCAGTCAAGAGCATGTCGCACACGATGAGGATCGAGAGCGGATCACTCGGTTTGCAGAAGCGCGCGATGAGTTCCTTTCGCTCGTCCTCAGAGGTGTGATGGCGAACGAGGCTTTCGTCATCTTTGCTTGAGCCCGAGATAATGACTGCCGATTGCGGACCGTTCAGGCGGTCGAGCGTCGCCTTGTAGAGCGTTGCCGTTTCGCGGTTCACGGCCACGATCTGGGCCTTGAAGCCGTCAGGCTGGATAAACTTCGTGTAGTGTTCAATTAAATCGAGGCAGATGACTTCGACGCGTTTCGGGGCGCCGGCCACGGAAGCCTCACGCCCGTATTTCTTTTTGATGGCCTCGCGCTCTTCGTCGGTGCGGTCGGTGAAGACGCGGTCGAAGATGGCGTCGAGCGTGTTGCCGACGATCCGGAGTTCGGCGAGCCGGCCCTCGTAGAAGATCGGAACCGTCGCGCCGTCGAGCACGGCCTGCTCGATCGTGTACGTGTCGATATACGGGCCGAACGTTTGGAGCGTCGAGCGATCTTTCTTATCGATGGGCGTGCCCGAAAAACCGAAAAAGCACGCGTTCGGCAGGCCCTTTCGCAGATTCGCGGCGAGGCTTCCGTATTGCGTTCGGTGCGCTTCGTCCGCGAGCACGAAGAGGTTCGTCGCCGCCGAGAGCAGCGGGAACTCTTCGCGGTGGCGACGCGTGCCGCTTTCGCCGCGCCCTTCTACCTCTTGGAACTTGTGCACCGTCGTGAGAATGGTCTTCCCCGGCGGCCCCGCGAGAAGCTCGCGAAGGTTGCGCACGCTCTCGGCTTGGTCGGGGTTCGGAAAACCGCAAGCTACGAATGTCTTCGCGAGCTGCTCGTCGAGATCTTTGCGGTCCGTGACGATCACGAGCGTCGGATTCTCGTGCACGGCGTCGCGCCGTAGCTTGAGCGCGAGCCAGAGCATCGTGAGGCTCTTGCCCGAGCCCTGCGTGTGCCACACGACGCCGCCGCGCTCGGTCGGTTTTTTCGCGCTCCGTGCGCGCGTGATGGCCTTGTTCACCGCCGCAAACTGCTGATATCGACAAAGTTTCCGGACCGTGCGCCCGCTCTTTCCGTCGCGCTCGAAGACAATAAAGTTGCGCACGAGATCGAGAAACGTCGCCGGAGCGAGCATGCCTTCAAAGAGAATCTCTTGCGCGTTGGGCTTGCGACCAAGCTCGCGTTCCAAGTCATCAAGCGTTCGCGGGTGCGGCGTCTTCCACTCCACGAAAAAGCGATATGGCGTGAGCACGGTGCCGTACGCGGCGGCCTGCCCGCACGTCGCAATTAATACTTGGATCGTCTCAAAAAGCTTGGGCGTACCCAGCTCCCGGTAGCGGTCCTCCATCTCTTGGTAGCGCGAGAATTGATCGACGGCTTCGAGCTTCCAGCCTTCGCCCAGCGTCGGACTCTTGCACTCGATGATGCCCAATGGGACGCCATTGACGAAGAGCATCACGTCGGTACGAATATTTTTCTTCGCGCCGTGCACCCTGAACTGGCGCGTGACCACGAACTCGTTGGCGACGGCGTCGTCGAAGTCGAAGTAACGCACGGGGTGGCTCTTTTTACCGTCCCCCAAGTCTTGTTCGAGGGCTACGCCGTAGGTCAGTGTTGTATGCAGCTTCTCGCTTGCTTCAATGAGGCTCGTGACTTGAAGGCCGGTGATAGCGCGCACAGCCTTGTGGACGTTGTCGGCCGAGATCCACGGGTTCAACTTTTTGATGGCGGCCGCGAGGCGCGGAACGAGCACGACTTGCGTGAGCGATTCGCGATCTTTGTCGAGGACCTCGGACCGTACGTATGTCCAACCGAGGCGCTCGAGGTGAGCTATCGCGGGGTTTTCAGAGAGACTTTCTTCGTTCCAACCGCGTCCGCCAGTCATCGCTACGCTCAGAACTATCAGGCAACGTCCGCGAGATCACTTCCAGGCGGACGAATACGAACGCGCACCCGAGCATCGAGGCCTAGACCATCAGCGACTGCGTTATCGCGTCCCACGACGCATCGCGCAAGGAGACTATGAATGAAACCAACATTTACGACTCGAGACGAAGAAGCGCAGGCTGCTCTCGCCGCGTTACGCCGAGCGCGGCAGCGGGCGATTCAGATTGCGCGCGCAACCGGCACTATGATCGTTCAAGCAGACGGCGACGAGGTAGTGCGGATTGATCCCCACACGTTTTTTCTGGATGGCGAAGAAGCCGCGCATAACGCCAAATGAGCCTGTCGAAGTCATGTGGGCTTTCCTGCAGACGGTGCCTGGGCAGCGCGTCAGACTTTCGGTGCAAGAACGGCTGGGACAAGCGCTGTTCGCTGACGCGGGCTAAAAACAGCTTATCGGATTTGGTCCTGGCTTCACGAGCGTCAACGCGGTGCGCTCTACGAGAGATGGCTTAAGCTTCGACCCGCGAATCGATGCGGCGCGTAAAACTTACGTTAGCGGACCGTGGGATGCACGCGCGCCGACCTAACGCGTTTAACGTGAGCTCTCGCGAGAATTTCAGAGAGGCTTTCTTCGTTCCAGCCTCGTCCGCGGCTCACGGTTCGCCTACTGTTTTCTCTCGCGTCCGATATGCCTGATGAGGGTGATTTCGTTCTTCGTGTCGGCGGTCGAGGAGGCCTTCCTTGACCATCGGGCCGAGGTGTCCGCGCGTAAGCTCTTCTGCGGATCGATGGTGACCAAGGGCTGCTGCGATCTCTTGCGAAGTCAGCCACTGATCGGAACAAAAACGCTGAATCTCGGGCCACAACCTATCCTTGCGGGGTCGCGGTCCGAGGCTTACCCGAGCAGGTCCAATCCGGGTATCCCCGGGAGTTCCGGCTGATATCCCCGGGAGTCCGCCCGGTTATCCCCGGGAGCTTCAACGGCATCCGCTGAAGTACCGACCGCTTGAGGCGCTGCCTCGCGATCACCGCTTCTACTCGCGCCTAGGGTTTCGAGCGCGACGTTCGCGGACGTTAGGCGTTCGGACAGTTCGTAGTAACTGCTTGCCCCCGCGGAATGCAGCACAAGGAGGTTCCGATCTCGAAGGGCAATCAGAAGCTTGCTTGCTCCGAGCGTGTCGAGCCCCGCAATTTCTCTCATTCTCGCGTTGTCAATGTGACCATGCCGCGAGGCTTCGAGAAGTGCGCGGAATTCTAGATCCGAGAGATCCTCGGACCCGAGCGAGCCAATGAATGCGCCGTCCGCCGTAGTGAGTGTCGGCGCATTCCGGAGCGTCAAACAGAAGGAGCTTTCTGACGATTCAAGTTCAGGGTCGGGAAGGAACAAGCCCTCCATCTCAGCGAAGAGGCGCGGAATCCCCTCGCCCTGATCCCTCATGAATCCGAGGTCTACAAGCGCTCGCACGATACGAGGATTACGACTTTGGTGGACGCGCTCGCGAGCCCGCAAGGCAGCCATCCGAATCTCAGGCAGAAGTCCGCCCGGACTCGTCACGTCCATGTGGTCGTCGAAAAGCGACACTTCGATGCAGCGCCCTTGGTTGGCGTAGTCACGGTGAGCAACCGCGTTGAGGATGGCCTCGCGCCACGCAAACTCGGGGTACTCCGGCGTCTCCTTGAATCGTGTGCCCCGCAACCTTGACGGCTTTCGGAGCAAACTTTGAACCGCGGCGAAAGCGCCGTCGAGGACCGCGGGCAACGGCCCTTCGATGCGCGGTCGTTCTTCCACATTGTACAGGGTACCCACGCGGCGCTCCGTTCCGATGACGCGGAAGATGCGCACGCCCGCGTTCGGATGATCCGGATCGCGGGCGAAGAGAAGCTCCGCGGCATGGCGCAATGCGATCCCAGTGGCTTTGCGATCAGCGAGCTTACGCTTGAGTAGATACTCCTCGTCGGAGATGCCGGGGTAACCGGACCCCTCCTTCGCACGCGTAAGCAGTTGATTATCGAGGTCCGCCATGGTCATCGGCGACGGGCGATTGCCCCAACTCTCCGCGAGTCCCTCAAGTTTCAGCGCGCGTATCTTGGGCTCCGCCATCTTGACGATGCTGTCCCCAACGCGGAGTGGGTAGCCATTGCCGGTCACCATGACGGGGGCGTCCGCGACCTGCACTTCGAAAACGAGCAACTCTTTACCTTCGTGAGTAAGTCGGAAACCATCCGCGAGTGCGGGCTGGGTTCGCGAAGACGGCGCGCGCAGCATCTCGTCGACCGCTTCCGCTGGATACCGGTGGCCAGTGACGCTTCCGTCATCCTCGAGCCCGAAGATCGCAACGCCGCCTTCAGCATTCGCAAACGCAGCCACGCACTCGACGATCTGATCGCGGACACTCTTGCGGTCACGCGGCTTCTTTTTGCCGGGTTCTCCCTCAAAGAGCGATTTGCGCTCAAAGTGCTGCCCTTCGGTGAGCCCAAGGAACGGTGCGATATCGAAGTTAGCCGCGGTCGTCATGTGCGCCTGGTGTTTGCATCTTCTGGGTCCGTGACGAGGGCACGAAGGTTTTCACCGAGCACCGCAGCAATGCGGTGGCGAGCGATTGTGGAGTTTTCAATAACTCCCTTTGCCGATGCCCGGATGTGCTCGGTGAGCATCGCGATGTCCTTTTCTTTGTTAGTAAGGGGCATGAACGCGAGGTCACCGAGGTGCTTCGCAGCGGTATTGGAATTGCTCACGGCGTCGCGCAGAAACGCCAACGCTCCCCATGTCTCTGTATCTGATGCGAGTAGGGCGAATGCGTCCCCGAGAACTGTATCGAGGAGAGTCGTCGGGTAGCGCGTGATGAAGGTCCAGTAGTTCACGCCGGTCGCCAGTTCTGTGGGCGTATTGTCGAGGAGGCGCTTCGCGATTGCCTCGATAAGCTCAAGCTCGGACGCCACAAGCGCAAGCTTTGACCGCCGAGTCTCGGTGTCCTGAAACGCCAAGCGAACCTCCTCCACGTTCATCGAGACATTGCTTCCGGATTCCGTACGTCTCGGGAACACCCAATGCTCATTCACGAGCACTGCGTGCGGCCCGCGTTGGCTTCGCGGCACCTCGCATATCCATACAGAAGCGGCGCCAGAAACGACCAACGGATCGGCAAACCGGAATGCAACCGAGGGGCTAAGCCCATGTGTAAGCTTGCTACCAAAGTCTCGCGGCAGTTCAAGGTTGGCGACTCCGCTGACCGCGCGGCCGTTGGTGACCCCGAACACAAGGAAGCCGCCCTGCGTGTTTGCGAAAGCCGCGACGATCTTCCGTTGGTCCTCGGGCTGCCCTTGAAGGTTTTCTTTGAGGTCGAACCAATCGTTTTCCGTCATTGCACTGGCGGCGATCTCGCGCACGAGGTCTATTGACCAATCTTGGATGCGTGCAGGGCGCTTGATCACGCAGCCTCCTCGTCGGGCTTCACGCGAACCTCGCCGGTGAGTAGGACGGACATCAAGGCGGATTTTACAGCGCGCAATCCCGCGAGATTGTCAGTTTCAATGTTGAACCTATTGTCGTGCACATCTAGGACGGCCGCGATCCGTTCTTGCTCTTGAACGTCGGGCAGCACGATCGGGAACTCTCGGAGGATTTCGGTGGTGAGATTCGTAAAGATGCCTCCGTGCGTGGCGGCGTTATAAAACCGGTGCTGAACGGCGCTTAGCGAGTAGTAAAGGAACTCGGCTCGTGTATTCGCTCCGAGATCGAGAACCGCTAGAAATCCGTCATGGATACAAGCGTCTACCGCTAGCAGCGCGGGGACTCCGACCGTTCCGCTACAAACAATCGTTAGGGTTCCGGCGGGAACCGGACGACTAAGGGCTGCGCCCGCCTCGGTTAGGAAGTCGATACGAGGTGTGACGCATTTCCCATCCCGCGTAACGTCGGCAACCATCAATCGCGGCACCGAACCTCCGTAGTAACGTTGGTCTCCCTTTGGTCGCGGGCTTGCCCCACGAATCACTCGTCCGATCGCCCCGACCTTGACGACCTCCCACTCTTCGGGGATTTCGCCGATTTCGGTGAGCTTGAAGCGGGTGTGACGGCCCGGGAGCCCGCGGGTCAGAAGCTCGGCCATCATTGCCTTCTTTACGACTTGGAGCTGCTCGATGACCGCCTGCGTCGCCTCGATGGCGTCGTCCACCGAGGAGAGGATCGCGGCGATCTTCCGCTGCTCCCCGAGGGACGGGAGGAGGACGACAGCATCCAGAATGCGGGCGGGAGAAGTGTGCCGAACGGTGGTGCCACTGGCGGTGTCCAGAACATGCTTGCGATAGCCATCGCTAGACATCAGGCACGAAACGTAGTGTGGAGCCGCGTCTTCGCCGACGACCTCTACACGTCCAATCCGCTGATTGTGAAGGAAGCGATGTCCAACGATCGCGGGAAGCAAGGCGCTATAACCAAGCGTGTCACCGGCTTTGCTGAGATCGGTCATGGTGACCACAAGATCACCCGGTCGAAGAACGTACTCCGTCTCTACAGGCCCTACGTAGTACTTCAACTTGTCGCGCTTGAATCCGCCGCCAATCTTGACGTTGCCGGGCATCAATAGGATGTCTCGAGCCGGTTCATCCCGAAAGTGCTGACCTGCGAACGCGAACCCATGACGGATTGCCGCGACTTCTGCGAGACGAATGGCCTTCCATCCATTAGGAGTCATACCCAAGCTCCTTGAGATACGCGTTCATCCGCGTCTCGGCCTCGCCGCGCTTCGCCTCTAACTCGCGAAGCTTCGCGATCGCGCTGGCGACATCGACCTTCTCGGCCGCGTCGGCCGTCTCGACGTAGCGCGAGATGTTCAGGTTGAAGTCGTTCTTCGCAATCTCTTCGACGTCAACAACGCGTGCGTACTTCGCGGCGTCCTTGAACGCGTGGAAGGCCGTGGCAATCGTCGTCACGTCTTCGGCGCGAAGGTAGTTCTGCGCTGAGCCTTTCTTGAACGCGCGCGAAGCCTCGATGAACAGCACTTTGCGCTTTCGTTCGGCGAGCTTGTGGCGGTTCAAGATGAGAATCGCGGCGGGGATGCCAGTGCCGTAAAAAAGATTCGACGGGAGCCCAATGACCGCTTCGACGAGGTCCTCTTCGAGGATCCCTTTGCGAATTTCCCCTTCCGCGGCGCCGCGAAAGAGCACGCCGTGGGGCATCACGACGCCGACCATGCCGGTCTTGTTCGTTGTCGAGATCATGTGTTGCACGAACGCGAGGTCGCCCTTCGTCTTCGGCGGAACCCCGAAGCGGAAGCGCCCGAAGCCATCGCGCTCCGCGACCTCGCGGCCCCACTCGTCGAGGGAGAAAGGCGGATTCGCAATGACGCGGTCAAACACGCGGAGCGCGCCGCCATCGACGAGCTTCGGGTCGCGGATGGTGTCGCCCTTCTCAATCTTCGCGCTCGCGAGGCCGTGAAGCAGCATGTTCATCTTGCAGATGGCCCACGTGCCGAGGTTTTTTTCCTGGCCGAAAAGCGAGAGGTTCTTCGGGTTCTGCGCGTGGCGTTCGAGGTAGTGCGCGCACTCGATGAGCATGCCGCCCGAGCCGCACGTCGGGTCGCAGATGCGCATCCCTTCCGTGGGGCGCAAAATCTCGACAATCAGCCTCACGACCATGCGCGGCGTGTAGAACTCGCCGCCCTTCTTGCCCGCGTCGTCGGCGAATTTTTCGATGAGATACTCGTACGCGCGCCCGAGCATGTCGGGCTCTTCGAGATTCGCGTTCTTGAGATTCAGTTTCGAAAAATGCTGCACGAGTCGCGCGAGCACGGCGTCGCGGTTGCGGGCGTCGCCGAGCTTTCGCTCGTCGTTGAAGTCGATGCCCGCGAGCACGCCTTCGAGCCCGGTGTTTTTCTCCTCGAGCGCGGAGCACGCCTTGTTGAGCGCATCGCCGATGTTTGTCGCGGTCTTTTGAATGGAAGCCCAGCGCGCACGCGGCGGCACGAAAAACTGGTGTTCGTCGGCGTCATCGGGGTCGGCGCCTTCCGCCACGAGCGCCTCGCACTCTTCGTCGAAGCGGTCGGAAAGACGCTTGACGAAAAGCAGACCGAAGATGAAATTCTTGTAGTCGGAGGAGTCGATCGAGCCACGGAGAATGTCAGCTGCCGACCAAAGGTAGCCTTCGAGCTTATCGACCGTGAGCGTACCGGCGACATCGGGCACCTCAGACGGAGACGCGCTCGGCTTGGCGCCATTCGACTTTGCGCCGCTCGGAGTTGGCGCGGCGTGCGCCGGCTTCGCGCCGCTCAAGCGTTCGACAAGCGACGCCTTCTCGCGCCCCGAGTCATCGAGTCCGAGCGCGCGGCAAAGCTCTTTCAAGCGATCGCGCGAGAGGTCGGCGAGCACCTCGGGGAGCGTCGCTTTCTTCGACGACGCCACGGCATCGACGAGCCCGGCCTTCGCACGCCGGTCAGCGACGGAGAGCTCAAAGCGGTCTACGGCGGCGAGCAACTCGTCACGGGTGAGAAAGTCCAGAGTCTCGCGCTTGGTTGTCATGCCACCTCGCAGCGCGAGTGTAGGCGATAGGCACCGAGACCGGGGATGCAAAGCAGTGGAAGTCCAGTGCCGTGCCAGCCGTGCGGAATCGCCGCGCAACGTGCGCGATGACGTAACTTACCTTGGACTTACAGACATCGCGCCGAAAGGAGCCTTCCGGGACGGCGTCGAGGCTTACGGAGCGCGTCTGCGCGGGTGGGAGACCACGCGCAACCCATCGAGCGCGGCCTTTTTGGCATGCGAGCCGCTCGCGTAAGTGCGCGATAGCTCGTCGCCAGGCTTCCGATGCCAGCCGAGGAGCTCGCAATTCCGCCCACGAGCGTTGGCCTCATCGCGCGGACGCCCGCTTGGCACGCCCGCAGACGCTCGAAATCAATCCGCGCCCAAGCGCGTTCCGATCCGAAGGCGTCCAACAGGATTCGTAAGCTCTCCGCTTCAGCCGTAAGCTTTCGCGTTGCGAAGTAAGAGTTAGCAGCTGCCCATCAGGCCGCTACGCGTACAACCGTGCGATCCATCCGCAAATGGCGGCGCACGCATCGTCAAGCGAGATGTGCTCTCCCCAGAACATTGGCGCGATGGCTTCGTGTGCGCGGCGGATGTCGTTCCATCGCGAGCCCTGATCGGGGGCGAATGCGACATCTGTCGCACTTGGGAGCGAAGCGAGCTGTTTCTGCTTAACCATTTCCGCTGCGAGCGTCCGAACGTCCGTGTTGTCCGCCAACACGGGTAGCGACGGCGCGGCGGCGATGATGCGCGCAGCGTCTTCGAAAGGCCGCACGAACGTCGCGGGCTCCGCCTCTGGCTTGAGCGCTCGTCGATGAATCGCGTCGAACTTCTCGAGCAGCGTTACGAGCGGGTGCACGCACCTCACCGCCGCCGGGAGGTTCAAATCGCACAATTCGAGCTGCCTGAGGTCGTGAAGATGCTCATGAACAAACGACGTCAAGTCCTTATGGACGGCTGGCGTCACGCGGGCACTCCCCACCTCGAGGAGAACGAACGGGCGAAGCACCCCGGACAGACGACGATCGCGCGCGACGATACGCATACGGTCTTCGAAATCCGGGTCGTCGTGGACGAATATCATGCGGGCGACGTCGCCATGGCCGAGTCGAGGAGCTCGCGGATGGCTTGCGTCGCATAGCGCGCCGCCATCGCCCGCAGCCGGTCGCCGTCGAAGCGTCCTACGGCTAGCGCGCGAGCGAGTGCGTTCGCGATGTCGGAGCGCGCTGCTCCCACTTGGTCGGCGTGCTGAAGCAGGTCAACGGCGTACCACTCGGGCACCGGCGTATCGGGAAACGCAACGCGGCGCAGCTGGAAGGCGCGACCGCCGAGCACGAAGCGGCCAGACCGCTTGTGGTTGTAGACTAAGGTCTCTGCGAAGACTGCCGTCGTTCCCAGGCCGAGCGCGTTCCAACGGTCGGGCCCCGTAAGAACGAACGGGGTGTCATCGAGAAACGCGCGCAGGAGCTCTTCGTCGCCGGGCGGCACGGTCCCGAAGCGACCGCATTTCGGATGCGCGAACAGGCCAGGAGCAAGCGGGACGAGCTCGCCGGACCGAACGAGGCGTTTCGCAAGACGTGGGGATTTGCGCTCCAACGGCTCAGGTCGCGCGTCCGATAAACGCGGCCGGGGTCGAGTTCGGGTTTTCCTGCGTGGGTCACAACTGTTCTCGACTTCCCGAAGAAAAGATACGGTGCAACTGGCGTACGAGCAAGGCGCACGAAAGTTCGAACGGATGGGCGAATAGGTAGCGCAAACGGTCAAGGCGGAAGCCGAGAGAAGACGTAACGCGCAATTCACGACGATCGTTGCAGAAAGTTCCAGCCCCAGCGGAATGCCGACCGATCTGGTGGAAAGTTTCTTCGCGTTGAAACAAGTAGTTCTGACGCGCCGTTGCCAAACCCTGCTCTTCGAGTCACGCGGTAAGTCGTTTGAGTGAAGTTTGCGCAATCCGTGCACGGCGTTGAATAGGCTTGATACCAATCTGTATTCCATTCCACGCATTGCCGCTCAAGTCCGCATGGCCCCATCTCCCATCACCTTGCGGTGCGCTACCAACCTTGATTGTGCTTCCGGCACATCCAGAATAATTCGCACGTCCACAATCCACATCTATCGACGTTGGAGGGTTATTGGACCAGGGGTAGGGTCGCTGCTCGTCTCCACCTGAAGCCGCATAGTTCCATTCGGCTTCACTCGGCAGAAACCCCCCGTCCCAAATGCAAAATGCCGCAGCCTCGAACCATGATTCACAGACGATCGGGCGTTCCTCGTCTGCACCTGGTGTACCCGTCCATGTTTGGTAGGTCGAATCACACGAGAGCTTCTCCGTCCATGCGGCTTGCGAATTTGCCAAGTTGGTATTCCAAGTACTGTCCCACCCTGGTTCGTGAACATTCGAGCTGCCTTGCAAAAGTCCTTCGCCATGGTTGACGTGGGTGTGTTTCCCCGATCCTTCTGGGGGCACCCAACCCGCCGATGAAGCCGCCACAAACTTACGGAATCGACCCACCGTTGCCTCGAACCTTTCGAGGCGAAAGCTGCTCACCGTCGCAGGCGCGCTTGTGTCCTTGTTGCTTACGCCATCGTAGCCTCGGTAATACGTACCCCCCGGAACAAGCGGGCTTGCGCAGCAGCTTTCGTTGCGAACAGGGCCGCAGTTCGAGAGGCCAAGGCCGCCCGCGTCGCCGACGCCGCAACTCGGGGGAAGCAGCGCCACGATGACGCTGCCGTCCGGCGGACCAGGCACGTCGCCGACGTCAGAAAGAAAGCTCGCGTCACGTGGGTCGCGTGCTTCGGGGAGCCCACCCTCGCCCTGCGCAGCGGCGTCGTCAGGGCCGTCGTCCAAAGGCAGCTCGTGGATGCCCAAGATGCCCGCGCACGCCACTGCAAAAGGCGCCGTAACGACGCAACCCAACACGACAGCCATCCCACGTCCTCGCATCTTCAAGAGCTACCTGCAACGAGCCAACGCGTGGTGAAATTCAACGCCAGATGCTCACGCCGACGCCTTCGGTAAGGTCCGACTTTGCCCGAACGACGCAAAAGCGGTGCCCAGTCGGCGCCTCCATTACCCACCACCGCTTTATCTTTTCAATGCGCAGTGCACCGAGTCGTTCGAGGCGATTTGCTTCGGCATCGATGTCGTCAGTCTCAATGTCGAGGTGGACTCGACTTGGATGGTCAACCCTTTGGACCTCAATGTGAAGGTCGCGCGAACTCGCGTCGAGCCTCCCGTAACTCGGTGGCTCACGCTCAATGACGGGCATTCCGAACGCCGCTCCCCAAAACGCAGATGCGGCGTCCAAATCCCCCGTGTTGCAGTCGATGATAAACCCCGCCAACCGTGAACGATGCATCAGGTCGCTCTACTACACCGAACCGCAGGTAAGCGCCCAAGACTGCCTCGCCAGTCCTGGGCGCTCACGTCACCATCTCCGGTCGTGGTTGGCAAACATGAGCCGTACGTTTCTACGGACATGTGCCGCCCGCTTCGGCGACCCTTCGCGAGAGCCTGCGTTACAGGGATGCGCCTCCGGGCGGGCCTCCGTGACAGGTTCCCATTCCCGTGAGCGCTGTGTCGCTTTTCGAAGCGACGTAGTCGAATGCGTTATCGTGCACGAGAGTCCCCGACTGCTCGTAGCTTCGCTGACCCCTCGGAATGACGACTTCGACGATATCCCCGAACTGCGACGGGACGACCGCGTCAAGCGTCGCTCCTGGAGCGAGCGTCACCGTCGGTCGCCGGTCAAACGTCGCCGGCGCATCGCACGGAGGCTCTTGACCGCCCCCGAAATGAATGACGGTGACCTCGATCTTTAGCTCGAACGCCGCGTCATTGGTAAATCGAATCGACTTGCCCGGCTGCACGGGGATGGTGTCGCCGAACCGCGTGTAGTTGCGATGAAACTTGATGCCGTTTGCGTTCAAGCGGGACGCTGGAGCGGTGAACGTAGGGTGGTACGTCCAGATGAGTGAGGCCTCCGGGGCCCGCCCTATCGAGACCTTGTAAAAGGGTGCCGCGCTCGCCGTGCCCGAAGGGGTCAGGTTTTCGACCTCCTGGCTGGAATCGCTCACGGATTCCGCGCATCCAGCGAGGCTCGCCGACGCTGCAAACAGCATTGCTACCCCAGCAATCTTTGTAAAGTTCATGGTCATCACTCCTCCGACGACGTACTAGCATCGAAGGTCATGTATGCAAGTGAGGGTGCACTGCTTACTCCTGAGCGCCTGATGGATAAGAAGCATATTGCGCGGCAATTCTTGCGTGCGCTGGGAGGCAAGCGCGACCACGGTTAGGGAATTCTCGCGCACCTAAAGCCGACATCGCTGCCCCGATTCGTCGGCGGAACGCTGCCGCGCGTTGAAGCAAGCAATTTCGAGGCTTCATTGTTAAAACTACCGCCCCGAATCACCCGATCGGCGGCTTGGGTAAAGCTTGCGCAATCGATGCATAGCGTCGAATAGACTTGATACCCGTCGGCATTCCATTCCCACGCATTGCCACCTAAATCAGCGTGACCCCACCGCCCATCGCCCCCCGGTGCGCTACGCGAATAGGTAGCGCAAACGGTCGAGGCGGAAGCCGAGAGAAGACGTAACGCGCAATTCACGACGATCGTTGCAGAAAGTTCCAGCCCCAGCGGAATACCGACCGATCTGAGTGCAGACCGAAACGCCGTAATGCTTCGCCGGCACGCGCGCGAGCTGCGGGATATAATCAGCGACCTTTCCGCCCCCGATGTTCCGGGTTTCCTCGTAGATTTCGAGGATCTCGTCACAGAAGCCCGGAAAATCGGGGATCACGAGGTTACCCCGCAACGCGCGCTCGATAAGCGAGACGTTCGGGCGCATCACCTGCACCATCTCGTCGGTGGAAAGAACCGCGTCGTCTCTATATTCCGCCAAGCGCTGCATCGACTCTGCGAGCCGGACGTCATCGGCGCGAAGGCCGACGCGTGCGACCGCTTCCGCCAATGCTCGACGCGGGATCTGTCCGGTGCCGCTGACGTCGAGCGCGCGGAGCAGTCGCCGGTCGCGCGTCTCCTCCGAGATCAATTCGACCACCGGAGGCGGTATCGATCCCGGCACCATCGAGTCTGCAATCGCTCTCGTCCTGGGTGGTCGCGCGCTACCGGAGCCTGTCGTCATCCCCGCCTCCTTTTTGAAGCCCGCATCTGTTGGCCTGACTCCCGGCCCTCGCCGAGCTTCGGGTTCAACTCTGACCGGCGCTTCTTCCGAAACAAAGCGTAGGTGGTTGCCGGCGCGAAAGGCTAGACAAACGCTTGTCGCCGTGGTGGCACGATGTGCCCCAACGACCGGGAAGGCGCCTAACAGCCAGGAAGTCGCGACCGCGGGGGAAGCGCCTGCGAACCGCCCCGCGGACGTATTTGGGCAACGCCCGGGAGCGTCTCGGCGCCCGAGGGCGCATCGGCCCAGTCAGCCTGGGCATGCTAGCATTAAAGCCATGTCTCAGGCGCATCGCTTGGCCACCTACGAGGACCTCCTCGCCGTTCCCGAGCCCCAGGTCGCGGAAATCGTAGAAGGTGTGCTCCATGCGCATCCACGACCCGCCAGCCCCCACGCGCGCGCGGCATCGACGCTCGGTATCGATATCGGCGGGCCATTCGACCGGGGCCGCGGAGGGCCCGGCGGATGGCTCATTCTCGATGAGCCCGAACTGCATTTTGAGAGCGACATCGTAGTGCCGGACCTGGCCGGGTGGCGCCGCGAGCGTATGCCGGAGATGCCCGAGGCCGCGTACTTCACCATGGCACCAGACTGGATCTGCGAGGTGCTGTCCCCGAACACGAGCAAGGTCGACCGCGGGCCAAAACGACGCATCTACGCGCGCGAGCACGTCGCCTACCTCTGGCTAATTGACCCCCTCGCTAAGACACTCGAAGCGTTTCGTAGCGAAGGTGACAGCTACCTGCTTATCGCGACGCACGAAGACTTCGACAGAGTGCGCGTAGCACCTTTCGATGCCGTGGAACTCGAGCTCGGGGCCCTGTGGTCGCGGTAGCGACTCCGCGCCCCCTCGCAACTCTAAGGCCTGATTAGCACCAGCTACTCAGGCTCCTTCTCGAGTTTGTCGAGCTCTGACTTGTAGTTCTGCTTCGTGACCTCGCCGCGCACCTGCTTGGCAATCTCACCGTGACTCGGCAACAAGTCGGGCCCCGTCGCGCCCACCGCGGTCGACGCGGTCGACGCGGCCGCAGACGCGCTCGGCGTCGCCGCGGCTGTCGTCGAAGAGGCGGTCGTAGGCGTGCTTCCGGTCGTCGACGCTTGCGCGTCAGCTGTCGCCGCAGTCTCCTTCGGAGTGCAGGCTCCGACAGCGGCGAGTGTGACGACGACGGCGAGCGTGACAAGCCGTGCGCGCTTCACTTCACACCTCCCGTCGCCTTGGCGGTTATCTTATCGAGCTTCGTGTCCATCTTTTTTTCCTCACGCGCAAGGGCCGCGTCGGCGCGCTTGACGATGGCGTCCGCCTTGTCCTCCTGCGCTAACTCACGGATTCGCATGAGGCGGCTGACGCGCAGCCAGTGCGCCTTGACTGCCTCGCGCTCTTCCTCGGTCAATCGCCTTCCGCCCTTGTGAACCTTTGCCTCGATGGCCTGCTCACGACGCTTCCATAGCTCCTGGCGGAACGCGAGCTGAGCGGGCGTGCGACGACCCACCGGGGGCTTGCCGGCAGCGGCGGTGGCACCTGCGGGCGCGTCGTCATCGTCGTCGTCTACCTTTTTATCGCCGCGAGCCGTAGCTCCTTCGACCTTCTTGTCGCCGGGCTCCACGGCGCCTTCACCCTTCTTCTCGCCGTGCACGGCGACACCTTCGCCCTTCCTGTCGCCGTGCATAGCCGCAGCGCCAGAGGCAGGAGCGCCGGACGCCTTTGGCGGCGGTTCAGCCGAGGCGACGGAAGAGACGAACGTAAGACCTGCAACGGCAACTATGAAGGCGCGCATGATTCCTCCTGAAAGTTCGGGAATCCTAGGCGAGGTGCAGGGCGTTCGTCGAGCGTGGTCTCCAAGTCCGGCGTTCCCGCCCAGACGCCAGTGATGCACAAGCAAATGCGAAAGGCAGTTTTCAGCAACCTCACGGCGTCAGCGGACGCTGGGAGGGGCGCGTCGGTCTCGCTACGTAGCGTGACGAAGCCTATCGTGAACCCAATGAAGAGGTTACGGAAGCCACGAAGCCTACTTGCCCGAGCCTCAATGGCTACTGCTACGGCAGTCACCGCTACGACTGCGGCCTGCGGCGATGCCGTGGGCTTACCTTCCGTGCTGTATACATGTACTCCCAGTGATGCCGGCGCCGACGCCGCAGGGGTCCGGTCGAATACACCAAAGCCCGGGTATACCTGTTACGATCCAAACCAAACGCCCCGGGCGGACGCCGCCGTGAGTGACGCGGAGCGAGACCGTTGACTGAAGGCGCGTTTGAGCTCGAATGGTTGGGAGGCATCGCGGAGTGCCACTACCGGAGCACTCGCCCGGGGCTTGACGATCTGCCGTGGGGTTCGGTCAACCTCGCAAAGTATTCACCGGAGCTTCTCGATAGTGCGCGGTGGAGTTGGACTGAAATTGCGATTAGCGAATATCGGGCGGTGCTCGCCTTTTCCGATGTCGTTCGCGCGCTGGCCGTAGCCAAAGCGCCGCTCGACCTCGTCGGAATGGCGGCTGACTTTGTGCTGGACGAAGTGACGCACGTCGAACTCGCAAGCCGTTTGGCAATGGATCTCGGCGGCGCCGCCCCGGTCAATGCGAACATGCAGCTCGGCTTGCTCACGGCACTACTTGAAGGCCGTCCTGAATAACCGCGCAGCGTGCACCCACGTGCGCTTGGCCGCCGTGGTAGGTTTGCGTGACGAACGATGCGTCCTCTAATCCTTGTATCGAATGACGATGGTTATCAAAGCTCCGGGATTCGTGCGTTGCGCGATGCGCTCTCGACGTGGGCGGAGGTCGTCGTCGTGGCGCCCGAGACCGAGCAAAGTGCCACCAGCCACTCCCTCAGTCTTTACCGCCCCCTGCGAACGCGCGAGGTCGAGCGGGGCATGTTTGCCATTGATGGGACACCCGCCGATTGCGTCTATGTTGCGCTGCACGCTGCGACGCGTTTTCTCCCTCGCTGGCCCGACCTTGTGTGTTCGGGCATCAATCGCGGTTTGAACCTAGGCCAAGACGCGTTTTACTCAGGGACGATCGCCGCCGCCCGTGAAGGCGCGCTCCGCGGTATTCCCGCGATAGCCTCGAGCTCCGACGTAAACGCCGACCTCGTGCGCGTGGCCACACTCACTTCCCGTTTGGCTCGAAGTCTTTACGACGCCACGCACGGCGCTCTCGGTGCGGGACCGCGACCGGGTCCGTCAGTGGTCCGCAACACGCCTCTGCTCAATCTGAACGTACCGCTCGAATGGAACGGCGAGATACAAAAGACGCGCCTCGGCGCTCGGCTTTACGAGGAAGACATCGAGTTCCGCGTCGACCCTAGAGGACGAGAATACCTCTGGGTCGGAGGTCCGGGCGTACGCCACGATCCAGACCCCGGTAGCGACACGGACGCCTACGACCGAGGTGCGGCCTCCGTCACGTCGCTCGTCCTTGACCTCTCGTCGCGCGACGACGCTTCGCTCACGGACGTGGTGCTCGCAACTTTATCGTCGCACGCAGACTAAACCGATTCCGAGTCGGTACGACGCCAGTGGCTCGCCTCCGGCCCCCAGCGCCCTGGCGCCCACGGTTCGAGCAGTTCGAGCAGCGTGAGGGCGGACGCCGACAGCTCCCCCGCCCCTCCGGATTTCCCTTACGTCTCATTCGTTTCTACAGGCTAGGCGCACGCCCCTTCTCCGGTACAAGGGAGGGACTGCAACCGGACGCCTGGGAGAAGACGCTGATGAAACGGTCGAAACAAGCGGCGTGGCTCGGATGTGTAGGTCTCGCACTCACGGCCTGCGCCGAAGGAGGCTCTGACTCCGCCCTCACGGCTTCTTCCAACGGGTTGCGTGCGGCGGAGACCCAGGTTGCGATGGCGCCCACTTCGGGATCCATCGAGACGTCCGCCCGGTTTTACGCGCTAGACCGACTCGCTCAGGATGGGCTCGCTCGCGCCACCACGCTGCACGTTGTGTCGACCGCCGCCGGTGCAGGGGGACTCGCGCACGTAAGACTACAACAGTCTTACAACGGGGTCCGTGTGTTCGGTGGTGATCTTGTCGTCCACACCGCAGCTAACCAAGTCCTCGGGATGGCGGGCAACGTCAGTCCTGACTTGCAGCATGTGACCACGGAACCTTCCGTATCCAGCGACGCCGCGATGGCCACTGCAAAGCGCGACTTCGCGAAGGGCGCCGACGCGGAGTTCGCACCGGGCCGCGACTCGTCCGAGCTCCTCATGCTCGTGCGCGATGACGACCAGCCGCGCCTCGTGTGGCTGTCTCAGTTTTTTACGGAGATGCAACGCGGAAGGGCGCCCGGAGCGTGGAGTTACTTCGTCGACGCGAAGTCGGGTGAAGTCGTCGATAAGTTCAATAGCCTTCATACGTTAGCCGAAGCGACGGGGCCCGGGGGAAACACGAAGGGCCCTCGCGTTTGGGAACGCGCCCTCGACGTAACGCCAAAAGCGTCAGGTGACGCCCGCACTGCGGGCGAATGGCAGATGGATACGCCGCGCGTTCGGACCCTCGACATGGCCAGCGCCACGACCGGCTCGGGAACGATCGTTTCCGGCGCGCTCGATGGTATCGGCGACGCTGCCGTCAACGATGCACACGGTTTTGCAGAGGCCACGTTGGCCATGATGGCAGACTGGATGGGCTACAACTCGATCGACGGCCAAGGCTTCAAGATCGTGAATCGAGTTCACTACGGCGTGGCCTACGAAAATGCCTTCTGGGACGGAACGCAGATGACGTACGGCGACGGCGCTTCCATGTTCTACCCCCTGAGCGGCGCCCTTGACGTTGCGAGCCACGAGATTAATCACGGGTTTACGTCATTCCATTCGAAACTCGTCTACTCGGGCCAGTCGGGGGCGATGAACGAGTCGTTCTCTGACGTTGCCGGTACACTCGCCGAGTTCTACCGAAACGGTGACGCGGCTGACTTCGATATTGGAAAAGATATCCTCAAGTCCGCCAACGGTGCGCTTCGTTACATGTGCGACCCGACCAAGGACGGAGATTCGATCGACCACGTTTCGAAGTACCGAAATTCAGTCGACGTTCACTTTTCGAGCGGAATCTTCAACAAGGCATTCTGCATGGCCGCCCGTCGCTTGAGTGGCGGGACGACGACCAGCACTGCGACAACCGCGTCCGTTCGGCGCGCTGGCAAAGCCTGGTACGAAGCGAATGCCAATTACTGGACCGCTCGTTCCACGTTCGTCCAGGGCTGCAAGGGAGTCCTCGACGCTGCCACTGCACTCGGGTTTTCGGAAGTCGAACACAACGCCCTCCGCGATGCTTTCGAAGACGTCGGCATCACTTGCGCGTCCGGGTCTAGCGCGGGTCGGACTGCGCGCCGAAACTAGAGCAGCGAACACCGGAGGGCGAAACCACGTCGGTACGTAGTTTGTCCGACTCCGACTACGCCGCGCCAAGGAGCTCGGGGCTCGTCTGACTCGATCTGGTTCCAGCGTCTAAGGTCGAGAACTTAGCCGGTGCAGTGAGCGCGCTCGGTACATCCGTGACGTGCGATGGGCGGTGAGATTAACATCGGCTGGAACGTCGCCTCGGACGGTTGTAGCCGTGGTCCTTGCATGGGTGCTGGCGCGTTTCGATACGACATCTAACCCTGGCACGTCACGCCGTGAGACCATGCGCTCTGCAGCGGCACCTCCTTGTCTCACGGAGCTTTCTAGAATGACCACTCGTACATCGATAGGCGCCATTCTGATCCTCGGGGTGCTCGCAGCCGTGGGTTGCGGACACGTCATCGACAGCCCAAGCCCGTTGGCCGCGCCGCCCGTCGACCCCGACGTGGTCTGCGTGGAGCAGCTCACAACGCCGGTGACGATCCGAGGCGACGGCTTCGTGCCGATGCCGGTTGATACACTGGCCGATGGCGTGCGTATCGTCATGCCGAAGGTGGTGTTCGCGCAGCAGCAGAGCCTCGATGGCGCACCAGCTAACGCAAGCTTCACGATCGCTGACGACGCTGCAAATCCCGCGGCAAACCACGTGCACTGGCTCAGCCCGCAACAGATCACGGTCGATGTCTCGCCCGAGCTCGCGCTCTCACCGGGCCTCTACGACATTCAAGTCACGAACCCTGATGGGACGAAAAGCACGTCCCTTCCCGGCGCGCTCGCCGCCGTGCCGCGTCCGGTGGCGACCAAGATTACGCCCGACCTCTTCTGCGATGCCGAGGCCGACCAGACCATTACGATAAGCGGCACCGACGTTTTAAAAATCGGCCCGAAGCTTCCCGTCGCGCACATCGGCGCGAAGGACTTTCCGGCGTCGACGCTCACCGACTGCAAGGACGTTCCTGGCACGCACGTCGAGGGCAGTGTGCAACTCTGCAAGACCGCCTCGTTCGTCATCCCCAAGGGCTCCCTCGAGAGCGGAAACTACGACGTCTCGCTCGTCAACCCGGGGCCAGCTAGCTGCAAATCGACGGACAAGCTCTCGGTCGCGGTGGTCCCGGCGCCGACGATCGCCACGCTTGTGCCGACAGCTATCTGCGATGACCAGACGAACCAAACCATCACGATCAATGGCTCGGGCTTTCTGCAGGTTGGGTCCACGCTCCCGGCCCTGACCATAGGCGCACGGTCGATCGTGCCGACGGCGGCGGGAGGCTGTACGCCGGTCGCCGGCACATTCGTCGAGGGCGCCGTCCAGCAGTGCACGTCCCTCGCGATCACCGTCCTAAAGGGAACGTTTACGCCGGGTGATTATCCCGTCTCAGTGACCAACCCCTCCCCCGCAGCCTGCAAAACGGAACAGATGGTCTCGCTTCGCGACGAGGCACCGCCCATCGTCACGAGCGCTGCCCCCGCGACGATCTGTTCGGGTGGCACCAAAATGACCATTGCGGGCACGGGATTTTTGGGCACCCCGACCGTCACGCTTGAGGCCCCCGGTCAAGCCACGCTCACCGCGACAAACACGACCGTGAACGGCGACGGCACGCAACTGAGCACGCGTTTCGGCCCGGGCGCCACAGTGGGCACCAAGTACGACCTCGTGGTCACGAATCCTGACGGCTGCTTCGACGTCCCTCTTCCGCACAAGACAGTGAATGTGGTGACGGGGCCGGTCTTGTTTTTGGCTGATCCCGAAGTCGTTTACAACGGCGTTAACACGGGCATCACCCTCTACGGCACGGGCTTCACTCTACCCCTGCCTGGGAACGCAGTGACCATGGTGCCCGCGGGAGCGGCGGCGCCCATTACTACGCTGACGTACACCCCGGTTCAAGGGCACCCGAACCGCGTCGAGGCAACGGTGCCTAAGGCGCAGGCGGCCGGAGTGTATGATGTGTTTCTTACCGACAGCACCGGCTGCAGCGCGTTCTTGGCCAAAGCCATCACGGTCAAGGCGGCGACCACGATCACCCTGAAGAACGTCGTGCCGCCGTTCGGCTCCACCGCGCAGGATACCGCGATCACGATCTTCCGCGACACCGCCGCGCCGGCACCGGGGGACAAGCCGTTTATCGCGCCCCCAAGGGCCTTTTTGAATCCGGCGGGCGTGGTGGCGGCGGTCACCATTCCTCTCGAGTCTGTCTCGTTTGTGAACGGCAATACCCTCACGGCGATCGTGCCCAAGGGAACTCCGCCGCGCGTCTATGACCTCCTCGTAACGAATCCCGACGGCACGGTTGGCTTTCTAGCCAGCGCTTATACCGAGACCACCGCGACGAGTCCGCCGCCGACGATCTCGTCGACGACTCCTGCGTCGATCGTGGGCGCCGCTGGTCAAGTGGTCACGGTATCGGGCCAATCTTTCCGCGCTTCGACGGTCACCCTCACGTGCAAGACCGCGGGTGGGGTGACGTCAACGCCTTCCGTCGCATCGGGCGCCGTGACGTGCACCAATGCAGGTTGCACGCAGGTGGCGACCATCAACGCTTCGACGCTCACGGCAAGCGACAACAACGTGTGCATTCTGCGTGTGACAAACGGTGACGCAACCTTCGCGGACTACTCGGCGATTGGTGTGACGGGCTCATCGCTGAACCTGCAAAAGCCGCCCCTCGCCGGGACGAACATGACCAGCGCACGCCGCGCGCTCGTCGCGAGCGCCGTCGACGCGAGCGCTACGACATCGGCGGCGCGCGCAGCTTCGCAGGCACGGCGAAGGTAGCGCGCTACACGTACCTGTTCGGCGGAAGCGACGGCTTGACTAACCTCGCTTCGGCGAGGCGCGCCATGACACTCGACCCGCAAGAGGTCCCCGGGCTTGCCATCAACGACCTCGTTCTTCAGACTGTTGGGCTCGACGCGGGGTATTGGTTCTACCGCGTGTCGGCGACGTTTGGCGCCGTCGACGTGGACAACCCGCTCGGCGATTCGCTGCCCAGCCGCGAGGTCATTGTGCGCGTACCGGCCTTCCCCGGGAAAAAGGTGCAAGTGATCTTGTCTTGGACCGAGCCCGTCGACGCGCTCGGCAACAAGCTCCCGAATGTCTCGGGCTACAAAGTCTACCGGACGAAGCTCGCCAACGGCGCTGCGGGGAGCGAAGTGCTTATCGCCACGACTCCGACGTTAGGCTTCTCTGATGACGGCACCGCCGTGGCGGGAACCGAGACTCCGCTCCCGCTCGGAAGCATGGGCAAGTGGTTGACCCTACCCAGCATGGCGGCGCCGCGAAAAGGTCCGACTGGAGCGGCCGCCTTCGACCCGACGAATCCCAAGCGGTTTTACGTTTATGCGGGACTCGGCCTCGACGCCTCGAATACCGCCCTCGGGTCCTACGAGTTCCTGCGCGTAGACATCGACGTCAATGGCCACCAAAAAGCCGCAGGCGCGTGGACCACGGGCAGCGGCGCCGGGGCCGCAATTCCCCAACCACGCTGGCAAGCGGCAGCGTGGTCCGTAGACGCCACGGTGTCGACGACGATCGCGGCGCCCGATGCCTATATCTTCTTCGGCGGCGGCCTTACCGCAGCAGGCGCCGCCGCGACAGGCGTTCACGTCGGCAAGGTGGTGGCGGGCGGCGACCTGGGCGCTATCGCCGCGTCGAAACCGTTCTCCGCAGCGGGTTACGGCGTCTGCGCGGCCAACAACCAGCTCTTTACGTTCGGCGGCGCCGGCGGCGCCCCGTCGAAGGGCGCAACCTCGGCTTCTTTCGCTGGGCCGGCGCCTGCGCTCGCAAACAACGCGTGGAACTCCGAGGGCATCCAGCTTCTACAGTCTCGTTACCTCATGGGCAGCGCCGTTCAGAGCGCGTTCATCTTCCTCATCGGCGGCGATACCGGGGGCGGATTGGGCTCGAACACGACTGAGCTGGTGGTGTGGTGATGGTGACGCGTACGAAAGAGTACCAGCCCATGCGATTGTCTCTCTCGCTCTTCCTTGCTGCCGCAGCGTTGTTCTTCCCCCTCACGGCAACGGCGCAGAAGGCTGTACCCCCGACAGAAACTGCGACCGCCGTACCTTCGAACGCATCGGCGTCGCCTACCGCGGTCGAGTCGCTTCCGGCATCGGCCGAGCAGCCTCGTGCCGAGGACAAAGCACCGGCGCGAGGAGGGCTCCTGGCCGGCGCGAAAGTCGGCGGACTGCTTTCGTTCGGCGGTCTCGACCCCAACGCCCGCGTGGGCCTTGAGCTTGGCTACGTCTTCCCGTGGATGGAACGCAGCTTCGCGCTCCTACTCGACGCCGACTACGCCGCGCCGAAGAGCTCGGGCACGCAGGCAGGAGACGCGCGCGTTGCCGGCGGCACCTACGACTGGCACCTAACGGAACAGATGCTCACCCTCATGCCCGTTGCCATGTACCGGTATACGAAGCTTGGGCGCGTCGTCCCGTATGTCGGCATCGGTCCGCGCATCTACTTGCTAAGGAGCACGGTGCGCGGTGCCGTCGGAAGTGTGGAGATTCCAGAGACCACCGAGCAGTCGACAAAGGTGGGCTTCGGCCTCCCGTTCGGCGCGGAGCTCAAACTCGGTCCGGGCGGCGTGATCGGTGAGTTTCTATTCGAGTACGGCAGTCTCGACCACATGGCAACGGGCAACTCGAACACGGGGGCGCTCAGCCTCGCGATAGGCTACCGCTTTTTGCTGTAACCCGTCCACGCGCGGCGTCACGTAGCCCCCCCGGCGAAGAACAGCGGGTAACGCCGACACCCACGTACGAAAAAACAAGATAGGGCCGATTGCTGCGCGATAGAGGCCCCGTTCTGACACCATTCAAACGTGCGGTATTACCTCTGTTGACCGCCAGAGGGATGAATCATGAAAAGGGTTCCGTCGGCCGCCCTTGGCCTCATCGCGGCGTTCGGGCTCATGAACTTCGTTTCTGTCGGATGCGGTAGCGAGGACGCGGCCATCGACGAAACTAGCGACGCGGGTGGGGGGAACGAAGTGGTATTAGACGCTATCGCCCCGGGGAGCGACAGCACCGTCGACTCGACGCAGCGATCGACGAGCGACGCTGGCGTCGCCGACGCACCAGTCGACGCCTTCGTGGACGCGATCACGGACGGTGGGCGCGATCCAGACGCGCAAGTCTGCAAGCTCGAAGCAGCAGCTTGCACGAAGAGCACCGACTGTTGCAGTGCGAACTGCAACGCTCTAACGCTTCATTGTGAAAAGCCAATCGGAAGCTGCAAGCTCGCGGGAATTGCATGCGCGGCCGGTCCGGACTGCTGCTCGTCCTCGTGCATCGGCGGCGTTTGCTCGAGCAAGCAATGCGTCGCCGACAATGCAGCGTGCGGAAGCAACGCGGAGTGCTGCGGAAGTAGCTGCGCTCCCGACGGTCTTGGCGGCGGCAAGTGTGCTGCGCTCAATGCGACGTGCAAGACGGCCGGCAACCCGTGCGGCGCGGCGAGCGACTGCTGTTCGAAGGCGTGCAACAACGGCGTGTGCACCGAGACATCCTTCTGCACGCAAAACGGTGACGTCTGCTCTTCGAGTGTCCAGTGCTGCGGCGGTGCGTGCACCATTGCGCCGGGCAAGACGGCGGGGCTCTGCGGCATAACGGCCGCCACGGGTGCGGGCGGCTGCGATGTGGCCGGCACGCTATGCACTTCTTCAGGCAGCTCTTGTGGCGGAAACTGCTGTTCGCGATCGTGCGCGCCGTATGGCGTCACCCAGACGTCAGTCTGCCAGCCGGCATCAGGTTGCCATGTCACGGGCGATCTCTGCCGCGGCGACAGCGACTGCTGCGGCTGGTCGGGCTCGCCCGACCCGAAAAAAGGCTTCGTCACGTGCCGCAAAGACGTAAGCACGCAGGAGTTCGGTCTCTGCGACAAGGGCGAGGCTTGCACGGAGCCGGGCACGATCTGCGGGAAGCCTGCGGGAGGCGGCGTTTGCAACGCGTCGAACGGATGCTGTGACCCGGTGGGGTATGCGTCGAACTACTGTCAGAACAACCCCGAAAAGTGCTGCGCCCGCGACTCTCTCGGCGTTCCGCGCTGTACGATCAAGCCCCTCGACTGTGTGGGTGCGCGGCCCGCGGCCGGCACGGTCTGCGCCACGAGCGCAGACTGCTGCGGCGCCCCGTGCGTCAACAACCTCTGCGGCGCTCAAGGGTCGTGCGTCCCGAGCGGCAATGGCTGCACGGCGAACGCCGACTGCTGCGCCGGTACCACGTGCGCCATCCCTACTGGCAGTACGAAGGGGGTCTGCGGCGGAACCACGCTCGCGGACGGCGGCGTTTCCACGACCGACGGCGGGGGCGCCGTCACCACGACCGACGGCGGCACGGCGGGCGACGGTGGAGTCTGCGCTCTCTACGGCCAGTCGTGCGCGCAGGCGAGCGACTGCTGCTCAAAGGTGCCTTGCACGAGCGGCACCTGCCACTTCCCCTAGGGCCTGTCCCTACGTGGCGCCGTGAAGCGAGACGAGATCGGTCGCGGCACAGAACTGCATCCCCGTCATGGCCGTCGAACGGCAGCCGCGCGCAGAAGCTGCCGTACGACAAGGAATGCTAAAAGGCGGGTTCGGAGAACGAGTGCACCTTCAGCCTGCTCAAGCAGGCCCGTCGCTTTGCAACCCGCGAGGAGAAGACGCTGCGCAACTACGCCGCCGCGATGGGATGCGCTCTCCTGTGGCTTAGAAGCTAGACGTCGCGGCTTTTTTCGGGGGCGCCTCGCCCGTCCTCGAAGCTCATCGCGAGCTTGATGAGCTTCGCTACAACGCGGACGATCGTCGCCTTGCCGAGCTGATCGCTGAGCGAATAGGTAGCGCAAACGGTCGAGGCGGAAGCCGAGAGAAGACGTAACGCGCAATTCACGACGATCGTTGCAGAAAGTTCCAGCCCCAGCGGAATACCGACCGATCTGGACCTCAATCCACAACTATTGACCATATCTCGCGTTGTCACTCGCCACTCCACAGCGCATGAGAAAAAAGCGACAATTGCTTTGACACCCACCGATGGCGTAACTGCGTCGCAGGCTTCATGCAGCAGCCGACATCGACGAGCACGAAGCGCCGCTCGATCCGGAACCCTCCGGGGCGGGGCCGCGATGCGCTGACTCAACTTGATTCGAGATTTGTCTCTTCGATCAGCGGGCGACCGGATGACAGTCATAAAGGTCGTAAATTGACCCCGACAAACTGGTTAGGTTGATAGCACCTTTCGAGTCGAGGGCCCATCTGACCTCGATGTTATTCGCCAGGCCGATCGCGCTGTTAGTGCTCGTCTTTATGGCTGGATCATACGTTCCGAAATAATCCAGGGGCAACCCATGTTTTGAAATTTTACCGCCGGTTTTTGCAATTTCATCGATTGACGGCCACTGGATCTCCTGTGTCCAGCGGATGCTTCGTACGGTGCCGCCGGCGTGGCTCACGTAGTGGCCCGTGATGTCTCCACGACTGAAGCGTTTGCACAAACGTCGGACCTCGAAGACCTGGCGTGCCGGCAAGTCCGGCATCGCGCGATTCGGGATGATTGCGCAGTCTGCACCTGAGGTCGTCCCATTGGCGTCCGGAACGCCGCCGCAGTAGAGCGCGGATTCAATCATGCCGTCGTGTTCCGGACCTTCGGTTGTCGCCGTGCAGGCAAGAAGCGACGACGAAAAAATCAGGCTGGCAATTAGCGATGGGGTTGGCAGTGCGAATGTGTGCATCGGCGTGGTCTAGCAGTCGAATCAATGGGGGCAAGCTGCACTCGCCAGCCAGACGAGACGAGCGAAGGGCACGCGCTACGTCGTGGCTCTGCAGTCGCTGCGGCTGGGTGAGCCATCAGCTATGACGGGATGCAGGTCGCGCGGAGTCGTGCGTGGACGTCAGCCGAGCATCATCTTGAACGCCGCGGGCGTCATGTCTTCGAGCGGCAATGCGAACACGTCGCGGTCGGTGCCGAGTCGCCAACTGGTGGCAGTTCCGCTACGGACGGACAGGTTGGGGCGAGATCGCATCATTGAGCGTTATGTCGCCTCCCTACCCGCAACTACCTCGCTTGGACGACCTATCCGCTGCCGATAGCCCGTTCGCGAATGCGGAACGAGTCTCCGTTCCTGCGGCCAAGGTCATTCCGCTCCCCGATGACATCTCGTTTGAGACGGCGGCGGCGGTGCTCCTGCAAGGACTTACGGCCCAGTATCTCGTTACCGACAGCTATCCGCTGTGTGCCTCCGAGAGCGTGTTGGTTCACGCTGCGGCCGGAGGCGTGGGCCTGTTGCTCGTCCAGTTCGCGCGTTCGCTCGGTGCGCGGGTCCTTACGTTTACTTCTTCTCCTGCAAAAGCAGCGGCGACTCTCGCCGCTGGGGCCGAATGCGCCCTTACGTACGGCGACGACTGGCTTGCTAGGGCTCGGGCGTTTGGCGAATATGGCGGGGTCGACGTCGTTTACGACTCGGTCGGGTCAACGCTGGACATAAGCCTTCAAGCCGTTCGAATCGGAGGCCACGTGGTTTTTTACGGCATGGCGGGCGGAACGCCAAAGCCAGTCGACCCTCGTATCCTCATGGACGGTTCGAAGACTCTTTCGGGAGATGACCTCTTGAACGTGTTGACTTCGCCGAGCGAGCGACTCCGGCGCGCTACGAACTTATTTCAGTGGATTCGAGACGGGAGTGTGCAGATCGAAATCGGGGAACGGTTTTCATTGTCTGAAGGGCAGGAAGCGCATCGCTTTATCGAAAGTCGTAAGAGTGTTGGGAAAATTCTCCTCCTTCCGTGAAGCAATAGCGAAATAGGGAAGGGTTGCGGGTCAGTTCTGTTTGCACCGCGCGCGGCTCGAAGTCGCTTGTATTTAGTCGTCACCGAATGCCAAGCCGTCGGGATAAACCCGTGCGGTCCATGATGGAATAACGCTTAGCGTATTCGTGTCGAGCTGGAGGACGGTTCCGGGGCCGCGATGGTCCCCTTCGCAAGCCACGTACGTTCGCTTGTCTTTAGCGATGCGAATGGCATACGGAAGCGTACATTGTTTTTCGGAAATGACGTCCGACGTTCAAGGTTGGTCGTTCGTAGATTGAGCCGAGCGACACCGTCCGGTGAGCGGATAGGTCGTCCACGCGGGGTACTTGCGGGTAGGGAGGCGACGTTAACGCTCAATGATGCGACCTCGCCCAGATCTGTCCGCCCGTAGCGGAACTGCTCACCGATTTGACCCACTCCAAGGGTCCGAAGACGTAGATGGCGTCCAGCGTAAGGTGAAGAGCTTCGTTGCTCTCCGGGATTCGTGGACGCCAAGCAGCGAGTATGGCGATTTCGAGGTCGATGTACTTGGACGCGCTTACCTCCTCGACCGAATGGCCCGCACCGCATTCGTTCGCGTCTTCTCGTAGCGAGTTGCAAAACGATGGGCCGGTTTGAGGAGGCTGAATGTGCACTCGATTTCCGAGCGCGCGTCGCCGCCATGGATCGGATCCATGAAGAAGCCGGCCATCATCACCGGGTAGATAGCGCGGGCGTAGGGTGGGGAAGAGGGTGAATGCGACGTAGGCTTCTTGCGCACTCACGGCGCGCTGCTAAACCCGATGCTCGTCGGCGATCTGAACTCATCCGAGGGGCCGACATCTGTGAGCCGTCTCATGTGAATTGGCTGGAAGTAGATTATTAGGTTGAGCATCGCAAAACACCAACACCCGCTGGGAAGAAAGTCACAAGTATATTATGCCTCGCCTCTTTTGCACCTCGTTCGCAATCGCCGCAGCGGCTACAGCCATCGCGTGCAGCGCATCTCCGACGTCTAGCGATGGCGAATCGGAATCCCAGATCGCGAGGAAACCAGCGGTTAAGACACGCGCGTCGGTGCGCGCGGCGGAACCCCATTGCGGGACCGACCCGTCGAAGGAAGCCCACCTGTGTGGGGTATGGGCTTGCAAGTTGTATTGCCCCACAAACTACGTACTCAATTCATCTGCTTGCCTCTGCGTCGGCCCGCTTCCGGACGCCCAGCAGAACTGCCCGTGGCCAGGGCGACCCGTGGGCCCTTCCGGTGAGTGCGCCGTCGAGCCCGGCACCAATATCAGCATCCCCGACCCGGATTGCGTTGTCGGGGAATGGGACGGCGACCAGGGCTATTGCTGCCAGCGCCTCCACAGAGGGCGCGACCCGATCTGCGCCCCGAAGAGAGAGTGAACGCAAGGCGCTTGACGAACGTGTGGGTATAGATACTATCTTGTGCGAATAGGTAGCGCAAGCGAATAGGTAGCGCAAACGGTCGAGGCGGAAGCCGAGAGAAGACATAACGCGCAATTCACGACGATCGTTGCAGAAAGTTCCAGCCCCAGCGGAATACCGACCGATCTGGGAATCGTTAGGCGGCCGTGTCGCCGAGAATCGCTGCTCGGCTACGCGCTCGACGATCACATCCTAGCGACCAGGTCGGCATCGCCTTCTCGCACTCTCGCCTTCGCTGAGCAGTCTTTGGCGCACGCGTATCATCGAGAAAGTCTTGCTGAGCGCGGTTTCGCTCGACGCGGCGCTGTTGTCGCGTACCCGTACGGTTTCGGAACTAGTCTCATGCAACGTTTCGGGGCTCGACCGTCTACTCGTTGAGATCTCGCATCGTTTGTTACATCACGTAACGCGCATCGCGTTGTCGGCTCTCGAAGTGTTGTAACTTCACGGGCGGCAGCAATCGACGGCTCTCTTTCATGATGGCGATCAAGGCAAAATCTATGTTCTCCGCGCTCTTCCTAAGTCTCGTGGACTTCTGTCGATCGCCGTCAACCACTCGCTTGTCGTTGACACGACGCGCCCGCACTCCGAGCACGCCGGCGCCCACAACCACGGAGCGAGCTGGAGACCGCCCGTTGCGCACGACGAGCGTGTGACCGCCTTCGTCCCGGGCATTGCGGTGCCGCTCGATGTACGACTCGACTTCTGTTTCCAGGGCTCGCTCCAACATCCTTGGCGCGGTCTCACGTGCCAGGCGATCAAGCGCCGACACCTCGCGCTCGGTCTCGTCCCCGTGCCGCTTCTCGACTGCCGCCAATATCGGCGTGCCTTCTCGCCCTGCCCGGGGGCACCGTGGGTGGTTGGTCCACCTCGAAAGGTACGCGGCCTTTTCAGCTCACACCGATCCACAACTGCTAGTCATATCTCTAAAAAAAGCGTGATAGTTCTGGACGCACTTTCAACCGCCGACGTCCATCTTGGCGCTCTTCATGCGCCTTCCCCACCACGACTTGGCACATTGATGCGCCGTTATGGCCATCTTGGCGGTCTACACCTGAAAGAAATCCATGAAAGTTGCCATTAGGCACCACACCATTCGTGCCCTAATCCTTGCACTCTCAGCAGCCGCGTGCGCCGCGTCCGTCGCGGATCCGTCTGGCGTCTTGGGCGCGCCGGACGCCGGTCTGCCGCCTCCCAACCACGCCAACTCGGACGCGAGCGGGATTCCGGACGCAATTCAGGCCATGCCGGCCTCGGTAAGGATTGCCGCGGGCGACGCCCACACGTGTGCGCTTACCTCCGGCGGCCGCCTCAAGTGTTGGGGACACAACGGCGACGGCCAACTTGGCAGCAACAGCACCGTCAGCAGCCTGGTGCCCGTCGATGTGAACGGCCTGCCCAGCGGAATCACTGCTGTCACAGCGGGCGACGCCCACACGTGTGTGCTCACCTCCGGCGGCGGGGTCAAGTGTTGGGGAGACAACGGTTATGGCCAACTTGGCAACAACAGCACCGTCAATAGCCCGGTGCCCGTCGATGTGAATGGCCTCCCCAGCGGTGTCGTTGCCGTTACAGCCGGGGACGTCCATACCTGTGCCGTGACCGCCGGCGGCGGCCTCAAATGTTGGGGAAGAAATGTCAACGGCGAACTAGGCAACAACAGCAACGTCAATAGCCTCGTGCCCGTCGATGTGAACGGCCTGCCCAGTGGAGCCACAGCCTTGGCGGCGGGCACCGCTCACACGTGTGTCCTCACCTCCAGTGGCAGCGTCAAGTGTTTCGGAGACAACGGCAGTGGCCAACTGGGCAATAACAGCAAAGTCACAAGCCTTGTAACCATTGATGTGAACGGCCTGAGCAGCGGCGTCACCGCCTTGGCGGCGGGCTCCGCTCATACATGTGCGCTCGGCTCCAGCGGCCGCGTCAAGTGTTGGGGACGCGGCGCCTTCGGCGAACTTGGCAATAATGGCACTGAGGGTAGCTTAGTGCCAGTCGACGCAATCGGTCTCACCAGCGGAGTTATTGCCGTGACGGCAGGCGACTACCACACCTGTGCGCTTACCTTTGGCGGCGGCGTCAAGTGTTGGGGAGACAACGGCGAAGGTCAACTTGGCGATAACAGTAAAGTCAAAAGCCTCGTGTCCGTCGATGTTAATAGCCTTACAAGCGGCGTCACTTCCGTGGCGGCGGGCTACAAGCACACATGTGCCTTTACCTCCGGCGGCAGCCTAAAGTGTTGGGGGTCCAACAACTACGGCCAACTCGGCAACAACACCAAGGTCAAGGGCCTCGTGCCCGCGGACGTTGTAGGCTTTCCCTGACCACGTCGCGGCTTGCATCGTCGTGGTCGGCGATGGCGGGAGCGACCGGCGGGCACTCGATGCGCAATACCCTCCCCGCCGGAGCTTGAGCGTCGGATTGCTAGACACCACTAGCCACCGGCCACGAGGAAGTGGAACAAGATTGAGTCTCGGCTATCTGCCACATCACTCAGTTTTGCGCGGCCGCCTATTCAAAACGGTCGTGAGCTTAGTGGCCAATACAACGACTGCCGCAGGGCTTTGCGTGTGCGCCATCGCTCGAGTCGAGAGCCCTGACGAATGTTGATACCGCGAGCATCAAGCCAATCCTTTTCGCACGCAGCAAAGGTCTTGTGGACGATAAGATTCTGAGCCGAGCATGTCGTCAGGCTGATGCCTTCGCCCAAGTCGAAGCCGTTGCTCTGTTCGATGGCGAATAGGTAGCGCAAACGGTCGAGGCGGAAGCCGAGAGAAGACGTAACGCGCAATTCACGACGATCGTTGCAGAAAGTTCCAGCCCCAGCGGAATACCGACCGATCTGGTCTCGGTCGGTTCAATACCGAAGAAGAGGTCGACTTCGTGGCCGATCTCGTCATCGGCAAAGTAAACTCGCTTCGAGACATGTCCCCGCTCTATGAGATGCACAAAGACGGTATCGACTTGAAGAGCGTCGCGTGGGT
>JANXOF010000083.1 GCA_025353725.1 Polyangiaceae bacterium | reverse complement strand
GTTAGCTCATAAGTGGTCGCGTCTCGAAGCTCGACGACGACTTTCGTCAGCGCTTCGAGGTCGACGGGCGAACGATTCCCTCCGCCCTTCGTGAGCGGCGCGACGGTATCGAATTCCCGCTTCCGCCGAAGCCATCGCTGGAGTGCGGCTGGAGCCACACCAAAACGCGCCGCGACGACCGGAATTGGTTCTCCGCTACGCTCGTACGCGCGTACGACTCGCTCGCGAAGGTCGATTGAATGCGGGGCGGGCATGCACTGCTTTTGATCACGCCAAGCGTATCCATGCAAGCGAACTCTGGGATTAGGTCGACCGCGGTTGGGTCCACTTCCGCCGAGCGCGCTTCGAGAGCCACCTCGACCGATGAGGTTGTCGTCGCGGCATTCGATGCGAGATGCGGGTTCGTGCACCGCCAGCCTCGACGTTGATCGAACCAAACGCCGTACGCGAGAGCCTTATGCAGCGTCGCTTCCGCGTCTTGATCTACACCGGCTGCAGACGCGATGTTCTTCGCCCACGTCCTGCGTGCACGGGATAAGAGCGGACGTTTTTGGGTACCGCTCGATTCGACGTTGTCGTCGCTCGTGAACTTCGAGTTCGGCGAGGTGATGAAAGGTCGGGTGCTTTCGTCACGCGCGGCGAAAGTTCTGGGAAGCGGCGGTCGTCACGAAGGACGCGCGGGCGCACTACGCGATTCTTCGCCTCCATGTCTTGCGCCCAAGCCCCCGTGATAAAAAATCGCGCGCAGCGGTCAACTCGAAAATCTTCTTCAGCAAGTCGCCTTCTCGGTCCGACGTATCGGAACGCGCAGCCGTGCCTGAGAACGCGAGCGCCGCGTTGGCGATAAACTCCTTCTTCCACTTGTAGATCTGATTCGGATGCACCCCGAACCGTCGCAACGGCAAAGCGGTGGTTCCCT
This sequence comes from Polyangiaceae bacterium, assembly GCA_025353725.1. Taxonomy (GTDB): domain Bacteria; phylum Myxococcota_A; class Polyangia; order Polyangiales; family Polyangiaceae; genus Labilithrix. Next base: position 7,082 of record JANXOF010000083.1, on the reverse strand, counting down.
CCTTGGCGATCGCCGCCAGGCTACTTTGCTTTGAATTCTGGTGTCGGCTTATTGAGTGCACTATGCATCTGTCCCGCTTTCTTCCTCAGAGAGGCAGGCTCTCTCTTACACCTTAACCGCTGATCCGAAGTTCGGGGTCCGGTTCAGTTGCCAGGGGGGACGACCGAAGCCTGCACGCCTCCACCTCCGACTGGTGAGCATCGTTCCGCCGCGGACTCTCGTGATTCAGGACGACGTGTCGAAGCTTCAGTTCACCTTCGGTTAAAGCGACCCCCGCGAACTGCACGATACAAAACCGTGGGTTGATGTTTGTGCGGATTGGGTGCGGGTTCCGGGCACGGAAACCCACCTGCTTGCGATCCCGCGAAGGCCCCGTATAATCTACCCTGTACAGGGGACTATTATGCTACCGACCCTTTCCGCCACCGAAGTCGTCGCTTTCACCGGGCTCGAAGAGCGCCGCGTCCGCAAGGACGTCGAGTACGGGTTTTTCGGTCCCGCTAGCCCGCCGCGCTTCGAGTTGTCTGCGGTGGTCTACTTTCGCGCCGTGGCCGAACTTGGCTTCGACCTCGGTGTAGAGGATCGGAAGAAGCTCTACTTCCTCATCCGCGACGCGCTCAAAGCGAAGGCACCCCCGGCCCGGCTCGCGTTGAGCGCCATCACGGAACTCAAGCTCGGAGAGATCGTGACCGAGGTGAAGGAAAAGCTCGAACGCTTCGAGACGTGGAAGGGGAAGCTCCTCGAGGATGAGGACATCTTGGGCGGAGAGCCCGTGTTCGCCAAGAGCCGCCTCGCCGTCCGCCAGATCGGCGGCATGCTGATCAAGGGCGCATCGCCCGCGGACGTGCGCGAGGACTACCCGTATCTCAAGGACGAAGACATCGAGTTTGCGAAGTTGTACACCCTCGCTTACCCCCGTGTCGGTCGTCCCCGTGAAACTTCTGCTCGATGAAAATATCTCGCCCAAGGTGGCCGAGAAGCTCGCGCGCGAGGACGGGATAGATGCTTGCCACGTTCGAGACCGTGGGCTCCTTGCGGCCACGGAGTGCTCGACCGCGCATTTGAGGAGGACCGCGTACTCGTGACCGCCAACGTTGACGACTTTCTCAAACTGGCCCACGCCCGCGACGTTCACCCCGGCATCATCATGCTCGAAGACGGCGCCGCCACGCGCGACCAGCAACTTCGCTACGTCCGCGCCGCCATCGCGGCACTCGCCGGGGTCGGGGCCGTCACGAACAAGGTGCTTTGGGTCGCCCCGGACGAGAGCACAACAGTCGAGGACATCCCGCCCCTGTGACGGATTGATCGACCGCCGACGCTTCTCGGGAGCCGGCGTGTCTCTCCTTCAATGCGTCCCACCACCCAACGGCGTGCAACGAGCGGCGCGTTCAACCAACGCCGATGAAACGCCTTTCGCGAGACACCGTAGGTACGTTGTTCAATCCTGGTCGCTGGGTTCGTCGGTAGGGAGACGGATTTGTTCGCCGTGTGTATCCCCTGCACGGAGACACGTTCTCGACGTGGGACCCGTAATGGCCGAGACTCGCGAGCGTGGAAGTTGGCTTAGCTCGGCGCAGGCTGTTGTTCCGCGGGCGGCACCGTGATGTAGCCGACCGGCATTGCGAGCTGCTTCGCGTCGAGGCGAGCCCGCGTTCGGAACCCGTACTTCGGCGCGAGCTCGAGATACCGGTCGCGCGGCCAATACGGCACGACACGAATCATCGCCTCGAGGTAAGACTCGGGGTCGAGGTCGTGCAGCATGCACGACGCGATGAAAGAAAAGAGGTTGGCCGCCGCTTGCGGCGCGTGAACGCCCGACCCGCAAAACATCCACGCTTTGCGCCCAACAGCAAGTCCAAGGTCATTCTGCCCATATCGCTTTTCGCGCGGCGGTCCAGTACCGTTGGCACCCTGCGCGCGGCGCAGAGATCGAAGTTCACTATCGTGAGAAACGGGCCGGGGACGACGTGTTCGTCTGCACGATGGCCGACGATGCTGGCGTCGTGATTCCCGCGTGGATGTTCGACGCGGGCGCGTGCTCGACGATGGTACTGGGCGCCCGCCGTGCCTCGATCCCTGCGCTCAGTGAGCTACGAAGGGTCCTGGAGGAAATCCGCACGGAGCCTCCGCGAGCGCTTTCTGGCACCGTCACCTCGGAGGTAACCGATGAAAGAGCTACGTCCCCGAGCCGCCAGAATCGCGCGCTGCAACCCGCAAATGGTGATTCCGGTCTCGCCCCGAGAGCCACTGCCGACAAAGGAAAGGTTGGAAGTCGTCGCGATTCTGAGCCGACTACTCTTGCAAGTGGCAAGCGATCACGCCACTCGCGAGGTGCACGATGATGCTTCGTGAACTTCCTCAAGAAGCGCTCTCGCGTAGCGCTATCGTCTACGTCCGACAGTCGACCGGGATGCAGGTTCAAGAGAATCTCGAGAGTCAGAGGCGACCATACGACCTCGCCAATCTGGCCCGTCAATACGGCTTTCGCGACGTCAGCGTCATCGATGAGGATCTCGGTCGCTCCGCGAGCGGCACGATGGACAGGCCAGGTTTTCGCAATCTCGTGGGACGTATATGCGAGGGAACCGTTGGCGCTGTGTTCTGCCTCGAAGCGTCGCGGCTCGCTCGCAATGGTCGCGACTGGCACCATCTCCTCGAGCTCTGCGGACTTGTCGGCGCGTACGTGGTCGACGGCGACGGTGTTCACAATCCCGCCATGCCCAACGATCGCCTACTGCTCGGGCTTAAAGGGACCATGAGCGAATTCGAGCTCACGCTGATTCGAAATCGGCTAGTCGATGCGGCCGTTTCGAAGGCACGGCGAGGCGAGCTTCGTATCGGCGTTCCGATTGGCTATCTCTGGCCGCGCGAAGGCGGCCTGATGATGGACCCGGACCAGAGGGTCCAGCAAGCGATTCGCACGGTTTTCCGTCTCTTCGAGCGCCTTGGCAGCGCGATGCAGGTTCTTCTTCCTATGCGCCGCGAACGGCTTCTTTTTCCGCGTCCATCGGATGCCAGGCGCGCTTCCTTGCTCACTTGGCGGGCTCCATCTTAATCGAAACGTAATCTCCGTATTGCGCAATCCATTTTATGCCGGCGCGTATGCCTACGGAAAGTCGAAGATACAGACGACTCTCGTCGACGGTGCACTGCGGAAGCGATACGGACGAGCCCGTCCGATGGACGCCTGGACCGTGCTCACGCGGGAGCATCACGATGCCTATGTTTCATGGGAGACCTTTGAATTGAATGGTCGTCGGCTTACGCGAAATTCGTCTAGCCAGCGCGCCGGCGGCGCGAAGTCATCGCGCGGCGGTCAGGCGTTGATGGCAGGACTGCTTCGCTGCCGTCGATGCGGCCCTGATGGTGCGCGTTATCTACTCGGGTCGCGACCACAAGCCGCGCTACTCCTGCAGAAGCGGACGCGTCATGCACGGCATTGACGCGTGCATTGCGTTTGGTGCACGCAGGCCGGACCTCGCCGTAGCCGAGGAAATTCTGCTTGTCGTCCAACCGCTCGCCGTGGAAGCTGCGCTCATGGCAGAGCGCGACGCCACTGCACAGGGGGACGAACGCCGACGAGCCGTCGAACTGGAGCGCCAGCAAGCGGAATACGAGGTGAAGCTAGCGGCACGCCGCTACGAGCAGGTCGACCCCGACAAGCGGCTCGTCGCCGCCGAGCTCGAGGCACGCTGGAATGCGGCGCTCATGCAACTCCGACGAGGTCAATCAGATCATTGGTCAGATGGGGGCGCGCTGGTCCGACGACCATGTGGCTGCCACTCTCAATCGCATGGGTAGCTCGACTCCGTTCGGCCACACCTGGGATGCAAAACGCGTGGGCGACTACCGACGGACGAAAGGGAATCCAGACTACGAGTCCGCGGTGAAGGACGGCCTCTGGCTCACGATGATTGAAGCCGCGCAGAAGCTCGGCGTGAGCTGTCACGTCATTCGTAAGCTAATCCGCGAGGCCGTCTTGCCTGCAAAGCAGTATGTCTTCGATGCTCCTTGGCAAATCTTGGCCGCCGACCTCGAACGACCCGAGGTCCACCACGCGTTACGCAGCCGCCGGAAGCGTGCCGGTCGCCCGTGTCGCAATTTGAAAGACAGCCTCACGCTTGTAATTCCAGGTACTTGAGAAAGGGGTGCACAATGAAACGTCCATTGCTGTCGGGCGCAAAGCGTGGATGTTTTGCGGGTCGGGCGTCCACGCGCAAGCGGCGGCCAACCTCTTTTCCCTCATCGCTTCGTGCATGCTGCACGATCTCGACCCCGAATCCTACCTTGAGGCAATGATTCGTATCGCGGCCGTATTGGCCCCGCGCTCGGTATCTCGAGGTCGCGCCGAAGTACGGGTTGCGAACGCGGGCTCGCCTCGACGCGAAGCAGCTCGCGTTGCCGATCGGCCCCATCACGGTGCCGCCCGCGGAACAACAGCCTGCGCCGAGCTCAGCCAACTTCCACGCTCGCGAGTCTCGGCCATCACGGGCTCCAAGTCGAGAACGTGTCTCCGTGCAGGGGATACCGACGTTGACCGACCGCCTCGCCGTCAAGGCCATCGCTGCCACCTATCGCAAAGGCGCCTTACCCATCGTCAGGTAGTCGCGTTCGCTTGGCGACCTTCGATTTGACAACGCTCAACTTGACGTCAGGGGCGTGCGCTTCGAGCATCGAGATGTCGAGCCGGTCCTTATCGCGTCCCGCTGCGCGCTTATTGCGAAGGAGCATCGCGCGCCCAATTACGTAGAGCGGCTTGGCGACAAAATCAGCCTCAACGCGCGTCGCCCAAGCTTCGCGGAAGGATACGCCGTCGATGCCGGTGAGAATGTCGATCCGCCAGGGCTTTTGACCGAGCATCATGATTCGGTCTGGACGCGCGAGCTCCTTTGCGTCCGGGACGGCGGCACCGAAGCCGAAGTCGATGAGCGCTTCACGTAGCCTTCGCGCGTTGGCCAGCGTCCGATCCGCGAACACGTCCAGGTCCTCCGTCAGTCGCGCCTCGCCGTGTCCCGCTACCGCGTGGCCGCCCACAAGGACGAATCGTACTCGTCGGGCGATCAGCGCACACAAGAACTCGGTCCAATCGCGATTCAGCTCGATCTTCACGGAACCAAACCCTCCGTAGCCGTTCGACACCGGATATCCGCTCCTCGAACGACATGGCCGCTACGTCGAGGCGGTCGAGCTCGGCAGCCTCCTCGAAGCTGCCCGCGATGCGGAGCGTCCGCTTCATCATGGCGCTAAGTATGGCTCGGCGACCGGAGACGGTAAAGCCGCTCGACGTAAACCGTGTTTCGACCCGGGCGCGCGTGAACGACTCGGTCGCGTCTCGAAACACGGTTCATCCCGAGGCGCGCGTTTTCGCGGTGCTGACCACGAAGTCGATAAGCGCCCGTCCAGCGCCACCGGGCTTCATGGACCTGGGGTACACCAGAGAAGAATGGTCGCGTGAGGCTTCGGTAGCTCTGGAGGACCTCCACGAGCGCGCCCCGGGCCACGTCGGCCTCGACCAGAAAGTCGTACACCTGGATGAGCCCGAGTCCCGCCCGCGCCAAGGTGATGGACGCGAGTACGTCGTCCGAGCAGCGGTAGCCACGAGCGACAGGTCCTTGACGCGACCCATGCGAATGGCAACGTCAAAGCTATTACGCACGAAGTCCACGTTATGATTAGATACGTGGAGGTAGGGACGCACCCCCGGATAGCTCTCGCGGAACGCGCTCAGCGAAGGCAAGAGACGGTGGTGGCCGTAGGTAGGCGGCACGCTCATGCGGACGAGACCCTCAGGGCCGTCCCTCTCCACGGACAGCTCGCGCTCGCCCGCAGCGAGGAGCTCCAGGGCCTGCGCGCAGAGCGCTTGGTAGCGCTGCGCGCAGTCCATTCGCGAGAGACTTCGCGTGGTGTGCCGGAGGAGCGTGATGCCCACCGCACCCTCCAGGCGCATGACGCTGCGGCTTACCGCTTCCGGAGTGATGCCCAGGACCCTTGCTGCCTTGGTGAGACTGCCGGTCTCGTTCCTCACGCTGTACGCGCTCGCCGTTCCGAACATTGGTATCCCCTGCACGGAGGCACGTTCTTTCATCGATAATGGCTTGATGGCATACTCGCATGAATGAGGACGAGCGCAGAGCAGTGGGCGGAACGTGTACGCGCTTGGCGCGAGAGCGGCGTGACAGGAGAGAAATTCGCGAAGTCCATCGAATGTCGCGTCAGTGCACTCTATTCGTGGAAGAGTGAGCTCGCGCGTCGGTCTGCGAAGAGCGTTACCGCGCCCCGCGCAGAGCTGCCAAAGGTCACTCTCGCCCGCGTGCTTCGTCGCGAAGATCCAATTCGAGAAGTATGTGAAGTTCGCGTCGGGAAGGCCGTTATCGCTCTACGTCGAGGAAAAGGCCCGATCTTGCTCCGCGAGGTCTTATCGGCGCTCGAGGCGGGGCGCCCGTGATTCCGTCTGGCGTCGACATCTATCTCGCGCTCGAGCCGGTGGATATGCGCTCTTCGTTTGATAGGCTGTCCGGACTTGTAAAGGAGCGCGTGGGATACGAATCCCGAAGCCGCGCTCTATTCGTCTTTTTCGGCCGTCGAAAAGACGCCATCAAAGTCCTTTTCTTCGACGGTAGCGGCATGTGCATTTTCTATAAAAGGCTGGACCGAGGCACGTTTCGAATTCCGTTAGCCGAAAATTCCGCATCGCGACACCTTGAGATCGACGACGCGATGCTTGAGGCGTTACTCGACGGCATCGAGGTTGAGGATAAGCCTGTCGCGCGGTCACGAGTTCGTCGCACGCATTGACCGTTAGACGCATAGAGGTCCTCGACGCACGGGATCTTATCGGCTCTTACTCTCGGGCGTGACAGACTACGAAGTACAACTAAGCGAAGATGCGGCCGCCCTTCGAAAGCGTGTCACGGAAACACGAGTCTGCACTCACGTCCGCGGTCGCCACGCTCGCGAAGGTGACCGCGGAGCGAGATAAACTTCGACGCGCGTAGGAGCAGCTGAAGGGTCACCTCGAGCTGCTTCGCCGTCGCATCTTTCTGGCGCAAGCCGAGCGCATCGACACGGAGCAGCTCGAG
>JANXOF010000024.1 GCA_025353725.1 Polyangiaceae bacterium | reverse complement strand
GTTCATCCGAGCGCACCCTTTGCCTCTCTTGATTGTGGCATCGATTTTGCGTGAGCGCAGCGTAGCGCCTCACGTCACCTCCGCCGTGGTCTGCCGAACTCCGCACGAGTCGCGCAGCGTAGACAAAGCGCGTATCGTCAGTATTCGCCAGCTAGCAGAGCTGCTGAATGCCACCGAGAACGGCGAAGTGGCCCCTCCGTAGACGCGCTGACGCGCTCCCTTCGATATGCGCGAAGCCGCCGCTTATTCGAATTCTGCCAGCGTGCGGAGGTCTCTCAAATCTCGCTCGTCGCCCGCTGCTTTTTTGGCGGCGATGAGGTCGTCGCGACTGAGGATGTGAACGTTGACCCCGTCCCACACGACATCGACCCGGCGTGCGAACGCTGGGCCAACTGCACTCCAGGAATTTCCCGAAGCAAGTCGATGCGCGCGGGAGGTGACCCAAAGAACATGAATTCGCTCGGTCCGAGCGACCGTGCCGCGTCAATGATGTGCGCTGGGGCTCCGAACATACCAAGCGCTGCGACAGCTCCGAGGAGATTGTCGGGATCAATGCCAATCAAAAGGTCGATATTTTTCGTGAATCGCGGTTCGGCACGGACGGCAACTGCCCATTTACCGAAAAAAGGTACTCCTGCGCGATCGAGTTCGTCAAATGAACGCGCTACTCCGCCTACCATCGTGCCTTCGGCCCTCCGACGTGCTGCCCGAGCGGCGAAATCTGAATCCATATTTGCAAAAGATCGCATGAGTCTCAATTCGAGTTGCCCTCTCGTGTCGTGGCAGTAAAGGGTACGACATCTTCGCGGGGCTCCACGTCTGCCCATTCTCGCTATTGGGAATAAGCCGTAGCATTTTCGGTTTAGAGCCAACCGCAAACAACCCGGGTGGTCCGGCGGCGACGCACGCAAGTGGCGAGCGGACGCTGAGCCCGCCCGAGTTTACGACCCGATCGGCAGCGTCGTGATCTTGAAGTGCCCGGTGACTTTGACGGGACCGGTGCCCGCGCTTTGTCCGTTGAGGGCGGCCTGAACCGTCACCTCGAAGAGGTAGTAGACGTCTCGGGGATTCTGCTTGCCAGCCACTTTGGTGACGCTGACGAACGTGATCGTGGTTACGAAAAGCATCATGCCCGCGTACGGGTCTCATTGCAGTATGGCCGCGAACGAGAGGTCCCGCGTCGCACGCACGTACGTCCGGGACCTGCCTCGCACGCTCCTCAGAATCGAGGAAAAGCACGCTGCTTTCACCGAGTCGTAGCGCCTGCCGTTTTGTATCGTCGACGCTTAGCTCACGCGGTGATCCATCTGTACTTCACGTTAGCCGCGTCGAGTCGCGCGCGCGTTGTCGTGAGCGAAAGCTCTCCGACATCACAGCCCACGAACCGGCGTTTCAACGCTGCCGCGGCGACGAGGGTAGTTCCCGAGCCCATGAAGGGATCTACGACGAGCGAGCCGTCTTCGGTCGTTGCACGAACGATCCGATCGAGGAGCTTGAGCGGCTTTTGCGTCGGATATCCCGTCGTTTCGGCGCGTAGTGGCGTATTTGCGGCCATGGCCGGACAGTCGGCCCAAACGCTTCCGAGCGCGCGGCCTTCGTCAGCGTAATAACGATAGGTCTTCCCGTTGACGAGCCGATCGCGATAGCGCCGACCGTCTTCGTCGGAGCGCTGAAAATGCATCGCTTGGCTTGTGGCCGCGAAAGGCTCACGAAGCGCGGCGTCTTTGCCATTCCAAAGCGGGTCTTTCCCGCGGGCGTAAAGCAGCAGCGTCTGGTGACCCATGCCTGGTCCGCTCTTGCTCTTGCTTCCGTTGCCCGGAACCCAAATGATTTCGCCCCGAAACCGGCGTGGTCCGAAGACGCGGTCGCACACGATTTTTGCCTCGTGGACGGCGCGGGAATCGAGGTGCAGCCAAAGACTGCCGCGCGGCGAGAGAAGCTCGCGGACAACGGCAAGGCGGGTCTCCAACCAGGCGAGGTACGTGGCGAGCGAAGGCCAGGTGTCGTCGTACGCGACCGGCCCTAGCGCTCGGGAGCCCGCCGCGACGCGTGCTCGAAAGCTCTTCTCCACTTTGAACGGGGGGTCGAGATAGGCGAGGTCCGCGGTTCCAGGTTCAATGTGCGCCCCGAGATCGTTTGCGTCGCCGTGAACGAGTAAGTTACTCGCGGCTCGTGATGACATCGTGAGGCTTGTCCGCTGCGTCTCCGGAGCGCTCGTCGTCGTCGGCGTTTGCGCTGGCAGCCATGGGCGCTACGAGGTGCGCGAAGAGTTCGTCCAGCTCGAAACGCTCGGGCGAAACGTGGTTCGGTAGAGCCGAGCCGCCCGCCTCGGCCGGATTCATGCGTGCTTCGACATTCACGTTAACGCGCGGCGAATCAGCGCTGGGAACGTTGGCGTCGGCGGCGGCGATCCACGGCCTTATCGGTCCGGTGTGTTCGCATCCCGACGCAGCTTCTTCGGGATCACATGCAATGCGCACGTGAATATGGTCGTCGTGAGATTGAGCCGGCGGTGGAGGCTGAAGAAGCATGTCCATCGCGCGTACGAGGGTATCGCCCGATTCACCACGCGCGCGTGCCCAATCGAGGAGCATAGCCTCAACGGTTTTGCTTACAAAAAGCCATTGGACCCTGGCTTCGGGGTCCTCGACGAGCGCTTTGACTAAAAGCCATTCGCGCTCGACGTCGAACCGGAGGAAACGCTTGTCGGCATCTACGGCGAGGCCGTCGGCACCGACGTGCACAAAGCCCGTGACCAAAGCCGGCGCGCCTTCAAGCGTGGTCATGTAAAGAAGCAGGTCCGCGTCACGCCCTGACCGATGCGAAGCGTGTGAGGGAATCTTGCCACCGCTACGTGCGGAAAGATCGCCGACGGTCAGCGAGCTACCTGGCCGCTGTTGGTCGACCTTCGAGGCGGCGCGCGCGAGAGCTCGGACGAAGCGCGGGGTGCCGAAGTGACGGTCGTTTTCGGTAAGCACGTGGAACCCGGGTCCACTTGCGGGGAGTTCGACCCCTAACGTGAGAACGCCGCGATGAGGCATCCCTATCGAGCCCGCCCAATGCGGAGTCAGCGGCGAAGGAGCACGTGCGCACCCCGCAACCGCACCCACCGCACAGAATGCGATCAAAGCAAGGGAAGCGACGGACGCGAGAATGGGTCGCATGTATGTGTCCTACACGAAAAGGCGCACGTTCCAAATCGAACACGAGTGAACGCGCGCGGAATGCGCGCAAATTTGAAGAAGAGCCGACAAAAAGCACTCGTCTATGCCTTTCGTAGTCTCGGCTCGACGCGGGCTCGCGTCGATTTGTGCGCGCACGTCACGTCTGGCGGTGCGAAAAAACAGCGCGCCGCGTCACGGTAATGTGGGTTGCGCGAGTCGTGATTTGCGCAGAGCATCTTGCTTCGGAGGTAGACGACGAATGGCGCTCGAGGGACCGCAGCTCGCTTACGCGCGTGCCGATGAGGGGCTCGCCGAAAACACACTCGAAAAGGCGCTCGAACTCGCGCGCCGCCTCGAAGATCTGCTCGAACGCGCTCGCGCCGCTTCGTCCGCGACGACCGGCGGCGCCGCAAGTCCGCGCTCGACCCGTATCGCATGCGCGATGGCGGCGGGACTTGTCGATGAGCTCGAGGCCATCAACCGTCCCCTTCGCCATCCCGGCGCGTCGTAATCGCATGGCCTCGCTACGAGGCCTGAGCGTCTGCTCGTTAGCGGTGGAAGCAGGCCTCGTTTCTAAGCGCCGGCAGTCGGCGCACGGGTTTCTGGGCTCATCGCTTCGGCTGCGCCAGCGTGGCGTTGCACCTGTCGCGCCTCCGCTCGCAGTAGCAGCGGATGGGCCAACCGGGACGAGCGGTAACCGTTGAGGACTCCCGCGAGCTGCGAGGCTTCGTCCGCGACAGGTTCCGTGCCGGCGTACCGCCCTAGCGCGACGAGTGCTTCTGCGAGCGCTAACAGCGCGTTGCTAAGCTCTCCGAGAGCGCCTTGGGACGTCTGCGCGTGCGCTAAAGGATTACTCGCCAACGCAAGTAAGCTGAATCGGTAGATTTGTCGGCTGCCCATTGAAAATGGCCTGAATTCGCATCTGGTCCTTCGTAACGATCTGAAGGAAGACCGTAATGGAGACATCATGTTGTCGAAAGGCTGTATTCGGCATTCCATGGTCGACACGCGTCGGCCGAAATAATTTAGGACGCCGCCACGCGGAGCGCGTGGTTCATGAGCTCTCCTCGAGAGTCGCACAGACGTCGTGTGGGTTCCATACGTGGAACTACCTACGCGTATCTGTCTCCCCGGAACTCTCCCGTCGCTGCCTGAACTTGCCCGCCAACCAGGCGCTACGTTTCGACGAGAAACGGTCCGTCGCGCCCGAAGACGTGCCGCTTACGTGTGGGCCGCCGAGCGGGAGCGCCTGCCCCTAATAACCTGGGACGCGGAGATCGGTTCACGCACGCCCTCTGGGTGGTCTGGCGGCTCGGCGGTTCCCAGCCCTCCGGGGGGCTGGTCCGCGTAGAGGCTCGGCCACGGGCACACCTGAGACCGAGTTGCCGTTCCACTGCGAACCGGCGAGACCGTCCGCGGCGTAGTGAGCTCACCTCTCAAATGCTTGGGCTTAGAGCTTGGGCGCTGTGGGACTACAGACACTGCGCGGCGGTCAGGCAACTGGTTCGCGCATTGCCCGCGCCGTTGAACGTGAAGCTGCCGACCGACGTAGTGCTGCCGAAGCGCCGACCTGCCGCCATCCGAACGTCGACGAAGTGGTACTGCACGACGTCACCCGTGACCGTGTCGACCACCAGCGTGCCCGACGTGCCCTCCCATCCGTTCGCCGGACCCTCGTTGTAAAAAACCGTTGCCCATAAGCCCGTGGTGGTGCCGACGGTGTACGTACCGGGTGCAATCACTGCCGTGGCTGGGCCACCCGGCGACGCGAAAGTGAACTGGACCTGGCGCGCTGAACCGGTCTGTTCGTAGGTGGGAGTAACGGTGTTGACCGCGCCCGGAAATGCACTCGCGGCGAGCTCTGGCAGGTCAATGCGTGCGGCCGAACCACTGTAGTCAGGTGTAGCGGCAGTGTATGTGAGCGTAATGCGCTGGCCGGTGACCGTGGGCGACGCTACGGGCGCGGGGGTCGGCGCCGACGCGTCGGCGACAGGCGAGGCGGAGCTGTTGGAGCCGCCGCAGGCGACGAGCGAGACGAACAAACCCAACAGGCTCAGAGCGGTCAAGGTAGGCATGATGTTCCTATGCGGGGGTGGACCAGGATGAAGCGGTAAGACAACTCCAGCGTACCTCGACGTTCGCCTTCGCGTCTGAGTCCGTTGTGGTTGAAGGCCGCCCGACGTACGAGTACGCGGAGGGAGGTTCGCCGCGCCCTCCGATCAACGTCGCAGGTCTAAAGGTAGCTCGCGATTCGGGACTCGATCGTACGGACGGCGTCTGCGGTGGCGTAGCTTTCCGGAAGTACGTAACGACCCTCGCTTCGAGCCAGGTACCCCTGGTCTACGAAAGCTAGGAAAGCGTTTTCGATTAAAGGGCGGCTTACTGACTCGCGGCACTCGATTTCGCCTGCGAGAACCATGCGTTCGCCGGTGGCAAGTGTGCGCTTTGTAAGATCCTTCGGTAAAGCTGGGTTTTTCAACAAGGCGAGTAACCCGCGCGCCGCGACCCGATAGCCCTCAACGAAGGTGCGAAGGACGCGCACGTGCAACGTCGCGCGCTCGAACCCTTCGCCCTTCGTCGGAAGCGATACGTTGCCCTCGCGGTCGAGTTGAAGCTCTCCGTCGGCCTCCATTGCGCCGAGCGTCTCTGTGAAGATGGTCTCGAACGTCGCATCCGCCCGAAATTGGAATTCGTGTTTGAAGAGGCGCGAAAGGGTTTGGACGCGTTCCGCGAGCTGCGCCGACGCGAGGCTAGGCGCTCCGAGCCGCGCGGCCGCTGCGAGCGGAATGGCAATCATGGCCCGCGAAACGAAGAAGTGAACGATCAGGTTCTTTGCAATGTCGAGCGGAATTCGCTTGAGCTCGGGAACTACGTACGTTGCGTCAGGATGTACCCGCGCGGCTCGATCTGAGCTCGTACGCGGGATGCTGCGAACGACCTCGCCATGTCGAAGCACCTCGACGTGTCCGACCCGAAGGAGAAGCTCGCACGCCTCGCGGAGAGCGTCGTGTCGCGGCGTGAAGACCCCAGTTCCGCAGTGGGCAAGCAGCGAGGTCGAAAAGCGTGCACCCTCGCCGCCGAGGAAGCCTGCGATTCTTTCGCACGACTCGACGAGACACGCGTGGGTCATGCCTCGATTTGTGTGGGTAAGTAGCGCCGTAGCGACGAGGGCTATCGGCGTTACGGCGGTGACTCGGTTGACTTCGTTCATCGCGCGGTAGGCAAGGCGAGCAATGAGCGCACGCCGCCGCGGTGGCGTCAGCGGGCCCGTGGATTCACCAAGCTCCGCGCGGACGCCGTCGACGGTGAGTAAGTCGCCGAACTGCACATTGAGCCTTCCGTAATGCCCGAAGATGGTTTGCGCGGCGCGAAAGAGTCCGCCTACATCTTCGCGTTTCTTTTCGCCACCCGAGAGCTCTTCGACATAGGCATGCTCCTCGACGAGACGCTCGTATCCTATCGAAACGGGTACGAAAGTGACCTTCCGGTAGCGCTTTTCTTCCGCGGGATTCGGCGCCCCTAGGACGGCATCTACGAGGATGGAAAGGAGGCCAAGCTTCGGAGGAAGAAGCTTTCCCGTGCGCGAGCGCCCTCCTTCAAGGAAGATTTCGAGGGGCCAGCCGTCTTTGAGTAAGCGGCGTAGGTACGCGTCGACGACGGCCCCATAAAGTCGATCTCCGCGAAAATTTCGGCGAATAAAAAACGCGCCAGCTCTGCGCAGCACGGGGCCGAGAGGGAAAAACGCGAGGTTGTCGCCCGCCGCAACCAACGGAACGGGCATGTTCGCCCGATGAAATACGCGTGATAAAACAATGTAGTCCAGATGTGACTTGTGACTCGGCAGGAGCACGAGGCTGCCGTCTTTCGCGGCCTGGCGAACGCGTTCGAGACCCGGTTCGTCGACTTCGAACGTGGAGTACATGCGCGCGACGGTTTGGTCGATGACGGCGTCGATGGCGCGGATGGCGTTCGGGTCGACGGAAGCCTCGAGTTCGCGCAACATCGCAACAGCGCGAAAGCCTAGTACGCGTTGCTCGCGCGGTCCGTCACCGGCCATGTCGCGAATGACCTTTTGGAGGCGCGGGCTGCGGATCACTTGATTACGCTGTCGATCGGGCGGTTTTCGCGCAGGCCCTAGCACGCCGCGCCGCTCGCGTTCGAGGCGCCGCAGGAGCGCGTAGGTGAGCCGCCGCACGAGGCGGCTATCCGCTATTCCGTCTTCGGTCGCGCTCTCAGGTGGTCTACCCTCGACGGTGGCGGCGCCCGCCTCGTCAGGAGTCACGCTGCGCGTTTCCTGCTCGAGGAACGCTTGTACGTCGAGCGGTTCTCCCGCGCGCAGGGTCACGTGGCGCCAGTTCGCGAGAAACTGCATCACTGTACGCGCTTTGCCGGGCCACTCGCGCGGTCCGAAAAGCGCGTCGACGACGTTGTGCTTTTGTTCGTCGGGGCTGCGCGACCAAACGAACACCTGGGGCACGAGCAAAATGGGCTTGCTTCGGCCGCGTTGCGCCTCGAGTACCGCACGAAGCAGCGCGTCGCCCTCGCGTCTCCCGCGGGTCGGAAGGGCGCGCACCTCGCCGCCGCGTTCTCGCGCGACGGCTCCCTCCTCAAGCAGCGAAGGTGGCCGTTTTAGGAACAGCGCCGCGGAGTGGCCATCGTCGATCGTGCGTCGAAGCCTTCCCGCATCCCGGCTGTCGTGGTGCTCGCCCGTCCGGTTGTGGGAAGTCAGCGCGGAGACCCAACCGCGACCCATGGGTTCGAGCAACCAAAGACCGAGGTCGTTGGCGAACCGAATCTCGGGGAGGCCAAGGCTCTTCGTGAGGTAGTCAAGCGCTAGGAAGTCGACGAAAGACAGGTTCCGCAGGACGTAGAGAACGGTTCCGCGGGCCTCGGCCTCCCGCACGCGCGCAGCCCATGCTTGGTCGACCTCAATGTGCTCGAAAAAGCGCCGGTACACCCATGAAAGCGACCGATTCGAAGCTACCGCTGACCTGGGGCGAGTCACGGGATTTGCCCTTGCCTAGCCCTTTGACCTCAGCGCACTCAGCTGCCGAATGCCTTTTGGACAAGGGCTACGATTTTCTTCGACGTGTCGGGCGTCAACCCGGTTTTCGTGCCGTAGGGCCATGCGTACCCCATCATTTGGACCTGGTTGCACGAGAGTGAAACAAGGATGTCCGCCGGGGGCTGACCGCCTGCGGGGGGAGTGCCCATTGGGGCTCCTGGCGCGGCGCCGTATCCGACTTGAAATCCGAATTCGGCGAACATGCAAGTCTCGCGCGGTTGCACGAAATTCGACTCACGCCCTAGGAGCTCGAGAATGTCGTCGTGCAACGTCTTGTCGTTCACAGCCATCGAGCCGAGAATTCGGAAGTTGCGAAATCGCGGGACATCGCTCGTGAGACCGGGAACCGGCGCGGCTCCTGGAATCAGACCTGGAGGCAGCAATCCGGGCGGCAGGAGCTGTGCGCCTGCGGTGAGCCATTGCTGAATTTGCGGGGGAATTCCCGCCGGTACAGCCCCCAAAGTCCCAGCCGCCGACGCCTGCGGGGGCTCGTAATTTTGCAAGCGGTAGACGGTGACAGGCTGGCTTTTCAGCTGAGCGAACGGCTGTGAAAGGGACGCGGAGCAACCCTCCTGGGTGGTCGCGAGGGCGGCGCAAAACGACAACGAAAAAACAAGCGTGGCACGCGAGAAGGCGGCTGTAGCAGGGGTATGCTTCATGGCGGTGCGGACCCTACCACCACTCTTTGCCCACGGACGAACCAACAAACGAGGCTAGAGTTTGAACCGATGACGGGCATTCGCATAAAAAAGGTCGATCACATCGCGATTTGCGTCAAAGACGTCGACGAGGCGCTCGGGAAGTACGCGAACGTTTTGGGTCTCATGCCGCAGCACCGCGAGGTCGTGGCGTCCCAGAAGACGGAGGCCGTGGTCCTTCCTATCGGTCCGCGGGGTGAGACCAGCTTGGAGCTCATCTCCCCGCGCGGGAACGACGGGCTCGAGCGCTTTTTGGAAAAGCGCGGCCCCGGCCTTCATCATATCGCCCTCGAAGTCGAGGGAATCGAGGAGGCCTTAGCGCTGCTCAAAGGTCTCGGCGTTCCGCTTCTCGACGAGTCGCCGCGAAAGGGCGCGCGTGGGCACAAGGTCGCGTTCCTTCATCCGAAAGCCACCGGCGGCGTTCTCATTGAGCTCGTCGAGCCTGATTCTGACGCGCACGACGCTCCGGTCGGAGCGCCTGCAACTTCGTGATCTTCCGTCAGCTTTTTGATCGCGAGTCGTCGACGTTTACCTATCTTATCGGTGACGCGCCGAGTGGCGAGGCAGCTCTCATCGACCCGGTCGTCGGGAATGTGGACCGCGATTTGCGCCTCGTCGATGAGCTCGGGTTGAGGCTGGTGGCCGTCTTCGATACGCACGTTCATGCCGACCACGTCACGGGCGCCGGAAGCCTTCGCGAGCGCACGGGCGCGAAGACGCACTTTTCAGCGCGCGGCGGGCCAGCCTGCGCAGACGTGCTCCTCGAGGACGAGAGCATCGTGTTCGTGGGCGGCCTCGGCGTCCGCGCGGTGGCGACTCCCGGTCACACGGATAGCTGCATGAGCTACGTGGTCGGCGACCGTGTGTTCACGGGCGACGCGTTGCTTGTCCGCGGCTGCGGGCGCACGGACTTTCAAGAAGGGGACAGTCGTACGTTGTGGCAGTCCGTCCAAAAGAGCCTTTTTACTCTTCCAGACGCCACTTATGTGTGTCCTGCACACGATTACGGTGGTTATACCTGTTCGACCATTGGAGAAGAGAAGCGACTGAACCCGCGCCTCGGCGCGCCGATGACGTGTGACGGCTTTGTTGAACTCATGGGGAAACTTCAACTTCCCCCGCCGGCCAAAATGAGCGAGTCGGTTCCCGCGAACAAAGCGTGTGGTAAGCGCACTTAATTCCGACACGCGACGGACGCGCGCTCGCTGTCCGATGAATTTTGGCGCAGGTGTGACGACATCGTGACGCGAGCTTGAAAGCTGCTTCCTTCGCACGAGGCTTGGTGTACGTTCCCGGCCCATGAAGATGCTGGCGAACTCGATAAGCCGCGCGACCCTTGCCGCGATGGCTTTCGGCCTCGCGGTCGTCGCCGAAGGTGCGTCTGCGTCTGCGCAGCTTTCGCCGACGGGCGTTTCTTTGCCACCTTCGCCGAAGCCCACGCCGCCGTCTGCGAGCGCGCCTGGGGCTACCCTCAATGGCGTAGTCGGCGCGGGTGGTGCCGTGCCGGTCGTGAAGGCCACTCCGAAACCTGCGGACGCGAAAGCCCTTACAGCCTCCGGCGACAAGAAATTCAAAGCCGCAGACTACGCGGGAGCGCTTACCGACTTCGAGGCCGCAAACGGCGCGAAAGCTTCGCCCGAGACGGAACGTTCGATCGGTTTGAGCCACGACAAACTCGGCCACTTCGCCGAAGCGGTGGTCGCGTACGAGCGATTTCTCGGGAGCGTCCCGGCGAAGGCGAAAGACCCTGGAGACGAGACAAAACGCCGCGTCGAGGTGATCAAAGCGATGCCCGCGAAGGTCCACGTCGAGACGACGCCTGCCGGCGCGCAGATTTTGGTCGACCCCGCGGGTACGAGCGAAGCGGCGGCGACGGGGGCGTCTACCGCATCGACGCTACCGACGTCGCCCGCGGACCTTGTGCTCAAAGCGGGCAAGCACGTCGTGCGAGTCACGTTAGCCGGGTTTGACTCCGTCGATAAAGATGTCGACGCGGCCTACGGAGCGAGCGTCGACGTGAAGGTCGAACTCGTAAAAAAGGTGGAACCCGTTCCGGTGCCGCCGCCCGTCGAGGCCGAAGTAGCGACGCCTCAGCCCCCATCGCCTGAACCAGCACCTGTCGAGCCGCGCAGCAAGGTTCCCGCGTACGTCACGGGGGCTGTTGCGCTTGTCGCAGCCGGCGTCGGGGCTGGATTCGGGATCAAGGCGCTTTCGCAGTCGAGCGACTTCGGCTCCAACCCGACGACGAAGAGGGCGGACGACGGCGAGAACAATGCGCTTGTCGCCGACATGCTCTTCGGTGTCGCGATTACGTTCGGCGTGACGAGCGCTGTCCTTTTCCTCTCGGGTGATGCGCCGGCTATCACCGCGCAACGTAGCCCTGCGAAGGTTGACCGCTCGGCGCAGCGTTTTGAGGTCGCAGCGGTTCGGCGCGGCTCGAAGCCTGCGTCATCTATCTCTATCATTCCAACGCCTTACGTCACTCCGAGCGGCGGCGGTGCGGGCGCACTCGTCAGATTCTAAGAGGACGCTATGAACGCCAACAAGATTCGCAGGGGAGTGCTCTTCGTGGTTTTCGCTGGGGCGCTAGCCCTTGGCTGTGAACTCATCGTCGACTTCGACCGAACAAAGATCCCGGGGGAGCCCGTTATCGACGCGGCTGTCGTGGCGGACGCTTCCTCCGATGGTGCGCCCGACAAGCGCGACCTCGACGCGTCTCCTGATGCTGCCGACGCGACAGACTCGGCAAGGCTCGGCGACGCCTCTGACGCCGCGACAGACGCACCTGACGGCGACTGACCCTCCTCTGTTTCCGCGCTAGCACTACTCCATCATTTTTTCTTTCCATCGGTTCATCGCAGTGCTTCATAAGTCTGCGTGACCGCTCTCGTATCTGCGACGAAGGACCTCTGGGAAGCAAAGTTTGAGCGCTGGTTCGCGCCTTTCGATGCGGTTTTCAAGCACAAGGTGCGCCGCGTTTGGGCGCCGCTGTACGTCCGTGGCCTCGTCGCTCCGGGAGACCGAAAGAGCATGGAGCCCCTCGCGGCGCGCGTAGCGCCTGGCGAAAATCAGCAGCTTCATCACTTCGTTGCGGTTTCGAAGTGGGAAACGGAGCCCATTGAGAATGTGCTTTTAGCAAAGTCCGACGCCCTCGTCGGGGGCGACCGTGCTTTCCTCATTATTGATGACACGGCCCTTCC
>JANXOF010000087.1 GCA_025353725.1 Polyangiaceae bacterium | reverse complement strand
CGGCAGCGGTTCCGCGGAGCCGAGAACCACCTGTCGTGCATAGGAACGCCCGACCTTCGCGTCCCACACGGCCTGGGAGGCAACAAGGTAGCGGCGATCGCGAATCAGCTTCTCGGTGAAGTACACATAGCTCCGCTAGTGCATCCGGCGCGCGATGGAAAGCCCGTTCGTCGCATTTTGAGCCTCTGACGCGATCGCGGTTATCGCTAAGACATCGAAATCTGCGAAGGTAGGGCTAGTCTTGGAAAATCCTTGCTTGGCAGCGTGCTCCGAGACGGTGACGATGCTCACGATAGGCCACTTCGTAGGCCAGGCCAGGTCGGGCCCGAAACGAACTTGCACCGGTAAGAGTTTTTGGTCGAACCCGGAAACACGCCGACCACATGCGCTTTCCGAAGTAGCGGAGTGCCCGCCTTGCACCAGCTCGGCCCGGGACTCCCGTTCAGGCGAATGGGTGCTCACGAACACGCAAGACCGAGCCATGTCAATCTACAAAAGAAGCAACGTGGTAAGCGGCGAGACCGCGGTCTGGGGTGCTAAGTCCTCGACTTCCTTCGCCACCCGCCTGGCGTAGCACCTTAAGCCGGCTTCAAGGCACGCCAGCAGGAGGCTCCGTCGGACGAACACCTGGCTACGAAACAAGGCGAGAGAACCGGAGAAGTTCTCTCACCTTTCGGAGGACGTGAGCCTCGCGCGGGAGGGCTTTACTCCTCGGCAGCCGCGTCGAGGGTGTGCTCAACGCGCTTGGCGGCGCGCTTCTTTTCTGCCCGAAGCTCGCGGAACATCGTGAGGTCCTCCTTGACGCGCGCGGCGACGGCGGGCGCCTCTTTTACGGCCGTTTGGAACACCTGGACGGTCATGTGCGGAGTATTCTGCACGACGCTCTTGCTGCCGTTGACGAACGACACCACGCGCTTCCGCCACCGTTCGGTCCGCGTCTGGTTGATATACGGAGCCACCGCGGCAACGAGATCGGCGTTGTTGCCTGAGTAGATGTGCGCAGCCTTGTAAAAGGGACTGCGAAACCGCGGGCTAGACTCCAAGAACGCCTGCACCTGCTCGCGTGTCACGCCGTTCTCCGTCAGCGCACGCTCGTATTCGGCCGTCGCGGCTTGCTTTGCCTTGAAGAGATACATTTGCACGCGCGAGTAGAAGTTCACGCGGCCGTCACCGCTCGTCTCTACGGGGCAGAAAATCGTACCCGGAAACTTCTCCGTGATTGCGCTCTGCACGCCATCCGAAACGCCCGCACTGGGCATACAACCAAACGGCTTTACGCTGAGCGTCATGTGCGCCTTCGAATGAAGAACATTCATGATGAGCTTGCCGACCTCCATGTGGCCTTCGCCGCCACGCAAGTCGTTGTTGTAATACTCGTGGCTGATTTCAGCGATCGCCTGCATATCCGGGAGCTTGTACCCGTACAGTCCGGTCGCGTACGCGAACGTTTGAAAGAGTGCGCGAACCGCGAAATCACCACCGTAGGCAATGGCAAGTTTCTGGAACACCGCCATCGGCCCACCACCGCCAAGGCCGTACTTCGCCGTGTCCATTTCGCGGAGATCGGCGCGCTGTTTGGTGTCGTTGTTGACTTCCCAAAGCGTGTAGAGAATCCACGCGGCTACGAGCTGAATATCGCACTCAGCCCCCTCGCCTTCGAGGAACGACTGGAGCTGGTAGTTGCCATCGCCCTCGGTCGTCATCGCCCAAAACTCGCCAATGATGCTTACCTTTGGCTTTGCGAGCGTCTTGTCGACCTCGATGGCCTCGAGAATCGGCTTGCACTTCCACAACGCGAGAAGGATGTTCGTCTTCTCCTCGAGCGCCGTGTAGAGGATTTTCTTGACCTTATCGAGGGCTTCCGTCGTTGCGCCTTTGACCTTCTCGTACGGCCGAACGCGGTAACCGTAGGCGTTCAGGACGTCGCCGACGATCATGCCCTTGACGATCGACCAGAAGAACGTCGGGTTCAGCTCGAGGCCGACTTCGTCGCCCGTGGCTTGCTTCAGGCCCCCCGTCTGCTGAAACAGCATGACGCGAAAGCCGTCGAATCCCGCGTCACGAAGCGCCTTGCGGTACTCGGTCACGTACATCCCAAACCGGCACGGACCACACGCTCCCGCAGTAAGAAACACGTACCGGTCGACGATATCTTTTGAGGACATCCCGTGCTTGTCGCGAAGCGTAATCAGGTATTGGACGAGGTTACCCACCGTAAAGTACGTCGGGTTGCACTGACCACGGTTCCCGAACTCTTTTCCGGCCTGAAACCCCTCGGTGGTAGGCACGTCAAGCATCTGGACGCTGTAGCCAATCCCCTTGAGCGCGCCCTCGATCAAAAAGTCGTGGGCAAGCGTCAAACCGCCAATGAGGAGCGTGACTTTGGCGCGTTCGGACTTTTTAAAGCCGAGGCCCACCATATCTTCGACCCAGTGTTCGGTTTCCTTGTCGAGCCCGAGGCGTTTTCGTTCTTCTTGCTCGAACTTCTTCAGCTCAGCATCAATGTCCATTAACTGCCCTGCAATAGGGAGCTTCTTCTTCGCGGATGTGGTTGTACCGACGGTCGTTTGATTAGCCATAATAGTCTCCGTCTCTTTCACTCTGCGGCGCTGCTTGCGGCGTTTATCGTGAGGGAGGCCGGAACAATGGTTCCGTCCTTGGTCTTTTTTCCGAGCTTCACGATTCCCTTAGGAGCCGGCTCGGGTTCCATCGGTCGGCCGGCGTGGGGCACGTAAGCCTGCAGCTTCGCGCGCAGGGCTTCGATCTGTGCGCGGAACGCAGGGTCTTGGACGCGACCGTCGTTCGCCTGCTTTGCTTTCAGCTCGAGGAGCTCAAGGCGCTTGTTGTCGATGGCGTGCTCCAGCAAGTGCTTCTTCTTGCTCGAGTCCTCGAGGCGCTCCTCGTGGAGCTTGAGCGCATGCGTGTACGTCTTGACGCGAATTTTGATGGAACCCGCCGGCTTGTTCGCATCAATATCATGAAGGGCCGCGTAAGGCGTTTTGGACTTTTCGATGATTGAATCGATAAGCCCGTACACCGGAGCGTCGTGGCCGCACTTGAACGACGAAAGGTCGAGCACAACGACGTTCGGGTGATGCGCCGCAAAGACCGCACCCCAAACTTTCTGAGCGCTGTTGACCGAATAGTTCTCCGGCCAAACGTGGTTCAACTCGAGCGGCGACTTCATTTTGCCACTCTCGAGCTCCTCCTTGAAATACCGGTCC
This sequence comes from Polyangiaceae bacterium, assembly GCA_025353725.1. Taxonomy (GTDB): domain Bacteria; phylum Myxococcota_A; class Polyangia; order Polyangiales; family Polyangiaceae; genus Labilithrix. Next base: position 74,300 of record JANXOF010000087.1, on the reverse strand, counting down.
AGGTATTCTCGCGACTTAGGCACCGAGCGAATCGAAAGGACCGGATACCCACGGACTTGGAACTCCTCGGGGATACCGTGGTTCAGTCCGGGATCGGAGTGATACGGCCTCGAAAGGAGCAGAATCGCGACACGGTCTTCGGCTTCGACCGTCTCGAGAATCGCGCGGCCCTTGTCTTGGAGGTCGTTTTCGAAGATCGTGAGCGCCTTCCACCCCTCGCGGCAGGCGTGGTCGTTTTCGTCTTCTGTAATTCCTAGGCGAGGACCGAACGTCTCAAAAAGACGTTTCGCCATCAAGTTCGGCTCGACGAAGGAGACCGCGGGGTCGATAAATTCGATACCGCGCGTCGCAAAGAAGTCGACCTCCTTCGTGAAGGCGGCCTTCATGACGTCCGGCGCGCCGGCCACGATAGGGCACGACGCGTTGTCCATCGTGTCGGTGACGAAATTCGTCACGTGCGTCAAGATGGGGAAAAAAATGTACTTGAGCGGCTTCTTCTCCGTGTGCTGATGAAAGAGAAGATTGTGGATGTGTGCCTGAGCGACTTTCGACGGATAGCACGGGTCAATTGACCCGTACTTGCCTCCCTCGACCCACATCTCTTCCGTCGTCTCGTCGGAGAAGACAACGTTCTGTTTCGGAATTCCGAGCGACTCGAGGTACGTCCTGAAAAAGGGCGCTGTTGAGTAGAGATTCAATACGCGCGGAATTCCAATCCGCGTTCGCCTTCGTTTCTCCGCGGCTTCTTTCGAGGAGCGTTTGAAAGGCCGCGTAATTTCGACGCGCCGCTGGCCGAGAATCCCTTTACGAACCTCGAAGTCTTTGATGGGCGAGCCGTCTTCGGGCTGCGGTGAGGGCACGTAGAAGTGCATGAACGCGCGTTTCGCCTCGTAGTCGACCATGTTCGGAAACTGCTGCGCAGTCTTCTTTCGATCGGCAACGAGCGCAAGCATGGCCTCTTTCGATTCGACCGTGCCCTTCTCGCAGGAGAATCCTGCGATGTAGCGACTCGTGCGGCCGTCTTGGGTCTTGGTGTCGATAAACGTGCGCTTGCACTCGTTCGGACAGAAGTGGCACACCGTCTCGGCGTCGTTTTTCGAGACGTACTCCAGGGCAATGGCCTGGTCCATCCCGATAAAGGTCGAAGAGCCTTTGCGCTTCACCACCCGAAGTGTCTCCATCGCCGCGCCGATGGCACCGGCTTCGCCCGTGTGGGGGTGAACGAACACCTCGCCATCCGGCACGCGTTCTTTGATGTAGTCGACTTGGGCTTTGACCGCCGCGAGGTTGTATTGCGTACCGCCTTGAAGAACGAACTTGCGCCCGAGCGACGCAAGCCGAGGGATCTGCACGACGTACTGCCAAACGTTCTTGGGGAGGACTTGCGCGAGCCCGGCAAGCATCTCCTCTTTCGAGAATCCCTCTTTCTGGAAGTTTACGCGGTCGGTCTCCAAGAAGACCGCGCAACCGTACGAAAACTTCGGAGCGAGCTCCGCCTTGAACGCGACTTCGGCGAACTCGGTGACAGGCACGCCGAACGAATCTGCCGTAGCTTGAAGCAACGTGCCGTTGCCTGCCGAGCAGGAATTGGAGAGGCGGAAGTTGGCAATGTCGCCGTTCTTCATAAAAAGAACTTTGATATCCTGGCCACCGATATCGCAAATGACGTCGACGTCACCGAAGAAGTGAACGCTGCTCAGCATATGGGCAACCGTCTCGACGATATTCACGTCGCTTTTCACGCACTCTTCGAGCACGTCGGCCGCATACCCCGTCGCGCCGAACCCTTTCACAACGAGCTCGGCTCCCTGATCCGTGACGAATGCCTTGAGCTGAGTGAGCAACTCCTTCGTGTCTTGAATCGGGTTGCCCTTCGAGAGCTGGTAGGCTTTCCCTAAGATCTTACCGTCAGTGTAATCGACGAGGACGGCTTTGCTGGAGGTCGAGCCACCGTCCAAGCCGATGACGACTTCGACTTTTTGCCCTGGCTCAAACACGGCAGAGACAAACTTCGGAATCTTGTAGAGCTCACGAAAGTCGATGAGCTCCTGCTCATCTTTAGACAGCGGCGGGCCCGCAGTCTCGCCAAGCCGCGCTTTTCGTCCCGTCGTGATGAACTCGAGCAGCTCTTCGGTGCCTTTCAGCCAGCCGACGTCGGCGGCCTCGTGAAGGCCATAGAGCACCGCCCCGAGCGCCGCGTAATACTGAGCATTCTCGGGGACGAACACGAGTTCCTCGACCGGAATGTCTTTCGGGTAGTCGTATCCGCGCTCAGCCCACACCTGCGGAATGCGGAGCCGCCAGCAATCCTGAAGAAACGGCAGATACGTATTCGGCCCGCCGAGAAGCAGCACGCGCGCCTTGAGCGTATTGCCGCGCGTCAGAACCGAGAGGTTCTGCATCACAATAGCGTCCGCGAGGGAGCACAGCACCTCGGTCGAGGGAATACCGCTTTTAATGAGATTGACGATGTCGGTCTCGGCGAAGACTCCACACTTGGCCGCGACATGATGAAGCTTCGAGTCGTCGAAGCGGAGCGTGGTCACGAGCTCGGGGGGCGCGTTTACTTTCAAGAAGCACTTATCGATGGTCGCTCCGGTACCGGATGCGCATTTGTCGTTCATCGAGGCGAGCGCGGTCTTGTCGCCGGTCTTCGAGTCCTCCTTGAACATGATGATTTTGGCGTCCTGGCCGCCGAGCTCGATCACCGACCCGACGTCAGGGTGGAGGTGCTCGACGGCGAGCGTGACGGCATTCACCTCTTGGACAAACTTGCCGCCCGTCGACGGCACAAGCGGCGACGAGCCCGAACCGGTGAGAAAGATGCGCCATGCGTCTTTCGGCTGCGCGGGAAACGCGGCGAGGATGGCCGTGAGAAGCTCCAAAACTTTTTCGGGCTGCTTCGTGTGATGGCGCTGGTAGTCGCTCCAGAGAATCGCTTTGGTCGTGGGGTCGACGACGGTGGCCTTGACCGTCGTGCTTCCGACGTCCATGCCGATGGCCAGAAATGCCTTGCCCGTACTTTTGCCTGCTGAGCCCATACCTGCTCCGATCTTCGCGAACCTGCCCTGAAACGCGCCCAGATCGACTGGACTGACGTGTCAGTTCGGAGGAGGTTACGCCCATTGGCCGTCACCGGAAAAGCAATTTCGGGGGGATCGAGCGGTCTCCAGAGCCCCACCGGTGCGACCTTGAGCGCAGTTCGAGGCCTCGCGCCGCGGCTGGCGTGTTCCGGGTGAGTGACACACACGATCCGCTGGGGTCTCACTTGCCGTACAGTTGCGACGCAAGACCGAGCACGACCAAGCGAGACCGGGCGAGACCTTCAAAGCGTGGATAAGACCGAGCGACGCCTGCAAATCCTCACGAACGCACGGGATGTGTTCGCGAAACGTGGCTATCATGCCGCGAAAATTGACGAGATTGTCGCCGCCGCGGGAATCGCAAGAGGAACGTTTTATCTCTACTTTCATGACAAGCGAGCGATCTTTGAAGAAATTGTCGACAACGCATTCGTTCGACTTGGCGAGGCCGTCGTGCGTGTCGACACGGAGGACCCGACGCGCGCCGTGGGCACTCAGATCGAGGAAAACATCCGCCGCATTGTTCATGCCCTTTTCGCTGATCCCGCGACCACAAAGATTTTGCTCTCCGACGCAGTCGGACTCGACCCGGCGTTCGATCGCAAGCTCCTCGTGTTTTATGAGGCTGTCGGCAAACTGCTCGAATCGTCACTCGTGGACGGACAGGAGCGCGGCATCGTGGCTGAGGGTGACGCGCGCGTTTTCGCGATTCTGAGCCTCGGAGCGATGAAGGAGATCATGTATCAGGTCGTCATGCGCGGACTCGATTTTCCCGAGCCCCGCATCGTCTCGGAGATCTTCCGCTTCTTGTCGGCAGGTTACCTACGCGTCGCGCGCTGACTTCGGCGCCACTGCCACGCTCGACTCATGCTTCCGCTCACGCGAGCACGCGGGCACGTTCGACACGCTGCGCCACGAGACGAACAAAACTCCGTAGTGTCTCGGCGCCGTGGGGCGCATCCGACACACGCGCGAGAACCGCGCGGGCATCGAGGCCTTCGCCCTCGAGTAGTTGCGCGCGCGCCTCGACGTAACCGCGCATCGCGTCGCCGTCGATTTCGGGGTGGAACTGGACGCACTTGATGCTCTCACCAACCGCGAACGCCGCGTGACGCTCGAGGTCCGTTTCCGCGAGCCACCGAGCGCCCGGAGGCAACGTGACGACGGAATCGACATGCGTGTGGTTCGCACGAAACACGTCGCCAACGCCCGCAAACATCGGATCGCGCGGCGCGTGGGCGACTACCCGCACGTCGACAGAGCCAATCTCGCGCCCGCGAGGATTTTTCGCGACCAGACCGCCCAGCGCTTGGGCAATCAGTTGATGACCAAAGCAAATGCCAAAGAGCGGAGTCTGAGCGGCCGCAATGTCCCTCACGAGCTGCTCTGATCGGAGCATCCACGGCGCGCGCTCCGTCACGCTACTCGAGGAGCCCGTAAGAATAAACCCATCGGCGTCGCACGGCCCTGGCAATGCAGCGTCGGATCGAACGTCGTGCTCTACCCACTCCCCAGCCCACGCCTCGGAAGCTTCGCGCCTAATCCACGAAAAGAATTCGCCGCGCCGCGCAGCCACGGGCTCCGCGACATCTCCCGCCCTCAACACGATAAGCTTCATCGACTCATCTTTTAGCAAAGCAAAACCACTCCGACGAGTCGGCGTGATCCACCTTGGTCAAGCGAGCCGCGGTTTCGGGGAGGCGACGAGGCCTAGGCTGCGTCGCGCGGGCGACATGTAAGCGAGGCGTGGGTGGTTGGTGGTAGCGTTTGCGAATGACGACCCGATTCGGCCTGTGCTCGATGGCTGTCCTTCTCTTTGCGAACGCGGCCTGCGGAAGCAGCGGCTCGGACGCGCGCGGCTTTAGTGATTTTGATGGCGGAGCGCCCTCTGGAGATCGCGACGGAGGCGGTGACGTCGAAAATGCAGGAGGATTCGGCAACGTACTGGGTGGAAGCGACAGCGGCGCTGTGAAGAGCGACGAGTGCACGAAGATGGATATCGTATTTGTCGTCGATAACTCGCTCTCTATGAACGAGGAACACCTGAACCTTATCGCAAACTTTCCAAAATTCGGAAAAGTCATTGAGAGCTATAAGACGAAGAGTGGCCTAGCACTCGAGTACCGTTTAGCTGTCACGACGACCGATGACACGAAAGAAGCCGGGAAATTCCTGACTGGTCCCTCTTCCGAACCGCGAACTTGTTTGGCCGGCCCTGATAGGCCTTGGCTCGAGCGCGGCGACGTTGATGTGGTTTCGGCCTTCGGTTGCCGCGCCCAAGTAGGGGTTCAAGGTTCAGACGTCGAACGCCCTCTCGAGTCGCTGTGGCTCAGCCTCACTACGGCCGCTGCCGCAAATAGTTCAAAGGGAGACGCTTTCCTCCGCCGAGATGCACTGCTGGCGTTCGTTGTCTTGACCGACGAGGACGAAGGAGGTCGCGAGAACAAGCCCGCTCGGCCCGTGAGTGAGTACATCAAAGCGCTCGACGCGATCAAAGCCGGTCGTGGTCGCTGGGCGTCGGCCGTCATCGCCGGGCAAACCGCGTGTGAATCGACGGGCCTGGGGAATGCCATCGAGGCGACGCGGCTCAAGAGTTTCACCCATGACGTCGGTAAGAACGGCGTCTTTTCGTCCATTTGCGCGGGGGACCTCACCGAGGGATTGACCCAAGCCCTCGCGACCTTCGATCAGGCGTGCAAGGACTTCCCTCCTCCGGTGAAGTAGTCGGCGGGCGCTCACTTCTTCTTTGCGGGCGCCTTCTTTGCGGGCGTCTTTTTCTTTGCGGGCGCGGCCTTCTTTGCGGGCGCAGCCGTCTTCGCAGAGGCCTTTTTCTTCCTGGGCGCGGCCGTCTTCCTCGGCTCAGTCGGTTTTACTGAAGCTCCCCACCCATCGTACTCGCCGTCGAGCGGAAGCACGATATCGAGCACCTCCGACGAAAACTGATCGGGGTTGCTCTCTTCGAGGGTCTCCTCGCGGTGAAAGGCGACGGCGAAGCGGTCCTCTTCCTCGGCAGGGCCGACGCTATCGACATGGAAGAACGCGGTCGTAAGCTTCTTTGTCGCCTTTTTGGCAGCGGCCATCGACGAAAAAGTCGCGACGTGGTCCACCTCTCGGGGTTCTTCGAGCTGGTCGCCCTGAGACTCGAGCTCGTCAACAATGTGGCGGTTCCAGATGCCCTGAAGCGCGTAAGCGTCGGGGAAAAGGGCATCAATATAGAAACGCCACTCCGGGTCAGCGTCGACTTGAATGTCGGCCTCGTAGGGCTCCAAGTCGCCAGCGGCTTCGGTCACCTCTGTGACAGAGACCTTCTTCTTAGCGTAAAACACAAACGTGGACACGCCGCGAAGGTCATAAAACCCGACGCACACCGCACCGGACGCCCGAGCCAAGCGCGAGGTCAATGTCTCTTGAACCAGGTCCAAGTCGCGCATCTCAGATTCAGAGCGCAGACCATCGGGCTCCGGATCCAGCATGGAGACGGACACGGTGACGCGCGTCGGGTGGCTCGGCTGAGGCTCCTGCTCGAGGTCCACGACGAACGCCGCGGCTGATCCGTCGATGTCCGCCGGGTAAAACGTCCCGCGGAAGGCGGGGGTGAAGCGGGAGGAGCTCGTCGAGCTCGGGTGAGATAAAGAGCTCTTGGGTCGCGCCATGCGTCTCTCTATCGCACGATAACCGCGCGGGAGGTTAGAACGTCCTCTATGTGGAGCGACATACCTCCGACAATCTCGGTTAAAAGTCGACCCTTCGTGGGCGACCAGACGTTGACTCGCGCCAAATGTCTCATGGGCAGCAACGCAGGTGTGGGGTGGACGCTGAAGTGGAACCCTTTCTTCGGACCAGATGAGCGTCGGATTAAGGTGGAGCCCGCGTGGAGATATGGTTAGTCGTCGCGGATCGGGACCTGATTGAGCGGCGACCTTCTGAGATTGATACTTGGTTTTCCTCTGCGGCTTGTTCACGCCGGCATCCGGCGCCACGTCAGCGCGTTCGACGCGAATGCCATCGACAAACCGCTCGCCCGCCCGGACGCGCGGCAAGAGTTGGTGCACGTTGAGGCGACGCCAGCTGACCTCGGCAAGGAGCAGCAGTCGGTACGCCATAACGAGTCCCGCCTTGCGCGAGCCTGCGCTCTTCGTCACGCGCTGACGCAGCTTCACCTTCGCGAACGTCGATTCAATCGGATTCGTCGTACGTAGGTGCTTCCAGTGCTCGGCGGGAAAGTCGAAGTGCGTCGTGAGCTTATCGGCCTCCGTCTGAAGCGACTTCACGGCCTTTGGATACGTCGCTTGATAGTCCGCCCGCGAAGCTTGCCATCAGGCACTCGCACTCACCCTTCGTCGCCGCGTTCATCATTTCGTGGAGGAGACTTGAAACTCCGAGCAGATGTCCGTGAGTACATCATCACCGGCGGGTATCCCGAGGTCGATCCACGCGCGCGCCGGGTGAAGTCGGGCATTCACGACCGGTTCGTTCACCTGCGGCGCGAGATCTCTCCGGAGTTGAAGAAGAAGGGCGGCCCGAGCTTCCTGCGTCTTGGATCCGTCGATTCCGTCGTCGCGGCTGGTTGAGTCGACGCTAACCGAGGGTGCTCCACTTTCTGAAGGCATCGCTCTCGCCGACGCCGGACAACACGAAGCTCCCCGACTCAAATTTCAACAAGCTTCGGCCCTGACGAACTCGCCAACGTTGCTTTATAACCTCGCGCGCGCCGAACAGCGTACGGGCCACTACGTCGACGGCCCCGCCCACTTTCGACTCTTTCCTTCTCTTGATACGAACGACCCAAAAATTATGAATTCAATACGCGAAAATGCCAAGGCGCACGTCATTCACCTGCTTACAAAAGCAGGACAGCTCGAAGTCGAAGTGCCGAAGGAAGCTTCCCTTTCGATTGACGGAAAGCCGTTGAGAGAGCTCCCGCGCGAGCCTATCGTCCTTAGTTTGGGTAAACACCTCGTGGAGGCCTCGCTCGGGGGGGCGAGTCAAACGCGAAGATGTGCTCGTCAAGGAAAACAGACTCGTCCACATCAAATTTGAATGCGACAAACCTGGCGCCCCCCTTGCGGCGCCGCCCGAAACGACGTCGACGGGTAACACCGCGCACTGGGTGGTACCGACGGTTCTCGGCGGTGCCGGGATCGTCGGGATTGGGATTCGGATTGGATTCGGACTTTCCTCGCTGAGCACAAATCGCGAACTTCGCGGCGACCCCCCACCCGAGTCTGCGCGAACACGCAATCAGAAGCGTGCATCGCATACGACGCAAAGGTTGCCGATTCCAAGTCGGACCTCCGAATCGCCTACACCGGCTACATCGCCGGGGGCGCGCTCCGCGGTGATCGCGTTCGTCACGTGGCCACTGGTAACGCCGCACTCTGCGGCGACCCTCGCCTCGTCAGGAGGCGTCACGGAGAAGCGCTTTACGCCTATGGTCGGAGTAGACATCGTGGGCGCGACAGTCGGGGGCCGCTTCTAGGCCAACCAGACATCATCCCGTCTCGCATCATCTTCAGCCGAAGCGGCGCGCGCCACACGCAACTCATCACTCGAGACGGAAGCATCAATAAGGCATCAGCGAGGCAACCGACCAACCCGCTTGCCCCAGGATGCAGAGGCCGGACGTCGACCAAAGCGCGCTACGCAGATGACTACGGCGCGCCCAGGTCGCTATGTTCACCGTACCGAATGGCACCTACCGCTTCCTACGGCTTGGGCTTGACTACAATCTCTACGCGACGGTTGTTTGCTCGGCCCTCGGGCGAAGCGTTATCCGCGATAGAGCGGCTTGGGCCTAAGCCTTGCGCAGTGATGCGATCCGTCGCAATACCGCGCGAAACGAGATAAGTGCGCACAGACTCGGCTCGCTTCTGGGAGAGCTCCTGATTCATCGCAGGCGCACCCTGAGAATCGGTGTGTCCCTCGACGACTATTGCGGATTCCTTATCCTGCTTCGTAAGAGCGTCGGCGACGTCGTTCAGTTTCGTCTGGGCTGTCGGTAGTAGCTGCCACTTCGCGGATTCGAAGAGAACTCCACCGGAAAGAGTGATCACCATTCCGCGGACGGGGTCTTGCTTTACGGTGGCAAACTTGGCGAGGTCGGCAGCCGCTTGCGCGGCGCGTCGCTCAGCGTCTTCGCGTCGCTCCCTTTCAGTCGCCAGTGCTTGCCCTTGAGTGGCGAGCTGCCCTTTCGTCTTCGCGAGCTCGGCAGCGGTGACCTGCGCCTGATTGACCTCATTCGCACGTGAAGCCGCGTTCGTTTGCTCTTTCACCTGGTTGGCTTGGAAAATTCGCGCTTTAGACTCCGCGAGCTCTGCGCTTCGACCCGCCGCATAGGCGACGTCCTTCGTCTCGGCGGTATCCCCGTCTTCCTTGAAGGCGCTTTCGGCGCGATCGAGCACAGCTTTCGCAGTGTGAAGGTCTGCTTGGGCGACTTGCGCCGCCGGGCCGGCGGAAGCACGCGCATAGTTGTTCCGTGCGGTGACGAGCTCGTTCGGAGGCAGGGTTTCCGCGCAACCCGCGGTCGCTAAGATCACTCCAACGACGACGCCTGCGCCAATCTTTCGAATGCAGTTCATTGAGTGGCTCCGTTCGCCTTCGCGTTTTGCACCGCATTCGCGGTGTCGATCACGGCCGTCGTTTCGCGTTTTGCATCCGTCTCGCGGGAGAGAGAGAGGGCAAGCTCCGCGTCCGCCTTGGCGCGCAACAAGATGAATTCGGCGCGCCGGTTATCGCCGGCCTTGATCTGCGCCTTCGCGGCGTCGATTTCTTCCTGTGCGAGTTTGAGGTTTAATTGGGCGTCGGTCTTCCGATCTGCCCCGAGCTCCCGAGCGCTCCGATGCGCCGATTCGGCGTCCGCGAGCTTCTGCGTCGGCTCAGGGAAGGAGCCGCCGCAACCTATGACCAACCAACTTATACCAAGCGGTAGCACCGATGTCATCTTCATAGAACCAGGCATATCGACTCGTCGGCCCAAACGAAATTGAATTCGTCACTTGGCGGCCGAACGCGTGATAGTCAGGTGACAGAAAGCTCTAGCTTACTAAATATGTAAGCAAACTAAAGGAGATTACATTTACCCCGCTTGAAACAGTTCATCATTCGACAAGTGCGACAGAATGTCAGCTAGCGACCATGCTCCTCCGAGGCACTTGGGCGCCTATGCCAAGCGCGGGTGCGCCGCAAACGCGAAACGCGTCACGGACACTTGGGGGCGGCGACCACGGGAAGTTCAACGCGGTGATTGGCTGCGCGACCGTTCTCCGACTCGTTGGGCTCTAGCCGCCGCGTGGGGCCAAGGCGGTCGTCCGCCACGCGGCTCCTCTGCAGTCCGTGCTTCACCAATCATGCGGCGAGAGCCCCAACTAGGGGCTTGCTGAGGGCGAAGTTGCGCTCGGGCGTCCCGACGTTGTCCCTGCGCCCCTCGATAGTGACCTATGGGACTTCGATGTGCGCGTTGATGACTTCCATCGCCGCCTCTAGGCCGGAATCGCTTGTTGGGTCGAACTCCGAAGAGCCAAGCACGAACTTTACGACATTCGTTATCTGAATCTGCGCTTCCTTCAGCGAGGCGATCGGAAAGCCGTTCTCTTGGGGTCTGGATTCGCGGGCCCGGGTACGTCGGGGCAGGCTTCTACTGAATCGAGCCCACCGTCGGAATTGCGACCGGGCCGGCAGCCATTCGTCTTTGTCTCGGAGCGACTGAAATCACTAACTTCATGCGCCTCGCCCTTCACGAATTCGTTCGCCGTTGCCGACTCGGTTGAGTGCGACGAGACCCAAACCTTCCGGCCACTGCGAGGGACGTTCGGCCCGCGCTAGAGGACCGAGTCACTTCTTGATTTTCTCGACTTCAGTCGCCGCCTTCTTCACTAGGCCTTCGAGGCTATCGAGCTGACCGTCTAGACTCGTTTTTGCTTGTTGCCAATTGTCGTTCGCCACCCTTGGGATTTGTTCGAGCTCCCGTGTGACCATCGAGCGCTGAGTGTCCACCGTCCGCAGCGAATCTCGCGACGTGGTCGGTGCCTTCCCGCCGGCCTTGTCGACAAGCGCCTTCAGTTCGACGGTTCGAGCGTCGATCTTCTCAAGCCGTTCAGTCGCCTTCGCGCGGTAGACGTCGCGCGCCTCCGTAAGCTTCGCATCGGCCGAAGTACGATCTTTCGCTGCTGAGCTCCCGGTTGCGTTGGCTTCTGTGTTCTCTCGCTGCGCTTCCGCGGCTTTGACACGCGTATCACTCCGTTCATCCGCATTGCTCTGCGTTTGCTTGCGTTCCGACTTGAGCTCGGCATCGTGCGCGTGTTCCGCCTGCTTGTTTGGGTCACTCGCGCACGCCCAGGCCGAAATAGAAAGAGCTGCTGCTGCAAGAAAAAGTCTCTTAGTCGTCATATTTGAACTTCGCCGCCATAGGTAAGCTGTTAACGAACGGGGTGCTTGTGAGCGCATGGCCGAATAGTCAGCGAGACTACGTAGCGCCGGTTTCCGTCTCGGAGAGCCTCGCACGCTTACGACGGCACGACGCGACAAGCAACTTGCACGCCATCCTCCACCACTCGTATGTGCATAACTCCGCGATTTGCGAGCGCCCGAGTGATGACGCACCCAAGCGCCAAACCGCCACACCTGACCCGAATTGCCAAACGCGAGCTGAGCGATGGTCCAGTCGACGCGACATATGGTCGCATAGGGATGATCCGCGACCCGTGAGCGAGACGCTCGCTCACCCTCGATGGAAAAGTGCGGCATCCGCAAGTCCGTACGGCACTCAGTGAGCGACAGAGGGATTCGGGGCTTATCTTACTCAGAGGGCTCGTCGCTACGGCCTTGAACGAGCGAACACATCGCGAGGAAAGCCACCGCGGCGCTCGGAAGCAACCTAACGGACTGCCGCAGTCTGATCCCCGCTCCGGCGCCGGCGACAGCGCCGACCACGAACGAGAAGGCAATGGTAACCAGCAGCTCGCCCCAGACTCCCACTTACGATAAGTTGGTAGCCCAAACTGTTACCGATCAACCGCGGCGTCCGGGCTGAATGAGAGCGTAGGGTCACTTCGGTTGACTTGATCACGCCGGAGGCCGCGGGTTCGCGTCCCGTCCGCCCGGCCAGCGTGAGGTGACGTTTGCATAATTAGCGCAAGCTTCCATTCTCCCTACACAAGAGTAGGACGGCACTTAATAAAGGGTGACGGGGCAGGAGAGACAATGTCTCATCGAGTCTGGCGCGCTTTCTTGTTTACCGCGCGGACGAGCCTCGGTGTTGCCTCGCGCCCGGTGTGGCCCGCACGACTCATGATGAGCTCCTGGTTTCAGGATTTCACGCTTTCCTCGTGACGCGACGAAGCGCTCGCCCGAGTTTTAAAACGATGGCTCGGGTTCGGCTTCGCACGAGGCCGGTTCGACTCCACTTCGCACGAAATACTGATGCAACGGTCGTTTGCACCCGTAATATGATTGTGTATCGCGGTTGCCGCTTGCGTCGATCGCTGGGGTCTCATCCATCGGGTTTGTGACACCGCTATCGATGGATTTCCGGACATGCATCGTAGCTCGCTACGCGAAACGTGAACTCACCTACGCACAGGTCGCTGAGCTCTTCAACGTGGGCGAGGCCTCGGCCTCCCGGCTCCTCACGACGGAGCGGGAGCGAGGGACCCTTGGCCCCGACTCGATAGGGGGCGGCTACCCGCCTCGCAGTGGCGACGAGCAGTTCCCGCTCTTGACCAAGCGCGTCGCGGAGAAGCCGGACCGAACACGGGCCGACCTCGGCAAGGCATGGACTAAACGCCACGGCACGAACCGCTCCATCTCCAGCATCCGCCGTTCGCTCACGCGCGCGGGTCTCACGCGAAAAAAAGTACTTCACGGCCAGCGAGCGGAGCGCATCGATGTCCAGCAAAAGCGCGAGGCATTTTTCCGCGAGTTCTGGTTGATAGGCTCCGACCGACTTGTCTCCTTCGACGATTCAGCATGCAACATCGCCATGGCCACAGAGTACGGACGAGCGCCGTCCGGCGTTCGGGTGGCGGAAACGAAGCCCTGGAATTGGGAGCACAAATTCACCGTCGTCGGTGCGATCAAGAACGACTCAGGTTTTTCAAAGCACGAGGATGCGACTCGTCGATGTGGCGATGGTCTGCTCGTGCGAAACGCGACGCGCGCGAAGGATCCTCAACGCTCCGGCGAGCTCCTCGTCGGCACGCTGCCCTTTAATAGAAAGAAGCAGGCCGTTCACTTTCGCCAACGGAACCGTCAGCGGGCGAAGCCGCGCCGCTTCTTCGAGCGCAAGTTGCGCTCGTCTGCCTACCGACATTTTTTCGTGCGAGACAATGAGGCGCGTAAGGTTTGGCGTCGCTGCGAGTCGTTCGAGGTGCTGCCCGACGCCAATGACAACCACCCCTAGTGTTGCCTCGCAAACGCATGCTCTCAGCTGTCCTCGTGTGACCTCGCACTCAACTCAATCCTCAATTCATCACTGCCGCGAGCTTATCGCCACCCCGCGATGTAAAGAGTAAAGACGAGCTTCCGCGCCGTTGCTTGCCGCCACACCTTGAGGCGGCGCTGGAGCGTGCCGAGTTGCGTCAGTCAGCGAACGTGCGACTAGGAATCGCTGCTCGAGCCGCGGGCTCCGTCCTTGAGCGTAAGCGTCGCTCGTCGTTAGCGGTCCGGGGCCGGTTGGCCCAGGCCACCTAAAGAGCCGGCCCGGCCAGCGACGGTGGTGCCAAACGCCGTTGTGGCAAGAAGAGAGCGAGGTGGCACGCGGAAGGCGTGGCGGGCGGGAGTGTCGCGCCTTCTGCCTCCGTAGGTCCCGCGGCGTGGGCAGGAGGGCGTGCTCTTTGGCCTCGTGCAGCAGCACCTCGAGGCCTTCCTCCAGCACGCGCACGAGGCGTACGACGGTCCGCTTCCGCCGTACGTGCGCGACGACTTTCGGGAGTACCTGGAATGCGGCGACTTTTCGCGCGGGTTCGTCCACGTCAAGTGTCCCGCGTGTCGAAAGGAGGTGGCCGTCGCGTTCTCATGCAAACTTCGAGGACTGTGCCCGAGTTGCGCAGGGCGCCTCATGGCGGGTACGGCGGCGCACCTGGTGGACTGCGTCCTGCCGGCAGCGCCAGTGCGGCAGTACCTGCTGGCCTTTCCGTACGAGCTGTCCGGTCTCGCGGCCACCCGACCCGATGTCCTTCGCTCGCTTTCGCACATCTTCTGGAAGGCGCTACGTCGGCGCTACCTGCGCTCGGCCAAGCGCGCCGGGCTGGCCACGACGCGGGGAGACAGGCGCGGTGACCGGCGTGCACCGCGCAGGGGCAAGCCTCAATGTCCCGGCGCCCGACGACCACGCGCGAGCGATTGTGCCGCTACCTCGCGCGTCCAGCGTTCTCGGTGGCGCGCTTGTCGCGGCGTCGCGAGGGCCTCGTCGTTTACCGCGTCAAGAAGGCTGGACGCGACCGCATCCAGCAACGCGTGATGTCGCCCATCGAATGCCTCGCTCGCCTGGCGGCGATGGTGCCTCCGCCGCGCTACCCACTGCTGCGGCTGCATGGGGTGCTGGCGGCACGCCCGGCAAGCGAAGCGCGCGGAGTGCCCCGGCCGCCCGAATCGCATGCAGGTAGCATGAAGGCGGCTTCCAAGGCGAAGGCCGAGAGCGTCACGCGAGCTTCGCAAGCGACCGCACTCGTCGTCGCCTGAGCTGCGCAAGCGACCCATTGCTCGCTACCTTGGACTACTCTCCTACGTCGTGACATCGCAAAAGAGTGCGCTGCTCTTTCGGACGAGTCCCGCCGAGCCCGTCAGCATGGCGATGCTCCGACTGCTCGCGCGAGGTAGTCGTCGAAACCCTAGAATGCAAAACATGCCGATTGCGAGCGAAGGACGGGCTTTTAAGCGAATCTAACCTTTGAACGCCTTTCACCTGGGCCCACAGCCTTACCGGCGAATCGTTCTAAATGTCCAGAGTACATGCGCTACGAGCGCGCATGTAGAGGGAAGCTTGCTCGCGGCCGGTAAGGTTTTTTGCTCGAGTACGGCACTCTGCTCCGAGCTATTTGCATTGAGAGTCTCCGGTTGCTTTACGCGGGCAAAAAAGGTCGCGACATCGGACTTGCTACAATGCGAAAACGCTTCTTGAATCAGGCAATCGTAATACAAACCATTGAGGCAGCACTTGAACGTCGCAGGCGAAGAGTCCGCGGACGAACATCCCAGGTTGACGAAAAAGGCGACCGAGACAGCGACCGGGACAGCGAGTGGGAACGAAAAAAGGGTTTTCCTCAGCAGGCGTTTCTTACGTCAACCTGTTGCCTGACGCCCACGAAAACCGCAGAGCTTGCGACAGTCAGGCGCGTGTGCCCCAGCTGTGCCAGCCTCCAACCGCGCGTATTCGATTGATTTTCATCCACGCGGAGGGGACGGACACGTGACCCTGAACGGCTGCGGTCGCCGCTAGCCTGCCTGACGCAACGACGCGCTGCGAGACTCATTCGTTCTCTCGCTCGTGCATTCGCGCATCCGGCGCGCGTGATACAGTTGCTCCAGAAGGAGGTACGATGTGGCTTGAAGCAATTCTATCTCGCGGGGACCTAACCGCACTCGTCAAGAAGTTCACGCCGGTTACGATCCGACTCGGCGAGGACGGAAGTATCTATCTGAGCGAACCAAGTGACGTCATACTCGTCCCCGATGTTGGCGTGCGCGTGGTGTGTAGGGCCAATTTAACGTGGCCGTTCCTTGGCATTCGCGTGCCTATTGCGCTGCATTCGCTCACGGTCCTTATGCGACCTGAGATAGTGAAGGGGCACGGGCTCGACGAACTGGCTTTCAAAATGGAGCTTGAGCATGCCGATATCGCAGGAGTTCCGGCAATGATTGATAATCACATCACAGAGAGGGTGAACAAAGAGCTAGCAGAGAAGAATGCCCCTCTTATTTGGAAATTTTCCGAGACGCTAAGTCACGCGTTCCCTTTGCCCGCTCTGTTGGAGCCGCTTGAGGCGTTCGATCTGCGCGTCGCATGGGGGAAAGTGAAAGTCACCCCGGACGCCTTGGTGTTCGCAGTATCGTTTCACTCCACCGTGACCCGCCACACTGCAGCGTCGACCCCGCCCGGCGATTCGAAAAAAACGGCCTCGTCACGTCCTGCGGGCGGCGTGTAATTCGGCGTCGTACGTGCGCAGAATGGCGATTGCCAGAGTCACAATCACTGGCCCCAAAACAAGGCCAATGAGACCGAAAACCTCCACGCCGCCGAAGAGCGATACAAACGTGAAAACCGCAGGGACGCCCTTTTCGCTTCCGACGAGCTTTGGTCGAATGACGTAATCAGGAATAATTCCAACGACTAAGACTCCGTAAATGAGTTCGCAGGCACCTGCGCCGACATGGCCTGTGACCAATAAGTACAAGCCGATAGGTACCCAAACGAGCAACGTTCCCACCGCCGGAACGAGAGACGCTACGGCCGTCAGCGCGCCAAAAAACATGGGGTCGGCAAGGCCCGTGAAGGCGTATCCAATGGCCGCGAGGGCTCCTTGCAACAGTCCGGTCACGACCGTTCCCTTCAATACTTGCCGTCCGACTTTTCGGAACTGGTCGAGGAGAGCGTGGGTGTGACGTGGCTCAAAGGGAAGCATCCCCTCGGCCCTACTGACCATTTCGTTCCAGTGGAGCAACACAAAGTAGGTGGCTAGCGCCATGAAAAGAAGCGTGAGCAGTGCTCCGAAGGTCGCGTTCGCCGCGTCGGCGGTGAAACTCGCGGCGCGTGATCCGAGCGCCATCGCTCCCTCCTGAAGCTTGGCGGCGAATGAGGCAGGCTGAAGGTGAATGACCGACAGCGATTTCAGGTGGCGCTCGCCGGCCTCGCGCAACGCGCCGTGGGGGCCGAGCAGGTCCGAAAGAGTCAGAACCATCGACATGCTCCGTGTGATGAAGAGCGCAATCAGGGCCGCGACCACGGCAGCTATGATCGTCGTCGCCCCTAACGTGCAAGTCAGCGCCGCGGTACCCGCGCGCCAACGATGTGCGCGCAAACGCCCATAGAGCGGTTGTAGCGTGAACGCCAAGAGCGCGCCCAGAAACAGGCCGACGCCGACAGGAAGCGCAATTCGAAGGAGAGCGGTCAGAGCCGCGAGTGCCAAAAAGCCGAGCGCCTTCATTTCGCGTGGCGATCCTGGGGACGTACTGTTCAACACGGGAGTGGGCCTTTTTGAGTAACGTTTGGAGTCAGGAGTTCACGTCTACTCAAAACATCTGGCCGGCGCCGAAGTAGGCGCCGATGGGGCGCGCGTCCGGCGACCACGCGACGTCAGCGCGAAGGACAAAGCTATCGCCGCTCTGGATCCGAAGGCCACCTCCCACGCCGTACTTGAGGCCGATCCCCGTCCCGTCGAGCTCGGGGCGCCGCTTATAATCTGCCCAAAGCCTGCCTCCGTCGAAAAAACCGACTACCCCAAATTTATAGGCTTTGTTCCAGACCGGGAATTCGAAGACCTCTGCCCGGAGCTCGAGATTTCCAAACACTTTTGCCTTACCGTAGTAGCGCTGCGCGGGAACACCGCGCACTCCGTTGACGCCTCCAATGGCGTTCGAGTCCTCAAAGCGCGCGAGCTCGTAGAAGGGGACGTTGCCCACCAGAAGGTCCACCACTCCGCGCGCCGCGAAGACTACGCGTGGCGTGCCGAGGGGTAAGAAAAATCGAATTGTGACGTTGGCTTCGCCAAATTGATACGGAAGGAAGAGTCCGCCCCCGCCCGGTGAAAGTCGCACGGTGGCTTGGTGAAACATCCCTCGCTTGGTGGACGTTTCATTGTCTCTTCGGTCGTAAATGACGCCGTATTCGAACTGCAGCACCCCGTGCGGCCGCGCATTGCCGAGGATCGACTTTACGTCTGCGCTTCCGTTCCGCATGTCTTCAGCGAGCTTACTTTCCGCAGGAACTTCGAGCCAGTTCTGCGTGTATGCCGCGCCCACGAGAAACGAAACGCCGTGGTTCATTGCAACGCGCAACGATGAACGCAGGGCTGGGTTAATTCGCCCGTATTCGTAGTAGCGAGGCGCCTGCAGGTCTGACGGCTGGGGTTCAAACTTGGAATCATTGCCAAGTCCGTAGTACTTGATAGTCGCTAACCAATTGAAAGACGGCCGAAGCTCGAATCGGAGCCGGCGCTTCACAAGGTGCGGTAACGTCACCTTCATAAAGTATTCTTGATACGGAATGTCCAGACCGCCGGTCGGAGAGCTTTTGAAGGTAATGACGGCAATCGATTCCACGCGCCAGAGGTATGGTCTGTAGGCCTTGTCCAGACGCGCGACGGAACTCAGCGCACCGCCACCGAATCCGATATCGCTATCGCCGCCGACAAGTGGGAGGACGGTAACCTCTGTCTTCTGGTCGGGCACCATGGGGATTTCAACTTCGTCGTCTGCCCGCGCGTCGTGCGCGGTCACGAGCAAGAGCGCGAGGGACCATGAGAGCCTTTTCATTTCGGCGCGCTCGGAGGAACAGCGACTTCGATAAGCTCTGACTTGGTCCGGGCGAGCTCGCGCCGGTTCCGCGCGTTCAGCTCGGACTGCTTTAGACGAGCCCGGCGTTCTGCCGCCTCGGCCGTGGCATCAAACCGCTTCGTGCGTGCGAGCACCTCAGCGCGTTCAACCTTTCGAATCGCGACGTACCCGCGATCCCGCGTCTTGTCGCAATTTCCGTCGGATTCGTACGTTTGCTCAGCGATATCAAGAGCTGTCTTCGCGACATGAAGTCCAACGGCATTGAACTCTGCTGCGGGACCGCGAGAGGCGCGTTTGAAAGCAGCGCGCGCGTCGACGAGTTCCTGAGGAGGCGGCCCGCCACATGCGCCGACGAGGATTGCGGCAAGGGCCCACTTCGCGTTCATGGATTGGCACTCCCAACGTTGCGCTCTTTTTCGGAGGCATCGGCGGCCTTCCTTTGTGCGGCGGCCTCGCGCGTGAGGGCGATCGAGAGCTCAGCATCGTTGTACGCGCGGAGCGTCATGTAGTCAGCTTTTTCATTCTCGCCCTCACGCACAAGGTCGTTGGCGCGGGAAAGTTCTTCCTGTGCCAGCGTCAGGTGTAGTGCTGCGAGAGGCAGTTGAGCCGCGCCAAGATGCGCTGCGGCTTGGGCCGAAGACATAGCCGACGCGAGATGCAGCGTCGGTGGCGCGTAACTCACGCAATTCATGGCCGTAGCGGAAAGGGCAACGACGGCGCAGAAAAGTCCAGCTTTCATCAGGGTTGCCGTATCTCGCGCAGTTTAGCAGTCGGCAACTCGCCCTGAGCCGCTGGCGCGTTCGAAAGTACAACCACAATATCAGTGACTGCAGTCTTCACCGCTTCACCCAATGCCTCCGACATCGCGGTCGCCACCGCCCCAGCGCTCGTGCTGGACTTCTCGGCGCTGATGGTGCGCTCGACGAGGCGCGTTTTTTGAAGGACAACGGCCTGGTCGTCGTGAAGTATCCAAGTGATCTCGACGCGTGCTGCGTGCCGAGGAATACGAAGCTCTTCGAATGCGTTAAGCTCGATGTCGAGGGTAGGCCCGGGTCCTGAGATCACCTGCCTGATGGGCTGATCCTCGAAAAGGCCGCGAACCATAGCGCGCCTTACGTAGGCGTCAGGCCTTTCAGTCCAGCGCAAATCATCATAGTAGCCAACTTCGTAGTCGGAATCGCGAAACGCAATCCGTTCCCGAAGGTAAGTAGCCGCGCTCACTCTACCTAAACGAAGGCTGAGGTTGGACGCGCTAGCTGGAGGCGCTGCAGCCGCAACGGCACGCGACATCACGCGTTCGGGCGTGAAATAGTGGAGAATAACCGAGTCGCTCTTGGATGTGAGCGCGCAGCCCACGGACGAAAAGGCAACGAGGGTCGCCGTAGCAAGACGTGAGCAAGCGGTCATTTAATTTTGCCTCGGCCTTTAAGCAGCATGTCCGGATCGCGCTCGAGGGCGTCAGCCACCCGTTGAACGGCCGCCGTCACTCCTTGGATATCGCGCAGTGTCTCCTGCAGCTCTTGGCTCAGTTCGCGCGTATTCGATGCCATATCGCCCACGGCATTGGTCGCACGCGTCGC
The DNA here is from genome assembly GCA_025353725.1 of Polyangiaceae bacterium. GTDB lineage: Bacteria > Myxococcota_A > Polyangia > Polyangiales > Polyangiaceae > Labilithrix. Next base: position 54,151 of record JANXOF010000087.1, on the reverse strand, counting down.
GCTCGCCAAAATTCCCTTCTCCCCGTCGACCCGAGCGAGCAAGGCGTTGGCGCGCTTGAGCGTGGTATTGAGATTGGCAAGTGCCTCCTCCGCTTCTGCAGAAAGCTTCCCCGCGCTAATCTGGTTGAGGGTCCCCTGCAGCGTTCCCACCAGTTGATTGATCCCAAGAAGCGAGTTTGCGGCGCCTTGCGGAAGCTTCTTGCTCTCGATATCGTCGAGCATCCGACCCGTTTTGACAGTGACCCTTAATATGCCATCCGCCAATTCGGGAAGGCGGTTTACTGCGCGCACGATGGCATCTTCCAAATTTTTCATGGTCGATAAAGCTGCAGGAATAGTGTTGTCTGGAACGGGAAAAGGCAAAACAGGCGCAGGATTATCTTTGATATCAAAAAAATCGATTTGTAGGAATTTTACCCCCGTGATTCCTTGCGACGCCAGCTGGACACGTAAGTCGGCCGGAATTAGAATTTTCGTTTTAGTTCCTACACCGTCGCTTAGCCCGAGCTCTTTGAGGTCCTTGACGGTCAGCGCACTCGTCACTGCCACGTGCCTATGGTCGGGTGCGACGTCGATGGAGCTCACGTTGCCGATGGTCACGCCACGAAATTTGATGGGCGATTCAACCTCGAGCCCCTGGACGGATTCGTCGAAATAAGTTTTGTAGCTCACCGACTGCTTCTTCAGACTCTGTGCGCCGAGGAAGACAACCGTGCAGGCGGCCAGAACGACGGACGTGACAACGAATAATCCGAGCTTCCAGTGATTAGTGGGCGTTGACATTAGGCCCTCTTGGCTAGGCGATTGAAAAACTCGCGAACGCGTGGTTCCGCGCTGTTGTCCCGAAGGTCGCAGGGGTCGCCCTCCGCAAGAATGCTTTTGGTTTGCTTGTCGAGCATGATGCACCGCCTTGCGATCTTGAAGATGCTCGGGAGTTCGTGCGTCACGAGCACCACGGTCAGACCGAGCACTTGGTTTAGGGTCAGAATCAATTCGTCCAGCTCAACTGCGCTCACCGGGTCAAGCCCGGCGGAGGGCTCGTCGAGGAACACGAGCGGAGGCTCCAGCGCGAGGGCCCGGGCGATGGCGGCGCGCTTTTTCATCCCACCGGACAGCTCGCTCGGCAGCTTGTTTTCTGCGCCATCGAGGCCCACAAGCCTCAATTTTGCGCGAACGATAGCGCCAATCGCGTCATGCGACAGTGGGGTCCACTGTTCGAGCGAGAGCCCGATGTTCTCACCGACCGTGAGCGACCCGAAAAGGGCGCCCGACTGGAACATGACACCGAAGGGGGGCCGCCCGACCTCGAGATTCGGACGTCCTAAACCGTCAATGACAATCTCGCCAGAGAGCGGCGTCTCTAATCCAATGAGATACCGCAAAAGGGTGGACTTACCGCAACCGCTGCCACCGAGAATGGCAAACACGTCGCCGCGGTCGACCTGAAAGGTCAGGTTCCTTTGCAAAATGACGTCGCCCCAACCCATGGTGAGGTTGCTGACTCGGATGAAGGGCGGCATCAAAGGTTGAACGCGTGGAAAAACATGGTGAACCCCGCGTCGAGGATGATAAGGGCGAACAAGATAGAAACGACGGACGCTGTCGTGCGACGCCCTACGCCTTCGGCTCCGCCCGTCGTCGCGAAGCCCTGTTGACAAGAGATGAGCGAAATCGCCATAGCGAAAACCACGCTCTTAATAAGCCCTGAGAAAACGTCCCACATCGAGACTGCCTTCTGTGTCTCGAAGAGATAACCGCCAAAAGTTAGCCCAAGACTGGATATTCCGACGACCAGGCCTCCGAGCATGCCCATCAGGTCTCCGAGCAACGTGAGAAGTGGGAGCACCAACATGAGGGCCACCATGCGTGGGAGTACGAGGTACCGAATCGGACCAAATCCCATAGTGCGCAGCGCGTCGATTTCTTCGGAGACGCACATCGAACCTAGTTCCGCTGCGAAGGCCGCGCCGGAGCGACCGCAGAGAATGATCGCGGTCATGAGTGGCCCGAGCTCTCGCGTGACCGAGAGCCCCACGAGGTCGGCGACGTAAAGATTTGCGCCGAACTGCTTCAGCTGCGTCGCGCCTTGAAAGCCCATCACGAATCCGACCAAAAAATTGATGAGCACGACGATGGGCACGGCGTCTGCTCCCGAACGCTCCATCGTTGGGAGAATGGCCTTCCAATTCCCTGTTCTCGGCTCTCGCAGGAGCCCGAAAGCGGCGAGCACGGCACTTCCGAAGAAACCTAGGACGCCTTGCACCTCTTCAAAAAACTGGACGGTCGCTCGGCCGACGTGGGCAAGCAACGACTCTGCTTTACGCTTCTTTCGCTTGGTCGCGTCGATGTCACCTTTGTAGAGGTGAATGAGCGCTTGAATAGGCTCGGCGGCACCCGTGAACTCCGCGCGAACGCCCCGCGCCGCGAGCTCTCCGCGAAGGTGAACGAGGAGCGCCATCGTACCGCCGTCAATCGCTCCGGCTTGCGACACGTCGAAGTCGATTTCGTCTCCCTCCTTCAAAGTGGCTGTTCCCGTGCGAATGCGCGACCAAATGTCGGCGGCGCCCGCGAACGTCAGTGTGCCTCGCAGTGACACCTGACGAGCCTCGCCCTTAGCGTCCGAGAGCTCCACTTCTGCCGTCGGCAAGAGGGCTTCGGGACGGATACGTGTCTCGGTCACGGTTGCCCGCCGTCGTAGATACGGTTGGCGCAAGGGCACGCATGCGGCGGTGTGAGACCGTCGAGAAAGACGAGACCCCGCTTCTGCCATGGCATTCGTGGCGTTGCCGGAGGCCTCCGGTCGATGGTCATGGGAAAGCTATCGCCCGCGAGAAACGTGCGCGCTCTACGTGTCTTCACGGCAAGATAGTAATAACTCATCGCAGGGTTGGTTTGGTTCTTTGGCGCTGTTGGGAGGTCCCCGCCTGCAAGGGGGGGGGCCGCGCGAACGAGGTCGCGACCGACAGCACTTAGTTTACACTAGCCAGTTGCCGCGACTTGTTGAGTAGCTTTTTCAATGTGACGGTGGGCCGCGCTGGCCAGTCATCGACGCGAAGACATAAGTGCGATCAACGTTCGCACGGCTTCTTGGCCGACGATGTCGGTCGGTTCGCTGCGTTCGTAGTGGTCACGTGAGTTTGGGAGCCCAGCCCGCATGGGCGGTACTGGCGACGGACCCGATTCGTCAATGGCGTCTCCCGTTTGGGCAAGTTCGCGGCGAACTGGCGTTCGCACCTCGAACGCTGCGTTCGCACGCATTTTCGCCCTTCGCGGATGGTCACCGCAGAAATTGCCGCGAGACTTCGTTTTCCTCGACGCGCGCTGGAGTGTGGTCACCGGCCGATGAAGACGAAGGGACCCCTGCCCTCCGGATTCGCGGGCCCGGGTACGTCGGGACAGGCTTCTACTGAATCGAGCCCACCGTCGGAATCGCGACCGTGCCGGCAACCATTCGTCTTTGTCTCGGAGCGACTGAAACCACTAACTTCATGCGCGTCGCCCTTCACGAATTCGTTCGCCGTTGCTGAATCGGTTGAGTGCGACGAGACCCAAACCTTCCGGCCACTGCGAGAGACGTTCGGCCCGCGCGAGAGGACCGAGTCACTTCTTGATTTTCTCGACTTCAGTCGCCGCCTTTTCACTGGGGCGTGTCTTCGGAGTCATGCGAGCCAGATCGTGATCCCAGCCAGTAGCACCATCGCAAGAAAGTTCGTCGCGAGCTTCTCGTAGCGCGTGGCGACGCGCCGATTTCGTTTGAGCTTCTGAAAGAAGCACTCCACAAGGTGTCGCTCGGTGTCGAGGTGTTTCTCGGGCAAACACGGGATTTTTCGGCTCTTCTTCGACGGAATCACCGCAACGCAATTCCGAGCGCGGAGGCTCTCGAGGAGGCTGTCACCGTCGTAGCCGCGATCGGCGAGCGGGTCGGCTCCGCTCACGTCCTTCGTGAGCGTTTCGGCCAGGAGGTAGTCGTGCCGTTGCCCCTCGGTGAGTGCGAACTGGACAGGGTTTCCGAGGGCGTCCACACGCGCGTGAATCTTCGTGGTGAGTCCTCCGCGCGAACGTCCGATGGCTTGCTCGCCACTTTTTCTGAGCGCCAGCACAATCCTGATGGGCTCTTACGAACGTGGCGTCGATCATGTAGGTCTCGCCATCTTGGTCGCTTGCTCTCGCCTCGAAGACGCGTTGCCAGACGCCACGGTGTTGCCAACGAGAGAATCGCGTATGCAGCGACTTCCACGGTCCGAAGCACTCCGGAAGGTGGCGCCAAGGCGCGCCCGTACGAACAACCCAAAGTATCGCGTCGACCATGACCCGATTGCTCTTCATCGGCGGACCCATAGCCCCTCGCTCAGCAGGCAAGAGAACCGAGATTTGCCCGAAGTCAATTACACTTACCCATCGCTTTCCTTCGCAGCTCGTAGCGCACCTGTCGTTGTCGTAGAGGCTTCCTCTGAAGTGGATCCCGAATTTCGGACCAGCGGTGAAGGTGTAAAAGTGAGCCTGCTTTTCTAAGGAAAAAAGCGGGACAGATGAAGAATACACGCAAGAAGCTGACACCGGAATTCAAAGCAAAAGTCGCGATGGCTGCGATCGCCGAGGAGGGGACCACCGCAGAACAGGCGCGTCACTTCAGAGCCTCGCTACCTGCTTTCGCGTGGGAGGTACATGACAGGCAAGACCTTCGCGATCAGGCTGTCTCCTTCCGTGCGAAGACCAAAACACTGGATTCCGCTATCCCTGCGGAGTGCACACGCATCGATGAGGAGGGAGCGAGGTTCAACCTCTCCAGACAACAGGCTTCCGGGAACGATGGATACGACATCTGTGAGTCCAGTCAACGGCTGCAGGGGCACCCGAAACTCGGGCACCCCGTCGTCTCCAGCCGGAGAGCGTTGAGGTGCGCACGATACGCCCCCATCTGGCTTGACCAGGCAATAAACATCAGACTCCAGGAATGCGACCTGCGCAGCAGGCCCCAAGTCCGTTGGCGCACTCCGGATTTCTTGGTCCCGGTCTTCCCGCGGCAGCCCCACGCAGACGGCTCGACCCTCGCGAACGCCGCACGCACCGAGCTTTGACAACACAGTGCTCGTAGCGCCGCGGAGCGTAGGAAGCGAAACGTTTCGCGCACCAGGCACGCACGCTCGAAGAGATGAGGGAACGCACGAGACTTCCTCCCCCGCGCGCACGCATGCATCCCGACGACTCAGCTCCTTGACCGAGAACAGACCCGCAAGGCGCCGCCCCGGGGGCGCCACGCCGACCCCCCAGCACGTGACCTCACCCGTGCCAAGAAGCGCGCAGGTGCGCCCAAGCTCGGTCCCCACGGAAACGACATCCCGCACGCCGGGAACCGGCTCGATAGGGCTGTTGGAACCCGTCGAGAACTGAGATTCGTCGCCGCCCCAGCAGCGAACGGAGCCATCTCGAATGACGGCGCACGTGTGCGTTTCCGCCGCAACGATGTCAACGACCCCGTCGAGGCCTCGAATCGATTGCCCGCTGCCATCGAAGCCAAAGGCGCCCCGCCCCGCCGTACCAGAACAGACTCCGTAGGCGAGGCGACTGCCGCCCCAGCAGCGAACGTTCCCCTCTCGAAGCAACGCGCAGATGTGCCCGTTGCCCATCGCGATCCGATCAATGTCGACGTGGTCTTCGACGCTGGCTGCGGACGTCGCAAGGCCGATATCCTCGTCGGCTCTTGTCGAGTCTGCCGAACAGGCCACGAGCGAGCCAAGCACAACTGAAATTGCAGCAACTTTCATGACATACCTTCCAGAAAAATGTAGAAAACTTGATAGGGCTACGCTGAGACTCAATTCAGCCGGTCTTCACGGCGCAGTGAATCGGAGCAGGTCAGGAAAGAGCTTCTCGACGACTTCTCGCTTGATGGACACTCCGTTTGTCACCGTTGGCAACACGACTTCGCGAAGCGTCACATCCGGAACCTGTCGAGCAAAAGTCGACCATTCGGCACCCGTCATTCCAAACTCGGCCGCTAGACTCGCGGAGTCGAGTGCGGAGTCGTATCGGTCGGCCATCGTCTGAAACGGATTTTGCGCTTCGCCTGTCCCCGCGCCCATCATCTGATCAAGCGTTGCGAGTGCGCTTTGCACGCGGGCGGAGTCACCTCTGTACACGGCATCGAGGCGGTCTTGCGGGGCGTAGAGCTGGTCGATCTGATTTCGATACTCCGCTGGAACCCTCGGCGCCGAATCCCGAGTCACTTGATTGGTCTTTTGAAGGATCCCCGAACGGTGACAACCCATGCAGGAAAAGCCATTCACAATGTCCGAGGGAAGCCGGTTTGGGTCGGCCACGATATCGAGCGGCCCAACATCGAGACGTCGCCCCACGTTATTGACCAACATGTACGCCTGCAGTCCGTTTGGCAGGCTAAAAATGACCTCTCCGCCCGCCTGCTCAAATCCAAACGCTCCACCCGGGCCGAGTGGATTCGCGAAAATATTGCTCCGATCCTCGTCCGAGCGAAAGTCGTAGCTGATCCAGAACGCACCCGTCGAGAGGTCGTGTCTCTCAATCACTCGATTGTGAAAGGAAACGCCCGACTCGGAGAAGCCGGCTCGAACGACGCGGCCGTTTTGAATGTCCCCCACTAACGAAATACCCAGCTTCCTCTCAAGGTCGGGCAACCTCGACGGAATATTCAGAAAGTCGTAATACAAAGGCGGAGTGGCCGCGCGCTTTGCAAACCAATCCGCTCGCATGATGGCCAATCGCGAGCCCGTCTTGCTTGCAATCGCACGCCCTTCCGCCGACTCGTCGAGCGGCGCCGGTCGCGGTGCGCGCCCCGCCCTTCCCTGAATCCGAACGTAGGGGTATACCTCGTTGAGGAGCTCCCACGACTGCCGTGCCCATCCGAAGTCGTCGAGAAATACGCGGTAGAGGCCCAGGTCGGGCCGCACGAGGACAGGCGCAACCAGACGGCGCTGCGTGGAAAGGCTGTTCGCAATCCACGCGAGCGAGCGCCCCGCCCGCGAGAGTTCGGAGGCGCCCGCGCCAACGAGATGGTGCGCGCTGAGATACCTCGCCGCGCTAGCACGCTCTGGAGGCATTGAGGAGAGGTCCGCGAGGACCGCAGCTTCGACCGCGCGATATGAGACGACACCCACCGCTGCAGGAGTAGCCCCTTCGGCGATCCACCGGCGAAGGACCGCTGTTTCCTCTTCGCTCGGTCTCCGTCCAGAGGGCGGCATCTCTCCGCGCTCGATGCGCTGCAGAAGACGCGATTCATCGGGACGCCCGGGCTTGACTTGCCCCCTCGCGACAAGGGCTCCGAGGTTGGTAATATAATCGATGCCGCCGGACCCCGCGCTCTCGGGGCCGTGGCAGCGCGAGCAATAACGACTAAGCAAGGTTTCCACCGCACTTGCGTCGACCGCTACGGCTTGCTGTACACGGGCAGTCGTCTCGGTGGGTCGGTCGGAACAAGCCACCCCGCCGCAGAGGGCACTCAAAAGGATACTCGCCACGCCCCACGCTACTGGGTATTTGATGGGCGGCTTTCGGTGCCTCATGCGATAACGTTTCATCCGACACTGGCTGACACGGCGTCTAGAGCCGGTCAAGGCTCGACGTGTGCTAATTTTCGTAATAGGCATTGCTAATTTGTCGCCGACACGGACTCGGGCGGGGTGAGAAGAGCTGCGCAACGGCACTTGCTCATCGCTGCGACTTTGGAGACTGCAGGTTCGACCGTACGTGGCGCTCCTGTCCACGGGCTTCCTCTCTAACCAGGGGAAGATCGACTATGCGGCGCCGGTGACGCTGTAAAGTGGACCTTGAATTTCGGACCAACGATTAATGTGTAAGAGAGAGCCTCCTTCGCTGAGGAAGAAAGCGGGACAGATGAGGAATACACGCAAAAAGCTGACACCGGAATTCAAAGCAAAAGTCGCCCTGACTTCGATCGCCGAAGAGGGGACCACCGCGGAACAGGCGCGTCGATTCGGGGTGTGTCCAAATCAGATCTACAAGTGGAAAAAGGAGTCTATCGCCAACGCGGCGCTCGCGTTCTCAGGGAAGGCTGCGCGTTCCGATGCGTCAGACCGAGAAGGCGACCTGGTGAAGCAGATCTTCGAGTTGACCGCGACGCGCGATTTTTATCAGGGGGGCTCGGGCGTCTTGCTTGAAGTCGCGCCGCTCAATGGTCGAGAAAGCGACGTCGGCGGCATCGCTTCGTCGACAGTACGAGCTTCTGCGCGTGTCGCGTTCAGGTCTTACGTACACGCCCGTCGCGGCCGATGCGAAGGAGTTGGCCCTGATGCGCTGGATCGACGAGCTTCACTTCAAGCACACGTTCTACGGCTTCCGGATGCTTTCGTTCACGCGTCGCCGCGAAGGCCGGCAGGCCAATCGAATGCGCGTTCAGCGACTTATGCTGGTCCTGGGAATCGAATCGACAGCCCCAAAACCCACCACGAGCAAGCCTCATCCAGAGCGTGCAACGTACACTTATTTCGTTCGAGGCCTACCCATTTGCAAGGCCAATCAAGTGTGGGCAACCGACCTCACGTACATCCCAATGAAGGCTGGCTTCGTCGACCTCGTCTGCGTGACGGGCTGGTTCTCGAGGCGCATCTTGTCGTGGCGTCTGTCGACGACGATGGATACCGAGTTCTGCATTGATGCGCTCCGTGAGGCTTTGCAGCGCTATGGGTCAGCCGACATTTTCAACACCGACCAAGGCGTTCAATTCACAAGCGACGTGCTCACCAGCATGCTTTCGAAAGCACGGCGTCGCCATCAGCATGGACGGCAAAGGCTGATTTCTCGACAACATCTTCGTCGAGAGACTTTGGCGCTCCGTGAAGTACGAAGAAGTCTACCTGCACGCGTACGGCGACCCGAAAGATGCCCGCGCTGGTATCGGCCGCTATCTCAAATTCTACAACGACGACAGACCGCACCAGGCACTTGGCTGCATGACGCCCGAGGCCTTCTACGAACACGACGTTGCAAAGCAAGCGAGCAGCATGAGCCGCGGAGCTACGTAACTTTCGAGCGGCCGGCCGCGACCTACGCTTCGCGCAAGGTGACGTTCCGCTTGGGTTCGCACGCCGTCGTCTGACGCTGACAGATTTACAATGGTTTACGACCCGAACAAGACAGAACCCGCAGGCTCCACCTTGACCTGCCACCATTTTGGTCCGAAGAGTGAGATTCAGCTCACTTTAGCAGGTACCCGACGTGCACGGGTCGGAAGCGGGCAACGATCGCGACATTGTAAGGAGACTGGTACGAACAACGGCTCCGACGACGGCTTGCCTCCTCGGCCGGTGCCTCGATGCAAAGACGCAACGACGCAACGACTCCCGGCAACGGGTAGGACTGGTGCGCGTGCGGTTTACACGTTTCTTAGGTAAAGATTTCGGCGACGGATTTGAAGCGGTAGTCGAAGATTCGTTCCAGCATGGCGCGGACGAAGAGCGTGCGGGCGATTCGCCCGAGCGGCCCCAAGGGAAGGGCATACTCGACGCGATCGAGCATCCGTGTACCGCCGCTCACTTCGACAAACTCGTGGGTGTGTCGCCAAAGTCGGTAAGGGCCGCGGAGCTGAGTGTCGACAAACGAGGTCTCTGGCTCGAACCGCTCGATGCGCGTCCGCCAGCCAAAAGGAACCCCGAAGAGACTTAGTCGGTAATCGATGAGCGTACCGGGCTCAATCACAATAGGCGCTTTCGTAACGATTCGAAAGCGAAGGAAGGTAGGAGTGATCCGTTCGAGGTTGGCGGCATCGGCGAAAAAAGCAAACACCTCAGAGAGCGGGCGTGGCACGAACTGCTCGCGCGAGAGCTCGTAGACCTTCACGAGGCCACCTTGTGCTCTGCCGCAGACACGTTCGATGGGAAGAGTTTGGCAAACGCGTCCGCGAGCCGAGGGTAACGATACGTATACCCCTTTTCAAGAGCAACCCTCGGCGTGACCCGCTGCGACGCGAGGATCACAGCCGCCGATTCGCCCAACGCAAGGCGAAGCGCGAACGCGGGAGCGGCGAGGACGGCCGGCCGGTGCAGAGCATGGGCAAGCGCGCGCGTGAATTCCGCGTTCGTGACAAGCTCGGGCGAGACCGCGTCGACGGGGCCGCTCACGTCGTCACGCGCGGCGGCAAATCGTAGGAGGCCCACCACGTCGTCGCAGTGAATCCAAGGCATGAACTGCTTTCCGTCTCCCAGGCGACCGGCGATACCGAGGCGAAAGAGAGGCACCATCTTCTCGAGTGCGCCGCCCTGCGTTGACAGCACAATGCCGATGCGAAGCGACACGACGCGCACGCCGAAGTCGCGCGCGCGAGCGGCCTCCTCCTCCCACGCTTTGCAGACGTCCGGGAGGAAGCCTTCGCCGGGAGCGCTCGCCTCGTTGAGCGGCTCGTCGCCGCGCGACCCGTAAAAACCCACGGCCGACGCACTGACGAGCACGCGCGGGCGCTTTGCCGCGGCCCCCAACGAACGAACGAGGGCGCGCGTGCCTTCGACGCGGCTCTGCGAAATTCGACGCTTTTTCTCGGCGGTCCAACGACCTTCGGCCACGGGTTCGCCGGCGAGATGAAACACGACGTCGACGTTTTCAAAGGTACGAGGGTCGAGCGTTGAAACTCCGTCCCAAGTCACGACATCCGAGACGCCTGCGAGGAGCCCGCGCGCCGCACTTCGGGTCGTCGCCACCACGTTTCCACCGAGCTCGGCCACGAGCGCGCGGCCGACCGTTCCCGTCGCACCCGTAACCAGCGCGCGGCCACCGACCGAACTGGACCAAGCGTTCTCCATGGGCCGGGACATAGCTTCAGCCCTCCTATCGGTCAACCCAATGGCCACCGGTCAAATCCAACGGTTCGAGGCGTGCCTCTTGTGAGACGTTCCGGCCCACGCACCCGCCACGCGCTCCGCTTGGGGGCTACGGAGAACTCATCAGCTCTGCAAAAAACGTGCGCGCAGCGCCGCAGGACGGCCGAAATCCCGTTGCGTGGTCCAAGCTATCTCCGACGTTGAGTACGGTTACGTCCGCACCGGCCTTCCGCATCGCATCCCGTGCCGCAAGCGCGCTTTTAGTGCTGACAACCTTGTCGGCGCCCGAATAAACGAACAGAACTTTCGCCTTCGGCACGAACAACGTCAGTTCGTTGCGGGTAAGCGCTTGTCGAAAAGGATGGCTCGGCGTGTCGCGCATGGCTGAAAGCCAACGAGGTTGCAACATGTCGACAGGACGAGCAGCAAGATGCTTGTAAATGTCTTGGACAGAACCAGCGTCGAAGAAAGCTGGCAAGGTTTCGTATTTTGGCAAGAATACGTCCGACAGTTGAGCCCACATTCCTCCGTAGATATGCTGATAACTCGTCAATGTATATCCCGCGTAGATGGACGAATCATAAGGTTTTGGGTCTTCTAGCCTCGCTTCGAGGCTCGCGCCTGAAAGGTCGTACGGGCCAGCCATAGATGCAGACGCTCGCACGACAAACGTTGGCGTACCGTCCGCCGAAAGGGCCGTTGCCTTTGCCTCGATTGCTCTGTGAAGGGCCAACGCCGCGTGGCCACCCTGCGAGTACCCGGTAATGAGGACCGGTATCTCCAAGCTAACCGACCTTTTCTCGACGCTGCTCGGGACCGCCGACCCAAGAATCGAAGACCGCGTCGCGGCCAGCAAATCGCCCGCCGAAGACGCCCCCGTGTCGGCATGAAGGTAAGGGTGAAATCCCTCACTGTCTCCCTTTCCAATATAGTCTGGAGCAAGCATCGCGGCTCCTAGCGTCGCAAAGCTGCACGCCGCGACCTGTCCCTCGCCATCGGCTCGCGACGGAACGGGTTCGCGCGAAAGGACCGTGCCATGTTGATAGACAATGACGGGTGCTTGGGCGCCGAGCCGAGAGGGCACCACGAGAAGCCCCGATGCAATGCCGAGTGCCCCGCTCGCGTCCCGAGAGCGATACCGAACCTTCCATTGGTTCAAGGGATACGCAGCGTCGGCGCTCCCACCTGAAAGAACGCCACGCGCCGCACACCCTTCCTTCGTTAGTGAGGGAGGCGGCGTGAGGTCGATGAACTCGCCGGGACCAACACAACGAGCCGATACCGAGCACTGCGAGCCGTCTGCACCAGCGTCGCGAGGGCCGACCTCGTGGGTCTTGTCGTGCGCGCCTCCGTCTGAGCTCGAAGCCACGAGCACGGCAGCGTCCTGCGACGTACCCGCGCAACCGATTGCAAAAACCACGAGGAGCGTACCGCGCATCACCATCGACCGCGGGGTTGCTCGGATTCAGCACACGTCAAGCCGCAACCGACGCTTTGCCGCTCGGAGGTAGGTATGCGCTCCCATGGTTATTCGCTTCGTGTACTGTCGTGGCCTTGTCTACCCGTGACCGACCGACCGCGTTTTGGCTTCGTCTCCTAAAGCAGCGGCGCGCGAGGATGCACGAAGAGACGCTCGACCTTTCGGTTCCTATCGAGTGGGCGTGCGCGCAGGAGCAAGAAGGCGCCATTCGATTCTTCAATGCGGCGTTTCGCGCGGAGGAGTCCGGATTGCGCCAAGCTTCTGAGATGGCCGACGCGATAAGCACGTGGGACCCGGAGCTCGCGGAGACGCTTCGACTCTATGGGGAAGAAGAGGGATGGCACCGCGACTTGCTCACTCACTTCATCGCGTACCTCGGCGGAACCATTCGGCCGATGGGGCCCACCACAAGCACGTTCTACAAGCTTTACGCCCACGCGCGTAAGCACGAGACTCTTATCCTTACGAACTTGATGTTCGAGACCATTGGAGCGACGACCTATAGGCTCGCGCTACGCACCGCAAAATCACACCCGGCGATTCGGCAAATGCTTACGATTCTTACGCGCGACGAGTCGTTTCACGTTCCGCTCAATGTGCATTTTTTGAGGCGGCTTTTGGAGCGAGAACCCCCCGGCGCGCTGCACAGGTTGCGACCCGTCTATCATGCGCTTACCGCGGCCCTTATGGCGTCCGCGTATGCGAGTCGACGCCGGACGCAACGCTTCGACAATATCCCATTCAAGGCACTCGCACGCGCCTACGCCGAGCACCTCGGCAAGCTTTTCGTGCAGGCCGATGACTTGGGACTTACGCCCTCTCGGCTCTTGCTTGCGACGGTCGGCCTTCGTCGCTCCGACCTCCTTGGTCACGCCGAGCTTCTCTCCACCGAGGCCGCGGAGGTCGCCGCCGATCGCTCACGAAGCGTCCACGCTCTCTAGCGAACTCGGAACGCGACGTACGGTCGACCGAAAATCGGGTAAGTCATGAGCCATGAAGCGTACGCAACGGCTCATGGGCGCACTCCTGCTCATCTGTGGCGCGGTTTCGTGTGTTGGAGGGGTCGCGCCCTCCGCGTCGTCCGCGCCGCATCCTCGAACGGCTTCAAAACGCGCAGCCAGCGTACGGTGTGAGTCGCCCATCGACGTCGCCTCTCTCCTCGGCCGCCATGCTCTCGCGTACGGAACGCCCGACGCCATCGCGGCACGTCTGCCGGTGGTCGTCGCGGGAGTCCTAACGATGGAAGCACAGACTGGGAAGCTCGAGGTCGTAGTTGCCCCCGGCGCACACCGCACCCAGGCGTTCATTGCGGGCATTTCGGCGGCGGCAGGGAGCGACAGCGAAGGCGCGTGGTCGATGAGTGGCGCGAGCGGCATAGTCGAGCGTCTCACGCCTGTCGAAGGCGTTTCGACGACCCTCGAAGCGTGGCTGCTGCGCCGAACGTATATGACTTCCTTCGATGCCACTCGTGACGTCGCGCGATGCCTCCCTTCGGCGCCGGGATCCGCTTCGAGCGATGGTGACCAGGTGGAGGTCGCGTTCCAGAGGCCGGAGCTTGGGTTTCCGAAGCTAACGTTCGATCTCGCGAGCCACGCTCTCGTGTCGGTCACCTACGCGCAGCCCGACGGCCAAACGACACGCACGACGTATGACGCGTGGTTCGACGCCGATCGCGGCGTTCGATGGCCTCGTCGGACGACGGACCATCCCTCCCTCGGAAGCGTCTCGACGTCGGAGTACGCCCCCGCCGTAGCAGGACTTGCGTGCTCAAATCTCGACGCGAAAGGATTCACCGCGCCGGCCCGGGCGGAATCGTGCACGGCGCCTCCGGCAGACCGATTTTCGCTATCTTGGCCGCCCGGTGACCATCCGCGGGTTCGCATACCGTTCACGTACTTCGGCGGCGAATTGCTGGTTCGCGTAAAGGCGGGCGGCCGAGACGTCTATGCCTTTCTCGACTCTGGAGCAGGAGCCACAGCCGTCGACGCCACGATGCCCGCTGGAGCTGCGTTTCGCTCGACGATCGAAATCGAAGGTGCAGGCGCCACCCAAAAAGTGCGCGCCGGTTTCGGCGAGTTGCCAAGCCTTGACCTCGCGGACTTAGGAGCAACGCATGTTCCCACGGTCAGCGTACCGGTCCCCGCGCTCGAAGCCTTTGGAGACAAGCGCCCCGAAATTGTTCTTGGCTACTCGTTTTTTGCAAAAACGGCCGTGCGCATCGACTTCAAAAAAGGTGAGCTCGTCTTTGCGAAGTCTGGTGACCTATTGACCCCCAGCGAAAGCGACAAGCGCAGTCATGCCCACGCGGTTCCGTTGCGCATTTTTGATGGCAAAATCGTCATTGAGGGAATGGTTGAAGGAATCGCCGCGTCGTTCCAACTCGACACCGGGAACGCCGGCGGCTTAGACTTTTCCAAGGCGTGGGCTTCCGCGAACGGATTGCCAGGCACACGCGCGGTCGTCGACCTTCGAGGGCGTTTCGGAGCCGGAACGGCGGAAACCGTGTCGAGCTTTTTCCGGCTCGCGAAGGCCTCGGTCGGCCCTATCGCCTTCGACAATGAACTCGCGCAGATGTCGGATTCACCAGGGTCAGGAACGATGGCGGGGCTTGTGGGCAACGACGTCCTGGCGCGATGCGAGGCGGTCGTCGTTGACGTAGCCAAGCGCACACTTTGGCTTGAGGGTGCGTGTGACGGCCCAGTCCCCGAGCGGCGTTTCGGTTGGAGGTTAAAACAGAGCGTCAATCCTGCGTTTCCCGACCGACCTTGGGTGATTGGCGCGCTTTGGCCCGGCGGCTCAGCAGAGCGCGCCGGACTGCGCGTCGACGACCGAATTCTTTCGATCGACGGCAAGCCCACCACATTCGACGTGGCGCCGCTTTATGCCCTGCAACAGCGACCTCTCGGCACAAAACTGCCTACGGTGATCGTGCGTGGCTCAGCGAATGAGCGCAAAACGCTGACGATGGAGCTCCGCGGGCTGCCCCCAGAAGCGGCTCGCCCCTGACTTCATTACGTTGCGCGTGCACGCGTTGAGCGATGATATGCTGAGAGTCTTGGCTGCATCGCAGAGCGAACCACCTTTGAACACCCATCAGCTCCCCCTCCCGCTCGACGACTTCATGTCGCGCGCGAAGGGGCCGCGTATCCGCCGGCAAGCGCGTGTGTTCTGCAATAGGAATCTCAAGTTCAGCCAAATCGCCTGGATCGGGTTTGATATGGACTACACGCTTGCGATCTACGATCAGCCGGCGATGGATGATCTCTCGATCCGCGCGACGATCGACAAGTTGATCAAACGCGGGTACCCCGAGTTTATCAAGGCCGTTCCGGTCTCGACGCAGTTCCCCGTGCGCGGGCTGCTCATCGACAAACGCTTCGGACATGTCCTGAAAATGGACCGTTACAAGCACGTCCACAAGGGCTATCACGGATTCCGCGAGCTTACGAAAGAGGAGCTGCGCGCGCTTTATCACTCCAAAAAAATACGCCCGGCCACGCCGCGCTACCATTGGATAGACACGCTCTACGCGCTGAGTGAGGTAGCCACCTACGCCGCGCTTGTCGATGCCATGGAGAAGAAGGGCTATGCCGTCGACTACGCAAAACTCTTCAGCGATATCCGAGAATGCATCGACGAGGCTCATCGGGATGGCACGATCCTCGACGAGGTCATGAACAACCTTCCCCACTTCGTCCACCGCGACCCGCACCTTGCTCCAACGCTTCACAAACTCCGAAGCGCAGGAAAGAAGCTTTTTCTACTTACCAACTCCCGTGCAGCCTACACGGAAAAGATGATGACTTACCTTCTCGGGGGCGTGATGGGCGAATACCCGAGATGGCAAAACTTCTTCGATGTCGTTATCGTGGCGGCGACGAAGCCGGCTTTCTTCGCGGAGCGGCGACCGCTCTTGGAGCGTGACGGCGACACGACAAAGCCGGCGCACTTGCCGCTCGAGCGAGGAAAAGTCTACGAAGGAGGGAACATCGAGGACGTCGAGCAAGCGCTCGGCGCGACCGGCGACGAAGTGCTTTATGTCGGCGATCACATCTACGGTGACATCTTGCGGTCTAAGAAAGACAGCGCGTGGCGAACCGTAATGATTATCCAAGAACTGGAAACGGAGCTCGCGGCTTCCGAGTCGTGCAAAGAAGACTTCACGGCCCTCGAGTCGCTCGACGACCAGCGCGAGCACCTCGAAGACGACCTGCGGTACTACCAAGCACGAATTAAAGAACTGACCCGACAAATCGAGTACGCCACGGGGATAAGGAAAGACGGAAGCACGCGAGACGTCGCCGCGCTGCTTGTCTCGAGTGGCCCTTCGTCAGAACCGCGGCCACCGACGGCTTCGGGCGCCGAACTCGCGGCCGACCGCATGCGCTTCAAGCGAGCCGTCGAGCGTATCCGCGCGAAACTAAGGCAAATCGACGCCGAGGCTACCTCGATGGAGAGGCGAATCGACCTCCGGTTCCATCCCTACTGGGGGTCGTTGCTAAAGGAGAGCAACGAACAGTCGAGCTTTGGGAAGCAAGTCGACGACTACGCCTGCCTCTACACGTCGAGGGTGTCGAACTTTCTGGCCTACTCCCCGCAGCAGACGTTCCGAAGTCCCCGCGACGTGATGGCCCACGAGATCGGGATGTAGTACGTCCGGTGGCATGACGCTGCCGTCCGGTCGGATTAAGACTACTCCTGAAGATTTCGTCGTCGAGGAGATCCCCGCGTACGAGCCGAGTGGCGAGGGAACCCACCTCTTTCTCAAGTTTGAAAAGCGCGGGCTGACGACCGACGCGGCCGTTCGCTTGATCACGAAGGCGCTCGGAATCGAGATGCGTGACGTCGGCATCGCGGGCATGAAAGACAAGGTCGCGGTCACGACGCAGTGGGTCTCTGTACCTGCGCCACCGAAAGCGGTCGGCCTCGAGGAGCGTGCGAAGGCCCTGACGCTCGACAACATCCGCGTGCTCGACGCCAAGCGACACGTCAACAAGTTGAAGACCGGACACCTTCGCGGCAATCGCTTCGATATCGTCATTCGCGATATCGCGAACGACGCCATCGCGGGCGTACTCGAAGCCATGGAGCGCTTCGGACGTGAGGGCGTTCCCAACGCGTTTGGCACGCAGCGCTTTGGACGTGAGGGTGACAACGCCGACCGCGCCCGCGCGTGGCTCACGGGCAAGGAGCGTGCACCGAACGATCCGCGCCTTCGCCGATTTCACTTCTCGGCGTTACAGTCGGCCGTCTTTAATGCGTTGCTCGAAGCGCGAGTCGCGGACGGCACGTGGAACAAGCCCGTGCTGGGCGATCTCCTGAAAAAGGAGGATACGGGTGGCCTCTTCGTATGTGCCGACGTTCAGGCCGACCGCGAGCGCGCAAGTCGAGGCGAGGTGTGCCCGACCGGCCCCATCGTCGGAGCGCGCATGAGGTCTGCGGAGGGGGCGGTCAAGGAGCTCGAGGAGCGAATCGCGGCGACATTCATCGAGGGCGTTGACCTCGAGCGGGCGCGCGCACTCGGCGAAGGCACAAGACGCGCGCTCCGGCTCCGCATGACCGGGTGCACAATCGCACAAGTGATGAATAGTGCAGAGGGTCTCGCAGGTAGCGAAAGTGACGAACGACCTGCCGTTAGCGCCCTGCGCATCGGTTTCGTGCTACCCAAAGGGTCGTACGCGACTACCGTTCTTGCCAACGCCTTCGACTTGATCGACGGCAGCCCGCGCAAGAGCAAAGACTCGGAATCGAGCGGAGAGTCCGAGGCTGACGGCCAAGAGTCGTCAGGTGCGGGGGACGCGGGTTCTGAAAACGGTACCGAAAATGACCTTTCCGCGAGCAAGTCAGAGGAAGAATGATTGAGCGATTGAAGAGCGCGATGGTCGGCCTGGGAGCCGGCTGGGTCCTCATTCTGATGTTGGTGCTCAGTGTGGTCTCGCTTGCGGTCATGCTCGAGCGCGCGTGGCTTTATTGGTCGCTTCGCGACGACGTCCCCGTGTTGATGCGCGACCTGGGCCGCTTGCTGCGAAGCGGCGACCTAGAGGCCGCAAAAAAGCGCCTTGAGGCGTCGCCGAGCGCCGAAGCCGCCGTGGTCATCGCGGGCATCGTCGAGGCACCGATGGGCGCGGAATCCGCCGAGGAGGCCATGCTTGGCGCGAGTGCGCTTCAAAAGCTAAAGCTTGAGAAGCGACTTACGTTCTTAGGAACGCTCGGAAATAACGCGCCCTTCATCGGCTTGCTCGGAACCGTCATCGGCATCGTCGGCGCGTTTGACGAGCTTGGAAAACAGAAGAGCGCGACGGCGGGTGCGGCGGCCTCACAGCTCGCGCCCGAAGCCGTCATGACCAACATCTCCGAAGCGCTCGTCGCGACGGCAGTTGGACTCATCGTCGCCATTCCGGCTGTCGCGGCATTCAACTGGTTCCAGCGCGTCGTGAAAGCGACGTTGGCCAACACCGACGCTCTCAGTCACGTTTTGCTCGCTCATCTCAAGGCCACGGCGGCGGGGGGCCCCGATGTCGAAGCGTTGATGGAGACGGCCGCGGCACGCGGCGACCGCCCGAGCAAAGCGCCACGCATCGCGAAAGACACGGACGGTAACTAATGGCGGGCGGGTCAAGCGACAGTGGAGACGAAATCACGGGGATTAACGTCACCCCACTCGTCGACATCGTCCTCGTGCTTCTCATCATTTTTATGGTGACGGCGAAGCTCATCGTGTCGAAATCGGTTCCCCTCGACTTGCCAAAAGCTGCTTCCGGGTCAGACATCCAGACGGTGTTCAGCATCGTGCTCGCGGCGGACGGCACGACCCAGATCGACTCGAAAACCGTGCCTTCGGATGACGCTATTTTGGCGTCGGCGAGATCCGCACGTGAGAAAAATCCCGAACTTCGAGCGATCATCAAAGCCGACAGCTCTGTCACACACGGGCGCGTGATTCATGTTTTGGATTTGTTGAAGCAGGCCCAGGTCGCGAAGATTGCGTTCGGCGTTTCGCCCGTCTCTCCCGGCGTGCCCGCGCCTCTGTCTCAGCCATCGGCACCGAGCGTCCCCGCAAGGCCTTGAAACGCCCTCGGCCGCGTCTTCTCGAAGGGGCGGTCTCATCCACCCCCCGAAACCGCGCCTACGAACGAAGTCGCGATACGATAAAGCAGAACCGCAAAGGCAGCCACGGGTTATGAGCACAACGACCACCGGAACGGAGACAACTCCTCGAAGCGCAAGACGAAAGCGCGCTCTCGGCGCCGATCCGTTCCAAGGCGTGCTCGCCCTCGGTCCGCGACTTCCCGTGGCCGTGATGGCGGCCGCCGCAGTGCTGGCCGTGTCTCTGCACGCCGGGGCTGCCGTAGGAGCTGTACAAGCCGCGGTGCTTCATGCGTTTGCGTCGTGGGCTCGCGACGTTCACGGGGCTGTCGCCACGCGGCTCGCGCAGACGTACGAAGTCGACTTTATCAAGCCGGCCGAAAAGCCCGAAGAGCCCCCCCCTCCCCCGCCCGAGGAGAAAGAGCCGCCAAAGGCTCTCGTGAAAGAGCCTTTGAAGGAGCCGCCACCGCCTCAGCCCCCCGCAGCCGCGGACGCGGCCCGGGTCCTCACGGCCGAGCCGGCGAAGAACGAGCCGGTCGACCTGACCGGGAATACGTTTTTAAGCGGTAATGCAGAAACGGCGGTGGGCGGTGTTACCCAAATCGGCGGTACAGGCAAAGTCGCCACCAACAATGCGGCGGCCGTCGCGACTGGCGTTCAGGGCGGCACCGGAACGGGTCCAGGCGTGCCTCGCGTCGACCGATCACGGCCCGCGCAAATCGTCAACAAGGCGAATCTCGAACGGTGTCCCTTCCCGGCGGAGGCCGACTCGGAACAGGTCGACGAAGCGGCTGTCGGCATCGAGGTCAAAATCAGTGTCGAAGGGCGGGCCGAAGCCGTCACGGTGACCCGAGATCCGGGACACGGATTCGGCCGAGAGGCACGGAAGTGCGCACTTCGCGAGGCATACTCGCCCGCGCTCAACGTCGATGGCGTCGCGATGCCAGGCGTCTACCGCGTAAACTTCCGCTTTAGCCGCTAAAACGCCGATGGTTCACGCCGACGACATGTCCGCGCGCGAAGAGCTGGCCGAAATCGCAGCCTCGTTACGTGCCTATCTCGAATGGCAGCAAGACACCGGGGCGATGGGGATCCCACGCAAACCGCGTGATCCGGTCACGTACGCGGCGGCCGAGCTGCCCGCGGCCTCCGCGAACTGGAGCGCAGAGCTCCCCGCACCCCAGAACAAAGACGAAGCTGACGCTACCGCGCTGAATGCCATAAGTGTGGTCTCCCCGGTTGCGCGACGAAGCATCGGAATGGTCGAGGCTGAAGCCCAAACCTGTACGAAGTGCACCTTGGCCGTAGCTCGCTCGAAGGTCGTTTTTTCGCGTGGCAATCCCAAGGCCTCCGTGTGTTTCGTCGGCGAAGCCCCAAGCGCGGAAGAGGAAGCCATAGGAATTCCGTTCGCGGGCCCCGCGGGTCAGCTGCTGGACAAGATGATAGGAGCGATGGGCCTCGACAGCGCGAAGGACGTTTACGTATGCACGATTGTAAAGTGCCGACCGCCAGACGATCGCACGCCTGAAGCGCTTGAAATCGAGACGTGCCTCCCGTACCTCCATGAACAGCTGGCGTTGGTGGCGCCGAAGGTGATTGTCGCCCTCGGCCACACGGCAGTGGCGGGGCTGCTCGGAACGAAACTAGGCATTACGAAAATGCGCGGTCATTGGAAGCTTTACAAAGGCAGGATTCCCGTCATGCCGACGCACCATCCTATGTCCTTGCTCCAACCGAGCCCGCAACAGGCCGAGTCGAAAAAGCAGGCATGGGATGACCTCCAAGCCGTCATGAAAGAGCTCGGACTTCCGCGAAAGACGTCGTAGCGACGCCGTTACGTTCTCACGCTAGCGCGACGGATTTACGTCGACGGACGGCACTTCGCGCGCGGCCACGTTTGGTTCCCGCTGCGCTGCCGTAAACGCGGCTTGCGCGAGGCGCTTGTAGGCGTCGACACGCGTGTAAACGTGATTGCCATTCGCCGAGCAACTGCCGCCGCGCGAGACAATACCTACGATCTCGCCACTCACGACGTCAATCGCGGGTCCTCCCGAGTCCCCGCGACAGGTGGCGCGATCGACCTCGAACTCGCGCGGCCCAAGGACCGCCCCTGTCAGCGCGTTCGCGCTGGGTCCCGTCGCGAGGACGATGCTCCTTGCCCGCGCGACCTTCAAGCCCACCACGTTTTGCAAACCACCGCCGAAGCCAACGGGCATGATGATGTCGCCCGTCTCTACTGGACTGTGCAAACGCATCGTCAACACCGAAGCGCCGACAATAGGCCTGTCGAGGACGAGGAACGCCACGTCCGCGTCGCACAATACCTGGCCCGTGGGGTGAAGGGTTCGAACAGCCCGAGCCACCGGAACGTCGACGTCCGGGCGAACATGAGCGCCCGTATAGATAGCAATCGAAGCCGGATCGACGTCTTCCGCGAGATGATCTCCGTTATGGGACCGACCGCGCGCGTCGCACGATGGCGTCGCCGTGACGGCACGCGAAACACAATGGCGAGCCGTCAAAATCAAATTGGGAGCGACCAAAGCCCCACTGCAAAGCGTGATATGCGAAGGATTGTCGGCAATCGTCGTCGCAATTGCCACGACGCCGGAGGAGGACTCCTGGGCTACGGCGTGGAGGCTGGCGATATCAGGAATCTGCTGCCTTTTCACACAACCTGCGCCGACAACGGCCAAGAGCGCGATACTGAACGCCGCAACCTCAATCCGTGTCCCTGTCCGTGGCCGTGGCCGTGGCATCGAGCATCGTGAGAACGCAAATCGTCGAGGGGGCTTCTGGGTCATATCAATCTCGCGAGAACTTCCGGCAGTCGCACTGCCTCTCGCCTTATTCAATGTGCACGATCGAGCGAAGATGCGCGAGCGCTTCGATGACGAATAGTCATCCCTCGGACAGCCTAATGTGTGCAGTTGGCACCTATCTCCACCGAATCAAGATGTGTGCGTTTTTCGCTTAGCTAGGAAATGGCCCGCGGCGCGGCCTCAGTCGCGCAATCCTTCGAGCTGCGCGTTGAACTCTGCTCCAACGAGGATCGCGAAGCTCGTGAGCCAAAGCCACACGAGCAACACGGCTACGGCGGCGAGACTTCCGTAGAAAACGGCATATTCCGCCAGCGTGCTCACGTAGAGTCCAAAGGCCCACGAAACACTGACCCACACCGCAACCGCAAGTGCCGAACCCGGGAAGAGGCGGCGCTTGATTCGCGGTGTGAAGGTGATGGAAAGCCGATAGAACCCTGCGAGGCAGCTTATTGCCGCGAGGATGGAAAGCGCGAGCGCGAGCGCGTGCTCGAAGCGGCTCCGAAAAATCCGCGGGCGACGATGTCGTTCCGACTCCGTGGAAGCGGGAACGGAGGTGGAGGGAAACGAGATAGCCGCCGTCGGTGGCGCCTCGGCGCCTTCCGCGGTCGCCGTGCCGCGGCCGCCGTGGATCCGTCGGCTCGCGCTGGCACTGGCACTGGCACTGGGGGGTAGCTGGGTGAGCAAAGGCGCTACGGAACGAGAAAATTCCGTGGCTGTCGCTCGGTCCACGGGGTGGGGATGCACGACGGCGTCCCACTGAAGCAGGGCGAGCGACGCGAGAGCAAACGCGGACAGGAGCGCGACCACCGACAGCAGCGCGAGGACACGCTTTTTCCACCAGGGTCTTCGAAGAACGCCGACGACGTTCTCGAGTGCGATCATCAACCCGTGTATCCCGCCCGACGCAATCCATAGAAACGAGATCGCGGCGACAGGACCGAGCGCGGATCCGCCTGCACCCGCGAGGCGTTCCACCTCTTTTTTAACGACGGCCTCCGCACCTGCGGGCAAACTTTCAAGCAAAGGTGCGAGGACGGCGTCGACGCCGCGGCGCCGCGCGATAAGGCCAACGACGTAGCCGACAAAGACCAGGAGCGGCAGCAGACTCAGGAAGAAATGGAACGCCATGGCCGGAGCCGCCACCAGCACGTCGTGAAGCGCTAGGCCATGCGCCAAACGGTGCACCGCGCGGACGAGCCGCTTGACGCGTGGCGCGCCGGTCATCAGCGGCGGTGCGAGGCGACCACGTGGATGGCGGAGCATCACGGAGGCAGAGCTCGACCCCACAAGGTGCTGGGCAAGGCGCTGAGGAGCAAGCGGCCGGGGCAAAGGGGTGACGGACTTCATCGCGGCGGCAGTCAAAAGCAACGCCGCCGTTATCTATCCGAACACGCTTTCGTCGGGAGCACGCGCGGAAACAGACGCGTGGCGCTCGCTCCGTTTCAACGTATGGTCTTGGGCGTGAGGTCCTCGTTCACGAGCTTATTTCTCTTTGCGACGCTTGCGATAGCGTTGCCTATTTGCAGCATGGCGTGTGGTGGCGGAAGCGACCCACCCGCCGGCGCTGCTGGAGATGGCGGCACCGACCGGAGGCTCAAAGAGCCTCAACGGCCGCAGGCGTCGTGCCCGGTCGTGATTGAATCCCCCGAGGTCGTGAACGGGCAACGGCATGTTCCAGAGGGGACCGCCCTTACGTACAACTCGAATCCGCCATCAAGCGGGCAGCACTACCCGGTGTGGGCAAACTTCAAGGAATACAGCGCGCCACTCGAGGAGGGATACCTTGTCCACAGCCTCGAACACGGTGCCATCGCACTTCTCTACAAATGCGACCCGACCAACGCGGCGTGCGCGCCTACCATAGAAGCCTTACGCAGCGTCCGAGACTCCCTCGCGACCGACCCTGCGTGCTCGAGCGACATCCGCGTCCGCGTGATTCTCGCGCCTTCGCCGAAGCTCGACGTGCCTGTCGCGGCCGCCGCGTGGGGATTCACCTACAAAGCCGATTGCCTCGATATCCCAACGATTACGCAGTTTGCGAAGGATAACTACGCCAAAGGTCCTGAAGATATCTGCGCGGCCGGCCGAACGTTTTAGAACTCTGAAGGATAGGTCGATCAAGCCGCCCGGCTGAGACTCGCCGACCCGCCGCAATTAGCCGATGCGCGGGCCTTTTGGGGGCTCGTGCGCAGACGCGTCGTCGAAGGGCGGCGCGCTGGCTTTCGGCTCAGTGCCCTGGCTCGCGGGGCCCTCGGCTGGCGCCGGCGCCGAGGCTGCCTTTGGAGACTCGGGTGGCGAAGGGGCAGAGGCCGTCCCGCGGCTCACGCTCGCGAAGGCTTTGTCGAGCTCGCTCGCGACCGTTTCAAACGCGCGACCGACCTCCTTCGCGCCGTCTTTGACGGCGTCTTCGATAGCGCCCGTCGGAAGCTTATCGACCACGCCTTTTGCGGCTCGGAAGAGCAAGCCGAGGCCCTGCTTGAAATCGTCCACCGGCTTCGGTTTCTCGTCGCTCATGGGCGTCGATGATGACCACACACGACGGGGCTGTCCAGGCTCGAACGACGCGAGAGGCACTTCCCGCGCGCGTTTCAGCCCGCCTTGCTGCGCGCCGCGTTGGGCGGCTGCCAGGCCGTGACTCGATTGCGCCCCGTACGTTTCGATACGTAAAGCGACTCATCCGCGCCTTTGAAGAGGTCCTCCCACTTTGCCCCGCCCTCGGGAAAGGTCGCGCTACCCACGGAACACGTGACCTTTACCGCTCCCATCGCCGTCGTGAACACGGCCCGTTCGAGCTCCTCGCGGATGCGCTCGCCGAGGAGCAACGCCCCGGCTTCATCGGTCTGCTCACAAAGAACGACGAACTCCTCGCCACCAAATCTCGCGACAACGTCGGTCGTGCGTTTTTGCCGTTTGAGAATCTCGCCTAGACCTTTGATAACGACGTCTCCCACGTCGTGACCGAACGTGTCGTTGACGTTCTTGAAAAAATCGATATCAACAATAAGGACCGAGAGCTTGCGGCCAAAACGTTGGGCTGCGGCCACTTTTTGCACCGCTTGGTCGAGCATGGCGCGCTTGTTGAGAAGGCCGGTCATGCCGTCGGTGGTGGCCATCGTCTCGAGCTTTTGAACCATCCGGGCGTTGGAGAGACTGACCGCCAAGTGGCTCGCGAGCACCTCGAGGGTGGGCCGGACAGAGTCACCGAACGCGTGGCGCCGCTTCGCGCCCAGAATGAGCGTACCGAGCGGGCGACCGTGGTGCAGTAAAGGCAACACGAGCAGCGACGGAATCGACGGCCAGGGAAGACGCTTGGAGAGCACGACCTGGTGCGCGGGGTCGAACTCGCCCTTGTAAGGAAGCGGAAACCGGTTGGTCACGACCATCGAAACGAGCCCAGTATTGTTCCGAAACCGTTGACCGACGAGCCGCTCGATCTCGCCGGCCTCGCTTCGCGCGGCGGAGATCTCGTGCACTTTGGCGGATTCGTCCCACGTGGTCACGGCCGCCAAGTCGAAGCTCGCGATCTCTCTCGCGGCCCGAACTCCCGCCTCAACGACGTCTTTCTCGGACATCGCGGCACCGAGCGCCTGAGCCGCACGATAGAGCTTTCCTTGCTCTACTTTCGCTCGCTCGAGTTGAACGAACACGCGCTCGTTTTGAATGGCGCGAAGGCAGTAACGTGCGGCCTGCGCGACGATTTCGTGCTCGTGCGGCGTAAAGGGCCTGTTCTCGACGCGGTCGATCGCGAGCACTCCGCGCACGACGCCGTCGTCGAGCACCGGAAGCGCAGCCAGCGCACGCACGGGGCATGGCCCCTCGTAGTACGGCACCTTGTACGACGGGCGCAGGTTCTCGAGGAGCACGGCCTCTTTTTTCGCGAGGACCGCCGCGAGCACACCGTCGCCAAGCGAGAACGGCGCGTCGTGAATCGCCTCGGAGCCCGTCGACAGCTCGCTGATGCGAAGGTGAGTTCCTGCGTCTGTCCGCCAAAGAAGTACGGCGGTGTGAAGGTCAAGGGTACGCCGCAGCAACTCAAGTGCATAATGCACGGACTGATGAATTTCCTCGACGCTTGACCGCGCGAGCCGTTCTTCGGTAGACCCAAGCGAGCCCGGCGAACCGTTCGAAACTGCCACACCTCGTTGGTTTTGGGGTTGCGGTTGGGCAGAGGCTTCGCCCGCCCCAAGCAGGCGATAGCTGCGCGCGTCGTCACGGAGTCGCTCGAGCTCTCGAGCGACGCCCGCGCGGGCATTGACGCGTATCCGCGACACCTCCGCGCGTAAGAGAACGAAGTTGAGGAGTGCGAACGCGAGCGCAAACCCCGCCTGCGTCGCGAGCGCTTCCCAGCTTGTCTCGCCAAGCGTGAAGTGACGAATCAGCGCGTCGAGACCCACCACCCACGCCACGACGGCGAGGCCGGGACCAGGGCGCCCGAACGACGCCACGAGCGCGACAAGCACGTAAATAGCGGGCGAGAAGCGACCCGAAAGTGTCCCGTCGAAACGAAGAAGTGCCGCGTCGAGACCCACGGCAAGAAGCGCACCGAGCTCGAAATCGAGGAGGAACGAAGCGTCGCCGGTCAAGCGCAACTTCGCGCGGAGTCTCCTTGCGAGGAGGACGGTCCAAACGAGGA
This sequence comes from Polyangiaceae bacterium, assembly GCA_025353725.1. GTDB lineage: Bacteria > Myxococcota_A > Polyangia > Polyangiales > Polyangiaceae > Labilithrix. The sequence continues at coordinate 27,325 of JANXOF010000087.1, read as the reverse complement.
TGGCACCGAGCGAGACGATGCCGACAGGCGCTGTGGCCGAGCCCGTGACGATCAACGCCGCAAGAGCGAACGTCAAGACCAGCCCGTACGCCGTACGGGTCATCCGCCGAGCGAAAAGAGACGCGCGGACGAGAACCTCCATGCCTTGAGCGCCTACCAGGCTGGCAGCCGTACGGCCAAGCAGACGACGAACGATAACCGTCACGCTCCACGCGCGAGCTTGCTAACCCACGAGAACTCCAAGAGAAGCCGCCGAACGAGCACCTACACAAGAGGAAACAAGCGCTTTTGCCGCACATTGAAACCATGCTGTAGAGCCCATATCGAATACCGACGACCACTACCCAGCGCGATCGAGATGGATCATCTCCATCAGCTTTGTCCGTGCGCAGTCTGCGCAGCTCGAAAGAGAATGCGCGGTCCGTGACGTGTCTCGCGAGCGACTTACGTCGCGAGGAGCTCGCGCAAGCGCTCTGAGGCGCGGTAAGAATCAGCGAGCGCCGCGTTCATGGTCCGCGACGCGTTTGCACGGCTTTTAACGAGCGCGCGGGGAACGCGCAGCGCAAAAAGTGACGCCCGAGGAACGCGCGGATGATGCCCCCCCTCTTGCGCCTCCGCCAGCGAAGCCTGCACCGCTTTGGAGAGAAAAAACGGAAGGAGAAACGCAAGGTCGACCTCGGGGTCGCGAGGAGCAAGCACGTAAAATTCAGTAGAGAAGGAAAGCGCTTTGCCGCCCGCCGCGAGGAGAGCGGACGGGTGCAAGAAAGCCACTTGCCGAAGATACGGGCGCAAGCGCGACACGACAATGTCGCCTAATTCTGCGCGCTTTTTGGCACTTTTTGCGCCGTTTTCCTCGCGCGAGGCCCCCGTTACGTCGAGTAAGCCGTCGCGGGCGTGGCTCGTATCGAGCACCACGGTTACGCCCGTCGCACGCGCGACGATCCGCTCGCGGCGCTCGACCACGAGGTCGCCAAGGGGAAGGCCCGCCGAATCACGGGCCGCCCGCACGGCGAGGAGATGCCGCTCCGGTGCGAGGACGTAGTCGGGGGCAATCTCCGCGAGCGTTCGGATGGCGAACTTCACGACGCGAAGCCCTCCGCGTTCAGAAACGGTACGAGCTCCGCGAGGACGTCATCCAAATCGTGAGAAAGACCCTCGTGACCGTCAGCAGGCACGAGCGCTCGTCCCGAGCTGTCCTTCCCTGCCCGCTCACTCACGGCGAAAAAGACCTTCTCATCGTGACTTAGGCTAGCTTTTGCTCCCCGCTTTTTGGCAAAGAGTACGAACGTGCGCTGCGACGTGTACGGCAAAAAAGTCTCGCGAGGGAGACCGATAATCGCCAAGACGCGCACGCGATGAATGAGCCAGCGGCGCAACGCCGCGAACGACGCTCCTGCTGCCTTGTTATAAGGAAGTACGATACCGAGTCGGCCCCCCGGCCGAAGCAGGTCGACCGACCGCTCGAGAAAGAGAGTGTCACGCTCCGGTGTACGCACCAACGTCGCGACCTCGAAGCCCGTCGCGTCCGCGCGACCCGCGAAAGGGGGATTGGTCGCAACCACGTGTGCTGTCGGAAGTGTGCTTCCGCGCAACCCGTCGGCGCGAACGACGCTGAGTGGACTGCGGCCCTGCGAAAGCGCCACCAGGCGGGCGACGCGCACCGCGCGCGGGTCGATGTCCGAACCGTAACTGACGCCCCCGCCTGCCGCGCGAGCGTGCGCGAGAAAGGCGCCGGAACCGCACGCGGGGTCGACCACGACCTCACGCGCGGTGGGGGCGAGGGCCGTGACGACAAAGTCGACGACGTGACGCGGCGTAAAAAACTGACCTTTATCGCCTTTCGCGACGCGCGGCGTAAGCGACTCGAAAATCGCGTCGAGAGCTTGCAAGCGTTCGTCTCCCGCCTCGAGCGCATCCGCAAGAAGCGAATCAACGCGATCGATGAGCGCCTCGTTCGAGGCATCAAGGTCAACCACAGCGAGCTCCGGATGGGCGAGCGCCACCTTTCGGATAGACTCCCCAGTGGCGCGAACCTTCCCGACGACGCGCGCCACGGCCACGCCGAACACGAGTTCGAACGCGTCCTCTCCGCTCGTGGCGATGACGATCTCCTCGATGTGCGCCACAAGACTCAACGCGCTAACGCCTGGTCGGTGACGTCGGGACATCGAGGTAACGTAGTCCGACTTTCCCTGGGTGCGGCTTCGAATCCCGAACCGAGGGCAAGCCTCGCAGATCCAGCCGCACGCGAATCGCGCTAGGCTCACTCGATGATGCAGGGGATTTTGCCCATCAACGATCTCGATGAGGCATGGATCGTAGCCAAGCACGGCGCCCAACTTCGTGCCGTACGGCGCGCGGGCGAGCGACTGCGCGAACGATTCTTGATCGGGCCGCGGTGCGTCTCCGTTCGAACGTTTTCGCTTTTTACGCTGGCCTTCCCTTCGAGGTATGCGTTTGGGGCCGCCGCGATCACGCCAGCTCCTTTCGTGTTGCTGACGCATCGGTGCGTGTTCGTGCAGTTTCTGCAAAATGGAAACCTGAAGAACCTTCTCTTCAGTCCGAGCGACTTCGAGGGAACCAAAGCCACTCCGTTCTTTGCACGCATGACGGAGACTCTGGGAGCGCGGGTCGCGCACGCCGTCGCGCGGACCTTCGACCCTCTCGAGGCTCAGCTTTTGCGCCTTGGCGTGAGGGCAGAGGAGATCGACTATCTCGCCTTCAACAACTGCCACGCACAAGATCTGCGCGGGCTCCTGGGCACGGAAGACGGCCTCCACGCGCCGCGGTTTCCAAACGCGACGCTCCTCGCACCGAAGGCCGAATGGGAGGATTGGGACGATCTCCATCCGCTCCAGCGCGCGTGGTACGTCCGCGACGGGAAATCGGGCGCGCGCACGAATCAGCTTACGCTGACGACTGGCGACCTGGCGCTTGGCGACGGCGTCATGCTCGTTCGCACGCCGGGTCATACCTCCGGCAATCAAACGCTCTTTCTCCTCAGCGACTCCGGCATTTGGGGAATCAGTGAAAATGGACCGTGCGCCGATAGTTGGTCGCCGCTCGAAAGTCACATCAAAGGTCTCTCGTTTATGTGCAAGAAGCAGGAGTTAGACGTCATTCCTAACGCCGATACACCTGAATATACCGCGCTGCACTATACATCGATGGTACTCGAGCGCACGGTCGCTTGCCGCGTCCGACGCGCGCCCGCGTTTGTTCAAGTGTTTCCGGCGAGCGAAGTTACGCCAAGCCTCATGGCTCCGGGGTTGACGCCGTCGCTTCTGCATCGTGCGATTACCCACGGCGAGGTCGCCCGAAAGCCCGGTCGGGTAACCCAACCTTTGCCCAGCGCCGCCGAGCCGCCTCTGGACGCCCACGTGAGCGCAGGATGAAGAGCGCCCTCGATTCGAAAGCGACCGACGACCGCGAAACCGAGGCAGACGGCAGCGTGAACGACGCGTGGGCTTTGGTCGAGCGCTCGTGGGGGTTTCCGGCGTTCGCGCGCGACTTCCCGCGCGACGCGCAGCTCACGAAACTCGTGATGGCGTTTGCGACCGGCGACTACCTCGCCGTGCGAGTCGGCGCCGACGCGCTCGCCGAGGCGACGCCACGCGACGACGTCAAGCGTGCCGCGCTCGACCTCCGCGCGCGGATACGCCCCGATCCCGCATCACGGATTCTCTTCGCGTTGACCGCCGTGCTGCTCGCGTTCTTGTCGCTCTGGTGGGTCACCCACTCAGGGCCTCCAAACGTACACCCTGCGGTAAACGTCGCAAGGTAGCTCGAGCTTAGGTTGAGCGCGCGGTTCCATTTTGGAAATGCCGCGAAGCGAAGACGCGCCTTGCTCGATTCCCCTTTCGCGGTAAGAGGCTGGCCATGCGTCTCTCGCCTATGGCCTCCGTCGTCTCCCTCGTGCCCTTCGTCGTTGCCGTACCGCCCGCTCTTGCGCTCGTCATGGCGAGCTCCGGACTCGGATGTGTCGGGTCTTCAATCAGCCAGGAAGACGACCGAGCGGCGGCTCTCGAACAAGGCGCGACAGCAGACGATCTCGCGTTAGCGAAGCAGGCGCTCGCCCAACTTGGCGGCGAAGGCGGCACGTGCCGTGGCTGTCACACGGCGACGCCGGAGAATATTCGCGCGTGGGGTAAGGCGATGCAGGTCGTCGATGCCGCGTGCTTCGCGACCACGACTCTCTCGCCGAAGCAGCGAGTCGATTGTTTGCGCATTACGCCGTCCGACTCGGCGAGCGACTTTTCGCCTCGAAAGCTAGGGTTTTACGCCGCAGGCGCCTCGTTCGCGCAGACGCGAGATCTCTTTAAGGCCGCCTTCCCCGCAGCCCAGTGGAACGCCCGCTGGACCGATTTTCAAAACCAAGTCGGCATGCCGCAAGGCGGTACGCCGATGGATGAAGCCGCATTCACGAAAGTGAAGGGCTGGATGCTACGCGGCATGCCCCAGCTCGACCAAGCTATAGGCGGGCGAAGCACGGCCGACGGTGGGACCGCCGATAGCTGCGTCGAATCGACGACGCCGGAACTCGCGGCACACCTGACTGCGATGCGCACGCAAGGGTGGGCGGCGAGGCTCAACGATCAGAGTACGCCGATGTTTGGCTGCGGCGCGGCGGCGAGTCCGCTGGCATGTCTCACCGCCCAAACCGACATCACGGCGCAAGTCACGGCGGCGGGCGTCGTGCAGACGGTGCGAAAGCTGCACGAGCAGCCGCTTGCCTCCCACTACTGGGTTCGGAGTTCCGCCGACGGGCGCTACGTGGGATTCGGGTTGAACACGGCGTCGATCATCAAAGACCTCACGAAACCGGCGACGGCACCCCTCATTAAGGTTGCCGCCAAGTATGACCCGTTTTTTCTGCCTAGCAATGACGGTTTTGCGTTCGCGGGCGCCGCTTCGGACAACACGATTCGGCTCTGTCGCCAAAGCTTGCTCGGAGATATCGCGGGGCAAACCGCGCCTGCCGTCTCGCTGCTCGAACCGAAGTGCAGTGTCGTTGGGCGCGCGGTTTATCAAAGCATCGGGAGCGCTCTCGACGGCGCGCGGTACTTCGTCACGTTCGGCGACCACGAGAACGACGACGGAGGCCATGACGTCAAAGCGCCCCTTCCCGCGAACTTCGGCGCGGGAGCTCGGACCACGTTTATTCCAATGGTGAATGACGGCGCGGCCTACCGGGCCGAGACTCCCGTGCAGCAATCGATGCCCGGCGAAGGCGATGTCGTGCTCTCGCCTTCCACGAAGCTACTCGTCGACCGTTTCTCGGGCGGCGCAAAGCAAGGCGGGTATCGCGTTCGAGCCGTCCGCGCGGTAGCGGCCAATGGCGCGACGGCGGTGGAGACGCCTCTCCGCGCGCAAGTGTGCCTGAAGGGCGCGAAAGCCACGTTCTCGTTCGATGAGCGATTTCTCGCCACACACCAATACGTCGACCGCAGCGAGTCAGACCAAGCCGCTCTTCCACAAGGGTCTTCCAATATCGTCGTCGCCGATCTTGTCACGGGCAAAAAGGTCCGACTAACGAAGATGAACGCAGGGCAATATGCACTCTACCCGCACTTTCGCGCCGATGGCTGGCTCTACTTCCTCGTGCGCGACATGAACACGCGCGTCGAATACGTCGCCGCTACGGACGTCGCCGTGCGCTTAGGCGCGCCTTGACACGGCTTAATGGCGAGACGGCACGCGCTCTCGCAGGCGGAATTGTCGCCGCAGCCTTGGCCGCCCATGGCTTCGGATGTGGGACGCGCGGGGGTGAATCGTTCGGCGCGCTCGAGCAAGATGCGCAACCTATCGATCGCCTTTTGATGGGAAAAGCCTCAGCTTATCCGGCGGATAGCAGCTTGCGCGCGCGACTCCCACAGCTCGACGCGAGCATAGCCGAGCGCCGCAAGATGGCGTGGGCCGTGGTTGAGAAGGTCGTCGCTCCCGTGCCGCTCGCGGCGCGCGCCGGTTCGGGTCCGCATCCTCGCCTTCCACGCTTTCAAACATGGTATTCGCGGGACGACGTCTTGCCGATGTTCGACCAATTGTTTCGTGCGCTTCGAGCCTCACAACAGCAGACGCGCGCGCGGTTCGACGACGCAGAGATTACGCGCGCGTTCGCTTGGAATGCCACGATGGCGCGATCACTCACCAGCTTCACAGAAACGAGGCGCACCGATCGCTTGCACGAAATAGGCAACCCGGCAGGTCTGCATTCGTTGGGCAAAGACGCGCGCACGCTGATGAGCCCCGCGTTCGTCGGTCACCTCCTTCGAAGTTATCCGGAGATCATCGCGTGCACTATACCTGGCAAAGATGCGGCGCCGACGAGCGACGTAAACTTTGCGCCGTGCCTCGACGGCGAGTTCCCTGCCGACGCAGCCGCCGTGAAGATGCGCTGGATGCCCGCGTCAGAACCACTGCCAACCTACGATACGTCGCAGGGGGCGTTGAGCAAAAAGCTCGAGGCGGGCGACTTCGGCCCGGGCGACGGACTGGCAACGCCGGACGAATCCGCCATCTACACGATGCAGCTCACGCCGGAGACGTCCATGCGCCTCGCGGCGCTGCATATCATGACGAAGGAGCTGCGCGATTGGGCGTGGATTACGATTTGGTGGTCGAACGAGCCGGAAACAGACTTCGGGCGTGACCGTCCGGCGAGTCTCCGTGCGCTCGGAGGACCTTGGGACCACTACAAAATGTGTGTCGTGACGGCCTTCGACGAGAAAGACCGTTCCGCGCGCGTCGACTCGGCTGACCCCGCTTCGTGGTGCAGCAATCCGTACCTCGAGCAGGGAGCGGGTGCCGCGAAAACGAGCTGTATCGGCTGTCATCAACACGGCGGTACGGGCGAATCGACGGCGTCGGTTCTCGCGGACGGTGCGCGCTTCCCCGCTCACGGGCGAGAAAAAGTGCGCGCGAACTTTCCTGGAGATTACACGTTTACGACGAGTACGGGCCTGGACTTGGCGTCCGACTTTCGAGCGAAGGTCGAGGCACTGACTTCGCCTTAGCCAGCGTTGAACGGGATAGCGAGGCTCGAGCCGCGAGGAAAGCAGCGACGATGTCCCAGGAGAGCAGGCCCGCGGGTCGGACAAGAAGTGGTTCGCGGTCCGGCTTAGTACGTATTCATCTTGTATGAACGAATGGACGACATTCGACATTCGTAATGAGCCGCGCTGCGATGCATCTTCGGCGTGCGACAACGGAAGTCGCAACCGGAAAGCAGAACCTCATGATCACGGCCGTCACTCCCGCCCCGCAAGGCGGTGCCCCTCTCGCCGCCGTAGCGGGCGGCCCCCTCGCCGTCCTCCGACTCGAGGGCGCTATTTTCCTGGGCGCTGCGTGCGTCGCGTTTGCCTCGCTCGCCGGCTCGTGGGGCTGGTTCGCCGCCTTGTTCTTGGTGCCAGACGTCGCGATGCTTGGTTACCTGTGCGGTGCTCGCGTCGGAGCCATCGCGTACAACGTTGCGCACAGTTGCGCACAGCTACCTCGGCCCAACGCTTGTCGTGTTGGTCGGCGCCTCGCTCCGCGCCAATGCCTTGCTTCTTGGCGCTTGCATCTGGTTCGGGCACGTTGGCTTTGACCGCATGCTCGACTACGGCCTCAAATACGCGACTGCCTTCGGCGCGACGCACCTCGGCTCTCGAAGTTGGGCGAAGAGCGGCACGTCGTGAAGCGTTTCAGGTGCTTTTGGCGCTCGCAAGCAGCTCGCGGACGGATTTCGGTTTGCGCCCGAGGAGCTTCTCGAGCGGCGGGTCGACCTTCGCGAACTCGCCTGCTCGGCTTGCGGTAAAGATCGCGAGCGACACCCTCGCGGCCCCCTCCGCCATGCCGCGGGCCGCCATCGCCGCGGCATATTCCTCGTCGGATATCGTTACGCGCTTGATGGCGCGCCCGGCCAGCTCCGACGCTATGGCGGCGACCTCCGCGAGGTCGATCGCCTCCGAGGCGGTCAGTGTGACGCGCCCGTCGAAGCTGCCTTCGTTCGCGAGGATCAAAGCGGCCGCCTCGGCGAGGTCTGCGTGCGCCGTCCAAGATACCTTGCCGTCCGCGGGCGCCTTGAGCTCGCCAGTCTTCGCCGCGTCGCCGAGCAGCCGGCTTACCGTGTTTGCATAGAAGCCGTTTCGAAGCGAGGTGAACGGTAGGTTCGAGGCCGCGAGCAGACCCTCGGTCGTCGCGTGGTCGCGCGCGGGACCGAACGCGGACGTCGGGCTCGCAGCCTGGTGACTTGTGTAGAGGATGCGGCGTGCGCCGGCATCACGCGCTGCGTCGATTGCCGTTCGGTGCTGCGCGACAGGGTCGCCTCCGAAGGCTCGCGCATTGGAGGAAACGAGGAGGACCTGCGAGGCGCCCTCGAACGCGGCGCGCAGGCTGCTCGCGTCGTTGAAGTCGGCTTTACGGACGCGCACACCGCGCTTCGAAAGGTCGTCGACCTTTCTCGGATCGCGCACACTGACGGCGACGCGCGCGCTGTCGACGCGCTTGAGAAGCCGCTCGACAATGTCGCGTCCAAGCTGGCCTGAGCCCCCGGTGACGATGATCATGATGAACGCCTACTTTTTTGATTTGCCGTTGAAGTTGAAGAGGACGAAATCTATCGGATCTTCGGCGACAAAGACGGTTTGTTCCAAGCCGCTGCCGAGCACGTCCTGCAAAACTTCGCGCACGTCAAGGAGGCGCGCACGCTGCCCGATCCGATCGACGACCTCAGGATGGGCTGGGATATGAACGTCGCCTTCGGCCTCGCTCACCCAGCGATATCCGCGCTCGTCAGTGCCGACCTGCGACCCGGCCATTTGTCATGGGCAACGCGTTCGGCCTCGAGGTCTTGACCGAAAAAGTAGGTCGGCTGGCGAAAGTGGGCTCGTGCGCATCAGGGCGGCGCGCGCAGTCAATCTCATGCAACCGCGAGGTGTCGGAAAGGTGCTCATGCTGTCCGGCGCCGTAGCGAATTATCCTTTCGAGTTCCGTGGCCCGCGCATCGCCGATTTAGCGTGAACGTTTCAGGCAATAAGCCGCCCAGAATCCGCTGATAGTAGGCCTGCGATTCGGCGTCTGAGCCTGGCGCCGTGAGAAACAAGTAAGCGAAGCCTGACCTGCTGATTACTAAATAAAGCACCGACGTTCGTCGCCGTGTCCGTCGTGGGGCAGGCCCCACTTGCAAGTGGTGAATACGATGAACGCAGAGTACAATGAGGAGCGACGCACAAAAAAGCATATGGCACAGTCGGCAACAGCCTTCCCTGCTCCAAGCGATTCGGTCCGGCGCGGTGAAGGATCCGAGGTTTAGGGTTCTGCGCACGTACTCCACGTACGCGCCCACGCGCAGGAAGCTAAGAAGGCCACTTTCAAACGTGAGTACGCGGAGAAGCGTCCCCCGCCTCTGGCTGAACATCCATTCGTCGACCGCGACGTAGTGACCCGAAGCGCGTGGTTCGATGCGGGCATCCCGGCACCAGGGGGCGCCCCACTTAAGCTGGATTTATGCCTTGCTATCACCAAGGGCGACGAGCCGAGACCCGCAATGCATCCCGTTATGGTCTGCCCGTAACTTTTGCGCGGTCGGCAACATCAGACATTCAATCTCGACCGCAACACTTACAATCGAGCGCATGTGGGAATCCGTGCGCCCCGTTCAGGCCGACCTAAAGTCCGAGAGGTCCGGGGAGGGTGAACGGTTCCGCCTATAGCTACGATGACCGCTCGGGGCTTGCATGAGCTGACCACGGCTCGCGCGGGTGGAGGGCTTGTCGGCGCTACAAGTAATTGCGCTGACCTTGCGCAATCCAATGATCGCCGAATCTCGGCCCGCAACGCTTCCCGCGACGGATTGGATCGCCCACGCGTAGATACGCGACTTCCGCGCTAGACTAATCCCAGAGTTCGCTTGGTTTGTCGACCAGCTATGAGCAAGCGCAAGCGCGTGCCGAGCCCTGCGTATGGGTTGCACGGTTATTCGTCGTAAACCGCGCATTTCCGAGCCGTCGTATTTATTCACATGCGACCGGCCGATGGACGGCCAAAAACTATGCAGCACGTCAATAGTGTTTTCATGGATGACGAGTTTTGTAAAAAATCGAAATGGATCGACACAATCCGAGAATGGCGAACCGCTCGGCAAGGAGCGCGACTCACCGCGCACATTCGAAGCCATGAAGAAGAAGACCGCGCACTCAAGGAAATTTCTCGTGTTCGAGCGCGGCGTTGGATCGTCGAGTGCTCACATCGTTGGATGAATCGACTTGAATGGTCTTCGTACCATGGGAGGAGTCGGCCGGTGCCTATGTGGCAATGCTGCGCTTTGCCTACGGAATCATGACGTGGAGAACGTGCATTCTACTGAGAGCGGACCTCAAACGGGGTCGCGCCGCTTGAGCAACACGAGGAGGAGCGCCAGCATCACGACGGTCATTCCGAGAAGTGCCGTAATCGGGAGCCATACCTGGTCGTACATGGTGAACCCCCACGCGCCCTTAAGCGTGTCGGAGCCCATCTGCGCCACCGCGCATTGAAAGTGGCCTCCGAATACGTAATCGGGTGGGCTGTTGAGCGATGGGTTTTGGAGGTCGATAAACCAGGCGGGCTCTTTGGCAATGGCGGTTCGTTCGTAGGCAATGGACCCCTCGAATCCCCAGCGGGCCGGCATGACGTACATCAGCGGCTTGAGCATCGGATTGGTCGTCATCGGCACCATGAGGCCACCAAGCACGACCTGCGGGATGAGCGCAATCGGCGTGAGCGCCATCGCGGCCTCGGCGGACGACACGATCGTCGATAGGAGCATCCCGAGCGCGCACGCGTTCATCGCCACAGCGACCATGACGGCGAGTTCAAGGAGAAACGCACCGGCGCCGCCATGGAACCCGAGTGCAAAGAAGACAATGCCGAGCAGCATCGTGCACTGGAATACGCAGATAAGACTGAGGATGATGTATTTAGAAAAAACGTAATTCACGATCGAGAGATTCACCATCCGCTCGCGGAGATAAATCGCTCGCTCGGTCACGATCTCGCGGGCGGAATTGGAAGTTCCGAACCACACGGCCGACACGACCACAAAGAACATCGCCGCCGTATTGTCTTTGGTGGCCAGCATGCGCGCGAGGAGGTCGGTCGAGCCTTGCGCGCTCTGCACTTTGCGTCCGAGCTCTTGCAGAGCGCCCAGGCACCAAAACGGCACGGCCTCTTTTTGCCCCGCGAAGACGAACGCGAGCATCAAGCCGATGACCGGAGCCTGAAGGAACATGATCGCGGCGCCTGCCGTGTCGCGGGTTTTGATCTTCCAGTAACGAGACATCAGAAGCTTGAGCTGATTGAATAGCGCGACGCTGGCTCGATGCGGGACACCTCGCGCCGCGGGCTCGGTACCCACTGCACGCCGGCCCGAATACATTTGCTGAAAGACGGGGTTCGCGTTCGCCATGAACTCGCCGCGCCACTCGCGCGCGGCCGCAAGCCTCGCCGTATTGCGCGACGTGTTGGGGTCGACCCGCTTCATCGCCTCGTGCACGCCTCGCTCGCGAATGTTGAGCATGTCGAACATGTCGCGAGGGTTGTCGACACTCCGCCCCTTCGCTATCGACATCGTGCGAAAGGGACTTTGCGGGTTGTCGAGAATACTCCTGAAAAAGCGATAGCTCGGCTCGCCTGTCGGGCCAAAGTAGGTGGGAATACCGCCGTAACCCATAATGAACGCGAGATTGAATTTCTCGTATTCGTCTTTGGCCGGCTGATGAATCGTCATGATAATCGTCTTGCCCGTCTTCTTCGTGAGATCGTGCAAGAGATTGATGAGCGCCGTCGTGTCGTCGGCTGCGAGTCCCGAGGTCGGCTCGTCCAAAAACAGAATGACTGGGTCGGTAACAAGCTCGAGAGCGATGTTCACGCGCTTTCGTTGACCCCCCGAAAGTACTTTCTTCTCGGGCTTTCCAATTTGAAGATTCTGCACGGCCTCGAGGCCGAGATCGCGGAGCGTCTGTTCGACCCGCGCGTTGATTTCTTCCTCCGAATAGTCGTTTGGCAGTCGGAATCTCGCGGAATACTTTACGGCCTCGAAGACCGTCAGCTCGGGGTGAACAATGTCGTCTTGGGGAACGTACCCAATGACGCCACGAAGGGCGTCGTAGACGGCATAGAGATCGTCACCATTGATTCGAACCTGGCCGCTACTCGGCGGGAGATAGCCATTCAGCGTAAGGAGAAGCGTCGTCTTGCCCGCGCCGGAGGGCCCCATGAGGGCTATCATGTCGCCCGGAAGCGCTTTGAACGACACGTGGTCGAGCAAGACCTTCATCTCGGCTTTGTTGTCGCGATCGGGGACTTCGAGATAAAGGTCCCACGCTTCAATCTCGTAGAGCGGTTTACCGGCCCAAGACGCCTGTTGGTCTTCGACCACGACGTTGACCTGCTGACCCGCGATTTGGATCAGCACGGGCATCGGCCCGATGTAGACCTTCTCCCCGTTCGCGACCGGGACCTTCTGCCCGCGGGTGAGGCGTTGCCCACGAACAAACGTCCCGTTTCCGCTTCCGAGATCCTCGAGAAAGAGTTGGCCGCCCTGATTTTCGATCTGCGCGTGCCTTGCGCTTACTTGGGGATGCGGCACGACAATCTGATTGTCCGGCGTGCGGCCAATCGTGATCACAGCTCCCTGGAGCTTGTCGAGATTCAGCTCGCCGATCACCGTACGGTGCTTCCGCGGCGAACCGTTCGCGCCGGCGCCTGCCACCGGTGGCTCCGCCAATCCCTGTGCGAGCGACGCGAGAAGCCCGACTGGAACGGGAATCGGACCAAAGGCGACGATGCCATTCGGGTCGAGCGGCGTCGGCTGATTCGGTGGAATGCGCTGGCCTCCCACGTAGGTCCCGCTCGTCGATCCGGCGTCTTGGACCATCATGCGGTTCATCATCACGGTCGCGTGCGTCGCACTCACCGCAGGACTCGCTAACACGAGGGACGACACCGAGGCTTCACGACCAAGGATCAAATGGCCGGGCGGCGCGACAAGCGTGCCACGCGACATGATCATTAAGACGATTGCGGGATGCGAGAGAGGCACCGGCGTGCCCTGCCCCACACTAAACGGCGTACGAAAGTCGAACGGGACAGGCTGGTTCGGCGTGAGCGGAACGTGGTTTGCGAGCGACGCGCCCGCCCCGAGATCCACGAACGCGAGTCCCCCTCCCTGTTTGACGATGCACGCATGCCGCGGTGCGATCCCGGGCCCTTGAAGGACGACGTCGTTGTCCGGCGCGCTGCCGATAGAGATTTGCTCTTTTCCGAAACCGGGAATCATTGGGTCGGCATCCTAACCCAAGCGCGTCGCTTCAGGGCCGGCCGCCTGCGGCACGGCACTTCGCCTCGAGAGTCGCGTAGCTCGAAGCCGGTTTCCCTTGCTCTTTTTGCACGCGCGCGGCCGTGCAGTCCTTGTTGTCACTCGCCGGCGAAGGCGCATCGGCGTCATGCCACCAAGGAACTCTCACACCACTTGGCGGGGCGAGCGCGGGCGACGCCGTGATTTCGGGCGTCGTTATTCCGGCGGGTGCGGCATCCGCCTCGTCCGCACGGGAGGGCGCCGCGGCCTCTTGCTCGACCACCGTAACAGTATGATGCCGCGAGCGCTGCTCGAGGTAAACCACTGCGGCAGCCGCGGCGAGCGCGAGGACAGCAACGACAACGCCGGCCGCCAGCCGAAGCATGGGCGACCCGTGAGAACGCGAGTCAGAATGGAAAAGATGGTTTCGTTCAGCGCCGGCCATCGGAGCCACCGGAGCGACCGGGGCTTCGAGCAACGTTCGTGAGCCACGAGCCGTGGGAGCGACGCGCGGGGAGAAAACCTCGGTAAGGGCAATGGTCTTTGTGATTGGCAACGCATCGTGCGCGCTCGCCGACGACTTCAACCGAAGGACCATCGACGTAATGTTGTCGTGACCACCGCGTGCATTCGCGAGGTCGACAAGCTGACCCGCAGCTTGCGCCGGCGGTTTCGAGCCGGCCACCGCGAGAATGTCACTCGCGCTCACAAGATCGCTCAGCCCATCCGTGCAGAGTACAAGGACGTCGCCTGCCACATACGACAAGGGCTCCGGTCGAAGGTCGACCTCCACGGCTTTCGCGATGCCGAGTGCGCGCATGATCTTGTTGGCCTCAGGGTGGCTCGAGGCGTCTTCGGCTTTGATGAGTCGCCTATCGACCATTTCTTGGACCATCGAGTGATCCCGCGTGAGCTGCGTAATGGCGCCCGAATGCACCAGGTAGACGCGGCTATCGCCGACGTGAGCGACCTCGGCGCCTGCATGATGCACCAACACGGCGACCACCGTGGAGCCGGGTCGGTGTCCGCCTTCCTGCGTCGACATCGCCCAGACGCGTCGATTCGCTTCCTCGATAGAAGCCCCGAGCACGACGCGAGGCGAAGCCGTCTCTGGAGCGGCCTGAACGAGTTCGAGGATCGTCCGGACGGCGAGCTCGGAAGCCTCTTTGCCGCCGGCGTGACCGCCCATGCCGTCACACACCACGGCCAAAAGGCCGAGGGCCGTTTCGGCGTAGGCCGAGCCGTCTTCGTTGATCTGCTTTTCGGGATCACGGCCCGGATCGGTGCGGACCGCAGTCTCGACAATCGGCATGTTCCGTGGGGTCGACACCATCGCGCTGCTTACGCGAGCCGAACCGTGAACTCGACCGGCCCGAAGCGAAGCTGCGCCCCCGCCGCGACCGGCGCGAACGAGCCGGCGTGCACCCGAACGCCGTTCACATAGGTACCGTTGTTCGATTGCTCGTCGCGCACGAGCAGTTGCCCATGCTCAAACCTCAAGGTCGCGTGGACGCCGCTCACGCGAGGCTCCGCAAGTGTGATTGGGCACTGCACCGGATCGCGCCCGACGCGCACGTCCACATCGGCCAGGATGGCAAACTCTCCAGAAGCCCCGACCAGCGAGGCACTGCGATAGGCGGACTCTGGCGCATAAGGGCTAGGTAGTGACTGATGCGCGCCGAAGGGCGAGTCAACGGGCCCTGCAAGCCGGTGAAGGTGCGCGGGAGCTTCGAGGTCCGACTCAGGTGGCAGATCCCGAGCGAGCGGCTGACCGCACGAAAAGCAGATTGAGGCCTGACCTTGCGCGGTCATCGTAAGCGTGTGGCAAGCGGGGCAGCGCACCTGAACAACTGGTGCGCCCCCCGCTAAGACAAAAGGGTAGTCACCTCCTCTCGGGTCGAGAGGTGGTCTGTGCGGCGGCGGCATGTCGACGGCGGCAAGGGGCGCTTGCACCGGGGCTAGAGCGGGCGGAGGGGCAGGAAGCGCGACCGGGCCGGCGACGTTTGGGGCATTCACACCGCCGGCGAACGCTGAAGCGCTGTAGCCGCCACCGGGCGGATAGCCGCCACCGGGAGGCGGATAGCCACCGCCACCGCCTTGATACTGCGGGGGAACGCCGCCGCCGGGACCGATCGGACCGGCGGGTGGCGGAGGACTACGCTTGCCCTTCCCGCCTCCTCCACCGCCACGCAAAAGCACGACGACCAGCAACAAGATCACCACGAGAATCCCGGCCACACCCAAGATGATGGGGAGGTTGAAGGGCTTTTTCGTCGCCTTGAGCGACAGCACGGTCTCCGCAGTAACGCCGCTTGCCCGCTTCGCCTTGTTGTCGAAGAGCACGACGCGCGCAACCATGGCCTCACCCGCGCCTTCGAGGATTTTCTCCTCGTCAGGCACGTTGAGCGTCACGAAAGCGTCCGCCGACTCGACAGCGCCGCCGCGCATGTTTTGGGCAATGAGGTTTTGCATCGCTTTTTTGGCGATCTCTGGGTCGTTGCGATTGACGTTCGCATTCGGATTCGTGCCCGCCGGAACGAAGTACGCCTCGGCGCGGTTTTTCTCGCCTCCCCAACAAAAGTCGCCGTAGACGCGAAACGTGCCGCCCGGGTGAAGCGGGTTCGCGTCGGCCTCCGCTTTGGTCTGCGCGACGTTGATGTCGAGCGGCCACGAAGTTGGGTCGACGCCAATGGGCACGTCTTTAAACGAGGCGTCTGGGGTAATCGGGGGCGACACGTTACGCACGACAAGCCGAAACGACTGCTCGACCGTCGGAGCGAGGCACGCAAGCCTCCATTTCACGACCCACATTTGGTTAAAGCGCTGCTTCACCAAAGAAAGGATCGTTTTCGATTTTTCGAACCCCTGACCCGCCTTGACGATGTCGAAGAAACCGCCAATTTCGGGTGTGGCGAGATCTTGCATAAACTGCAAATCGTTCGAGGCAAGAAGCTGATTTTGCAGACCACCTTGGTTTGGAAAGAAGATCGAAATCACGGGGAGCGGCGTTTTCGGCGCGGCGGTATTGTCTTCCGGAAAGCGCCCCTTGACGAAGAATTGGTGCATGACGTCAGCGCCGACGGCGGCGCTTCCGGCGTCTTGCCTGCCCGCACCGTTGGAGAGCACGACCATCGCTTGCATCATCGGGATGGTTTGCGTCTGGCCCGTATTTCCTAAGTCAGAAAAAGCCTTCGGGAAACCTTTGACCTGACCGCCAAACGGTCTGCCGCCTCCGCTGGAGGGAGCTGTACGTCCGTTGTTGTTGAGGATCGTGACGAGCTGTTGCTTCTGCGCAGCGGGAACCCACGGCGAGGCCGCCGTATACGTATTGAGCCGATCGTCGAAGATAATCAGCTTGGCGAGATCGTTTGGCGCGAGGGCACCAATAAACTGATTCGCGACCTCGCGCGCGTCGTTGTAGCGCGCACCCATGGCGCTCGAGGCATCAAGGGCAATAAGCCACGCAATGCCGACAAGCGGGTCTTTTCCCGACGTCCCCCAACTCGCCCGACTCACAAACTTGGCAGGGTTTTCACCGGCATCGACGCGCACGAGGAGGTTCGCATTGCCTTCGGGAAACGTTAGCGCTTTGAAGAGCGCTCCCTTCTCCTCCACCGCAGTCGAAATGCAATCGAGCAGCGCATCGCCTCGGACGGCGCCGCACCCCTTGGCTGTCACCACCTCGCTAAGCGAGTTGAACTGCACCAGCTCGACCACGCTCGTTAAGACCGGCTGCCCATCTTGGACACCCGCACGCGGGTCGATGCGCAGAATGTGGGCCTCGGGCGCGGCGAGCGCCGGCCGCGCCACGAACAGCGACAAAAACAGCGCTATCGACAGCGCCCGAGCGGTGACGAGCGCTGTAACGACAGAGACGAAAGCACGCATTCTCACCCGCGCGAGCCTACTACAAGCCACGCGCTCGCCCGGATCAAAAGAGCGCGCCGCAGCGCCGACTCTGCGGTCGCGAGGCTCTTTTAGAAGAGGAACGCGAGGCGACTAGATGCGGCTAATGACCTTTACTATCGCGGAGAAGCCACCAAAGCGAAGCCTGTCGCCGTCACGGAGCTCACGCCTGCCATTGGAGCCGAGATGCTCCTCGTTCACGAACGTGCCATTCGTAGACCCCGTGTCCTCGACGACGACCGCCCCGGAGACCGCATCGACAACGAACGCCGCATGGCGAGACGAGATCGTGGCGTCGGAGAGCGGAATGTCGACTTGCTCCCCCGAGTTGGCACGGCCTACGGTTTTGCGTCCGCCGTGAAGCGGCCAAAACTCCCCTTGAGTATTCGTTTGATAGGAAAGGAGGAAACCACGCAGCGCGTTGGGCGGGAGGGGGATAGCCAGTAGAGCTGGCTGGCCTTGAGGCGAATTCGGCGACAAAGCGCCCTGTCCGGCCAGTGCCGCGGCTGGAGGAGGTGCCGCTGGCTGACCATGCGGGACTCCCGGGTATGGGGGCGGCGGAGCTCCGCCGTAGCCTTGGTGGTTCGGCACGGCGGGCCCGTAGCCCGCATGCTGCGGCGGCGCGTAACCCTGCTGGCCTCCGAACCCCTGCTGAGGCTGGCCGCCACCGAAGCCGCCGGGCTGCGGGCCGTAGCCACCCCCGAATTGAGCATTCGGATCTGGCATCGCAGCGCCATACCCCGGAGGGGCCTCGGTTCCGCCGAATCCGACTCCCTGGTGCGGCTGAGGAGCCATGGGCTGCGCGAAGCCTCCACCTTGGTTCGGCGGCGCCGCGCCGTATCCAGGCGCGGGTGCGTACGCGGCGTAGGGATCGCCTGCGAACGGCAACGCGTCCATAGCGAGGGGGTGACCTTGCGCGCAGTAACTCTGGCCGGGAGCAATATCGTGCCCAGCTTGACACCGGGTCAGCGGCGGCGCGGGCGCATGCGCATGGTACGGTCCTGGAGGCGCCGGCACGAAGCCGCTGTGCGCGGGCGGCGGCGCCGGAAACCCACCTTGTGCGGGCGCACCAAAACCAGCCGCCACGACCGGTGTTCCGCAGATGTTGCAGAACCTGTCCGTCATTTGAGGGATTGCGCCGCATTGCGGACAGGGATTCATCGGTCTGTCATCTCCAGGCGTAGCCGGCTCGTCCGGGCGCGCGCTTACCATCCTAACGGAGAAAAAAGAAAATGCCGAGCGTGCGGAGGCGGCCTACGAACCGCTCGGCCTTGCGCTTTAGATTGGACTTTTTTCGACGTAACTTGCGACCAACGCGGCCTGAAGCACCGCCCGCACGGGTACACCGTGGGCGCGCGCCGCCGCGAGGCACGCGTCAAACTCCGGTTTGTACTGAGGCGGACCGAACGGACCTTCGGCGACTTTTACAGGTAGGACACCGAACGGCGTGTCGACGCTCACCATGCGGCGAGGGCGCTCGAGCCTCGACACCTCCATGCGCCGAACGCCAAGCGACGTGCTCTCGCGGAGCATGGCGGAGGCCACAACGTCTTCGAGCCCGCGTGGGGCGAGGGCCGCGAGCGCATAGGCAGGTCTGCCCTTTTTCATGGTCATCGGCGTAGCCCAAGCGTCGAGCGCACCGGCGGCGAGAAGCCCATCAATGCATGCCGCAAGCAATTCGCCCGTGGCGTCGTCTACGTTGGTCTCGAGCAGGACGTGCGTGCCGAGCGGCGCCGCGAGAACCTCTTGCCCGAGAACGGCGCGAAGGAGATTCGGCCGGTCGGCAAGGTCTTTCGTGCCCGCGCCCCACCCCGTTCTCTCGGGAACGAGCGACGGCCAGCGTACCGAACCCTCGGCGTGCGCGCCGACGATCGCGGCTCCCGTCGGCGTAACAAACTCGAACGCGAGGCCGCCATCATACGTAGAAAGTCCGCGCAAGCACTCCACGGTCGCGGGCGCTGGAAGAGGCAAAATTCCATGCCGCGCGTGGACGTGACCGTGGCCCATCGGAAGTGGCGAAACGACGAGCTTAGCCCCGAGGTAGTCGAGAGCGGCGGCACTTCCGACAATATCGACGATCGCGTCGACCCCCCCAACTTCATGAAAGTGAACGTCGTCGATCGGCATTCGGTGGACCTTCGCTTCGGACTCCGCGAGACGCCGAAACGACGCGCTCGCACGCGCGTGAACGCCTTCCGGTAACGCCGAAGCGTCGAGCAAGGCCCGAATGGCGCGGTACGTGCGTTCGGGCTGCGTGCCAGAAACATGAACGTCGAACGACGTCGCGACAATGCCACTACGAACGCGGGCGCCGAAATGCACATGAAACCCCTCGAGCGGGAGCTTCGTGAAGACGTCGCTGAGGGCCTGTTCGGGCACTCCGAGGTCCACGAGCGTCGCGATGATCATGTCGCCCGCCAATCCGCTCGGAGCATCGAGAAACAGAAGTTTTCCGCTTCCAGCGCCGCGTGGGAGATCGTCGCGGCTCGCTTTCTGAAAAGGTCCCGACATCTCGTGCGCGTGGTGCGCGTGGTGCGCGTGGTGCGCGCGGTCGTGATGCCCGTGATCACCGTGATCACCGTGATGCCCGTGATCGCCGTCTGCGTGATCGTGGGCTAGGGTTACCGCCTGCGGTGGATTCTTCATGGCGTCTCTGGGACCTTCTCCGCCCGGGCTTTCGATCGCAACATACGTGCGGCCGCGAAGGCCGCTCCGAAACCGTTATCGATATTGCAAACGGTCACCCCCGACGCGCAGCTCGTGAGCATTCCGAGCAACGCCGCGACGCCTTGGAACGCAGCGCCGTACCCGACAGAGGTAGGCACGGCGATGACGGGCACGTCGACCAGCCCTCCCACCACGCTCGCGAGCGCGCCCTCCATGCCCGCAACCACGATAACGACGGCGGCTTGCTCGAGGAGAGGTCGCTTGTGGAGCAAGCGGTGAATTCCCGAAACGCCCACGTCAACGACGCGCTCGTATCGGACGCCGAGCATTCGCATCGTTTCGGCGCACTCTTCGGCGACAGGCAAATCGCTCGTGCCCGCCGTCATAAGAGCGACCTTCGCGTCGGACAGCCATGGGATGGGTGTCACCTCTAACGTGCACGTGCGGGCGACAGGCGAATGGTGCAAGCCCGGCAAGG
Source organism: Polyangiaceae bacterium (assembly GCA_025353725.1). Classification (GTDB taxonomy): domain Bacteria; phylum Myxococcota_A; class Polyangia; order Polyangiales; family Polyangiaceae; genus Labilithrix. The sequence goes on along the minus strand of JANXOF010000087.1, from coordinate 6,959 downwards.
TTTGGATCAGAGCGGACGCACTGGACGGGTCAATGCGTGTAATCAACACGTTTTGGCCCCGCCGTACCAGCTCACGCGCGATAGCCTCGATTTGCACGGACGTCTTTCCCTCGCCGAGGATCACCTCCGGAACGCCCTGTCGAATGGCGCGGTGATGGTCCACCATCGCGAAACCGAGATCCGCGAAAGGGAGCTGCCGAAGCTCGGCCAGGGCTACGTCGACTGGTACATCGCCCACGCGCACGCGACCCAGCAAGTCTAAAAGTCGAGTCTCATCCACGCGCGCTTTCTACCCTATTCGGAAGCGAAACACACCGCTTGGCCTAGGGAGCTCAAATCTGACTAGTGTGCCGCGACCGAATGCCGTTGCCTTTCGCCCTTCCCGTCGGCTTGCTGCTGGGCATCACGCTCGCCTGGCTGTCACGCGTCGAGCTCACGCGAGCGGATGCGCCGCTACTCTTCGCACGTCCCTTCCTCGTGGCGCTTGGTTTTGGAGCGCTCGTGTTCGCTCCGGTCGTGGGGTACTTCGCCGCACTTCACGGCGACTGGTCCTATCTCTACCTCCTGCGCTGGGGCCGAGTGCCTTCCGCGGTCGATGTGATTCTCGTGTTTTTCGCGGGCTTGCAAGTGCCCCTCGGATTCGCTCTCGCGGCGCCTTGGGCCATCGCGAAACGCGGCACTCTCTTCGCGCAGGTGAGCGGCGCGCTGCTAGCGCTCCTCGCGATCGCGTTCGCCATCTGCGCGCGGCGCCTCGAAGTAAGCGGCTCGTACGCGCAGTATCACGGCGCTTTCGGCACCGCGCCCGTCAGCCGAAGTCCACTCGGCCGCGGTATCCTCTTGAGCTGGCTTGCACTTTCGCTCGCCTTTGCGTGGAGCATCCACGTCTTGAGGCCACTTCGCGCGCGCTAAAGTGACCTCTTCTGCGACGCGCCTCCAACGCGAGGGCAGGCTGCGTGCGCTATAGCGACGCGCTCGCACGCACGCCGTCAGTCAGTGGTGGCGCCAGCGACCCACCCCGTCGGCGGACTGCACGAACAAATTTCCGTCGTCGGTCACCGTCGCAAAGCTGCCGGCACCGAACGCGCCGGTCACGAACATCGGAGTTCCATCCTGCTTCGGGACGGCACGCCACTGGTCATCGCCAAGTACAAGGTTCCCGTCGCCGTACATGGCGAGATGCCGCGTTGCGGGGTGGGCTGGAATTGCCCAAAGCACCTGGTGTGGAGCCCACGTCGGGAACATATGAACTGAACCGTCACCGTTGACGCGTAGGGCAAACCACCCGTTGCAAGACTGAACGGCACCACCGCGGTCAATGGATTGTCCGGGGTTGATCCTCCCGCATGGGCCAGGCGGAGCACTGAGCGCCGAACCCGAGCCGTCCGAATCTTCAGCCACGGGCGCAGCGCAGCCCGAAGTGGCCGTAGCGACCGCGACGACAAGAGCGACTCGCGAAAGGCAAAAACGGAAGGATCGCATCGATGGTTTCCTTTTGAAGGAAGCGGGGCGACTCTGCCCCGTCTTCGAGGAGGTGACGCCCCGCGGTTCATTGCCGTCTCACGAAAAGATGCGCGAGCATCGACACGAACGCGCCGCTTACGCGAACGAACGCCGCGGAGTCGTGCGCGGGCATGTTACGCTCGTAAACCTATGTGGGTTCGCGGCGCCGCCATACGACCCGTTCCGTCCTACGCGGTGGTGAGTCGTGAGCACCTTGACCGCGTCGAGCAAGAGCTCGCTTCTGACTCCCCTGACCCGCGCTCGGACTTGGTCGGTGCGTTTAGCCGCTTCGAGGCGACCCAAGTTGCACTTTCGCGCGAATCCGAGCGCGTGCTTGTGGATCCGTTGGACGAAACGGCTCTGGCTTTAGGTCACTTTCTCACCGTCGCCGTGTGGCTCGGCTTCGAACGCGCCTTCGGGGCGCGCCTCGGCGCCGTCACGGACCAAGCGTTCGAAGCTGCGCGGAGTGCCCTCGACTTAGAAGAAGAGCTGCGCGCAAGCCACTCCGAAGAGCCCCTGGAACTCGAAGACGTGATGGCTATCGAGCAGCCTGGCGTCCTCGCGTTCGTCAATGAGCACGTCGAGGCCGCGTTGGAACCCGCTGAGATCGACGGGAACCACCCGAACGAAGGTGCTCTGCGCGAGGTCGACGTGGACGACGTGCACACCGTTTACCGAATGATCCTCGTGCTCACGCTGGCGTTGTCGCACGCCGTTTCGCCCGTCTCGGGCACGCGCCCTCGCGAGATGCTCGCGTGACGCTTCTTTGAGAACTCAACGCGACGACTAAGCTAACTTTCGCCCATGCAAACCGAAGCGATGGTCATGCGCGCGACCGGAGGCCCCGAGGTGCTCGAACGCGCGACCCTCGCGTTGCCCGTACCCGGCCCCCGACAGGTCCGCGTCCGCGTCCGCGCGGTCGGCGTCAACCATCTCGACATTTGGGCGCGCAAAGGACTTCCGCACGTCAAGTACGAGTTCCCGCATCGGCTCGGGGCGGACGTGGCGGGCGAAGTCGAGGCACTTGGTCCTGGGGTGACGACAGCGAAGTTCAAGGTCGGCGACGCCGTCGTCATCAACCCTGGCGTATCGTGCGGCACGTGCGAGCGGTGCCTGCTCGGCGAAGATACGTTCTGTCGCAGCTACGGAATTCTTGGCGAAAACATCCAGGGAGGCTACGCGCGGCATATCGTCGTGCCCGACGCGAATCTCGTCGCTATGCCCGCGTGCCTTTCCTTCACACTCGCCGCGGCCGTCCCACTCTGCTTTCTCACCGCGTGGCAAATGGTCGTGCGCAAAGGCTGCGTAAAGCCTGGGCAAACGGTACTCGTGCAAGCCGCGGGTAGCGGGGTCTCGAGCGCGGCGATTCAGCTAGCAAAGATGCTCGGCGCGCGCGTTATCACAACGACGAGCACGGACGCAAAGGCAGAGCGCGCGCGACTCCTCGGCGCGGATGAAACCATTAATTACACGACGCACGACTTTGTTGCAGAGTGCAAGCGTTTGACGGACAAGAAGGGCGTCGATGTCGTCATCGAGCACGTGGGCGGCGACGTGCTCTCAAAGTCAGTGCTCGCCACCGCGTGGGGCGGACGCGTCGTTACGTGCGGTGCCACGACCGGCTTCGCGGCGACCCTTGACCTTCGCCATATCTTTTTCAGGCAGGTCGAAATCATCGGCTCAACGATGGGGCCGAAAGGTGATCTCTTCGGCATTCTTCGGCTCATTGAGGCCGGGAAGCTCAAGCCGGTCGTCGATCGGGTACTACCACTTTGGAGTGCCGTGGAGGGCCACAAGCTCCTTGAGGCGCGCAACGTATTCGGCAAACTTGTCCTCGAGGTCGATTAGTTTTCTCGGGGAAAAGCATCGCGTAGCGAAGACTTACGTTCACCGCCCACTTGCGCGTTCTGCCGACATCTGAGCGCGCGCGAGAGGCGTAGAACGAACGCTATCGATTCCTAACTTGCGACTCTTCGTTTCGAATTCTACGATCATCGAGCCGTGGTGCCGATACAGCCCGCGACTTGCCAGGGAGATTGCAACGAATGAGCGTCCGTCACGGCTTCGACAGAACCACCACTGTGCCTTTCGCGTCGCTCGTCCTCCTCGCAGGGGCCTTGCACTGCAGCTCTAGCGGGGGCACGGAAGCGGGCGCCCCGGCGGGAATGGAGCTCAGCGCCGAAGGCGGTGCGGAAACGGGAGCGGGTGGCTCGAGCGGTGCGCCGGGCGTTCCGACGTTACCGGCCGTTCCGCTCGACCCCGCAGGCCTCGTTCCATGCCCTGCATTCCCTCCGTCCGCCGATCCCAAGTGCGGCGCAACAGACAAGAAGCGCTCGGTTGGAACCGGGAATTCCTTCCCCGAGACCATTCAAGGAGGCTTCGTCGACGAAGCAAACAAGCGCGTCGTCATCGCGGTGTCAGGAATTTTCACGCCGGGAAAGAAGCTCGCGGCGGTGTTCACGGTCGACCTGGCGACCGGCAACCGCACCGTGATTTCAGGCGAAATCGTCGACCCCGCCGAGGGCCCCAAAACCATCGGTGAAGGTCCCGAATTGACGGGCAACTACATGAGCATCGCGGCAGGTCCCGACGGTTGGTACGCCGCCACCGACGACGGCATCTTCAAGATTGATCCCGCGAACGGAAAGAGAACGCTTGCCGTGAATTTGAAGGTTCCGCCTTTCAATACGGGCGTGTGTTCCGCAGGCGGACTGACTATCGCGCCGAGCGGGAAGATGTATCGCGTATTTCACAACATCGGCGACGGAGTGGTTGAAATCACGCCCGGATCCACGCCGACCTGCCGTGAGGTAACCAACAACAAGACCAACGGCGCCGGAAGCGGCGCGAAGCCTCAAGACCCGCTGGCACCGTTCTTCTTCGCGGGGAAGGTGTGGACACCCGACCGGCTGGGCGGTGCGCTCTTTACCGTCGACCCTGCAACCGGCGCCGGACTCAAAGTGACGGCGCAGCGTGGAGAGCCAGGCTCGGGCGATAGCTGCCTCGGTACGAACGGCGTGTCCGCGAACGCCAGTATTTTTTGGACGTTCAACACCGACCCCTCGACGGGTGACGACTGCGCCGCCTCCACGTACCCGCCGATTGTCGCGGTCGACCCGACAACCGGCCAACGCACCGGGATCAAAACGAACGCGGAAGGCCCGCGCGACTACCTCACTGCCGTGTTCGCGCTCCCGGGCCAAACGCGGAAGGTTCTCTTCGCCTCTAAAAATGCGCTTTACATCTATGACGCCGACAGGAGCCTGACGAACATTTTCTCCTACTGACGGTGGAATCGCTCGGCCGCCTGCACTATGTCTGGTGCATGCAGCGTGGCTCCGCGGAGATTTTTCTCGCCATTGGTCTCATCCTAATCGGGATTCTTGGCCTCAAGCTGACCGACATGAACGCGTTTTGGGCGCTCGTCGCGCTTGGTGGCATCGTCGGCTGCCACGGCGGCATCTCGGTGTCGCTCCGCGCCCGCGTCTAATGCGGCTGGCGCGCCCGAGCAGTTGCAACGTGCCCATGAGGATTTTAACCTAGCTCAGCAGCTCTCGGTTAGGGTACGCGACCGGGTGAAGGGGTGAGGAAAAACCTGCAAGCGACAGCATGCACGTCGGGTCTTGGGGCGAAGCACGTGGTCGTGGTAGGACCGCGTCTAGAGCATTATGCAAGACGCCCGTGAATTGAACGAGATCGTCGCGCGAGAAAGCGCTTTCATCGACCGCATCGAGTCGGAGGTCGGCAAGGTCATCGTCGGCCAGACGTACATGATCGAGCGGATTCTCATCGGTCTTCTGACCGGCGGGCACGTGCTGCTCGAAGGCGTCCCAGGTCTTGCGAAGACGCTCACCGTAAGGACACTTTGCGAGGCGATTAGCGCGAAGTTTGCGAGGGTGCAGTTCACGCCGGACCTGCTCCCTGCCGACGTCATCGGAACGGTCATCTACAACCAACAAAAGGGCGAATTTACGTCCAAGCTGGGGCCGATTTTCGCGAACCTCGTCCTCGCCGACGAGATCAACCGAGCGCCGGCGAAGACGCAGTCCGCGTTGCTCGAGGCGATGCAGGATCGGCAGGTCACCGTCGACGGCACATCGCGCCCGCTTCCGTCGCCGTTCGTCGTCGTCGCGACACAGAACCCCGTCGAGTCGCAGGGCACGTATCCGCTGCCTGAAGCGCAGCTCGATCGCTTTCTCGTCAAGCTGACGGTCGAGGATCCGCCGCGCGACGTCGAGCAGACGATCGTGCGGCGTCACGCTGACGGGTTCGATCCGAGCGATCTGTCCGCGCTCCAGGCTGCGGTGTCCCCCGCGGAGATCGCCGAGATGCAAGCGCACGCACAGTCGGTGCGATGCGACGACGCGATCATCGCGTACATCGTCGACGTCGTGCGGCGCACACGCGACGATCGCGCGATCGAGCTCGGCGCGTCACCGCGTGCGTCGATCGCGCTGATGAAGACGGCGCAAGTGTTCGCGGCGAGCCAGGGCCGCGCGTTCGTCACGCCTGACGACGTGAAGCCGATGTTCGCGCCGGTGCTCCGCCACCGCGTCATGCTGCATCCGGACGCGCAGCTGCAAGGCGTGACGCCCGACGATCGCATCCTCGAGATCGTCCGCGCCGCGCCGGTCCCCCGGATGGCGTGACCCGTGGCCAAGCTGCGTCTTCCCGTCGCCCCGCTCGCGCAGCGCGCGGCGAAGGTGTCGCTCGTCGTCGACGCGGCGCACTACGACGATCTCGTGATGGGCGTCATCGCGAAGGCGAAGACGTCGATTTGGATCGCGACGGCGAACGTGAAGGAGATGCGGATCGAAGCGCCGATCGGATCGACGGCGCGCGCGCGCGGAAAGTACGCATCGATCCTCGAGACGTTCTCGTCGCTGGCGAAGCGCGGCGTCGAGATTCGTCTGCTTCACGCGGCGACCCCGTCGCGTCCGTTCCGCGCCGCGCTCGCCGCACAAGACGGCCTGCGCACGCGCGCGTTCGCGATGCGCCAGTGCCCGCGCGTCCACTTGAAGGTCATCGCGGTCGACGGCGACGCGCTCTACCTCGGCAGCGCGAACTTCACGGGCGCGGGACTCGGCGCGAAGGGCGACGGCCGACGCAATTTCGAGATGGGGATCCTCACCGACGACGAGATCCTCCTCGACGCGACGCAGGCGCGCTTCGAGCGCATCTGGTCGGGCAAAGAGTGCGGCGCGTGCAAGCTGCGGCACGTGTGCCCGAAGCCGCTCGACGGCGGCAAGCGATAGCGCGCTACGCCGCGGCGACGAGCGTTCGCACGATCAACCCCATCAGCACGACCGTCGCACCCGCGCCGGCGACGAACGAGAGCGTGCGCCACGGCTGCTTGCCACCGAGGTACGCGAACGCGTGCGCGATCCGCGCGACAGCGAAGACGCCGAAGACGATCGCCGCAGTCATCACCGGCGCGCCCGAGAGCACGTAGACGAGGC
>JANXOF010000071.1 GCA_025353725.1 Polyangiaceae bacterium | reverse complement strand
CGGCCTCCGCCGCTGCCGTAGAGCGGATTTTGCATCGCGGCGACGCTGTGCAGGTTGATGGCGTAGATGTCGCCCTGGGCCAAGTTGAGGCTCGTGCTCATGTTCGTGACGCGCTCGGGAAAGGCGGTCGTGACGCCGCTGATGGGCACGAGGTTCAGGTTCGGCGTCGGGTTGGTGGCCGCCCCGGTGCTCCGGTTGATGGCGGTCTGCAGCGCGGCGGCGTTGGTGTTGGCGCCATAGGTTACCGCGGAGAAATCTGTGCCCGTAAACGAGGCGGCCGTGACGGAGGCCTGCGAGGCGTTCCACGTGCCGATCGCGCCTTGAGTCTTGGGGGCCGACGCGGAGAACGTACTGTGCTTTTTGAGCACGCGCTTCGCATAGGACTCCAGGTCACCCGCCATCGTGCCGTAAAGGCCAAAGCCGTCGGGTCGCCCGAACGCGAGGTTGGCCGCTTCCGTCCCGGCCTGCGCGCGCGCCTTGACGACCTCACCGCGCGCCGTGTTTCCGCCGCCGAGCGCCGTGTTCGGGTCGGTGTAGGCGATGCCGACGGCGCAGCTTCGCTTTGCGGCGGCGAGCGTCCCAATGCTGGCGCAGAGCGCGCCGCCGTACTGGGTGGCGACGTTGGCTCCGCCTTCGCCGACGAGGCTGGTGAGCATGTTTTGGTCCTTGGCGACCTGACCGCCGATGGCGGTGTCGAGCGCTTGGCCGAGGGCGTAGCCGCTAAGGCCGTTGCCCAAAAAGTCGCCGGAAACGCCCATCACCGCGAGGCCCTGGCCTCCTGGCGTGGGAATGCAGAGCGGCTTGGAGTAGCCGAGCGCGAGGAAGCCCGCCCAGCCGTCCACGTCGATGCCGCGAGCGAAGCCGCCGATGCGCGCGGTCGAGCCGGTGCACGCCGTCGCGTCCCGCGTCCCGGTGAAGGAGGGGAGGGTTGTGTTGTTCCACGGGATGTAGCCTGCCTGGGGCACGCCGCGGAAGTTCCAGTGGCGCGCGCCCGACCAGCCCAAGAACGGGAAGGCCGACGCGAAGCCGCCGCTCCAGAGGCCCCCGCCGCCGTTCCAGCTTCCGCCGCCTCCGCCCCACGCGCCGCCGCCACCGGCGTAGTTGCCGCCGCCTCCGCCCCAGTAATTTCCACCTCCGCCCCAGCTTCCGCCTCCGCCGTTCCAGTTTCCGCCTCCGCCGTTCCAGTAGCCTCCGCCGGCCGCCACGTCGGTGGCGCCGCCGCTCCACTCGCCTCCGCCGCCGGCGAAGTTTCCGCCGCCGCCGGCGAAGAGCCCACCGCCCCCGCCCCAGTCGCCGCCTCCGCCGTTCCAGTTGGCTCCGCCTCCGCTCCAGAAGCCTCCGCCTCCGGCGAAGTCTCCGCCGCCGCCGGCGAAGAGCCCACCGCCGCCACCCCACTGACCGCCGCCGCCCGCGAAGCTCCCTCCGCCTCCGGCGTAGTTGCCCCCGCCTCCGGCGAAGTCTCCGCCTCCGCCGAGCGTGCCCCTCACGCTTTGTGCGCCGACGCCTCCGCTCACACGGATGGTGGCCGAGTCCGAATCAAACCCCTGCGAGCATCCGGGTAGGACGCTACAAAGCAGCGGGAGAGCTGTCACGGAAATCGTGGCGAGCATCCGGGTACGGCGGGTTGTCATACCCAAGCGAGAAGCACGCGCCGTACCGGTCTACGACGCGTTGATTTAATTGATTTTTTCGGGCTCGATGGACTGCGTCAGTGCACTTGAAGCGCAAAAGCAAGGGTTCGTGTGAAAACGACGTGCCTCCAAGTGCAATCGTGTTTTGCGTCCGCCCCGCTCACGACGCCGGCGACACCTGAGGTGAGGCAACACGAAGAGTAAGTGTTATCGGCGTCGGGCACATGGCTTGCCCTACGGCCTCCTATCCAATCCCCTTTTGATCGCCGGCGTGATGGCAAGGCTTACCAGAACTCACCACGCCCTTCGCTCGCGGAGAAGGCCTGCGGGAATCGAGAGAGCTCCTAAGCTTTTCTCCTTCTGACCTCCTTCGCTACGTTTGAAAGTTGGCTAGTTTCCTCCCCCAGGTCGATGTCGTCGCTAAGGGGTTCAGGGGGCGCGACGCCCGCGTCGCTCGCTTCACTCGATGAAACGCGAAGCCCAAGCGCCGCCGCGTTCACTCGAATCCGTCCAGTCGCGTCGGTCTTGTCTGGGCGATACCCTGACAACCATGCCGAGCCCCGTTGAAGTGCGAGTTGGCTATGGGTCGCCGCGCGCTTGGTCGTCACGGCCGCGGCTCGCAGCGAACGGCCAAAGAAGAGTGAGAGCATCAGCAGCAACGACGGTACCGCGACTCCCAAAACGAGCCAGACAGCAAGAAGTGCGGTCATCAGGGCAAACTGTCCGAGCATCCGAGGCACGAACGGCGGGCGACGCTCGCGTGCGGCAGCCCGCCTTCGGCGCTTCGCGTCCCGCGTTGCCTTGCGCTTGTCGCGCTTCTCGTGCTTGGTGGGCTCAAAGGCGCCCCCGAGTGCGCGGGCCAGCACGCGCTTTTTCTCGGCCTCCTCGGTCTCATCCTCAGCTTTAGAGGTCGGCCCGGATCCGCGAAGACACGCCTCGTCGTTTGACCCGTCGAGCAGTGCGAGCACCTCGTCGATGGATCCGATGCGTTCGTCCGGATCGGGATGGAGCATTCGGGAGAGAGCTAGTTGAAGCGGCTTGGGTGTCGTCTCGGGCACAGCCTGCGCGACGTCAATACCAAGTCCGATATGGGGAAGATCCTCGGGTTCTCTTCCAGTGAGCATGACCAACGCCGTCGCTCCCAACCCGTAGAGGTCCGACTTCGGAGACGCACGCCCTTGAAATTGCTCGGGGGCCATATAGCCAAACGTTCCTACGACGGTGCTGCCACCTTGGGGCTTCATGCGCGAGCTGACGGCACCGAAGTCGACAAGCGCATAAGACCCGTCGAACCGGCGAAGAACATTGCCCGGTTTGATATCTCGATGCACCACGGCTGGCGCGCGACCGTGCAAGTAACGAAGGGCCTCCGCCATATCGCGGAGCATGCGCGAAACCTCGGACGCGCTCGCGATTCGATGCAGCTTGCGAAGCTCCGCCAGGCTCTCGCCCTCGACCTTTTCCATGACGAGGTAGAGCGCTCCGGCTTCCTCGAAATGCTCGATATAACGAGGTAGATTCGGGTGCGTCAGCGACGCGAGCGTGTGTGCTTCGCGCTCGGCGAGTTCGACGTCCTTCCACGCCTTCGCTCGGCCGACTTGAAAAGCCTTTACGGCGACGAGAGCCTCGAAGTTCGTGGGCACGCCGCGCCGCGCCCGCGCGACATGGCGCTCCCACTCCTCGCGTAAGCGACCAGGAACTGGCCGCAGCGCGGACGCTCCGTTGTCGCGCGCTTCGTACGTCTCGGCTTGCGATCCGGAGCCGATCGTCCGCAGGAGCGTATAGCGCCCGTTGCGGAGTGTTGTCGGCTTCGGAACCATGCTCAGCCGAGGAGCGCGAGATGCTTTTTCGCGCGCGCCTCGGCGCCCGCTATCACGCTTTTTGCCTGCTCCACAGGAACGCGAAGTCGCGCCGCAAGATCTTGAATCAGCTTCGACTCCGTCGGGTGCTGCTCGCCGTCGGCGAACGAGAGCAGGACGGCGTGCTGTAGCAGTACGCATCGGTCTCCGGCCGACAGATTCTGCAAGTTGATGTCGTCAAGGGTGCGTCTTTCCTTTGCATAGTCGTGCAAGCGAGCCTTCTCTTCAGGCGTCGCGCCGTAAGACTCGAGAAGGGCGTCGAGCATGTCCTTCTCCTTTTCGGCAAACGTGCCGTCCGCCCACGCGACGGGGACCAGAGCCTGGATGATTGCGAACGTTTCCTCGTGCATTGAGGAAGGATAGGGCGCCTCAGGGGGCCGTGTCACTTTTCGCCGGAGATCACTTCGCGCTGATGGAGACGACGCGATTTCCCTGCAGGTCGACGCTCTCTGCCTGGAGCTCCTTCTCGCTCACGTGCAATCGCTTTCGGAGTTGCGGAGGTCCTGCAATCAAGACGTCGATGTCGGCGTCACACCGAAGCTGCTCGATGCGAGCCTCCGGACCGAGGCCCGCGAGAAGCCAAACTTCGGCACCGCGCACGTTCGAGACGATGTGTACAGACCCGGGCGAGCCCGAACCTCCGACTTGACTTCCCGGCTCGGCGGCGGGCCATGGGTCGACGGTCGTGCCCTTTGCCTTGGTCGGATCAAGCTGGATCGGAACGTCGATGCGCGGCTTGCCGTCGGGCGCCTTTTCCCAGGGCGCGTCGGCTTTGACGACGGCTCGGCGTGGGGCATAGCCCTCCGCCGTCGACACGAACTCCAACCGAGTCCCGACAGGCATGCGCTCAACGTCGAGAGGTGCTTGCCCGACGCGAAGCAAAATTTCCGCACTCGTGGGAACATCGGTCACGACAAGCGTGACCTTGCAGCGCGGCGCGGCGGACGGCACAGGCCGGAGCCCGCTCGATGCGGCGACCGCGGCGGCTCGTCGCTTCCCGGTGAAAAATGCGGGCTTGAACGTCCAAACGGCGATGCCCCCCGCGAAGAGAACCGCGACCGTAAGAAGCGACAGCGCCAGACCGCTTCGAGGAGCCTGCGGCTGGCGAAAGGTACGATCGGTCGTCTTCGGTGGGGCGGGGGGGAGAGGCTTGCGCGCGGTGGACGGCACGGCCTGCGCCCCTCCGGATCGGTGTCGCCGGTTCGATGCCGCCGCGGAGGCCACGGCCACAGGAGCACTCCGCGGACGCGGGGTCGCCGGCCGCTTGAGCGCTCCGGTCATGGGGGCGGCGTTCGAGGCGATCCTAGGAGGCGGCGCGGTCGCCGGTCGCTCCAAGTCGCTCGCCCCGCGAGCCGGAGACGACGGAATCATCGGCACGAGCGGCGACAGCGGCGCGAGAGGTGAGCGCGGCGGCGGTGGGGGAAGTGACGCGAGCGGCGCGGGGGGCGATAACGTTGCGACACTCCGTGACGGCGGTTCGATCTCTTTTTGCTCTCGGCTCGAATCAACGAGCGCGAGGAGCGCGTCGACGCTGTCGCTCTCGCCTCCTTTTGGAGACGCCCGATGGACACCTTTTGACCACTCGCCGAGCGTGGCGGCGTCGGGAGGTCCTGGCGTGGCGTCGACGCCCGCAATGGCTTTGAGGTTCGTGCGAAGTTGGTTCTCGCCTACGCCTGAGACCTCGAACGACGAGAGAAGAGAGTCTACTTCGTCCCCCCCGAAGAGCATGTCGACCTCGGGTGATCCGCCGCGAAGAGGAGAACTCGGCGGTTGCGCGAAGGCCGCTGACGCGCGCTGGGCGTCGGCGTCGAGTTGCTCCGAGGCAAGCTGCTGCGCCCGCTTGGCGGTAAGCGCTTCGTCGGTAAAGCTCGCAGCGCTTCTGCGGGTCACGGGACCGAGCGGCCCTGATCCCTCGGCAAGCGCTTGACTCGGAGGAGGCACGGAGGCGTTTCGTCCGACCCCGAGAGTGACCCGCTTCACCTCACGCGCAAGTCGTGCGAGCGCGCGGCGGCCTGCGGCGCGGTTGACAGGGATAAGCGCGGCTTCGAGCTCCGAAACCAGCCCGCGCAGCCCGTTTTCATCGCTGGCGGCCCGCCTTGCCGCTGCCGTGAGCGCGGGTGTCGATGATCCGCTGGCCTCGAGAAGCTTCGCGAGGATGCCTCGAACGCTCGACTCTGCATCGCCTTCAGGAGCCTGTTTTTTCGTGCGGACGAGGGCCACGGTTCCCGCTTCACTGACGTAAACCGTACGCGGGTCAACGTCGCCACCGGTGGCTTGGCTGCCATCCGCGACCTCGAGTGTGAGATACCCCGCGAGCTCTGGCGCGAGCGGTACGCGCTTGCCTTCGACGACCGAAAAAATGTCTTCGAGTGTGACCGAAGACTCGAGGCTAGTCATTCGGCCACGGCCCTCTCGATGAGGCGCATGGGGATGCCAGCGTTCGACAGAAACGCTTTAGCCTCGTCGATTCGGTACGTTCCGTCATGAAAGATCGACGCCGCGAGGACGGCACTCGCGTGTCCGAGTGCGATCCCGTCTCTCAAGTGCTCGAGTGTCCCGGCGCCGCCGGAAGCGATGATGGGTACGGAGACCGCCCCCGCAATCGTCCGAAGGAGCGCAAGGTCGTACCCGCTGAGCGTGCCATCGCGGTCCATACTTGTGAGGAGAATTTCACCGGCGCCAAGTTCGGCCACCCGCTCAGCCCAAATGCGCGCACTCAACCCGGTGCGGGTGCGGCCCCCATGCGTGACCACCTCCCACGTGGTCCCGACGTCACTTTCGAGCGTGGAAGCTGCATCCGGCACCACGCGGCGCACGTCCATGGCGACGACGATGGCTTGTGACCCCCAACGTTGCGCGCATCGCCGTACGAGTTCGGGGTTCGCGACAGCGGCCGAGTTCAAACTGACCTTGTCGGCACCGGCCTCGAGCAGCGCCTCGACGTCGGCTTCGGTCGTTACGCCTCCGCCCACCGTGAGGGGCGTGAAGGTCTGGTCAGCCGTACGTCGAATGACGTCGAGCATGGCGCGGCGGCCGTCTGTGGTCGCCGTAATGTCGAGAAGCGTAATCTCGTCGGCGCCCTCTTCGTCATAGCGGCGCGCGTGCTCGGCAGGGTCGCCCTTGTCGACGAGATCGACGAACTTCACGCCTTTGACGACGCGCCCGCCCTTCACATCAAGGCACGGGATGATCCGCTTCGTGAGCATCCCGAACCTCGACCCTTCACGGACTAATGGCGTAACCCTTGCTCTCGTGAGCGTCGAGTAGCTTCTCGACCGATGCAAGGTTGTTCTCAATCGATTCTTGGACGAGTTGCGTCATCACCGCGCTCGCACCCTTGAGGGCTTCGTAATAGCGCTGGCGCTCCGTCGAGTGGAGGATCGCAGGCGGCAGCCCATTCCGGAGGAGCAAGAGATTCATGAACAGGCGGGCGACCTTCCCGCTGTCCGTCGCGAAGGGAAATACCCGAAGAAGGTCGTAATGTGCGCGCCCCGCGATGCGAGTCGCACTTCGCGTGCGTCGCGTCTCCGGATCGTTGGTCCAATCGAGTATTTGGCGTACTTTGTAGGGGATCTTGTCGGGCGGTGCGTACTCATGAAAGTACAGCCGGTGTTGGGGGATATCCTTCCGGTACTTGACCGTCTTGATGTCTCCCTCGTCGGGATGAAGGATCAAGTAGATCTTCTTCACCGTATCAATCGTGATCGGCAGGCGCTTTTTCGTCGCGTAATCGCGGATGAATTCGAGCGCCTCACGGTGCCTGCGGATTTCAGCGCAGATGGGCTGAATGCTCGATTCAGAGCCCGAATTGGAATCCGCCTGAGCCTCGACGCCTTGCCCGCCGCCTGAGGTGCTGGATCCTCCGTTCGGAGGCTTCCCCATGCCCGGCGCGCTCGTCTCCATCGCCGTTCGCAATTCGAGCGGGGTGTAGACCGAGCCCTCGAGAGCGCTGTCGTGGTAAATCCACGACATATCGAGGCTCTCCTGGTACGCGCGCAGAAACGAAGGAGAGGCCTTCGCGAGCCGTTCATTAAGCGACTCCCACCGCTCCTCGTAAGTCAGCGGGCGAGGCGCGGGCCCCGCGAACTGACCCGAGTTTGCCTGCCCCGCCTGTCCTGACTGCGAGGCGGACGCGGTGGGAATCTTACGCTTCGACCCTTTGGCTCCGCTCGTACTCGCGGCCGCAAGGGCGGGCGAGGACGATGGCGCCGAAGCTGGCGCCGAAGGCGCAGCTCGCGGAGCTGCGTCAGAAGCGTGAGCTGGGGGGACAGGAGCGGGCTCTTTGCGAGCTCGAGGTGTCGGTGATTTCGCTGAAGCTTTCGAGGCCATTTTGCCCTTCGCCGAGCACGTCGCGGGAACGACGCGCACGCTAGTGGTGCGGCCTCTTCTTCGTCAAGGCCTCACAACCATCGAACATGAAATCAGCGATTTCTTGTCATGTAGTCAAAGGTGGGCAGCCTAAACAGCCGAGCTCGTTCGACGCTACCACTTCGATAACTGGCCCTGGGTTCGATGCGTTTGGGGCGCATAGTGCGAGATGTCGTTGTAAAGCATGAGGCGCGCTCGCACGGTGCTCTTGAAGTCGAGGATGTTCAGCGAGGCGGGAGCCTGGTCAAAGCGGTCGCGGTAACCGCGCGCGTCGATTCCGAGCACGCTGGAGAGCAGAAGGCGGATCGTCGCCTTGTGCGAGACGATAGCGATGGTCTGCTGCGGATGCCGCATCACGATCGCCCGAAGCGCCGGCAGGGAGCGAGCCATGACCGAAAGCCCCGACTCGCCACCCTCGGGGGCGAACGTAAACGGGTCTTCCTCCCAGGCGGCATACTCCTCTGGAAACCGAGCTTCGACGTCCTTGCGCGTCAGTCCCTCCCAGTGACCGTGGTCGATTTCACGAAGGCCTGGCTCGGCGACAGTGTCGAGCGTTGCCGGCGACCCGACAATGGCGGCCGTCTCCCGCGTCCGCTTCATGGGACTCGTGTAGATCGCTTTGATGGGCATTTCCGCCAGACGCGCGGCGAGCATCTGCGCTTGCCTTCGCCCCTCGTTGGAGAGCTCCACGTCCGTCGAGCCGGCAAAGCGATCTTCGGCGGAAAGAACCGTCGCGCCGTGGCGGATGAGAAGTACGCGTGTGGTCATCGCCCGAGCCTACGCCTAAAAAGCGACGCGCTGTGGCGCGCGGATGCGGGTAGCAGGCGCGGAGGGCCTGGGGTAAGTCCGCATGCACCTCGATGCTGCATTCGCTGACGATAGACAACGTTGTTCTTATCGAGCACCAGGTGCTCGAACTTGGCTCTGGCTTCAACGTGCTCACGGGCGAAACCGGCGCGGGCAAATCGATGGTGGTCGAGTCGATCGCGCTCGTCCTCGGCGGGCGCGCGCAGCCCCAGGTCGTGCGATCCGGGGCGCGTGAGGCCGAAGTCGCGGCGCTTTTCGAGGTTGAGCCGAGCTCACGCGTCGCCGCAAAGCTCGAGGCGGCAGGGGTGCCGTGTGACGGCGAGCTCGTGGTGCGGCGCGTGGTGCAGGCCGAGGGTCGCAGCCGCGCGTTTCTCAATGGCAAAATCGCGACGGCCGCGCAGCTCGCCGACCTCGCGCCGGACCTGTGCGACATCGCCTCGCAACACGAAAGCGTGAGCCTCACAGATCCGGGAACGCACCTCGAGTACCTCGACGCGTTCGGCAAGCTCGACGTGCTCCGCCAAGCCCTGAGTGAAAAAGTCGAGGCGCTCGGTGCCGTGGTCCGAGAACTTACGCGCGTCCGCGAGGCCGAGCGCGATCGCGCCGAGCGCGAGGACTTTCTCGCGTTTCAACTGAAAGAAATCGAAGAGCTCGACCCGTCACTCGGCGAGGAAGGCGAGCTCGAGAGCGAGCGCGCGCGACTTCGCCATGCGTCGAAGCTGCAGCTCCAAACGCAAGGCGCGGCCGACCGTCTTTATGAAGGCGACGACACGGTGTGCGACCAGCTCGCGCGCGTCTCGGCCGATCTGGAGGCGGCGGCGGCGATCGACCAAACGCTCGCGCCCTTGGCGCGCACGGTCGACAGCGCGCACTCCGAGCTCGCGGACGCGGCGCGGGCGCTCTCCCGCTACGCGAGCGCCATCGAGTCGAACGAGGGTCGTTTGGCGGAGGTCGACGATCGGTGGTTCCGGCTTCAAAAGCTCCTTCGCAAGCACGGCCCGTCGACGCACGAGCTCCTCGCGCATCGCGATGAGGTGAAAAAGCAGCTTGAACAGCTCGCGGGGGCAAGTCAGCTCCGCGAGGAGCTTGAAGCCACGCGCGCGGCCGCGTTGGCGGCGGTTGCCGCGGAGGCGCGAACGCTCTCGCGAAAGCGACGTGACGCCGCGGCGAACCTCGCCGACGCGATTGGCAAAGAGCTCGCGGGGCTCGGGATGGGGCGCGCGCGCGTGGTAGTCGACGTTTCTGCGGTACCTGCGCCTCACTCGGGTGATCTGCCCGCGGTCGACGGCGCGCGCCTGACGCAAAGTGGCATTGACCGCGTCGAATTCCTGATTGCGCCGAACAAGGGCGAGGACCCGAGGCCATTACGAAAGATCGCGAGCGGCGGTGAGCTCTCCCGTGCGCTCTTGGCGCTCAAACGCGTGCTCGCCGAAAAAGGCCCGGCAGGACTCTATGTGTTCGACGAAGTCGACGCGGGCGTGAGCGGCGCGATAGCCGAAGTCATTGGTCGCGCGATAGCGGACGTCGCGCGTTATCGGCAAGTTCTGTGTATTACACATCTTCCGCAAATCGCGGCACTTTGCGACCACCACTTCGTCGTCGGTAAAACCGAGACGAAGGGGCGCACGACGAGCACTGTAAAGCGGCTGACCGACCAAGAGCGCATTGAGGAAATTGCGCGCATGATAGGCGGAGTCAAAGTCGGCGAGGCGGCGCGCCGTGCGGCTGTAGAACTCATCGACGCGAAAAAATAAAGGAAGTGCGCATGCGCCTTTTTGGAAGCATCTGTTGGTGTATCCGAGAAAAATACGCCGGTTACCAAGGTCAGGTTCGATCGCCACGGGCTTCGTGAGCGGCGATTGGAGCTTGACGACGCGAACCTTTGGCCTATCACCCAAGCCGTGGGCTATGACCTTCTCGCGGCGGCGTTCTTCGTCGTGCTCACGCCATTCGTAATTGTCGGGTTCATTCTTTTTTGGTCGGTCAACGCGAAAAACCACGAAGCGCTAGCCACGACATGGCGTAGCTACGCTGAGAGCCGAGGGCTCGAGTTCGTCGAACCGATAGGCGACTGGCCAAACCGCACTGCCGCCTCTCTCGTCTGGAGTGCGTGCGGCGCCAAACTCCGTGTCTCCACGCGCGGGCGCGAGGCGACCCTCCGTACACGCCTCATCGTTCGGCCGGAGAGCGCGCTTCTCGGAGCACTTACCGTCGTGGTGGGCGAGGGCGGCCCAGGTCGCATCGAGGTTCGCGAGCGTCCCGCCGGTTTCTCCGAGCGCGTGCTGACCGACGTCGTGAAGCGCATGCTTCTCGGGTTTCGACAGCGCGATCGCGTCGTCTTCGCCTACCGCCGCGGGTGCGTGATTCTCGAGTGGCCCGGCTTCGAGCGTGGCAACTCACGCCTCGACGACGCGCGGCGCATCGGCGAAGAAGTCGCTCGGGCCGTCGCGGTCGAATTTGCCCGTTCGCCCCGACCCCGCACCTCCGCTTCGTGACCCGCGTCGTTCGGTATCCATAGCCGAAACCTCGATTCCGTCGTCGCATCAGATTTAGACGTGTACGGCAAGCGGCAAGCCTCGTTTGTGAGCTTGATCTACATTGCATAAGAGAAGTCAAACCGCGAGCAGTCGCCCTACCAAAATGTGGCGTCAGTCCGGGTAGGCCTCGACCTCTCCGAGCCCTGGGCCGGAGCCGTCCGCGGTGAGGATCTGAATTTCGAGAGAGGTAACCATCGCCTGCGGTGAGAGAGAAGCTTTGGCATCGTTCGAGTTACTCGAAAACTCAAACGCCGCCGAGACCTCCGTGCCGAAGGTCGTGCGTGCCACGAGCCTCGCAGACTTCACATTGTAGGCGGAGTTTTGATAGCTGTCGCGATTCCCGAAAAGGACCGCGGTTCGCACAAGGGTCGGCATGGAGAACTGAAACGTGATTGATGTTCCGGCGCATGCGTACTGGATGCCCTGGGAGGGCGCGCAGGCTCCCGTCTTCGCGTACCAGCTCGTGCAAAGGTCTCCGTCGTTCAACCTCGTGCCTTCGTAGCCCCCGCCGTAGGTCGAAGACACGACGACTTGTGCGCCTCGCAAGACGTTTCGGTTCGCCGGACCGCGGCCGCACGCGCCTCCGTCCCCGACGCCTCCGTCCGAAGTGGGCGATGCGGCGTCGTTCGGACGAGGCGCAGCGTCTCTCGTCGTCGTCGACGCAGCCGCGTCGACACCCTCGGGTACGCGTGCGTCCGACAACTCTTCTCGGGGACCCTCTGGGCTCACGTTCGCCGACGGAACGCTATATTCGCCGAGGACAGTTACGCAGCCCGAGATCGCAACGGCCATCATCCCGAGTGAAGCAAAGCGAGGGCGAGGCATGTGTCGAAGGCTACCAGAGCAACCCGCGCCTGACCCTGATTGTTCATCGATAACGCGCAAGGCGCGATTGCCTCGCCTGGGCGGTCACGGGCTACTTGGCGGGGGAGCGTCGCGCGGCGTAAGCGGTATGGAACGGTTCCCCGCGCGCCACCGAATCAATGAACTCTACAAGTCTTCGTTCTCCGTCGGTTCGGGACGCTGACGTTGGGCATAAAAAAGCCCCTCGAGCTCCTCGCATCGCGACCCACATCGAGCGCGTTTGACGCTGCCTGAACGGCGCAGCCTAACAATGAGGGTTGCTAGTACTACGAGACGCGCCTGTTGCCGTGAGGCAATAATTCGATGTCGGGACATCACTAAATGAGTGAAGGACAATGCCGAGTGCACACGGAGCCGCATGGAATTCAGCTTTCATGCACGCTATGCACTTGGAACTCGTGGCGCAAGCAAGACGTCTTCTACCGGTCGTACGCCCTTCGTCTTCAGGCGCTCGCCGGAGAGGGGAGGACCTGCTTCATCGAGGGCCTTGTCGCTCCAGTGCGCCTTACGAATGAAATTCTGGCGTCGGGTGAATGCTCGACGCAAGCGGCGCATCGGAGGGTGCAATGAGCGTTGTCGTCAACATGGTTCGTCCGGCTCGAACCGCGGCAAGCTCGCGTGCGGGCAGTCAAGCGATCACTCACACCGTTTCCAGCCTGCCCGTCTCACCGATTTCCCACGTTCGTGTGATAGGACGTGCCATGCGCGAGGACGAGTCGGGTTCGCTAGGCGCGCCGTTGTGCGAAGGTGGTTCGCGCCGCGAGGGGGATGAAGACGCCGTCGTGGCGAGGGCCGCATCGGGTGACTCGGAAGCCTTCCGAACGCTCTTCGCTCGCCATCGGACTCACGTGGCACGCCTCGTTTTCCGAATGCTTCGCGAGCCTGCCGACCTCGAAGACGTGGTTCAGGAGGTCTTCGTACAGGTATTCCGAAGCTTAAAAAGCTTCCGCGGTGATGCGAAGTTCACGACGTGGCTTCATCGGATCACGCTCAACGTGGTGTTGATGCACCGGCGTTCGGCGCGCGCGCGTCCGGTCCTAACGCAGGAGATCCAAGGTGACAGCGTCGTTGACGAGACACAAACTAGCCCGGACGAAGACGTCGAACGCCGCCTCCGCGTCCGTGCTTTTCAGCGATTGGTGGCGAGGCTAGCCGATAAAAAACGTGTAGTTTTCATACTTCACGAGTTCGAGGGAATGTCGCCGGCGCAGATTGCAGAACTTGTCGAAGCACCAGTTCTCACCGTGCGGACGCGCCTTTTCTACGCGCGGCGGGAGCTTGAAGCGATGTTGGGCGACGAGCCGAGCTTAGCGGCTTTTCGGGGCTTAGGCGCGAGCGAGTTTAGTGAGGAGAATGCTGTAAGTCATGAGTAGTCTCGATGTTCCCCCGGCACGGTCCGGCGCGCTTGACCGCCTCATCGACGAGGCCAAACGTGAGAGCTTACCTAAGGTGAGTAACGAGGCTTGGGCCGCGATGGAGAGCCGCCTCCTTGCGCAATTGAGCGCGGAGCGATCTTCTCTGACGGCGAATGCGGCTGGCGCGCGCGCTCCGCGCTTTACGCGGCGGCGTGCGCTTACGGTCGGCCTCGGCGGCGGCATGCTCGTCGCTGCAGCCGCAGCCCTTGTTCTTTTCTCCCGAGTCGCGCCTCGCGTGCCGCGCGCTGAGATCGTGACTCGCCCCGCCGCAACCGAAAGGGTCGGCGCGCTTCGCGCAGTGGTGGGGTCGGGAGACATACGCATTCGCGGTGTGAAGGCAGGCGGAGGATACGAACTCCATGTCGGAGACCCGCTGGACGTAAGCGGCGCTCGTGCCGTGTTCGAGCGACCAGAAAAAGTTTACTGGCTTCTTGAAGGCGTGGCCGCCGATTCTCGCGCAGCCACCGCGCACGCTCGCGTCACCTCGGCAGATTCGTCGCTTGTCGTCGCGCTCGACGACGGGGCGGTCGAAGCGAAGGTGACACCCGTGCCCTTCGGCGAAGCGTTCGCCGTAGACATCGCCGCAGACCAAACCACCGTCCGCGTTGCGGTTCATGGGACCCACCTTCGTGTCGCCCGCAGCGGAACGCGTATCACCGTCGACCTCACGGAGGGGGTGGTGTCGATCGGAATCCCCCCAGCCACCGGTCTGACGCATGGCACCGACGTCATTGCGCCCGCGCACGTCGAGTTCGATGCGGGCGATTTGCCTGGAACGTTGAGGGTCGATTATGCGCCTGCGTCCGTGCGCGCGGCGATCCCCCTAGGGCCGTTTGAGGGCCCGACCGAGAAAACGCCGACCACGCTCCAGGACCCGATGAGCGGCGTGCTCTTACCTCGACCGCCGCTTCCTAGCGGGAGAGTCGCAGACCGCGCGCAACCCCCTACTCCCGGCGGCTTCGCTTTCGTCGACGCGGGGCGACGGGCCGTTTCGTCTCGCCAAGCCCTCGCGCAGGCGGTGCGCGAGTGCGCATCTCGAAGCCCCCCGAACGGGAACGTTCGTGCGAGTGTATCGAGCTCGCTCACATTGACGCTTAATAGCGCTGGCGAAGTTGAGGCCACCAAGTTCGACCCGCCCCTTCAACCCGACATCCAGACTTGCGCCGGTACGGCTATTTTGGGGATGCGGTTTGACGTCCCGATGAGTCAAGCGATCACGGTTCCTATTGCGTTTACGTACTAAGGTAAAAGGGTAGGCGCCCGTGTGACGTTGACTTCTATCCGTGTCGCGTGTGCGGCAGGTGGCTGCGCCTTTTTAAAGTCAGGCATTTAGCCGCGAAGCCGCATTGTATTGCCGGGTCGATGCGTTAACGTCTTCTGATGTCGAGCACGCGATACCTGACTTCTTCGATGGTCGCCGTTGCCGCCGTTGCCGCTGTTGTCGCATGCGCGGCGGACGTCGCAGACACAGGCGCAAGACCAGGTGAGGCCGGAGGAGATGGGCGCGCGAACGGCAACGCAAGCGCGAACGCCGACTCGGGAGACGGAACGAGCGTCGAGACGGTGGTTGTCGATGGCCCTGACGTGCCTCCCGTAGCGTTTCCCGATGCGGTACCGTTGCTGTTCGGCTTTACGCTGGTCGATGCGTTTCCGGGAACCTTCCTTTCCGGTGCGATGGATATGGATTGGCCCGTCGGTTCGAAGGAGCCTTTCGTGCTTCAGCGCGGCGGACATATCGTTCGGCTGCATGGAGGTGGCGCGCGGACGCTTGTTCTCGACTTCGGGGGGCTCGTGGCGATGCGCGGCGAGGCGGGCGCGCTCGGAATGGCGCTTCACCCGAAGTTTGCCGACCCGCTCGCGCCCAAACCCTACGCGTACGTCTGGTACAACGCGGAGGGCGCACCAACACATCAGCGTCTCTCGCGCTTTACATGGAATCCCGCGACCAAACTCTTTGACCCCGCGTCGCAGCTCGTCATGCTCGAACAAACGGAAGGCGCGACCGAGCACAATGGTGCACATCTTCGTTTCGGTCCTGACGGCTTTCTCTACTTCGGTAACGGCGATGACACCCGGCCCGATGCGACGACCCAACGTCTGGACGGAGGGTTATTTAGTGGCATTTTCAGGATTGATGTTGATTCCGTAGGGGGCGGGGTAAGTCATCCCGCGCCGCGTCAGCCCTTGGGCGCGACGACGAATGGTTATTTTATACCGAATAGTAACCCATTCGTCGGCATCGCATCGGCTAATGAGGAATACTTTGCGCTCGGTTTCCGAAATCCGTACAGCTTCAATTTCGACCGCGCGGGGGGCGCGCTTTGGCTCGGTGACGTCGGAGACAGTTTTCGCGAAGAAATTAACAACGTTGTCGCCGGAGGAAACTACCAATGGCCTTTCATCGAGGGAACTCGGGTAAAAGTCGTTCGGAATCCCGTCATCGGAACGGCTAAAGCCCCGGCGTTCGAATACCTCCATGCGACGCTTGGCGACCTTACGGCGGTCATGGGGGGATACGTCTATCGCGGGGCGGCGCTGCCGGAACTTGCCGGTCGGTTCGTCTATTCGGATTGGCCGACCGGACGCGTGTGGGCACTCGACACCGGCGCCGGAAAGCGCACTTCGCTGCTCGAGTCAAATACGGCGAACGCGCCCGTGGGCTTTGGCCAAGACGCGGACGGGGAGATTTACCTTATCGCTTGGAGCAAAATCCTGAAGCTCGTGCGCGCGCCCGGTCCACACGGCATTCCGTTGAAGCTTTCGGATACGCATCTCTTCCGCAACTTGAGCACGATGAAGCCGCCTTCGGCCGTCGTCCCGTATGCTGTTCGGTCTCCCCTATGGTCTGACGGACTGTCGAAACACCGATTCGCTTATGTTCCGGCGGGGCAGACCGCGTTGATGACGGCTTCAGGTACTGTGACGTTTCCGCCTGGGTCCATGATGGTCAAGCACTTTGAGCTTCCCCCGACCGCGAAGCCCGTCGGTGGGCGCTCGCGTAAGTTGGAAACGCGTGTGCTCGTCGTGGGCACGGAAACAACGTACGGAGTTACCTACCGCTGGAACGCGCAAGGCACGGACGCGAATCTGGTTATTGATGCTGTTGACGAAACTATTGCGGACGAGGTGTCTGCAGAGTCCCGTACGTGGCACTATCCAAGTAGTGGAGAGTGTTGGTCCTGCCATCGCGCCGAGAATCGCGTTCTCGCGTTCCGCGGCGAACAGCTCAACTTTGCGATCGCGGACGGCGCGGAGGGCGTCGACGGCGGAGCGGGCGGGCTCGGGCAGCTGGCAGCCCTTGCGTCGAAGGGGATCTTTGACACGCAGAGTTTGGGGTTGTCTCCCGCCGCACTCGCTCAGCCCAGCGATAAAGCCGCCTCCATCGAGGCGCGCGCGAGTGCTTGGCTCGAGGCGAATTGCTCTTCCTGTCATCACCCCGGCGCGTCGTATCTCGGCGGAGCGACTTGGAACGCGCTTCCTGGCGTCGCCCCCGAGAATCGGGCGCTCGTGAACGCCCCGCATCACAACGCTTCGATGGCGACGGCATTCGGTTTACTCAATGCCTCACTCGTCGCGCCGGGTAACGCGAAGGGGTCGATCCTGTACCAGCGCATAAATGCGACAGATCCCGATTTGCGTATGCCGCCGCTCGGACGAACGCGCGTCGACCCTGAAGGCGTCGCGATCATTGAAGCCTGGATCAATTCCCTCCCGGTTCCTGACTGATTCAAGAGATCCTCAAGATGGATCGCATCTTCAAGCGAGGGGCCAAAACTCGTTCCGGCCGCGCCTTTCGCGGAAGTTGTGCGAAGAATACACGCGTTGGCACGCACGCCGTATTCGTTATGTACGTGACGCGCAAGGCGACGTGACAACACCTATTCGAAACGCTCAGGTTACACCGGGTGACCCCCAAGCGCGCAAACCCTGACCGCCCGGCCTCTATCTTGAGGTTGTCACGGACGAGAACACTTTAGCTTGTGCTTTTGCAAGTTGACCCTGGGCCGCACGTGTTTGTGCATTCTGCCCCGGGACATTTCGTCGTGCACGTAGCGTTGCTTCCGCAAACTTGCGTGCACTTTCCCGAAGTGCACCCCATAGTGCACGAGCTGCCGTCACCGCAGATATTCGTGCAGCCTCCAGCTGCGCATGTGAAGTCACATGACACGCCCGCGGAGCAGATTTGTGTGCAATTTCCCCCTTCGCACGAGGCCCTGCACGTTGGGCCTGTCGAACAGGTTTGTGTGCAGCCGCCGACAGGGCACGTCAACGGCGAGGCGGCTGCCGTGTCGCCGCCCGCATCCACGCGGCCCGCCTCGAAAGCGTTTGCGCCACCCGAATCGAGCGGCTCCGCATTGGGCACCGTTTGAGTTTGCGAGATGAGCGCGGTCTCATCACACGCGCCGCCGCAATCAATTTGCGCATTGAGGCAAATTCCCCTTACGCAGGTCTGAGAGGTTTCGCACACGATACCTAAACATGACACTCGAAGGTCGATACGCATTTCACTCTCGTGGTGTTGCGAAAAGCGGAACTGCCGCTTTGCCACGATGCATCCGCTCATTTGCTTTGGGTCGAGGCAGCTGTCCGCGGGTTGACCATCGGATCGCTGCATGACTGCGAACGCCACATTTTCGTTTTTGGAGGCGGTTGGTACGATAACGACGCTGCCATGAGCGCCCTGCGAATCGCAGGAAGTCGACGTCGACGAAGGTACTTTTTCCGGCAGCGCAAGAAGGTCTCCACTTCCGACGATGACCACTGCGGACCCGACTTCGCACGAAAGCTCGCTATGTACCGACACAGCTAGCGCGGTTGGTGTCGCGCAATTAAGTGCGAACATCGCGAGCCCGAGCGTGCATAACCCCGCGGCTCGGCTCGGGCTCAAAGTACGCATATTGAAGGCTATCACGGTTCTAAAACGCACCGTTAGCTCGTCATGCTGCCCAAGCCGTGCGCAGGTCGACGACGTTAAGCGCCCGTGCCATCCGTTCGTCCATAGACGCATTCTTCACATCAACAGTGATGTAGGAGTAGACGACGGTTCTAGCTAATCATGGGGGAGCGTACACGTCAAGCTGAACTGCCGGTAGAACTAGGAAGAAATCCGTCACTCACGCGCGAAGGTGGAGAACGGTGGTTTGCTAACAGAATTATGGCAGTTCGACAGGCAGTACGGCTTCCACCGTAGTCCCGTTTTTGAGTGCGAGCGTACCTGAGGCGTGGGCGGGGAGCGCTCGACCGGCGAGCGGGATGTTGATGATGAAGGGCACGCCGGGAACGGCCTGCGCGACTTGCGCGAGTGGCGCCGCCCACGCGGCTATCCCGACAAGATCGGCCCGCGCTGAGAGCGTGAGCGAGGGCGTCGTGTTCGTCGCCCAACGCACGATGTTCGGATAGGCGAACACGTGAATCGGGGTCGCCGCGGCTTGCGCGAGACTCGTTGCGGAGACGTGACCTCCCGCCGCGTTCGAGCCGAAAGCGACCCAAAGGCGGTCGTAG
Source organism: Polyangiaceae bacterium (assembly GCA_025353725.1). Lineage (GTDB taxonomy): Bacteria > Myxococcota_A > Polyangia > Polyangiales > Polyangiaceae > Labilithrix. The sequence goes on along the minus strand of JANXOF010000071.1, from coordinate 32,044 downwards.
ATTTTGTCGTCGGTTCCCAGCGTCACCTCGGCGTTGAGAAACGGCGACGTGGCGGCCTGCACCGAGGGTTGCGAGAGCGTGAGGCGTACGCCATCGACGGCGCGGTCGAACACGAGGGTTCCTGCGAAGCCTTCGCGGCCCTCACGGACGCCGCGGACGAGGGAAGCCGATTCGCGGGTTTCTGTCAGAGCGAGCTCGACGGAGTTCCACGAGAGCGCTTCATTTGATGTCGCGGCAAACGTCACTGCCGTGGCGTCGACGCTCGTTCCCACGATGCGCGCGGGCGCGGTGCGAAGTGCGCCCGTCACACGTACGTCAGCCGCAAACGTCGACGTCGGACTCGCCGTACGGACCACAAGGACTTCGTAATCCCCAGCCGCCAGCTCTTCGCTTTGTGCGGCAATCGTCGCGAAGGCGCCGCTGACATTCTTCCGGAAAAATGGGAGCGACGTGCCGTTCGTCGCCACAATGGCGCCCAGGAGCGAGGCTGTGGTTCCAGGGCCTCCACCCGCCGCGACCACGGCGTCGAGACGGAGCGACGTCGGCTCCGTGAGATGCACGGGCATGCGCCACGTGCGCTGGGGAGCGAGCGTCGCGTCAAGAGCGGCGAGCGCCGTACCGACTTGCGCCGGTGCGGCCACGGGAACCGTCACGACGACCGGTACACGGAGCAGCGGAAGCCCATCGGAAGCCCGCCTTAGCGTGATGACGTCCGTATATACACCTGGAGAGCCGAGCTTCGTTCGATCGAATTGAAGCGCGAAACGAGCGTTCGCGTTCGTCATGAGAACGGCAGGGGGTAGATCGAAGAACGCGGATTCGTGCGAGGCGATGAGCGCGACAGGCGTCGCGCGAAGCGAGGCGTCGGCGCCGGGATTAACGGCCGCTATTGCCACGCTCGCGGCTTGGGGCGCGCCGTCGTGCACGACCACGCCTTCCGCGCCTGAAGCCGTTGACGCGCGCAGATCGGGGATGAACGACTCGCGCGTGAGTGAGAGATAGCGCGTAAACGCGGAGTCGACGTCGACAAGCCCCGCACCTTGCTCGAGCCCGCCACGGCCAATGATAACCCGTGCCGTTGACGTTATGGCAAGTTTCATGAGCCGCGCGTCGATAGGCGTGATGCCTTGGGCTTTCAGCGCACTTACGATAGTCGCTATTCCGCCCATGAGCGCTGGGGTAGCGGAGCTCGTTCCGCTGAAGGCGCTAACGCTCGTTCGTTTCGCGAGATTCATGAACGGGCTCACAACGTCCGGCACGGCTCGACCTCCCGCCGTTGGGCCGGCACTCGAGTAGTGAACGACGTCGTTCTCCGTCGCGCGGGTCCAACCGTAGACGGTTTGCGCGACGCGCGGCGTGACGGCTGCACCCACGGAAAATCCGTTGTGCGGTACGTAGTCGTCGGCTGTGGCGCTCGCGATGGCAGGCCCCTCATTGCCAGCCGCAATACCTACGAGGATACCGGCAGACGCTATCTCCGTATCGACGAAGTCTGCAAACCAGCGCGCGGAGGCGAGATCGCCGCGCGCGAATCCGTAGCTGATACTGATCGCATCGACGCCGTGCGTTTTGGCGTGCACGAACATTCGGACGAGTTGATCCAAGGTGTAAACGTCTTGGCCTCCGGCGTCGAGAAGGTAGCTGACGAGCTTTGCCTTCGGGGCCATCCCGCGAATACGCCCGCCTGCAAGGCCGTCCCCCGCGACAATGCTCGCACATTGCGTGCCGTGGCTACTGGAGGACGCCAAGCTGTGTAGTTGGACGCCCCCGTCTGCGCCGAGCGTGACGGCGAGCGGGATGCGCCGCGTGCCTTGATTTGATCCACGACGTGCGTCAACGGTCCGGAACGTCGTATTGAAATCGGTCATCTCTTCCGCGCCGCGCGAATCGATGATCCCGTTTTGGTTGAGGTCGAGCCACAGCGCGGGCTTTCCGTCCGCGTTTTGACCGACGGCGTAAGCGAAGACGTCGCTCGCGCTGCCGTTTCCGTTGATGTCGTACTCGGCCAGAAGCCCGGCGCGTGCGAGAGCGAGTTCGTCGATCACGCCTCCCGCGGTGACAGACGCAGGGGCGATTTCGCTCCCTACGCGAAGCGTCTTGCCTTGACCGACCTCGTACGCCAAGTTCGGATCAACCCGCGGGGCGAGCGGCGACGGCGTCAGTGTGCCGAAGCCGGTCAGGTCGTAAAATCCCACGAGCTTTCCCGCGTCACTTACCCCGGGGATATCGAAGTCGATTCCCGTGTCCATCACGGCGACTGTGGCGAAGCGCCCGTCGGCCTCCGGGACCCGCGCGGCGAGCGCGTCGACACCGAGCGCCTCTCGTGCGGTGAAAAGGCCGTCGAGAGCGTCGGCGCTAACGGCTTCGAGGCTAGCAGGCGAGCGCGTGAGCGTGACGCGAGCGTTAGGCGTGAGCGACGCGCCCGTCGGCAGCGCGATTCCGCGAAGCGCGCCCGCATGCGCGGTGACGCGAAGGATTCGACCTTCGGCATCGAGCGCCACGACCGTTCCGCCTGCAACTCGGACGGCGCGCGTGTGCGCCGCAGCCTCGCCTAAATTTGCAACGCGCACGACGTAATCCACGATGCGCTCCGGCGTATCGCTAGCTTTCGCTCCGACCTCATCGAGCACGGAGCGGAAATTCGAATCCCTTTCGCGGGTATCGCGTGGTGGCGCCCCACACGCGGCGCCCGCCCCAAGCGCCAAAGCGACAGCTACCCACGATCGCGCCAGTGTCCCTACAGCTCGCATTTGCGAAACGTCGCACGATTAGGCGTACCTCACAACGGACCTTTGGTCGGTGCCTCCTCATTCGCAACCGATCCGTAAATCGGCGCGCGGTCTTCGTCAGCGACGACCGCCATAGCGACGTAGTCCAAGTGGCGTCGGCCATTTTTTCAAACTACGGCGGGCGACGCCACTTCGGCGGAGCGATCGCAACCGTGAGGGTCATTGAAGACAACGTACTCGTGCAAGCCATTCTCAGCGAGCCTGGCCGTGGTCGAGTGCTCGTCGTCGACGGCGGAGGCTCGCTGCGTTGCGCATTGATGGGTGATAGAGTTGCAAACCTCGCCCAAGCGAGCGGTTGGTCCGGTCTTGTGTTGCACGCGGCAGTTCGCGATATTGAAGCGCTCGCAAGAATCGATATCGGAATCCGAGCCCTGGCGGGGAGCCCGAAGAAGAGTGGAAAACAAGGGAACGGCGAACGTGACCTCCCTGTGAGCTTTGCGGGTGTCACCTTCACTGCGGGTGACTGGTTGGTCGCCGATGCCGACGGAATCGTCGTGGCGCCGGCTGCGCTCGCGGGATTACTTCAGGGCGCCGTTGCCTAGCGTGGAGTCTTTCGAGTTTGCCGGACGCGTGGCGATCGTGACCGGCGCGAGCCGAGGCATCGGCGCGGCCATTGCGCGAACACTCGCCGCGCAAAAGATGAAGTTGGTGCTGGTTGCGCGCTCCGAGGCGTTACTGAGCGCGCTCGCCGAAGAGCTCGAAACCGAGTGCGTGGTACTCGCGCGTGACTTGCGTGAGCCTGAAGCACCCCTGCACGTCGTTGCGAAAACGCTCGCGCACTTCGGCCGCGTAGATGCCTTGGTCAACAACGCAGGCGCGGCAAAACGCGGCGATTTTCTCGAGCTCACAGAGGCCGACTGGGAGGATGGCTTTGCGCTCAAGTTCTTCGGAGCCATGCGCCTCTGCCGGGCTTCATGGAAGGAGCTGCAAGGTTCACATGGCGCAATTGTCAACATCGCCGGCATCGGCGGGCGCACGGCCAGTGCCGAGTTTGCGATTGGCGGAGCCGTGAACGCCGCAGTGATGAACTTGACCAAAGCGCTCGCACATCGCGGCTCCGCAGATGGGGTACGCGTCAATGGCATTAACCCTGGCACCATCGCTACCGAACGCTTGCAAGCGCGCGTCAAGGCCGTCGCCGAGGAGCGAAAGCTGACTCATGAAGCCGCGGCCGTAGACATGGCTCACAGCTCCGGCGTCGCGCGCTTCGGCAGACCAGAGGAAGTAGCCCAAATCGCTGCATTTCTGCTTTCATCGAAATCGAGTTACATGCATGGTGCAATTGTTGATGTCGATGGGGGCCAGACGCGAACGCTATAGGCGCGAGACCGTCGTCGAAGGATTGGCTGCACGCCCGGGGAGATCGGCTGCCCGGACCTCGACGGAGCGCGGAACCTGGCATAGGTTCGCGCGCATGCTCGGGACGCGCTCTCCGCAACTCGTGGTGATAGGCGTACTTTCGGCTGGCTGCGTCGCGTGCGCGTTTGATTCGCGCGTCGCGAGTGATGAACCTCCGAAGGTCGACGCGCGCTGGCAAGGCGAAGAGGTTCATTTTTCGTGGACGTGGCCCGGAGAGGTCGACGCGTTCAATGCCGTCGTGACGACGAACGGGATCCGCGGGCTGCAGACCGAGCTGCCCGGGACGGCGAGAAGCGTCCGCGCCGACGGCCGCGGGTCGACGTTGGTGAGCCTCGCGCTGCAGGCCTGCGATAAGGGCCTCGTGAAAAGCTCGTGCACCGCCTGGACGGATGCCGTGGCGCGGCGCTGATCTGTGACGTTTGCGTTGCCATCACGTGCGCCCTCCGTGCGCTGCCTGCTCTTCGCGGTAGCTTTTGCGTTTTACGCTGTGCTCCTCCTCGGGCTGAGGCTCACGCCATGGCATGACGCGCTTGTCTTTCCCTGCGTCTTATGGCTGGGAATGCGCACGATAGAGCCTGTCCAGCACCGGACGGCAGCCCTTGCGCTTCTCACGCTCCTCGCGGCGGCCTCGCTGTCCATCGGACTCGCGCACGTCTGGATGGTGGGCTACGGCGGAAGAAACCACGTCTTCGCGGGGCTCTTCGCCCTGAGTGACGCGGGCGAATACTACTGGGACGCCGAGCGCGTGCTCCACGGCGCCGCGATGAACACGGGCGGTGCGCGGCGGCCCATTTTTAGCGCCGTTCTCGCAGGAGTGTTGCGCGTTGTCGGGCACGACATTCATCTCGCACACGTCGTCACCATGGTGGTGTGGTCCGGCTCTGGTGCCTTTGCCGTACGCGAGGTGTGGCGCACACACGGTCACCGAGTCGCAACGGTCGTCTTCGTGATGTTCGTTCTCTTCGCGCGGCGCTACGTGGGCTTCGTGCAGAGCGAGGGGATGGGTGTCCCGCTAGGAGCGCTCGCGTTCGGACTCTTGTGGCGCGCTCATTCCATGAAGACGCCTTGGCACGCCACGTTTCTCGGCGCGCTGTTGCTTCAGTCTGTGGCGCTCCTGGCTCGGCCCGGACCGATGTTCGTCATTCCCGCGATGCTCTTTTGGGGCGTGCGCCGCGCGCCGAAGGGTGAGCGCTTAAAGCTGTTTTTGCATGGGGCAGGCATCGTGGCCGTGGCTCTTGCTCTTCAGTACACGGTCCGGATCACGACGACGCATCAGGCGTCTTTCTCCGATTTGCCTCCTATTCTCTACGGCCTCATCCACGGTGAAGATTCGCAGTTTGTGCTTGCTCACCACCCGTGGCTCAGAGACCTGAACGACGGAGTTCGTACCGAGGCTATTTGGACGCTCCTTCGAAACGACCTTTTGGAACGACCAGCGCTCGTTCTCCTTGCCCCGTTCCGTTGCCTTGCGGCCTGGTTTTACCTACCGCAAGGCTTTTTCGGCGTCGTTTGGTTGAATCCGGACGATCGCGCGCTCGAAGACGCTCGTGCCGTCAAGCAGGCCATTGTCGACCACGGATACGTCGGCCCGGTCATCCTTTGGGTCCGACAGCTTGGTGCCTACAGCCTCATCAATGCCATCGCCATGGCCGTGGGCGGCATCGCGTTCGTCTTCGGTCTTTTGCGCGCGCCGTTCCGAGCGTTTCGCGCGCGTCACTCGAATAACTCTCCGTTCCTCGTGCCCATTGCCTTGGGTATCCTCGCAAGTTTGCCTTTGCTCCCTCCGTGGATTACCGAGGGTGCGCAAATCCTCGCAAGTGTCTTTTTCTACGTCGTGACCTTCGCGGTGACGTCGTTTTTGCCGCCGCGACGCGTGCAGCCAGATGCGTCCGTGCTGCGAGGCGCGCCTCGACTCGGGCCTGCCGTCGTGGTCGCTCTTGTCGCGCTGGTTTCCCTCGTCAAAGTTTTCCCGGTTCGCCCGCCCACGAACGCCTGCCACGATGACGGCCGGTACCTTGCTGACGTCGATCGCTTCGGCACGGTGACGTACGGCGCCGAGTCCTCTCGCCCGACACTCGCGGACGCGCGCGCCAACGTCGGCATGCTGGAGAAAAACAATCCCGCCTTCGCGCGAGCGATCTCAGAAACTCTGGCCACGCCGCATCGCATCTTCCCCGCCTACGATGCCTGCCGCGATCGGATGCTCTATGTCGTCGCCGACCCCGACCCCACTTCGGTTGGCGAAGTTGCGTACGCGCGCACGCGCTGGGTGTGGCTACGAACATCGCCTATGGCGCAGAGTCCACTTGAGCGGCTCGAGCGAAAGAGCTCCCCGTAGCGATAGGGTCGCCCTCTCGCGGCACCTGCCAACCTCGCCCGAACGGCAGCGTCGCTAGTCGTTCTTCGCGCCTGCCGCGAGCCAGGCCTGGATGGCAGCCGCCGCCGCGGGGTTCTGCGCATCGCTGTCGAGAGGCATACTGCCGCCGAGCCACACGAGAGGCGATTGGCCCGCGACGCCGAGAGGGGACTGTGCGCCGTTCGCTGGTGTGACGAGGCCCGACTGGACAAGGCCGGCAAAACAATCGGCCTTCGTGGTGCCGCACATGAACCCCCCACGCCGGCTGGTGTGGCAGCCCCCCGTTCCGCTGCAGTGACCGGGCGTTTCGGGCCCGATGTATTGTGCATAGATTGAGGACCACGTGGGCGCGGCGCCCGTGTCACGCCGATCGGCCGCGTCGGGCGGGGGTCCCCCACCGTCGACACCGCCACCGCCTTGTCCACGATCTCCGCTTACCAAGCCGTACACGGCAAGTTGGTTTTGCGCCGTGCCCACGAAGACTTTGCCGTTCGCTATCGTCGGCGGGGCGAACTTCGAGACCGCTCCGAGCGTATCCACGGCGTTCGCATCGCTGCTCCAAAGCTCGCGCGTAATGTCGGTGGCGTCAAAGGCTTGCAGCACGCCCGCACCGGCGCTGCTTGCGAGCGCCGAGCTCGTTCGCTTTCCGCGTACGGTCCAAAGAACGGCGGACCCTTCCGTCTCACCATCCGACGACAGCGACAGCGAACCACCAGGATAGCCAATGAGCGTGGACGTGTTGACGCGCGGCGGGAGTAAAAATCGCGCGCCGTCGAAGGCATAGGCCTTCAAGCGATCGCCCGCGCCCCAAAGGTAATAAAGTCCTCCTGCGCCTTTCTTTTGGTAGGCAGCGCCGCCCCACATGCCACGTGCCGTGCCTTGAAACTTCTGAACGATCTGGCCATCTTGGTCGGCCTGGCCGCCCATGTTGTTTCGGTCGACGAGGAAAATGACACCACGCTTGTCACCGGAAACATAAAGCTGCGTTCCAGGAATGAGAATGCCCCCGATAGGACCTAGGCTAAGATCTTGCGGGCTAAACGTGCGCGTATCGAACGGTGTAAACGTGGTTTTGACGGCGAACGTGTCGCCCGTGTCTTTCACGCGGACCAGGCTGTTTCCGAGGTTGTCCGCGCCGTTGAAAGGGCCCGGCGCGCCGGGCTGCGGGTAGATATCCGCGGCGGGAAAGTAGATGTCTCCGCTGTCGTCGGCATTGAGTCCTACGCCGCCGTTCCAGATGCCGCCGTAGCCGCCGTTGGGCGTGGTGTTGAGGACGGTCGTCTGCTTCAGCGTCGTCGCGTCGTAACCGAGCAACCACCCGTGGTAGGGCCCCCGGTCGCACTGCGAAGCGAATCCGAGGTAGATGCGGTTGCCTACTTTGAGTAGGCCCGGACGCTGGAGCTGCTTCAGCGGGTCAAACGTGATGACGCCGCCTACGGATGTGTCGCCGGTGCCTCGCGCCTGCGCGGTGATGTCTACGGGACTGTTCGGGCGCGGCTCTCCGGTCGCGATGTCGATGGCATGGAGGCGGTGAAAGACACGACCGTTTTCCTTGTTTCGCGACGTAAACCAAAGGGTTTTCGACGCGAGGTCGATGACGGGTGTGGCTGTGATGCCTATTTCCGGCGAAAGGAGCACGCACCCCGTGTCGGCGGAGGGAAGGGAGGGCCCGAAGTTTCGCTCCCACAGCGGCGGCGCGTTGGCGCGCGTATCGTCGGCGTCGAAGGCGTAAACGGAGTTGTGCTCGGTCGCGACGTAGACGACGTTCTTCCCGCTGATACCGCCCACGAACAGGGGTTGCGCGAACACGGAACCGTCAAGGGGCCGCGTAAAAAGCTTTCCGAAGGCGTTTGGCTTGACGCTCGCGGTCGAAAGGATGCGCTCCTGAGGGTTCGAACTTGTCCTCGCTGCGTCGTTCCGCGAGGTCAGCACGTGAACGTTCGAGGCGAGTTCTTGGACGGCGCCTTCCGCGTGATCGTTAGGGCTTGGGCCGGCGGTGCACGCCCCAAGTCCGACAGCCGTTCCCGAGAGCGTAAGCGCAGAGGCCGCGAGGGCCAGAGTCATTCGTCGCATGTGGTCCGTCACCGCCTGAGTAGGCAGCTAGCACCTCATGTGGACCAGGCCAATGCGCTTTGTTGGAAATCTATCTGTGCCTATCAGGCAAAGACGGTCGCGACGTTCTCACTCAAGCGGAGCGGTTTTGGGCGTTTCGTGAGGATCTCCGAACCGGTCTTCGTCACCACGATCGTATGTTCGAACTGCGCGGACAGGGAACCGTCGACGGTGGTGACGGTCCACTTGTCGTCGGGATCGATGACGACCTCGAAGCGACCGAGGTTCACCATCGGCTCGATGGTGAAGGTCATTCCCGTCTTCATGCGCTCGCCGCTACCGCGACGGCCGTAGTGCTTCACCTGCGGATCTTCGTGAAATCGGCGTCCGATCCCGTGACCGACGAAGTCTCGGACGACGCTGCAGCCGTTGGCCTCGGCGTACTGCTGAATGGCGGCGCCAATGTCTCCGAGCCGTGCACCGTCGCGGACCTCCTTGATGCCAAGTTCGAGGCAGGTTCGCGCGATCTCGACGACCTTGCGCGCCTGGGCGCTCGGCGTTCCGATGTAGAAGGTTGCCGATGTGTCACCGAAGAACCCGCCATAAATCGTGGTGATATCGACGTTGATGATGTCGCCATCCTTCAAAATTTGCGGCCCTGGGATGCCATGGCAGACGACGGCATTGATGGAGGTGCAAACGCTCTTCGGAAAGCCGCGATAGTTCAGGGGGGCCGGTCGCCCTCCCTTTTTCAGGGTGTCTTGATGGACAATCGTATTGATTTCTTCCGTAGACATGCCTGCGCGAAGCTTTTCGCCTACGAGGCAGAGAGTCTCGGCCGCCATCAGCGATGCCGCTCGCATGGCTTCCACTTCTTTGGGGCTTTTGATGTCGATCGCCACGGTTACCTCTGTTTACTGCCGAGTGCCTAGTGTCCGAACGTCCCTACGGCCGAGACGGCGCCGCTGGCGTACCCTGAGAGGCACCAGCCTGACCTAGAACTACGGCGTCGCCAACGGCGTCTTTCACTTCTTTCGTGTCCGGAGCAAGGTGGAAGTGCACCTCCGGTTCAAAGCCCGGCCTTACGAATTCGCGCACGAACAAGATGAGCGGTATTCCGACGAGGCGACCCTCGAACGTTTTGAGGATGCCGTGCGAGGCGCTTGCTCTCCCTATGGCTACAGTGAATTCTGATGCGGGAACGTCGGGGCCGGCCAGCTTTTCGACAGTACGAAGCCCGATTCGGTAGGTGGCGTCGGGTCCTTCTTGAGTGCCGGTCACCGTCGCGACTTTGACGCGGGCTACCGCGTCGCTCACCTGGGCGCGCTCCCGAAGGATAGGGTCCGACTTCGGCACATGACCCTTGTCAAAATCAATACCGACGGCGGTTGGGTCAAGGGAGTCGTCAAAGAGAACGGTAGAGCGGCCCGCGTAGATGGCTCGCGTTTGAGCTGGAGCGCTGGCAAGCCTGCCCGTGATCGGCCCACACCCGACAACTCCGACGATCCCGAGCGCCGCGACACCGGACCGAATGAGCGGCTGGAAAAACGTGGATGCGGGTGCCCCCCAACGCACGCCCGGCACCTTCGACAAGCCGCGAACGTCACGAGCGCTGCGAACGCATGGTGCGCCCTCAACGTGGGCTTTTGTGCTACCGCGGCGCGACATGGCACTCTTCTAGCAGGTTTTTTGACGGCCTGTTGATGGGGCCTCTCGCCGGGTGTTACCTTCGTTTCTATGAAACGCGCGGTGTTGGTCGGTTCCCTCGCTCTCGTGCTCGCCCTCGGCTGTCATCCCTCAGAGCCTAAGCAAGCGCTCGTGGCCGACCCGATCGATGACGATTCTACGGCCGCCGCAGCCTCGAGTTCGTCGCCGTCAAGCGGCTCTGGCGCTTCGAGCCATGGGCGAGACGACGTTCTTGCACCGCCTTCGACGGCCAGTGGCAGGCCGGGCAAGCCAGGCTCCGCGGGCAAAGCCGAACCTACGCAGGTGGCGAGTCTCACGGCGCGTATGGAGGGAATGCGCTGGGGGATGAGTCATGCCGAGGTCTTAAAAACGTTTACCGAAAACGGCGGCACGCTTTGGAAGGACTACGACGAGCGCCTCGCAAAATCGAGAGTCGGTCCGGAAATGACAGCGATCGAAAATGAACGCGAGCAAGCGAAGCAAGCGTTTGTTCGCAGCTTTATTGAGTTCAAAGAGACACCGACGGGCTACGACGCCACGGGTATTCGTGGAGAGTACACGTATCGAAATCACGAATCGTTGATGGTCATCAGCCGACAAGGAAAGAAGCGATTTTTCTTCTTTATCAACGACCGACTTTGGAAGCTCTACGACGAAGTCCAGCTTGCGGAGTCGGGCTCTATGGGAAAAACCTTTGTGGATGCCGTCAACAAGTTGAACGGGGACCTCGGCGCGCAAGGCCGAATTCAGGCTCCTGACCCCTCGAAGGGAGTCAACGCTACGACCGTCGATTGGAAAGATGCCTCGAGTCATCTCCGCACGGTCGATCGCTCCGGTGAGCGCGTTGTCGCTATCGTTCTCGAGGAGTCCGGTACACTGGGCAACTTGGCGTCGCTTCGTGCGAACAAGCCCGAAGACCCCACGGCGGTCGACCCAAGTATCGCGGCGGTAACGAAGGGCACGCTGTCGGACCCGAACGCGATAAAGCCAGCTGCGAGCGCAACTGGCGCAGGCGCGAAGCCGAAGAAGAAGTAGCGCCCGAGGCGGGCTTACCTGACCCGGTGCGCGCCGTCGGGCACGCGCCAGCCCGTCGTCACTTTGAGAGTGGCTCGCGGGATGGCGTCGTGCACCGCGGGCTGGAGAAGTCGTTCGCGCGTCATGGTTGCGCCTGGACACCCTGCGCACGTCCCGGCGAGGTGGAGGTGTACATCCTCCGGCGTCGCACTGACGACGTAGAGCTCCCCGCCATCGGCCTCGACGAGCTCGAAAACGAAGGTTTCCAGGGCCTCCATAACCTTGCTCATGACCGGGCTAGAAGCCCAGGTGGGAGCGGGCGCACCCCTACTTTCGGACGCCGAAAGATCCGACGAGGGCGGTTGCTCCGCAGTCGTTTTCAGCGTCGCGAAGGCCTCTGACTTGGGAGGCTGCTTGGTCGCCTTCATCGCCTCGTTCACCTCGCTTGCCAAGGTATCACACTCGTTCCGCGTTCGAGGACGTCACGACGCCGTTTCGGGAGCGTTTACTTCGCGCGCCGAGTGCTTTGGCTCGGACGTCTTCCGTGCCGCTCGACACCCACATGCAACCCACAAATTGCCTCTAGGACGGCTGAGCGGTTGAGCGCTAGACTCTCGCCATCGGCTCGGCAAGGCGCAAAGGCCTGCGCAGTCGGCAGGAGCACCACCGGTGGCACGGTACCGACTTCGGTTTTTGCTTCAAGAATTTGACCTTCACCGAGGAGCAACCATTCTCGGGCGAAGCTCCGATTGCCACGTAACGATCGAGGATCCCCTCGTGTCGCGCTACCACGCGCGCATCGTGCTGGAAGGGGAGTGTGCGACCGTCCACGACCTCAACAGCCGCAACGGCGTGAAGGTCAACGGGCAGGCGGCCAAAGTGCCTGTTGAGTTGAAGGACGGCGACCGTTTGCGCATCGGCACGCAAGAGTTGGTGTTCTGCCGCATCGCCGCCGCGCCTGCGGCGAGTGCGAAAACGACTGGATTTCTACGCCACTGCGCCCAATGCCGTATGCCCTATCCGCAAGAGGCAGGGGCCTGTCCGAGCTGTGGGTCGACAGAGGCTCTCGACGAAGAGACACTCAGCGGTCAGTTTGGTGCGGCGGCGCAGCAGAACTGGAGCGCGCAACTTTACATCGAGGTTCTCGACCGCGCGCTCGCACTCAAGCGCTTCGCCGATGTCCACCGGATCTTGCGTCGAGCGACGATACAAATCGAAGAACGAATTCTTCGGGGTGAGGACGTTGAGCCTACCCAACTGTCGAAGCTCGCCGTCGGGGCGGCCCGCGCGAGCCTCGTTCTCGACGATTCGACGTGGGCCGTTTGGGTGGCGCAGGTCTACCGCCGCGTGCCTTATGTTGTCGCCGACGAAGTGGTCGCTACCCTCAGCGAGCTGATCGACCGGTTCCCGCAAGATATGGTCGACCCCGTGCTTTTGTTGGCTACCCACGTGGGGGCGATGCCGATGTCGGCCGCCGACCAACCTGCGATGACGGCGCTCGTCCGAGTTCGGATGCTGCTCGAGGATCGTGGAGACCGCGTCCCGACCGCACCGTCGAAGCCATCGGTTTGCTGAGGCTAACGGCGCACCACGAGCGGATAAGTCTTTCGCGGGAGCTCGCGGTCAGGCACCATCTCTTCGTGAGGCCGGCCGTCGCGCAGGTGCGCGGCCGAACCTCCTGTTCCTCTCTCTCCACCTTCCTACCCTTCCGTATTCCGATGGACGGATCGACGGAACCAAGATCTGCGGGCGATGCGCTTTCGGCTCCGCTACCTACAGCATGATCTCGAGCTGAACGAGGGCACGTTTGCCGTCGGTCGGAACGCGAGTTGCCAGCTTTCCCTCGACGATCCTCTCGTATCGCGTCGCCACGCCCTTTTTGATCACCATGCCGGGCACGTGACGCTCGAAGACCTCAACAGTCGCAACGGGGTCATCGTCAACGGTCAGCGAATCGAAGCGAAAGTCAGCCTCAACGTCGGCGACCGAATTGTGATTGGTTCGCAGGAGCTAACGCTGCTTTCAGCTCGCGACGGCGCGAACGTCACCGGGGTCGGTGTGGGTAAGATGACGCTCCCGAAGATTCGGGTAAGCACGCCCTCGTCCGGCTTTTCTCCGCTCAACATCGAGACCGATCCCGAGCCTTCGATGGTCCGTCGGGCGGACCAGTTCAAGCTCCTCTCGGGCGTCGCCGAGAAGGCACTCGCTATGGGAAAGGCGGGAGAAGCCGAGCGCTTGCTCGCCTCTGCGCTTGCGGATGTCATCGAGGCCACACGTGCCGGTCGGCCACTGCCGCCCACGCTGGTGGACCAGGCCGCCAAGTTTAGCGCCAAATTGGCCACTGCAACCGGCAAGGGAGGCTGGGCGGATTACGTCGTCGAACTCTACGTGGCCCAGAAACGACCGTGCCCGGCGCACGTCATCGACGAGCTTTACACGGCGATGCGAAAGGTGACCGCCGTGGATTTGGTGCGCCTTCGGGGGTACATCGCGATGCTGCGGCAAAATCTTCCGCGGTACGGCCCGGCCGAGCGATTTTTGTTCCAGCGTTTAGAAGGGCTAGAGCGTCTCGCTGCGCTACGTTAACTACGCGCGTGGAGGTTTTCGCGTCGGCCAAGTCGTCCTTGTGTACCGCGTCGGGTTTGGGTTCAGCCCGCGGATCGGGCTCGGAGCTGAATCGGGCACCGTAGGGGCCGGGCACGGGGGGCGCGGAGGGCGTGGAGGCTGAGGCTTGCCGGGGCTGGCGGGACCTGACGGTGCGACGAAGTCCTGCCACGCGAGGTTGGCGCTCGCCGCGCCCGCTATCACGGCGCGAAGCTCGGGATCCGCCACCTTCGCGATTGACGCCTTCAACTCCAGGCTGAGCGCGACCGGCGGCGGCACTTTTCGCGTCGCTCGGCGCTCTGGAGGTCTGTCGGGCATGTCGAGTGGGCCGACGCGAAATCGGAGTTGGTCCACCGCGTAGCCGCGTATGCGAAGGCGGGCGACGAGCTCCGGCGCCAACATTTGAAGCTCGTTCGCCCACACGCTTGTGGTCACCTTGATGAGCAGAATGCCTCGCTCGAGGGTCACCGGATGCGCGCGGTCGGCGATGCGCAGGCCGACGATGACCTTCCATTCCTTCATCGGCACGGGCGACCGTTTTCGTGCAAAGCGGTCCTCCCCGGCTCGCTCGAGTAAGGTTTCGAGTGATTCGGGCGCGAGGAGGTTTTTGCGACGGCGCCGCTTCGCGGACCTTGCCATGGAAGCTGATGCTAGCATCGACGAGCCTTCATGGAACGCGCACCCGGCGGCCCGCTCGTCAAGTTTGCTCGCCCGCAGCAGGTGGTGAAGGCCGGCACAATGATCGCCGACAAGTATCGCGTGGAGAAAGAGCTAGGGCGCGGGGGATTCGGTGTCGTGGTGCGCGCGCGTCACCTCGCGATCGATCAAATCGTCGCGATTAAGATTCTCACCCCCGGTGACGGCGGCGAGGCCGAGTGGCGGGAAGACGCCGCGCGATTCAAGCGCGAGGCGCAGGCGACGGCCGCCCTTCGGAGCGAGCACGTCGTGCGCATTCTCGATGTGGACCTGCTTGAGAGTGGCGCTCCTTACATTGTGATGGAATACCTCGAAGGCGAGACGCTCCATCACGCTCTCCACACGCGTGTGCTCAGCGTGGGAGAGGCCGTCGATCATGTGCTCGAGGTTCTCGCGGCGCTCGCCGAGGCCCACGGTGCGGGGATCGTTCACCGTGACTTGAAGCCGGCGAACGTGCTTATTACGAAGGGCGCTGGCGGCACGCTCGTCGCGAAGGTCGTTGATTTTGGCGTCTCCAAGTTCGGCGCTCTTGGCGCTTCGTTGTCGGCTTCAAACGCCGGCGCGCATGGCGCGCACCCGATAACGAAAACGGGCGCCGTCATCGGTACGATAGCCTACATGGCGCCAGAGCAGATGGTCGACGCCAAGCGCGTGGACGCTCGAGCCGACCTTTGGTCCGTAGGGATTATGCTTTACGAGCTGCTCACGCGGCTGACGCCGTTTGGTTCACCGAACCATCCGACCATTGTGTCGTCGATGCTCACGAAGCCGCCGGCGTCGTTGATGGCCCTTCGTTCGGACGTGCCTCCTCAGCTCGAGAAGGTCGTGATGGGATGCCTCGAGAAGCTCCCTGAAAAGCGATACCCGACGGCGGCCGCGGTGGGCGCGGCGCTCGCTGACTTTGGAACGCCGCGATCGCGCTCCGCCATTGCCTCGTTGCGTCTCGCGGGGAACCCGAGCGGGGCGGCCGCACCGGTCGCGAGCGGCCAAGCCACGGTCGAAAATGTCGATCGCCGAGACGCGTCGAACGTGACCCCGTCGCGGCGCACGAGCGAAATCTTGAAGGTTGTAAAGCTCATGGGTTTGATGGCCGTGGTCGCGACGATTGGGCTCGTTGTCGGCCTTTTGGTCGCTCGACGCGGCGAGCCGGAAAACCCGAACCTTACGCATGAAGCGGGCGTGCCTGGAGAGTAGCCGACGCGGCGCTTGTTCGCGCCACGCGAGGCATGCCTACTTCGGCTCTGCGTCGACAAGTGCAAGGCGGTAAGCGCGGACGGCTTGCATGGCGGTTGGATGAGCGAGAAAAGAAACGAGGAGGTCTAGGTCGAGACCGGGCAGGCCTGGGCTGCGGACGCAAGGCTCGTATGTCGCGTTTTGTAAGGCGTAGATCTGAATCGCCTCATCCTGCCAAAACCAAACCTCTGGCACGCGCAGCCGCTTGTAAGCCTCGAGCTTGTCAATACCGCCGCGAGTCCAGCTGACCTCGATGACGAGGTCGGGCGTTCCGCGCTGTTGATCGCTTCCAAAGAGGTAGCACTCGTCCGGTTCCACACCTGCCTGCTTCGGCGCTTCTTTGAGCGTCCACGACCCGTAGGGGGAGAAGTCGATACCCTTCTCCATCGCGAAGGCTTCGATAAGCATTCCGATGTACGACTTGATTCGTTCGTGATCTCTTGAAGGGCTCATCAGTTCCATCGCTCCGTCAAGGTAGGCAATCCGCGGAGATGAGGAGTCGCCCCGAAAGGCGAGTTGCGCCTCGTAGTGAGACCAAGGAACGCCGTGCAGCACGACGCGGTGGTCGGCCGTCGCAACGATCTCGCCCGGTGGAATCAGCACGCGCATCACCATAGGCCTGAGCGTAGCACTCGCGTTTGGCTTCTCACTCGGCGCAACACGGGTAAAAGTCGTCGATGAGCCGCTGTTTCTCGCGAGCGGGAGCATCTCACGAGCGAGGAAAATGCACTTTTTTGCCCATCTCTCCCTTCAGGCGCGCCTTCGTGGTAAGCCCCCGCGCAATGTGGGAAATAAGCCAAGAGACGTGCGTCGCTGCGGCCCATCAGCTCAGGTTCGCACCGGGTGAAGGCGAGCGCTTGCACGGGCACAATTGGCGTATCAAGGCTGTTTTGCGCGCAAAAGAGCTCGAAGCGAGCGGGTGGGTCGTTGACTTCAACCACCTCGGGGCGGTGTTGCGCGCGCTCGTCGAGCCGTACGAACACGTTTTTCTCAACGAGATAGCGCCGTTCGACGACGTCAACCCGACGGCCGAAAACCTCGCGCGCGTCATCGCCGATGACCTCGCTGCGAAGATGGATGACGCACGTGTTCGCGTTGCGCGCGTCGAGGTTTGGGAGAACGATACGTGCTGCGCCGTCTACTTCCGCCTCCCGCCCGTCGGCAGCGACGGGTAACCTGCGCGTCGGCGCGAGAGGCCGTCCGGGCCGTGCAACGCGAACTTGCCGGGAGCACGCTCGACAAGAGGAAGGATGCGAAGGTCGCCGCCGCGTTCGCCGAGAAGTTCTGCAACGATCGCGGCCGGCGGACGTGGAAAGGCGATTGATTTGTGCATGATGCATCAAGCTTTCCTTGATTAAAACGTGGGGTTAGTCGGACAGAGGGCGCCTCAGGGAAACCTCGCCCGCGGGTGCAGAAGGTTCGAACGTCGCGCCTCGGCGGTCCGTGACTCCCGCGTGCAGAATACCGCCTTCGTATTCGAGCAAAAAAGGCGCGTGCGGCGTCGGGGCAGCGCTCGCGCCTGGGTCGGTGCAGACGAACACGGTGACCGCGCGAGGGCGTGCACGCACGGAGCGGCTTGTCGTTTCGGCTCTTTCCGTGCGCATGCGGCAGACGCGCGCGACGTCTTCGCTGTGGTCTGAAGAAACGCAGCGATCGAGGGCATCCCGGTCTTCGCGCAAAGAGGAACTTGCGAGCGCGCGAGCTGCGGCTGCGCGGACCCGCGAGCTTGGGTCTTCGGCGAGCAGCCTTCGCATGACGGCGGGATCGAGGCACCGACCGTGGGTCAAGGACAGAGCGACGAGCGCGTTTGCGCGGACGTTGGCGCGGCCGTGTGAAAGCATCGAGCAGGCAGCGCTCGTGACCGCGGCGTGCGCCTCGCTTCCGGCCCCGAAGCGAGCGAGCCCACCCGCGGCGCTCGTCGCTACGTTCGCGTCAGCCGTGTTCGACAACGCGACCAGCGCCGCGACAACGCTCGAGTCACCGATCGAACCGAGCGTAAACGCCGCCTGCGCGCGTACGCTCGCATCGACGTCGCGCGTGAGCGTCGAGGCGAGCGCGATGACCTCCGTTGAGCCTCGATGAGCACCGAGAACGGCCGCGATTGTGCGCCTGTCGTCCACGTCGCCTTGGATGGCAAGCTTTGCGAGCGCTTGCCGTACGCTCGGAAGCTGCGCGCGGCCCACGGCTTCAAGCAAGGCGTCTCGCTCTGGACCCGCCGCGATCTCGAGCTCCTTGAAAAGTCGCGTCGTGACCGTTTCGTCTGGAAAACGCTCAAGGATTCCGCCAAGTGCCGTGAGGACCGCGTACCTATCGATCTCTTCCCCCGCGTCGATGGCGCCCAGGAGTTGGCCGCGCGCGAGCACGCCTCCGCTTAGCGCAAGGGCGACGGCCGCGTGCAGGCGAACGGTGGGGTCGACATCGCGGAGGCACGTAACCAGCGCGCTGTCGCTTTCGCTCGCTGGGGCCCTGACGTCACGTCCTGACGCGACCGGGCCTAGGGTTCCTAGTGCATCGATAGCGGCGAGGCGCACCGACGAATCTTTCGCAGAAACCCACCCCGCCAGTTCGACAGCGGCTCGCACGGCGCCCGTTTGGCCAAGTAGCTTCACGAGCGCGGCTCGTTCTGCAGGCCGCGTGCTGGAGGCACGAAGTCTTGCGACGAGGGGTTCGACGGCGCGCCCATCGGGGGTCGTGGGGTCGAGCAGAGCGCTCGCGGCCGCCCGCGCTTCGTCACGCACCGCCGCGTTTGCGTCGGAGATAAATTCGAGCGCCACGGGAAGCTGCTCGGACGTGCCCGCGCCCGAAAGGGCATGGAGCGCGGCTGCAGGTGAAATCATCCCGGCGCGTAGCGCTCGGACGACCACATGGGCGCTTTTTTTCTCGTGCAGCTCGCCGAGAACCCATGCCGCGCTGGTCGCGAGCGAAGGGCTCACCCCGCGTTCGAGCAGCGCCATAAGTTCAATCGCGGCAGGCTCGCCCGCCGCCACGAGCGCCTCGCGCGCGGGCGTACGCTCAAGCAAAGGTGCGCTTTGCTCCTGAGCGCTAAGTGCTTTGACGAGCGCGCGGACGGCGTCGGGACTGGCGATGCGCCCCAGCGCGACGAGCGCAGCCTGCTTCACGTTCGGGTTTCTCTCGAGCGCGAGAGGCGCTATCGACGATGTTGCTTCGTTCGCTCGAAGCCGACCGAGTGCGCCAAGAGTCTCGATCTGTACCTCTGCGACGCTGTCTCGGAGCGCGAGGAGAAGGGTCGGCGAAGCGCGGGAGTCACCAAGGTCTCCAAGGGCGCGCACGACCGCCTGACGAACTTCGGGGACCGAATCTTGTACCTTCCCAAGGAGCGGAACCACGGCTCGCGCGTCGCCGAGCTTCGCGAGTGCCCTCGCTACCCTCGCGCGGAGTGCAGGGGCAGGGTCGTCGAGCTTGCCCGCGAGTGGCGCGACGGCGTCGGGGGAGGCTTGAGCGCCGAGAGCGTCGACGCACGCCCCACGTACGCCGGGGTCGACGTCACCGAGCGCCCGTGCGAGCGCTGGCACGGCCTTCGATTCCGGCATCGCGCCCGCGACATCGCAGGCTGAGCTCCGAAGCCGCGCATCGCGCTCGCCGAGCCATAAAAGCGCAAGACCTGTCGCCGCGACGACGTGACGGCGCACGGCCGATCGGGCTGCGGCGAGCCGCACGTCGACGTCCGGATCGCCCATCGCTTGAAGAATGAGTGAAGTCGCGCGTGTCGGCCCAAGCGCCTCGAGTGCGCGTGCCGACTCGCGCCGCTTGACGGGATCTTTAGAGAGCAGGCCGCGCTCGACGCGGTCGGCCGTATCAGGCCAATCGAGCGCGAAGGCGGCGTTCGCGAGTGAGAGTGAGAGCGCGAACGCAAACGCAAGTGACGTCCCTTTCGCGCGTGCAAAAGGAACTCGGGATCGACGCATGGCACGCACATCACGAAACCTACCACGTTAGGCGAGTCCACTTCTCCGCCGCGCGAACCAGTGGAGACTGAGCATGAGCGCCGCGAGGAGCGTCCACATCCACGCCGGCGCGACCGGGACCACGTGCCGTTCGGCGGTCACGACCACCGGTTTGGGTAGTGCGATCGACAGGTCGTCTGCGGCGTCGTGGAAGGTTCCTCCTGTCGCCGCGGCGAGCGCCCGGAGGCGTTCGCGATCGGGACGCGAATCGGCCCACTCATCGCCGCCCGACTCACACGCAAAGTCGCGCCGCGTCGTCGGCCCTAACACGGCCTGGAGACGCGCGGTGTAGCCGCCGGCTTCGAGGGGGGGCAGCGCCACGTCCACCGCGTTCGTCGTGCCGTTGGGGTGCGCGGGGACGTCGACTTCGACGCGCACGGGCGCGACGTCTGGCTTGTCGAGCCGACGGAGCTCCACGCGGATTCGTTCTGGGCGTGACGCGCTCTCCGCTTTTGTGGTCTTCGCGGCGGGCCAACGCACACGCAAGCTCGCGGGGATACCGGCCACACATGGCGAAACGAGTTCGAGTTGGCCTGACTCAAAGCGTGGGTCGCGCATGAGCCACCCCAGGAGGCCGTCCCACATCGCGCCGTAGCCGCGACCCGACGTCCGCGCACCAAGCTGCGAGAACTCGAGTTGCCAAGCCCCGTCGATCCCGAGCGCAATGGACCGACCGTCGCCTTGATCGCCAATCGCCAGCACGGGCATCGGCGCCCCGGACTTCGTCGTCCGCGTCGGGTGAGTCCACAACGCGAGCCCCCCCGGCTGCACGTCACCCAAGACGTTGGTCCCCGGCATCGACGGCAGTTCTTCGTCGACGATGTCGTGCAGTTTCGCGAGAAGGGGAGCCGCGCGCCCCTCCTCGGTCCACGTGGGCGTGAAGGGGACGATTTCGGCAGACACTGCCCTCCGCGAGCCGTCGAGCGACACGGGCAACACTTCGGCGAGTGGCGTGTTCGCATAGCCGCCGGCCACGAACGAGTTTTGGCCGCCCACCATGATAAGCCCGCCGCCCGCGCGCACATAACGCGCGAGCTGCGGAAGGTGTCGCTCGAGGCCGTACGGTTGCGCGTCGAAGTCCTGGAGCACGACGGCGTCGAAGGACGGCAAGTGCTCCGTGAACAGCTCGTCGACGGGAAACGGGATGAGCGAAAGGTCTTCTTGCCGCGCGTTCGGCGTGTCCGTCTGCGTGCGCAAGATGAAGAACGCGACGACATCGACCGAGGCGTTGCTTTTGAGCCACTGCCTCAGCGCTCGGACGTCGCTCGTCGGTCTGCCCGCCACGTGCAAGACGCGAACACGCTCCCGCGCCACGTTGAACGTCATCAAGCGGCGATCGTTGTCGGGGAGTGCATCGCCTGAAGGCGCCGCAATGGCGACCTCGAGAATCCGAGCGCCCGCGCGATCGAGCGTCACGGAAAGGTCGACCACACCCTTCCCGTCTTTGAGGTGGGCGAGGCCCGTGGCGAGGAGGGCGGGCGGGCCGTCCTCGCGGAGTTCGCGCGCCGTCACGGTGAGCGTTTCGCAGGCGAGACCGCCCGCGCAGCCTACCTCGACCCTCAGTGGGAGAGGCACGTGAGCGACGGCCGCACCCGCCGCCGACACGCGTCGTACGCTCGCGTCCGCCGGCGAATCGGACGTTGTCGCTACCGTGTGGATAGGCACGTCGAGCGTTCGCCCAAGCGCTTGAAGTTGCGAGGCTGTGGCCTCTTCGCCGGGGTCGTCGAAACGACCGTCGGAGACGACGACGATGGCTTGTGGTCGTTCTTCCGCGGAGGTGGCTAGCGCGCGGAGTGCGGAGGTCAGATCGCTACGGCCTGCGAGAGGACCTCGTTTCGAGGCCGCGCCAGGCTTCGTTTCGAGGGCGAACGCGGCGCCTTCGCCGAATCCAAACACGAGCAAGCGCGTCTCGCCGGCCTTCTTGGCGAGCTCCGCGAGCGCCGCGTCGCGCACGGCAGAACGTAGCCGCGAACCCCGTTGCGGAAGGGCCATCGAACGCGACATGTCCGCAAGGACGACGACCTTCGCGCCGATGACGCTTTCGCGCGCGGCGATCCGGATAGGGCGCGCAATGGCGGCGAGCAGAGCCGCTACAGCCAAGGTTCCGGTGAGGACGATGACGATTCCGCCTCGCTCTCGCCGACGGAGCTCGTAGAAAAACAGGACGGCAAGACTCGCGACCGCGAGCGCGCAAGCGACGAAAACAGCCCACGCCGGCAGGTCTCCGTTAATCGCGAGTCGAGTGTTCATCGAACGAACGTTTGCGTCACGGCTCTAGGCTTTGACGGTCAGGGGAAAGCATTCGGAAGCGTCATCTCGGGAGCGATGTTAAGGAGCCGATGGGAGCGCGCGACGACGCATCAAAAATGGGGCGTGAACCTGGTCGTCTTTATAGTTGGAGGAGAGCGTGTACATGGCAATGTTGACGGCCAAACGAATCGCTCGCTCACGTTGGAGTTCGCCGCCAGGGGTAACGGGATTCTCCCATGCGCCAGAACCGCTAAAACCACCCGAACCGACGGCCGTCGTCGAGTTGCGTGCGAGTGCACCGCCGAGGTCATGGGAAGAAAAGAGGACTTGGACCTGCCCGCTGCGAACGATGGCATCCAGCGTCTTTTGGCCCGCAACCCGACCTTCCGCGCGTCGCAAGAGGTAGAATGTCTTGTAAATGACGTGCTCCGGTCCGAGCGTAATCGGGCTTGTTTCCGGTAACACTCGGGCTATCTGCTCGCGCGCGCTCCGCCCAAACGCGCTCGGGGTGCCGTCGTCGGATACGCCCGCGTCGTCGACCAGCAGGAGGCCACCGAGCGAAAAAAACGTTCGCAGGCCGGAGATCTCTTTCGGTGTGAAGGAGGCGAGAGCGTTCACGCCGCTTAGCCAGAGAAACGGCTCGTCGACCACCGCGGGGTCGTCCGCCCGAACGTGCGTCGGTGTGAGGCGACCCGGAGCGCTCGTGCGTTGGATGAGCTCCCATGACCAGCGTGCCGCTGCGCTCGGCCGAGCTGCGCCCGGTACGTCGCCGACGATCAGCACGCGCGGGTCGAACGCGCCGACGTCTCCGAAGGCGCGCGCGGAGCGCGGAAGCGCCAGAGAGGCGAACAGCGCCACCCCGGCGAACACCGCGGTCATGGCGCAAAGCTCTGCGAAGCGACGGGCTTTAGGACGTGTGAGCGCCGGAGGTGGGCCGCAGGAGGGCGCAGGCGCGGGCGCAAATCCGACGAGCCGCTTTCGGCGGGTGAGGCTGTCGGCGAGGCGATTCATGAGCGGCGGTGAGACTGTAGGCCAGAAAGGTGTTCGCATTCAGTCGAAGTCGTCGACGCGCCAGAGCCCACCGTCTCGCTTCAGGTTTACCGAATGCCCGCCAGGAACACGGATCAAGGCGCTCTCGCCCTTGACCTTGACTTGAAGCGTATCCGGACGTTCGAGGCCGATGACGAGTGAACGGAAATCCTGCTCGATGGCGGCGCGCGTCGCAGGTGTGAGGACGCGCATAAGACCCGCGTAGCTGCGGCGCGCGAGCACTCGGCGAAGCTGGTCGAGGGCCTGCTCCGGCGTGCGCGCGCCACCCGGCAGCGCGCCCGCGGAGCTTACCCAAAAGCGACCCTCGTGCAGGTCGAGCTGCGCTTCTTCGCCGTCGGCGTAGCGCAAGCGCGCGAGAGCCTCGACGCGAACGTCGCGCGCGCGAACAAGCGCGGCTTGCTCTGCCAGCTCAACGCGCTGCTCGTTGACGACGCGGCGGAGGTCGTCCCGTGAAAGTGCGGCGCGCGCGGAGGTTGTCATCATCGCGTAAATCGCGTCGGAGTCGCCGTGTGCGGCAGCCGCGGCGTAGGCGTCTGCCGCAACCTTCGGATCGGGAACGGCGTGGCCCGCACATCCCGACACGGCTATCGTGAACCAGAACGAGAACGCCGCGACCACGACCGGGCGAAAAGCGGCAAGGGCGCGCATGGAGCACCGAAGCCTACACGTTTTGCGTACGCGCTTCCTGAGCGACGCTGCGCTCAAGGAGCGGACTTCTCAAACGTGAGCAGAACGTATTCCGTCCACCCGCGGCGTTCCGACTGCTGCAGCGCGGTCCCGCCGACGAGGTTGCTGACGAGACTTGAAGGAGCGAGGCGCTCAAGAGCGCTTCCCGTGCGCTCGAGTACGTTCAAAAGTGGGCGCGAGAGGAGGCGGAGGCTCGCCGTGAGCACCTCGGTGCCGAGCAGCGTAAACCCCGCGCGTTTGGCCTGCGCGATGACCGATTCTCGCTCGAATAACGAATAAAAGTGCCAACCGCGTCGCAAGCGTTCGAGACACGATTCCCGCGCGCGCGTCGTCGGGATTGAAGTCTTCGTAAGGAAATCGTCGCACAAGAATAGCCGGCCGCCAGGCTTCACGACCCGCGCCGCCTCCTCAAAAAAACGTGCACTCCGAGTACAATGAACGAAAGACTCAAGTGCGATAGCCACGTCAAACCGACCGACCTCTCCGAGGTTCAAAAAGTCGCGCGCCAAAAACGTACATCGCTTGGCGTGCCCTCGCTCGGCGGCCGCGCGCTGGGCCACCGCTATTTGCGTTTCGCTCACGCTTACCCCGACGGTGTCCGCGCCCAGTCGCGCATGAAGCCAGAAGCTACTTTCGCCGACACCGCAGCCGAGGTCGAGAAGCCGCGTCGTGTGAGGCGATTGCTCCGCGATGCGCTCGTGAACGTAGTGGGCAGCCTCGCGCCATGTCGTTACGCGCGGTGCCCATACGCCTCGATGCACCACGCGTGTCTGCGTACGGTCAAACCGCAAAAACCAAGCGGTGTTGTCGTCGTAGTACCGTGCGACGTCGCTCTTCATTCGATGGCACCGCTAGCCCCTTCTTTGATAGGGCGAAAGCATTTCCTCCCGCTCCCTGCGCCGTTGCGGTACCTGCGAATGCATGGGCGCACAATGGAAGCAGAAGAACCGCGAGGCCTCGGCGAACGCCAAGGGTCGAACTTTTACGAAGCTCGCCAAGGAGATCATGGTCGCCGCCCGAAACGGTGCCGACCCAAGCATGAATCCGCGTCTTCGCATGGCGGTCGAGGCCGCTAAAAAAGCGTCGATGACGAAAGAGACGCTCGAGCGGGCCATCAAAAAGGGCGCCGGCCTCTTGGATGAGGCCGTTCACTACGAGATCGTGACCTACGAGGGCTTCGCACCGAACCAAGTGCCGGTCATTGTCGAGTGCCTCACGGACAACCGTAACCGCACCTCGTCGAACGTACGTGTCCTCTTTCGCAAGGGGCAACTTGGCGCGTCGGGTTCCGTCTCGTGGGACTTTCTTCGTCTCGGCCAAGTCGAGGCGACCGCGCCCGGGAAGGGAATCGATGCCGAAGAAGTCGCCATCGAGTGCGGCGCGCAAGACCTCGAACCGTGCGACGACGGATCGACGCGCTTTTTCACCGAGTCGACCGACGTTGACGTGGTGAGCAAAGCGCTTGCCGACCGCAAGTGGACGGTGACGTCCGCTCAGCTCATTTGGAAAGCCAAAAGCCCTGTCACGCTCGATGATGCTCAGCGTGCGGACGTCGAGGCGTTTCTCGAGGCGCTCGACGATGACGACGACGTTCAAAATCTTTACGTCGCCCTTGCGTGAGCGCGTCGCGCTTCCGGCGGAGTTCGGCACCTAAGCCGGAGAAGCGCGGGTTAGCGGTCGAGGACGCGAGCGATAAACGCGCCTAAGAATGCGTGATTTGCGTCTGTCGCGCTTCGTAGCGACGCGCACGCGGCCCACTCGGCACTCCCCGCGGCATCGGTCTTCGGGACGCAGTCACCGTACCAATCTTTCGTCGCCTCGAAGTGCGCGCCAACGACGCCTACGGTCCCTTGTCCCGACCGTACGATCATCGCCGCAATGCGCTTCGTGGTCTCGTAGCGTGCCCACACCTCTTGGTCGCTGGCTTCGGTGAAATAGGGTCCGGCCTGATAGTAAGCGGTCCGCGTTTTGGCGGGAGCGGACGTCAAGCGAACCACGACGGCGTGCGAGGCGAAGTCTGCGTCGCCAGCTTCAGCCTCGGCGTCGGCGCCGTTGAGCATGTCAAACACCCGCCCCTCCGGGGTGTGCCCTGCGAGGTACGCTCCCATGCAGAGACCGAGGTAGCGGCCCGCGCCCTCATTCACCCATTGCCGAAGCTCGGCGACGTTGTCGTGGTGGGGTGCGCTTGCCGCACGAAACTCGTCGAACGTCGCGTCGGAGTCGTCATTTCCGCCAGGCCAAACGAAAAGGCGCGTTTGCCCGAGTATGGCCGTGGTTATCTGATCAGCATACACGCGCTCCACGGTGTACCCGAGGGCTTTCACCCGACGGACGACGGTGTCGGCGCACTCGCGACACGTCGTTCCCGGATGTCCCGCGTGGGGTCCGTCATACACGAACACGTCGGCGCTTCGCGGGATCGCACGCGCGTGCATGCGCGCCGCATCGGTCAGCGACAGCGCCCCTCCGGTCGTCGTCGTACGCGTTGTCGTGGCGTCGGAGTCGAGGTCCGAGCGCGCCGGGGCTTTCTCCGTGCTTGATGCGCAGCCACTCGAAGTGACGAGCACGAAAAAAAGACATCCCCCAGCCCCCGCATTTCTCACTATCCCCATCGCGAAAAGGTCCCACACTCCTCAGCATCGTGCCACTCTTTCACGCGATTCTTTCCGGCCTGCTTTCCCGATGCCAAGCCTTTTTCCCGAAGCATACGATCCGCGCTATCACCCCGAGTGGCGTCGCTGCCACGCTTGCCGGTCAAAAAGGGGTCGCTGGAAGTGCGGACGGCGATGCCGCCATGGCGCGGTTCCGGAACCGATGGGGAGTGGCTGTGGGTGCGGATGGCAACGTGATTGTTGCTGACCACGGTAGTCACACGACTCGGAGCATCGACACGGCTGGCGTCGTTACCACCCTCGGCGGAGTTGCGGGCCTTCCCGGCTAATCGGATGGTACCGGTTCTCTCTTCAGTTCACCGCAAGCTATCGCCGCCGACGCGAAAGGGAACGCCTTCGTCGGCGATCTCGGCAATCGGACGGTCCGGCGGATGGCCAACGGGAGCGTGGTATCGACCGTCGCAGGTAACGTAAGGTCGGCCGATATCACACGACTAGGCAAACTCCCCGGATCGCTCCGCGCCATCACCGGAGTCGCTGTTCAACCTTCGGGCACGCTCCTCGTGAGCACGCGCTACGCTGTTTTTCGCGTTGTCGGCGGCTTCTGATTCGCTCGTAGCTCGCGCGTGGAGAGTGGAGAGAAGAGGACCCTCAAACCATCTCAGGCGGAGCGTGATCTCCGAGGGGAGCCTACGCGCGTACATGCGACGCTGCCCGCCATACGTCGCACAATGGCATGCACCTTTGTTGCTTGTAGGCTCCACGCTTATTTCTTCACTTACGTCGATGCGGAGCTTTGGTTTAGCTAAGCTTCAGAGTGTCAGCACGCATAGAGCGCGCCCTACGCGCGTAGGGTGCGCGGGCGCGGTGACTTGTCGCCGCGTCGGCCTCACGTGTCATTGCTTAGTTTCGTGCAGTTTGCAGCACCTTTTTACCTCAGCGAAAGCACCGAGTCATGGTTGAACGTCGGCGGTTTGGATGCCTCCTCGGACTTGGCGCCATCGCGGCGGTTGCGTGCGGTACGAAGGCGGGAACCGACGATCCGTCCGCGGGTGGCGACGCAGGAGCAGCTGTGGACGCGCCGTGTGCGCGCCCGACGGATTGTCCGTCGACGGTGTGCACCGCAGCGGGCGTCTGCGCGGCGCCTTCGGCGACCGACGGCGCAAAAAACGGGGACGAAACCGACGTCGATTGCGGCGGCAGCGGACCAAAATGCGATGTTCAGAAGCGGTGCGCCTCCTCGGGCGACTGCGCGACGGGCGTGTGTAAAGACGTGAAGAGCGGCCTCCAGTGCCAGCCCCCCGCGCCCGACGACGGCGTTAAAAATGGCGATGAGACCGATACGGATTGCGGCGGCGCGAGGTCGCCGAAGTGCGCGGACGGCAAGGCATGTGGCGCTCGACTGAATTGTGCGAGTGATGTCTGCGTTGGGGCCGCCTGCGCCGCAGCGGCGTGCGTTGACACGACCAAAAACGGCACGGAGACAGACATCGATTGCGGCGGCCCCGGCTGCCCGCGCTGTGCGCCAGGGCTCGCGTGCAAAGGTGTCGATGACTGCGGTAGCGGCGTGTGCGTGGGGCTCAAGTGCCAAGCTCCCTCACCCACGGACCACGTGAAAAATGGAACGGAAACGGACATCGATTGCGGTGGCAGCGCACCCAAATGTGCGACGGGAAAGTCGTGCGCGGTGCATGCGGACTGCACGACAGACGGTTGCGACTACAACGGTAAATGCGCGCTACGAAAGAGCTGCACGGCGCACTACGGCGGTGACACGTGCGGCGCTGGCGGCGCTGGGGGCGCGGGCCCCGCGGCGTGGGAGAGCTGCTGCGCGACGGCGCCTGCAGGCAACGGTGGACCCGCGCTAGACAAGTACAAGATCACCTCCGGTCGCATGCGCGTGTTCCTCGAGCGCGTGAACGGCGACGTACGAAAAGCCGTCCGGGAAGCCCGCGCGGCGGGAAAAGTTCCGCCGATCCCTAACGACCCCGCGCACACCGTCCTCGACCCGCTCTGGGATCTCTACCTGCCGACGAGCCTTACCGGATGCGACCAAAACGGTACGTGCGATACGCATCCCGATGGTGCTGGCGGAATCGATGTCGAGGTGACCGACCACTTTTGGAGGGACGCGACGGACTTCAAAGGCATTTACACGAGCGCCTGGCGACACGTCGGAGGGTCGATTTGGCCTAAACAAATCCAGGCCTCACAGGGCTGCAGGGTCGCGTCCCCGGGAACGCACAGTTACTGGATGGATAAAGCTACGCAGTCGACGTACTTCGGCGATATCGAGAGCGATTATTCGCAAGCCGAGTACGACGTCAAAGGACTCAACTGCGTCCCGTACCTGCTTTCGCAAGCGTTTTGCGTGTGGGATGGCGGTCGCCTCGAGACCGCAGCCGAATGGCTCGCCGCGATTGGGCCGACCGCCTACCCGTGGGGCGCCGCACCGACCGCGAAGGGGCAGGGGAGCGGAACGTACTTCGCTTTTCGCTTTCCCGACGCCACAGACGCGAGCCTCGGACTACCCGCCGCGCAGTCGATTGAGCGTGGCAACTATCTCTATAGTTACGAATATCCGCACCTCGGTGAGAGGAGCGACTTCATCGTTTTCATCAACGCGCCAGGGCGACTGCCGAAGGGCAACGGCCCGTGGGGGCACGCCGACCTTGCGTACACCATGTTCGAAAATACGTCGAACGTCGTCTGGAAGGCCGACGCCAAAGCTGCGACGTCGTCATGGACGAATAACGGCTCCTGGGAGGTGCATAACTACAGCAAGTCGTCGTTCGGCGGCGAGTCCCTCTTCGACAAATATGGCAAAATGGGAGGCCGTTGCGTGTATCCGTGATGGCGTTCGGGCGGGTCTGCGAAGGCCCGCTCGGCCTCTTACTTTTGCAAGTCCGACGCGCGCGCCTTGGCGAGACGAACCCGCGCCGCATCCGCGACTTTGCTTTTCGCCAGCGCGTCCGTCGAGACCGAGATCGCTGCGTTCACGTAAAACGCGACTTCGGCGTCGCGATAAACGAGCCATGCGGCCTGCGCCTTCGCGATCGATGCTTTCAGTTCCGCGCTTGCCGCCCTAGCTGTGAGCCTGCTGAGCGCTGCGTCGACGTCCTGGGCCGCCTTTGTGAGTTCCCCGTTCGCACTCGCCTTCGGTACGACCCGGGTTAGCTTAGACAGCTCACTCGTGCGCCGAGCGAGGAGATCTCGCTCTTTACTTGTCGCCGCGACGTTTCGGACGGACCCGTCTTTAGATACTTCGTAGACGTAGGCTCCCATCGCGGCGACGTACGCGGCATAGGCCTCATTGGCAACGATAAAAGCCTGTTTGCCATTCGCGTCGAGGGTCGCGAAGACCGTCTTCGCTTGAAGGGCCGCGCGCGTGAGGTCGTGGCCCTTCGCGCGCGTGACGCACTCGTTGCTGGTGAGTGTGGTGCCGCCGTAGTCCTTGCAAAAGTTCATGGCTGCCGTCGCCGGATTTTTCTCCTTGGCGTCTGCATGGTCCAGAACACCCCGTCTCGTGAGGTCGTCCGCGCATGGCAGAAGCGCGGCTCTTGCCGCTCGGACGTCTTGCGGACCTCCCAGGCCGTCGATTCGATACACGGTGAGCTCGGCTAGAGCGAGGGACGCGGACGACCCTCCCTCGCACGCAAGCGGTCCTGCAGTTCGCTCGAGGCAGCGCCGCGCCCGCGCGACGTCTTTCTTCGTTCCGTTTGCATCGGCGAAATGAAGGCACGCGACGTCAGGCTCGCTCGCGTCGTCGGCCGCCTGGAAGAGTCGGTCCGCTTCCTCGGCCGCGCACATGGGTTCGAGCAGACACGTCTCTGCCCGCGCGAAAAGTGAGACGAAGGGATCTGCGACGCTCGCGTCTTGCGACGCCGCCTGCGCAGTCACGAGAGCGGCCGGACTTACCGCCACCGACCTCGCGCTCACGGTCGCGGCAGGCGCCGCGCCCGGAAGCGACACGTGCTTCGAAGGCGTGCGAGAGCAGGCGAAAACGCCCACTCCGAGCCACCCACCCAAGACCCCTGTGAGCGCGGCCCTTCGATGCTTCGCCCAGAAGCGCTCACGTCCGCAACAAAAAGTCCGGTCAAGTCGAAGTCTGAGGTTGCTCGCGCGCTCGTTCATCGTAGTCAGTCTTCCCTTGCACGGCCGCTCCTGCAGGGCACGAAAAAGTCGCCTGCGCGGTCGCTGTGAAGCTCGGGTAAGCACGCCCCGCGGCGAGATTTGCCAGGTAAATGAGCGCGCAACATCCGATGCGAAAGCGCTCTCTGAACGCTAGCCGGACTGTAGGCTAACAGCCCTGCTTCGAGCGAATCCCAAGGTGGAGGTAGCGTTTCGCTTTTGTCGCGTTGATCCGTCTCGCGATGAGGCAACGTAGCCCGTTAGACTACGCCCAAGTTTCAGGATCCCCCTGGCTCGACCCGTAGCGAAAAGAGACGAATCATGAGCAGTTTTTTACAAGGCCTCGAATGGCGTCATGCCACCAAAGCGTTCGACTCGAATCGGAAGGTTTCGAGCGACGACCTCGGTCACGTGTTGACTGCCATTCGAATGGCACCCACGTCGTTTGGTCTACAGCCTTTTCGCGTCGACGTGATCGCATCGGCAGACGTAAAAGCAGACATTGCGCCCCTCGCGTGGCACCAAAAGCAGATTACGACGTCGTCGCACCTTCTTGTCTTTTCAGCGCGAACAAACGCCAAAGGTCGTATCGACCAGTACTTTAGCGAGCTCTCTGGCAACGACGCGGCGAAGCGCGCAGGATTGAAGGACTACGAGGCCATGATGCACGGAGCGCTCGACGCTCGCACGCCTGACCAACTCTTTGCGTGGGCTTCCAAACAGGCTTACATCGCGCTTGGCTTTGGCCTGGCGGCGTGCGCTGAGTTGAAGATTGATTCGTGCCCGATGGAGGGCTTTGGTCCCGCCGAGCTCGACAAACTTCTCAAGTTTGACTCGGATACTCGGTCGGTGGCACTCCTCGCGCTGGGCTACCGGGACCCCGCAGTGGCGTCCATGCCGAAGTTTCGTTTTCCAGAGGCGGACCTGTTTCATAACCGATAAGCGCAGTTGCGCGTTTGAATGCAACGACCCACCCCAGTCGCGCGATGCGCGCTTGGGTGGGGCTGTCGGTATTGAGTACGAGTCGGGCCAAAAAGCCGTT
Source organism: Polyangiaceae bacterium (assembly GCA_025353725.1). Classification (GTDB taxonomy): domain Bacteria; phylum Myxococcota_A; class Polyangia; order Polyangiales; family Polyangiaceae; genus Labilithrix. Next base: position 518 of record JANXOF010000071.1, on the reverse strand, counting down.
TTCTCATCCGACAACTCTGGGACGCGGAGGCCCTTCGACATTTCAGGCTGATGAAAGCGGGCGATAAGCCCGTCATCGACGGCTACTACGCGTTCCGTAAGGGCGAGTCGGCGTATCATGAAGCCATTCAAGGACGACGAACCGCGGACGCTAGTGTTCGGGTGGAGTAGCGTGAGGTCTACAGTGAAGTGGACCCCGAATTTCGGACCAGTGGTTAAGGTGTAAGGTAGAGCCTGCTTTTCTGAAGAAGAAAGCGGGACAGATGAAGAATACACGCAAGAAACTGACACCGGAATTCAAAGCAAAAGTCGCCCTGGCTGCGATCGCCGAGGAGGGGACCACCGCTTCGCCGTCGCGGCGGTTCGGGGTGCATCTAGTCCCAGAGATCACTTGAGACGACGCCTGTAGCCGGCGTGTTCGGCCCAGCGGATGCAGTGCAACGGCGTGACGCGCCACCGGGCGCGCTGCGCGACTTTTTGGAGGGCGATGCGAGTTCGCGGAGCATTCGCGCGGATCAC
>JANXOF010000046.1 GCA_025353725.1 Polyangiaceae bacterium | reverse complement strand
CGAGTGGCCTGATGGCGAAAGTCGACCTACGAAGTTCACGCTCACGACGCTGCCGCGCAGGATGAGCAAGAAGCAGATCGTCCGCACGACCAAGGAGCGGTGGCGCACCGAGCGAGCGTACGAAGAGCTCAAGGGCGAGCTTGGCCTCGATCACTACGAGGGTCGTTCGTTCCCTGGTTGGAACCACCACGTCTCCGTCGTCCTTTGTTGCTACGCCTTCGTCGTCGCAGAACGCGTACGGCGTTTTCCCCCCTCGACGCGACGGCTTCGTCCATCCTGTTCGCTCGACCGCGCGGCCTGAACGCCACTTCGCAGACTCCTTCGCCACCACCCGCCTCGCGATTGCCCGCGTTATCGCCGGGTGGCTTCCTCGATGTCCGCTCTGCTTTCGAGCATCCGCCATCTCCACGCGCGATTCGAGGCCTCAAGCTGCCGCTCGTTCAGGCTGAACCTCCTGCAGTAGTGCTAGGCCTGATGCGCGATCGCGCGGAACGTTTTCGTGAGCTGCTGAGTGACGACGGCAGTCTTTGGGTGTTTCTTGACGACAACGAGGCACACTACATGAAGGTCCTGTGCGACGAAGTCTTCGGTCGTCAAAACTTCGTCCAGACCGTCATCTGGCAGCGGAAAGCGTCACCGGCCAACGATGCGAAATGGCTTAGCAACGATCACGATTACATACTTATCTACGCAAAGAACAAGGAGTCGTGGCGACCCTATCGCTTGGAGCGAAGCGAAGCTCAAAATAGCTACTACACGAATCCAGACGGAGACCCACGCGGCCCGTGGAATTCCGTGACCTACACATGTAACAAGTCTGCCGACGAGCGACCAAACTTGTATTATGCAATTACTAATCCAAGCATAGGTCTTGAGGTGTGGCCAAAGCGCACGGCAGTTTGGCGCTGCGGTAAGGAAACGCATGCGGATAACGTCGTGAACAATCTTCTGTATTGGGGAAAGAACGGAAAGTCTTCGAGCCCACGCCTGAAGCGATTTCTCGAGAAGGCCAAGCCGGTTGTTCCAAGGAGCGTCTGGCTCCACGACGATGTCGGGCATACGCAGTCCGCCATGGAAGAATCAAAGCTTCTGTTCCCTGGAGCCGCCTTTCCGACGCCTAAAACGGAGGCGGTAATCGCCAGAATCCTCCAGATCGCGACGCTTGAGGGAGATATTGTGTTGGACTCCTTCCTTGGATCGGGAACTACGGCTGCCGTCGCGCACAAAATGAAGCGTCGCTGGTTGGGCGTTGAACTCAGCGAGGCCGCAAACACCTATTGCGCGCTTCGCCTCAAGAAGGTCATCGACGGCCGCGACGACGGTGGAATCTCCGAGACCGTCGGGTGGCAAGGCGGCGGCGGATTCCGATTCTTTAACCTTGCTCCCTCCCTGCTCGATAAGGACAAGTGGGGTAACTGGATCGTCAGCAAGCAGTACAACCCTGAGATGCTCGCGGAGGCGACATGCAAGCTTGAGGGATTCCAGTATTCGCCCGATTCCGAGGTCTTTTGGAGCCACGGTCGGTCGACCGAGAGAGACTACATCTACGTCACCACGCAAAACTTGAGCCGCGAGCAGCTCGAGTTCATCAGCGAACAGGTTGGCCCAGAGCGCACGCTGCTGATCTGTTGCGGTGCATTCAGGGGCAATCCCGACTTCTCGAACCTTACGGTAAAGAAGCTCCCGCAGGCGGTACTCTCGCGCTGTGAGTGGGGCCGGGATGACTACAGCTTGAATGTCAGCGAACAAGCGCCGGTTGTCGCGGCGGCCAAATCTACGGCGGATGCGGCCGCCGACGGCGCCAGCAACGGCGCCGGCAAAGCAAGGAGCGCACGCCGCAAGAAGCCGTCCGCGATGCAGGAGCTGCCGCTATTCCCTGGCCTCGACAACGGAGACAACCACTCATGAGCAGCCGTCACGTCAATAGCGTGAGTGGACGGCTGTCGCTGCGCACCCCGCAGCGACGCTCCCTCGAAATCCTCGACCGCGTGATGGACATCGCGCAGCCCCAGAATAGCGAAGACCCGAAGGCGGCCCTCGACGTCATCCGCTCCGAGTTCCCGGGGGTCGAAGATTTCGAGCGGGCCTTCCCGAGCCTATGTTTTGCTCTGGCCACCGGCGTGGGCAAGACCCGTCTTATGGGTGCGTTCATCACCTACCTGCATCTGGAGCACGGGATCCGGCACTTCTTCGTGCTGGCGCCGAACCTTACCATCTACAAAAAGCTCGTCTCCGACTTCACCCCGAACACGCCGAAGTACGTGTTTCAGGGCATCGCCGAGTTCGCTGTCAGGGCGCCGACGCTGGTGACCGGCGACAACTTCGAGCAAAAGCCGCAGGTGCTCGACCTGTTCGAGCGCGACGACGTGATCGTCAACGTGTTCAACATTTCGAAGTTCAACGCCCGCGCGACCGACTCGCGCAAGATCCGCCGCCTATCCGAGTTCCTCGGCCAGTCCTACTTCGACTACCTGGCTGGCCTGGACGACCTCGTGCTCATCATGGACGAGGCGCATCGGTACCGCGCCGACATCAGCATGAACTCGATCGAGGAGCTCAAGCCGGTGCTTGGCCTCGAGCTCACGGCGACCCCACAAGTGGAGTCGGGCGGCAAGTCCACGCGCTTTAAGAACGTCATCTACGACTATCCGCTCGCAAACGCGATGCGCGATGGATACATCAAGGAGCCGGCCGTAGCCACGCGCGCGAACTTCGACCCGAAGTCGATGAGCAAGGACGCCCTTGAGCGGCTCAAGCTCGAAGACGGCATTCGCGTGCACGAGTCGGCGAAGGTCGACCTCGACGTGTACGCGAGGGACAACGGCTTGCGCACGGTCAAGCCGTTCATGCTCGTGATTGCGGAAGACACCGAGCACGCAAACGCGCTCGTTAAGCTCATCGAAGACAAGCACTTCTTCAATGGGCGCTACAAGGGGCGCGTCATCCAGGTTCACTCCGGTCAGAAGGGAGCCGAGAAGGACGAGAACATCGAACGCTTACTCTCTGTCGAGAAGCCCGACGAGCCCACCGAGATCGTGGTCCACGTGAACATGCTGAAGGAGGGTTGGGACGTCACCAACCTCTATACAGTTGTACCGCTACGCGCGGCGGACTCCCGCACGCTGGTCGAGCAGTCGATCGGCCGAGGTCTACGTCTTCCCTACGGCAAGCGCACGGGTGTGGCGGCCGTGGACCGCCTCACGATCGTCGCTCACGACCGCTTTCAGGACATCGTCGACCAGGCGAAGAAGGACGGCTACTCGTTCAGCACGGTCCACATCGGCGAAGAAATCGACGAAACAGCGAAACAGGTCGTCGTGGTCGCGCCGACGTTCGAAGCTGTTCTCGGATTCATGCAGCATGCGAGCGACGGGGCGGCGGCAAAGATGGACTCTGAGGACGGGCCAGCAGCGGTCTCGCCTGCACCCGCGCCGAGGTTCACGAAGCCCGAGGAGATCGCCGCTGCGAAGGCGACGCTGGATGCTATCGCAAAGGTCGTGCGTGATCCTCAGCTCGTGCCGGGGCCGACGGCGCTCCAGAGCGAGAAGGTCCAGAAGATGCTCGTTGCGGAGGTTGCTGAGAAGCAAACTAGCGGACAGCTCACGATGTACCCATCGCTGAGCGGCAAGGAGCTTGTTTTCGTCGTCCGTGAGGCGACCGCTGTCTATGTCACCCACACGATCGCGATCCCGCGCGTCATCGTGTTGCCGAAAGGCACGGTCCGCGCCGGCTTTCGCGACTTCACCCTCGACCTTTCGTCCTTGGAGCTGCAGCCGGTCTCGGAAGAGATTCTGATTCAGCATCTCAACAGCGACACACGGGATGTCATCGGTGCCCTCACCGGCGGCGCGACCGAGACGCGGCTTGAAGACTACGTGGTCCGCGGCCTCATCAACTTCGAGGACGTCAGCTACGACGACCAGGCCGACCTTCTCTACGCGCTCGCCGGACAGGTGGTGGCACATTTGCGCGGCTTCCATGAGCACGACGACGAAAAGGTCCGCAACGTTCTCGTCTTCCATCAGCGTCGAATCGCATCACTCGTACACGCGCAGATGATGCCGCACGCATGGGAGGAGGCTTCCTCGTACGAAGGAGTGGTGAGCCAAGGCTTCGTCGAAGTACGGGCACAGGCTTTCGCCGCACCCGCGGGGACAGTCGTGCGGATGTTCGCCCGGCCGGTCGACAACAAGGTCGACATCCGCAAGATGCTCTTCGGCGGCTTCAGAAAATGCCTGTACTCCACACAGAAGTTCGACTCCGACACCGAACGCCGCTTCGCCCAAATTCTGGAAAGGGAGACATCGGTCATGAAGTGGTTCAAGCCCGGAAAGGGTGTCTTCCAGATCCGCTACACGCCCGATACCGACTACGAACCCGACTTCGTCGTGGAGACGCAGACCGAGAAGCTCCTCTGCGAGCCAAAGAGCGCAGACCGCATGCAGGACCCCGTCGTTCTGGCGAAGGCCGCCGCGGCCGCGACCTGGTGCAAGCACGCCACCACTCACGAGCTGGACAACAACGGCAAGCCGTGGCGCTACCTGCTCATCCCGCACGACGCGGTTGGCGACAGCGCTACGTTGGACGGTTTGGCGAAACGTTGCGAGTACAGGGCGGAAACAACGTGAAACGAGCAGCACCCACGGTTTCGAGCCCGTCATCCAGACGGCAGGACTCTCCCATTGGACATGGACGGTGGGCGGTGAGCGCGTGATCGGCCGAATTCAGCTGCTTCGGAATGTGGGTCAGTTCGACTCCGTCTCGACGAAGATTGACCTCGCGAAACTGACGCTCGTCTACGCGGAGAATGGCCAGGGGAAGACCACGCTATCGGCAGTGCTTCGCTCGCTCGCAACCGGCGAGCCGCTGCCTATCATCGAACGTCACCGCCTAGGCTCCGCCCACCCGCCCGAAGTCATCATCGCGTGTTCTGGCGGCCCTCAGCCGGCTCGTTTCCAAAACGGCGCTTGGTCTCGGACGTGCGCGGACATGGCCGTGTTCGATGATGTGTTCGTCGACAACAACGTCTACTCGGGTCTCGCCGTCGCTCCCGATCACCGCCAGAACCTTCACGAGCTGATCATTGGAGCGCAGGGAGTGTCGCTTGCGCATCGCGTCGTCGTCGTTGCTGAAGAGATTCGGTCACGAAATACAGACTTGCGCGGGAAAACCACCGCTTTGCAGGGAGTCGACAAGCAGGGGTTCAGCATCGACGAGTTCTGCGCGCTTCCAGCCCAGACGGATGTCGACGACCTGATCGCCGCGGCGGAGAAACGCGCCGCGTCGATCGGCCAAGCAAAGGTGGTCGAGAGGACGTCGGGCTTCGCGTCGCTTGCGTTGCCAGGGATCGACGTGGAGGCAATCAAGGTCTTGCTGGCGAAAGCGGTAGGTGACGTCGACGGAGAAGCGCTTGCCCTGGTGAAGCAACACTTTCGTACTTTGGGGAAGGGGGGCGAGACCTGGGTTTCCGCTGGCATGGACTATGTGTCGGCTGTCGCCACCACAGAGGAGCAGCCGTGCCCTTTCTGCAGGCAGGGGCTGTTCGACTCACCGATGTTCGCAGCGTACCGAGCACATTTCGCTGCGGGCTACAAGAAGTTGATCGTCGAAGTGAACGCCATGCTCTCGGAGGTCGAGAGAACCTTCAGGGGAGACGCCCTCGCGGGGTTCGAGCGACAGCTTCAGTCGGCAAAGTCGCTCCAAGGATTCTGGGAAGCATTCTGCTCCGTGCCCGCGATTCTCGTGGACAGCACGGAGCTCGCCGGCGCTTGGCAGGGAGCTCGTGATGCGCTGGCGGCCGCGCTGAAGGCAAAACAAGCGGACCCGCTTCAGGGAACCACGCTCGACGCGGACGCACTTGGCGCTCTGGCGCGATTGGGCGAGATGGACCGTGAGGTCAAAGATTTGAGTGCGTTGCTTGCGAGGGCAAACGAAGACATCGACCGGGTCAAGGCGGCGGCTAGGAGCGGAAGTGCCGCAGCAACGGATGACGAGATTAAGCGCTTGAGGGCGAGCAAACAACGCTATGAACCTGCCATCGCGATCCTCTGCGGCGAGTACCTCGACGCACAGGCGGCCAAGGCTCAGACGGAGCAAGACAAGGTGGCCGCGCAAGGTTTGCTCGATGCACATCGCACCGCCGTATTCCCGCAATACCAGTCCGCGATCAACAGCTACCTCGTGCTCTTCAACGCCGGCTTCTCCGTCGAGCAAGTGAAACCGCAGAACGCGGCCGGTACGCCGAGCTGCACGTATCACCTCGGCATCAACAAGCATAAGGTTCCCATCACCGGCAGCGCCGGTGCAACGTTCAAAAACACCTTGAGCGCGGGAGACCGCAATACCTTAGCTCTCGCCTTCTTCTTCGCCTCCCTTGATAGGGACCCCAGCAAGGGCGCAAAGGTGGTCGTGCTGGATGACCCTGTCTCGAGCCTCGACGAGCATCGGTCCCTCGCAACGGTGCAAGAGGCGCGGAAGCTTCTCCAGCACGTCGCTCAGGTCATCGTACTGTCGCATTCGAAGCCGTTCCTGGCTCGCATCTGGCAGCACTCGGACCAAACCAAGGCAGTCGCCGTCCAGGTCACCCGAGACACGATTGGGTCGACGATCGAGGCTTGGAACGTGAATGACGACAGCGTCACCGAATACGATCGCAGGCACGCTCGCCTTCGAGAGTTCTTCCAATCGAATAGCGGAGACGCGCGTGACACGGCGCAGGCGATTCGGCCTGTGTTGGAGGGGTACCTCCGGGTGGCGTGTCCTGCAGATTTTCGCCCAGGAACGTTGCTCGGTCCGTTTCGGCAGCTCGCGAAGGATCGGGCGGCGGGGTCGAACCCCGTTCTCGCTGAGGGCAAGGTGACCGAGCTTGGCGATCTCACGGAGTACGGTAACAAGTTTCACCACGACACCAACCCGGCATGGGACGTGGAATCTATCAACGACGGGGAACTGCGAGGGTTCGTCCGACGGACGCTCGCGTTCGTAGGGCCTTGAGGAGCTGGCCGGGTCAAGTAACGCATCTGTCCGCTGTCACGGACGGCGTTGGCCGAGATCATGAGCACGGAGAACCTTCCGCACCGTCTTCTCATCAACCCCGAGCGCCTGCCCAATCGCCTGCAACGTCATCCCTAGCCTCCGCATCCGCACCACCTCCGGCGCGATGCGCTGAGACGCGAACGGTTCCTGGGCGAACACCGCGAAATCCAAGGCCACCTCGGCCGCGGTTCGAATTGGTTGCAATCGCGTCCACTTTTTATCCGAGAAAACAAGCCGTTTCGTGAATCGAGCGGCACCAAAACCCGAACCCGGTACCGAAACTCGGTTCCCCTCCTCCGTGATGACCTCCCTCAAGGGCGGGAGCACGGGGGAGGGCGGCTCTTCGGGCTTGGACGGGTCGAGCGGCGGGTCCGACGGCTCGGGCCCAAGGAGGCTCGCGGGGAGCGGCGTGAAGGGGGCACCGAACGACGGGCCTCGGAGCCCGGTGGCCGTGCGGATGTAGACCTCGGTCGTGGTGATGGTCGAGTGCCCGGCGTGGTCCCTCACGTCCATGTGGTTGTCGCCCCGCACGATTCGCCAGGTGATGCCGGTGGCGCGGAGGTCGTGGAACGTCATGGCCTTGCATGTACGCCTCGTGGCCTCGCTCGGGAAGAGCTCGGCGCGAGTGACCCCTGCGAGCAGGAGGCAGCGGCGGAGCTGGCGTGCAAATTTTCGGTCGGTGGCCTTCGTCGAGAGCACCCGCCCGACGCCGCCCGCCTCCTCCTTCATCTTGATCAGAAGGGGGAGGAGCACGGGCTCGATGGGCACGCGCCTCGCCACGTTCGTCTTGGTCGGCTTGAGCGCGCCCGTCTTCCGACTCGCGCTCTGGTGAACGTGAATGAAGCCGTGCTCGAGGTCCACGTCCTCCCACGTTAGGGCGTGCCCCTCTCCAGAGCGAAGGTTGAGATAGGTGATGATGGCGAACGTCCGCCGCGATCCAAGCGGTACCTCGGCGCAGGAGACGAGCTTCAAGAGTTCGCTCGGATAAAGGAAGACCTTCGTCTTGCGCACACCCTTGTCGGGCCCTTTGACGTTCACGGCGGGGTTGTCCTCGCGCACCCGAAGATCGCGGCGCTTCGCAGAGCAGGCGTCGCGGAACATCTGGCTCACCAGCCCCCAGATGTTTCTCGCGCTCTTCGCCGCAAGTTGATCGGCACGTACCGAGTTGTCGAGGTACTCGACATGGTCCTCGAGATGGGCGCGCTCGACGGTGCGAACGTCGTGGTTGCCCAGGCGGGGAAGGAACCATCGATTGAATCGCCCGCGATCGTCATCGACCGTTGTGAGCCCACGCTCCTCGCGAGCCTTGAACCAGCGGACGCTGTACTCCTTCACGGTTTCGTTGACCGTGGCGGGAACGCCTCCGATGCGCCGGGCGAGCTCGCTCAGAGCGCGTGCGCCCGCACGGGCGCCCTCGATGTCGTCGCGGGGAATCTTCGGGTCGAGGGGGACGGCGCGGCGACTCCCGTTGGGGAGCGTGATGCGCCCGTACCACCGCCCTCGTTTCCAGACCACCGAGCCCGTGCAAGGCCGACCTGTTTTCTTTCGAGTTACCTTTTTCATGCTGGGCTCCTTTCTTTGGTGACGCCCCCGCCCGTCCCCAGCGGCGCGGGGGCACCCCCGTTTATCGTCGCGTCGAACGGATGCCCGCGCTCTCGAGGGCTGCCTCGGGCGACCAGGTTTCCGGCGCTTCCAGTGCGCGCGCACCGGCTTTCGCGCGGCGGTTCTCGAACGCCTCGGCAGCGGCAATCCAGACGCGCCCGACCTTGTGAACGCGCGCGTCGCCGCGCTCGCGAAGCTCGCGGCAGACTTCATTGAACCGCTTGCGCGACATGCCGGGCGGCGGTGCCTTGCTCGTGTACCGAGCGCCGCTGGAACCTGCGCCCTGCACGCTCCCGATCTTCTCGGCGACGCGCGCCGCGAGGAGATCGAGAACCGTGTCGAGCGTGATGCCGGTCGCGTTCGACGACGAGACCGCGTCGCGACTGCGGAGCGACCTCACGACGCACCCCCGTCCCCGAGGGCCTTCTTACGAAGCTGGACGAGGGTCTCCCGCACGCGCAACTTGCCCGAGCCATGTTCGCGAAAGGCAATTCCCTGACGACGACGAATGAGCCCTTCGTCGTCGAGGCAGAGACGGCACTCGGCGCAAGTGGTTCTGCGCATCTGAGCAGGGCACGGAATCCAAGTGACGCCGCCTTCGACCCACGGCCTTTTGCCATTCGGGAACGCGGAGACCGTCATCGACACGGCGTAGCCGCGCGCAAGGGCGCTCTTGGCCTGATCGGGCGTCTCGATGCTTGCAAGCATCGAAACCGCGCGCCAAGCAGCACGAGGCACCCATGCCCAGCAATGCGTGTATCCCCACGCGCGCGCCTTCCACGCCTCGCAAGCTTCGCCCACGATCTCGGCGCTCTCGGTCGTGGAAGAATCTCCACTGACGTGAAGCCGAAGGAGGGCCGTCGCTGGAGCCTTCCGAGCCGCGCGGCGGATCAGCCTCGCCTCCTCGCGCGCGATGTCCAGTGCCGTCAGTCCCTGGCGGGCCGCGTTTCGCTCAAGACGTGCGACGTGACCTCCTGGACCCCGCTGCCCGTAGCAACCGTTGTCGAGGAACGGGCAGCTTCGTGGACATGTCTGCCGAACCGGAAGCGTGCTGGCCCAGACTCCTTTCCCGAGCTTCTTGTTCCTCGTTTTGACGAGGATGACGGTCTGCTCATGCTTTGACTTGTGTGGGTCGGATGGACCGTCGCCGTCTCCTCCCCCATCAGAACCTGCCGAGGCCGCCGCCTTCGTGTGCGACGAACGTGGCGAGCGGCGCGTGCCACGGGCGGCGCGCGCACGGTGTTGGAGGACATGGCGCTGGCGGTGAGCCCGAGCCCTACGGGCTCGCTCGGCACCAGCCGCGCGCATCTCGAGCCGAAGCCGCCATTCGCTCTGGCGTTGCTCGGCCTTGCGCACACTTTCGTGGAGGCGGTCTAGATCCTCCGCCGCACACTCGTTGTAGTTTACCTGCATTGGCTTCGTGCACTCGTTTGCATTACTCATGACAGCTCTCCTTGTTTGATTGTCGTGGTTGTTGTCGTCGTTGATCGTGGAGCGCGCGGGCGTGATCACGCCGAGGTCCGGCGCCCCACGAAGTGAAGCGAACCTCCGCGTGCGAGATAACGAGCGCGTTGGAAGAGCCGATTCGGCTCGACCCCTCGCGCTTCGCTCGTTCGCTGCCGTGTACAGCCGGAGCTGGGTCGTCGCCGTCGCCAGCCGCTGCTTGCGGGCGTGCCTTACGCTTGGTCCGGCGCTCGCGCCGGGTCGCGTTCACACGAGGCATCATGCGCCGAGCGCAAGGTCGACGGCTTACGCGAGCGGCCACGAATGTGGCGTTCACGTCCGGCGCCCAGTCATCGGGGAGAGCTTCGAGCGTGGCTTGACGAATCTCACGCTGACGCTTCGGACTGAAGCCCTCGAGATACTTCCGCTGCGCGACTTCCTCTGCACGAGCGACCCGAAGGGCTTCGAGGTCGGAGGAAAAGTCGGCGGCGTACTCGTGCATCGGCGTGTCGACGATCGTGTAGCTCATTCCTTTTTTGATCGCACGCTCTCAGCACCAAAAAACGACCGCGAACTCAGCACCAAAAAACGACCGCGAAGGGCTCTGCGTTTCTAGACGTTCAACATCACCATCGCGATCACACGTATCGTGCGTAGAACGTCGCGAGCGTCAACACATGACGTTCAACATCGCTTCATCGCCTTCGCTCTGCAGTGCGTAGAACGCAAAGCAGGATCAAAGACAGCTCGTCTACACCGAACATGTCCTCACTGAACCATGGACTTGAATGCGAACCTGAACGCCCGACGAAGAGTTCAGGCCCAGGGCCCCAGCGCCTTCCACGTTCGCTCGAACAGGGCGCCCGAGTGCAACGCCTCGAGGGGCGGCCAGAGGAACGGCGAGATCACCGCGACGAGTTCATCGAGTGGCGCGACGCTCGCCCCCTTCGACATCCGCGACGAGAACGCCTTCCACTGCTTTTGCTTCGCTTCGTCCTTGGAGAACGCCTCGGTGAGCGCGAAGGGCATCTCGGTGGGCATCCGCGTTTTCCGTTTCGCGAACGTCGCCTTGATTGCCTCGGCGAGCACGGTCCCGTCGAAGTCGAAGTTCTGCGAGAGGAACCAGATGTCGAAGAAGTCCTTCATCCGGCTGTTCGCGATGCCGAGGTCCACCATCGCGTGCAGCTTCTCCGCGACGACGGTCTCACGCCGGTAGGCACGGAGCTTTGGCCCCGCCATGGGAAGCATGGTCGGGAAGTCGATCTCGATAGGCTCCGGGCTCACCGCGTCGCCGAAGCCCACGTCGACCTAAAGATCGAGGCGAGCGGTTCCGAGGCGTGCCTTGAAGGTGACCCTCACTCCCTCGTACTCCGCGTCCTCTTTGATCCTGGTGGCCTTCACCGACTTCGCGTCGAAGATCATCCCGTCGTCATCGACCTCGACGGCGCACATCTCGACGAACAGAGCCGCCAGCCGTGCGGGATCAGGGGAGCCACGCCCGAGAAGGTCGAGGTCCTTCGTGGGTCGGTGCGTTCGCGACGACCACGTCCGAAAGAGCATCGCACCCTTGAGGATGAACGTGTCTCGATGAGTCGAGCGCGAAAGCCGCACCAGGAACCGCTCGAGCGCGTACCGGATCAGGACGTAATTGAACTCCTCGCCCTCGGCCTTCGCGAGCGTGAGCAGGCGCGTGCGAACGGAGTGGGCGACGTTGGATGGGGGCGGCTTCATGCGAGGGCTTCGAGGTACGGGCGCATCACGCGCGCGACACGGCAAGCCTCCGCCGCTTTATTGAGCTGGTCAATCGAACGCTTCCGCGATCGCAGGTACTCGCGGAGAGCTTCAAGAGCGACATCGAGACCGATCTTGTGTCGGTACTTGAAGCAGTCGGCCACTGTCTTCTCGCGCGAGGTGATGCGCACGTCCACACCTTCGAGCTTGTGCACCTCGACGCCGTAGGTGAGCGCGGTCCCCGAGAAGCGGACGATGCGGAGCGGGGGCGAGTCCGCGACCGGCTTCCACGCCTTCACGTCGATGGCGAGCCACACCTCGTGCGGGTTCTGGGTGCCGATGCCGTGGAAGCGGAGGGCGGAGAGCAGGCACACGACGCCATGGGGTACCCGCGCAGCGGCCTCGACGAGCGAGTGGTGCTCGGTGATCTTCGCCTTGGCGGGCACGTAGAGCCCTCGGCCCACGCGCTCGAGTTTCCCCGATTGAATGAGCCGGGCCAGCTCGGGGCGTGCGAGCCCATGGGCCTCGGCATCGCAGGCGCGCACGACTCCGTGGGCTGAAAGCTGGCTGGTACGATTCATCGGTACTTGTTATTATGTACCAATGTTCCGGACCGCGCAAGGCAGCGGATCACCTGGGCTATCGGCGCGTTCTGATTGCTCCGTCGAGCCTCCGGTGAAGCAGCAAAACCATGGTGAGAAGATCGAGCGCCTCCCGTTCGGTCACGGCCCACTTGGTCTTCAGCTCGTGGGCGGTCGGGTTTCTGAACACGGCGAACACCCCCTTCATGAGCTGCATCATGCCGCGCTGCTCGCTCTCCTCCGACATCGTTCGGAGCGAGTTGAACGCCAGCACGGGGGCACCATCGCGGGTGCCGAGGGCTTGGTTCACAAGGTCCGAGCCGTCCGACGTGAGGCCCGACAGGGACCGAATGCGATCCGCGAGGCTCTTCGTCGCCTCGAGCACGGCGTGGAAGTAGTTCTCCTCCAGGAGCTCGCTTCTGCAGGCTTTGAGAACTTCGGCGTGGACCTCCCGTCGCTGAAGCTCGGCGCGCAGTCGACCGGCACGGGCGGCGGCCTCGGTGATCGTCGTCGCCGACGTAACGGCTCTGAGTTTGCCATCCTCACCCAGCGCAATCCCCGCGAAGGCGAGCGCGCGATTGATCCCCGCCCTTCGGTCCTCGAAGACGCGGTGGCGCTCGACGTACCGAGCGGGGTGCATAGCGGCTTGTACGAAGGCGAGAACGCGGCTCGCGTGGCCGTCCTTCTTCTGCTGGACGTCGAGGGCTTCGAGCAGACGGCGCCACTTGGTGCCCTCCCCAGGGTCTCCGAGATTGCACTCGGCCAGAAGCGTCCCGATCTCACTGCCCGTCAGCCCCTCGGAGGTGTCCGCGAGCGTCTTGCACAAGGCTTCCAGGGTGGCCGCGTCGAGGCGTGCGATGGCGCTCATTGCCGGACTCCTCGACTACTCATCGAAGCGTTCTTCGTCGTGCTCGCGCCAACGCTGCGCGCTTCCCCGGCCCCAGCGCACCTCCTGATCGGCCCACTCGCGGACTCGACGAAGTGCATGGGTGAGGAACTTCTCCGCGAGCTCAGCTTCGTTCTCGTGCTGCCCGGCGATGTCCCCGCAGTACATCCCGTTGTGACCCCCAGAGCAGAAAGTCGAGAAGACATGGTCATCGCTCTCGAACTTCTCGAGGATGAAGGCGGTAAGAGGAGGGACCGTCGCGTTACCTTGCGCATCAACGTACGGAGCTGGCATGTGGTGCGCGACAATGCGAGCAGCCTCGACACCGTTTTCAGTGATCCACTGAATGAGAGCGTCGTGGGGGAAGCTATTCAAGAGCGCGCCGCGCCGTCCTACGAGGAAGCGCCACGAGTCCTTTGGATCGAGCAACATCGGCCCCAGCGTCTTGAGCACGAGGGTCGGGTTCTTCCCGATGTAGACGGACAACTCGCAAGCGGCTTCCTCCTGGACCGAGAGATCGCCTTTGACCGCCACGCGACTCGCTAGCCGAACCGCCTTCTCGAAGTCCCGCTCGGAAAGACGTCGCAGAACACGCCCCCACGCATGTGCCTCGGCGTGCGCACCATCGATTGCAGTATCGAGCACACGCCACATCGCCGAGAGAGTTCGCTCGTCCTCGGGCAGGATCGTCTTCGCGTCCCAAGCGAGAGGGCCCAAGATCTTCAGCGCAGCGGCAGCGGCGTCCTCTGGGCGGTCGACCATCGCGTCGAGGATCGTCTCCAATGCATCTGCAAGCAGTTCGCGTTGAAGTCGAAGACACCACACGCGGGTCAAGGTGTCGGCTGGAAGTCTTCCCGCTCGAACGAGCCGAATCGCGCGGGCTCCTGCGCTTCCAATCCTCGGGTTCATCCCGTTGAGATCCACCGCCATGTCCGGGTTGAGTTCCTCGAGACGGTCGAGTTCCTTCTCCAGCGCCGCATCGTGAGACTCGCCATGCTCCGCGAGCCCCACGACGTACCCACGAATGAACAGCGGGTTCTTGGCGGTGGCAGCTTGCGCGAGGACGAGCGAGAAGAATGTTCCAAGCGAATCCCGTTTTCCAAGGGCTTGCCCAATCTCGAAGATGGCACCCCCATGGTGATCGTCGCCGACGAACGACGGGAGGAGCTTCTCTAGGTCGCCGCGTGTGCGAAAGAGTTCCTGGGCCAGCCCGTCGAGCTCCTTAACCCAACCATCCGTGTCATCAACCTGACGTCGGTACGATCCCGACGAGGTCGCCTCGAGCACTCGACCCGAAAGATCGTCTCGTCTAAGGCTCGTGTGCCAAGCTCTCACCGACTCGACATATTCGGGTGGATAGCGGTCCTCCTTCCCATCATCTTTCTTGGCATCGAACCCTAGAAAGTCGTCGGCGATGCCGAGGACTGCGACACGTTCTTGCTCGCCCATCGACACACTCTGGAGAGCTGACCGGAGCGCCTCGATCCGGCCACTTTGAAGAAGGCCGCGCCCGTGACGCACGAGAGTCCTGAGCGCCATCGCCCGGTGCGCCGGATCTGACATGCATCGGCCAAGCAGCGAGATGGCCCCGTCCAGGCTCTCCCAAACCTCGCCGTACGTGCTCGGGTGCCAGTCGGGTGGGCGGACGTCCCCGGAGGCGATCGGCGTTCCCTCGGTTTTCGAGGCGTGACTGTCGAGTGAAAAGCCGAGTGCGACTACGACGAGTGGAATCGCGTCGGTGCCGATCCTGTCCACCTTCGCGGTAAGCAGCGCCAGCCTCTCTTTGAAGGACACTTCAGTGCCCGAAAGAAACAAGCGGAACGATGCCGCCCACGTCTCCGTTGCCGAAGATGATTGGCGTGCTGCGCTCTCGGGATCTCCTTCGGCTCGTGCGAGGCGGAAGAGTGCCCGCTCCGCGAGCCCGTGGGTCTCCCGGCGCTCGAGCAGCTGTCGAAGCGCCCAGATTACGTGAGTCCGCGCGGGCCAATGTTCGACGCGGTCGCCTCCGACGCGAGCCTCGTCGTCGCTCGCGCGCTCGACCAGGTCCGACAGGATCGGAGCTATGCGCCTGGGAGAGACTTCGACAAGCGGTAGCAGCCGTTCCACGACCGACGACGATCCGAGATCGCCTGGCACGAGCGTCCGCGCCCACGGTGTAGCCCACTCAGCGAGTGCGTCGCGCGCCGTCACGGGCGCGTGCACCGCCGCTTGCTTGAGCAACGAGGCTCGGAGATCTGGCGGGAGAGCCTCGATGAAGGAGTTCACGTTGTCGAAAACAACGTCGGCCCATGCGGCTTCAAACAAGGGCCTCGCAAAAAGGCGGGGACGCACCGAGAGGTAGCGCGAGCCCACCGCCGCGACGCCGGGAGTTGCCGACAGGCGCGTGCAGCGTTGAAGGACATCCTTCCGAGCCAGACCGAAGATGCCGCACACGGTGTCAAGCTGGGCGGAGACGTCCCCCTTGTAGCCAACACGCTTGAACAGCGAGAGCGCCTGAAGCACTTCGCGATCCTTGTCGTCGCGGACGAGCCGCCGCAGTTCATCGTGCGCCCACGCGGTAGAGTCCAGGAGGAAACGTGGTCGATCTGTCTTGTAGGCCGTCGTGTTAACGATCGCCGAAAAGCGTAGGAAATGCCTCGTCGCGAAAAGTCCGCCGAAAAGTGGTGACGGCTGTGTGAATCGCGTAGGCGATCGTGCAGACCGCAAAAAATAAAAGGCCCAGGGGCACAAACCCTGAGCCTTCGTGTCGCGCGTGGACGCAGACGCGGCCAAGGTGCCCGAAGACGCTCCCGCGGGCAAGTTATCAGCCCGCGGTCGATGCGGAGAGTGCGTGGAAGACGTCGTTTTGGTGGAGGTTCGATGCGCAGGCTGCTTCGTCGTCGTTTACTTTTGCTCGCGCGATTATCACGGCCAAATCTACGGCGACGACGTCTGCCGGAAGCGCGCGAAGCGTAGGGCCAACGTCGAGCACCAACAGACGAAGGAGGGTCGACGCGATCATGCGGATCACAACGCAGCCTATCGAGCCCGACGTCGGGTCGCGTCCGTACCCGCAAGGATCGTGACGGATACCCGTTCTCATAGCTTGCCCACTGACGCGTTGTCGTGCCCACGCGACGCCGCGCGGGTCTCCGCCATGGAGGACCACGTCGTCGTCGCACAAGGCACCCATCATGAGACGACAGACAGTGACGATGAGGCTTTTTGCACGCGTGACGCGGACGCTCGTGAAGGCGGAGCGAGACACGGGAAGACGGGCGCTACGTCGACGTGCGCGCGCAAGCCACCTGCGTGCAGCGGCGACGCTCTCGGAGCGCGACTCGGGTCGTCAAACGCAGGACCTATCCGCTGTCTTGTGTGCGGTCGCCCGGGACAATTCTTTCGCGATCCGGCGGTCCGACCGGCTCGGGTGGGGCGTGAGAAACGTTCACTCCAAGGCCGTCGACGCCGCCCACGGCCCCCGCACGGTGCGGCGCATTCAAGGTTTCGGTCCCTCTAAGGCACTACGCCATTCGTGTCCCAAGGGGGTGAAGCGGTGACCGTCGACCTTGCGAAGGAGCACGAAATTCGGCGCCTCTACGACGTCGAGAAGTGGAAGCGCGGCACCATCTCGGCGGAGCTCAACGTTCATGCCGACGTTGTTGCACGGGTGCTCGATCGGGGAGCCACCCGCGCACTCGCGAGAGCCCCAGTGGCGAGTAAGCTCGATGCCTATCTCGCCTTCATTGACGAGACGTTGAAGGCCCATCCGCGCCTGCGCGCCACGCGGCTGTGGGATATGATTCGCGCGCGGGGATACGAAGGCGGGATTACCATCTTGCGTCGTCACGTCGCCGAGGTGAGACCGGTTCCACGCGGAGAAGTATACCTGCGAACCGAGCGACTCATTGGCGAGCAGGCGCAAGTCGACTGGGCTCACGTAGGCCTGCTCGACGTGCCTGGAGGGACACGGCCCGTTTGGGTTTTCGTGATGGTGCTCGCTTACTCACGTGCGATGTGGGCGGAACTCGTGTTCGACATGACCGTGGAATCCCTTCGAAGATCGCTCGTGCGCGCGGCGACGCACTTCGGCGGGGTCACGCGGCAATGGCTCTTCGATTGTCCGAAGACCGTCGTCCTTGCACGCCACGGCGACGCCGTTCGCTATCATCCAGGTCTGCTCGAGATTGCGGGCGCGCTTCGCGTTCAGCCGCGCCTGTGCCGTCCGCGGCGACCGACGGACAAGGGAGGCGTCGAGCGCGCCAATCGCTACCTACGCGACCGATTTTTCGCCGCACGCATTCTCACGAGCATCGAAGACGGGAATCGACAATTGGGCGCATTTATCCGTGATATCGCAAACCAAAGACCCCACCCGCGCTTTCAAAACCGCATCGTCGCCGACGTTTTAATCGAAGAGCAAGAGCGTCTTCTCAAGCTTCCAGCCTCGCTGCCGGAAACCGAACTCGTCGTCGCCGCCAGCGTAGATACGACCGCCTTCGTGCGTTTTGGCACGAACGACTACTCCGTTCCTTCTCGGTATGCGCGCACCCGCGATACGCTCACGCTTGTCGCGAGTGACCGATCCATCCGCGTGCTCGACGGAGAGGAGATCGTCGCGCAGCACGATCGCAACTGGGGCAAACATCAACGCGTCGAAGACGCCGAGCACCGTCGCGAACTCCTTGAGCAAAAGCGCGCGGCACGGATTCCCAAAACACGGGATAAGTTGCTCGCGCAAGTGCCGGGTATGGATGCGCTCTACACGGTATGGGTGGACCACGGGCGCAACGTCGGACTCATGACGGCCCGTACGGGAAAGCTGCTCGACCTCTACGGTGCCGAGGTACTCGCCAGGGCCGTGGCGGACCTGCTTGCACGAGGCCTTCACGACCCAGGCGTCCTTGCGATTCGTTGCGACCAAGCGCGGCGTGCCGCGGGGACTCCGATGCCGGTGCAGGTCGAACTCGGCGCCCACGTGCCTGATTGCGACGTCATCCCTCACGACCTTAGCCAGTACGACCGCCTTCGGAGCACACGATGAGCATCGATATCGAACAGCGACTACGCAGCATTGGTTTGTGTGCTTCGCGCGAAGCTTTCTCGGCACTCGTTGCGCACGCCACAAAGAGTCGCATGTCACCGGCGCAAGTTGTGGAGGAAATCGTTTCCTTAGAGACTTGCGCGCGGGAGGCCCGCAACCTCGCGTCACGAACAAGAGCGGCCATGCTGGGCGGAATGAAGCCGCTTGATCGCTTCGACTGGAACTTCCCACGGACGGTGGACCGTCCTCGGTACGAGCAACTCCTGACGCTTGAATTCATGGCGCGCGGCGAAAACGCTCTTCTTCGCGGGCCAAGCGGTGTCGGGAAAAGTACCCTTGCTCAAAACATCGGCCAGCGCGCCCTTGAAAAAGGAAAGACCGTTCGATACGTGACCGTCAACGCGGCACTCGCTGAACTTCTCAAGCAGGAATCGATTCCGGCGGTAGAGCGGCGTCTGAAGCGTTACCTCTCTCCGGACGTTCTGATCCTCGACGAACTTGGATACATTCCTTGCGACGCGCGAGCCGGGGACATGCTTTACAGCATCATCAGTCGTCGACATGAGCGAGCAAGCACGGTCATCGCTACGAATCTCGCCTTCAAAGAATGGGGCACCATCTTCCCGGGAGCTGCCTGCGTCGTTGCACTCGTCGACCGTTTCACCCAGCACTGTCACGTGCTGGACATTGATGGCGACTCTTGGAGGCAACGCGTCGACCCGTCGCTAAATCCCCGCCTTCCAATCCGAGGGAAAAAGAGGCGAACGAAGACGCGTCCCGAATGAAAGGACGCAGAATGGGCCAGCGCCGTGCCGACCCATTCTGCGTGCAGCATGCACGCCACGCGCTGCACAAATTCTTACGGATTTACGAGATCGTTAACATTCGCTGCGACGACAGCACGATGTGCCGCTATGCCCAGCACGTCGGCGCCACGTTGGGGTGCATTGTCGACGCATGTGCAAAGGAGGCACGAGAGACGGCATTCTGTCTTTCGACGGATGCGACGGGGATAAAGATACAACCGTCGCGACACCCTGAAGGCAAGCGCCAACCGTGCGCGAGAGGTCACTTCTTTGTCGTGCTGGCCGATCGCGATCACGTCTTCTTTGAGTATCAAGAAAAGCATACGAGTGAGACTGTTTGCTCGATGTTCAAGGGATTCAAGGGCTACGTGCAGGCCGACGCGCACTGCGTTTACGATGCGCTCTTCCGAGGCGAGGCGCGTCTCGACCCCGGGGATAAGTCTCCGAAAGAGGTCGGATGCTGGAGTCACGCGCGGCGAAAGTTCTGGGAAGCGGCGGTCGTCACGAAAGACGCGCTCGCGCACTACGCGATTCTTCGCCTCCATGTCCTGTTCGAGTTTGAAAAGCAGTGGGCATCGCTCGCGCCGAAGCAGCGGCATGAACGTCGCCAGCTTGCCTCCCGCCCGCTCCTTGACGAGTTTTTCGGTTGGGCACCGCCACGTCTTTGCGC
>JANXOF010000007.1 GCA_025353725.1 Polyangiaceae bacterium | reverse complement strand
CGCGAATTCCTCTCCTGTCACGCCGCTCTCGCGCCAAGCGCGTACACGTTCCGCCCACTGCTCTGCACTCGTCCTCATTCACGCGAGTATGCCGTCAAGTCATTATCGATGGAAGAACGTGCCTCCGTGCAGGGGATACGGAACCGGGCTACTCGCTGGCAAAGCGACGAAGGTTATCCAAGATTTCGGCAGCCAGCAGCGTGGTGGGGGTGCAGTCACCGCTGTCGTCGGCTCGCCAAGTAGAACTGCATCTCGGTCGTCCTCGGAGATCACCGCGGTTTCGACGAGAAAGTTCAACACGCCGGGAAGAGGTCGAGCGCGGTCGTAGTACGGCTGGAGGCCGTCGTAGCACCTTGTCTTCGAGCCCCGCCGACGCACTTCAAGGAAGAATCCCACCGCGGTCCGATCGAAGCCCTAGGCCAGCCTCGTCCCGTCGGTCCAGATCCGCTCGGAGCGCCCGCTCAGGGTCTAATTGAAGAGCCCGCTGAGGAACCCCTTGCGCAACGCGCTCTCCCGAGGCTTGCGATTCCATCCGAAGTCCCTGCCCCTTTTGGCGAGGTTCATTTTTTCGAGCAGCGCGGGGGTGCCCTGCTTCGTCGCAAATTCGAGTTCGTCGGGCAACACGGGGACGACCTGGATGAAGGTAACGTCCACCGAGTCGTTCACGTTGCCCGTGATGGCGTGCGTGAACCGCACGTCCTCCACCCGGTTCACGAGATCCGGGAAGCGGAGCAGCGCTTCGGACTCGGGCGGCGGGGCGAGAACGAACTCCTCGTGGACGAGCCCGACACCCGGCAAGGTCACGGTGTCGAAGGTCTTGTACGCAACGTTGGTCTCTTCCAGCAGATGGATTTGCCTTGCGAGGACCATCAGGACATCGACCACAGCTTGGCTCTCTTTCGGCGAGTACGCGAGAAACTCGATCCGAGATGCCGGTCCATCGGCGCGTTGCTCCCATAGGCTGAGGCCGGCCGTGGCATACGTCCAGAAGGGCCGACCGGGGATCGGCTTGTGCTCGACCACGATGAAGCCGGGCCGGTCGTCAACTGCTTGTGCCGGGTTGTACTCCTGCTCCGTCTCGCCGAAGTGCTGACCATAATGACCGACAAGGCGGGCTCGTGCCGTGAACTCCCTGCCTGCCCGCTCCTCGCCTGCCGCGGGTTTCCATTCCTTCAATCGCCCCTCGACCACGGCCCGATGTACCTCGCCGACCAGCCGATCCATCAGCTCGGACACGCCCTGCCCTGTCTTGCCGTTCACCGAGAGCCCGTGAACCTGGTGCCCGAGGTTGGACACGACCCCATCGATCATCTCAGCGTTCTCTAGATCGCCCTTCGTGACACAGAGGACGTGGGGCGCCCGCTCCAGGGAGAGTCCCTGCTGGGACAGATTGCCTTGAAGCTCCTCGAACGAGGCGATGTTCGCTTCCTGACGCTCTCGTTGGGCATCCGCAACGAAAACCACCGCGTCCAC
This sequence comes from Polyangiaceae bacterium, assembly GCA_025353725.1. Lineage (GTDB taxonomy): Bacteria > Myxococcota_A > Polyangia > Polyangiales > Polyangiaceae > Labilithrix. Next base: position 23,932 of record JANXOF010000007.1, on the reverse strand, counting down.
GTTCTTGAGGATCAACTTCGAGGATGCCGCGTAGAAGACCTGCCCCGACAACGCGTAGAGGTGCAGCCGCAGACGAGCGCCTTCGACCTCTGGGAAATCGGGACGTTGAAGGTCGTAGAAGATGGTGCGTTCAGTCTCGGTTTGGAGCGAGACCATCTTCCCCTTCTGGTCTTCGGGCGTCGTGTCGTAGATCCGCTGCAACAGCGTCGTTTTGCCGACGAGGCCCGGCCCGTAGAAGACGACACGGATGTTGATCTCATTCGCAGAGCGGTTCGTGAACATCGCCGGGCCGCTCTACCACGGAGCCCCGCTCGGAGCCGATGTCGCGGAGTTTTGTCGTTCCTTCCGTAGGTCAGGCTCCCCTCATCATCCGGACGGGGCGAGACCAAGGCATCTGAAGCCGTCATCCGTGCGCCGATACATCCGGAGCCTCCCGACGGGCTGGAACGTCACGACGTGCGAGGCGTACAGCTTCGAGCGAATAGGTAGCGCAAACGGTCAAGGCGGAAGCCGAGAGAAGACGTAACGCGCAATTCACGACGATCGTTGCAGAAAGTTCAAGTCCCAGCGGAATACCGACCGATCTGGATTCTTTCGCCTCGATGCCCCAACAGGTCACCTCTCCGCTTGACTTCACGGCGCATGAAGAATCGTCACGCGAACTGATTTGTAAAGCGTTGTTCGCAGTGAGTTGTGAGGTCGCACGAGATGTGTCGGGACCGGGGCCTGTCCCTTCGATGTTATGCTGACGACACCCCAGATAGTTGCATTGGCAGTCGCTGTAGCATCGTCGTGTAAACGTCGAGTTTTCGCCAAAGATATCGGCGTTATCTCGGCAGTCGCTGTCGCAATCCGGGTTGTAGTGGGTAAGTACGCATGTAGGCGTTCCCTCTGCGGTGATTCCACAGACAGAGTTACCATTCGTTGAGATGTGATTCGTTCCGCGAAGAGCCAGAGCGGTCGGCGTTCCGCCATCAACGTAATCCCCCTGGGGGTTGATCGTATAAGTCGTCTTACGGTAACTGCGTCGGCTTCGCGCGCCCCTTGGACCGACTATCCCCCCATCGACACGCTGCTCCACCGCGCGCGAACGAACGCGACCACGGAGGAGGGCATTGCGCTCCTCGAGTCGCTCGACCACGCGGCGCTCGCGCCTTCCGATCGCGCGCGCGTGCTCTTCGACCTTGGCTCTTTCCATCGCAATCTGGGCCACTGCCGGAGGGCGTGGGAGCTCCACTCGCAGGCTCGCCTCCTGCTCGACACCGAGCGCGAGGTCATCGGCAACGAGGTCGCCGAACGCTACGAGCTCGAATGCTGGGCGACGGAGCTCGATCAGTTCCGCCTGGACGAGGCGGTCCGTGCGCTCGGCGCCCGCCTCGCGCACCCCTTCTCGAAGCTGCGAAACGAGCTGCGCTGCCGGGGCATGCTCGCGCAGGGGCTCGCCATGGGCGGTCATTTCCGCGAGGCACGTGACCGTGCGCTCCGCGAACCTCGCCCTTCACGATCGCGGCAACCCGCTCGACAAGGTGCGACCCGCGACGCTCTGCCATCTCGCCCTCGACGCTTCGCTCGGCGGTGACCGCGAGTCGTTCAAGCGCAGCATCGCGCTCCTCTGCGCCGCGACGAGGCCTGGCGACGAGAACCAGTGGCGCTTCAATGCGACGGTGATCGTGCGCGGGCTCGTTGCGCTCGGAGATCACGACAGCGCCCTTCGCTGGAGCCGTGACGAGACCCGCATCGAGGGCTGCCGCGCGCCAGCGACGCTGACGCTCGCGTCCTCGTGCGCGGCGACCACGCTCACGGCCCCCGAGATCAGCGCTGTCCGCTCCCTGGTGCGTGCGTTGCGGAGGCTCGGTCGTCCCGGCGAAGCGATCGCGCTCGGCACGTGGGCGGTGAAGACCGCTGCGGCCCCCGCCGAGCTCTTCGGCTGGATGCTCGCCCTCGTGCAGCTCGAGCTCGGTCTCGCGCACGGCGACGCCGGCGATGACGAGGCCGCGAACCTCGCGACGCGCGACGCGCAGGCGCGCCTCGTGCGCGAACATCCCACGGCGACACGCTGCCACGCGGCGCTCCTCTCGCCCGATGCCACGGAGCGCGAGCGCGAGCTCGACCGCGTCTGGTACTGACGCCCGGAAATCGACCGCTGGGTCACCCGGAAAGTGACGGAAACATATTGTCATGATTGTAAGTCGCGGCCTCCCGCACGTACGGCACGGGGTCCTCGAAGAGTGGAATCAGGCTTTCCCTGAGTGAGACGATTTCCTCGTCGCCGATGATGTCGCAAGATTGCTCTCTTACCCTGGGGTTCGAGCTCGCGAGCCCTTCTCGAAGTAGTTCTGTCCGGCAATTGTCGATCGAGCGGTAGACGCGATAGGCAAACGCCCACCCTTGGATGAGCTCCGAGCCTTGACTTTGGAGCGCTGCTAGCGATGCTTCATCGAGCGCAAACTCTCGCTTGCGGATGAGGCTTGCAAGATATTCGACGATCGCATTCTCATCGCCCGGCAGGGTTTCGTGTCGCATTGGCATGCCTCAGCGTCCCGAGGGCCACATCCTGGGCCACTGGTCCGGCAGCTCGAAAAACGGAAGGCTCTTCGTACGCGTTCGCCAGGGGAAAAGAAAATGAAAGTTGGGTGTGTAACCACCGACGGTCTTCGTCGAAAACTGGCTCGGCGTAAGCGAGCCGTTCCAGGACCCGGCCGCACCGTCGACTATCGCTCGCGTTGATACAGGCGGTGCGCCTCGCGGGCACGTTCGAACGCCGCCTCGGCCTCCGGTCGAGCGGCTCGAGTAGCCGGCGCGACGCCCAGCGACTCCGCGACAGTCGCCGCTTCGATGGCGCGCGTGTCGTCGCCGAGCCCGACGCGGCAGCACCAGTCCTCGAAAGCACGGCGCAGGAGACTCGGCCCGTGATTGCCGACGTACGTACGAATGTACGAGGCGAGAGGCTGGATCTTCGAGCTATCGCCGGCCTCGAGCTCGCCCAGCGCAGAGAAAGCGTCGGCATCGGTGGCAACGACGGGTCCCGCGAGGGCGCAGCGCTCGAGGTCCTCCGGCGTGAACGCGGCGGTGCCGTCCGCGCTCGACACGGTACCGAGCGCTGCAGCCGCGATCGCGCGTCCGACCGCATGCGCAAGGGCCGTAGCCGTCGGCTGGGCCACCACCACGTACTCGTGCGAGCGCAAATCGCCGCATTGGGCAACGCGCGCCGATGGCCCAGCAACCGCGCCTCGAGCTTGGGCCTGCAGGTACACGCTTCCCCAGCGACCGAGCGCTATCGCGAGGCCTTCGCCGTCTTCGTGGACGGTCGGATGGAGACGGGCCCGGGCCAGCTCGGCTCGAAGCGCTTCGGTCTGAAAAAGCCCTGGCGACTTCACCAGAAAAAAGATCATCGAGCGCCCTCCAAGGTAGCAGCCGTTCGCCTCGGCGAGCGTGTGTTTCTCCGCGGCTTCTAGCAAGCGGAACCCGCGTGGCGGGCTCAGATCCATCATCTCCCGACGATAGACGACCTCGCCCTCACGGGGGCGTCGGTCGGAGCTCGGTTGAGGAGCTCCTGGATGGCGGAGCTCCGTGCAGATGTAGCCTGGGTCGGGGCCGGGCCCGTTCCGCGGTCAGCGCAGCCGGCCGTCGCTGAGTAGGGTTAGGCGAACGTAGGCGATATCTTCGGGAAAGAGCCGCGGAGCGTCGCCGGGTCCTCCTCGTGGGAGGGCAAGGTCCCAAGCGGTGGAAGAGCGGTGCGTTGCACCTGGGCGTCCAACTTCAATGGCCCTCCTCGTCGCTGCCCGTCGACCGAGTCACCGAACGGACGCTCTGGCTCGGGGTGCGTTCAGATGGCGAAGTTGCGCTGCGGTCGAAGCCCGCGTGCCCTTCACCGCGAAGCGAGCACGCGCGGCCTGCGACCGAATTGCCGTCGCCGTTTGGAACCGGTCAGAGTTTCAACAACTGCGACGCGCGCATCTTTTTGAGCTTTTGACTGCGCTCGCGTCACGTCTCGCCGGGACGGGGGCTCCGTTGACCCAACCGGCGGGTCGAGCTACGCGGTACCGTGCTCGCCCGGACTACGCTCGCGTTCACGGTCCTGACGCTCGTTTTTGCCGGCTGCGACGGGGGAGGCGGGGAGTCGGCGACCACCGAGCCGCTCCCGGCCACGCCCGGAGTCGACCTTCCGGACGCGACTGCTCCTGCAGTGGTCGCGGGACCGAGGCACGTCCCGGTGGGCTCGACGTACGTGCTCCCCGAGGGGAAGTACGCGCTGCCAGAGCGGTCGGCGTTCCGCCATCAACGTAATCCCCCTGGGGGTTGATCGTATAAGTCGTCTTACGGTAACTGCGTCGGCTTCGCGCGCCCCTTGGACCGACTATCCCCCCGCGATATTGTGCTTAGCCAACTCCTCCAGGGCCGCTTTATCAATGAGCCGCGGCGGATGAAGACGTGACAGGGCGTCTGCAACCACGCCGTGGACGAAAGGTTTATCGCCGAGGTCGAGCCTGGGGGCCTGACCCATCGCCCAATGGCTGGTGTCGGATGATTCCGTTTTAGTTAGTTCGGGCTTTCGATAGTCGCAGCGGAGCCGTGGGCTAGTCTGGCGCCATGCCGCTACCGCCTCAGGTCAACGCCACCATTTGCGCCCGGTTCGAGTCGCTCATTGCGGAGGCTAAGATACTGTTGGCTATATACGAGGGAGAGGATGCGCGGGAGCACGCCTACTACCAGCAACCCGCGATGGATCCCTACGCCCAGCACTTCCCATCAGAGCCGTTACCGCCACCACCGGGGATGTCCGGCACCCTTACCGCGTTCGTCTCGCTTCGTACCCGCGTGGTGTCGGTGGTCGAAATGCTATCGAGCCGAGCAGGGGACCACCCTGCCCGCATCGTGTTGCAATTGGGAACATTCCCGGCAACCACCCACGGCATGCAACAAATAATTGGGGTCCTTACCGGAATCTTCGATGACTACAAGTCGGGAATACTCGAAAAGGTGACTGCGATGATCGAAGCGGAAGTCACCGCCGATTATCTCGGACAAGCAGAGTCGCTTTTAGCCGACAATCACACAGGCCTCGCCGATAGAGTACCAGCCGCCGTGCTCACGGGTGCTGTGCTAGAAAACGCACTCCGCAAGTTGTGTCAACGACAGTTGCCACCTATCGATCTTCTAAACGCGAGTGGCAAACACAAGATGATGGCCGTCATTATCGACGAACTCAAAGCCGCGGGCCTATATAACGAACTGCAGGCGAAGGACTTGCGCGCATGGGCTGATATCCGGAACGCAGCCGCACACGGGAGGTTTACCGACTTTGACCGCGGGCAAGTGGAGCGAATGCTAACCGGCGTTTCCGCCTTTCTCATCAAACACATGTAGAAATGACGAAAGCCCCGGATGCTGGTCCGGGCCTGACTTGACTATCGAGGTATGCGGACCGGCTTAGGGCGCCGTCGTATGATGCCGTGCGCGACGCCCACGAGGGCATTCTTTCTAGGTGCTCTTACTTTGCGCAAGGTCAAGGAGATCGAACGCGGTCGCATTCTTCGGTGAGAGCGCGCAGGATTACTTTTCCGGATCAACGCAAAAATATGACCGTCGGAACAATCCACACATCAACCATCTCGCGCGACGCCATCCGTCTGCTTCTTGTTCTGTTCGGTTTTGAAACGCAGTAGGCATCGCCTTCTCCAGAGTTGCGCTCGCGTGCGTAGGCAGATCGCTTCCCATCGACTGCTCGACGAGTTTTTCGCGCGGGCAAAGCCGCGTTTTTTGATCGCGCTCGTCATGTGTGCGTCCCCGTTGCTAACGCCTTCGGGCACGCCCTCCGTCAGCGCGCCGCGCTCTGTCGCTTTCTCGACGATAGAAGGCTTCGCCTCGAAAACAACGCTGGTGAGCGGACCCTGCGAGTCATTGCGGTCGGGCGAAAGCATGAACGTTTCGTGAACCGAGAGTTCACGCGCAGCCAGCAGCACACCTTTTTTCCCGCATGGCGTCGTGCAGACTACACAACCTCAATACCGACTCTTACTTCGAGGCGATGATTCGTGTCGTGCCATGTTGGCCGCGCGACCGGTATCTGGAACTCGCACCCAAATACTGGCTGCGAACTTGGCTACGTCTGGACGCCAAGCAGCTCGCGCTGCCGATCGGTCCCAATATGGTGCCGCCGCGGAACAACAGTCTGCACCGAGCTAATCCAACGTCCAAGCACGCGAATCTCGCCGACCACGAGCCGTCAGTCGAGAACCTACCCCCGTACAGGGCATACCAATCATACTGACGGTTGAGAATCCGCGGGGCAGCTCGTCAGTGTACGATCTTAGGATGGCCTCCTCGCTGTTCGCTCACTTGGCCCTCCAGTTTGGAAGCCATCCGGAGAACCTTGCGACCGAGGCCTTGGGCTACGTTCTGCAAAACTCCGAGACCGCCCGTGCAGCTGTTCGGGACCTGCTACGTGGGTTTGGGTCGACGATTGACGACGAGCTAACCTACGCCACGCAGTCTTCCGGCGAGCACGACGCGAGGCCCGATCTCGTTGGGCGCAATGCGACGGGCGCGGAGCCGCTACTCATCGAGGTAAAGTTTTGGGCGGGGCTTACCCAGAACCAGCCCGTCGCTTACCTTCAGCGCCTCCCCAGCAGCGAATAGGTAGCGCAAACGGTCGAGGCGGAAGCCGAGAGAAGACGTAACGCGCAATTCACGACGATCGTTGCAGAAAGTTCCAGCCCCAGCGGAATACCGACCGATCTGGTATCCGTGGCACTCCTTTTGCGACTCGTTTACGGAGCAAGCTTAGATGCCGAGTGAAGCCGTACAGTGTAAGCCGCTCGAAGTGGTCGTTAGCGACCGCGGAATCGAGCGCGCCATCAAGATGCTCAAGCGAAAGCTAGCCTCTGAAGGCGTTTTGCGTGAACTCAAGATGCGCCGCCACTACATGAAACCTAGCGTGAAAAAGCGCAAGAAGCAGGCTGAGGCTGCCCGCAGGCGCCGAAAGAGGGCAAAGCTCGATGCCGCGCCACCCAAGCCTTAGATTCGCGAACCATATAAAGTAGCGCCCCAGCGACGCTTTCGGGTTTCATTCCCGCTCTTTTTTCGACGATGCAAGTGCATCGCGGGAACTGAGCGGGTTTTTCCGTTTAACGACCCGGGTCTTGGGGTTCTCAAGGCCTTAGAGCCTCGGGAACTATGCGTCACACTCCACAAATTCCCTTCGAGATTCGAGTTCCAAGATTTACCGGTGCGATTGCCTCTTGTCTCCGTACCCGCTTCGATTGTCGCCTCCTTGGGTCACGGCCGCACTAGCGTGGCGACGATGGGTTTAGAGCTCCTGGCGCAATGTCCTTCCTTTGACCTACCGGGTACGGATGGCCGCACGCACTCTCTCGTGGATGCGACATCGAAGATCCTCGTGGTGCTCGCGTGGTGCAATCACTGCCCTTACGTCGTCGCGTATGAATCGCGCGTCGTAGCGCTCGCGAAAAGCTACGAGAGCCACGAAGTGCAGTTCCTTGCCGTCAATGCGAACGACGCGACCCGCTACCCCGACGACGGTATGCAAGCGATGAAGGCGCGCGCGCGGGAGCGAGGGTTTCCATTCCCCTACGTCAGAGACAACTCGCAAGCCCTCCTTCGAGTTTTGGGCGCCCAAAGCACGCCGGAGGCCTTCGTGTTTGATGAAGACCGGAAGCTTCGCTATCGCGGGCGAATCGATGACAACCATCGCGCTATCGCCCAGGTGACAGCTCATCACCTCAAGAATGCGCTCGATGCGCTCCTACTCGGAAAGGCGCCTCCTGTCACTGACACGACGGCGTTCGGCTGCAGCATCAAGTGGAAGTAAAACCCGTGATAGCGTCTCGTGGCGTGAGCACTCTCGAAGACCAAAGCGACATCGGCGAAACCGGTGAGAGCCTAAAATGCGATGATTCCGTGAGCTATTCCGAAGGTGCGCCAGCCTTTAACGCCGACGCACCTCGTCGCGGAGGCGTCGGGTCGATGTACGCGCTTTTCGCCCCGCCCGCGGTCGACGCCGTGGCACTCGAGGAGCGTGCGGCCTCCTTAGGGAAACGTTCGCTCAAGGGCGAAACCAAGCTCGCAGGCCTCAGGCTTGCTGTCGCAATGATGGACCTGACGACGCTGGAGGGAAAAGACACGCCCGGCAAGGTCAATCAGCTTTGCGAAAAAGCGCGAATCCCGCTTTATCAAGACCCTTCGGTAGGTCCATGCGCCGCCATTTGCGTATACCCCAATCACGTGGTGACTGCCAAAGCGCGCCTTGCAGGGTCTTCGGTGAAAGTGGCGAGTGTGGCCACGGCGTTTCCGAGCGGCCAGTCTCCGTTGGACATCAAACTTGCCGACACGCGGAGGGCTGTCGACTTCGGCGCGGACGAAATTGACATGGTCATTGACCGAGGCGCCATGCTCGTGGGTGACTTCGCTCGCGTGTTCGATGAGATCTCGGCCACGAAGGAGGCGTGCGGCCACGCACACTTGAAGGTCATCCTCGAAACGGGAGAACTCGGCTCGTACGACTTGATTCGCAAAGCCAGTGAGCTCGCCATCGCCGCCGGCGCAGATTTCATCAAGACGTCGACCGGGAAGATTCAGCCTGCTGCGACGCCACCGGTCACGCTTCTTATGCTTGAGGTGATCCGCGATCATTATTACGCGTCAGGCCGGCGTATCGGCATGAAGCCCGCGGGCGGCGTGCGCACGGCGAAGCAGGCACTCCACTACCTTGTGCTTGTGAAAGAAACGCTAGGCGACGCCTGGTTGACGCCTGACTTATTTCGTTTTGGTGCGAGTGCGCTTCTCAACGATGTCCTCATGCAGCTTGAGAAGCAGCGCACGGGAAACTACCAGGCGGCCGACGACTTTTCGAAGGACTGACAGGAGTACGGAAGCATGGCGCATACGATGACAAAGCGCGAAGGCGAAGCTGCACCCCCGTCACGTGGGGCCATCGTCGCGCTCGACTTTGGCAAGGCGTGGGATTACGCGGCAGCGCCAGAATCTCCAGACCACGTTTCTATCGATCCGAAGTACGGACTTTTCATCGGCGGTCGGTGGGTAACTCCGCGAAGCGGGCGGTTTTTTCCGACGATCAACCCAAGTACCGAGGAGGTGCTCGCGGAGGTGGCTGACGCGAATGCGCAAGACGTCGATGATGCCGTGCGGGCGGCGCGCGAGGCCTACGACAAGTACTGGTCGCGGATGCGTGGCGCAGATCGCGCAAAGTACATCTTTCGCATCGCTCGGGCGATTCAAGAAAAAGCGAGAGAGCTCGCGATCGTCGAGTCGATGGATGGCGGCAAACCCATTAAAGAGTCGCGTGACATCGACCTTCCCCTAGCGGCCGCACACTTCTTTTATCACGCAGGCTGGGCAGACAAACTCGACTATGCGTTTCACGGTCGGCGCATTCGTTCGCTTGGTGTTGCCGGTCAAATCATCCCATGGAACTTTCCGCTCCTTATGGCCGCGTGGAAGATCGCTCCCGCCCTGGCTTGTGGCAACACCGTCGTGCTGAAGCCGGCAGAGACGACGCCACTCACGGCGCTCTTGCTCGCGAAGATCATCGAGGAGGCGGAGCTCCCCCCTGGGGTCGTCAACATTGTTACGGGCGGGGGTGAAACGGGCGCGGCGCTCGCGATTCATCCCGATGTTAACAAGGTCGCATTCACCGGTTCGACGAGCGTCGGTAAACGCATTCAGCGCGCAATTGCGGGGACCCATAAACGACTTAGCCTCGAGCTCGGCGGCAAAGCGGCGAACATCGTTTTTGCGGACGCGCCCATCGACCAGGCCGTGGACGGAATTGTCAACGGGATCTACTTCAATCAGGGCCACGTGTGCTGTGCAGGGTCGCGGCTTCTTGTTGAGGAGAGCGTGCACGACGTGATCGTCAAGAAGCTTCGCGACCGCATGGCGACGCTTCGCATGGGCTCTCCGCTCGACAAGAACACGGACGTCGGCGCGATTAACTCGAAGGCGCAACTCGCTCGGATTCGCGAGCTCGTCGCGGCGGGGGAGGAGGAGGGGTGCGAGCGCTATAGCGCGCCGTGCCCTGTGCCCGAAAAGGGCTACTGGTTCCCGCCAACGTTTTTTACGGGAGCGAGCATGTCGAGCCGTATCGCGCGGGAGGAGATCTTTGGTCCGGTGCTCACGATTCTCACGTTTCGTACACCCGACGAAGCGGTCGAAAAAGCCAACAACACGTCATATGGCCTCTCCGCGGGTGTCTGGACAGACAAGGGCGCGAAGATTTTCTATATGGCCACCAAGCTGAAGGCGGGGGTTATCTGGGGGAACACCTTCAACAAGTTCGACCCGACCTCACCCTTCGGCGGCTACAAAGAGAGCGGGTTCGGTCGTGAGGGTGGGCGTCAGGGCCTTGCGGCTTACCTCGGGGTGGAGTGATGGAAAACAAGGAAGCCTCGAGAAAGGCGCCTCGCGGATTCGAGCGAGACGAGACGAGCGAGAGCGCGTTAGGCACTTCCGGCGCTTCCGGCGCTTCCGGCGTTGAAGTCGAACACACGAGTTCGGGAGACATCCTTCTCATGAAGCCTTACGACAGCGCGAACGTCGACGCGCGTGTGCGGGTCAACAAGGCTTATAAGATGTTCATTGGCGGCGCGTTCGTGCGTTCTGAATCAGGCCGCTACTTTCAAGTCGAGGGTGCGCCGAGCGAGGAAGATCTCGGCGCCGACCCGGCTACGGTCAACGTTCCGCGGGGCTCTCGAAAGGACGTTCGCGACGCTGTTCTTGCGGCGAGGTCGGCATTGGTCAGCTGGGAAAGGCGGACGGCCTACAATCGCGGGCAGATTCTCTATCGCCTCGCCGAGGTGATGGAGTCACGGCGGCCAGAGCTCACGCAGTCGCTCGTTCGCGGCGGGGAGACTCCCGCGGAGGCGGCCTCTCAGGTGAACGTATCGATTGACCGCGTCGTTTTTTATGCAGGTTTCGCGGATAAATTTTTCGCGTTGCTCGCGTCCTCGAATCCAGTGGCGGGTCCTCACTTCAACTTCAGCGTGCCCGAGCCTATGGGCACGATTGGCGTTATCGCGCCTGACAGGCCTGCGCTTCTCGGTCTTGTGTCGACCATCCTTCCGATTATCACGGGCGGCAACACGTGCGTCGCGCTTGCGGGCGAACGTGATCCGCGCACGAGTATCGTGTGGAGTGAGTGTTTGGCAACGAGCGACATTCCCGGCGGCGTGGTGAATATTCTTACGGGTCATGCGAACGAGCTCGCCGTTCACTTTGCCAAGCACCGGGAAGTCGCCGGCATCGACGCCTGGATGGTCGACCCTAACCTTCGCCGCGCGGTCGAAAGTGAAGGCGCAGACAGCGTAAAACGTGTGACGACGCGCGTGCCGATGGACGCGGAGGCGTGGTCGAACGAGCGCAAAGCGCAAGGGCTGGGTTGGATTGAGCGATTCCTCGAGACCAAGACGATCTGGCACCCCGTGGGCGTCTGACGAGCCGTCACGCACAGGCCGCATGTGTGAGCGCAGTCGCCTGAACCGTTGACACTGCCTTTGCAATCTGTCGCCCAAGCACTTGAATTTACAAGTCGCGCCAGCTTCGCAGGTTTGTACGCAGTCACCGCCCCAGGACTCGCGGGAACACGTAGTCCCGGGCGCACACGATTGACTACCAACGTTGAGCGACTCGCATTCGTGTAGCTCGATGCCAAGGGACGAAAAACGAGGACGCGTTTCAGCGCATCCAGGCCATGGGCGCCGCCGCGTTCAACGCGTGGTGTGGCATCGCGCGCTTTGCGATCGAGCCCGATGAAGACGGAAGGGACGTAGCGTCAAAGACGAAGCAATGAGCGGCCGGCGCGACTTAAAGACGTGTGCACGCGCAGACAAAGTTTTGACTGCACACTCCAGTGCACGCGACTTGACAAGAAACGGCTTGCGTACACGATTGTGCGCACGTAGCGGATCCGTCAGTGCTGCCATCGCATCTCATCTTGCACGACGCGTCCTTATCGCAGCGCTGGGTGCAGTTCTTACCCGAGCAGGTAAAGTCACAGGTCGCGCCTCGCGAACAAATTTGAGTGCATCCGCCGCCGATGCAGTCGCGCGAACAGTTCGATTCAGCCGCACAGACTTGGACGCAGTCCCCCAACGCACATGTAGTGTCACCGTTGACAGTAGCATCACGCGTGCCCGCGCCGGAATCGATTGCATTCAGCTCACTGGCGTCATCCGCGCTCGCGTCACGATTGTCGGGATTGGCGCCTCCGGTTCGACCCTCCAACGCGGTTTCGTCGCACGCGGCGCCGCAGGTGGTTTGTGCGTCCAGGCAACGACCTTTGACGCATGTTTCGTTCGTGTCGCACGTGATGCCGAGACACGAAAGGCGAAGGTCAATGCGCATTTCGCTCGAGGCGTGCTTGGCGAAGCGAAGCTGGCGTTTGGCGACAATGCAGCCGCTCGATTGTTTCGGATCGAGGCACCCGTCCGCAGGCTGCCCGTCGGCGCGCTGAATCACGGCGAACGCGACCGATTCATCGTTCGAGGCCGTCGGTAGAACGACCACGTTTCCGCGCCGTCCGGCGGCGTCGCATGTTGTCGACACGGACGACGGCGCCTTGAACGGGAGGGCCTCGAGTCCGCCGCCTCCGACGAGTGCGACCACGGAGCCCTTGTCACAGGCGAGCTCGCCGAAGATGGTGAGCGTCAATGCGGTCGGCGTCGCGCAGGCGGGCGCTAGAATAAATGAACATGAAAAAGACGCCAGAAATACGACCCGCCTCGGATTTCGGAAGACCGCATACGGCCGAATACGCGCAAGCATGACGCGAGCCTATCACACGTTTAGACGTCGCATCACGAGACCGCGCGCCTTCGTGAATCTCGACCCTGCAAAGCGTATGTCTCCGCCTCTCCAATACCCGAATTTGGCTTGGAGTAGCGAACGCGGCAAACGTTGCGGGCGGGCAAGCGGGGGCTGCGAGCCGCGCGCGTGGTTCGTCCTCAGCGAGCGGCGACCACCGCGTCTTCGAGAGTGAGCGAGCCGTCGTAGAGTGCGCGGCCGACGATGGCGCTCTCGACATTCGGGCGAATAGGTAGCGCAAACGGTCGAGGCGGAAGCCGAGAGAAGACGTAACGCGCAATTCACGACGATCGTTGCAGAAAGTTCCAGCCCCAGCGGAATACCGACCGATCTGAGCGATTGCACTGTTTGCTACGGTTGGTGCTGCTATCGCAGTAGTAGCCGCAGTAGCCTTCGTAGTAGCCGTAGTTGAAGCAGTCACGGGATCGAGGATGGGAGCTGAACTATTAGCTACTAATCCAAAGTTTTTTGCTTGGGTATCGGCAAGATCAGCCTGTTCAGCCGCAAGAGTAGCCTTCGCAGCCGCAAGATTAGCTTGCTCAGTAGCCTTACTAGTATTGGCGGTATCAGCAGTAGTAGTATTCTAAGCAGCAGCATTAGCAACAGCAGCGTCAGCATTAGCATTAGCAGCAGCAGCAGCAGCAGCAGCAGCAGCAGCAGCAGCATTATTAGCAGCAGTTAAGGCTGCTGCTTGTGCACTATTCCCAGGAGCATTTGCAACTGTTTGAGCATCATCAGTCGCACTAGCGGCAGAATTGGCAGCATTTTTAGCATTTACCGTTGCCCTTGCTGCTTCACTTGCTGCTGTGATCGTTGGAGGAGTGCTAGGAGCAGCGGTATTATTGGCAGCACTTGCGGTGACGTTTGCAATATCGGCAGCATTGTTGGCAGTACTAGCAGCCTGGTTATTAGCTAAATTGACGGTACCCGTCGCAATATCAGATGCAGCTTTAGCCGCAGCAGCAGCAATTCTAGCCGCCTCAGACGCTGTTGTAACAAGATTTGCGGCAACTATTGGAGTTTCGGTTCTAGGAGGGGATAGTCGGTCCAAGGGGCGCGCGAAGCCGACGCAGTTACCGTAAGACGACTTATACGATCAACCCCCAGAGGGATTACGTTGATGGCGGAACGCCGACCGCTCTGAGCCCATGGCGGGAGCTCGATCGCCTGAGCTCGCGCCGCAGCGTCGTGCGCAAGTTCAGCTAGACAAGGCCGCAATGCTCTCGAGGGCGGTGTTTCGATGAATTTCCAACAACGCAGGGATCGAACCGTCGCTTTCTTCCTGATAGCCGCCGGCGAGGTCCCAGGCGACGGGTAGCTCCATCGCTCGAGCAGTGGTGAATACGATACGATCGCGTTGCCGAAGCTGCGCTGTCGTGAGCCAGCCCCCGAGAGGGTCCTTGATATGGGGATCTGCGCCGGCTTGATAGAGAATGATGTTGCAACCGCGCATGCGCTCCAAGTGCTCTGGTATCGACCGCAGAAAGCCTTCCGCCTGCTCGGGCTTCCGGAAGTCCTTGCCAGCGGTATAATGGACGACATGGTCGAGCCGTAGCGTCTCGATGATGTCCTCCGTGCCGTCGCCGAAGTGCATGTCGTAGTCGAGAATCCCCACCCGCGTCGCAAGGCCACGCTTTTTCAAGGTTTGTGCCGCCACGATGAGGCCATTGAAGGTGCAGTAGACGCCAACGCTGCGGTACATGGCATGGTGAAATCCGCTGACCGGGGCGCAAGCGAAGGTCCTGTTTTGAACGGCGTGGATTGCCGCCGCAACCATGGCTCCCGTCGTGTGAAAGAGGGAATCGGCGACAACCTGATCGCGCGTGAAGAAGCCATTGTCCTTCTTCAAAAAAAGAATATCCCTCACGTGCGTACGGTCATGGGCAAGCGCAAAGTCCTCTTCCGTCACCGGATCTGGGGTGACTATTTTCACCGGTAACCCGTGGGCAATCCAGTCCCGGACGACGAGGCCGGGCTTGCGCGGGCTCGGGCTGTCGATCGAAAATTCAGCGACGACCTGATCGGAGAAGAAGACGGAGAGCATGGCGACGCCTTTGTATCAATGGTTGAAGGCCTGAGGACGAGCTTGCAACGTTTTCCCGATGTCGCACGCTACCCTGACGGTTTAAGCAAGTCCCAACCTATCCTGAAAAAAAGCGCATATGCGTTGCGGTAGAGCCTCGCTTCCGCGCTTGTTGCCTAGAGGGGGTCAGTGAGGTCGTGTGTGGCCAGTTACGTGGTCACCGGCGTCATCCCGTACTCGACCACGTTGTGTCCTCAACGTCGAGCTAGAGGATCGCATTCAGGTGGCGCATGCTTTCACGCAGCGACATGTCACGTCCGTCGTGGAGGAAGATCGAGCAGTCCCAGACGTCGACCAGGCTGGGTGTTCAAATTGGTGGAAGCTCCGCGACGAGGGACGGTTCTGGGCGAGATCGCATCATTGAGCGTTATGTCGCCTTCCTCCCCGGAGCTACCCCGCCTGCACGACCTATCCGCCTGCGACCCAAAGTACTTCGGGTGGGTCGCGGTTCAGCGCCCTGCTGGAGCGCTTCGTGACGTATCACGGTCGGCTTCGTACGCCGTCGCGCGCCGCCGCCTGGCCCGCCATCGGCCCCCCCCAGGTCCGTCTGACCTTGACAAGGCTACTTCCAAGCGTCGAGTCGCGTGACTGACGAGAGAGTGCCACTGAACGGCGTCCGACCGTGCCTACTTGGCATGAAGATACCCTCGGCTATCGCGTAGCCCTGAGCGCGGTCGCTGACAGTGGCGGGCCGGGTACGCAGGCCCTCCAGGTCGAGCTCGACAGCATTGAAGCTAAGCGCATGGTCAACGTCCTCCTTGTGCAGGTAAATGGCATTACCCTCGAAATCACGCTTTACATAACCCATCACTCGCACACGCTTGCCCGCGAAGAAGTTAGGATTGGCAATGATCGCCAAGATGGAGACATCCACGAGCTCGCCTGCTTCCGCGAAACCGAAGCTCACCGACGCGGCGACGGAACGCTTGGCGGCGTTCATGACTGCCACGACCGATGCTGCGTCCGCGGCAGGCGGCGCGACGAGAAAAACTTCGCTCACCTTCGTGCCGTCGCTGGTCGCCGACTTCACCCGAACGAGGCAGTCGGCGAGAGCGACGAGGTCATCGGCGCCTTCCACCTGGGGAACTGTCGTCCCCGCGCCGAGTTGCAGGCACCCACGGGAGAGATGGCCTGCGGGGGTGCTGACATCGATCCCATTGGAGAGAATCTCGACTCGGGTGCGGCCCCCCGCCGAGAGCGTGGCGACAACGGAAGGGTCGAACACTTTTACGCGTGCGCGTACGCCTACGCCTATTCTACTGGGTGCAGGTGCGGCTCCAGCGTCGCGCGTAAGGGCAAGGTCGAAGCGGTGCTCGGACTGACCAAGGGTAAAAAAAACCTCCCACAAGACGCGGTACTGTGTGAACGGATCGGCAAGGATCTGGGCAGCTATTGTCGTTGGCTGTCGAACTTTTAACGCGTCTCCGAGCGGAACGATGTAATCCCTCGCGCCTCCGCGAAGCTTGAACATTAGGTCGACTCCCCCAGACATTTGGGCCGTTCGATTGGGGAGAGGGACAACCGCAATGCCGTCGAGGCGGATGTCCGTCGGGGTCACCTCGACGATGAACGAGGCTTGCTCGACCGGATAGTGACCTGGTCCGGCGTCCGGAGGTTCACTTGACACGGCTGACTGTCGGGAGCAGCTGACGAGTGGCGTCGCCCACGCGAGCGCCGCGGCTCGAAGCACCGTTCGAATGGACATTGAATTCGGCGTATCACGACAGGGTCAAGAGAGGTAGCTACCAACCTTCCGTGCCTAAACCACCTTTGAATGGCCCGACAACGTCACTCGTGATCCACCCCCCATAGAACGCGCCCGGCTGCGGCGTCACGCGCTCGGCGAATAGGTAGCGCAAACGGTCGAGGCGGAAGCCGAGAGAAGACGTAACGCGCAATTCACGACGATCGTTGCAGAAAGTTCCAGCCCCAGCGGAATACCGACCGATCTGGAGATCGATATCGATCGAACCCGCCCTCCCCCACCAGAGATGTTCGACGATTAGGATTTGTGGATTGTAGATTCGATCGCGGTTAGAATTTTAGGACTCGATCGATGATGGACGATCGAGTCTCCTAGCAGAGAGGCTACGCCAATGGCTAAAATGATTGTATAGTTGCACGTTCGACCAACTGAATATTTATGAATGCTTATAAAATTCGATCGATCGTGATGACGGATGAATTTATTTCAAAGACATCGATTTCAGATCGCAAGCTCTAAAAGTTGAGATTTATCATCTATCTCTAGCTGACTACGATCGACTGACAAACAACATTCGATCGCCTTTATACGATCGTGGTTAGTGTCATTGGTCGATCGGTAAAATATACGTCCTGTTTTCACACTGCGGGGATTAGCCTTGGACTGAGATCGAGCCAATATCACTATCCCCGAAACGCGATCGATCGAATCCCCACCCACATATTCGCCTGCACAGGTTCGTAGGGGCGGGTTTATGCGATCGATTCCGAATAATTCTAAAAATCTTGATCGAAGCCGCCCTCCCCACCAATAATCGATCGAGCATCATCAATCATAAATTATCAAAATAGATCGAACATTATTACCCTCATAATCGAATTACGATCGATATTGACTGGTGGGATTGGGCGGGTTCGTTCACAATTTCTGGAATTTGGTGATGATTATTTGCGTAAACAAAGCCATCTACAGATCCATGAGATCGATCTAATCATGTATAATTCTGCATTAGATTTAATTATTAGGCACGATGAAATACGATCTCGATTTCAATCATCGGCAATCGATCCGACTAAACGGATATGACTATTTGACATCTGGTGCTTATTTTATTACCATTTGTACGCACGATCGAGAATGTCTATTTGGTGATATTGTCAACGAAACGATGGGATTTAACACCGTCGGTGATATTGCTCGATCGCATTGGCAACAATTATCACAGCATCATTCAAATATTATTATAGATGAATCAGTCGTCATGCCAAATCATCTACATGGAATGATTATTTTAGAATCATCGATGGGTAGTAAGAAGTCAATTTCCGAAATCATTCGAGGTTTTAAAACATTTTCAGCCAAGGCAATTAACAAAGAACGTGGTTTGCGCGGTGTTCCAGTCTGGCAAAGAAATTATTACGATCGCATCATCAGAGACGAATTAGAACTCGATCGCGTCAGACAATATATTATTAATAATCCCCGAAATTGGGACGCAGACAAAAATAATCAAACCCAATCCTCCACCCACCCAGATCTGTAGGGGCGGGTTTAGCGAATAGGTAGCGCAAACGGTCGAGGCGGAAGCCGAGAGAAGACGTAACGCGCAATTCACGACGATCGTTGCAGAAAGTTCCAGCCCCAGCGGAATGCCGACCGATCTGGCTTCTCAGGCTCATCGTTTAGGACCGCATCCCACTTTAAATCGTTCCGTTTCTTCTCCAGACCAGGGCACGCCAAGAGTGAGGCCGCCGGATAGGCGCGCTTCCAGTCGCCGATGTAGAGGTGATGAAACAGACTCGGCGCGACGAGTGCATTCACGTCCCCGAGAGCGTCGACCGCATCTCTTGTCTCCGCGTCCAGTGCGACGGGGGAGTGAACAAACAGTCCTCCGTCGGCGAGGCGCACGACGGTCATTCGCGTTCCGATCTCGAAACCGAAGAAGCGAAGCGCTCGAGGCTCGACCCAGACGTCATCGGCGATGCGTTCAAGCTTGGCTATGCCTCTAACGCCCAGCGCTTCCAGCGTCCACCTAGCGCGAACCTCGACATCGTAACGGACGGATACCCGACGTTGGAACAGCGTGCTTGCTCCCAGCGTCCCTTGAACGCGGTCAACAGGCAGCGACTTTTGCGTTGAGTTCCGGCGTGAGCTTGTTGCGTGTATTCGTCATCTGTTCCGCCTTCTTCCGCGGAGAAGCAGGTTCTCTTACCCATTAACCGCTGGTCCGAAATTCGGGACCCCGTTCAGTCGTGCGCGGCGAAGTGCTCTGATCGAGGAAAAAGCCTTGCTTGGCAGCCTCCTCCCAAATGGTGACGACGCTTACGATACGCAGCTTGTTAGGCCAAGTCTGCCCAGAAACGAACTTGCACCCGTAGGAGTTATTGACCGAGCCCGAAAAGACGCCGACGACATGCCCTTTCCAAAGTACCGGAGCGCCGGAGTGCCCGCCCTGCACCAGGTCGGCCGGCAGGCCTGTCCAGGCGAACGGGTGCTCATGAGGACGCAAGACCGGTCCACGTCGGTCTGCAAAAGATGCATCGTGGTAGGCGGCGAGACTTACGGGCTCGCCGGCTTTGAGAAGCCTGGCCGGGTCTCCTTCAAATCTACTTACAACGGCGAGCGGGTTCGGTGTCTCTACCCGAAGGATGGCCCAGTCGTTCTCGATCCATTCGACCCCCCTGACGAAAGTAAGGCCGTGACCGACACGCCGAACGCGGGTTCGTCCCGTGCAGAGGTGTACGTGACCGTGGCGTCCAACACCTCCGAACCGCCAAGTCCCAACGCCGGTGCAACGCCCGCGGCCGCTACGGTGCGGACCATGCGGAACCCACTCTGAAGGTCAATTCTAAGGATCCCAACATTTGTGAACTAGGTGTGCTGAATCAGTCGTTGCCAGAGATTGATTTGGCGTCGAAGCGAAGAGGTGAAGGTCATCAACCTGCTTCGCGCTCAACTTAACGCTTGTAGAACACCGACCAACCACCGCGCGCCCGGTCGGCCCGAAGAAGTGGGGAGACGACCCGACCGTGTGCTTGCCTTCGACGCACACGCGTGGCGCGAGCGGTGCGAAAGACGCGAAGAGACGGCGCTCGGTCCAGCGACAGGAACTTCGACTCCCGGATGAACGAATTCTCGGCCGCCGTAGCTTACGAAGAAAGACTTTGCGGCGAGGGCGGGATTCGAACCCGCGTCGTCGGTCCCACGAAGTGGACTGATTTACCGTGGATCGTGAGATCGAGCGGAGAAACATCCGAGTCGTTGCCGAGTCAGTTCCGTCTGGCCCCGTACCTTTCCGGGCCATACCATCAGGGTCGCGGCAACCACACGGCAACGGGACGAGAGCCTGAAACGGGACGCCGCCGAGCCTCTGGAGGTATCCTGCCGTGATGCGGCTGCTAAACGGCATCGGTTGGGTGGACGCGGTGTCAGGCCGGTGCGCGATGCCCCCAGACGGTGAGCAATTCGCCATTGCGGCTGGGGCGCCGTCGGATCCAACCTACCTCTTCCACGTCGTCGAAATCCCTCAGCCGGTTGCGCTCGTATCCACGTTTGACAGGGCCCCTTTCGGAAATGATGGGATGGACCGAATCGAGGGGATTCTGAGCGATCGTTTGGCCCTCGTGGGATTCATTGGACCTGAATGCGAGGGGTCGGCCGTAGTCCGAACCAGAAAGGCGCACACCTCTCCGCTCGAAGTTGGTTCGGCGGCGGCGGCGCTCAAAGTCATCGGCGGGTGGGATGAGACAGTCCCCCTCACGCTGAACCTCGATGGCAAGATCATCGTTGTCTGGCTGGAGTCCTTTCCATGGCGTGTGCGCACAATAAGGATCGACGACGAGGGCCTCAGGACCGCAATGGATCTGCTCCAAAAGGCTGGCCGGTCCTTCGCGCTTGCTCACGTCAACATCGACTGGTTGATGGCATTCAACGATATCTACGGACACGAGGCAGGCGACCTCTTGCTCGCACGACTACATAGTGTAGTGCGGCGAGCGACGGAGAAGACCGAAGCCCAGATATACCGACGCGGGAAAGATGATCTCGTGCTGCTTCCGGCGAGCGAACCTGACTCGGTTATTGTAGGGGGCGAGCGAGTGTGCCGAGCGGTCGAGGCGCAAAGCCTCCCTCTAGAACATCCGGAGATTTTGCAGGTCCGCAAGGTAACCGTCAGCGTGGGAATCGCCCAGGTCTATGGCCAAGCCTCGTGTTCACCCGAGGATATTGTTGGTGTTGCGGAAGGAGCGCTACTCGCTGCCAAACAGGCCGGACGCAACACTGTTCGATCTGCGCCGTGTGGCAGTTAGTCACGAAGCCACCAACGAGAGAGGTGTCAGGTGTCTTCAAGGCAGGGCGATGGCTGGTCGGGTGAGATTGGTGGCAACTGTCCCGTTCAAGGCGATGGCCTTGTAGACGGGAAGCCCTGGTATTTTCGGGCACGAGGGACTGCATGGTCCTTTGAGGTCGCAGACGATCCGCTCTGCCCGGACGCCAATTGGGTGTCCGCATTTGGGGAGCCCGGCATCGAGTTCGAACAGGACTACGACGGTGGCGATGCGGGCTGGATGGAGGACGCCGTTGCATGGGGGCTGATTGAAGCGGCAATCGCACGCTTCCGCGTCGAGGGAGGGTCTCGGCGGCAGCCGGATGGGATTGGCCAACTACTTCGATGCCTCCAATTCACACCTGGAGCACTCGACGACTGGATGGAGCGCTGGAGCACCGAAGCTCCAGATCCGGTCGCTGCTGCTTGGTCGAAAAGTACATACGGGTCGATGATGTCAGGATTGCTCGACCTAATGGCGGAGAAGGGGCTCGCACCTGGTCACCCTCGCTGCTGCGATTGCCCACCGCCATTGTCCGAGGTGCGGACAGAGAGCCTCGCCACTCACCAACGGGAGGTCTCCGACCACTTCCGCCAAGTCGTGCCCAACCTGCCACCTCTGGCGGAACTCCTGCGGCTCAAAAAAACCGAGCCTTGAATTTGCAGTGCCACAATCGAGCGTTTTCGGCACGCCCGCTGACGTTACCGAAGGCTGCGTAAAATCCGACTGTCCGTAGGCCGCCGTCAGCGCCCATTTCGGCACGGACCGGTGGAAAGATCTCCCCGCTGGCCGTCTTGATCTCATGGCTCATGAAGTTCGGGTTGCTAGATACCTTCGGGTAAGCCGGTCCGATCAGGCCCTTGGCCTCCAGGACGACGGAACTGCCGAAACTGCAAGCCGTCGAGGATGAAACGTCGTCGGTACATACGCGGATCATGGGGTGTCGGGTAGTCGAGAGCGCCGGCCAGAGCTGGACCGCCTAATGAACGATGCCCGTCGGCACCGTTTTGATGTCGTACTCGTGTCTAAGGCAGATCGACTTTTCCGGCGAATAGGTAGCGCAAACGGTCGAGGCGGAAGCCGAGAGAAGACGTAACGCGCAATTCACGACGATCGTTGCAGAAAGTTCCAGCCCCAGCGGAATGCCGACCGATCTGGCTGCGCGTGCACTACCAGGAGTGGGCGAAGGCCGCGGGCCACGCGACGTCAGGGCGCGTGGAGACCGGCGCCGTCACGGGCGTCCATCGCGCGGGTGCGAGCCTGAATGTGCACGTGCATTTCCACGTTCTGTGTCTCGACGGCGTCTACGTGGACGACGGCGAGGCGCTCCGCTTCGAGCCCGCACCTGCGCCGACGCGAGCCGAGCTCACCTCGATGCTGCAGCGCATTTACGCGCGCGTCATGAGGTGGCTGTCGCGGCGGGGACGGCGATGTGACCCCGACGTCGCGCACGACTCGAACGCGCCGCGCGAGGTGTCGCCCGCCGAGGCGCTCGCCACAGCAGGCATGCAGCGAGGCAGCCTCGTCACCGTCCGCGAGCGTGACGACGGTGAGGACGACGACGAGCACGGCGTGCCGCCGCAGACGACACCCCGCGCGACCGACGCCGTCACGCACGAGCGCTTCAACCTGCACGCCAGCGTCCGCATCGAAGCCCTCGACGACCTCGGACGCGAGCGCCTCTGCAGGTACCTCAACCGGCCGGCCTTCTCGCTCGCGCGCCTCCGCATACGCCGCGACGGCAACGTCTCGTACCGCGTGAAGAAGGCCACGCGCGGCCGGGTAACCCAGCGCGTGATGACGCCCATCGAGGCCCTCGCCCGTCTTGCCGCCCTCGTGCCTCCTCCGAGGTACCCGCTTCTACGTTTTCACGGCGTCGTCGCGCCGCGCCGTCGCTGGCGTGACTGCCTGAGCCTCCCGAATCCGCGTGTGCCCGACGCGATCGAAGCGGGCGATGGGCGCGCGGCCTCGAGCACGAGGCTCGATTGGCGTACCTCTTGAAGCGCACCTTCGACGTCGACCTTCGCGTCTGCGTCCGCTGTGGCGGAAGGCTCACCGTGCGCGCCGTCGTCACCGCCCCGGCCGCCATCGCCAGGATGCTCGCCGCCCTCCGACGCCCCCGCGCCCCGCCCCCCGCTGCCTGAGCCTAAGACCGACAGACCGCCCGACACGTCGCGCCTTGGCGCAGCCGCGTCTCGCGCACGCCACCAACCGCCGCTTTTCCAGCACCCTTGGAGCTTCGCCCTCCACAGGGCTCGCCGGTCCGCGTTCGAAGGAGGCGGACGGTGGGGTGGTCGGCGAGGCGAGAGGCGCGCGAGGATGACCGCGCCGAGTTGGCGCCCCTGGTTCCTCTGCGCGGCGTTCGTGCTTGCAGCGTTGGCTGCACCCGTGTTCCTGCGCCGTTGGCGCGGGAATCCCTGAGCTCCCGGTCTACTCGGGCGGCGGCGCCATCCCGATGCTCAACATCCCCCGCTGAGCACGCACCGCGTCAGTGCGCGGGCGCCTTCGCGACGACACGCACGGTGCGAACGACGCCGAGCACCTCCTCGCCCTGCGGGGGCGCAGGCTCATGATGGAAGATCGTGAAGCTCACGATCCAGCCCTTGTGCGCGAGGACGCCGAGCGTCAGGTACTTGAACTTTTCGGGATCGGTGGAGTCCGCGGGCACCGACTCGTCATCGAGCCTCACCACCTGGTAGGTGCCGCCGTGCACGGCGTCGACGCGCATGATGTCTCCGCGCGGAGGAGCCTTGCGCGACACCGCCGAGGCTGCCGCCATCAGCATCGACTCGACCTTCTGATCGACCTCGCGCGGGGCCGTCGGAAAGCCCGGACCCGTGGGCAGGGTGGTCACGTGGATGCGCGGTCCGCCCGCTGACGTCGTGAGGATCCGGATGTCGCCCGCGGGGAACGCCTCGGCCTTCTTGCCGGACTTGGTCGGCCAGCTCGCGGGGTGGTCGACCTGCACCGTCGCCTCGC
>JANXOF010000098.1 GCA_025353725.1 Polyangiaceae bacterium | reverse complement strand
CACGGCCCGGTCGGACCACGGACTCTGCCCGAGAAAGTGGAGCAAGCGGTCGTGCGAGCGCTTCGTGCCCTCGGGTTCTCCGCAAGCACGCGCAGCGATCGGCTCGACGCTTTTGCGCTCGCCGTCGCTCAAGATCCCGTAAAAGTAGGTCGCGAACGACTCGCGTTGCTCGCGCCGTGGAAGATGCCCGCCGATCTTTTCAAAGTAGGTCGTGAGCCGACTCACCGCCGCGCCATCCATACCGGCTTCCATTTGTGCATACTGCACGCAGCGAACGCCTATGGAAAGCGACTCCTGCACGGCCCGCGAAGAATGGACCCACAAAGTAAGAGACAAACGACATCGTCCTACGCGGAGCTATTCAACGGGACGTGCCAGTCACCCGATACATCCGGCAGTAGTGCTAGTTGGTCTCCTCCCTCAACGAGTATGGCATTCGCCTGAAGGCTATATGCCAGCCATGCGTGGAGAATGCCTGTCGCACGGGGTCGCCAGCCTGAGGCCACAAGCAACAAGAGGGCGAAGCACCCCCACCGCGCGGCCTCAAGCTTCTCCGACGAAGCGACACGGAAAAAGCCGAAGCGAGCGTACCTGTCGCATATCGGAAATCGAGCGTGGCCGGAAACGGGACAGAAAAGTGACGTCGAGTGGCTAAAAAGCAACATGCTCGCTGTGGACAACGCCAAAATTGTTCGCGGAAGCCCGTAGACGTCCGTAAACGGCGAAGAGCCTCGGAGCGCACGGTCCACCCGGCTTCCAAGGCGCGCTAGCACAGCGCCCGTAACCGAACGAGCTGCGATGGCATCACGGTTTGCGCCGCTGTCCTGCTCCACGCCCACAGCAGAGGAGCTTGACGCGAGAAGGCAGTCTCACCGCACAGCGTCGGATGTGGAGCTATGTTGCGCACCTCAAGCACCGGACGAAGCGCAGCAACGCACTCGTATACACTCCGGTCCCAGCTGCTCCAGTCGCTCGGTCGCTCGGTCGCGCGAGATTCGCGAGTGACGCGAGTGACGCGGCTTCTACTCCTTGCGCGCGCGAGCGCCGATCCAAACCGAATTTGTTGCGGGGCTCGGCGTGCGGCGCGAGCATCGCAGACTGCCAGCCGGATGCCGTAAGTCGGTGGTAAAAGAGACGCAATTCCTGTGGGTCTTTTGTAAAAAATCGCCATCCCTGGGGCAAGAGCGAGCGCATGCCAAGCTCGGCCTCCCCTGGTAGACCTATCGGATTAAAAGGTATCGCCGCATGAAGAACATAAACCAGCGAAAGCGTCCAATTCAGCCCGATGAGCATTGTCACCGAACCGATGCGGAGATTCCGACGTCGCGCCTTGTGTCGCGTGTCGACGATCAGCATCGACCTTGTCCTACTCGTTGAAGTAGACAGTCGCCCCCACCCTGCATGTGGTTGGACATTCCCCTTCACTCGTCCGTCAAGACGGCGGCAAGCTCGTCAACGAGCAGGTCACGACGTAGCCCGGTGTCGACAGCCGACTTGGGGTTACATATTCGTTAGATTTTTGATCGTATCAATATTGTAGACTCGCTTAATATTTACGACAGTATGAACATTCATCGAGTAATTGCAGAACACCATGATTCCGTCGTTAATTCCGCAACCTTGGCAGCCTAAATTGCTACCGCCGGTGAGCGACTCGAGCGATGTTTCCGTTGCTGCGTCAGCGAGGACGAGCGCGCCACCTTCAAGGGCTTCTCGAATATGCGGACGGCTCCCGCTGTAGAGAACTGACGCAAATTGCCCAAAGAACGACGGATCTTTCTCCGAAATGCGCCGCTGAAGGCGGTCGGTTGCGAGTTCGCGGGTACCGGGCGACGTCTGGTCGCGTGCGACCAGACCGTTGGCGGTCGGAAGCGTCGTGAGTCGCTCCGCGATCGCGTACAAACGCCGAACGAATAATTCTGGGGTGCCGTCGGCCCGGAGGGTCGAGGCTGCACTGCGAATTTCCGTAGCGCTATGGTCTGACCGGTTTCGTCGACGGGTATCGTTGCTTCGTATTTCGCTGCTGTTGCGTCAGCGGGTTGGTGATCGCGCGTTATCAGGTGCGCCGCTGGTCCCTCAGCAAAGTACAGCCCACAAAAAGCTCTTCACCTGAGTATTTCGATGAGTGCTCTGAGGCCGACCGTCGACCGGACGTTGTAGCCGTTCGCGTCTGAATTTCGACGAACGAGTCATGACTACATGCAAGAAGAGATGAAGCAAAAATCGTAGCTATGGCGACCGCATTCTTTGGCATTTTGAACCTACGCCCCCCCCGGGCGCTAAAGTAGCTCATTCAATTCTCGAACCCTTGGAGAGGGAGGCACCGCTGCTCGTTTATCGCAACGGAGGCCGCAGTCGCTCTCGTCCGCCTCCCCTTCGTAGCCGCCCGGAGCACGGCCCGCATGTCCTTACAACAGGTAATATATCGGTCGACAATCGGATACCCGTGAATGTCTATCCGTATGGCCAGCCTCGTCGACTCGAGCCTGGCCAGTACCGCATACCGAATCTTCGGAACGCGGCGTCGCTAGAAATCACTCTAGCTGAATTGACGAGACCCTTAATCGTAGCAGAGGCTAGCGCTCACCACGACTTGGTGCGATTCGCGAATAGGTACTAATACCAACTTCCGACACCGAGGCTCCAGCCGAAGTACTCGCGCGCGATGTCGATAGCGCCGCTCACACGAAACGAATTGTCGTCGGGAAAGATTCCAAAGAGGGACCACTCGATGACGTTGAGCTCGAACCCTGTTGTCGCGTGCAATCGTGCCTTTGATTCCCGAAAGCGTGTAGGTTCCATGTAAGAGCCCGCGCGCAGTTGGAGACGATTCGGCAAGACTTCGACTTCTGTGCCCGCCCGCATCGTTACACTCGCCCGTTCGCCCGAACGATCCACGACTTGAGTGAGCATCGACTCGACACCGACCGCGGACGTTGCAGGACCCGTCGCGAGCATAGAAAAGGAGAAGAGAGCCTTTTCTCGCGCGATAGACCGGTAGCGACGACGCAAGATCCGATGAGCCGCTTTCTTTTTTGGCTCAAGACGCAGTACACCCGGCGGACTTGAAGGATCGATTCGCCGCGCGGGCTCGCTCACCTCATCAGGAAGGGTGTCTTCGTCCGTCCACGGTAGGTTTAAAGGTCGGCGCCCCACCTGCACGGCCACGCCCCATTCGGCCTCCCAGGGCAAGTCGACGGCCGTAGGCAAATAGAAGCGACCGAGGACCCTATCGCCATTGGCCGGGTTCGTCGTCACGTTGGGAGCGGCGTCGAGCGTCTTTAAAACCGGAGAGCGCAGCGTCGCGCCCACACGCAAAGGGAGCGCGAGAGGTCGCCACAAAACCCCCGCTTCAAGTCCGACCCCGTACGTTCCGAGCAAGAGTCGCTCGCCCGCCGAGGTGTCGACCGCAGTGAATACCGCCCCGCGCAGGCCGCCGCCCACATGGACTTGATCACGCAGAAAGCCGTACGAGGCCACGGCATCGACCTTAAAGATACGAACCGTGAGTTCCTTGACGTCGGAGGCAGCGTCAAATTGAACGGGTTTCCCAAGCTTGAAATTTTGAAGGGAGATGGCGGTTCCGAGCCCGAAGTGATCGTGTTGGAGAATGCCGCCCAGCGTCGCAAACACGAAGTCGCGGTAGCCGAATCCGACGTGACCGTTGTTGTCGAAGTCGGTATTCTCGACGGCGCCAGGAAACGTGAGGCTACCGGTAACCTCAAAGTCAGTCCGCGTTGTCGAGTACGGATAGCGCTGGGAAGCGGCGGCGGCATTGAAGGGAATGCCCTCCGCTCCCTCAGCGAGTCCTGCGTACGCGCCCGCCATCGCCGTCACGCGTGAGGAGGCGAGCACGGGTCCCTGGAAGAGGTCTAGCGTGTAGTGGCTCGTCTCTATCGCGCCGCCTTGCCGTCCGAGCGGACCTCCGGCATGCGCCGCGAAGGACACAAAAAACAAGAAGCCCGCGAAAAATCCGCGGGCTCTCGAAATTTTAGCGGCGCGCGGCACGCACGCACCTTACTTCACCACACGACGTAGCAGAGCTACTTTGTCGTCGCAGGTTTGGCCCCAGCCGGAGCGGATCACGGAGCTGTCAGATGGGCTTTGTGCCCGCCACGATACGCGTCCCTACCGCGACGAGGACCATCGGTACTAACACCGCCGCGAGAACGGCCCAAGGCCCTGCCGTATAGAACCTGTAGGGCGGAACGACCCGATACGTCGCGAGGACGAGCAGCGGCGAAAGGAAGCTCAGCGCCCAACCGCGCCGACCTGCGGGCAACGTGCGAACGCGTATCCCGAGAAGGGTGAGATCGAGCACGAGCAGCAGCGCGCAGAAAACCACGGCCCATAGGGACCCGACGAACATACCGACGGACCAGCCCAGCACTTTGCCGAACAGGCCTCGGTCGATGCCGAGCGCCGCCAACGCCGTGACGGCGCCGTAGACAGAAACCCACGGGGCCACGAGCGTCGGCGTGAGCCACCCCGCTACGGTCGGCCTGACATAACGCTCGGTCATCGAAATCTCCTTAGGTCGCCCGAACCATGCGGCAAATCCGCTAGACGCTATAGACGTAGCGCTGCGGGCTGCATTCGCCACGCAAAATCCTCACCAAGCCGACGAAAGCGACTCGCTTTCGCATTCCCTACACAAGACCGAACGTGCTGCGCTTCACGAAGCGGCCGTCACCCATCTTGCCCACGTAGGTTCCGTTCTCGACCACGACCTTCCCACGACAAAGCACGTGGCTAGGGGCGCCGACCACCTCTTTCCCTTCATAGGGAGTGTAGTCCACGCGCATGTGGAGCGTCTTGTCACTGAGCGTGTGGCGCTTTTCGCCGTCCCAAACGAGCAAATCTGCGTCCGCGCCGACGGCAATCGTACCTTTTTTGGGGTACAGCCCAAAGATCTTAGCTGGCGCGGTCGAGGTAATTTCGACGAAGCGGTTCATCGAGATGCGCCCTTCGCGGACACCGCCATTCCACATGAGATACATCCGCGTTTCGACCCCTGGCATGCCATTCGGAATGCTCGCAAAGCTGCTCCTTCCGAGTTCTTTTTGACCCTTCATGCAAAACGGACAATGGTCCGTAGAGACGACTTGGAGATCATGCGTCCTCAAACCGCGCCACAAGTCTTCTTGCATGTAAGCCGGCCGAAGCGGCGGCGTGCACACATACTTCGCTCCCTCGAAGTTGGGCCGGTCAAGGTCGTCTTGCGAGAGAAAGAGGTACTGCGGACACGTTTCGGCGAAGACGGGCAATCCGCGATCACGAGCCTCAACGACTTGCTTCAGCGCGCGCTCGGCCGACAGGTGCACCATGTAGACAGGCGCGCCGGCCATTTCGGCAAGGCAGATAGCGCGAAAGGTTCCCTCAGCCTCCGCGATCTGCGGGCGAGTGAGGCCGTGATAAATGGGCGCCGTATGGCCCTTCGCAAGCGCTTGCTGGACCAGAATATCAATCGGGATACCGTTCTCGGCGTGCATGCAGATGAGCGCCCCGAGTTCGGCCGCACGCTGCATCCCGCGAAAGATCTGACCGTCGTCGACGAAGAGAACGCCTGGATAGGCCATGAACATTTTGAACGAGGTAATTCCCTCGTTCACGAGCTGGCCCATTTCCTGAATCGTGCCGTCGTTTACGTCCGTCATGATCATGTGAAACGCGTAATCTACAGCTCCTTTACCCTCCGCCTTGGAGTGCCAAAGATCGAGGCCCTTGCGAAGCGGGTCGCCCTTCGTCTGAATGGCAAAGTCGACGATGCACGTTGTCCCGCCGTACGCCGCAGCGCGCGTGCCTGTCTCGAAATCGTCGGATGACGTGGTGCCACCAAAGGGCATATCCATGTGCGTGTGGGCGTCAATGCCACCCGGCATGACGTACTTGCCTTTCGCGTCAATCGTCACGTCCCACGGTCCCGCTGGCGACGCACCCGGACCAAAAATAGCGGCAATGGATCCGTCGACGATCGCGACGTCGGCCAGGTACGTGTCGACGGCCGTTACGACGGTGCCGCCTTTGATGAGTGTGCGCGTGGTTTGAGACATGGGTGAGTGAAGGATAGATCTGGAAGCGCTCGCGTGAGCAAAAACCCGCGATAGTATGAGCGGACGCATGGCAAAGGAATCCGACCGTGACGCAGGTGATACGGACGCCGCGAAGACCCGCGAGCTCATCGCCGACAACATCCGCCGCATCGAGGAAATGCTTCGTTTTCTCCCCCTGGCAGATTCAACCGTGAACGATCTTCGGTCCAAAATCGGCCTTCTTCGTACGATTCTCCTCGAGCAACGCGCGCCAGCGTTCGCCCTCGTTGGGCGGCGCGGCGCCGGAAAATCATCGCTTGTTAACGCCATTTTCGGCGCAAAGGTCGCCGAGATTGGTCACGTAAAGTCTCAGACCGGGCGCGGGCGTTGGTTCGAGCACACGTCTGAGCGCGGGTCGCTCGAAATTCTCGACACGCGCGGCGTTCAGGAGGGCTCGGCACCGCGAGAAGCGGACGCCGCCAAGGACGCGACAGCTTCGATCGTCGTCGAGCTGAAGAAAAAAGTCCCCGACGTCATCGTTTTTCTGGTCAAAGCGAGCGAGGCGGACAGCGCCATCGACGCCGATCTCGAAGCCCTCGAGCGTGTGTACGCGGAGCTCGAACGAGAGCACCGCTTCCGGCCGCCCCTCGTGGCCATCGCTACGCATTGTGACGTGATGGATCCGAAGCGCGTCCAACTGCACGACCAAGCCAACCAAAGCCCCGAAGAGGTCGAGGAGAAACTCGCGCGCGTCGCCGAAGTCGAGCATCACCTCGAAACGAAGATCAAAGAACACACGAAGCTCGCGCCACACCTCGTTTGGACTCGCGGCGTAAGCACGTATATGTCCTTTGGCAAAGACGACGCGGTGCGCGCGGACGAACGCTGGCGCATCGACGAGCTTCTCACGACGCTTTTCAAGCACCTTCCGGACGCAGGCCGCGGCACGTTCGTTCGCATTGCGCGCGTCCGCGAACTCCAAGACGAGCTCGCCAGCAACCTCACGCGTGCGACCGCGGCCATCTGCGCGGGCGTCGCCGCCCTCCCTATTCCGGTCGCCGACGTCATCCCGATTACGACGCTCCAAGTGACGCTGATTGCCGGCATCGCG
Organism: Polyangiaceae bacterium; assembly: GCA_025353725.1. GTDB lineage: Bacteria > Myxococcota_A > Polyangia > Polyangiales > Polyangiaceae > Labilithrix. The sequence goes on along the minus strand of JANXOF010000098.1, from coordinate 5,021 downwards.
TGGCTCTCGGGGCGTCCCCTTGATCGAAAAGCGGCGGCCGAATTTCTCGGCGCGATGGGCGTCAACGTCGGGTTTGGCTTTGTGTTCCGCGAAGGCGCGCGCGCCCTCATCAAGTTCTTGTTTCCAGGTGGCGGCTCGATGATTTCAGGCGCCGTCGCCTTTGCCGGTACCCTCGCGGTAGGCTCCGCGGCTCGCAGCTACTTCCTCCGCGGCGCGACGATCGACGAAGCAAAGGCCGCGTTCGACGCGTCAAGAGAAAAGCCGGCACTCGCGCCAGCGAAGGCCGGCTCGGAAGAAGACTTCGAGAAGCGATCGGGCGACTGGGACATCAATTGAATCTGCGCTAAGCCTCGGGCCTATGGGCGAAAGTGGCGTCAATTCCGGCACGGGTGATCCGCGCGGACCGAGTTCTCACGATTCACGGTCGATCCTCTCGGCGGATCTCGAGGCCGCGCTACTCCGCGAGCTCGCTTACGAGTACCGGCATCTCGCGCTCGCGTACTTCAAGGGCAGCCTGAGGCTTCCGCAGTTCGAGCTCGTCGACTCGCGTACGCGCCTGGGTCGATGGGTCCCGGAACTGAGCATCGTCGAGCTGTCACGTCCGCTTTTGGTCGAGCAACCGTGGGGCGTCGTCGTCGAGGTCCTCAAGCACGAGATGGCGCATCAGTACGTGAGCGAAGTGCTTGGCGAGAGCTCTGAAAGCGCACACGGACCGCGTTTCCGCGCCGTTTGTACGAAGCTCGGCATTGACGCGGCCGCGAGCGGGCTCCCGATTCCGGTCGCTGGAGCTACAGACCCCGAACGAGGGAAGGTCGGTGAGCGCATCGCCCGGCTTCTCGCCCTTGCCGAGAGCCCGAACGTTCACGAAGCGGAAGCCGCGATGGCTGCGGCTCAACGCCTGCTCCTCAAGCACAACATCGACTTGCGCGGAGCGCGCGCGGCGCAGGGCTACACGTGGAGGCATCTCGGCGAGCCGACCGGACGCACGACCGAAGCCGAACGTGTTCTCTCGCTCATTTTGGGAAAGCACTTTTTCGTCGAAGCGATCTGGGTGCCCGTCTACCGGCCGCTGGTAGGCAAGCGCGGAAGCAGGCTCGAGATCTGCGGAACGCCTGAGAATGCCGATATCGCGGAGTATGTGCACGGCTATCTCGTCCGCACCGCGGCGCGCCTTTGGACGGATCATAAGCGCGAACGAAAAATCAAGGGTGACCGCGACCGGCGGACGTTCCTCGCCGGCGTCATGAGCGGAATGAGCGACAAGCTCGGTCGCGAGGCTGAGACGCACGCGAAGGCCGGAATGGTTTGGGTCGCCGATGGCGACCTGGACGACTTTTTTCGCCATCGACACCCGCATGTCCGTCACCTTCGCTACGCTGGACAACAGCGGACAGACGCTTATTCGCACGGGCGCGAAGCGGGCCAAAGCATAGTGATTCACAAGGGGATGAAAGGGTCTCCCGAAGCCCAAGGACGACTGCTGGGAACAGGAGCGCAGCCTAGCGCGTGAGCTGAGTCGTCCTTCGTCCAATGAGGCGTGGGACAGAGTCCTGAATGAAGTGCCTACACGCACCTCCGTTAGACTCGCGTTTCCTACCGGAAGCGCCTGGACGGAAGCAGCTGGCACTTTGCGCCGGGATCTAGCGTAGGCTTTCGAGCATGGCGCTCTCACGCCGCTCAAGTGAGGAAGAGCTCCTCGAAGGCATGCGCCTACTCGACCGCTACACCATCCTCGACAGGGTTGGCGCGGGCGGAATGGCCACCATTTACAGGGCGACGGACGATCGGCTTGACCGCGTTGTATGCATCAAGTTGCTTCGGAGAACGCTCGTTCAAGGCTCTTCCGGGGCTAGCGCGACTGGGCGGGCCATGTTCCAAGCCACGTACTCCCACTTTCTTCAGGAGGCACTCGCGCTCTCCAAACTTCAGCATCCCAATACACTTCGCATTTACGATTTTGGCTATCTCGACAGCGCATCGCCCGAACCTTCTGCCCCCTTCCATGTCTCGGAATATCTCGATGGCGGCAACATTGAGACGCACGTCCGGTTGCGCGGGGCATTTCCCGCGGGCGAGGTACTTGGCATTTTGGAGGGCATAAGTGGCGCGCTTGCCGAAGCGCACGAGCACGGAATCATTCACAGAGACATAAAGCCGTCGAACATCCTTTTTGCACGTGTGCGAAGCGAGCTCGTGCCGAAGCTCGCGGACTTTGGAATCGCACACAGTGACCTCGTAAAAAAATCGAGCAGCAAAAGACCTTCCGCTCGCGCACCCGCCGAGCCCGTAAGCGCTGTGGCTCTTTTCTCGCCGCGATGGGCGGCACCCGAGCAGCTCTGCGGGTCGAGCGAAGGCGCACGGACCGACGTCTACGCACTCGGTTTGCTCGCATGTTTTATGTTCACGGGGCGAGTTCTCTTCGGCGACGAAGACGTGCGCCTGACGTTCAACGACCGGGTGCGCGGTGACGAGCTCGTCAACGCGCGGCTCGCCGAAGTCGGCGTGACCGGGGACGTCGGGCGCGTTCTGTTGCAGTCGCTTCGGGCGCAGGCTGATTTACGGATGGAGTCCGCTCCAAAGCTCTTCGAACTTCTCCGTGAAGCGCTAAACATCACGGCTCCAAAGAGCGTTGTCCCCTTTCCTTTCGATCGAAAAGAGTCCGGCGATGTACGGCGCGAAAACCTAGATTGCGATCGCGAGTCAGCGCTCCAGGAAGAGCAAACGCGCGTTTACCAACGCGCTCAAGATCACACGCTCGCGATGGCTCCGAAAAGCGGTGTCGTTCCGGTAGCACTCGACGCGGACACACGGAATGAAAGCCTTGGCCCGTCGCGCGCACCACAGCCGACACAAGGGCACGTCGCACCGGACGGAGGTCGCCGTGTGCGCGTCGTCTACGTCCATGAAAAACTAGACCTGTCGTCCATCGACACACACGGTGCGTCCGTCCGCGTGCGGGTCACCATCTTACCCGCCGAAGCAGGCAGCACCCAAAGGCTAAATGTGAAAGGCCTCTCGTGCTTCGTCGGACGCCGCGGGCAAAAACCATCGCCTGCCCTCACCGTGGCCGCCGACGGCGGTGCTGACCTCGTCTCCGCCACGCGACAAATACTCGGGGAAATCGCCTGGTCGTTCGGAGAGGCACGCGCTGAAGGCCGCGTCTTTGTCGTAGACGGAAAGCAGGTTCTGGTACCGTATGCGGAGGCGCAACTTTCCGTGTGCCTTCTCATCAGTCCAGGCGATGAACTCGTCGTGATGTGCCGGCGCTAACGAGTATTGAGTCAATGATAGGTTCGTCGATCCGGCATGCCACACGAAAGGGTGATGTTTGACGCAGAGGGAGGCTCCGCCCAGGCTGCAAGGGAATAGTCACGACGACGACGATGACGAGGAAGAGAAAACCTCGGTCGGCGCCGCCCCCCTTGCCGAAATTGACGCCGCTCGCCGTGCGTCGTCGCTAGGGGCGCCTGCGCCATCTCTGCCCTATGTAGAGAAACTGGTCCCGTCGACCTACTCACCGCAGCCCCGCGGCGGTTTTACAAATGCGCACACGCCGCGCGCCCAGCCGGTCGTACTTGAAAGTACCGTCCCAGAGAACTCCGACATGGCCTCTGAACCTGGTTTGGCGCCGTTCTCGTACGCGCCGGGCCCTCCCAAGGAGAGTCAACGCGTGAGCGGTCACGCGGGGTCCTCGCCCGTGCGTTCCCCCGTGACGCCATTCCCACCCGGGAACGGAGGTCTCACGCGACCCGGCCTTGGCAACGGGTTGCCCGTCTTATCGCCCCACTCAGGCGGCCCGGTCGACCCACGAATAAGTCTACAAAGTGGCCCCAACCCGACGGTTGACCCGGGCGCGAGCGATCTTGTCGTGGCTAGCGCTACGAGTAGCGGCGTGACGGCCGGCAGCGGAGGCGTGACCCAGTCGTTGGGCCTGCGCGGCGATCAAGCGCCTCGCGAAAACCGCGCGTCGCCATTCCACGTTACGCGGTCGCGCGCCTATTCGTTCGTGCTCGACGCGCGCGGAATGCCCATCGAGCTCGGCTCCGGCCGGTTTGCGAAAGCCTATCTCGGTGAGGAGCGATGGCTCGAGTCGAAGACGGACTACCGCAAACAAATCGTCATTAAGATCCTTCAAAAAGGAGTCAGCGACGAAGACCACATGCGCTTTCAGATGGAGAAAGAACTCCTTGAACGCGTACAGGGTCATCCCAACATCGTGGAGCTGATGTGCTCTGGTGAGAACGAGGAAATCAGCTTTCTCCCGCCGAGCATCCGCGACAAGGTCGACACCGAATTCATGGTTCTCGAGCGCCTAGAGATGAGTCTCGAGGAGCGCTTAAAGGGCTCTCGCGTCCGCTCCCAAAAAGAGGAACTGCTCGCGTACGACATGCGCGAACGGCTCTTTCGAGTGCTCGACTACATGATTCCTGTAGCAAGCGCAATCGAGTACTCGCACCTCATACGCAACATTTGTCATCGCGATATTAAGCCCGCAAATATTCTTATCGGCCTGCCCGACCCAAACTTGCGAGGGTCGACCCTGCAAGTTCGACTCGCCGACTTCAACGTCGCGAAGGCTTCGTCGCGGCCCGCCGTCGCAAACTCCGTTTCTGCATGGTTCAGGATGCTTCGGTAATACGCCAATCGCTGGGTGGGGTCGTTCAACATGCCACCGAAGGCGCGGCTGGGGTCCAGGTACAGCCTTGGCACGCCCACTTCTTTCACCCGTAGCCCCAACCGCGACGCTTGTACCCAAAGTTGCAACGGCATACCCCAGCCGGTTTCGGTGATGTGCAGCTGTGTCAGCGCCGCGCGCCGGTACGCCTTGAAACCGCAGAAAGCGTCGGTCAGGTCCAGGCCGAGCAAGGCGTTGATTTCCGTGGTGATGATCTGATTGATCTGGCGGCGATCCTGCGGTGCCAGCATGTTTTGCCGAAAATCCCGCAGGTAGCGGCTGCCGGGCGCCACGCTGGCGAATGTCCGTCGAAGCGGTTCTCGACTGGCGGACTCGGTGATGGTGG
>JANXOF010000051.1 GCA_025353725.1 Polyangiaceae bacterium | reverse complement strand
ACCCGCCGACAAAGGCTACGCGCTCCACATCGAGAAGGCGGCGTCCTCGATTTGGATAACAGACATGGAGTTCCGCGCGCAGGACGCCACGGAAGCAGGCGAATCAAGCATCGCCGTTTTCATCAGCGAGTCTCAGAACGTGACGATTGTTCGGAGCCGACTCGAAGCGGGGTCGGGCAAAGGCGGTGCGGCTGGCGTAGCCGGTGAGGCGGGACGAATCACGGCCGTGTTGCCTACAAGCCCGGACCCGTTGAGCCCAGATGGCCTCGCCGCGTCCGGGCTAACCGTGGGCCAAGCTAAAAGATGCACGTGCTCGACGGGGGGCACGACGGTCGGGGGTGTGGGGGGAGCGGGTGGCGTTGTCGCTTCGGCTAGGTTGCCAGGTAGAGATGGATTACCCGCGCAAGCTGGTCCAGAGGGGCCGGATGGGAAAGGAGGCGCTGCGAATACCGGATGCAGTGATCCGGAGCCGCCAAAGAACGGTTCTGGCCACCGTGGTGCGGACGCGCCTCCCTTAAAGGACGCGCCTCCGATAGCCAACGTAGGTAAACTTGCAGCCTCCGTTTGGCTCGCCTCCTCCGGTTCTGCGGGCGTTACCGGCTTGCCCGCCCAAGGCGGTGGCGGAGGCGGTGGTCGTGCAGGAGCTGGGGGCGGGGGAGCGTGCGGCGGGTGCGGCGGAGGTGGTGGCCAAGGCGGAGGAGCCGGCGGTTCGAGCGTTGCGCTGGCATCGTTTTATGCCCCCGTGCGGTTGATTGACTCCACGCTAGCGAGTCACAAAGGAGGCGGAGGCGGAGGCGGAGGCGGAGCGGCGGGCGGCTCTCCGAGCGGCTGCGGAGGTGGCGATGGCGGAAAAGGGGGGAGCGGTGGCGCGGGTGGTGGTGGCGCAGGTGGTGTTTCTGCAAGTGTACTTTACACTCTTCCAAAGCCAAGTGTTGAATCGAGCGTTTTGCAGTTCGAGGCTTTTGGGCTCAAAGGGGCAGGCGGCGTCGCTGCGAACGACGGCGTTGATGGAAAGAACGGCGAATTTATCGAGTCCACGCCTTGACGTCGTGTCAGGCGGTCCGAGCGGGCGAAGAAGTACATGGTTTAGCGCTGTGAAGGCATGCGGTTTAGCGGGAAGCCAGGGAGCATGGGTGGACGCGGCGGCCGCTGAGCTGTAGAGGCGGGGGCGCCGGGGGCATCACTGTGAGCATTCTGCGGTCCAATTTTCTACCTGTTCGCAACGCGGAAACGTCAGCGTGGGGGCTGGCGCCCTCTGGCTCGTTGAGAGGACCGCGGCTTATTCCCGGCTCGCTAAGGACGCGTGCCGCCACGTGCATGAAGTTTTTCATGGGCGCGGCTGCCGCGGCTCTTCTTCTCATGCCTCGGACCGCAACCGCTGGGCCCGTCGAAGACGAGGCCGATGCCTTAACGCGTCAGGGGGTCGAGCACTTTAAACGACATGACTACGAGGCCGCGCGCGTCGCGTTTGCTCGCGCGTTCGAGATGTCGCCGCGCGTCGCGATTCTGTTCAATCTCGGTCTGGCGGAGGTTCAATCCGAGCACGCGGCAGAGGCGCTTATCCACTTTCGGCTATATATCCACTGTCGCGACGCAGACCCGGCGAAGCGAAAAATTCTCAGCGCGAAGTGGTTTGACCGCGCCTCGGCCGAAGCTTCTCAAATCAGGGTCGACGCCAGTGAGGGCGAGACGCTCTATCTTAACGGAGTTTCGTACGGCGTCGGCCCGTTTGGCGACACAATTCCCGTCCCGCCAGGGAAGTATCTCGTGGAGACGCGCAAAGGCGGTGTCCTGATGGGGTCTGGCGTGGCCATCGCAGTGAAGGGCAGTGTGACGTTGATGGCGAGACTGCAGCCTCCGAAGAGCGAGCCTCCGCCGCCGCCCTCGAGTGCCGTGGTCGCGGCTTCGACGCACGCGAGTGACGATCAGACCCAATGGTCGCGCGGGAAGTTGCTCACCGTCGGATCTCTCGGGGGCGCGGCGGTTCTTACCGGTGGTATCGCGATTCTTTTCGCCGTGTCGTCCGCGGGCGATGCCGACCACGCGCACGACCTGCAAGCGGCGCTGCCGTCTGCTTCCGCGTGTGCGCTTTCGCCGCTGCCTGACGGTTGCGCCGACCTCAAACGAACGCTCGGAAATAAAAATACCCATCGCGACCTCGCTGTCGGCTTTGGCGTGGGCGCCTCCGCGCTGGTCCTGACAGATATTTTGCTGAGCGCATTATGGCCCGCAACGACACCGGAGCGCGCCATCGCGAAGAGCGTCACGGTCGCACCGGCCGCCAGCGGCGGAATGGTGGAGTGGCACGCAGTCTTTTGAGAGGCTCGCGCGCTTACTCGAAGAGATCGCGAAGCTTGTCCATAAACCCTTTCCGCTGGGGGTGAATGTCGTCGCCGAGCTCTTTCGCGAGCTCCTCCAAAAGTTCGCGCTGTCGCTGCGTGAGCGACGTCGGAATTTCGATGGTTACCTCAACGCGCTGATCGCCGCGTCCTAACCCCGTGCGCTTCGGCATTCCTTTGCCTTTGATGCGGAGCGTGGTTCCCGGCTGCGTTCCAGCAGGGACGCGAAGCTGGCCCTTGCCGTCGAGCGTCGGGACCTCGACCTCTGAGCCCAGCGCGGCTTGGGTGAACGCGAGCGGTACGGTACAAACAACGTCGTCCCCGGCTCGCTTGAAAAATGGGTGCGGCGCGACGAGAACCTCGAGCTCGAGGTCGCCTGCTGGCTTGTCCGGGCGTGGTCGGTTGCCCGCGCCGTTCACCACGCGCGTGGCGCCGTGCTCAACGCCGGGTGGCAGTGTGACCTCAATCTCGTTTTCGTTCGTCACGAGCCCGCTCCCCTTGCAGATCGCGCACGCCCTTACCACCACCGAGCCACGCCCTTTGCAACGTTGGCACACACGTTCGACCGCGATCGGGAGAATTCCCTGTTGGAACCGAACGCGCCCTCGGCCTTGGCACGCCGTGCAGGTCTCAGGAGCCGTCCCGGGCTCGGAGCCGGAGCCGCGACATTCATCGCACGCGACGATGCGTGCGTAGCGCATGGTTTTGGTCGTGCCGAAGGCTGCCTCCTCGAAGGTTACCTCGAGCTGCCGTTTGACGTCGCCCTTGTCGCCTCGGCCAACGCCGAAGACGCCCAAAAGATCGCCGAGAATGCCGTCTATAGCGATGTCGCTGAAGTCGACCACCCCGCCCGCGAAAGGGCCGTTGCTTGCAAAAGGGGAACCCGCGCCCTCGGCGCGGTGACCAAAACGATCGTACATCGAGCGTCGCTGAGGATCCCCGACCACTTGGTAGGCCGAGTTCAGTTCCTTGAAACGAACCGCGGCCTTCGGGTCGTCGGGATTCCGATCCGGGTGGTGAAGCGACGCTAACTTGCGGAAAGCAGCCTTGATTTCCTCTGGACTTGCCGACTTGGAGACCCCAAGAACCTCGTAATGGTCGCGTTCTACCGCCATCTTCTACAGCATGACGTAGCACATTGACCGCAGGGTCGGGCGCTTCCACCTGCGACCGAAGCGCGCAGAAAAAGGAGAACGCCTTTGTTCACTTGTGCATCGTAGGATGCCAGATCTGAAATGTAAGGGCGCGGCACCGGGCCGCATCCGAACGCTGCTTCCGTATGTTCCTGTCTTCTGGAGTCAACCCTTTGCACTGCACCCAAGCAACTCCATGAGCGAGCGACCTGGGCATCTGTCGGCGCTGGCCGCCGAACCACGCGCGCCCGCCGAGTTCAACGCGAAGATCCTCTCCGCCCTCGCGCGCTGGGTCGCCAAGCACCACGGTGCTGCGAAGCTCGACGAGCTAGCTAGCTCGAGCGCCTTCCGAGCGTCCGAAATCGATGGCGCTACGCATTGGCTCAGCCTGGGTCAAGTCGAGCACTTCAACGCACTCGCACGAGGGCTGGTCTCGGACGACGCCGCGTTTCTTCGTGCGTGCGGTGAGGAATTCTTCGAGAGCATGGGACCGGTTCGTCTGATGGTTCGCGCGCTCTCGGTCCAGCAATTTTTTGAATCGGCAGCCAAAATGTCGAAGCAGATGTTGCGAGCCAGTCGGTTTGAAGTGCTTGAATCGAGTCGCTTGACCTTTGGAGTTCGATATACATCCGACAAGGCCGAATCTCGACTTTTGTGTCTCTCACGCCAAGCTGCATTTGTTTATGGGCCAACCATGTGGGGCCTGCCGCTCGCGCAGCTCATCGAAAACGGCTGCGTCGCGAACGGTGACAAATGTTGTGAATACCAACTTTCGTGGTTTCAACGAAGTCGACGAACACCGGTCCTTGCCGGGTTCGGAGTCGGCGCTCTCGCCGCACTTTTCATCCCAGCAACAGTTCACCCGTGGACAGCTTTTGCGCTTCTGCCGCTGTTCGGGGCTGGCGCGGCCCACCTTTTTGACCTTCGACGCACCAGCGCGAGCAACCTTCGGTTCGCCAATGACGTAAACGCCGTGCTTCGCACCGTGGGGGACGACGAGGCCGAAGCTCGCTCCGAGATCGTGGCGTTGAACCAACGTCAACGCGAGTGGATTCGCGTCATGGAGGAGCAAGTTCAAGAACGGACTGCCGCACTCGAGGGAGTGGTCAAAAGCCTCGATGGAATTCAGGAAACGCGCGTTTCGAGCATGAAAGGGTTCTCCCACGATTTACGAAACCCACTTTTTGTCTTGCGCGGTAACACGCAGTTCCTCGCAGACACTATTAAAGGAGGCCTTCAGGGCGATGCCCTAAGGGATATGGAGACCGCAGCTGCGCAGATAGAGGTGATGCTGACGAAGCTCATGGCGGTCGTCACTGCGGACACTGGACTTTTGAAGCTCGCCCCCGTTCCCGTTGCCGTCGCTCCGCTTGTCGAGACCTTCCGCCGTCGCTTAAAGGCGCTCGTACACGGGCGTGAGATTAAAGTGACCGTGTTTTGCAGCCGTGAAGCACCCGATGAGATCGTTGTCGACCCCCTCGTTTTCGACCGCGTGGTGGACAACATTCTCACGAATGCTGCAAAGTACACTGATAAAGGAAGTATCCTCCTTGAAATTTGCGGGACGCCGGCGACGTCTCAGCGCTCACCAGGGGAGAGTGGACCACCGGCCAGTCCTGGTTTTCTCACCCTCAAGCTGTGCGACACGGGGCAGGGCATTCCCGCCGCTCAGGTCGATCGCATCTTCCGACCTCGTCCTGCGAACGAGCCTGCTCAGCGCGCCAACAGCTACGGTATCGGCTTATCGAGCGTGGTACGGCTCTTGGCCCAAATCGGCGGTCGGCTGGACGTGATGACTAAAGCTGGCGTCGGGACGACATTCTGGGCTCATTTCCCTGCCAGCCCTCCAAGCGATGAGCAATCCGTGGTGCCTGATGACAACCTCGAAAGCATGATTATGCGCGTTGTGACGATTCGGAAGGCCGAAGCCCTGTGACGATTTCTCTCCCTCCACCTAAGGTCACCACCGTTCGCGCGGCTCCGCGAGCTATCGATGTCTTCCTTCGTTACTTGAAAGCCGAAGGCGTAAGTGTTGTGTTCGGAATTCCAGGAGGCTTGCTCCATCCGTTCTTCGAGGTTGTCGAGGCGGACCCCGATATTGAACTCGTGGTGTCAAAACATGAGGAGGGAGCCGCCTTTATGGCCGACGGCTACTCCCGCATGAGTCGGCGACTCTCCGTGTGCGCCGGTACGTCTGGACCTGGCGCGACGAACATGATCACGGGCGTGGCATGCGCGTTTGCCGATGGCGTACCGATGCTCGTGGTGACTGGACAAGTCGCCAGTCACATGTTCGGCAAAGGCGCGGCGCAAGAAACCTCTCGTGAGGATATGGACATCGTGGCCATGTTTCGTCCGGTGACGAAGTATTCGGCTATGGTCACATCGCCCGAGAGCATGGCGCAGCACCTTCGGCGCGCTCTAAGGCACGCGCTCTCGGGTCGTCCCGGCCCTGTGCACCTGAACGTGCCCGTCGACCTCTGGGAGCGTCCGTTGGCAGAAGCATGGTTCGACCCGAAAACGTATCGGCCCGATACGAAAACCTTCGATCGCGTCGCTGTCCAGCGCGCGGCAGCGTACCTTCTCAATGCGAGGCGGCCCGTACTCTTTGCAGGTGGGGGAGTGGGCATTGCGGGCGGCGAAGAGCACCTCCGAGCGCTTGCCGAACTTTTGCCGGCACGCGTCGCGACGACCCCACGCGGTAAAGGCCTCTTCCCGGAAGACCATGCGCTGTCGCTTGGAGTCATGGGCTTCGCGGGGCATGCCGGAGCGCGCGATGTTTTGCTTGGGAGCGAAGTTGACGTACTTTTGACAGTCGGAACGTCGCTCAATGAAACGGCGACGTTGAATTGGGCGCCCGAGCTGAGGAGAAATCGCGTCTTCATTCAGCTCGATATCGATTCCGATAAAATTGGTCGCAACTACCCGGTGGACGTGGCCCTTGTGGGTGACGCTCAAACCGTCTTAGTCGAGCTCGTTTACCACTTGCATCGTTTGATGCGGGAAGGAGAGCGGTCGGCTTCCGTGTGGGCCCGCGAGCCGCCAACGCCCCGTGTATTTTCTTCGCCCGAGTTGCGCACGTCGGAGCAGTTACCTCTCGCTCCTCAACGATGGCGAAAGGACCTTGAGGAGGTCTTGCCGAAAAACGCGGTTATATTTTCGGATATCGGGGGCCACATGCTGTCGAATATTCACTACCTAACGATCAAAGAAGGTCAAAAATTCGTATTGAATTTAGGCTTCGGTTCCATGGGCCACGGAACCGTAGCTCCCATTGGTGCGGCGCTTGTAGACAGACAGCGACCGGTCTTTGCTATCATCGGTGACGCGTGTTTTACGATGAATGGAATGGAGCTCGTCACTGCGGCTGAATACGGAGTACGCGTGATCTGGATCGTCGAAAATAACAACATGCACGGAATTACGTGGCACGGTTCCAAGCTGGTTGGTTCCCGTGTCCCGCTGGCCTCGGTCCGATACAAGCGGCCGCTCGAGGTCGCTGCCATAGCGCGAGCCATGGGCCTCGCGGCGTGGGTGGTAGATCGCCCAGGACAAATCCAAGGAGCTGTACGAGAGGCTCTTGGCCACTCAGGCCCTTCGCTTATCGAGGTGCGCGTCGATGGTGCCATTGCGCCACCGCTCGGAGATCGCGCGAAGTCGATTGCCGGTTTCGTCGAGCCGTGAACTAACTCCTTGAAACATCTTGCTGTGGTGGGAACTGGGGCGTCGTTTCCGGCGAAAAAGGTCGATATTCCCGATTTTCTTGCCCTCGGCGCAGACCCGGAACTGCTCGCCGCCTGGGACGTCGGTGCTCATTACGTTGGGACGTTTGAAACAGCGACAGACTTGGAGTCAGCGGCGTCGTTGCAGGCTTTGAAACGAGCGGGATGGAGAGCCGAAGAACTCGATCTTATCATTGGTTCAACGCTGCTGCCCGAGAAAACCAACCCATCGAATATTGCTTTAACGCAGCATAAGATAAAAGCGCTCAACGCTGCTGCATTTGAAGTTAATATGTCCCTGATAAGCCCCGTGCCGTCTTTGGCGATAGCCCATGCTCTACATCGAACGGGTGCGTATAAAAAGATACTTGTCGTGGCATCGTGTCAGCTCCAGGGCGCGATGGATTTCTCCGACCCAGCCGTTTTCGCTGTTTGCGGCGACGGTGCTGCGGCGGTCGTACTCGGCGAGGTTGATGAGGCGTCGGGCGTACTTGGTAGTCACATGGCCGCTAAAGGCGAGTATTGGGAAAACGTTGGCATCGAGGTGAAAAAGCCTAAGTTTACGACTCAGTTCGAGGATGGCTCCGTGCGTTCGCGCTTTTATATCGACCTTGAGCGTAGCGGCGATCCCAAAGAATTTGTTGAGTGGGGTATGGCTGCGGTTCCAAACGCCGTGGCGACTTTACTAGCGAAGGTCCGTCTTTCGCTCGCGGATGTTGATTGGGTGTGCCCTCATCAAAACGTCAAACCCGTTTCCGTGCAGTGGGTAGCTCGGATTGGAGTAGCTGCGGACAAAGTCATCGAAACGCGGAAAGAATACGGGAACTGCGGTCCGGCAAATGTTCTCATAAATCTCAATCATGGCGCGGAACGACGGCTTTTTAAACACGGTGACAGAATTCTCCTCTGCGGTCTCGGGTCCGGCATGTCGGTGGGCACGCTGATGCTTCAGTGGCATCGGTCAGCGAACGCTCACATGGTGTAACGTTGTCTACCGACATGGCGCATCACTACACCTTCGGAGATAACGACCGCGCCGCCGATCGGCTTTCGCTTCTTGCGCGCGTTTTTGAACCGAGTAGCGCGGCGCTCCTCGAAAGTGTGCGGCCTGCGACTTCGTCACTCGCGGTCGACCTAGGCTGCGGCCCTGGCTATACGACCGAGCTTCTGCACCGCACAGTGCGCGCCGCACGAACTTGGGGACTTGATGCCTCTGAGCGCCTCGTAGAGCGCGCGCGGAGTTGGCTTCCAGTTGATGTTACCGTGGCTGCCCATGACGTCACTAAGTCTCCATATCCCGTCGCTTCCGTCGACGTTGCGTACGCGCGCTACGTTTTGACGCACCTCGCGTCGCCGCGGGCGCTCGTCGACGCTTGTGCGCTTGCTATGAAACGGGGAGGCTTGCTCGTACTTGAAGAGAATTGCGCGCTCGGCTCTGAAGACCCCACATTTTCTGATTACTACACGCGCGTTGCGAAGCTTCAAAGCCACTATGGCCAAGATATGTATATCGGCTCACGTCTGCCTGCGCTCGCCACTACCGAAGACTGGCATGTCGAAAGCTTCGTGCAGAGCACGCTAGTCCTCGATTCCAGAGCGATGGCGCAGCTCCACGCGCTTAATGCGGCCCACTGGCGCGGTGACCCGTTCGCCGTCTCCGCATTCGATACACGCGAGCTTGACGTGATGGCACACGACTTGAGAAGCGTTGCGATGGGTGAGCGTCCTGCGCCGCCCGTCATTTGCGTCATGGGCCAGCTCGTCCTCCGTCGGAAGTAAACCAGAGCGCGACGCGGTCCGTGCTGTCTCGGACAGTGCGCGCGCCTAGCGTTTCTCGGCAAAGGCGCATCTGCGCGCAGGCACGAATCTCGCTTTCGGCCATCGCCATGGCGCCGACAAGTATTCGCTTCGAGCGTGGGACGCTCTCGCTCGAGGGCGCCGGCGTAGACGAGCTTCCTGGCGCGCTTTGGGATCCGCGGACGGGGGGGCACCGCGCGGCGGCGTATCGCCTTCGCGAGCTCGTTCACGTCATCGGGGCGCGAGGGGTTACCCTCAGCGACGGCCTTCGCGCATCGTGGGCGCGCCGTGTTCCTGCCGCTTGCGATCTTGGCTTGCGCTCGTACCAGTCGCAGGCACTCAAAGCATGGTGCGCCTTCGGACGTCGCGGCGTCGTCGTCTTGCCGACGGGGGCAGGGAAGACTCGCGTAGCGATTGCCGCGCTCCTGGATACTGGACTCCCGACAGCCGTCCTTTGCCCCACGCGAGCGCTTGTCACGGCGTGGCGCATCGAGCTCGCGTCCTGGCTGAAGGAGCCTATTGGTATGCTTGGCGATGGCGAACGCCAAATCGAGCGCGTCACCGTCATGACCTTTGAGAGTGCTTATCGCCAGATGGATATGCTTGGCGACCGCTTTGGTCTGCTTATCGTCGACGAAGTTCATCACTTCGGCTCGGGAATGCGCGTCGAAGCGCTCGAGGCCTCCGCCGCGATTGCGCGTCTCGGACTGACCGCCACGGCGCCCGAACGAGGTTGCGACCAGGCCGCGCGTCTCGACGAGATGGTAGGCCCGGTGGTCTTCGAACTCGCGTTTGGCGATCTCGTCGGGACGCACCTTGCGCACGTCACGCTTACGCGCATTTCGGTCCAGTTGGACGACGATGAGCGCGCCGCCTACGCGTTAGGAACGAGCCGCTTTCGCGAACTGTGTCGCACCTTTTCGCGCGCCTATCCCGGCGCCGACTACGCGACACTCGCACGCGCGCTTGGTGAGAGCGCAGAGGGGCGCCGAGCGCTGCGAGACAACGGTAAAGCTCAGGAGCTCGCGGCGTTTCCTCGAGCAAAGCGTCGTTTGGTCGCCGAGCTGCTGGCGCGCCACGAGGCGGACCGCACCATCGTTTTCACGGCGTACGCGGAAAATGCTTACGCCGTTGCGCTCGACAACCTCGTACCCGTGATTGCCGCCGAGACAAGTGCCCGAGAACGCCAGAAAACGCTCGAACACTTTCGCGCGGGCCGGTTTCGGGCGATCGCGTCTGCTCGCGTATTAAACGAGGGAATTGACGTGCCCGATGCTCGCATTGCGATCATCGTCGCGGGAATGGGCGGCGCACGAGAGCACGTGCAGCGTATCGGCCGCGTGCTCAGGCCCGCGCCAGGAAAGCGCGCGCTCGTTTTTGAGTTGGTCACGGCCGACACGACCGACGAACGGAAAGCAAACACACGAGGCAAGCATGCTGCAGGATCGTTGGCTCGGGTACCGGCTTCTCCCGCGTGAGTCTCTACCTACGGGCGAGCTTGTGGAGCGGATCGTCCCTGACTGGCTCACCTCGAGCGACCACATTTGGCTCGGCGTTCTCGCCGAGGAGCTCCAGGCGCTTTCCGAGCAACCCGCGGGCCTCGCTGACGAGCGCATCCGAACGGCGGTCGTTCCGATAGCGCGGCGGCATGGTGCGGGCGCCAAGCAGGTGATGGGCGTTTGGGTGACCGAGCGCCGAAGGTGGAAGACTCGCGTAGCGTCTCCACTGGCACCCGCGCGTATCCGGGAGGTCTTGTTTTCCGCGAAGGTCGGCCGAAGCCGTTCCGCCGCGCTGGCCGAGGCGTCTCGCGAGCTTTCGATCGGCGCCGAAATCCTCGAAAAGTGCGTTTTTGCCGATAGAAATAGCGCCCGCGCTCTCGAGCCGCCCGCGGAAGCGGCCTCCGTGGTCGACTTGGTCGAGCGCTACAACATGACGCTTGCGCAGGCCTTTCTCATGCGCTCCACGCGTGTGGTCGCGCGGGTTCGCGCGCACACGCGAAGCGTCGTCCGCTACGCGAAGCTGATGGGGCTCATGGCGATGTTCGAGGACCGCGACGACGGGACCGAAGTAGCTCTCTCAGGGCCGCTCTCCTTGTTTCACGAGACGTTAAAGTATGGGCGTACCCTCGCGGGCATCCTGCCGACTCTCGCGACGACTGCGGGGTGGAGTTTGCGGGCGGACGTCGTGTTGCGCGGTGCACGCTACGGGCTTGATCTCGACGCCGCGGCGCCTCTCCCGCTTCTCCACGTGCTCCCGAAGTCCCATGACAGTGCAGTCGAGCGTCGCCTCGCGAGCGACGTGCGGAGGTTTCACGCGGAATGGGAACTCACGCGCGAGGATACGGTTATTCGTGTGGGAAGGCGCCTCTTTTTTCCAGACTTCACGCTTCGCTTGCGCGGTACGGCAAGCCGCGTTCTCGTCGAGATCGTCGGTTATTGGGATCCCCAATACTTAGCCAAGAAAGTGGAGGCCCTCGCCGCTGTCGAGGTTCCCATTCTTGTCTGCGTCGATGCGCGCCACGCGCTAGGTGCCTTGTCGGCTGCGCCGACGATTCTCCCCTATCGACAGGGACGCGTGGATGCGTCCGCGTTGATTGCCGCCGCGACGCAAACACTGCGCCTCGCATGACGGGCGCAGCCACCGAGCTTCCGTGTGCGACGACCTTGTGGTACGTCGCACAGCTTCCCGATGGTTACCGCTTTTACCCGCCTCTCCCTCGTCGACCAGCGCAACCTCTTCGCGCGCATCGTCGCGCGATGCAAGGCGACCGTCGGTCACCCCAGCCCCGTTGTGGTCTTCGACCTCGACGGCACGTTGATGGACAACCGACCGCGCACGCTGGCCATTCTTCAAGAGCTCGCCCTCGAGCTCCGTGAGGAAGCGCACGCCCACTCCGAGGCCATCGCCGCGGCGAAAGCCGAGAGCCTTGCTTACTTGCTTACGGACACACTACGGAAGCTCGGCCTCGAGCATCCCGAGCTCGCCAAGCGCGCTGAAGCGTTTTGGAAAACTCGCTTTTTCTCTGACGATTATCTCAAACACGATATCGCACTTGACGGTTCCGTCGATTTTGCGCGCGCGTGCTACGCAGCGGGAGCTTCGCTCGTTTACTTCACCGGGCGTGATTTCCCGATGATGGGTATGGGTTCCTTTCAGAGCATCCGAGACCTCGGCTTTCCGATCGGGGTTGTCGGCACGGAGCTCGTCTGCAAACCCGACGCGTCGATCCCCGATGAGCTTTTCAAGCGCAACGAGGGCCCGAAGCTCGCTCGCGTGGGGCATGTCGTTGCGGCGTTCGACAACGAGCCTGGGAACTGCAACGCATTCCGCGAAATGAACCCCGAGGCTGACGTGGTCTTCGTCGATACGCAGCACCTTCCAGGCGCGCCGCCGCTCGAGTCAAAGGTGCACATCGTGGCTGACTTCCGAACGACTTAGGTCGTGCGCGCTTCGCGCCTTCCGAACCTCGCCGAGTTCAGGATTTCGCCGAGCCTAAGCTCCGCTGGGCGACTCATTCTCTTGGTCCTGGGAGTGGCGTGCACGGGCCAGGAGCCGAAAGGCGAGAACACACCGGACGCGACCCCAAGCCCTCAGGCCAGCGCGATACCCGCGCCGCTTGCGATTGTCCCTACGGCTCTGGCGAGCCTTGCCCAGGTTGCGACGTCAGAATCAGGCTCGACCCCGTCCGGTTTCCGCGGCGACGTCCCGCTTGGCGCAGATGTTTCCGCGCGCGATCCCGTTGTGTACACACTTTCCGCCGTGCTCAAGTACGGCGACGTGAGCGGTCCGCCGCGAGCGCCCGAGGTCAACGCGGTCGCCCTCGAGGGCGCGCGCAAGAAAACGGAGTTGAGGCTCGCTATCGACGTAAGCGCCTCGCGCATGCGCACCGTGGTACTCGGCTCGGGCTGGCTGTTGCCGCCCGAGAGTGAACTCCGCGCGCGAAGCGATCGCTACGGCCATGTGCTCGTGTGGCCCGGCGTCGCGACGTACCGACCGCTCGCACCAGGGACGTTGCGTGCTCTCTTGGGAGAGGGTCGTTTCGACGTCGCCCCGATCACGTTTGCTGACCTTTCTCCGAAAGACGAAGCGGGCAAGCGCATCGGGATCCGGACACGAAAGGTCGACGTCGTGACGCGTGCGGCAAAGGCGACTTTTGAGATCGGCCGACTCTCCGACCTCGACGGCGGCGGCATCCTCCTTTGTCGCATGTTGCTCGATTTGATAAACGCGCCGCCGTCCACTCCGCTTTGTGCGGATGCGGAACTCCCCGTGCGCGCCGAGTTTCGCTGGACCGGACGCGGACAGCTCGGGTTCGAGCTGACGGGCGTGCTGAAGCGCGAAAAGTCGGATAAGCTTGACAAATCGGACAGCGCCCCAAATTCGCTCTCCGTTCCCCCCGCCGACGCCACATTCGCGCCCTCATCCGTTGCCGCGGCCCTCGTCGTAAACGGCTTGCACACCGCGCTCACGGCCCTTGAGCTCGCGTCATTCCGGACGGGGCCAGGCGACGTTCAGACCGTACCCCGCGCACCCAGCGACGGCCTCATCGTCGTAAACGCGACCGATCAAGTTCGGCTCATGCACATCGACGGAGTCACTGTCGCTTGGAGCGCACCGCGAGCGAAAACGACAATGCACGGGCTTCCGAAAGGCCGCTACACGGCTCAATCGCGTACGTTCCTCGGCGAAGCGCCCGACAGTCCCACGACCTCACCGGTGCCGGGCCAGGTCCAGCTAGGCGTGCCCGATACGCGCGTTCGGTGACGGGTCTTTTCTCAGGTGTAATCCGCACGGTTGAAGGTGACGTCCGCCGTGCCTGACTGTTCAGCGCGCGCGCGGAGCGTCTCCACGACCACGGTGATGACGTCAAACCGCGTGGTCGGCAGGTAGTACTCAGCCTCGTCGACGTCAGGCATGATGGCGATCCGTTCCTCGATGAGTTCGCGCTCCGCCGGATCGAGGGTGAGGTGAGCGTTCCAGCCTTGCTCCTCTTCCATGCGAATGGCCTCGCGCGCGATTCCGACAGGGTTGAACGCGAGGAACGTGTTCGTAAAGTAAAGTCGCCACGCCTCATGCGAGCCCTCCGCGAACCACTCGGCGCCGAATTCTTGGCGCATGACCTCGCCGAGGTACGCGCCGACGGCGGGCGCGACGAGGTCGATGCTCTCGGGTCGGTCCTTGTAAGCGTTCCTCGCCTCGCGAATGTACTGATCGACGAGGCTTAGCGTGTCCGGCGTTCCGTCGAGCGCAACCTTGTACTTCGAGGCGATAAATCGGACGCACGCGGCGACAAGCTCGGCCACTTGACTCGGTGGAGCCACAAGGGGTTCAGGTTCGACATCGGGCGAGGGTTCGTGAGAATGCCCGGCGCCGTTGGTCCCGTTGAGGGCCTCGGGCAGCGAGCCAGATGATGGCGGAGACGACGGTGGTGGTGAAGGAGGAAGAGCAGGCGGCATGGTCGGCAGGCGTTATACCCCTTTCCGTTTGAACCGATGGGGCCTAGCCTAGAAGGTCCATGAGGATTGGTGTTTTTAGCGACATCCATGCAAATCTGGAGGCGCTTTCGGCCGTCCTCGAGGCCTTCGACAAGGAAGCCATCGACGTCTTTTACTGCCTTGGCGACACGGTAGGATACGGTGGCTCTCCGAACGAGTGCGCCGACCTCGTCCGCGAGGTAGCCAAGGTCACGATTCTCGGAAACCATGACGCCGCTGTCTCGGGTCGCATGGATTACTCGTACTATTACGAGGCCGCGCGCCACGCACTCGATGTGCACGCGGCGATGATCTCTTCAGAGAACATGGCGTGGCTGAAGCAGCTCCCTTACCAGCACCTCCTGGAGGAGGAGCAGGTCCTCTTGTGCCACGGCTCACCCGTGCGCCTAGAAGAGTTCGAATACATCTTCGCGCCCGAACAGGCGCGCGAATGCCTTCCGCTCTGGGACAAGCTCGGACACATTACGCTGATTGGCCACTCGCACCTCTGCAAAGTTTTCGCGCTCACGCGGACGAGCGTTGAAGAATTGCCCGCCGTCGATTTCGAGCTCTCGCCAGAGAAGAAATACATCGTCTCGGTAGGCTCTGTCGGTCAGCCTCGCGATTTCGACAACCGCGCGAGCTACATCGCCTACGACACGGATGACAAGCGTTTTGAGTTCAAGCGCATTGAGTACGATATCGAGCTAGCCGCGGACAAAGTTCTGCGCGCCCGCCTCGAGCGCAACTTCGCGCATCGCCTTTTCATTGGAGTTTGAGTCCCGGGCCCACGGCAGGGGTGGTGCCGGGTTTTATCAAAGGGTGGACCGGCGCTAGAACGTGGCTGTCGGGTCCTTCTTCGACCACGTCTCGCACAAATGTCGCGAGGTTTAGCTGTATCGAATAGCTCCGGTTCCCTTGGCTCAACGTGCCTTCGAGCAAAAGAGAAACCTCCCCGCCCCGCGCGCGGTCGACGTGCACGTGTGTGAGTCGACAATCACATGTCGCGGGTGGGTACACCACGGTCGATTCCCCAGGAATGGCAAGTTCGAGTCGTTCGAGCACCGGCTTGGGCGGTTCCTTCGCGATAGCGTTCGGCTCCATCACAAGCGCAATCCCGAGGCGAGTCGACCCGCTCGGGGAATGCGCCACGCGAGAGAGCGTGCTTTCACCCCTCATTCCAAGTTCAACGCGTGCCCGATCGCGTGACGTGACCACCACCGCGCCCTGCGCAACCTCCGACGCTACGTCAGCGTGGAGCACGACGGGGGCGAGTGTGCCTGCATCGCCCGTTTCCTTCATCTCGCCATCGGCGCTTTTTACGGTGAGTGTGCCGCGCGTTGCGGTGAGCTTAGGCAAAGGTTTAAGTGGCGACCTCAGAGTCGCGAGCAGGAGTGACCGCCATCGTGACACCTCGCGCGCACATGCCGCGCGACGATCGCCGTAGAGCACGGCGCACTTCGCGTCGTCCCGCGAAGTGAGTGCATCGCAGGTCGCGCGTGGCTCAAGGCTCCTCTCGCTGGCGCAGAGGCGCGGGTCGTCGCTCGCGACGGCAACGCAAGTCACTGCACGACCGCGCGCTTCAAGACCTTCGAAGTCGAGAGGACAGGCGGCCGGCACGCGCGAGATCATGGCTACCCATTTTTTGCACTCAACACGCATGCCGCTGGAGTCGATGCTGTCGCACCTCTCGTGCGTCGGGTCTTTGGCGGCTTCGAGGAGGCGGCACGCGTCGCGAAGGAACGTGTCGTAGCCGATGGCGCGTAGCGCATCACCGACGAGCGGATCCAGCCTTGCTTTCTCCTTTACGCATATGTCGAGATTCACGAATCGCTCCAGCTCCTCTTTCAGATCTCCGGGGGGCGCCGGCGGGTCCATCGTGTCGACGGCGTCGACAAACACTGCCGCGTCGATGCCGAGACGCGCCGCGACGCTTGCGGGCGTTGCTGGTTCGACGCGTGGCGCGAGAGCCGATGAATCTTCGCGTTTGTGAGCCTTGCAAGCGCTCCCTGAGCTTGAGACGCCTATCATGAGCAGCGCGAGCGCTATCGGAGGAACTCCCCACGTGACGTTCGTAGCGGGCGTCACGCTTGCCCGAGGTTGAGCGGCGTCGTGGCCTCGACGCCCTTCACTTGTACGCTCGATGGGGCCCAAGGAAGCAAAGCTGCGCCATGTGTATCGCGAACCCTAGCGACGTAGCTCTGGGACGTCGAGCGTACGGCACGCGAGGAGCTGCCTCACTCACCCCGTTCTTCGTCCACCTGAACAACGCCCAAAAAGCGCGAAGATCAGAACGTTTGGAGCAGACCTTGATAACTGAACAAAGAATCAGTATATATTCACGCAGACGCCGCCACTACCTGCCGGAGCCCCTAATGGAAGACAAGAACCGCCTCAAGGCCATCGACATCGCCCTCGCCAGCATCGAAAAAGAATACGGCAAGGGCGCGATCATGCGCCTCAAGGAGGGAGCGTCACTCGCCGACGACATTCAGGTCGTCCCGACCGGCTCGATCGGACTCGATATTGCGCTCGGCATAGGCGGGTACCCGAAGGGACGTATCATCGAAATCTATGGTCCCGAGTCGAGCGGTAAAACAACCCTTACTCTACACGCAATAGCGCAAGTTCAAAAAGCCGGCGGCGTGGCGGCTTTCATCGACGCCGAGCACGCTCTCGACCCGGCGTATGCCCGCAAGCTCGGTGTGAAGACCGACGAGCTACTTGTTTCGCAGCCCGACTTCGGCGAGCAAGCGCTTGAAATCGCTGACATGCTCGTCCGCTCGAATGCGGTCGATATTATCGTTATCGATTCGGTTGCGGCGCTCGTACCGAAGGCGGAGATCGAAGGCGACATGGGCGATAGCCACGTCGGGTTGCAGGCTCGCCTCATGAGCCAAGCCCTTCGCAAGTTGACCGGAACGGTCGCGCGCTCGAACTGCCTCCTCGTGTTCATCAACCAAATTCGGATGAAGATTGGCGTGATGTTTGGTTCGCCCGAGACGACGACCGGGGGCAATGCGCTCAAGTTCTATGCGTCTCAGCGTCTCGACATTCGCCGCATCGGTCAGATCAAAGAGGCTGCAACGAGCGACAAGAAAGACCCCGTCTCGATCGGCAATCGCACGCGGGTGAAGGTCGTAAAGAACAAAATGGCCCCGCCGTTCCGCGAGGTCGAATTCGATATTCTCTACGGGCAGGGGATTAGCCGTTCGGGCGACATCCTCGACCTCGCGACCGACCTCGGTCTCGTGGACAAGAGTGGTGCATGGTACTCGTGCGGTAGCGAGCGTATCGGTCAGGGCCGCGAGAACGCCAAAGCGTACCTCGACAGTCACCCCGAGATGATGGATCGACTCGAGGGTCAGATTCTTGCGAAGCACAACATCAGGCGCGGTACCGCCGGCGCGACGCTTGAAGAAAACACCGCCTCTGCGGCGAAGAACGCGGCTGCGGCGGCTAAGGCAGAGACAAAGTCTGCGTCTGCGACGGAGGTGGCTCCGGATGGGCAGCCCGTCGTTCGGATTCCTGCAGTAGGCACTCCGAAAGGGACTTCACCCGGCGCTTCGGGTGGCGGGAGTCCAGAAAGCGAGTCCAAGCGCGCGGGGGCGCCAGCAAAGCCCGCCAACTAGGGAACTCTTTGGCTCAGCTCCGGCTGTAATGGAGCTAAAAGTGAGCCAAATGAAGCTCTACATCATGCGTCACGGCCCGGCCGAAGATTGTGCTCCGTCAGGTCGAGATGCGGACCGTCGACTCACGCCCGAAGGTCGAGACCGTACGCTCGCCGTCGCTCAGGCGATGTGCGACGAGGGCGAAAGGCCGAACATCATCTTCACGAGTCCGCGTGTGCGCGCCCTCGAAACTGCGGAGCTCGTCGCCGAGCTTGCGAATAGGGCAAGTATGACGCAGTTGGGGGCGACCCCATGTCTTGTAGAGATACGGCGCGAGCTAGGAATGGGGGTCGACCAGCTCCCGCTTCTCATCGAACTCCTTCGCGCAGGAAGAAATCGCGTGATGATCGTCGGTCACGAACCAGATCTCTCGTCGCTCGTGACGTCGCTCGTTGGCCCGAAGCTTTCATCGTCCGGAATGGCGAAAGCAATGGTTGTGGGATTAAAGCTTACGTCTGACACAGATGTCGCCGGACTCGAGTTTCGTGCGACTTTTCGCTTCGTTGTCGAACCGAAGGCGCTTCATTGGCGCCGCACGTGAACTGTGAGCTTGCCGGGTAGCTCGAAAATGAAAACCAATCAGGTCAAGCCTGATTGGCGACTGACTTACTGTTTAAAACTACACAACCCTACATGGGGTGGGGGCGCGAGGCCTCTTTTATAACTCTCCGATATCAAACGATAAAAGCCCTTTCCTTGACACCTATCCAAGCGTCCCTTACCCCGAAAGAGACCCGTCATGATGAAAGCGCGCACCGCCTCAAGCATCGAAGCATGGCTGGCCCCGCGCCTGAGCCATGCAACGAGTGCGGCCGGGCACGCGTCGCGGGCGGGTGGTCATCTTTCGCACCTCTCCCTTTCCGCCGCGGCCATCCGCATTCCCGAACGAGTGAGCGCTCAGCTCGCGCTGGTGTTTCCGGCCGCCGTTCACGCCGCGCCTCAACTGTTCGTTCATGAAGGCGCTCGCCAAGCGCTTGAACGAAAGCTTAAGGCTGCAAGCCCAGGCAAAGTCGTTGTTCTCTCGATTACAGATAACCGCCACTCGATTATCTCCCACTCGATGCGGCACGGCGTCCTCCACGCACGCATTCATCACATGTTTTTGGACGCGCCGATTCGCGTCGCCGTCGCGCTCGTCCGCTATGTCACGCGCGGGGACCGGCTCGCGAGCATTATCGTTGGAAACTACATCGAAGCCAACGGCGCCCGCCTCGCCCGCCGTCGCGCTCGCGCGATTCCGCTTTTCGCGAAGGGTAATTACCACGACCTGCTCGCGATCTTCAATGAGCTTAACGCGCGCTACTTCGACGGAGGATGCCACGCTCTCGTGACCTGGGGGCCGAAGCAGCCGCGTCGGACCGACGCTCCACGCAAGTCCATCAAGCTCGGAAGCTACAGCAACCTCGAGCGCCTCATTCGGATTCATCCGACGCTCGATCGCTCCTGGGTGCCGCGCTACTTCGTCGCCTACGTCGTCTATCATGAGATGTTGCATCACATGATTCCAGCCGCCCGGGGGACGGTCCTGAAACAGGCAAGCCTCGCGTCCGCTTCCGCGAAGGGTGTGACGGCCCGTCGCGTGCTCCACCCACCTGAGTTTCTCGAGCGAGAGCGGCTCTTCCGGACGTACAGCCGCGCCATCGAGTGGGAGCAACGATACATCTGCCGGATCCTTCGCGCGTCTTAACGATCGTTGACGGCACGCAGCGTGCGGAGGGTTTGGGTTTTGACTGCGTGTTCGCGCCGTCGCCGCCTCGTGCGTGCACCGTGTGGTAGCGTCGTCGCGCGATGGACACCCGAGATGTTTCGACCGCGCTGCTTTCAAGGGTTTTCCTCTGGTGCGCGGTGGCGTTTGGGGTTGGGTGTGGCGGGTCCGTGGCTACGGCGCCCATGGCGGACGGTCGGTCGCGCGTAGAAGCTCAGAACGGAGCCGTTGGAGCCGACGGCGGTGTCTCGAATGGAGGCATGGCGGGCACTGAGCCTCGAGCGGCTAGGCCGTTTGCGGGGTCCGCCGCGGAGGCCACACAACTCATAGGGGCTGCCGTCGATGAGAAATCGGTCGAGATTCAACGATGCGTCGCTGAGTATCGCAAACGGAAGAATCTCCTTCGCGAGCGCGTTTCAATCCAGTTCGGCATCGACCAAGAAGGGCGGCTACTCGGCGCGACCCTTCCCGCCGGCAAGGCGGATGCCCGACTCGAGGCTTGCGCGCAAACGGCTCTCACCGATGCTCGCTTCCCTCGGAGTCACACCGGTGTCATTTCGATGACGAAGAGCTACGAGGAAATCGCCCAGTGATCCGTCCGTCGACCCGAGAGCCAAGAGCCTACTTCCCCCTGGTCCGAGCTACTTTCCTGACCGCTGCGCTCGCGGCCGGCTGCGCCGGTTGTCCGGGGAACACGAGGCTCGCGGGGTCGAGCCTCGAAGGCGCCGAAACGCCGAGGCCCGTCGTCTCAAACGCGCAAGCCGTGGTCGGTCACCTCCTCGGGTCAATCGGCGATCGGACCCTCGGCCCGTTCCTCGCCCGTGTTCCGGGTCACGGCGGAATCGTCGCGTGGGTGACCGCCACGGAGAGCAACGCGCGCCGTGTGGTCGCGATGCCGTTGAATGACGTCGGCGAACCTCGAGGGCCAGCAAAAACGGTGGCTGTCGTCGGTGCCGACACGACGACGCTCGTCGTTCGACCGACGCTCGGCCCGTCTCCAGCGGTCGCGCTTGCGTGGACCGCGCTGACGGATCGCGGCGAGGCCCTCTGGTCCGTCGTTGTCGGAGACGACGGAGCGCCTCGAAGCAAGCCCGTGGAGCTCGCGCGTACGAGTGATGACGTCGTTTGGGTCGACATTGTGGCCACGGGCGCAGGCGCCGTCGTCCTTTGGGCTGAGGAAACGCGCGGCGCCGACGCCAACGTCATCGCGGCTTCACTCGACGCCGCAGGGAACGTGCGCGGCGTCCCCGCCCGCCTCGCGCTGGGTGTTTCGGGGTGGCATGCGCTCGCGCTACCGGGCGGTCTCGGCCTGTCGACCGTCTCAACGGCGAGAGACGCGAAAGGTGGAACCCTCGCGTTCCAGAAGCTCGACGCAGAAGGCCACGCGAGCGCGCCGCCCGTCGTCGTGGTCTCATCACCGCTCGTCAGTGGTGACGTAGAAGTCGCGCGGTCCTCCGAACGCGTCGTCTTCGCCTGGACGGATCGCACGACCACGGAACCTTCGGTTTCTGTCGCGGCCCTCACGTCGTCCGGAACAGTCGAAGGACCACATAAAACGGTCGAGGCGCGCGGAGGTGCGGCGCTGCTCGGGCTCGCGAGTGGAGCTTCAGGAACCGCGTTGATGTGGGAGGCCCCGGTCACGCGGGCGGGTGACGTTCGGCATGTGCATCTTGCACGAATCGGAGCGTCGCTCAGCGTCGAGGGTCGCGGATCGCGGCTGGAGACGGTCGGCCGCGCCTCGCCTGAAGTTGTGGCGACGTCGGGCGGTTTCGCGCTGCTCGCGACCCTCCGCGATTGCGATGCAGAGTCTCCAAAGTGCGCCGACGCCCCGGCGCTGCCCACGGTTTTAAGGACGAACGCTAGCCTCGCCACGCTGCAGCGCGAGCCACTCGCGTTCGGTGCTGACCCGGCCGCGTTAGCTTGGGGAATGATGTGTGAGGGCGAAACGTGCCTCGCGCTCGCGGCTTCAGGTTCCGCGCCGGCGCGTGTTCGCGCGGCGGAGGTGCGCTCGCGTGTCAACGTGCGGCCTGCACCTGGTCTGCCGGTTGGGCCAGCCAACGAGGGCCCGCATGTCACTTCCGTGAGCGCTTTTGCGACGCTCGAGACCGTCGTCGACATGGCCGCGACGCGTATCGGGGAAGCGCACATTCTTGCGACGCTTGCTTCAAAAGTCGAACCGGCCGCGGCGAGGTCCCGCGCCTCCGTAGAAGACGCGCGCCACGCGCCGCTCGTTCTTTCGACGCGCGTGATTGATGCCACCGGCGCGATGTCGGCACCGATCGTCCTTACGACACGCGCTCTCGCTGTGGGCGGCGTCGCGATAGCGCCCGCGGCAAAACCGGAAGACGGCGGCGCCGTCGTTTGGGTCGGGAGCGACGGCGGCGATCCGCAGGTGCACGTCACCAAAATCGACGCGAAGGGCAGGAAAGGCAGAGATCTCCAGCTCACGACCACAAAGGGCGACGCGAGTGACGTCGCTATCGCGTGGGCCGCGGGCGGCTGGCTTGTCGCATGGGTCGACGGGCGCGACGGGAACGGAGAAGTCTACGCCGCGCGCGTGACGGATGCCCTCGCGCGTGGCAACGGTGAGCGGCTCACGAACGCCGCGGGCGATGCGAGCGATCTCGTGGCGCTTGCGCGTGGCGACAAGGTTTGGCTGGCGTGGGCCGACCCACGCGAGAGCACGCGCGACGGCATGGCCGACATCTTTGTCACGGCAGTCGATGCGAAAGATGCAAAGCGCACGCTCCCGGAACAGCGCTTGCTGGCCACGGCCGCGCATTCACGCACGCCGCAGCTCGCGGCCGCTGGCGACGACAGCGTGCACGTCGCGTGGATTGAGGAAGCTCCCCTCGGTACCGAATCCCCGACGTCGAGCGGTTACGGCGCCATGCAGGCCACGATTGACGCGAGCGGGACGTCGACGAGACCGAAAAAGCTGCCACTAGGCGGCGACGGAGCGGCCACATCCGTCGCCCTTGAAAGCGCCGCAGGCGTGTGGCGTGCGGTGATTGCGCGGAGCATGAGCGACGCCATCGCGCTCGATGCCGTCGATCTCGCGGTGGCGGAACCGCGAGCGCAGGCGCTCCTCACCCTCGACGGCCCGCCCTCGCTCGATGTGGCCCTCGTGCTCGAAGGCGGCACCGTTTACTTCAACGATGATGGACCAACTCCCGCGGACAAACGTGCGCGTTCGGCGCGCATCGCATGGACGCGATAACAGACAAAAACCTACGGCCCCGAGCTTCGATTGCGGTGGCGTCGCTCGCGTGGCTCGTCGCTTGTGCCGGCCTCCGTGCGCCGTCCGGGGCGAATGAGCCATCGTCTTCGGGCGCGCTTGGAGGAGGCTCGTGCGCGGGTTTAGAAAAGGCTTCGTGCCGGCGCGCGCAGGGGTTGATTGCCGCTTCGACCGCGTTCGGCAACGTGCGGCACGAGTACCTTCTCGATGCCTCGAGCTCGATGGCGCCCGGTCGAGGAGTTCAGCGTTTCCTTGGCAAAGCCGACTACAGCGTCCTACCCACGCGTTGTGCCCAGGAGCGCAACGGAGTGGTCGCGCAAGACAAGACGCTGTCCGTACGCGTTGACGCCTCGACGATCGATTTCACGTATGTGGGCGTGACCGTCGACCAACAGCTCGTTTCCGCCGACGCCGATCTCACGGCGTTCGTGCCCGTTTCGGCTGGCGCCGAAGCTTCGTCGCGAAAGATAAGTCTCGTCGCGCTCGCGTTCGTTCGCGATCTCGATCCTCAGTTTTTCGGCGCGTCGGACGACGTCGTTTTAACGCGCGAAGGGTGCGCGTGTGGTCGCGCGACCCACTTCATCGGTGCCGTAAAAATGGGAGGTATGCTGTCGTTCGAGATGACGGTTCGCGCGAGTGAGTTACACGGCGGGGCACTTGCGTTCTTCAAGGCGCGACTCTCCGCGAGTGACGCGCGCATCACCCAGACGGTGGTTGGGGGTCTCGAGATCGACGGGCTCGATTCCACGTTCGGGAAAAGCGCGAGCGGCGCACCAAAACCTCTCACGTTCGCCGTCAAAAACCCGGTTCCCATCGCCTACGCGCTCTACCCGCTCGACGACGTGTGCAAGTTCTCCTTTCCGGCGCCCGAGCTCGCGCCCGAGGTGCTCGACTTCGGCGAGGTTCCCTACGGAAGAGAAGCGACACGCCTTCTCCACGTCGTTAATCGTGCGTCGATTGATCTCGTCGCAACGCTCGGTGCGCGCAGCTTCTCCATTCCCGCTCTGGCGAGCATCGACCTGCCGATGACCTGGAAGCCGGAGGGCGAAACGTTGGGGTGCGAACCGCTGACGCGTGACGAAACCGTTCAGTTCGTTCCTCGCGACGCCGACGTACGGGTCACGCCTCGGGCTCAAAGCCTTCACGTCAGCGCCCACGCGCTCACTGGAAAACCGACCTTTCGAAGGCACGAGCACGTCGATACCGGAGTGCACCGCAAGCCCGACTACGCGGCGACTGAGCGCGCGTGGGAGTGCCCGCCGGGCTACGCCGTGAGCGGCTGCCGGACCGAAAAGACCGAATGCGGCGACGGAACGTGTACGACCGACGGGTACGCCGTGAACGCCGAACCGACCGCGAACGGTTGCCGCTTTCGCTGCGGCGGGCCAGAAGGTCTTTTCCCTGGTCTTTCCTCCATGTTTTGCCGCTTTGATGCGGTCATGGACTGCCGCCTCCGATGCCGCTGAAACGCGTTGAATATTTTACGCAACTCCCTCGTCCTCGGGTCGAGAGAGGCCCCCGCGACGCCGTGCATACGGCGATCGGCAACATCCGCTAGACTTACGAGGCCCCATGGCGATCGACCGAATTGGTAAAGGCGCAGGTCTTCCTTCGACCTCCGAGGTTTCAGGTGTTTCGGGGCCGTCGCACGCTGCCAAAACAGACGCTGTGTTCAAGGTCGAGCGACCGCTGGCCACGTCGCATGCTACCCACGTCGACGGAGCGGCTGGGCTGACGTCTCTTGAGCGCTTCCAGGCGGGAGAGGTCGACGTGAACGGGTTCGTCGACCTCGAAGTCGACAAGGCAACCTCCGCGCTCAAAGGTCTTCATTCGTCGGAGCTCGACGAGATAAGAAGTCTGCTCCGCGACCAGATGAGAAGCGACCCGGGGCTCCAAGACCTCGTGCGTGCGGCGACAGGCGCGGCGCCGACGCCACCCGAGGACTGAGCTCCCATGCTTGGGCGGCGACGCTTTCTGCGACTCGGCTCGGTCGCGTTTTTCGAGTCTTTTGGCTGCTCGCGCCGCCAGCCCGCCGCACTCGGCGACGTGGCGCCACTGGCCTCTCCGCTTTCCGATGCGCTGCCGGAAATGCCCCTCGCTGACGCGTCCGCGGCCGCCGAGGCGAGGGCGCGCGGGCGCGTAGGAACACAGACCTGGACGTTCGACAGCGGCGGCCGTGCGGTGGTGATCGTGCCGTCGTGGACCCCGCCCACCGAACGGCTACCCGTGCTCGTCGCGCTGCACGGCCGAGGTGAGGCGAACAAAGGACCCGTCGAGGGAGTAATGGGCTGGCCCCGCGACTACGCTCTGCTGCGCGCGATCGATCGCGTCTGCGCGCCGCCGCTCACAAGCCGTGACTATGAAGGATTCGTCGACCCTGCGCACCTTGCAGAAACGAACGACGCCCTTCGCGTGACGCCGTTTCGCGGGCTTGTCGTAGTGTGTCCGTACCTGCCCGACTTCGACCTTCGCAAGCCAGCTCCTATGAAGGACTACGCTCGGTATCTCATCGAATCGGTCATGCCTCGGGTTAAGGCTGAGCTTCCCGTGCTCATGGCGGGAAGGTCGTATGGGCTTGACGGCGTCTCCCTCGGCGGGGCGGCAGCGTTGCGTATCGGGCTCGCCAATCCCGAGGCGTTTGGGGCCGTCGGAGCCACACAGGCGGCCGTGGGCGACGACCAGGTCATGGAATTCACGGCGCTCGCGAAGGCCGCACGCGCCAAGAGCCCCGACTTGAAGTTGCGGTTGCTCACGAGCCAGGCGGACTACTTCCGAAGCGCCCTCACGCATGCCTCAGTCGCGTGGAAAAGAGCCGGAATTGCTCACGATTTCAGTGACGTTCCGGGGCCGCACGAGTACGCGTTTAATCGGGGACCGGGCGCTATCGAGATGCTTCTCTGGCACGACCGCGCTCTCGCTCGTGAATAGCGCCGATGCGGAGTTTACCGCAGCCGTTGCTGGTATCATCGTGCGCCATGACGGAGGAGGCGCTCGCTACCCACACGCCCGGTCGGGCCCAGGGCTTTAAGTGGATCGTGACGCTGGACGCGCTCGCGCGCGACGAGTCGCTTTCGGATCGCGCGCATGTCGGCGGAAAGGCCTCACAGCTCGCGTGGCTGCGTCGTCATGGGTTTCTCGTCCCTGAGACGTGGGTTCTGCCCCAAAAGGCGTTCGTCGCCGCGCTGCGCGAGCTACCTCCCGCATGCGAGCCACGTTCCCTTCTCCGTGCCGCTTCAAATCGTGCAGTCTACACGCGTGCAGCCGAGGCGCGCCAAGCCATCCTCGAAGCGCGCTTGCCCACGTACCTCGAAGACGAACTCGCAGAGCTCTGGTTGCGGCGTGGTGCGGACGCTCCCTGGGGCTTCGCGGTGCGTTCGAGCGCGACGTGCGAGGATGGCGCTCTTGTATCGATGGCGGGGCTCGCCGAGTCGGTGCTGGGGGTGCGAGGTGAAGCGGACCTGAGTCGCGCGGTACGGCGGGTGTGGGCGTCGACAGCCTCGGGTCGCGCGCTCGGCTACCTCGCGGCGCGAGGCGTCCGCGACATGGGCATGGCGGTGGTCATCCAACCCGTGGTTCGTGCCACGGCGGCGGGGGTGATGTTCACACGCGACCACAGAGGTTCGCGTGAGCGCGTCATTAACTCGGGATTCGGCCTCGGATCGCCCGTCGTCGACGGCGTCACGACACCCGATATGCTGCGCCTCAGCGAAACCGGCGAAGTGCTTCAACGTACCATCGCACGCAAGCTACGCGCCCTCGTTGTGGGCGCCGACGGCTTCGTGGAAGTGCCCGTGGAGCGACCCGATGATCCCGCGCTTGACGGCCCATCCATCAAGGCTCTCGCCGACGTCGCCACGCGCCTCGAGCAAATTGAAGACGTGCCTTGGGATGTCGAGTTCGTGTGCGAGAGCTCGCGCGTGTGGCTGGTTCAAGCACGCCACGTGACCGGAAGCGGGTTTCCCGACGGCGGCGACGCGGACACCGTTTGGAGCCAGTGCAACGTCGGCGAAGCCCTTCCCGGGGTCGCGACGCCGTTCACGTGGTCTATCGCTGGGGAGTACAGCGAATCTGGGTTTCGCAAAGCGTTCGGCACGCTCGGTTGCACGGTACCCAAGCACGCGCGGCTCGTCGGGCACGTGTATGGGCGGTTTTATCTGAACCTCACGGAGTTTATGCGCATTGCGGCGCAAGTTCCGTGGCTCGACCCACGCGCTCTCGTGGAACTTGGCGGCGGGTCGGGCGGCGACGAACTTGCCGTGCAGGTCACCGCGAACTCGCACAAGAGTTTTTACGCTCGCTTTCCGCTTACCGCATCGCGACTTTTGCGCGACCAGCTTCGGCTCGACGAGGACGTCGAAACGTTTGAGGTCGAGGCAAAACGTGCGTTCGCGTTTCACGAAGAGTTCGACCTCGCGATTCTTCCGGACGAGGGGGCCGCACGAAAAATTCGCGACTTACAAGCGCTACTCGAGCGGACTGGGGACGTGATGCTGACGTGCGCCGCGAGCGCGTTGGGGACCCACCTCGCGCTTCAGGCTGTACTTTCGCGCGCCGTGCCGAAGGGGGCGTCGCGCTTCGCGCAGGAGCTGACGCGTGGGATACGCGATCTCGAAAGCGCTCAGCCGGCCATTGGCGTGATGCGCATCGCGGAGCTGGCCCGCCGCGACCGCGGTGCTCATGATGTCCTCGAGAAAGAGACGGCGACGCTTCATGCCATCCCCGAAGGGCCAGTGAAAAGAGCGCTACTCAGCTTCTTAGAGCTTTATGGCGACCGCGCGGTTCGCGAGGCCGAGCTGTCTACGCCGCGATGGAAGGAAGACGCCCGCCCCGTGCTCGCAATGATCCGCGTGTCGCTGCGAGGTGAGGCACGCGATGTCGAAAAGCAGCTGGGACGCGCGAAGCTCGAAGCTGACGCCGCGATGCGAGGTCTCCTGTCTCGCTTGTCGGTCGTCCAGCGAACCCTCGTTCGTCATCTCGTGGCGCGAGCACAAAAAGCGGCGAGAAGACGAGAACAAATGCGCACGAACGTCACGCGCGTCCTCGGCATGCTTCGCGAGGTTGCACTCGACGCTGACCGACGCCTGCTACGCTTGGTGCCCGAACTTGCGGACGACTGGCGGGAGCTTCAAGCCGCGAATTCACCGCTGCGCGCCACGCATACGGTGTTCTTTCTCACCGTCGACGAGGTCGTTCAAGCACTTCGTGCATCACGCACGGATCTGGCGCCGCTCGTGCGAGCTCGCCGTGCGGAATACGTCCGCGACCAAGCGCGGCCTGACCCTCCCGCCACGTTCGTCGGGGCTCCCAAGTCGGTGCAATGGCCACCCTCCGGGGGCGACGTGATGCAAGGCATCGGTGCGAGCTCCGGCGTGGTTGAGGGAAGCGCGCGCGTGCTGCTATCGGCCTCGTCGATGGGCGAGTTGCAGCCTGGCGAAATTCTCGTCGTCCACACGACCGACGTGGGTTGGACGCCACTTTTCTGTATCGCCGCCGGGGTAGTGACTGAACTTGGTGGCCCGCTTAGCCACGCTGCGGTCGTCGCGCGCGAGCTCGCCGTGCCGAGCGTTGTGAACGTCGACGGTGTGACGCGGACCCTGAAAACAGGGGACCGCATACGTATCGACGGAGATCGCGGCATCGTCGAGCGACTCCCGAGCACGCTGGAAACGTCGTGAGCGTGCCGCGCTCGCAACAGAGGCGTTGGGTTGTCCGCGAGGGTGACGGCGGGACCGTTGGCGCCATTGTCGTTAGGGCCGGGGAAGGCGCGCATGCCGTCGCCGAGGGCCGCGTCTTTGTGGGCCGCTTGCGCGTGACGGATGCGTCCCGTCGCGTCAACGTCGGCGACGAGGTGAACATCGGCCGTGCGCCGGCTGGTGGCGCTCGCGTGCAAGCCAAGGCCGATGTGATTTGGGAGCGTGACGGGCTGCTCGCGTGCAACAAACCCGCGGGAATTCCGACGGTCGCGGATCACGTTGGGGCATCCCACGCGCTTGTCGCGCTCGCGGCGGATTGGGCTGGGTGCGCCGTCTCGGACGTGCGCGTGACGTCGCGGCTCGATCGCGCGGTCAGCGGCGTCGTCGTATTCGCGACGACGGCTCTTGCGGAGTCGCGGCTTCGTCGGGCGCGCGAGCAAGGCCTCTATGGGCGTCGCTACATCGCGCTTGCGCCTGAGATGTTGCTCGAGCCGGGCGCCTCGGAGGCGACGCGAGGGAGTTCGGGTGTGTGGAATACACCGATTGGCGAGGGGCCGGACCCGTTGCACCGCGCCGCGAACGGCGCAAATGCAAAGCCCGCGCGCACGTCGTGGGCACGCGTGGCACGTGCGGGTGGTTTCGCGATGCTCGCCGTCGGGCCGCACACCGGTCGTACCCATCAGATCCGCGTTCATGCAAGCCACGCCGGGACGCCACTTTTTGGCGACCGCGACTACGGCGGCGTCACGCGAATCACGCTTGAAACGGGACGCGTGCTGTCGCTCACGCGCATTGCACTTCATGCCGCGCAGGTCACCGTCCCGGGACACGATGGCGGGTCGCTCGTGGCCGCAGCCCCCATCCCACTTGAACTCCAACAGGTTTGGTCTTCGCTCGGCGGCGCGCCTGAAGCGTGGGCGCTCGCCTTGACCCGCGAGCTCGATCCCTGACCATGTACGCGAACGTCGGTGTCACGCTGCACGTGGGGCCATACAAGTCTCGACGACCGATTGGCATTTTGCGTTACGCTCCTTCGCAACGATGCGTCCACTGCTGTCTGTACTCGCGATAGTCGCTTTGGTCGCCGGTGGTTGCTCGCTCCTGAATTCGCTCGACGGATACGCAGGAAGCAAGCCAGAAGCGACCGCTCAACCTCCGGCAGCTGAAGCTGGCACTCAGGAAGACGCGGGGTGCACCAGCGCTCGGCCTCCGCTTCGTCCAGCTCCGACGGGCCACCTGGATGGTGGAAGTCTATCGTTCGTCGCGGCCTTTTCGAAGTTCAGTTTCGGCGACGCCATGGACGGGGGAAGCCTGACTGCGAAAGGCTACGACCTCGATAACCTTTGTTCATGCCCAGGCGCCCGCGCGTGTGATCCGAAAGGGCGCTCAAGTGTCTGCGACTTGGCAAATGGTATCGACAACTCCGCAGGATCGCTTTTCCTCGAAATTACTTCGCTCCTCGGTGCCGGCAACTCGCCCGACCCCGCGAAGTCCGCGAACATCGATAGTAACGTTCGTGCCGGCAATGTCGGGCTCTTGCTCAGAGTGCGGAAGTACAACGGTGAACCCGACGACGATGAAGTCGAGTGCGCACTTCTCAATACGATGGGCATCGAGTCGCCCGACGGCGGGACGAGCCACCCGGCGCCACTAGCAGACGGCAACGACAAGTGGACGGTCGACTCTGATTCCTTTGCCAGTGGAACGCCGGGTCTAGCGATCGGTGCTGACACGAGGGCGTACGTGCGCGGAGGGATTCTCGTCGCAGAACTCAAGTCTACGCTTCGCGTAGGAAACCTAACTTTCCCCGTAACGTCCGGAATCGTTACGGCAACGGTCGCAAAGAGGGGGCGGGGGTATGCGCTCGAAGACGGCGTCCTTGCCTTTCGTATGAACGTAAAAAACCTGCTTACGAGTCTCGAGGGCATTCCGATTTCGTCGCCGGCCTTCCCGGGTTTTCTTTGTGGAACGGACCCGACTTACGCGCAAATTCGCAAAAAGTTTTGCGAGGCGCAAGACCTCCCGTCGGACCGCGCCGTTGACGGTCACGAGGATCCTTGCGACGCATTAAGCCTCGTCATCGGGTTTCGCGCGGATCCGGCGATCGCCGGAAAGGAAGTCGTGCGCCCGAAGTCCAATCGTCCATGTGGCGATTCTTGGATGGGCACCTGTGAATGATACGTCCACGCTTCGCGTAGATCGAAGGCACGTGCGCTGAGGCGAGCGCGGGCTGTGCGACGTGTGTAAATGCCTGTTCCTTTGTCGAGCTTGGCGCGCTGCCTGAAGCGTGGAATATCCCTCTCATGCGAGGTTATTGCCGTACAGCCCTTCCTGGTTCCATGCGTTCGGCGTTCGTGATGGCTTCCGTCGTTGGTGTTGGCGTTGTCGTCCTTGCGTTGCAAACCGACGCTGCCGCCGACGTTGGTGACGCGGGCGCAGCGGGGGGCGCTTCAGCGCGTATTTCAAGGATCCCCCCTGATCCGCCCGCGATGTCGGAACGATTTCAGTGGGTGTTCGACCTGCGATGGGATCGCGAGGAGATCTACCTCTTAGAGGTTCACAAGGTCGATATGGGCGTACCGCAAGTCACGCCTCGGATGATGGGCCGCTTTGCACTCGAACTGTTCGAGGGGCCTGCGCTCATCGAGCGCGTGCGTTTTGACTTTCCCATGTTAGGTGCGGCGGACGTTGACGCCGGAGTCCGCGCCACGCCGCGCTTCGAGCCGAAGCTCAAGACTCGCATCGGCGTGCTCTTCCCGGCCACGAATCGAGGAACGCGGCTCGAACTTTGGGACCGCGCGAAAGACACGCGAATGGCTCTCCCGTGGCCTCCAAAAGAGGGACCTCTGACGCCGGACGGCGGCGCGCAAAGGTAGGCCGTCGCGAAGACTCGAGGCTTTGGCCACCGCGTGGCCTTCGGCGCTAGCGGTTTTTTCCCTTCGGCTTTTTCTTGGTCCCGCTTTTCTTGCCCGCTTTTTTTGCAGACTCGCTCGACGCTCGTGCGCGGCTTTCCGCGTGGCCGCCGGCGCCGCGCCCCTCTTTGCCACGCGTCGTCAAGCGACCGTGCCCGCTGCCGAAGGAACCGCCGCGAGGCGCGGAACCTCGCGGCACCTCGCGACGTGAGACGTTCTCACGCCGTGCAAGCGCGTCGTCGGCGGCGTCATCCGCGTTACGAACGCGCTTCGCGTAGACTGTGCGCCGGAGAATGGCGCAGTCGGTAATGTCGACCAGCATGCGGTCGCCGAGCCGTACGGCGTCGCCTGAGCGCGCGCTCGTCGCCATCAGGCCGTCGTCCTCGATGCGATACTCGGCGCCCATATCCTCGATGCGCACCATGACGTCCACGAACGGTTCGTCGAGCGTGACGAATGCGCCCGTGCCGACGAACGCGGACACAGTGCCCTCAAAGCGCTCACCGACGTGATCCATCATGTAAAAACAGCGGTAAATGTCGACAATTTCGCGTTCGACCTCCATCGCTCGGCGCTCCGCGAGTGACGATTGCGTGGCGGCTTCGGTGAGTTTGTCGATGTCACCGACGGCCTGAATGCGCTTGCGCCTCGCCTTTTCGTCCGTGTCGACGGCGGCGTGAATGATCCGATGGTCGACGAGATCGGGATACCGGCGAATCGGCGACGTGAAGTGAAGATACGCTTCTGAAGCAAGACCGAAGTGACCCAGGTTCTGGACGTCGTAGGTCGCCTGCTTCATCGAGCGAAGGAGCAGGTTGTTGAGCACGCTTGCGAGTGGGTGATCGGCAAACTGCTTGAGCAGCGCGGCAAGGCCTTTCGGTGTTTGCGTCGCCGTCGCGTCAAACTCGACGCCGAGCATCTCGCACATGGCGGTCAGCTTATCGAGCTTCTTTGGATCGGGCGGGAGGTGCACGCGATAGACGCCGGGAAGCTGACGCTCCAGCAACCAACGCGCGACGCTCTCGTTAGCAAAGATCATCAGCTCCTCGATGAGCTGGTAGGCCTTCTTCATGCCTGGGTCGGACGAGCGCTTGCTCACGGACTTCGGTTTGCCCTCTTCGTCGAGCTTCACGACGGCCTCAGGCAGATCAAAGGCGAGTGCCCCACGTTTCGTGCGTTTACCGCGCAGCAGACGCGAGCACTCGTTGGCGACTTTCAAACCCTCGATCATCGCGTCCGCCTTTGGATCACGGGGCGGGTTTTCCGTGAAGCCGAGCGTGCGCGCAACGCCGCCATAGGTGAGTTTCGCGGCGCTCTTCATGTAGCCGCGAATCAAACGGGTCGTCAGAATATCGCCGTTTGCGTCGAGTACGGCGTGCACGCAAAGGCACAAGCGAATCACGTCGGGAAGCAGTGAACACAAGTTCGACGACAGTGCGCGAGGGAGCATCGGAATGGCGCGGTCGGGCAAGTAGATGCTGCAACCGCGCGCACGTGACTCGTCGTCAATGAACGTCCCCGGCCTCACGTACGAGCTGACGTCGGCAATAGCGACCCACAGTTCGTAGCCACCCTGAGCGGTTCGCTGAACCCACACGGCGTCGTCGTGGTCTCGTGCGTCTTCCGGGTCGATCGTTGGAAGTGGAAGATGCGTGAGGTCTTCACGACCTGCCAGCATCTCTTCCGGGACGGTTAAACCGAACGCTTCCGCCTCGGCGATAGCTCCTGCGCCGTGGATCTCTTCAATCCCGTGAATGAGCAGAACTTTGCGCGTTTCGACCTCGAGCTCGCCTGGCGCCCCGAGCACAGCGATGAGCTTCCCCTCGGGATTTTCGTCAGAAGTCGCAGGAAATCGAGTGATCTGCACGACGACGACCTGACCGTCTTTGCCACTGTTGCCTTCGCCTTCGGCGCTGGTCTTGTCGACCTCGCTCGTGAGCACGACGGGGCCCTTGATGCGTGGGTCATCGAGCTCGACCCAGGCGCTCTTGCCGCGGCGGCGCAAGATGCCTGACACGCGCTGCGCGCCTCGGGCCTTGATTTCCGTGATGTGACCTTCGGGCCCACGAGAGCCGCGCGCGACAATCTCAATGATCACGTGGTCGCCGTGCATCGCACCGGCGAGATTTTCGGGCGAGACATAAGCGTCATCGCCACTTGCCGTCGGGCTGGCGACGAAACCAAACCCCCGCGGGTTCATCTTCAAAAAGCCTTCGCGC
Source organism: Polyangiaceae bacterium (assembly GCA_025353725.1). Taxonomy (GTDB): domain Bacteria; phylum Myxococcota_A; class Polyangia; order Polyangiales; family Polyangiaceae; genus Labilithrix. Next base: position 156,262 of record JANXOF010000051.1, on the reverse strand, counting down.
CGTTCGCGATCGCTACGCCCGCCGCTCTTCGCAGGGGCCCGCTTCGGCTCAAACGCAGGCTTCGCGTGAGGCTCGCTCGCGACTTGAAACCGCGGCATCTCTCGGTCGTTACTTCGGTCACGTGGCGAGGTTTGGGCGACGTTTCGTTGGCTCCGATCGAGCTGCGCATGAGCGCGCGCTTCAGCACTTTCACGTGGGTCGTTGCTCCGCTTGGCTGCGGCGCGCGCGAGCTCACGCGGCAGTCCTTTCAGCTCTTTTTTCTCGGTGGTGCCTCGGCTCGATGACTTCTGCCCCTTCGGGTTGCTACGCGTGTGAGACTCGCTCGGCTTGGTCTCGGCCCCGCGACTTGCCCGCGTGGGCGGTGTCGCCTTTGCCGGCGAAGTCGCGAAGGGTCCAGCTTTTCCGGGCACCCTTTCGGTGCTCGCGAGGCCCGCGCTCCCGAGGCTGAACTTGTCGGCTCGTGCCGTGACAACGCCGTCAAAAACGAGGTTGTCGAGGACACGAAGTAGGCCCTCGTGACTCGCGGGCGCGACGCCGAGGTATTCGCCGACTTCCTGCGCATCAAGCGCGCGGTTTTGGCGGGCCAGCAGCTCCAGCACTTTGGTGCTGGAAGGCAAAGGTTTACGCATATCCTGCTTTCTTACGCGAGGCGCCTCTGGGCGTCCCGGGAATATTGTGCACGGAGTCCGTGTGCCTTGGGGTTAGGGTGTCAATGCCGTGAAAAAGCCCCTTCCTTTCTGGCTGGTCGTTCTTTTCTGCGTGACGGCTCTCGCGGCGAGTTCGCTTTTGCTTATCGACTACGTGCGCCCCTCGCCCGTCTTTTGCGCGGCTGAGGGCGGCTGCGGCGTCGTGAGGCGTACCGTGTTCGCGTACCCTCTCGGTATCCCTACGCCGCTGTTCGGCATCGGCGGCTTTCTTGCCATGGGGCTTGCCCAGCTCTTGCCTGGTGGCCGCGCGCGGGCAGTGCAAGCGAGCCTCGCCTCGTTCGGCGCCGCTGTCGCGCTCGTACTTCTCGGCGTTCAAGCGTACCTAAAAACAGTCTGCCCGTTTTGCCTCGTGGCCGACGTTTCGGCGCTCCTTGTCTTTGGCCTTTCAGTTGCGCGCCTCCGCTTCCGGTGGGACCCACCGCAACACAAGGTTCAGCTCGTTGGCGCGGCGGCACTTACGTGTGCGGCCATTGGCGTTCCTACGGCTGTCGGAATGTCGAAAAAAACGCTTCCGGCTGACTTTCCCGCTGTTATCGCCGAAGAAATGCGGAAAACGGCGCCAGGTAAAGTGACCGTCGTAGAATTCGTGGACTTTGAATGTCCGTTCTGTCGCATGACGCACGCGGCGTTCCATCCACTGCTCACCGCTCGTAAAGATCAGGTTCGCGTCGTACGTCGGCACGTTCCCTTGCGGATGCACCCGCACGCGATGGATGCCGCGCGCACGGCATGCTGCGGCGAAGCGATGGGGAAGGGTGATGAGGTCGCGGAGGCACTTTTTGCGACTGACGTGGCGGAGCTTACACACGAGGGCTGCGAGGCTTTGGCGGCCCGAACGGGTCTCGATGTCGTACGGTTTCGCGAATGCTTTACGAGCGCCGAAACCGAAGCCCGCATCAAGGCCGATAGCGACATGTTTCGCGCCGCGCTCGGTCATGGATTGCCGACGATTTATATGGATTCCGTGAGACTCGAAGGCGCCCAGGAGTCGTCGGTGTTGAGCCGCAAGCTCGACGCGGCCGTGCGCGCGCTCTGACGTACCGACTTGAGTAGCCACGACGCGTGCTTTGCGTCACTCTGAACCCTTGACTGCTTCCTCGTCATCAAGGCGCGTCGTCCTCGCTGCAACTCTCGCGACGTTGGCTTCGCTCGCCTCTGCGCTACCGGCGGAGGCGTATTGTCGCAAGTCGACGAAGTCTCCCGAAGATGCGAGCTACGACCCCTCGGTCACGGGATCCTGCGGCGACGAACCCGGCGGTTTGCCTCTCTTTTGGCCGATACGCTGCATTGAATACCGCGTGATCGTCGAACCCGAGCTCCAGGGAGCCATCACGCTCGATCGGGCGCGAGCGATTACGGTCAGCGCGGCGAAGGCGTGGACCGAGGCACCCTGCACGCGCACGAAGGGCGGCCTTAACTCGCCGACGATTCGTTTAGTCGACGTGGACGAAGCGCGGTGTAACGGCGGACCTCTGGGGACGGCTGCCGCGACCAAGAACGAGATTCGGTTTCGCGGGAGCGAGCCGCCAAAACCGGGGACGCTCGCCGTCACGACAAACGTGTTTGTCCCCGCGTCAGGCCTGACGAACGAGGCGAGCATGGCCGTTTATAAAAGCCAGATTTTCGATGCTTACGCGAAGGACCCAAACGGCCAAGAGCAAACGTTCGCGGCCGTTGTTCGTCACGAAATGGGGCACTTCCTCGGCCTTGCCCACTCGGACCAAAAAACCGCGATTATGTATGCCTATTATCAATCGAGTCCGGCGCCCGGATTGACGGACGATGACCTCGCCGCGATCTGCGATGCGTATGACCCTACGGCTCCCGTCGGTGACGGCTGCGCCGTGTCCTCGGGTGCCACGCATGACTCTGGCGCTAACCTCACTCCCGTCGTCGTCGTCGCGGCTATCGCGCTGGCGTCGTTCAAGGGGCGTGCGGCGCGGAGGCGAGCGCTTGGGTTACTCCGACACCGACCCAAAAACCCGTAGTCGCAAGGCCGGCGCCGACGCGCATCGCGATGGATTCGGATAGGCGGATGCGAAGCGCCGCTTGGGGAATCGCGACCCACGGAATGACGTCGGGCGAGGAGCCTCCGCGGCTCCACCCTCGCTCCACATATTGGCCAATACGAACCGGCGTTGGCGAGGCGTGGTCTTGCGGTCTGCACCCAACGCCATCGGTGACGGATTTACATCCGGCATAGCGGCCATTTCCGAGCGCGATGGGACCTTCAGGCGCCCCGTAGACCCAGGTGTTATTCAAGTCACCAAAAGGAATCCCTATACCGAGGCCCATTCCCAACTCAGCGTCGAGCCGTCGCGACACCGGAAAGGCCCATGCGATATCGACCGTCGCTAAGATTGCGCGAAGATCACTTTGGACATAGGAGACATAACCCGCCGTGGAGTGGCCTTTCGCGCCGAACGCGTCGCCGCGCGTAGAAAGGTCAGCGTACGCGAGGGAAGGCGTGAGCGAAAATCGCTTCCAGCGCGCGTCGAGCTCAGCGCCTACGAAGTGAAACAAGTAGGTTCCTCCGCCGCGCGCGAACAGGTTGATGACCGGCTGCGGGAGGATACCCAACCTGTAGCGCGCGCCAAGGTGAAGGGTAACGCCGGCGTCAGCATTCGCCTCTCCAGCGCGAGTCGCCGCTTCCGCAGCGAGCGGCTTCGTCGTCTGCACGGGGAGTTCGATCGGGGCTGTCGGGGCAGCGGAGGCCACCACGGGGGCCGCCACAGCGACGATCGCGTCATGTTCGGCGGGTATCGCGGGCGTAGTGCTCGTCGGCGCCGTCGTTGTCGGAGGAATGTCCGTCGTCGCACTGTCCGGTGCGGGCGGCGTCGGATTCGGTAGCGTCGCCTTTGCAGGCTTTTTGAGAGGCTTCCGCTTCGGCTTAGGCTTCGGAGCGGCCTCGGGCAAGGACTCGACGGAGACGGAATCACCCACCGCAGCCTTCACGGGCACGGAAGCTGAGAGGCCTGCGCACAACGGGAGCGCCATCGACGCGAGCCGAACAAAGACTCTTCGGATTCTGTGGCGGTGCATGCGTCTTGATGCCGACTCATAAGAAGTTATCACGCGCGGACCACCTTCCAGCGGCTCGCCCGGGCTGGGCGGTCTTTTGCTGCTCGTCATTTTCGAGCAAGAAAGACGCCGTCGCACGAAGTGTGGTGCATACGCCTACATCGCCTGCTCGCGGTAAGCTACCGTCGCACGGTTGATCCATCTGTGTGGCCCTTGGGTGATCCGGGGACTCCAACGAAGCGTCGACGCTAGCGACCTGCGTACGTGCCGATGGTCGGAGGCGCGCTCGGCTATGCTAAGGGCTCATACCTGAGGTGATTCTCATGAGGCTTTGCTCTTCCACTCGTCCCTTCGCCGTCCTGGTTTCAGCGCTCTGCGCCTGCGTTGCAAGCGCGAGCCTCGCGTGCGGCCCCGAGGTCGTTCGGGGAGCGAATGACCCGTCCATCGACGCACACGCGCTTTCGACCGGGCTCGACAAGGACGACATTCAGCGCGCGCTCCGCGAAACGCTCGATAACTTGCGCGCGGCGCCGGTCATGAACGAGTGGCGCGTTACTCATCCGTCGCCAAACGTCGCCATCTTCCCGTTCCAAAACAGCACGAGCGAGCACATCGATTCGATGCTCGACGCGCTTCTTGGCGAGGCCGAGACTTGGCTTGTCGATTCGGGGACGGTCCAAGTGCTCTCTCGCGAACGCCAAAACCAGATGATTCGCGAAGTCGAGGGTCAGCAGAACGCTGTATTCAATCCGTCGAACGCCGCCAAGTATGGCAAGCAGCTTGGGGCGCGATACTTTATTACGGGGAAGGTGTCAGGCAACGACGAACGCACGGCCGATATGCGTCGCGTGCAGTACTTTCTCTTTCTTCAAGTCATCGACGTGGAGACTTCAGCCATTAAATGGCAGCGCAAAGCGTACATCACGAAAGCCGTGAAGTAGCCGCAGCCTCCCATGCGCGGTATTGCCTTTACCCTTCGTCTATCCGCGGCCCTTTTGGTTCCGTGGGTCGTCGCCTGTGGCGGTCACGAGGCGCGTACGCTTCGAATGCGTACGGCGCTCGACGCGGGTAACGCGAAGGCCGCCCTCCGCGCGCTCGACGACGAACTCGGTGTAAAGACGTCGGCTGAACTTCCCAAAGATATTAAAGGCGATAACGCCATTCTGGTTCTCGACCGGGCGAGTGTCCAGCAGGGGGCGTCGGACTTTAGCCTTTCAAAGCGAGACTTCGAGGCGGCCGACAAGGCTGTCGACATGCTTGACCTCGCACGGAACGCCGGCGACTCTCTGGGCGAGTACGTGTTTAGTGGCTCCTCTGGGCGGTATCAGGCGCCTCCTTACGAGAAGCTCATGATCAACACGCTCAACATGGTGAATTATCTGGAGACGAAAGATCTCAACGGCGCGCGTATCGAGGCCCGTCGGCTGGCCGTCATGCAAAAATACTACCGCGACACGATGAAGCATGCGGATAACCCGGTGCTCGGACTCGGGAGCCTGCTCGCAGGTTTCACGTTCGAAAAGAGCGGTGACGCCGACGAGGCGCTTCGGTACTACGACGAGGCGCTCGGCTTCACGGGCTTCGGAACGCTCGCGGAATCAGTGCGGCGTCTCGCCTCGAGAGCCCAGTACCGAAGCCCGCGAATCACCGCGCTGCTCGCACAAGCGTCAAGCTCCGAGCATGACGGAGGAGACGCGCTGGGAGCGCAAGGTGCTAAGGAGGAAACCGGCGAGGTGCTCTTCGTCGTTGGTTACGGCCGCGTCGCGCATAAAATGGCGAACCGAATTCCGATTGGCCTCGCGCTCACCTACTTTGCTTCGTCCCTCAATCCGGGCGACGCCGTCGCCGCGCACAAACTTGCGGCGCAAGGGCTCGTCACGTGGGTCAATTACCCGTCCTTGGCGCCGGGCCGTGGCACGTGGGAGCTGCCGTCGTTGCGTGTCGACCGCAACAGTGTGGTCCTCGAAGAGGCGGTGGATGTCGACCGTGAAGTGCGTTCGGAGTGGGAAAAAATCGAGGGAAAAGTCGTCGTTAGTGCGATTACTCGACTCGTGGCTCGAGCGGCTGTCGGCCAGGGGATCCAGGTGGCGGCAGGACGCGACAGCGTCCTTGGGTTTATCGCGTCGCTCGGCGCGCAGATTACACTCACATCTCTCGACACACCCGATACGCGAAGCTGGGAGACGCTCCCGGCCCGTATGGCAGTCGCGCGTGTGAGGCTACCTGTTGGGCGCCATCAAGTCGCCATTGACGCCCGCGGCTGGCAGCGGGCGCAGGCGATTGACGTGGAAAAAGGCGGCTGGCACGTCATCTCGTTGATGGCGCTTCGTTGACTCTACAGGACGCGAATTGACCACATCGTCGTAGGATCCGTGTGCCTGTCTTCGTCGTGTGTACTCGATGAAACGTTGCAAAGCGAAGTTGCGCGGCGCGTGCGCGTGATACTCCTTGGGGATGCAGCCACTCCGCGCGCACGTTGCTTTTGCTTCCACTACGTTCGGTGTTCTCGCGCTCCTCGCCGCCGTGCACTGCGGCAGCGACGCGACGAACAGTCAGTTCAATGATGTCAGTGACCCCTGCCAAAACTCTCAAAAAGCGCAGTGTGGCTTGTCCTGCGCGACCGACGCGGATTGCCCGAATGGCGTTTACTGCGGCGTTGGCAATCGCTGCACGGCAGAGTGCGCTGCAGGAGAGACATGCAAAGGCGTGTCGTGCTCACCGCGCGGTCGCTGCGGGGCCGACGATGTGCCTGGCTTCGGTGGCGGCGGCGATGGCGGCGTGGGTGGGACGAGCGATTCGAGTACGGACAGCGTTTGCGCGGACACCGACGTGGCGCTCACGAAGCTCATTCCGAAGGTTCTGTTCTTGCTCGACCAATCGTCGAGTATGCAGTTCAACAAGTTTCCGACGGGAGCGAGCAAGAATTGTGATCCCGACTGTCGTTGGTCGGTGTTGAAAGACGTACTTATCGGAGCCACTCCCGCAGCGGGCGGAATCGTGAAGAAGCTCCAAGGCGAGGCCGAGCTGGGCATTCAGCTCTACTCGGCGACGGATTCAAACCCCAACGACGGTGACAACTCGCTCTTGCCGCCACCCACAGACAACGTGTGCCCTCGCTTCAACGGGAAGACGTTTGGGGGAACGTCGTTCGCGCTCAACAACTTCACGGCAATTGACGCGCTTCTGCGTCCTGCGGGCGTCGACGACGATACGCCAACGGGGCCGGCGTTACTTACGGTTGCGGGCTTGGCCCTCGACGGTACAGTCAACGATCCGAAAGGGTTCGCAGCCGTCGTCACCACGGCTCCAAAGGTGGTCGTTCTTGTGACGGACGGAGAGCCAGGGGTTTGCGACTCGAGTAGCCCATCGCCCGAAGGGCGCGCCGCAGTCGTACTCGCGGCTCAACACGCCTACGCGAAAAAGATCAGCACCTTTGTCATTGCGATCGGTGCGGCAACGCCTGACGCTCAGACTCACTTTAAGGCCGTCGCGAATGCGGGGCAGGGCAAAGACCCCGCGACCGGAGACGCAAGCGCTATCGAACCCACGACGCCGGATGCTCTCATCGCCGCACTGACGAAGATTGTTCAAGATGCGCGGACGTGTTCCTTCGCGCTCAATGGCCGCGTGCAGGCTGGCGCGGAAGGTTCCGGCACCGTGACGCTCAACGGGAAGAAGCTGCCGTACGGCGAGGCGGAGGGTTGGCGGCTGAAAGACCCGAGCACCCTTGAACTCGTCGGTAACGCGTGCACGGAGCTCAAGACGACACCAGACGGTACGCTCTCCGCGCGCTTCACGTGCGGGTCGGTCGTGGCGTTGCCCAAGTGAACGAAGGGCCGCGGTACGCTTCGCGCGCCGTCTCAGCACGTGGTACGTCGCGCGGATGCGTGCGTACCTTGAGCTGCTGCAGACGATTCTAACGTCGGGCAAAGAACGTGCGGACCGCACGGGTACGGGAACGCGAGGCGTTTTCGGCTACCAGGCGCGGTTCGATCTCCGCGAGGGCTTCCCGCTTCTCACGACCAAGAAACTCCACTTCAAATCCGTCATTCACGAACTCTTGTGGTTCGTGCGCGGCGAGACGAACGTAAAGCCTTTGCAAGATGCCGGCGTGCGCATCTGGAACGAGTGGGCGACGCTCGAGCAAACGTCGCGTTTCGATCGACCTACGGGCGAGCTTGGTCCCGTCTACGGCCACCAATGGCGGAACTTCGGAGCGACGCCTGGGCCGTACGGTACCTACGCCTCCGATGGCGTCGACCAGTTGAAGCGGGTGCTCGACGAGCTCGCGACCAACCCGTCGAGTCGTCGCCTCATCGTCACGGGGTGGAACCCGAAGGAGGCCGACCAGGTTGCCCTTCCGCCGTGTCACACGCTCTTTCAGCTCTATGTTCAAGACGGAGAGCTCTCGTGTCAGCTCTACCAGCGAAGCGCCGATGTCTTCCTCGGCGTTCCCTTCAATATCGCGAGCTATGCGCTTCTCACGCGCATGATAGCCCACGTTACGGGCCTGAAACCTGGCGAATTTATTCACACGTTCGGTGACGCGCACCTTTACAACAACCATGTTGAGCAAGCGACGCTGCAGCTCTCGCGCGAGCCACGGAAGCTCCCGGCGCTTCGCATCAATTCGGCCGTAAATGACCTTTTTTCGTTCCGGGCGGAGGACTTTACGCTCGATGGCTACGACCCCCATCCGCACATTAGAGCCGAGGTGTCGGTATGAGGCCGCTAGTAATGGTCGTCGCGATTGGCGACAACGGCGCTATCGGCAAAGACGGTAAAGTACCGTGGCGCATTCCCGAAGACTTGAAACACTTCAGGCGCATCACGATGGGGCACGCCATCATTATGGGGCGTAAGACGTGGGACGAGGTCGGGCGTCCACTTCCGGGGCGCCGCAACCTCGTCGTATCCCGTCAGCCCGGGCTTTTTCTCGAAGGAGCCGAGGTGTTCGGCTCGGTGGCCGAGGCGGTGGAGGCGGCTCGCTCCAGCGATGCAGAGCCGCACGTCATCGGCGGGTCGGCGATCTACGAAATCGCGATGCCTTATGCGACGCGGATCTACCTCACGGAGGTTCACCAAGAGGTCGAGGCGGATACGTTTTTTCCGGCTTTCGATCGCACGCCATGGCGCGAGACCGATCGTCGCCGCGCAGAGACGGAAGGTGTGGAGTTCGTTACCCTCGACAGGGAGACGCGCTCGTGGTGATGAGCGCCCTTCGCATAATGCCAGATTCGCGTTCGTACAGAGGTATAGTAGGCGCCTTTCTTTTGTCTGTCTCTTTACTGAGCTCGTTTGCGTGTGGGCGTGTGCTCGAACCGGCGAACAAGCCTATCGATACCTGCGTAGCGTCGTGTGTGGCGCGCGCGAGTCGACAATGTTCCGAGGCCGAGTGCACCCGCGGCTGCGAGTTCGTCAGCGATCGCATTATCGAGCGTGAGAGTGCCAACGTTGTCGCCTGCGTCGCTCGCGCGCCGCGCAAGTGCGCTGACGTTACCTGGGCGGACTGCGCGGCTCGCGTGGGCGTTCACGCCGACGGCGGGCCGCCAGCGCCTCCGTTGCCGCAAGAGGAGGACTGAAAGAGTGCGAATCGAAGATGACATGAAACGCGTGCTGGTTTTTGGGGCACCGCCGAAACGTATCGTCTCTCTCGTGCCCAGCGATACGTACAGCGTTGCGCGGCTTGGGTGCGTTTCGGCGCTGGTCGGGCGAACCGACTACTGCGAATTGCCGCCTTCCACCGCGTCGTTCGCGTCGTTCGCGTGCGACGTTCCGAGTGTGGGAGGCACGAAAAATCCGAGGCTCGAGGCGATTTTCGACCTCTCGCCCGACCTCGTCATCGCGAACAAGGAGGAGAACACGAAGAGTGATCTCGAGGCGCTCGTCGCCCGCGGCGTGAAGGTGTTTGTCGCGTTCCCGAAACGTGCCGCGGAGGGTCTTGGACACCTCGCGCGTCTTGCGCGCATTTTGCATGTCGAGCGCGAACCGTCGGTGCGGACACTCCTCAAAAGCGGCTACGAGGCCATCCGCGAGGCTGAAGCCGCTCGAGCGACACGCGTTCCGCTCCGCACCTTCTGCCCGATTTGGATGGACCCGCTCATGACCATTCACGGAGCTACCTTCATTAGTGACATGCTCGACCTTGCGGGAGCGCAAAATGTATTCGCCGATCGTGAACGGCGCTATCCGCTCGCCGCCGATCTTGGCAAAGCCAGGGCGCTTTCAACCGATAAGCTTGCGGGGCGCGATACGCGCTATCCGCGCGTCACGATCGCGGAGGTCGTTTCGTTCGCTCCGGAGCTTGTGCTTCTCCCCGATGAGCCGCATCCGTTTACCGAGGCCGACGCGGACGTGTTCCGAGCGCTTGCGATCCCAGCAGCGTCACGCGGCGCGGTCGTTCGCACCGGCGGTAAAGACCTGACGTGGTACGGCGCTCAAACCGTGGAAGGTTTGCCGCGCCTCCGCGGGCTCGTCGAGAGCTGCACGGCGCGGTTTCGCGAGTGACCTAACGTAGCGCGCGGGCGTCCGCCATCAGAAGCGCGAACACGGCGTGGTCGAGCCAGCGCCCTTGGCAGCGTTCGGCCTGACGCGCGATTCCTTCGAATCGAAAGCCGAGCCTCCGAATCACGCCGAGTGACGCGTGGTTGTCGGTCGCCGCAGCCACCCGTACGCGATGTGCGTTCACGCGGTCGAACGCCCACGCGAGTACCGCGCTCCCTGCCTCCGTCATCAGCCCGCTTCCCAGCGCATCGTTGCGCAGCCAGTAGCCGAGCTCGACACTTTCGTGGAGATGGGCGAACGATTCGATGCCGATTACACCTAAAAATCGAAGATTCTTGCGATCGCGGATTGAAAAACGACAGGCGCGCGACGCGTCCCATTCGGCCGCACTTGCCTCGGCGTACCGGCCGCTCGATTCGAGATCGAAGTTGAAAGGGACCCAAGGGAGCCAAGGTTCGAGATGCGAACGCGAGCTCTCGATGCCGTTCCAGAGGTCTCTGGAATCTGTCGCGTCGAGCGGATGTAGCAGAAGTCGCGCCGTCTCGACGGGGTGGGCTCGGATGTCAAAGCGAGAGGGAACCGCAAGCACGCCGGCACACTACTCTGGGGTCGCTTGATTCGCTACGAGCGAGCAACGTGACTTCACGGTCGCATGGAGGTTGGGTCGACCGGCACGTTGATGCGGACGTTCAAAAACCGTAGCGCGATGGCGTCGCGTTTGCCTTCGGTGAACGCTGCTGCAAGGGGCATCACGAGATTCTTGTCGAGGGTGAGTGTGAACGTCCGTACGGTTGCGACTCGGTCCTTCGCTGTCCCCGTAAGGGTTACGTCGTGAGCCGTTCGTAAACCTTCGAGAACATAGCGCTCACCTAGCGCCGCGAGGTCGCCTGCAAGGAGCGCGCGTACATCCGTGAGCGCTTTCGCGACGGTCGCTCCAGCTTTCGGCACCGTCGCCTTCGAGGAGCGTGTTCGATAGGAAAGTCCTTCCGGCCCCACGAGGTAGACAATGTCATCGGGCGATGTGAGCTCCCATCGAAGTCTGTCAGGCATCGTCAAGGAAAGCTCGCCGGTCGACGTGATCGTCGTGGCCAGAAGCGTGAGCGTTCGCTCTTGGGTGAACGTCGCCCGGAGTGACTTGACCGACTTGCGGGCTGTCGCAATTTCAGCGAGAAGCGCATCGAACTGGACCGCCGTGAGCCTCTCGCTCGGTTCGTTACCTGCAGTCGCTTGCGCGACGTGCGCTGTGCCCGCGTCCGTGCTGGGAGGCGCTCCCGGACTCGCCGCAAGCGAGCCTAGCGCCAACGCGGCTGCCGCGAGCGATTTGGTGCAAGTCTTCACTTGTGCGCGCCGTTGTTCCGCGGACGAGCGCCTGGTCCCATGAGAGGACCTCCCGCGCGCTCACGCCCCTCAGCATAGCGCCCGTCTGTCAGCACGTCATCTTCGGGGAGTGTCTCGAAGGTCGCGTCGGGCACGACTCCCGCGGGTGTCGAGGTGATTCGAGCGAGGTCTACTTTCACGAACCGACCCGATAAATGAGGCCCTTGAGAAACCCACGCCTCGCGTGACGTGAGGTCAAAAACGACGCCGTGCGTGGCGATGAAGGCGTCGAGCGAACGGCGATCACCGAGCGGGCACGCGTCCCCGCTCGCGCACCCGTGGTCGCGAAGCACGGCGACGGCGCGGCTCACACTTGCTGTACGGGGGGCTAGCTCGGACACGAGCGCGTCAGCGCGTACGCGGCGCTCCAGCGTAGTGGTGGTCGCTCGAACGCGGAGATCACGCGGATCACTTTTGAGCGGACCCTCAAAGTGGTTCGTGACGGAAAGCCACGACGCGGTACGGCTTCCGCGCACGTACGCAGGCATCCCTGGCGCGCGCTCGACGACCGCAAAACGGCCTCTTGCGTCGCCGACGAACACGATGTGCGAGACCATGACCGCCTGCCGCGAAAGGATAGCCACGGCCTCCGACGTGTCGTGGGCTTCCGCGAGGGCTTCGCGGAGCGAGAACGCTACAGGCATACCGGTTGTGCTCGGCTCGCGCGCTCGGGCTCCGTTGACGGCGACAGCCACCCCTTCGGCGTTCATTCCCGTGACCACGCCGACGAACCCCGGCCACGCGACGCTCGCGAACGGTATCTTGTTCGATTCGCGCACGATAAATACGACCTTGTCGCGATCAAAGATGTCCGCCGCCTCGAAGTCGAAGGCGCGCGCGAAAAGCGAATGACCGTCGACGGTCGCGTCAGGTCCAAGCCCGAACGCCGTGCACCCGAGGAGGGGGGAATGTTCAAAGCTCAGCGCGATGTCATAAAGTGCGTGCAAGAAGACCATGCGCGAATAGGTCGGCATGTGCGAGGTGAACGGATCGGGGGCGAACGCACGTGACTCAGCCGCAATTTCGCGCCGTCGCGCGTCCGGGAACCCCTCGTCGACGTGACGATAGCGAACGCGGCCCGCGTCGAAGAGAAGCGCGCGAGCGGGCCCGAAGGGCACGACGTCACGAAAGCCGTTCCAGACGACCTCCTCGTTCGCCCGCATGCCCTCGCGGAGGAGACTCGCGTGCTGCGTGCCGATGTCTTCCGGGCTCCCCCCAAGGTGAGCGAGGCGAACGCCTCGGACGACCGACCAGCCGAGGCCGGCGTGTCGAATGCCTTCGTTTTCAGTCATCTCCGTGAGATGAACGTCGAGAGTCCCGATGTCGGGCGGCGTGATGCGCGCGATAGAGTCCACCACCCCATGGGCCGTAAGCGGCGCGACCAGCAACGCCATACTCGCCGCCAGCTTCTTCGCGTGACGGCGCAGGAACGTGGGGATCGCTCGATGAAGTCGCGTCGCGTGGCCGTCGGTGCGCATCACTGACGAGTCTGTCCAAAATGATGGTCTTTTAGAGCGACAACGACCGCGCGTACGATGCGCCAGGGATCGCGCACGACGTGGAAGTGCGTCACGCGATCCGCCGGGTACACCACATCAATGGGCTGTTCCACGACTTCGTGGCCTGCCCAGATGGCGCGGAGAAGGACTTCGGCCTCGAAGTCGTAGCCTCGGCCGCGTGCGGCCAGTTGAAGCGTGGCGCGGATTGGATAGCGCCGCAGTCCACACTGCGTGTCGCGCAGGTTCCGCTCTGCGAAGTGAGAAAGAAAGAAGTTCGAAACTTGATTCGATAAACGGTTTTTGCGTGGCGCTCCCGCGCGCGCGAGATCGCGCGTGCCGAGGACGAACGCGTCGGGACGACCGGAGGCAAGGAGGACGCGTCTCGCTTCGGACGCTGGATGTTGGCCATCGGCATCGACCGTCATTGCAACCTCGTAACCGACCGTTTGCGCGGCCGAAAATCCAGTAAGCAGTGCGGCTCCTTTGCCCTTGTTCTTCGGGTGTGAGAGCAGTTGGCACCCCGTGGCCAACGCGACACCGGCCGTGTCGTCCGTCGAGCCGTCGTCGACCACGAAAATGCGACCAGCAAGTTCGGGTAGCGCTTCGCGGAGGTTTGCTACGACGCCGGCGAGCGTCGCTTCGGCCTGATACGCCGGGATGATGGCACACGTACGCACGAGCCACGGCGGACGCATCACGCGAACTGTTGCACGTTGACCCGACGGGACGCAAAGGGTACCCGCCGACACGTGGCGATTGCATTGACTCTCCAAAAGGGCCCGCACCAAGGCATCAAACGTCAAGAAATCATGCGTCGTTTGAAGGCGATGGTGACCGCTGTCGAAAGAGATACGTCTGAGGTCTCCTTCGTTCTCACGGACGATGCGGTGGTACACCAGCTCAACAAGCGCTATCGCGGGAAGGATCGCCCGACCGACGTCCTCGCCTTTGCTATGCACGAGGGTGAATTCGGGGAGCTCGCCGGGGAGCTGCTAGGGGACGTGATCGTTAGCGTCCCTACTGCGAGAAAGCAGGCTGAAGAGCGGGGCATCGGCGTCCTTGACGAGGTGACCATGCTCCTCGCGCATGGGCTCCTTCACCTTTTGGGTTGGGATCACCGGACGGTCGCCGAGGACCGTCGGATGCGCGTGGAGACCGCTCGTTTGTGCACTGCAGCATCCGCCGCACTGGTTCCGAAAGGAGAAAAAACGCGAACGCTCTCGTCAAAAGTCGTGCCGCGTAGTCTCAAGAGGCAACCGCCGAAACGGGCGCGACCTTAGGCTTTCTACGCGGTCCTTGACCTCGAATTCCCTTGGATTATCGCGGCTTCATGCGATCGCGTGACATTCACGAGGGCACCTAAACGCGCGGCACAAAAGGCTGAAAAGCGCGATCGAGCCGTGTTTTTCCCTTGCCGGGATGGAACAGCCGATGTTAGCCCTTAGTTTATGAAGCGGTTTCGAGCCTGAAAACTCGGGCCTGCTCATACGGACTCATACGGACTCTATGACGTGTCCGCACCCACTAGTCGTACTTGCTTTAGCTTTTGGCTTAGCGAAACGAGCGGGTGCGAATGCGACACGTGAATCGCCGACACACGCGTGGCTCAACATCGGTCGATCGCGACTCTTCGCGGTAAACGACGTGAGCTCGCAAAGTTTGATAGGAGAATACTCAAATGGCTGCTGCTAAGCGCATGACGAAGGCTCAAGTAATCTCGGACATTGCCCAATACAGCGAGCTCGACAAGAAGAGTGTCGGGAAGGTGTTCGAGGGGCTTACCGATCTGATCAAGAAGCAGCTTGGACCCCGTGGCCCGGGCGAGTTCGTGATTCCAGGCCTCCTGAAGCTGAAGACCGTGAAGAAGAAGGCGATCCCGGCGGGGGAGCGACGAAATCCTTTTACGGGCCAAATGCAAAACTTCCCGGCGAAGCCCGCCTCGAAGAAGGTCCGAGCCACAGCCCTGAAGGCGCTCAAAGACTTGATTCAGTGACTCCGTGAGTGGCGCGAGGGTCAACCCTCGGCCCACTGTCGATGACACACGCGCTGTTGTCCGAAGGGAAACAGCGCGTGTGTCGTTTTGTAGACTAGGCCGCAGCCGGCGAGCCGAGTGCTACGCGTTGGGGGGGCGCGGGGTCTCTAGGCCTCTAGGTCTCGATGCGCTGACTCACCAATAAAAGGTGAGCCCGCCCTGCAACAGCCCACCGCCAGAAGTGTTGCTCGTCCGACCGTCCGTTGAGACGAACTCGGGGTAGTCGCGCTTGCGTTCATCGACGCGGCCGCGGACAAACCCGCGAACGTCGAAGTTGAGGGCGACAAGTTTGGAGAGACGGAATTCGAGTCCGATCCCGGCCGTACCTCCGAAGTATCCGTAATGGTACTCTGCCAAGTCGTAGCCGGAACGGTCGTCGATCGCCGTCGCGCCTGCCCAACCGAAGCCGGCCAAGAAGTAGACTTGGGCGCGGTCTCGTGGGTTTAGAAAGAGGAGTCCGTTGAAGCCGAGTGCAGTTTCTCTGCGCCGAAATCCGTTGTAGTCGCGGCCGCCTGCGACATCGAGGTCGACCTCCAGGGCTAAGGCGGGAAGGGGCCGGAAGCGAAGGCCGAGGCCTACGAGAGCCATTCCCGCATTGTCATCTCGTCCTTTACCGAGGACGAGGCCACCGACGTGGAGGTTTAGTCCCCATTCCTGCTTACGCGGCGGTTGGCGCGGTACATAGTAATACGGAGGGGGAGCCTCGTGCGGTGGAACGATGACCGTCGACGGCGGTGGCTGGTAGACCACGACCGGGGGGGGAGCCGGTGCGGGCTTAGTCTCGGTGGCTCCTCCCGAAGCGGGAAGGGGCTGAAGTTCCTTGTTCGCCCCCGTCGCCGGCGGCGAGGCATCTCCGCAGAACCAGCTGCCGGGAGGGCATTCCTTGCCGTCGTCGGCGCGCGCGGCGCTGGGGGACGCCGTGAAGACCGCAAGTGCCGCGAGTCCAAGCCACCACCCCCTCGAGCCAGATCCTGGACGGACTCGCAGGCCGCCAGTGTCGCCAGCGCTGACGCGAGCACGGGGGAACGCCTGGATACGGCTCCCGAGACGAGGGCTCGAAAAACCGTGAGAACTTGACGAGGTGCGAACGCGAACGATGCGACTCATTTAGAACCCTGCCTCGCTGTTTTCGGTGCGAAATCTCACGCGAAGTCTTGAACGAGCAGGCCGGTTGGAGACCCGGTCCAGCCTCGTCAGAATGCCCTGAAAGCAACCTGAGTGCCACGGTGAACAGAGGCTCGAACGCGCTCAGTTCAGCAGGGTTAGGCAGACTGCCGACGCACTCATCGTCTTTACTGTGTCCGGCAGTTCACGCTGCGGTCGCTTCGCAGAGCGCAATCTTCCTGCCGAGTCCCTCGAGCTATCGATCCGTCTGCGCACCAATAAGCCAGCCCTTGAGCCGAGGTAGCGTCCCTACTCGTGCTCGGAGCGTCGCTCGTGTAAGAGGCTCTGCGTGGCGAGTGTTCGGCTGAAATCAGGTCATGTTCAGCCCGTTTGGGCGGGTCATCCGTGGGTTTACGCGCAAGCGGTCGACCGGATTGAAGGCGGGGTGACCCGCGGCGATGAGGTGCATGTCGTTGACCCGCGAGGGAATTTTCTCGGCCGAGGCTTCTACTCGCAAGGGTCCGCGATTCCCGTGCGAATTCTCGTTCGCGACGAGGCGACGCCTATCGACGCGGCCCTCTTTCGCTCGAAGTTCGAGCGCGCGCTCGCGGCGCGTCATCAGCTCGGCCTGGGTACGTCGCCAGACACGACAGGTTACCGCGTCGTTCACGCCGAAGGCGATGGGCTTCCCGGGCTTATCGTCGACCGGTTCGAGGATGTGCTGGTCGTTCAGCTCCTCACTTTCGGCATGAAGGCTCGCGAGGCGATGATCTTTGAAGCGCTCGCGGACGTCTTCCATCCCCGCGCCATTCTCGACCGCACGCCGGCGGGAGCGGCGAAAATCGAAGGGTTTACCGAGGGTAAAGGGGTCGTTTTCGGTACGGCGCCGACGTCGATGACGTTCAAAGAGCGCGGTATCGCTTGGGCGCTTCCGAGTGACGTCGGGCAGAAAACCGGATTTTACTTCGACCAGCGAGAACTCCGCGGTCGCGTGGAAGCGCTCGCGTCGGGAAAACGCGTACTCGACGCATACTCATACATTGGTGCATTCGGCCTCGCGGCCGCGCGCGGCGGGGCGAGTGAGGTCATTTGTGTCGATGAGAGCGCCGTTGCGGTTGAGGTTGGGGCCGCGCAAGCCAAGCTGAACGGGTTCGACACTCTCGTGCGATACCAACGCGGCGACGCGCGTCGCTTCATGCAGGAGGCTGCGGGAACGTTCGACCTTACGGTGGTCGATCCGCCGCGCCTCGCGCCCACGCGGGGAGCGCGCGACCAGGCGCTCGTGATGTACGCAAAGCTCGCGGAATTGGGTTGTAGAGCGACGAAGCCGAACGGGCTCATCGTCTTGTGTTCCTGCTCGGGCGCCGTTGATCTCTTCGCGCTTACGCGGGCGCTTGCGACGGGCGCCGTCCGCGCCAATGTCCAAGCCACCATCGTGGAGCGTGCCTTTCAAGGGCCCGATCATCCGGTGCCTGCAGCGTTCTCGGAGGGCCTCTACCTGAAAGCCGTGATCGCGCGGGTCGAGCCACGATGAGAGACCTCGCGATGCTGCCTTCTGCCGAGGCGCAAGGCATCGTTGGCGTGTTGTTTGATCTCGACGATACGGTGCTTTCGCACGGCGTTTTGACGCGTGAGGCTTATAAGGCGCTTTGGGCTCTCCACGAGGCGGGGCTTCGACTCGTCGCAGTCACGGGCCGGCCGAGTGGTTGGGGTGAGGTGATCGTCCGTCAGTGGCCGATCGACGGAGCCGTCACCGAGAACGGCGCGGTTCACGTCGTGCGCGAAGGAAAAGGGGTGGCTGTCTCCGTTTCCGGCAGCGAAGCCGAAGTGACCGCGCGCACGGCGCGCCTCGACGAGCTCGTTCGGACCGTCGCGCGCGTCATGCCTTCGATCAAACTTGCCGATGACGCTCGGGCGCGCCGCTGCGACGCGGCGTGGGATGTTGCGGAGCGCCAGCGTGTAGACGCGAAAGACGTGGCGGAGCTCACGCGTCTCATTCTTGCCGAGGGGGCCCGGACGACGCGCTCTTCGGTCCATGTTCATGCAACGTTCGAGAGCGACGACAAGGCAAGCGGCGCGATACGCTTCGTTCGTTCGCACTTCGGAGACGACGCGGGGGCCGCGCTGCATCGCTGGGCGTTCGTCGGCGACAGCGGGAACGATGCCGCATGCTTTGCGGCGTTTCGTACCACTTTCGGGGTCCAAAACGTACGCGCCTATGCCCGGGTTTTGAGTGTGCCGCCGCGGTGGGTCGCGCCGTCGAAGCGAGGAGCTGGCTTTGCCGAAATTGCCAGAGCCATCCTCGCCTCGCGGTGGTAGCTCTTTTGGCCCTCGCGGAGCGCCGACGAACGAGTAACGTTCGAGAGCACCATGTCTAAGAGCGCAGGGCTACTTGCCACCGCATCGAGGCGCCTTTACCCCAACTACAAACCCGCTCCGATTGTGTTTTCGCGCGGAAGGGGCTGCGAGCTTTTCGACGTGGACGGTCGGCGCTGGCTTGACCTCGCCGCCGGCGTCGCCGTGTGCTCCGTCGGGCACGCGCATCCTCGTCACGTAAAGGCGATAGCTGACCAGGCCGCCAAACTAACCCACGTATCAAACTACTTTTTCAACGAGGAGAACATCCTCCTTGCCGCGGAGCTCTGCGCGCGTAGCGGGATGGACCGCGCGATGTTCTGCAGCTCCGGAGCTGAAGCGAACGAGGCGCTTTTCAAACTCGCGCGCCGTTACGCGTACGCGCGGGGCGAAACGAGAACCAAAATCATAGCGTTCCACAATGCTTTTCATGGGCGAACCATGGGAGCGCTCTCGATGACCGGGACACCAAAGTACCGAGAAGGTTTTGGCGCCGTCGAGGGGGTCGTTCACGTGGCGTACGGTGATCTTGAAGCCGTGAACGCCCATATGGGCCGGGATGTAGCGGCGATTATCGTCGAACCCGTGCAAGGGGAGGGCGGCGTGCTACCGGCGCCCGCCGGTTTCCTCGCCGGGCTGCGCGGCGCGTGCGACCAGCACGGCGCGCTTCTCTTGCTCGATGAAGTGCAGACCGGGATGGGCCGCCTTGGTCGGTGGTTTGGATTTCAAGATACGGGCGCAAAGCCCGACGCGGTGTCGCTCGCGAAGGGCCTTGGCGGTGGTTTCCCGATCGGCGCCATGTTGACCACGGAGGCGCTTGCTACCGCTCTTCCCCCCGGGACGCACGGTTCAACGTACGGCGGAAACCCACTCGCAAGCGCGGCGGCGAGGTCGGTCCTCTCGATTCTTGATGAAGAAGGCCTTGTGTCTGCCGCGAAGGCCAATGGAGAAAGGCTGTCTGCGATGCTCGGAAGTGTCGCGAAAGACCTTCCGACGGTCTGCGAAAGTGAGCGGGGCGAAGGGCTGTTGCGCGGCCTTGTTTTGAAGCCCGGTTTCGTCGCTCGCGACGTTCTGCCAAAGCTTGCCGATGCGGGGGTGCTGCTTACAGCGGCCGGCGAGCGCGTCTTGCGGTTCTCGCCCCCGTTGGTGGTTCGTGAGAGCGAACTTGCCGAGGGCGTTGCCGCGGTGCGCAAGGTGCTCGTCGAAGTTGCAGAGAACGCCAAGTAAAACGTTTCTTCGCGCGTTCACTTGACACGGCGCGGCGTGAGGGCCACGCCCACGGCCCATGAGCCCTTCGCGCTCGATCACCTCGGTTCGAGCGTCCGCCGAAATTTCGGTGTGTGCCGGGTGCGAGAAGCCCATCGACCCGTTGCGGGCGGGTCATGTCGCGATCGTCGAAGGAGGAGGCGGATTTCGGTACTTCTGCGGCGTCGCTTGCAAGACTTTGTCTGTTGATGCGCGCTCGAGACGTGGGTTTCTTGATGCGATGACCTTGGAGGCGCCAGAGGTCGCCCCAAACCGGGAGTCGGGCTTTCTCCCGGAGGGGTCGTCGATTTCCCGTCGACTTGATCCGTCGCCCGTTGTTTCTGACCCGGAAAACAAAACGGTCGACATACCCTTTGACGCGCTAGCGACCCCCGTTGGGGTTTCGAGTGACTCGCTCCCGGCGTCTCTCGCTCGCGTTGTGGCTCCGCATGGCGTGTCGTCTCGCGCTGAGACCCAGCGCGCTCGGTCTCAAGCCTCGCCACCGCTCGAGGTGACCGAGGTCGGGGTGACGACGCTCTCGCCACCGACGCTTCGTTCACGGGCTCTCGCTGCGGAGCGTGCGTTGTCTCCGCATGTCGAGGACGTTGAGGCGCCGGTGCTCAACGGCACGACGCGGCAGCTAGACCTCCACGCATCGCAGCTCCTGCAAAGGCGCCTCGCGCAGGCGAAGCGCGTGCTGCCCGCCGCGGGTATCGCTTGCGGATGCCTTGCGGCCGTCATCCCACTCGCAGGCGAAGCTGCGGGCTCCGCGCTCCGGTTGCCGCTGGCGTTCGCCGCCGCGCTGAGTCTCGGACTGCATGGGATGATCCGAGCGCGTGAACCCGGTGAGCCCGCGCGCTGGGTGCTCTTGGCTCCCGTCGCGCTGGGCGCGGTCGGCGCCTCGCTCTCCCACGCTCAAGGCTCGCCGCACGCCGCTTCGCACGCCGCCTATCTCGGCGTCGCGGCGTTGGTTACCTGGCTCGTCGACATCATGGTGGGGCGCGTGCTTCGCGAGTTTGACGATGGTTACGGGCGTCTCGAGACCGCGCTTGCCTGCCGGGTGCGCGTAGCGTCCGAGGAGGGAACGAACGAGGTAGACGCCGCCTTCGTCGAGGTGGGCGATGAAGTTTTGGCCGAGGCCGGAGACGTCCTCGGCGTCGACGGGAACGTCATCGCTTTCGAGGCCGAAGTGATTCCGTGGCTCGATTCGCAGATTTTGCTCGAGAAGCGAAAAGGCGATGCGGTCGTCGCTGGCGCTACGGTGCTCTCCGGCCGCCTTCTTGTAGAGGCGACGTCCACGCGAGACGAGCGCGCGTGGCTTCGTGCGGGTCGCCCGCACGGAGGTCCAGGTTCGAGTGTCGCGGTCGCCGCGCCGATGGTTGTGAGGGTCCTTCGCGTTCTCGTGCTAGGCATGCCTCTCGCGGCAGTGCTTGTCGGTTCAGCCACGTACGCGGGTAACGAGGCGTGGCCAGACGTAGTGATTGCTGCAAGTGCCGGCGCTTATGCGGTCGCGGGCTTCGCGTCCGCCACGGCCGTCTCCATGGCGTACGCCTTTGGACTTCGTGAGGCGCAGCGTCGTGGCATCACGTACCGAGACGCTGCGGCTTTCGACGCCGCGGCGCGCGCTGACGTTGCGGTCGTTTGCTCGCGCGGTACAGTTCTGCTCGGTGCGCCGGAGATCGTGGCCGTCGAACCGCTGAGCGGGCTCCGTGTCTCCGGCGCTTCGAGCCCGCACGGAGTCGATGCCGCGCGCCTCCTTGCCATCGCTGCCGCTTCGCTCTCGGGCTCGCAGGATTCTGCCGCTGAAGCGATCTCGCGGCTAACCCCTGCCGCCGACGTCGCCGCCGAAAAGCTTCGCATCGTGCGCGCGTATGACGGCAGTGGAGTCGTGGCCGTCGGCGTTGATGGGACAGTTACCACCGTCGGTACCCGAGCGTTTCTGCTGGAAGAGAAAATTAGCGTAGCCCTTGCCGACGCGCGCATTCGTGAGCTCGAGGCCGAGGGCCGCAGCGTCCTTCTTGTCGCGCTCGAAGGCCGGATTGTCGGGTTGCTCGCTTCGCAGGATGCACTTCGCTCGGGTGCGCGTGCGGCTATCCAAAGATTGCACGATGCACACATTGAACCTATTTTCCTCAGCGGCGAGGCGCGTGATACGTGCGACACTATCGCGCAAGCGCTCGCCATCGAGCACGTGCGACCGGAAATACTCTCCAGTCGTCGAGGCGACGAGGTTCGCGCGCTCCAAGAGGGGGGACACGTGGTCGCCGTCATTGGTCATCCGTCGTCGGATGAAAGCGCGCTTTTGGCCGCTCACGTCGCCGTTGTGATGATGGCTGCAGGAGCCACCACTCGTGAGTGGGGTGTCGCTCTCGCGTCGGACGACGTACGTGATGCCGCTCATGCGTTGACGATTCCGCGCGTTTGGCGAGATCGAGCAAAGGTTGCCGCTCTCTTGGGGGCTGCTGCGCAGGGCATCGTGCTCCTCGGGCTCGCCTTCGGCGCTGCACCGCCCATGTTCGCTCCGATAGTGGCGGCGTTGGCTTCCGTCTGTTCGATGGCGCTCGTTCGCGACCGCGGGTCCGTCTAGAGCCGACCGTCCAGCCGACCGACCGACCGACCGGTTGGTTAAAGAGGCTTTAGTGAACGCTCGATCAGCGATCAGCGATCGGTGGACGTTGAAACCTCGTTTTCTCGTCGCGCTCTAGCTAAATTAGAGTGTCCTCCGACTGTTCAGGCCGATATCCTCGGAGGTAAGCCACCCCTTGAGGCTCGATCGTTTCTTTTCGGTTCCCGAGTGCCTCACGATTCGTGCGGTATCAAGGGAGAGGAGTCGTCCGCAGGGGCGGGCGGTACGTGGCGAGTGGCTGATCTGGTGAAGCCTTCCAAAGCCTCGGATGACCTAGGACCTACCGTCAGGATAGGCACCGTCATCAAGGGAAAGTGGACCGTTGATGCGCTCCTTGGCGTCGGTGGAATGGCCGCCGTTTATGCGGCCTCTCACCGCAATGGGCAGCGTGCCGCGCTGAAGATTCTTCACGCTGAGTTCGCCCGCGAAAAGGGCGTCTGCGAGCGTTTCCTACGCGAGGCGTATGTATCCAATAAGGTCAATCACTCCGCGACGGTTCAGGTGCTCGACGACGACATGACTGAGGAGGGGGATCCGTTCCTCATCATGGAGCTGCTCGAGGGCGAGACCGTTCGCGGCGCCTGGAAAAAGTCGGGACGGACGATGGCTGTTGGTCGCGTCTTGCAAATCTGCGAGCGCGTCGTTGACTGCCTTGCGTCGTGCCATGCGATTCGCGTCATCCATCGCGACCTGAAACCTGCAAATATTTTCATCACGAATGAAGGTGAAATTAAAGTGCTCGACTTTGGCGTTGCACAGATGCGCGACGCAACGTCCGAACGTACGGCAACGGGCACTGCGCTCGGGACCCCTGCGTACATGTCTCCCGAACAGGCGATGGGTCTGGTGGACCAACTCGACGGACGGGCGGATATTTTCTCGATGGGCGCGATGATGCACGCGCTCATCACCGGGCAGCGCATAAACAACGGTCGCACGGAGCAAGAAGCCCTCGTCATGGCGGCGACGAAGCCAATCCCGTCGGTCGCTCGTCTCGCGCCGCACCTGCCCGTTCAGCTCATCAAATGCATCGATAAAGCGCTCGCTTGGGATCGTCGAAATCGCTTTCAGGATGCGCGCGAAATGCAGCGCGGACTGCTCGAGTTGATGCCGCTTGAAAATGTCAATGCGCTCGAGGCTCGTCCTCCGCCTCGCCCGCAAGAAGTCGTTGCGCTGCTCGAGCCAGCCCCCATTCAAGTCGTGCGCGCGAGTAACCCCTCGCTCTCGAGTGTTGCCTCACCGGCGGTGGCGTCGCCGTCGACGTCGGACGTGCCGCGGCCTACTCCGTCGGTAGTCGCGCGGACATCTCCTGAAAAGACCGCCGCTGGCATTGAGTCGTTAGTTGAACTTGTTCCGGAGGTTTCTGAATCCGATCCGCGCGTGCAATCGTTGCGAGATCTCATGAAGCACTTCGACCGCGTCTTGCCTAGCGTGCGTCAGTTCGGCTGGGCCCACCCTGCGACGGACCGCACGCTCCGTACCGCCTACGAAGCGATCGTCGACACTCTAAAGTCTCAACCGGCCTTGATCGCGTGGACGCTCAGGCCGTACTCGTTCTTGTCGCTCGGTCACACGGTTTGGGAGCCCGGACCGCCATTTGACGCGATTCCCTACAATCTTTTCGCGTGTGGGGTACGTACGCTCGGCATCGACCGTGGAATTACGCTTGAAGAACTGCGTGAGCTCTTCGCTCTTTTTCTCGTCGACCCAGGACGCGACCTTCCTCCAGAAGACGACCTTGCCGCAGCCTTCTGGGAAAAGGCGTTTTCGCACGTGAAATATGAAGTCGTGGACGCGTTCGCGGAAGGCGACGCGAAGGAACGCGAGGCGTTCTACGGCGAGGCGGACCAAATCGAAGACCTCGCCGTTCGGGCTGCGCAAAATCAAATGAATCGCGTTGAGGCGCACGCAATGTCGCTGTCGACAAACGGCGCGGTCCTTGGATCCCTCCGTCCGCAGTCACCCTTCGCCATCGATGCGCCGTCTCGCGAAGCCCTGCAAAAGGAACTCGACCTTTCGCGCGAGCAGTGGAGCGAGCGGTACGTCGACGCGCTCGTCGAAGGCTATCTCGATTCTGCCGCAAACCGCGATGCGCCTTTGGTGCTCGCGTCGCTCCGGAAGTCCGCCACGGACCTTGCCGTAGCCGGCCGCCTCGGCGTTGCACTTCACTTGCGCGAGGCGCTTCTTGGGCGGCTTGGTCAGCGCGTCCAAAACGCAGACAACGTGGGCAAGCTTGCTTCCGCACTGACCAACGCGATGTTTGGCGGCGAGACACTCGAAATCTCGCTCAACGTGCTCGAGCAGGACCCAAGCGCCCTCGGCGCGTTCCGTGGGGTGCTAGCGTCGCTCGGCGCCATCGAACTTCCTACCGTCCTTTCGAGGGTGCGCGAGGCTTCTCAGCCCGAACTCCGAATTGAACTCGTGCTTTTCATTGAACGTTTTTTTGCCGGGCGAGAGGGAGAGGTCGCCTCAGCTGTCCCTGGAAGCTGTGCCGAAACCGTCGCGATGCTGCTGCAGGTCTTCGCACGATCCGGGACGCGCGCCGCACACGAGGCTCTCTCTCGCCTCGCCCAAAGCGAGGACATCGTCGCGCGAATCGAGGCACGTGTTGTTCTTGCGTCGTCGGCTGAGCAGGCCGAGCAGGAACTCTCCACGTGGCTTGACAACCCGTCGGCTATCGTACGGCTCGTCGCTCTCTCCACGATTACGCGCTACCAGATGCGAAACCTGTGGGTCTCCGTCGCGCGCATGATCAACGGGAAGGGCTTTGGCGAGCTTGGTAGCGATGAGCGACGTGCGCTTCTGCGGGCGGCTATTCTTCTCGTGCCCGAACGCGGCGAAACCCTCGTGATGGATCTTGCGAAGAAAAGTGGCGTTCTCGTAAGCGCGAGCCGCGAAGCCACGCGCTCGCTAGCCGCTGAGGTCCTCGGTGAATTTTCTTGCTCTCGTTCCATAGGGGCCGCGCTCCACGAGCTCTCGCTGTCTCGGTGGGGCGTCTCCGAGGAGACTCGGGCTACGGCCAAGGCGGCCGCACGATTGATTGGTCAGCGCTTAAGTGAGCCCGACGGTGGAGTGTCCACCGCATGACGATGAAGCTCGACATCGTGACGAACGATGCCGGCGAGGGCGTGCGGCGCGAGCACGCGCGCGAGCTTGGCGCGGGCGTCGTCGTCGCGATTTACCGCTTGGCGAAGCTCGCTCAACTCCATGACCTGACCAACCAGGCATTTACCCGGCAGCTTGAACAAACGCATCAAATCATCGGTGACTACTGCCTTCGCTCGGGTTCGAACGTCAATGTCATGTTCGCGCACAAGGCGATTTTCGTGGCCGGTCAACTTCTCAAAGGCTCGCGAGGAACGTACGAAGTTGCGAGTGAATTAGCTGATCTTTTCGAGAAGTTAGGCGGATCCGAACTCTCGATTCAACGTGATTTAACCCGCGACGAGCTGCGCGCCTTTGCGGAACACATCTCGTCGAGCTACCGGACGGCGAGTCCCGTCTCGGCGCGTGGATCGGGAGGCGCGGAGTCTGTTCTCGCGACCTCGAAAATTCGCCTTCGGCCTGTCGCCGACGCGGCACGGCTTCGTGGCCTTGAGCTCGAAACCCTGAGCTCGGACGAGCGCATCGTTCGCACCTATGCCTCTGCCGTCGTCGTTATGCGTAGGTTCTTTGAAGACCTGCACGCGAGTCGGTACATTCTGCCTCGTCGGATAAAGCGTATTGCGCAAAGCCTCGTGGACTTGTCCGAAGGTTCCACGCCTGCTTTTTTGGGCGTCACCGAAGTACGAAATGCGAACTTTGATGAAGCAGGGCGGGCCGTCAACACCGCGATTTTGGCCGTGGCCATGTCGCGCGAGGTGACCTCAGACCGTGCGATTCTCTCGCAGATTGCGATGGCGGCCATGATGCATGATGTTGCCCGCCCGCGCGCGATGGCCCTGTCGAGTGCCGACGAACCCGACATTCCGGGGATGGTCGGGCCGACCACTCTTTCAGAGGACCAGGAAGATCGCCTCGCCGCGGGAGCTGCCGCCGTGCTGACCGCGCTGGGGCGCGTGAACGAGCCGTCGATTACCCGCACCGTGCTCGCTTTCGAGGCGCTTTGGCTTCGCCGCGAGACGTGGCTTGGCCCCGTATACTGGGGAGCGCGGGCGCCCACGCTCCATGCGAAGGTCATTGCTGTCGCGCGCCTCTACAACGATTTGCTTACGCCCCTACCCGGACTCGTTCCGCCCGCGCCCGACGACGCCGTGGTCACCTTGGCCGAACAGCTTCAGGACTCCCAGGGTCAAGTCGTTCTGCGAATGCTTGTTTCCGCACTCGGTTTGATTCCGATAGGAACGGTAGTTCTGCTCTCGACCGGCGAAATGGCTGCTGTTGTCCGAAGTCCTCGCGACCCCCTAGACAAGCCGCGTGTGCGGCTCCTCGCAGGCCCGAATGGAGAGCCGGTCGCTCCGCTCGAAATCGAGATGCGTGAGGATGCTTCGCGCCGTGTAGAGCGCGTCATCCGGATCGACGGCTGGCGTGCAAACGCTCGGCTTGAGGCGCAGACCGACGAGCGCGCGCATGATGAGGGGTGGGACGACGTGGTACCCGAGTCGAGTGGCGCCGCGAAGGCGGAGAGTCCGCGTTCGCGAAGGGCTCGAGACGAAGTCAGCTCGTCCTCGGCCATCGGCTCAACCCCTTCGGCCGTTGCTGCAGCGATGGGCCGCATGATCCGAGATTCGCTCCATCCCGTGTCCGCAGAGGAGACCGACGGTTCGCCGTCGCTCGCTGTCGGGGTTGAGGAAGACGATGAGCTCGCCCAGCGACTGACAGCACGCCCTTCGGTGCGTCGCGAAAGCGCGGAGGCTACGGCGCGCGGCACCTTCGGCGCTACTCCGCTCCCGCATGTCCTCGTCTACATGCTTGACCACGCGCTTTCAGGAAGCGTCATTATCCACGGTAGTGGCGGCGACGAGACCCTTCACTTTGTCAACGGAGTTCCCGCTAAAGTTCGCGTGTGCGCGCAGGTTGCGCTTCTCGGCGAAGTCCTCGCGGGAGGTGGAATGGTCGAGGCGAACGCGATGGAGCAGGCGGTCGTTGCGGCTGGGCGTCACGGTATGCTTCTCGGTGAATACCTTGTCGGTCGAGCGCTCGTGTCTCCAGAGGCGCTTGCTTGGGCGCTCGAGGCGCAAATCCTCGAGCGAATCGCTCACCTCGCCAATCTCTCGCCGGAGATGACCTACGCGTACTACCGGGGGGTCGACTTGCTGGACGGGTGGGGCGGTAAGGCGGGCCCGCAGGGGTGCCCCATCAGTCCTGTCCTTGCGAGCGTGCGTCCATGGACCGATCGCGCCCGTGTTCGAGCCACTCTGAATCGCATCCGCCAGCATCCGTTGCGGATCCATGGGGAAGCAGACCTCTCAGAGCTTGCGCTTTTGCCCCTTGAGCAGGCGACGCTCGCGGTCATCCGTGCGGAGAGCGTTCCGTTTGGCTTCCTGCTCGAGCGCGCCGTTGCCGACGAGTCGGTGGTGTCGTCGCTCGTGTACTCCCTCGCAGTCACGAGGCAGTTTGCGTTCGAGGGCCAAGAAAAAGGACCCATGGCGCCGAGGGCGGCAAGGCCCTTGCGACCAGGCGGAGCGGCGGCGCGCGTTCCTTCGGGCGCGGCGGCGCCGGTCAGTGGAGCTCCACCAGCGTCGGTGCCACGCTCTCCTCCGCGACTGCGTCGCGTCGACGCCTCTACAAACCTGATGCGACCCGCACCTCCCCTGCCGAGCAAGCTTGCCCGTCCGTCGAATCCGCCGTCGAAACCACCTGCCGTCACCATGCCGAACACACGTGTCGCTGACGCGGAGGATGAGGAGTCGCAGTCGTAAAGACGTTTGCGGTGAAATTGAGTCGGCTGTCCGACAGTCACTCCCTTGCGGCCCGTGATTTGTGTGTGCAAGACTGGGCTCGCAGGAAAAGTTCCGGGCTCCGATGCGCGAACGTGAGAAGTACGAAAAACGATTAGGTTCGGTCGTCGATGGCCGCTGGCGCATCGACGCGCTCCTTGGATGGGGGGCGACCTCTGCGGTTTATGCGGCGACGCACCGCAATGGCCATCGTGCGGCACTCAAGGTTCTTCACCTTGCTCTCTGCGCGGAACCCTCGCGGACTGAACGCTTCCTACGCGAAGCTGGAATCGCGAACGCCATCAAGCATCGTGCCGTCGTCCCGATCCGCGATGACGGAATGACCGAAGATGGGTCTGTCTACCTCGTTCTCGAGCTTCTCGAAGGCGAGACGCTTGAAGAGCGACGTGTTCGGATGGATGGGCGCCTCGCGATTGAGGACTTTGCGGAGGTCGTCGAGGAATTGATGAGTGCTGTCGCTGCGGTTCACGCGGCTGGGATCGTTCATCGCGATTTGAAACCGCAGAACGTATTCCTTACAAAGCGCGGGGTGCTAAAGCTCCTCGATTTCGGGACTGCGCGCATCTTTGATCGAAATCCGGGCTCTCCCATCAGCTTGCAAGGCCTTGTGATTGGCACGCCCGCTTTCATGTCGCCCGAGCAGGCGAGAGGAGCGCGCGACGAGGTGGACGCGCAGTCGGACGTCTGGTCGCTGGGTGCGATGATCTTCACGCTGCTCTCGGGCGAACACGTGCATTCTTGCCGCGATCCGCATGCACAACTGCTTACGGCGGCCTCAAAGCCTGCTCGGGCGTTGTCGAGCGTCGCGAATGCGGTGGACGGACGCATCGGGTTGGTGATCGATCGCGCCCTCGCATTCGACAAAGCCGACCGATGGCCGGACGTCCAAACCATGCGGATTGCGTTCCGGACTGCGGTCGTGACTGCCATGCCGACGATGCGTGACCTCAAGGTCTTCGACGACGTCATGGCGGACGAAACCGAGACTGCATTAGGCACACTGTCGATGTCCGGACCCATGCGGGTGACGTATCCACCCGCTGCTCGCGCGTCCCTTCACGAGGCGAGCTCCACGCTTGCCGAGACGTCGGCGCGGCGCTCCTCGAAGCCGTCCGAAGGTGCGCCACCGGTTTCGTCGACGTCGCGCCGACATCCCTCCAAAGGCGTGCCTCCGCTTGCGCTTGCCATCGGGCTGCTCGCGATGGCTGTGGCTATCGTGCTCATCGGGTTTTCGCTGGCGGGAAGCGAACCGCCCCCGCGCGCGGCTGCGGAGCACGATTTGTCACCGCCGGCGTCCGCCTCTGCAGCGCCGACAGGCCCTTCAGAGGCGCCGTCATTTATCGTTATCTCCGCGCCCGAGGATACCGCGGGGACACGTGCAGCCTCCGGCCATGGGATGGCTCGAGCCGCGAAGGCTATTCCCGTCTCGTCCGTCCGAGCCCCTTCGCCTTCCGTGCCGGCTTCAGTGCCCACGCTGCCTAGTCCCGCGCCTCACGCTGAGTCGGCGCCTCTCGGATTGGCGTCTGTGGTGGAGCCTACCGTCGGGACCCTTGCGAACGACGGCAGCGCTAGCGAGTCGCCGGCCGGATCGGGAACCAAGTAGGAACTTCGCTCGCTCAGTACTAGGTTCCGTCGGGAATGACGAAGCTCGAGGTCACGGTCACAAGTGAGTTGAATGGGGCAAGGCTTGATAAGGCGGTCGTAGAGCTCGTCGAAGGCGCCTCTCGCGCGCGCGTCAAGCGAGCCATTGAAGAGCGTGCCGTCAGCGTCAACGGGCGCGTCGTCGCGAAAGGCGGCACAGTGCAGGAGGGCGATCGGATCGTGGTCGACGCCGCGATGTTCGGCGTGGAGGACGCACCCGCGTTGCCCGAGGCGGGAGCGGCGTTGACGGTACGCCACCAAAACGCGTGTGTTCTCGTTGTCGATAAACCGGCAGGGCAGCCGACGGCGCCGCTTCGGGCCGACGAGACAGGCACGCTCGCCAATGCTCTAGCGGGTCGCTACCCGGAGCTGGTGGGGGTTGGGTACTCCGCACGTGAGCCCGGGATGGTTCATCGCTTGGACAACGAGACTTCAGGACTTGTTGTCGTGGCTCGGACGACCGATGCCTTTGACGCGCTGCGAGACGCACTCCAAGCGGAGAAAATAGCAAAAGAATACCTTCTCGTCTGCGCCTCCGAGAGTCTGCCCGATCAAGGCACGATAGAGTACCCGATAACGAATCACCCGAAGGACAAGCGGAGGGTTTACCCGTGTATCCATCCCCGGGATGTTATGCGTTATGCGCCCCGACCCGCCGTGACGACGTACCGCGTCGAGCGCCGCGTGGGCCCCTGGGCACTCGTGCGTGCCGAGGCTGCGCGCGCGGTTCGCCATCAGCTTCGCGCGCACTTTGCCGCTATCGAGCATCCGCTTGCCGGTGACGTCCTCTACGGCGGACCTGCGGTGGCGGGGCTAGATCGCCACGCCCTCCACGCGGCGCGCGTCTCTTACAACGGTGGAGGCGATCCGGAGCTCGCGTTCGACGTCACGTCGGAATTGCCCGAGGACATGGCGAGGCTCCTTGGCTAGGTTCCCTCGCGGACGGGGCGCACTCTTCGGCGGGTTGTCTCTTGGCTCGCTCGCAGTGGCTGTCGGCGGTAGCTGGGAAGGCGGGCCGGCGCCTTCTACGATGCCGGAGTTTGCGACGATGCTCGGCTCCGCTTCGCAAGGCGTCGTTCGCGAGGAGGACGTGCGCTGGGAGCCTTCGGGCGGCGTCGTTTCAGACTTCGTGTTTGGCCGGCTCGTTCTGTATCTCGCGAGTGAGGTCGCGAACGGTCCACGTGACCTCTACCGAGCGCGCGCTCGCCTGTCGCCTGAGGGGCGCGTTCTCACCGTGCGCTCTCCCTACAACCTGACGTCAACGCTGCTCGGTGATGACCACTCGCTCGTCGTTCACGGTTCGCGTGCGGCGTATGCGACCTTTGCTTTCGGCCAAGAGCAGAGCGTCACCGTGCTCGATTTGGAGGGGGAGGGCACTCAAAACGCCTCAAAAAGGCTTGTTGACCGCGCGACGGCGGCGATCACCAACCTTCAACTTACGGGGAGCTCGAACGGCATCGGCCGCGTCGACGTGACGCTCGAGCAGCCAGCGCAACGCCTTGGCCTTACACTGACCGAAGAGTCGCTCGCTATCGTGCTGGCGGATGACGTTCGCTCGCTTGGCGCGACGCGCGTCGGACGTCTCGACCTCGCGAAGAACGAGCTCGCCCCGAATGCTTCGAGCGGACTACGCGTCGAGGCGCGCCGCCACCTTGCGAAGCCTTTTATCTTTTGGGCCGTCGACACCGTCCGCGCGGTACCCTGGGTCGGACCCGAGCCAGTGGCGTGGCTCGAGGAAAAGACCTTTGCGGGGACCGATGCCGTAAAGCAGGCGCTTTTCAGTGCGACAAGCGCAGGTGACGCCTTCGCGCGCGAGGCCGAAGCGCCCACCCCTGCACCCTTGCTCGATGCGTCGCAGGCAGCGACAGACCTCGGACACTGGCCGCCATTGCCGATGGTGTCGATGTGGAAGACGCCCGAGCCCGGGGAAGGCGAGTGGACCCCCCCGACTCAACCGTGGATTAAAGCGACGCCAACGCCGTCGGGTGGCGAGGCACCGCCCCCTATGTTTTATCGTGCTTTCGTCAGGCCTGACGAGGCGCGGCCTTACGCAAAAGTGACGCTCGTGGCGATGGACATGCGGCAGCTCGACCTCGCACTCGAGGCGGGAAATGAAGACCCAAAGCCGCTCACTGGGCCGCCAGGCGCTGGTCGTATTCCGCGCGACGCGGCAGTTTATACGCGGGTTGCTGCGGCGTTCAACGGCGGGTTCAAAACCGAGCATGGCAGCTACGGCATGATGCTCAACAAGCGCGTGCTCCTGCCACCGCAACCGGGGGCCGCGACAGTCATTCTCACCCGGGATAGCCGTTACGGTCTTGGGACGTGGGGCTCGAACAAGGAGGTTGGCGGTATTGCGGACGTTGAGGCGAGCGACATCGTTTCTTTTCGTCAAAACTTAGACCCTCTCATCGAACACGACAAAGTGAACCCGAGCGGCCGCTCGCAATGGGGGTTTACACTTCCAGGTACGACGATGCAGACGGAGCGCTCGGGGCTCTGCGTCACGAACGCGGGCCACCTGATCTACGCGTGGGGAGACGACGTCAGCGCGACGACACTCGGCCAGGCGATGAAAATGGCGTCGTGTGTCTACGGGATGCATCTCGATATGAATCCGCACCACACTGGGTTTATTTTTACGAGCATTACCGAGATCAAAGGGCGTAACTACAAGTCGGAACTGCTCGATAAGCAGATGGGGATAGAGCCCGCGCGATACATTGAATACGCGCCCAAGGACTTCTTTTACATGACACTTCACGATCCGATGCCCGCATCGATCGACGTCGACACGAAGAAAAACGACAAAACGCGGTGGGAGCCCGACCCTGGCGTACAACCTGCGCCGGCATGGATGGCAGGGCTCTGGCGTGCCTCCGTGGCCGGTGTCGACGTGCTTGAGATCGAGCCCGGACGCGCGAGTTTTCGCGTTCGTGCGGGTACGAAGGAGCCCGACGCAAAGACCGGTGCCACGCGTGCTCACGAGCTTGCGGACGAGGACGCCCATCGCGTGCTTTTCGCTCTGACGCTTGGCGTCGCTGAGGCGAGGCATCCCCGCGGACTCGTGACAGACGGCCGTATTGCGCTCCCGATGAGCCTTCTCGAGCGATCGGCGCAGCTTGTTGCGGCGGAGGATGGTCGCCTCCGTATCGTCACGGCAAAGGAAGCCGAGTCGATTCCCGCGCACTCCGATGCTGTTGACCTCCCGTTGCTCATCGATGACGCGAAGGTCCTTCCCGCCGCGCACGGACAGGCGCACTCGCGAGCGGCACTGGGCACGACAGCCGATGGTCGTGTTCTCGTTGCACGCGGGCTTGCAGGCTCAGCGGACGGGCTTGGCGAAGTGTTGCGGCGAGCGGGCTGCGTCCGAGCCGTGCTGCTTGACCGCGGCGCGGGCACTCACGGGTCACTCTTCCGAGCCGGCACCGAGATGCCGCCGCGTTCGCGTTACGAAGACACGGTTCTCTACGCGATGGCGAAGCCGCTACGGCCTCGTGGCTTTCGATTCGAGACCGTGCAGCCCGTCGAGCCGCCCGCTCCGCGTAGCGCTCAAAAGGCGAAAGTGCATTAGAGTTTGGCCATCGGCTCGCGCGAGCCGTTCGGCGTCCTCATCACGGCACAGGCACAGGCACAGGCACTGGCTTCGGTAGGGAGTCCGCCGGAATCACGGCCGGGGTAGGCGAGGTTGCCGCCCTCTCACGAGCTTTGTCGAGGGGGCGTTGCTCGGGCGTCGCGGAAGGCCGGTCGCCGGTTTCCTCCGCTTCCTCTGGGGCTGTCGTCGTTGCGGACGGCGAGTCGAAAGCAACCTCCTGGACGTCGCTCGTGCCCTCGTCGGCTTGCGTGTTGGGTGCGTTGTAGCGCGGTCGCTCGCCAGGCTTGGAGTAGTCGATCCAGAACGCGTTTTGGTCTCGCACGTCCATGTGCACAAACACGCTGCTCGGGTAGTAGCCGCAGCCGACGTTTCTCAGCGTACGGCAGAAATCGCGTACCGCCTCGTTCGGAACGCCCGCGATTCGAAAATCAATCGCTTTGCCGTGCATATGATTCGAGTGCGGGTTGAACTGTTTCGGCGTGAATGGCCTAAAGCCACTAATCACTTCGACTTGCCGACTCCCGAAGTGATTGGACACGATGCCCACGAGTGCTGCGAGCCGGGCGTTGATGGGATGGGAGAGCCCCGCGGGAGACCTCATCATTTTCTCGAACGTCTTGAGGGCCGTGGGCGAGACGCGCCCGCCACGGTCGTTGACGTTGATGTCAAACGTCTCCGTGGTCGCGATGCGGTGAGCGTGAAGGACGCCGGGCGTTTTTGGCTTCATCGCGAAGGTGGTCGTCTCGCGTCCGCCGGGTTTCCCGAGCTTCGCAACTTTTTCGCCCTTTTTAACAGGTTCTTCGCGCGCGTCCGCGGGCTTCTTCTTGTTGTCCGCGCTCTCGACGCCTTTCGCTTTTGCAGCGCCTTCTGCGGGCTTGTCCGAGGTAGGCTTCACGCCCGGAATCGTAAGGACCTCGCCGACTCGGAGGTGCTTCACGTCCGCCCGGTCGAGGTGGTTGGCCTCGATAATCGCCTTGGCGGGAATGTGGTAGCGATTGGCGATTGCTTCGATGGTGTGCCCGCGACCTACAGTGTGTTGGATGTCGGCGTGAGCCAGGCCTGGCGCGAGTATCGCTGCAACGGGCGCCGCGGCGAGCGTCATGGCGATGACGAGTGGAATCGCGCGCGTCCTCGAGGACGGAAAACGTGAGTGTGAATGTGAGCGTGACCCGTGAACTGGGAGGCAGAGTGCACGCAGGTCCATGGTGTTCGCGCCTGCATACTCGATCGCCAGCTGGGGAGAAGGGGGATTGCTAGATTCTTAACCGGGTCCGCGGTCGCGCTCTACGACCGCGTCGAAAACGTGCGGTGGAGTCTGGGTTTTAGCTCAGAGCCCATTGCCTAAAGCTCCTTCTCACGTTCGCGAAAGCGAGCCCATCCGGCTTGGTGAAACGGCGAGTGGGGTAAAAGATGGGCTCGCTCCGACGCGTCCCATACTTGGGACGGCTCTTCCCATGCTCGGCGAGCGGGGTGGAGTGACTCGTATTAAACTTCAATAAAATCATAAGTTTGTGTCCGCGCTATGAGCGGCATGATTCCCGCAGCGCGGTCGTCCGTGGATATTCCTCGCAAGGCTCCGAACCGAGTCGGATTCTCCGTGGCTGCCGTAAGTCTCGCAGCGGTCACTCTGTTCGCTGTCCTTGCGGCGGTTTGGCGCTCCCCCGCCGTAGCGGCACCCGTGGTCGCGCGCTCAACGGTGTGGACCGCACGCGTCCGGCGGGGCGACCTTGTTCGGCAAGTGCCGGTTCAGGGGACGCTCGTCCCGGACCACGTTGACTGGCTCAGCGCCGGAATCGCGGCCCGTGTGGCTCGAATCAACGTTCGGCCCGGCGCCGAAGTCGATGCCGAGACGGTCCTTGTCGTTCTCGAGAATTCAGAATTGGAGCTCGCGGCGCTCGAGGCCGAACGCCAGGCGGCAAGTGCCGAATCTGCGGGCGTTCAACTCGATGTGATGATCGGCGCCGAAAAAGCTGCGCACGATGTGAGTTTGTACGTGTTGCGCTCCGATTCGCGCGACGCGGCGCGCCATGCTCGCACGGCCGATCGACTTGCGGCAGAGGGACTGTTGAGCGGGAGCGAACAGGAAGATAACGTCGCCAAGTCCACGGGGCTTCTCGACCGTGTCACGCAGGAAGAAGCGCGGATTCCAGTGCTCGCTCAAGGACGCGCGCGTCGGCTTGGCGCGCAACGCTCGGAGGTTGCGCGCCTTCGTGAGATTGCCGCGTTTCGAAGGCGGCAGCTCGCGGCGCTTCAGGTGCGCGCGGGCTCTCACGGCATGGTTCAGGAAATACCGCTCGAAAGTGGCCAGTGGGTCGCGATTGGGACAGTCCTCGCGAAAGTCGCGGAGCCGAATCGACTGAAGGCTGAAGTAACGGTAGCCGAAGCAAATGCCAAAGATGTTGGAAAGGGACTTAGAGTCCGCTTCGAAACGGCGTCAAAGGCCGTGAACGGGCATATCGAAAGGGTCGACCCAGCGGTCGTGGCGGGTCACGTTCGCGTGAGCGTGATTCTCGATGACGCATCACCCATGGGTGCGCGAGCGGACCAAACCGTGACGGGCTACGCCGAGATCGAAAAGCTGTACAATGTCTTGTCTATCCCACGGCCGGCAGGCGCGAACGACGGCACGAAAGTCGCCCTCTTTCGCCTCGACGCGGACCGAATTCATGCGACGCGTCTCACCGCACGACTCGGTCGTGGCTCCGCGCGTGAAATCGAAGTCGCGGAAGGACTTGCCGAGGGAGACGAAGTCGTAGTCTCGGACATGTCAGCTTTTGATACCTCCGGACGAATAAAACTAAAATAATAACGTGTATATCAAGAGAAATGAAGCCATGGTCAACGAGAAAAATAGAGCGAACTTGCATACGGAGATGTTCCCCTTGAACCCTCTGTTGAAGCTCAACGGTGTCAAAAAGAAATTCCTCACCGACGAGCTGGAAACCCACGCCCTCTGGGATATTCATCTCGAGGTTCAGAAGGGCGTTCGCTCTCAGCGTTTGGACGAGATGGAGGCGTGGGCGCTGCTTCGAAAAGTGATGGCAGAAATCGATGTCGTCGTGATCGCTTTCAACGACGCCGGCAACGTCCAGTTGGCGAACGACGCGGCGGCTCGAGCGCTTGGAAGGGCGTCAGCCTCGCTCCTCGGCTGTGACGCATCCTCCGTCGGCCTGGCGGATCTCCTCGGGGAGAGGCCCCTCGCGTCGTGAAGCCGTTCGACGCCCTCCGCGGTGGGCCATGGGAGCTGCGTCGCGGCGCATTTCGATTGTCAGGCGAGGCCCACTCGCTCGTTGTTCTGTCC
Source organism: Polyangiaceae bacterium (assembly GCA_025353725.1). GTDB lineage: Bacteria > Myxococcota_A > Polyangia > Polyangiales > Polyangiaceae > Labilithrix. Next base: position 119,355 of record JANXOF010000051.1, on the reverse strand, counting down.
GACGTGGGCGGAGCTTTGCGCGATCAAGAGCGCGCGGCCTGGAGGAGCCTCATTCGCGTCATGGGTCACGAGATCAACAATTCGCTCGCGCCGATTCGCTCGATCGCCGACGGCTTACTCGAAGTCATGGCGCGTTCTCCGCGACCTGCCGATTGGGAGCCAGACCTCGAAGGCGGCCTCCACGTCATTGCGCGACGCTCCGAGTCGCTGAGTCGATTTATGAACGCGTACGCCCAGCTCGCGCGACTTCCGCCTCCGACGCTGATGCAAGTCAGCGTTGGCGCGTGGGTTCAGCGGGCGGTCGCTCTCGAACAGCGCCTTGAAATCGCGCTTTTGGGTGGGCCGCCGGCGACCGTTCGAGGTGATTCCGACCAGCTCGACCAAATGCTTATCAATCTGTTGAAGAACGCGGTCGAGGCCACGCTGGAGCGTGGTCACGGAGGTGGTGTTCGCGTGGCGTGGTCACTCATCGAAAACTCGGTGATCATTCTCGTTGAGGACGACGGGGCGGGCGTTTCGGAAACAACGAACCTGTTTGTCCCGTTTTTCACGACGAAGCCCTACGGAACAAGCATCGGTCTCGCCCTAGCGAGGCAAATTGCCGAAGCCCACGGAGGAGACGTCTCGCTCGCCACGCGCGCGGATCGTAGTGGTGCCGACGCACGCGTTCGACTTCCCGGTGAATGGATCTCCCCGATTCCAGGAAAAGCCCGCGCGTAACTTGCCTTCTCGCGTTGCCGCAAGATAGCTCACGAGGGGCGACGGTACGAAGCTGAGTGGAAGCCATTCAGGAGGTACGACGTGAGACTCGGCATTGACTTCGGGACGACGCGAACAGTGGTCGCTTGCGCCGACCGACGTAATTATCCCGTGCTCAGCTTTAGCGACTAGGCTGGAGACTCGTACGATTGGTTTCCGTCCGTGGTCGCCGAAGGCCGAGGTGAGCTTCGCTTCGGATTCGACGCGCTGGCTGCGGCGACGCACGATTCTGCGTTTACGTCGGTACGTTCGTTTAAACGCCTCTTGGCGGAGGCCGACGCCGGGCCGAGCAAAGTCGTTCGCGTTGGGAGTGTTGACCTAACGATTGACGACCTCATCACGCGCTTTTTGGTGGCTACGAAGGACGCTATTCTCTCGCGATCGAGCCTGCCGGACGCCCTGCGCGCCGATTCGAAGGTCGACATGCGCTCAGTGGTCGCCGTCCCGGCGAACGTCTCTGGCGCTCAACGGTTCGTGACGCTCGAGGCATTTCGTCGTTCGGGCTTTCAACCGCTCGCGATGCTCAATGAGCCTTCAGCCGCAGGCTTCGAATTCACGCATCGTCATCGCGATACGCTGACATCGCGGCGCGATCACGTTGTCGTGTACGACTTGGGTGGCGGTACGTTCGACGCCTCGCTCGTCCGCATGCGCGGCCGCCGGCATGAGGTGCTCGCCACGGAGGGAGTCAATCACCTCGGGGGCGACGACTTTGACGAAGTGCTCCTTCGTCTCGTGCTCGAGCGTGGATTGCTCCGCCGCGCAGATCTCGACCCCGGCTCGGCCGAAAGACTGCTTGAGGCCTGCCGCGACGCGAAAGAGCGCCTGAACCCGAGCTCTCGAAAAATCGCGATCGACCTCGAGCACGCCCTCGGTGCCGCTGCGCCGTGCTCTGAGATCGTAATCCCCGTGGCCGAATTCTACGACGCATGCGGCCCCCTCGTGGAGCGCGCCATCCAAGCCATGCTTCCCGTCATGGCGGACCTCGACGATGAAATCGCAGGCATTTACGTTGTCGGCGGCGCGAGCGAGTTGCCGCTCGTCGCGCGGTCACTCCGTCAGCGATTTGGTCGTCGTGTTCATCGATCGCCCTATCCATCGGCTGCGATAGCGATCGGGCTCGCGATTGCGTGCGACGAAAGTGCCGGATTCGAACTCGAAGATCGCTATGCGCGCACGTTCGGTGTGTTTCGTGAAAATCGCGCCGGAGCGGGAATCATGTTCGACCCAATTTTTTCGAACGACACAGCTCTCCCGGCGTGTTCGGGTGAGCCTGTCCGAAGGCAACGCGATTATCGAGCTGCACACAACGTCGGCCATTTTCGTTTCTTCGAGTGCAACGCTATGGCAGATAACGGTCAGCCGCGCGGCGATATGATGGTGTCGGGCGACGTCCTCTTCGCCTTCGATCCCAGCCTCAATAAACCGCCGATCTCTCGACTGTACCGGTCGAACGTTTAGGCGCCCGCGGCCCCCGCATCGAAGAACTCTATTCGCTCGATGAACACGGTATTGTGGCCGTGACCCTAAAAAACCTGGACGCCGGTACCGAACGAGTGTTTCGCCTTGGCGTCCAATCGAACGTCGCAGGGTAATCTTGAGCTGCGCGCACAGGCCTTATGGCAACGCGAAGGTTACTGCTCCGTCGAGCACAAAAAGACCTTTTGCCGATGGAGACTCGCTCTGCATTCGGGCTCCAGTCAGCGCAATCGTCATTTGAGAACTGGTCGCGGCTGTCACCGAAAAAGCCCCGCGATCGGCTTCCCAGAGTTTCTCGCTCGGAGCGCCGACGTACGTGTTTTCGAAGACAGAGACTTGCACGCGTGAGAAGTCATTCAGCGGATAGGAAAGGCCAACGTGAGGCAGATGCCCGGACGGAAACGCGATCCGCAACGTGCGCGGTGTCGCTCCGACGGCATCGGTCACGGTCACCGTTCTGCGATCGCCGACGTAGGGGTAGGGTGAATCCGAAAGCGTGCATATTGCATTGAATCCTTGCGACGCTGAAACCATATTTGGGGGGTCGTTCGAGATGGGCTCGGGCAAGACGCCTGAAAGGCTAACCGTGCTCACGCCTTGCCGTGGCGAGAACGCGTGGAGCGCGACGGTTACCGTTCCGTCGAGCGTGAAGACATCCACGCCCGCATCACCGTCGAGCCTAAAAAGACCGATATTCAACGTGAGTGTCACGGAGGTTGTGTCAATGGCGGTGACTTTTACCGTACCGTCGCCGTCCGAACCCCATCGCTTGCCATCGCTCTGATACATCTCGACGCGCGCCCTGCGAAGCCCGATTCCCGAACGGGGCTCGCCGTTGAACGATTCTCCCGCAGTCAACGCGCCCACATCGTCGTAGAGAGTCACTTCGACTTCGCGCGACGGAGTGCCCTGAGGCGCGCTTTCCTCGAATCGCGAAGAGAGAATGCCGCCGCTCGTAGGGTTGGGGCGAAGCTGCGCACTCCCGCGTGTCGGCGTGAACGCACCGAGCTTCGCCGTAGTCGTGTATGTACCTGCCGCGCGCGCGGTAAGCGACCCGGTTGGATCCGGGACAACGTCGTGAGGCAGCGCGTCGACTGCCGCGTCGAGGGGCGGGGATGCGTCGCCCATCGCGCTTGCATCGGCGATGGGTGACGTCGCGTCCGGGGCTAGGGTTTGGACGGTTGGAGGGCTGCCCGAGGAGGAACAAGCCTCCAACGTCGCGCATGCGACGATGGCGACCCATGCGGCGGGAGTGAGAAGACGTAAGGTCGCCGCGGCTCGAGCATCATAGCGCATGTGCCCAGTTGAACACGCGCGCCGCGGTCAGGCTAGTCGACCAAAGCGACGCTCTTGCAGTTAGCCGCGTCGGTTCTTGGATGCTCGCGGGTCGCGAGGATTCGCGCGAGGGGCGGGTGTGGTATCCCGTGCGCATGGATCTCGCAAACCTCCTTGAACGTGCGCGCGCCTGGGCTGACAACGACCCTGATCCCGAAGCTCGCGCCGAGCTCTTGGCGCTTACTTCCTCTGCGGATCCGATGACGACGGACCTCCCCGATCGCTTTGCAGGCGCTCTCGAGTTTGGTACGGCGGGCCTCCGCGGTGTGCTTGGTGCGGGCCCCAACCGAATGAACCTCGCTGTCGTTCTCCGCACGACGTACGGACTCGCGCGCTATCTCATGGCGACGTCGCCGGGCAGTGCCGCGAAGGGCGTCGTGATCGGATTTGACGGTCGACGCATGAGTCGTATCTTCGCCGAAGACACGGCGTGCGCACTCGCCGGAATGGGAGTCAAAGCGTTTCTTTTTGCAAACGAGGTACCGACGCCCCTGCTCGCGTTTGCCGTATCACATCTTGGGTGCGCCGCCGGTGTAATGATTACCGCAAGTCATAATCCCGCCGAATACAATGGCTACAAAGCCTATTGGAGTAACGGCGCGCAAATCATCCCGCCGACGGACGTTGGCATTGCCGAAGCGATAGCGTCTGCGCCCGTGGCCAAGCTCGTCCCGCGCCGACCTTTCGAGGAAGCGAAAGCCGCAGGCTTGGTTGCCGTGCTCCAGGGCGAAGTCTTTGGACCCTATCTGGCGGGAATCAAAAACCTCGCGTTGAGAACAGATGGCGATAGAAGTCTGTCGATCGTCTACACGCCCATGCACGGCGTGGGCGACGAGCTCGCGCGCCGAGCGTTTGCGGAGGCGGGCTTTGCGCATGTGACATCGGTTCCGGAGCAACAAAAGCCCGACGGTCGCTTCCCGACGGTCGCGTTCCCCAACCCCGAAGAAAAAGGGGCGATGGACCTTGCGTTCGCCGTCGCGCGATCGCTCAAAGCGGACTTGGTGGTGGCCAATGATCCAGACGCCGACCGCCTCGCCGTTGCGCTCCCGAGTGGCGAGTCGCCGAGCGGTTACGTGCAGCTTACAGGTAATCAGGTCGGCGTGCTGCTCGGGCACTACGTGCTCACGGGCGGGCTCGAACACCTCGATCGCGTCCCGCCGCATTCCTCAGGTGAGCAGACGCTCGTGCTGGCATCCATCGTGTCGTCGCCGATGCTTGGGTCCATCGCCGTATCCCTTGGCGCTCACTACGAAGAAGTGCTCACGGGGTTCAAGTGGATTGCCAATCGCGCGATGGACTTGAAGAGAGAGAATTACCGTTTCGCGTTCGGCTTCGAGGAAGCTCTTGGCTATTCCGTAGGCGAACTCGTGCGCGACAAAGACGGTATCAGCGCTGCGGTCATCTTCGCCGAGCTGGTCGCCGTGTTGCGTGCGCGAGGAACCACCGTGCTCGCGCACCTCGAGAACCTCTACCGCCGTTATGGTCTTTACGTGAGCTCACAGGTGAGCCTCACGCGCAAAGGCGTAGAGGGTATGGCGGAGTTGCGCGCCCTCATGGCGAACCTGCGCCAAAGCCCCCCGTGGAGTCTTGACGGTTTTGACGTTGTCGCCGTGCGCGATTACCACGCTCAAGTCGTTCGCCATAAAGACGGAGGCTCGACGCCGCTATCGCTGCCAAAGAGCGATGTTCTCGTGTTCGACCTTGCATCGGGAAACCGCGTTATTGCGCGGCCCAGCGGCACGGAGCCGAAAGCGAAGTTTTACGTCGACGTTCGCGAACGCATTGCCGACGGTGAGACGCTGGCCGCGGCAAATGCGCGCGCGGCGACGTTGATGAAGACGCTCTCCGATGCCGTCCTGGCCGTCGCAACAAAGAAGAGTTGAGTTTCACTTCTGACGTTTCGCGCTGACTTCAGAGCGCTCGGGTTGCAACAACGCTTCGCACCAACGTGCGTATGCGGTGTGGGCGATAGAGTTTCCTCCGTTTGGTTTGTGCCCTCCTCTTAAAAGCGCGAGAAAGTCTTGGGACAAGCCCGTTGGCGCCTCGGGGATCGTTCGTACGGCTCTCGGAGCGTCTCCTCGTGTTCGAGCTGGAAGGCCGCGCCCACCCACTCCGGACGAAACCGTTGTCGCCCCGATGACTCCTTTGCATGGTTGTACAACCGTTCCCGCAAGCCCGAGTGCGTACGGATTGACAAAGCGGCGCGGGTTCGCCATAAGCGAGGGCCCGCATCGCGCAGGTGCACGTAACCGCTCGGTGAATCGTTGATTCGGTGATTTCGAGAGTTTTAGAGGCTGCCGAGACTCGTTCGGCTCTACTACCGCTCCGGCACCCCCCACCAACGTGAAGACCGAGCGGGCCTGGCTCAGAGCGGATAAGGAAGGCACCCCATGCCGAAGATGAAGACGAACAAAACCGCGGCGAAGCGGTTCAAGATCAGCGGGAGCGGCCGCGTGCGTCGCTCCAAGTGCGGTGGTAACCACGGCCTGATCAACAAGTCCCGCAAGCGCCTCAGGCGCCTGCGCAACAACGACATGGTCTCCAAGACCCATCAGCGCAAAATTAAGCGCCTCCTTCCTTACGGTTGAGCGAGAAGAGCCATGCCCCGAGCAAAAAGAGGGTTTAAAGCCCGTCGTCGTCGTAACCGTCTACTGAAGCACGCCTCCGGCTACCACAGCGCGCGCTCACGTCTCTACGCCTACGCCAAAGAAGTCGTGATGAAGGCCTGGGTTTATGCGTATGCCCACCGCAAGCGCCGCAAGCGCGACTTCCGCCGTCTATGGATCGCGCGAATCAACGCGGCCGCCCGAACGAACGGCACGTCGTACTCGCGTCTGATGCACGGCCTCAAAGGCGCGGGCGTCGAACTGGATCGCAAAGTCCTGTCGGACCTCGCGATCGTCGACCCCGCAGCGTTTTCGAAAATCGCCGAATTGGCGACCGCTCGGTAGTTCAGTCACTTTCCAACCCGACTTTCAGTCGAAGCTTAGGGCGCGCCAGCATTCAGCTGTGCGCGTCCTTTTGCTTTTGTAGACTTTTGAGGCTCAAAGGGCCGCGTGCGCGGTCTCCTTCCTTCCCGTCGAACCGCCAAACGCCCTCGTAGCGAGCTGTTGGCCGCGGCGCAGGCCGAGCATCGAGCCCGCGACCGACGCGGCGAGTCCAACCACCATTCCGAGCGACACCCACCAAAGGGCCTTGCCGGTGCTATCTGCCGCGCTGGCGAGTCCAGTTTGCACGTCGTCGGCGACTTCAGAGCTTTTTGCAGCCGCTGTCGTCTCCACGCGCATCGCGATGTCTTCAGCATCTTTTCGCGAGAGCTGCGTACTGTTCGCGAGCGCGTCCACGACGAGCGTACGATCGACGTGACCCTGACTTAGCCCCGTCGAGACGATGTCCTTCGTCGCCGCCTCGAGCTGGGCCATCGTGACCTGCGGCTTTCCCTCCGAACGTAAGCGTTCATTGATAGGCGCGAGCGCGTCTTCAGCACGGAATAAGCGCGACGAGGACATCGAGGTCGTTGCCTGCGAGGCCATGGCGCCCGCGGCGCCCGCCAGCCCCGAACCGAGGCTTGCGGCCGTACCCATGACGCCCTTGGCGACGTAGCTCATCGTCACAACGCTCGCTATCGTCGCGAGACCCCACAGCACGACGCCGTGGAGGGCGCTGGTGGGGCGCGACACGACACCCGCCGCGCGCGCCGAGACAAGACCCCCCGCGAGCAGCGAAACGAGTGGCACCATCAGAGACCACACCCCCGTGATCCACCCGGCGCTTTTTAGCGACTCCGCGGCGTGGGTTGGGTCGGCCGCAGAGAGCCCCGCGGCGAGCCCCGCGACGGTCAGCAACGTCCACGCGCCCAGCGTAACCACAAGGCCCGCGAAGACGGCCGGCCACCTCACGCGAAGAGCCGCATCTTCGCTGGCGACATTAAGGGGTCGTGAGTCACGCCGAGTTCGCTCGAATTCAGAGGCTGTTAAATTGGACATAAGCGTCACCTCGAGAGGGCCGCGTTGCAAGGTGAACGCCAACAGCACGCGCTTGCCGTGATATGACGATCCGGCCATGGACGCCGTATCTGACCCGACCGTCGAAACCATCGAACTCGAGATTACCGCCGCGCTTGCGTCGCTTCGCGAAGCGTTCTTGCCCCGCTTTCGCGCTGCTGCGACAGCGCAGGCTTTGCGCGACGAAAATGCAAAAATCTTAGGGAAAAAGGGCGAGCTTACGGCGATCTTGAAGCTGCTCGGCAAGGCTCCACCTGAGGGTCGCAAAGCAATAGGCGAGAAGGTCAACGCGCTCAAGCAAGAGGTGGAAAGCGGCTTTGAGTCATGCCTTTCCAATTTGCGACTTCGGGAGCGCGAGGCCGAGCTGTCCGCGCCTCCGTTCGATTTGACGCTCCCCGCACGCGTGCCCGCGCAGGTGGGGCACAAGCACCCAATTTCGATCGTCCGCGAAGAAGTCGTGGCCGTATTTCGGCAGCTTGGCTTCGCCGTGTTTGACGGCCCCGAAGTCGAGCACGAGGGGAACAACTTCACGGCGCTCGGATTCCCACCGGATCACCCCGCGACGGACATGCAAGACAGCTTTTGGACGCAGTCGAACCATGTACTACGCACGCACACGTCGAACATCCAAGTTCGTGCGATGAAGTCGATCGCGCCGCCCATGGCCTTCATCGCGCCGGGTACGGTTTACAGGCGCGACGACGACGCCACTCACTCGCCGATGTTTCACCAGATCGAGGCGTTCCTCGTCGACAAGGACGTCACGCTCGCGCATCTGAAAGGCGTCCTCGCGGAGTTCGCAGAGCGCCTTTTCGGCCCGGGAACGCCCGTTCGGCTTCGCCCTAGCTATTTCCCCTTCGTCGAGCCTGGCGCGGAGGTCGACATCGGTTGTGTATTTTGCAAGCAACCGAACGGCACGCGCGCCGGGTGTAGCCTCTGCAAGCACACGGGCTTCATCGAGGTGCTCGGCTGCGGGATGATTCACCCCGTCGTCTTTGAAAACTGCGGCATCGACCCCGAGGTATTTTCGGGCTTTGCACTCGGGATGGGACTCGAGCGCCTGGCGATGCTCCGGTACGGCGTCCCGAATATCAAGTTGATGTTCGACAACGATCCTCGCTTCCTCGCGCAGTTTTGAAGGTGATTCGATGAAGGCTTCGTACCGCTGGCTTCGTGAACTTGTCCCGCAACTTACCGCTTCAACGACGGACCTCGCCGCTCGCTTAACGAGCGCCGGTCTCGAGGTGGAGGGGTTGATAGAGTTCGGTCTCGCGAGCGAGGCGTGCCTCGTCGTGCGCGTCGTTTCGTGCAGACCGCATCCGACGAAGAGCGGCCTTCGCCTCGTCACGGTCGATCGCGGCGGCTCTCAGCAAGAGGTGGTGTGCGGGGCACCGAACGTGCCAGATCTCGGCGGGCTGGTCGTTCTCGCGCCGCTGGGCGTGTACCTTCCTGCCAAGAACGTGACGATCGCGAAGCGCGCGATAGCGGGCGTCGAGAGCGAAGGAATGCTTTGCAGCGAAGACGAGCTCGGCCTCGGCGACGACCACGACGGCATCCTCGTCTTGGCTCCGGATTGCGCGACGCCAGGCACCACGCTCGCCGCTGCCGTTCCCGCCGCGCGCGACACCGTCTTCGAGATTAATCTCACGCCGAACCGGCCTGACGGGCTCGGCCACATCGGTCTCGCCCGCGAGATAGCTGCGCTCTACAATTTTCCATTCGTGCTTCCCGACTTCGCTACGGCCGGGGGTATGGAGCGGGCGCCCTCGGCACTCTCGGTTCGCGATCTCGTGACGATCGTGGTTGAAGACGCTGAGCGATGTCCGCATTACGGCGCGGCCGCGGTTGTCGACATCGCGGTGACGGCGTCGCCGAGCACGCGCTACCGACTGCAGGCGCTCGGCGTCCGTTCGATTTCAAACGTCGTCGACGTCACGAATCTGGTGATGCTCGCGTGGGGGCATCCGCTGCACGCCTTCGACCTCGACCGGGTCCGCGGGAACACGATCGTCGTTCGCCGAGCAAACGACGGCGAAAAGCTCACCACGCTCGACGGCGTGACGCGTGAGCTCGTGTCGGACGACTTGCTTATTTGCGACGGCCAGGGGCCGGTTGCGCTTGCCGGGGTTATGGGCGGCGCGTCGAGTGAGATCCATGAAGGCACGAAGCGCGTTCTCTTCGAGGTCGCGTGCTTCGACCCGCGCGGTGTTCGGCGTACGGCGCGGCGTCACGGCCTGCACACGGAATCGAGTCATCGTTTCGAGCGCGGCGTCGACCCTGGCGACGTCGAAAGCGTCCTTGACCACGCCGTTGGGCTAACGGTTGCGCTCGCCGGCGGCCAACCCGCCGCGGGTCGTATTCACGTGCAACATGCACACTCTTGTGCCGTGCCGGCGCCGCCTGCGAAGCGCATACTTACGCTTCGCGTGGCGCGTCTCCGCGCGCTGCTGGGCGTCGACGTTCCGTTCGACGAGGCCATTCCGATCCTCGAGCGCCTCGGCTGCTCGGTGGTCGCCAAATCGTCGATCTCGTGCGATGTTCTCGTGCCCACGCATCGCCCTGACCTGACGCGCGAGGTAGACCTCATCGAGGAGGTCCTCCGCGTCCGAGGCCTCGACTCCGTGCCCGCGCAGCTCCCTGCCATTCGCGCCTCGCGTGATGTCGGAGGTCGTGAAGAGCTCGCGCGACGAGCTCGAGAGATCGCAGTTTCGGTCGGCTTGTCCGAGGCGATTACGTATGGGTTTACCTCCGCGCGCGCCCTCGAGGCCGTTGGCGCACCCAAGCCGACGGTCTTGCTGCGCAACCCTCTTGGAGAGCACCACGCGGTGATGCGAACCTCCTTGCTGCCAGGGCTTCTCGACGCGGTGGCCCATGCGCGCCGCCACTTCGAGCGTGATGTGCGCGAGTTCACGATAGGTCAGGTATTTCTCGCCGCTGCTCCGAGCGGTGACGGCCTCCCGACCGAGCAGCTTCGTATCGGTGTTGTCCTCGCTGGGGACCGACCGGGCTGGCTCGAAAAGCCGCAACCCCTCGACGTGTGGGACGCCAAGGGGTACGCCGTCGGCCTCACTGAGCGCCTCGCAGGTGCGTCTGCTTTGGTGCAGGTCGAGCCAGCCACACGCGACGAGCTCACCGAAATCGCTTCTCACTTGCACCCGCGTGGCGCGGCGTTCGTTCACGTCAACGGTAGGCGAATTGGAGCGTTTGGGCTCCTTCATCCGGATGCCGTTGCCGCGCTCGCCCTCGACGGCGACGTGCTGGTCGTCGAGCTCACCCTCGAGTCGTTCGCCGAAGGCATCCCCATCCCGCAATACGCGGCCATCCCGCGCTTCCCGGCGAGCACGCGCGACGTGGCTCTCTTGGTTCGCGACGCGGTGATGGCAGGGGAGGTCGAGAGCGCCGTTCGAGCGGCTGCGGGACCCCTCGCCGAACGCGTGCGTCTCTTCGACCGCTTCACAGGTGGCCACGTCGCAGCCGGTTTCGCGAGCCTCGCGTTTCGCGTCGTTTATCGCGCTTCTTCGGGCACACTGACGGACGCCGAAGTCGACGCCGCGCATGCGAACGTCGTGAAGGTTGTCGGCGAGCGCTTTGGCGCCAAACTCCGCTGATGGAGCTTCGTGAGTGATGAGTCACGCTGCCTATTTGCGCCTTGCCGTCGGCGCCCGATGACGCTGTTCACACGTCGAAAGCCGCCGGCTGTGAGCGAAGGTGTTCTAGTGTCCCCCCGGCTATGGTCACGACTGATCCGGCGCGCTTCGCAGATTACCTCGATCCGTTCTCCTCGTGGCTCGCGTCGTTGGGGGCGGACGCCGCGGAGCTCAGCGCGGTTGTGGACGGCCCCGGTGAAGCGCGCGTCTTGGCCCACGCAGCAGGCGGTCTTCAGCACGTTCTCAAGTCACTCGACCTCGTTCCTGCCGGCATCGAAGACCTCGGCTTTTGCGACGTCGCCTTTGTGCTCCGCGTTGCGGCGTCGCTCGCTGTCGACGAAGGCGAGGGGGCGGACGCCGGCATTTTGGTTCGACTTTCTCAAGAGGCCAAGATGCTCTCCGATTTTCTCGACGACGAGTACCCGCGACTCGTCGCGTACGTGAGGGGCTTGCGAACGAGTATCGTGCGCGGCCGTACCGTCGACGCGATTTTATCCGACGCCGCGCTTCGCTCCTCGTTTCTTGGCGAAGTGTTGTCGTTTGCGGAAACCTACTCCGTCCCCGCCTTCGCTCGCGAGGCGCGCACGCTTACCAAGCTCAAAGCTTTTCTTTCGGCAAAGCTCGCGCCCTAAGCGTGCCTTTGAAGGCGTAGTAGGATACCTACCCAGAAAGCCCAGAGCCGCGGCTGTCGGGCACACCGGGGACTTTCGGCGCAGCATTCGCAGAGGGCGACGCGCCGTGCATCGTCAGCAAGAGGTCTTGGATAAGCTCTCGTGCTTCGGGTTTGGTCTTCAGATGACCCAAGAGCAGCGTCGAAACGTCGCCGAATGCCTTCTCGAATCCGAGCCCCTCGCGGGTCCGTGAGCCTACCTTTTCACGTCCCGCCGCGAGATCTTCTTCAAGGGCTTCGGCATAGCGCGCAAGCTGCGCACGGAGTTCGTCGATTTGACGACGCAGATCCTTCGCTTGGCCATCCTTCACGCTGGCTTTGAGCTCGCGCTCCGCAAGGCCCTCCCGCCGTGCCTCGAGCAGCGCCGCCGCCGCCCCCGACCGCTCGTAGATCGCGCGCAGCGTTGTTGCGTTCCCGCCTTGTTGGGTGGCTTGATCCGCTTGCGCCTTGGCCGTCGCCCCGGCGCGCTCAGCGACCTGAAGGAGCTCCCGGAGTTTGGTCGCGTCATGCTGTTCGGCAGCCGCCTCACGGAGCGCGCGCGACTCTTCGTGCGCGAGTTCTTCCACTTTTCTCCCGATTTCGGCGCGTAGCGCGCGACCGCGGCGCTCAAGCGATTCAAGCTTTCGCGTGTGACTCGCGACTTCGCCCTCGAGTCGCGTTGCCCTCGCGGCAAGATCCCAAGCCTGCGCGAGCGCGGTCTGGATCTCCGGAGGCATGTTCCCTGTAGGATGCACGCGACTCACCATGCGTGAGAAGAGCGCGGCGCGGTTTGCCCACTCGATGACACCCGGCGACTGCGATGGCGGCGGCGGCGGCGGCGCTTGGTTTTCTGGCGACGCTTGCAACTCGAAGGGTGTCGACGGAAGCGCGCGTTGAAGGGCTTTCAGCTCTTCATGGAGATGGTGGGCGTCTTGGTAACGCTTGCGTCGTTCTTTTTCGAGGAGTTTGAGAACGACGGCCTCGGCCTGAGGATTCGTATCCGGCTTAATCGCCGAGGGTCGCGGCGGAGGAGACGTGCGCTGCATCTCGAGCAGGGTGTCTCGATCGTTCGAGCGGAACGGCAGTTGGCCCGTCAGCATCTCGAAGAACAGAACACCCAGCGCATAAAGGTCGCTCGGCGGACCGGCCTCTTCACCTCGAGCCTGCTCCGGCGACATGTACTCCGGAGTTCCAAATACGGCTCCCTTCGGAGCAAGTCGCGGGTCCATCGCGAGGTGGGCGAGTCCGAAGTCGAGAATCTTGACGAAGTCTTTTCGACCGCCGCGCGTCGAGAGCAAAATGTTGTCACTCTTCAAATCGCGATGAACGACGCCGAGATCGTGTGCGCGTGCGAGCGCGGCGCACATCTGCTCGAGAATATCGACAGCGCGCGCGAGGGGCGTCGGACCTTTCGCGAGCTCGCTGGAGAGCGAGACCCCGACGAGGTACTCCATGACTAAGTAGAGTTCGCCTTCTTCGGTTTCCCCGATGTCGTGGATATCGATGATATGCGCATGGTCGACGCGGTTGGCCGCGCGCGCCTCCCTGAGCATCCACGCGCGAAGGTGAGTCTCTCCGCGGAGATCGGGGCGAATGAGCTTCAGGGCGACGACGCGGTCGATGAGGACATGACGCGCGCGATAAACCACGCCCATTCCGCCCTCTCCGGCGCGCGCTTCGAGCCGGTAGCGACCGGCGACCACCCGACCAAGCATCGGGTCCTGCGGCTTCGTGGCAGTGCGCGAGGTATTCACCAAAGCTCCTTTTCCGTTCCTCGAAGTCCGCCTTTGCAGACTACGGATAAGCGAGGCTACAAGTTCGCAGCACGGAAAGGAACAGAGACTCGCGCATCGGGTAACGCTCTCAGAAGGTCACACCCACGAGCGGGAACCGAACTTCGCTGCCGGCGCCCTCGACGCCGAGCGCTTTCTTCTGACTCGCCGTAAAAACGGGGCGCACCTCAGGCACGGGAACGCCGACGCGAAAGCTGCCCTCGCGGACGCTGAAAAGAGACAAACTCGTGCTTGCGCGCGCTGGTGAACGTGAGTTTGTGGCGCTCGAGGGGGTTCCGCCGCTGCCGGCGCCGCCGCTCGTGGCGGGAGGCGCCGGTGCTGCGGCAGGAGGCACGGTTGGCTTGGGCGCCGCTGGCGCTTGTTCCGTAATGACCGCACTCCCGCCAGGCGTTCCTGGGTCCGCGGCCGGCATGTTCGGCGTGGGGCGGTCGCCGCGCGCACCTTCTGCGGGCAGAAAACGCGTTTGGTCGAGCGCCACGACGAGCGCTGGAATCACGAGTACGAGACCACCCGCGAGCATGTAAGCGGGAATCCTACCGTCTGAGACACTCTGCTCCACGAAGTAACCGCCAACACCCCCGGCCACAGCGCCGCCACCCGCGCCGAGCGCGTACGCCGCGCCCGATCGAACGCCGATGAGCGCCTCGGCAAATACGACGACTTCGGCGCCAAGCAACGCTCCACCCACGATGCCTTTTACGTCCGGGCTTACGTCCTCCGCGTGAGCGGTACGAGGGGTTCCAAGGCAGACCGCGCTTGACGCGAAGGCCGCGAGTGCGAACGCCGCCATCGAGCGCACGCGCTTTTTTTCTTGCCGTGGAGTGACGCGGGACGACGCGCGGAGTTCGCCTTGAAAACGTGAACGAGCCGTGACGGTGGTGTCGAACATAGAGGAATCCTCGCTCGCGGTTAGTCGGTGCCACGCTACCACGACGTTCACCTGGGCCGGAAGACGCGTTCGGCGCGCCTCGAAACCGTGTAGATTCTAGTCCTTTCGTGAAGTTTGACGCGCCCCGACCATGAGCCTCCTGCGTCCAGATCCCCTTGCTCCGGGCGCCCTGGTACGGGCTGCCCTGGCCTGCGGGCTGCTTTTCTTGCTCGCGCTGGTCGCGGCGGCCGTTCGGCTTTTGCCGTGGGCGCTCGACCCCGCCATTCGGTGGGCGACGCTTGGTCCGTTCGCGCGGAGCCTCTTCGCCGTTGCTGCCGAGGCTGCTGTGCTCGTCGGATGGCCCATCGGCTGGTCGCTCGCCGCCGCGCAATCGGTCGAGCGAGGCGAAGCTGGGATGCTCGCGTCGCTCGGTGAGCGTCCGCTCCAAACCGCGATGCGCCTCGCACCGCAGGGAATACTTTTCGCTTTGGTACTTGGAGCGGCGTCGCTTGTCCTCGGGCGCGATGCGGCAGCTCCGGGCCGTGTCGTGGGTGCGCTGGTGGCGGACGGAGGCAATGCGTGTGCGCGCCCACCCGACGTTCTTTCCACGTCGCCGGCCACCCACGCCGTCCCGTTCATGGCCGCCGCGTGGCTGTGTGCCCCGAGTGGCCCACTTCTTGTCGGGCGGTCGCCGTTGGGCGGGCTTGTTTTTACGGCAAAAGCCGCGCGTGTGAGCGATGACCTTCGACGCTTCGAGCTCGATACCGCAAGCCTCGCACTCCCGCTTTCAGGCGCCACGCTGGGCGACGCCGCGAACGGGGGCCTCACAGTGCGCGTGCACGTAGGGAAACTCGTGCTTCGAGGGCTCGCGCCCTTCGCGCAGGCGTCGTCGCTGCCTCCGTTTCTTCGCGCGCTCGTGGTCACCTCGTCAGCGTTCGCCGCTGCGATTGCGGTCGTTTGGTCGCGGCTCGTACTCCGGCACCGGCGCTTCGGTACGTTCGCGGCCTTGGCCTCCGGCGCCGCGGGCCCCGTGGTGGCTCTTGTCGCCCTTCGTGGACTCGAGCTTCGCATCCCCGAAAGTGGCCCTGGCGCGTGGCTCCTCTGGTTCGCCTTGGTACCGATGATGGCGGCGGTTGCGGCCTCGGTGGCTTCGGGCCTCGGCGCGCTCTTGCCGGGTCTCCGCCGCGCTGATACCCCATAAAGACGAGTTGTGAGACCGGTACGCCGGGGCACGGTTCGCAGGAGGCCACTATGGGGAGCATCGGAGCACCCGAGCTAATCGTCATCGCGCTCATCGCACTGCTCCTTTTCGGAGCGGGTCGCATCGCGGACATCGGCAAGGGCCTTGGTCAAGGTATCAAGAATTTCAAACAGGGCATCAAGGAGGCAGGGGACGACGAAGAGCCGGAGCCCAAAGACGCAAAAGCGTTAAAAGCTTCCTCGAAGAAGGAAGCCAACGAAGACGCGTAAAGCTGACAAGGTTCTCGCGCGTCCGTGGCCGGGTGGGTAAAGTACCCGCCGTGCCTCTCTCTCTTGCCCGCCGTCTCGATGTCGTTCGGCCGAGTGTGACTCTCGCCATGAATGCCCGCGCCGCTGACTTGCGCGCCAAAGGTGCCGATGTTTTCGCATTCGGCGTCGGCGAACCTGACTTCGACCCGCCCGCGCTGGTGCTCGAGGCCGCGAGGCAGGCGCTCTCGGCAGGCCCTCCAGGTGTGTCAAAATATACGCCCGTCACGGGGATCCCGGCGTTGAAGCAGGCGATCTGCGCGCGCACGCAAGCTGTGCGCGGGTGGTTGCCTAGACCGAGTCAGGTCACGGTGTCGATCGGCGCGAAGCACGCGCTCTTCAACATCGCGCTCGCCCTTTACGAGCCCGGCGACGAAGTCATCGTTCCTTCGCCCTACTGGGTCAGCTATCCCGAACAAGTAAAACTCTGCGGGGCCGAGCCTGTCATCGTGACGACGGAGGAGGCGGACGGATTCAAGATGAAGCCCGACGCTTTCGCCAAGGCGCTGAGCCCGCGCACAAAGGCGGTGGTGCTTTGCACGCCCTCGAACCCCACGGGGTCGGCTTACACAGGACCCGAGTTGAGTGCGCTTCTCGAGGTGTGGAAGACGAGTGACGCGTGGCTCATCGTGGACGAAATTTACGCGGACTTGGTGTACGACGGCTTTAAGCATGTGTCTGCGGCCACGCTCGCGAGCGACGCGCTCGACCGCCTCATTGTCATCGACGGCGTCTCCAAAACGTACGCGATGACCGGGTGGCGCATCGGCTGGAGCCTCACGCCCGATCGGCTCGCGAAGGCGCTCGACACGGTGCAAGGCCAGAGCACGACGAACGCGACCGCGATAGCGCAACACGCCGCGATCGCCGCGCTGACGGGCCCTCAAGAAACAGTCGAGGCCATGCGCGTGGCGTTCGAGAAGCGGCGCAGAGTCATGGTCGAGGGTTTGCGCTCGCTGCCGGGCGTCACGTGTCGCATGCCGGAGGGCGCGTTCTACGCGTTCGCCGATTGCCGTTCGCT
This sequence comes from Polyangiaceae bacterium, assembly GCA_025353725.1. Lineage (GTDB taxonomy): Bacteria > Myxococcota_A > Polyangia > Polyangiales > Polyangiaceae > Labilithrix. The sequence goes on along the minus strand of JANXOF010000051.1, from coordinate 102,294 downwards.
TTATACGGCGACGTCGGGTGTAGAGTACAAAGGAAAGCCCATCACTAACGACGAGGACGTCGCGTTTTTCCTTCTCGACCAAGCGCACGTCGCGGCGGTACCGGGCGGCGCCTTCGGGGCGCCCGGCTACGTTCGCTTCAGCTACGCGACGAGCGAGGAGCGGATTCGGGAGGGCATCGCGTCGATCAAGCGCGTTCTTGAGGCCGCGCGGGCCTAACGCGGCATTCGGCCCTCTGGCATGGCTGTCATAGGCGGTACCAAAAACGATCAGGGCGGGCGCCGCGCGCGGACCTTTTGCGGACTTCGCGCCTAACGCCGGGCCTTGCTCCGCAGCCTTTTCGTGTAGCCTTCAGGGCAAGTCCACGAGGACAACCGGACGGAAACGTTCCGCATAAGGCTCTCCGACGTGAACCTTCCGCGCGCGAGTTCGTCCACCGATAACCGATAGTAGGGGCGCCCGCTGGCCAACACGAAGGTGGTTTGCGTTGGGGCTTCTACGTACCTTCTCTCTCGCACTCGTACTTTAGGAGAGCTTTGCATGAACACATTGAATCGCTTTAAGGCGCCTCTGCTCCTCGCAACGGCGTTCGCACTTCCTGTCATCACGAACGGCTGTAGCTCGGTCACGGACGCCCAAGCCGCCGTCTGCTGCACTGAGTACAAAGCTGGCGCCACCATCGACGCGAAAATCGGCGGCAACGCTCAGGCGCAAGTCGCCGTGCAAGCGGTCGCTGACTTTTCAGGCATCGCGGCGGCATCGGTCGAAGACGTCACGAGTGCATGTCGCAGCATGGCGCAGGATCTCGACGCGCCCCAGGCCGCACAGGATGCCGCGACCGCTGAGAAGGACAAGCGAAAGGCGCTCGGTCTGTGGTGCAAGGCCGCGGTCGACGCGATCGGCACCGCCAAGGCAAAAGCAAGCGGTACGCTAAAGGTGGATTTCGTCCCACCGAAGTGCGAGGCGTCGTTCAGCGCAAAGGCGAATTGCCAGGCGAGCTGCTCGGGTTCCGCAAAGTGCGATATCAAAGCCGACCCGCCGCGGTGTACGGGCGGCTCGCTTGAAGTCGCTTGCAAGGGCGAGTGTACGGCGAAAGCTGACGTCGCGCTTACGTGCGAAGGAAGCTGCGACGCGGCTTGCGAGGGCTCTTGCACTGCCAAGGGAGGGGTAGCCTGCAAGGGTACCTGCCAAGGCACGTGCAAAGGCGCTGCGCAGGGTGGAACTGGAGCGGGCATTCAGGCGGACGGAAAATGTGACGGCACCTGCGAGGGCACATGCGAAGTCACTGCGCCTGGCGTAACTTGCCAAGGGTCGTGCACCGGCAAGTGCGCGGGCAAGTGCACGGGAACCGCGGAAGTTTCCGCGAAGTGCAACGGCACGTGCTCGGTGGACGCTGAGCCTATCAAGTGCACCGGCGGGACGCTCGAGGGTGGCTGCAGAGTCGAAGCGAAGTGCGACGCGAACTGCAACGCGAGCGTCTCGGCGAAGGCCGAATGTACGCCTCCGTCGATTCAAGTCTCGTTTTCGGGGGCTGCAGATATCCAGGCGGCCGGTAAGCTCAAGGCCGCTTTCGAGGCGAACCTCGGCGTGATCCTCGCGTTCAAAGCTCGCCTCGACGGCATGGCGACGCTCACGGCTACAATCGCGGGTAACGCGGACGTGGTTGTCAGCATCAAAGCTGCGTGCATTCCCGCGGTCGTTGCTGCAGCTGCGGACGCCGTTCTTGACGTGAAGGCCGCTGGCAGCGCCACGCTGAGCATCGCTACCGCCGCGCAATAGTAGGGGAGCGGCGCTTCACACGAAAAGCGTCTTAAAAACGGCGTGCGGGTCTCCAAAGTCCGCGCGCCGTTTCTCTTTTCGAATCCCGGTTCGCGGGTGCAACTCGCGCGACGGGGCGTCAACTCTGAGTCTGAGTGACTTCGCTGAAAATCGTCATGACCTCGGCGCGCGTAAGCTTGCGTGAGCCCTCCGCGAGACGCAGGAGCGTGGCCTCTGCAAGGCGCACAGGGAGCTCGCAGAACCGGCGCACGCTCACAGGTCCTCCTGCTCGCGCGAGAATGCCGACGTAGTCGTTCGCCTTCGCGAGGCTCGCGCGCGCGAGTTCAATCACGCTCTCGCGACTGACGCCGGGGGGCACGTACGATCGGCCTTCGCACGCGTCGCTCGTCTCGTCTTTGAGAATATTGACGAGTTGTAAGCCCTCGCCGAACGCGGGGGCGAGCGTCATGAGTGCGTCGCGCTCTTTTTCAAGAGCCGGATACCGAAGTATAAAAAGTGTCGTGAGCAGCTCCCCGACAATGCCAGCGACGGCGTAGCAGTACGCTTTGAGGTCCTCGACGTCGCGTAGGACAAGGTCGCCCTCATCGGTCTGCCGCGCGACAAAGTCAGCCATTTTCGTGCTCGTTCGCACCACGTCGTGCAGCATCGCGCGCGTTACATTCCCGCCGCGGAGCATGGCCGACGCGCGCACGTTCTCCGCGCGCGCGAGGAGCGCCGTGCAACCCGCGTCAGAGGTCGGTGCCTCGTGCGTCGCCCGCGCGAAACCGCCCCCTTTCGCGCGCTCGTCGTGCGGAGCGCGCAACCACGCACTAAACGCTTCGAGTGCAGCCACGCGTGCGTCTCGACCCCACCGCGGTGCATCCTCGAGCGTATCGGCGACGCGCAGGAGGAGGTACGCGACACCTACGTCCGTAGCGATCGGCTCCTCGAGCAGCGGAATCGTCAGCGCGAACGTCCGACTGGTGCGCTCGAGAAGCGACGAAAGCTCGTGGGATGAAAGCGGTTCGACCCCGCCGCCTCCCGCGCCACTAGGCAGGCGCACGCTTGGCTCGGGAGAACTCACGTCTGGTGTCCTACCGAGCCGGGCGCCGCGCCACAAGCGCTATGCGTGACGCTCGTCGCTCACAAGTTCGTAAAGAGCTGCCACTTTACGAGCAGCGTGTCCACGGCGGGCGCTCGGCCGAGCGGGACGAACGTGAGCGCAGCCGTTGTGTCGAACCCTCCGCCCGCGAGCGGACTTACAGGGGTCTGCGCTCGATTGTAAACCAAGTATAAGATGGACCCGAGGCTGTATTCCCAACGTAAGACTACATTGATATTCATCGAAACATCGATGAAGTCGGGATTCTTTTCCGGACGCGCACTTGGAGATAGGGACGCGAGCCGAATCGGCTCGGCGCCTGGTCCTGTTCCCGTAGCCACGATCGCGCGGTAGTCGTCGTAGTGGCCTGATGCGAGAAAAACTTGCCCGAACGTCTGAAGCGCGAGCCGCGGCGTAAGCGTGACGTTGACGCGCGCTGTCGTGGCGAAACTCGAAGCCCTTAGCGTGCCAAAAATCGACTCGTTGTCGCGTGCGCCGTAGGAGGCAAACCGTGTCTCCCCAGTGCTGTGACTCGCACTCGGGGTGAGCTCGATCTCGACCTGCGGGTGGGCACGGACGAGCGCTCTCACGTGTCCTTCGAGGTTGGTTCCTTCCGGGAGTTTTTGCGCCGAGAGGGAGCCCTCCACGAAGACGTCGCGCCGCCGGTCCGAGCCGCCGTTGAGAACGAAGCCAGGTCTTCCGGGCCGCTCGAACAGTGTGCCATTGCCGATTTCTCGATCGTCCAGTTTGGGCTCGTCGTAATTGAATTCGATATAAGAAGACCAAAAATTTTTATAACGAAGATAGGAGTCGACGAGCCACCGGCGGCTCACTTTGATCAAGTCGAGGTTGTGGCGTCCGGCAACTTCGACCCACGTCTTCGTCTCTAGTGTCGGACCTATCGGTTCGAAGGTGCGGTATTCAAGATTGCCATAGTAAAAGTGTTGATTTTGGCGCTCCATGAACCCGAGATCGTTGAAGTCGAGTTTGCGACTCGCGTGTTGATATTGAGCATTCCAGGCGAGGCCCGAGCCGCCCTCGCGTGTCGCAATAAGCTGGGCGCCATAGCCCGCGTCGCCGTCTGCAATCTGCGTTCCGTCGCGGAGTTTTCGGGGCGGGCCGTGCTTGAGCACGGACGCTATCGCCTGCGCGGAGAGCAGAATCTCCCCGTTGTCGGAGCGCCATAGACCATCGAGGCTCCCGACGTAGGCGTCGTGCGTGCATCGCGAACCGGGTGGAAGCTCCTGACCGCCCGGACAAAGCGCGCTCAGCGTCGCGCTGCCTAAAGGCGCGAAGGTTGGGTAGCGCGCGGTTCTCTCGGCGCGCGTCACAACCGTACCGAGGAACCCAAGATGAGCTCTCCCACCGTCAAAATCGTGTTTTATCCGCACGGCTTGATAGGTCGACGTAGGGTCGACAAGCTGACTTCGCCGGGTTCCGCCGCGCTCCTGCACCTCGACGCTGTTCGGCCCGGTGACCGCGGACATCACACCGACCGACCACCGGCGGCCTAGGCGACCGACCAGTTTTGTAGCCCCTAAAATCGCCGACGGGTCGGGCAGTGTCACGAGCCGGTCATCGAACGCGGGTGAGGGGCGTAGTGCGGGCGCCTCGGGGCGACGTCCGGTCCGACGCGAGTAAAGAAGCTGGAAGGGTTTTGCAAAAAAAACCGGCGCGGGAGACTCGAAGATGTCCGCACCCTCTACGAAGAACGGGCGCTTTTCACGGAAGAAAGTCTCGAAGTTTGATAAGTTAAGGTAGAGTTCGTCACCCTCGACTTGAGTAAAGTCTGGATTGAACGTCCCATCTAACGTCAGATCAGGCGTGAGATGCCATCGGATATCGAGCCCTGCCGAGGCCGTGGGTGAGAAACCGTAGTCCAGCGTTACGCCTGTCCGGTCGCGTCGCTGGAGTTGGCCAAGGACAAACGGCCGGAGCTCGAGGTCGGCGCGCGGGCTCACGCGAAAGTCTTCGAGCCGCCCGTACATAGAGACTTCACTCGTGACGTTCCGCGGGACGAATGACCACTCATCGGTCTCTTGCCGCATGGACGTATAGCGGCGTGCTTGAAACCCCCAGTTCTGCACTGAGGAAAGCGTAAAGCGAAGCGATCGTAGCGGAATGCGGAGCTCGGCAGACCACCCGCCAGGCCGAAGGTGCGTGCGTGCCTCCCACGTCTCGTCCCACCCGCTGCTGTAGTGATCGCCGCTCTCGCCGCTGTCGTTGAGCCGAATTCCATCACGCAAGACGCCCGCCGCGTTGACCGTGAACTCGAAAGCCGTCTTTCCGAGCGCACGGCTGTCGATGGCGATGGTGACCGCGTCGGACTCGACTTCCCGATCGCGCCGTGCCATCCGAGACACTATGGGTGCCGTCGCCTGATCCATCTCAAAAGCGACGTAGAGTGAGTCGTCATCATAAAGCACTCGGATCGTCGTTCGCTCGGTGGGCGCGGCGCGCTCGACCGGGAATTTTTGCGTAAACGCCGAGCTCGGAGTCGCCGTGGCCCACACGTCGTCGTCCATTACGCCGTCGATTTTGGGCGGCGTTGGGGTGCGTGTCGGGCGCAGCGCTGGCCGCGCGACGCCACGCACCGCGCGCACCGTCGGCACCGCAGCCGGTGAGGCTGGCTCGACTTCCGCCAGGGCGAGTAAGAGAGCAGCGAGAAGCAACGTCTTGGTCCGTCATAGTGACCGAACCGCGTGCGGCACGGAAGCGCGACGTCTAGAGCGGGTTGACGCAGACTCGGACATTGTCGAACCATACGTCCGCGGCGCCTTCGTTCGTGCTCGTGAAGAAAGTTCCGAGTTCAATTCCAAAGCGGTTGCCAAGCGACGGTTTGGTGAGGCGTGCGGAGACTTGTCTGTTCCCAATCGAGGTTGTACCGAAACTCTCCATCATGCGCATCTCGACGCTCGTGTGAACGGAGTGCCAAGTCGCCAGAGGAAGCTTTAGGTGCTTCTGCGCGTCCGCTTCGGGTAAACCGCCCCATTCCGCGCCGCTTCCGTAGGTTGCGATGCCCGTGAACGACGCGAACTTCTCCCCCGTCAATGAAATCATTCCCAGAGCGGCGTACTCAAGACTCGACGATCCAAGGCGGACGTCGAAACCGAGATCCACTCGGACCGAAGGCGAAGCCAAGTCGATCGTGAGATCGCTAACGACCGTGAATTCACGCGACACTTGGCCCGTTTTGAGTGCGAAGTGGAGCGCTTTCGTCTGGGGTCGATCCGGCGCGTCTTCGACGGACACCGTGCCAAGGCCCGGGTTTTTTACTTCCGTAAAGCCATACGGAGGAACCTGGCTTTTGGATTCAAAGTCGAGCCATAGCGCCTTGCCGGGGTGAGTGACGTCGTCGCAAGACCAAGTCTTAGCGGAAGTAGCCGCGTCGGACGTCGGCCCCCCGTCGCCTGTCCCATCACCGACGCCCGCGTCTGCATTTGATACCGCACTCGCGGGCGTGGCTGCCACAGGCGAGCTATCCGCAGTTTCGCTGAATGCGGTGCAAGCCGGCTCGACAACGAGCGCGGACATCAGGGCCGTGCCGAGGATGCCGCAACGATAAGCCGCGTGGCGGTGGCTCGAGGATGACCGTGTCGGCGCCGTCATCCTGCAAGGCTAGCATCGAGGTCGTGTTTGCCTTCTGGGCGCTCATGGGCCGGAACTCATTTTGTCGAGGATGCCCTTCGCCGACGGCGGCCGGACGGTGTATGCCGTGACCTCGGTCGACCCGCGTGAGCAGCAGTATGTGCTGCAGAGGTAACGATGTCTGACTCCCTTGACAGAAGCCGCCCCGCGAGCCCTGATGACCCGCTTACGGGCGTCAAACATGTCGTTCTCGTGATGAGCGGAAAGGGCGGCGTGGGAAAGAGCACGACCGCTACCAACCTCGCGATGGCGCTGTCCAAACGAGGGTTTCGTACGGGCCTGCTCGACGCTGACATTTACGGCCCCTCCATTCCGACCATGCTCGGCGTGGCGGGGCGGCCGGTTTCGACCGACGGCAAAACGATCGAGCCGCTCGAGAGGTTCGGCATCAAGCTGATGTCGATTGGGTTTCTGCTTGACGACCCGAAGAGCGCCGTGATCTGGCGCGGCCCGATGCTTCATGGGGCGCTTCAGCAATTTCTGAAAGACGTGGCGTGGGGAGAGCTCGACTACCTCGTTCTCGACCTTCCCCCCGGCACGGGCGACGTCGCTCTTTCTCTTGCCCAGCGAACGAGCGTGACAGGAGCGGTGATCGTTACCACTCCTCAGAATGTCGCGACCGACGATGTCTTCAAATCAGTCTCTATGTGTGTCAAGGTCGACATTCCCGTACTCGGTGTCGTCGAGAACATGAGCTGGTTCATCGACCCGGCAGGTGTTCGTCACGAACTCTTTGGCAAGGGCGGCGGTGCGGCCGTTGCCGAATTCGCGAAGGCTCCGTTGCTCGCCCAAATTCCAATCGACCAAAGTGTGCGCGAGTGGGGAGACAAGGGAACTCCCGTCGTTCAGGCTGCGCCCGAGGGGGCCATGGCCAAGGCGTACTTAGACCTTGCTGACAAGGTGGTTGAGGCCGTGTCCGCACGCGCAGACATGCTTCGCGAGGAGCCTGGACTCGTGATCGACCGCAGTGGTGGCCCCGGCGGCAAGCGACGTTTACCTGTCGCGAAATAGGCGCTAGCGGCGCATCAAATTAGCCTTTTCGTAGATTTTTCGCGAAGGCTCATGGATCGATTCGCGCCCATCTGACGCATCGAAGAGCATGTGCTTTACTCAGTGAAAGCCAATGCTCACTACTTCGCAAAACGTGTTCGTCGCCCTCGGCGCCCTAGCGTCGGTTGCCTTCGTTGTTGTTGCCTGCGGCTCGAGTGCCGACAGCACGTTCGCGGATCCCAACGCGAGCTCCGGCGGTTTTGGTAGCGATGGCGGGTTCGGCATAAACGAAAAGCCGGACAGCGGCGACCTGCTCGCGAACGATCCGTTTCCGCAAACCTGCGGCGCCAACGCTCCGAAGCCACCGCCTGCGCCTGGTGGCACCCTTGATTGCCCGGATGACAAAAACAAGCCGGGCTGCAGTTGCACGACAGTAGGCGAGGAGGCCGCATGCTGGACCGGCTTGCGCGCGAAGCGAAACCTCGGCGTTTGCAAAGACGGCCGAACCAAGTGCTTCCAGAAAGACGAGACCTCCAGGGCCTGGGGACCATGCGAAGGGCAGGTCGGACCCGAGGACGGGAAAACGCGCGGCGCTCAGGCCTGCAAGTGCTTCTCACTGGGCAAGTGGAAGCTGAAGAATCTCGTGCCATGCATTCAGAATTACTGCACCACGGTGCCCGACGGTGGGCAATGCGAAGGAGACAACGTCACGACCGCCTTCGCGGTGTCCTCTGTCGACAACTCCCCCGCCTCCTGCGCGGACCAAGCGTTGACGCCACCGCCGAAAGCACCTGCCGTCCAGTGGACGACCGACACACTCACCGTCGACTGCGCGGGTCACTACAGGCTTTGTTACGAGATCAAAGCCGGTGATTTCGCTAATCCTCAAGCGACGGATTGTTCAATCGCGAAACCCGTATGCGTGGAGGCCGACTACCTCAAAGCAGGTGTTGAGCAGGCGTTTCCACCCCTGGCTGCGTGGGTAAGCTCGGACCCCGCAGAGCAAGCGTGCGTCAAGAAGTGGAATGTGACCGGCGGTTACGGCGAAATGCGAGTCATGGGTGAATCCGAGCTTTGCGACAAGATTGATAACGGTACGGGCGGCTCCTACGTCTTCAACCGCATCAAGTATTGTTCGCCCATCTGTCGGAACGGAGCCCATGCAGACTTACCGGAATGCCAGGGTTGCGGGCAGGAGGGTAAGGGCGAGTTCTAGTCTCGAAACGCGCCGCTTTTTCTCGCGGCGGCGAGCGTTTCGATATCTTGCTCCTTCTTCAAGAGTACTCCCAGGAATGGGAGTTCCTTGATGAAGCGTTCATTCCCAATCCCCGCGCTACGTAGCACTGCCATCCAGTCGACAAGCTCGCTCGTTGACGGTCGCTTGCGCAGGCGAGGCAGCTCACGAAGCCGATAGAACGAGACGACGGCTTGGTCGATGAGCGTGCGATCGAGGTCAGGGTGATGGACGGCGACGATGCGCTTCATCAGCTCCGCATCAGGAAAGTCGATGAAGTGGAACACGCACCGCCGCAAGAAGGCGTCGGGCAGCTCTTTCTCGTTGTTCGACGTAAGCACGACAATGGGCCGCTCGGCGGCGACAACCTCATCGCCGGTCTCCCCGATGACGAAGCGCATGCGATCAAGCTCGTGAAGTAAATCGTTCGGAAATTCGAGGTCTGCCTTGTCGACCTCGTCAATGAGCAAAACGACGCGTTTCGTCGCGGCAAATGCGCGCCCTAGGGGGCCAAGCTTGATGTAGCGGCGAATGTCTTTTACGTCGCCATCGCCGAAGCGCGAATCGTAGAGGCGCTGCACCGTGTCGTAAACGTAGAGTCCGTCTTGGGCGCGCGTGGTCGACTTTACGGGCCAATGAATGAGCTCGAGGCCAAGCGCTTCGGTGATCGCCTCCGCCAGGAGCGTTTTGCCTGTACCAGGCTCCCCACGGACGAGGAGCGGCTTCGAAAGCGCGAGCGCGGCGTTGACCGCCGCCTCGATGGCGTCGTTCGTGAGATAAGTCGCGGTACCTCTGAAGCGGACAAAATCACTCACTCACGTTCGATAGAAGAGTCGGGCGGTCTCCTCAAGGAGGATCGCGAAGTCGACGGCGAGAGTGCTACAAAACAAGCGTGCTAGTTGCTCCCCCAGCGGTCCGCTTGCCCGCGAAAGCCGCCGTTGAACGCGCGCTCCTCGAGCTTGAGCAGAGGCTTGGTCCTTCCAAAGTCGATACCAGCGAGGCCGGGCGAGCGAGGCACGCGCTCGACGAAAGCGAGGCTGTCGGGCGGATGCCGGATGCCGTGGTCCTCGCGGCCGATGCGTCTGATGTTGCGGTTACGCTCGTTGTTGCCGAAGCGCACGGCGTGCCGGTCACGCCGCGCGCGGGCGGGACGGGACGCACGGGAGGTGCCGTGCCTGTCGCGGGGGGCATCGTGCTCGCGACCCATCCGATGTCTGGCATCCTTGAGATCGACCGCCAAAACCTCATCGCCGTGGTGCAGCCAGGGCTCATCACCGCGGAGCTCCATGCCGCGGTCGAGGCCGAGGGGCTCTTTTACCCGCCTGACCCGAACTCCCTAAAAACGTGCATGATCGGCGGTAATGTCGCGGAAAACGCGGGGGGCCCGCGCGCGTTCAAGTACGGCGTCACGCGCGACTACGTGCTCGGTCTTGAGGTGTGCCTGATGGGCGGGCGCGTGCTGCGTACGGGCAAGCGCACGGTGAAAGGCGTCACGGGCTACGACGTCACGGCGCTGCTCGTCGGCAGCGAAGGCACGCTCGGTGTGTTCACCGAGCTGACCCTCAAACTTATCCCGAAGCCCACGTCCGTAGCGACCGTACTCGCGCTCTTCGCGGACGTTCGCGATTCGGCCGCGGCCGTGGCCCGCGTCGTGGCCTCAGGTCTCGTTCCGCGCTGCCTCGAGCTGATGGACGGACCGACGCTCTCGGCCATTCGCGCTCAAGGCGTCGCCGTTGACCCGCGCGCAAATGCCATGTTGCTGATCGAGATTGACGGAACCGATGACGCGTCCTTGGACCACGCGATCGAACGCCTCGGCGAATCACTCACCGAGGGCGGTAAAACGATCGATGTCGTCGCCGCTCAAGACGCTTCGCAGCGCGCTCGCCTCTGGGAGGCGCGCCGCAAGCTCTCGCCTGCCACGCGAAAGCTTGCGCAATACAAGCTTTCGGAGGACGTCGTCGTGCCTCGCTCGCGTTTAGTCGACCTTTTCGCCGAGGTCGATCGCATCGGCGACGAGACGGGCGTGCGGCATCTCACGTACGGTCACGCCGGCGACGGCAACATGCACGTCAACTGGTTGTGGGACGACGCGGGCGACCGGCCTGCGGTAGACCGCGCCATCGAGGCGCTCATGCGCGCGACGATTCGCCTCGGCGGAACACTCACGGGAGAGCATGGAATCGGCGTGCTCAAAGCCGCCTACCTCCCTCTCGAGCAATCGCCCGAGCTCATCGGCATTCAGCAGGACCTCAAACGTGTTTTCGATCCGAGCAGTCTACTGAATCCAGGCAAAATCTTCCCGACGGGGCACGGCAGCTGCTGAAGTTTCAGCGTGTGGGACACCCCTCGGTTTAGGGCAGCGTAGCGCGGAACATGTCGGCGGGAGAGCCTTGAGAGAAGTAAAACGTCCTGCAGTCGCTCGACGTTTGGACGTCGCGCATTGGACCCAGCTCGGCGCTCGAGACCACGAAACCTGAAGCGTTGAGGCGGACCGTACGACTTTTGTTGGTCGACTGATTCCAAACGAAAAGGGTGCGAACGTCATCGCTCGCGCCCGTCACGATGTTGCGCCCGCCAGGGGTACTTGTGAACGTTGCTTCGGCGAAAAGCCCCCCTGTGGAGTACGCATCGCCAAGCAAAATTCGAGACGCCAAGTGGACCGTGCGTGTCGACTCTGCCGTGAACCTGGAGAAGAAAAAGTAGCCGCCATTTCGCGCGAACAGCGGGTCCGCGTAGCGTTCGCCGGCGGGACCGAGCGTCTCTGCTCCCTGGGCGTTTAGCTGCGAAAATGCGCCCTCAGTCGGCGCACCAAAGGCATCGCCTCGTGCCACGCGGCGGAGGAGAGAGAAGCCGAGGCCATCCTCATTCACGACCGCGAGCCCTAGCCCGTCCGGCGTGAGCGCTACGCGCCCCGGCGAAAATGGCCCGGTAAGCGTACGCGCCGTGTCGAAGGTAGCGGCCGTGGAAGCGCGGTCAACCGAGTGGATAGTCACCACCAACCCGGATGTTGTACTCCAGGCTGCTGTCAAGCCGTCGAGTGTCACCGAGAGGCCGACATCGTCATCCTGCGTGGAAAACGGAAGCACACTCGCGTTCCCAAGAGCGATTACCGGGGCGCACGTGGGCGCGGGGTCGGTAGGGTCGTTGTCATGCTCGCTCGCGTCGCCGCTGTCGCCCGCGTCGGTCGCTCGTGAAAGAACGTCACCGGCGTCAGCCGCGGAATCACGGCCACCATCGCCCTTCGCGTTGCCGCCTTCGGGTAGTCGATTCGAGGAGCTCGACCCGTCGCTCGCACACGCCGCCACCAGAAGTGCAGCGGCGGCAAGGGTGAGCGCGAGCGCCGACGCTCTGCAAGCGCATCGTCGAATCATTCCGCGGCGACGCATTCGATGGACTGCCGCCAGTCAATGAGGGTCGGCGCCTTCGACCTGTCGGTACTGGGAATAAACTTCATTGTGATGCGCAGTTTTGTTTGGCTCGACGTGCCGTTCGGGAACCCAAGCGCCGCGGATACCTTTGTTCCTGTCGTTCCCCAGGTTGCCCCGAGTACGTCGGCGCCCTGAGCAGTTCCGAACAGCAGGGGCGTGGTCGGAGACCAGGTCGTGCCGTCGGGGCTCTGTTGAGCAGAGAATGCTACTTTCGAGTCCGATGGCGTCTTTGACTGCCAGTCGAACAGTCCCCAGCGAACGACGTAACCCGGCGCGCAGGCGGACGCGTAATCCCGCGAATACGTTTTTTCTTCAAAGTACGGCGGAGGGTCAGTGCACACGCCGGCAGCGCACACGCCCCCGCTGACCGCGTTGCAGCAGTTGCTGGTTTGTAGGCAGCTCTGGCCCACTGCGCGGCACGCTCCGACGACCGTAGTAACGCAATGCTTTTGCGGCGGACTCAGGAGCGGGGGTGGGTCGAGAACGCATGCGGCGGTCGAACCTCCACCGCAGCAGTCGAGGTTTGAATCGCACAAATTGGCGGGGGCGGGCGCCGCTGGGCTTACGATGGCGGGGTGACAAGCCTCGAGTGAGAATGCCGCTTTCGAGTTACCCGCGATGAGCTCCTGGCCAGGTAAATAGAACGCGGGAAAGCTTGGGTCCGTACCTGCGGTGGGCGAGTTGCTTATCGCAGCCACCCAAAGTTTCTTCGGCGTTGGGTCGATGCTAATGTTGTCGAATCGAGGGTCGGACGCGTACGGGTTGATGGTCGCGACGTTCCCGTAAGCGCGTCTCGAGGTGAAAATAACCCACGAATAGCCACCGATCGTTTGCGGGAGGACCGTCGGTTCGTAGTTGTAGTTTTGTTCGTAAAACGCGGCGCCTGCTGGACCTACAGTTCCACCGAATCCGGCGTGACCATTGGGCGGATCGACCGGAAGCGTACCAGCGGTGCCTGCGCTGTTATAGCCGTTAAGTTGGTTAAGGCGCGCCGCGACAGGCGTAGCACCCGTTGTGACCCACCAAAGTTCACCGGTCGCCCCCGAGTACGTCGAACATTCGCAGTCGTGACGCGTAAAGCTGTAGCCACCGTTTGGCGACGTGCGCGTTTCGATTTGGTAAACGAGCCCATCCTGACCAGCTGGGAGAAAGTTTGGCCATACCGACGGCGCCGTAGGCGTTGTGAGAACACGAAAGTTAGAAAATGTTTTGTTACCATCGAAGTTCATGACGGCCACCGACTTGCCATCGCCGCTCAACCCCGAGAGCGGGCTCGCGCTGCCGCCGCGGAAGTTGAATGTCACTTTTGAGTTGTCTGTCGCGAATGCGGGATAACCAGCTTTCAGTGCCGTCGGTATGTTATGCCCAGACACGAGTGTCCCTCCAATATCGAAGAGGCGCGAAGTCGAGTCCCCTGCGTGACCGCCGGCGCTAGACATAATGCGCGTCGATGTCGGATTGATGCCGGCAAAAATAAGCGTATTTGCCGACGCGTAGGGAGTTCCTCCATTCGGAGGAGTTCCTGGAAACGTGTATCGGTAAGGTACGTAACTGTCTTTCGCCGTGATAAGGGTAGCTCCGTCCGCTGAAGCCGAGTGGCAAACGTAGCATCCGCCGCTTCCGTTGAAGCCGGCAGCGACGGTCGGCGCCGTACCACCCGGTGGAATCACGAGCGTGGCCGCACCGAAGTTGCCACTCGGAAATGCGCCGCCCGTCGTTTGCATCGCGCCTGAAAAGTTGTTCACGAGCGCCGTGCCGTAAGACTGGTAGTAGACCAGCCCTTTGAGCTGGCCACTCGCGATCTTCACGTCGACGGATTTCGCCTTGTACGTGGTGGTGCCGACACGCCGCCGAACCGAGATTCGCCCGGTGTCGCCAAGCGTCCCGCGGTTTCGTTGAATGGTCTGCTCGAAGGCAAACCAAAGAGGCTGCGGAACGGGGTAGCGCGGCTGCGCGGCGCGCAACGGAACAGGCGCCGTCATGCCTTCCGAGACGAGCTGCGAGACCTCGAAAATGGCCGCTCCCGTTGCCGGGTACCGTAGGGTGACGACGGTGCCGCCGGTCGCAGGCTGTGCGCTGTTGCGCCATTGTACGAGCGGCGCCGCAAGGCCCAACGGCAATACGGTTCCCGAGTATGGGTAAAGAATCTCGAGCTTGGTGTCGACCGAGTCCGCGGGGAGCTCCGCGGGAAATTGCGCAAAGGTCGCGCCCACGGGGGGCGGGTTCGCGAGTCCCAGCTCTTGAACGGCCACGATGACGCGCGCATTGACGGTGCTTGTGAACGCGCCGAGCGAGGCGCCGACGACGACAGGCCCCGCGATGGGCACCAGAACGGTTAGCTTGCCGGGAACGACCGAGTCCATCTGCGCGACGTCGAAGGTATCCGTGTACCAAAGCGGTGACGGCGCCGTCGGGTTGCAGCCGAGCGGTACGAGCGCACTTGTGAAATAATTGGTCGTAAGTGCTGACGTCGACGTCACGGTAATGTCCGTGGCGGGGGCGACCGATGGGCTTATCGTGAGTCCGGTGCACGTGTTCGGTGGCGGCGTCGAGGGGACGATCGTGAGCCCCGCATCCGTGCTCAATCCGGTTGGTGCGACGATGCCCGACGGAGTGTCGACCGTGGTGGTGCAATCAGGTGTGCACGGGTCGGCGCATGGCCCAGCGTCGCCGAGAGCCTGAAACCGAAGCCCTGAAAGCGCTCGCGTCACGAGCCGTTCGCTCGCGCATGCGTCCCACTTTCCACTCGGGAGACATTGCGTATGGCCTAGCGAGCAGACCACGTCTTGCGCCGTGGCTTGGTGCTGTACACCGCATGCGGCACCCTCTCCAACGTTGGCGCACGCGCAGCCCTCGCTCGGATTGGCCGGATCACAACCCGTGGCCGAGGCTGCACTCGGGTTAGCGGAGCCGTTGTCGCCCGCTGCGGGCTTGTTCGCTGAACACGCGACGAGCGACATCGCGAGCGCCAGCATCACCGCGGAGGTTGACCCGACGAGCCAAACGCCCCTCAATGCCTGATTTGACACCTTCCAATCATAGCGGCGCTTTCCACAAATCCAGCTGAAACATCTCGTAATTACGCCGTTTTGTCCCACTTCGCGCATCCGAGATCACGTCTCGCGCACGGTGCGACGGACGGAGTTTTACCCCAGCGTCGCCTGTTTTTCTCGGTTCGCTACTCGACGGAGAACGTCACGCGGAAGGCACCCTGCGAGGAGAGGTACGCGGGAGAGGCCGCGCCGTCGACGACCACCGTGTAGGTCTTGCCCTCGTCGACCGGGAGAGTCAGTTTTTCGCCCGCGGTCCCGCGCGCCTTGTTCGAGCATGCAAGAATCGAATTCAGGTCTGCTTTGCAAGCCGCGCTCGTGGCATAGACGTACGAATCGAAGTTTGCGTCGCTCGTGGCAACCGTCAGGATTCCACGCTTGTGCGCCGTGACGTTGAACACGCGATCTGGCGACGCCGCACCGGTGGTCGCGTAGTTCCCTTCGGCGCTCGGACACGCCGGCTCGGAGCCCGACGTGTTTTTGGACCCAATCGTCGTGCTCACGAGGGTCGCCGCGCGCGAGCCCCACACGTGAACGTCGAGCCCGGGACAGCTTTGGGTAGCCGAAGGGTCGACCCCCGAGAGGCGACATTTCCGGTCACATCCGTCAGAATCATCCGCGTTTCCGTCGTCGCAATCCTCGTTTGCTTGGACGACTTTGTCACCGCACGTAACCGAAGCGTCGTGGATGTCACCCGTTGTAGAAGGCGCATCCCCTGGCTGAGGCTCGAGCGGGCTCTTGTCAGTCGTCAGCTCTGACGGAAACCCGCACGCGCACGACTCGAATCCCTGTCCGTCCGCGTGACAGAGTTTTGTCCCCTCCGCGCGGTCCTGGCATCGGCAAAAGACATAGGCGCCAGGCGTGCAGCGCAAGGCCGGCGACCCGTCGGTCGACGAGGCGCAGCCAAGTGGGACCGTCGTGAAGGCGAGAACGGACGCGACGAACGCTCCCGCTAACGACCTGGAAAGAGCTTGGTGCTTCGCGTCGGCTTGGGCGGAACGTGGGATGGATCGCATGGGGGCCCTGGGTGGTTCGAGGCCCCACGTCCTACCTCTTTTCCGTCATTCGTCAAATCCGCCCGAGCCCGTCTGCACTTCGCTTCACGGTCTCGCGAGCTTCGCTCCGCTCACCGCGTCGTACGCATTTGGCGGCATGCTGGCGCACCGCGACGTTTCGCATGCCCATTGTGGGAATTGGACCTCGACGCTTCCGTCGCCGCGCAGCTTCACGGCCTGCCACACTGGGAACACGAACGATTCGGCCGCGCTCGGTCGCGTCCAGTTCGTGGAGGCATAGTCGACGTCGATTTTCTTACCTCGGAAGGAATCGAATTCTTTAATGACTTTCACCGGCGGTGTTACGCCGGGATTGTGCTCAAATCCAATGATATGCGCGAGCTCGAGGACGTGCTCACCGAGCATACGATTGCACGCGTGAGAGACAGGGCCGCGTTTGAGCGACCAGTAGTCGGACCCCTCGGCTTCGAGGCTCGTGATAGGTCCGTGAAACGCGATTCCGTCGCGGACGCGACCGTCGGCATCGGGGTGTTCGCACACGTACTGAATGAACGGAAATCCAGCGAAGCTTCCAATCTTGTTCGTGGCATGGGTGTTTTCGCCGCCGCAGATCTTGTAGGTGAACGGCTCGGGGTTCCGCGTCGGCAGTCCTTCGGGCGTTGTGCCTCCCTCGGCAACCGTCGCGATGGGGTAGGCGACATGAACGCGCGTACGGCCTTCAGGTGTCTTCTCCGCTACGGCGTGGAAAGGCAGTGTCTTTGTATACGAGGTTGGAAGAAGGCCCTGCACGTGGACTGTGTGACCCGTAAGCGAAACCGTGAGCGTCGGTGACTCGAGCTCGGGCATGATGCCTCGATACGACCACGTCGACGTGTCGCCGGTCTTCTTGATGATGGGGTCTTCGGTGGTGGGAGCGCTTTCGTCCCCCGCACAGCCGGTGCCTCCCAGCACACTAAAAACAACGAGACTTAGAGTGCCGAGAGCGGATCGAAACATGACGAGCTCCTTGTGGTCCGTGAGGCGCCTTGCCCTTCGGAACGCACAGTGTGTGTGCACACATGGGGCCACATGGGGTCGCTCATGAAATAGGGGTTATCGCCGCATTTCTCGCGAACAGCGGACTCATTTTAGGTGGTCGATGACCGCCGCTGGCGGAGCTTCCTTGATCCACCGGAGCGCGTCCGACCCGCGGATGCATAACGTGCACTTATGCACGTAGAAGGATGTTTCGTTGGCGCGATGGCCGACAGCGTTGCATCCTCGCGACGTGTCAACCGAGCCTCCTGCGCTACTGCCGGCTTTACGAGAACTCGACGACACCCCGCGACGGCCGGTCGAGGGGACGTGGTCGTTGTCTTGGATGGACGGTTCAGGAGGGACTGGGGAGCCCCGCGTGCACGTGCGGGCGTACGATTCCGCGACCTACATTTTGCGCCAGTCGCTCCGTCAGCATTTCGAAGCGCCGTTCATCTATCTCTTTATCGGTACCGAGCGTGCGCTTCTTGTGGATACCGGCACTGGTAATGTCGGGCTACGCGCGGCTGTCGATGCCGTCCTCGCGGGGCGAAACCTCGAGCTGCTCGTGACGCACACCCATAGTCACGATGACCACATCGGTGGCGATGAGGAGCTGTCGACGCGTCCTCGAACACGGCTCCTTTCAAAGGCTTCGGAGGCCGTCTTCGCGGCCGGGCTTCCGGGCGTTGCCTCGACGTCGATAGATCTCGGAGAGCGAACTCTCGATGTCCTTGCGATTCCTGGCCACCATCCCTCACACGTTGCTTTTTACGACCGTAAAACCCGAATCTTACTCACCGGCGATACGCTCTATCCTGGACGAATCTACGTTCGTAATTACGCCGCATTTCGCGCGAGTATCGCGGGTATCCTTGCGTTCATCGAAGCGGGCCACCCCGTTTCTCACATCCTTGGCTCACACATTGAGCTTTCGGCGGACGGTGTCGAATACGAGGATGAAGCGCCGGTTCATCCTTGCGAGCATCAGCTGTCGCTCGGCGTCGAGCAGCTCTACGATCTGCGTGCGATGCTCACTTCGGTGAGCGAGTCGCCCGTTCGGACGGCGCGACCGCACTACGTCGTCGTTCCGGTGACCTGAGGTTCGCGGTCTTGCCTCCGAGCACGCGAGGAACGCCCGAAACGAGTGCCTCGCGCACGGCGTCGTGGGCCCGCGTACACGCGGGCTGCCGAAAGTAATGAAGCTTGGACGCTGCCCGCGAAAAGCTTCCCGTGATGGCCACCGCATAAAAAGCCTCGAGTTGGTGTGCCGGTAGGCACATAACAGCGCGCCTCCAGAGTTACGGCGAACACGGCGAACATCGCGAATACGTAAAAGAGCTTCGGTCGTTCAAAAGACGCGATCGCGCCACTCGGTAAAGGCGGCGTCCTTTGGCCAGACGTAGGTGGCACAATCCGTCGTACCGGGGGCGGCGAGTCGGTGCATCGTCACGGCCGACCGGGTCACGCTGAAGTCCGCTTGAAGCTTTTTGGTAAGGCTTATCACCGAGCGCTCCTGCGCCGCGGTCATCCCCGCAAAGCCGGGGCCTGCTTCGATTTCGATGCCCAGCGAGTCTTCGTTGGCTCGGATGGCGTGATACGCAATGTTTTTCTCGGGAATGGTTCGTATGGCCACGCCGTCGCGAAGCACGATAAAGTGTGCAGCTCCGATTCGGTCGCAACTTTGCCAGCTAGCCTTCACGGAATCCCAATGGCCCTCCGTGTTGTGGAGAACGATTCGATTGATTTCAGCGCCTGTACGATTGGCCGCCTTGTACTGACACGGTGAAGCGTAGTTTGTCGGGTCATCGACGACCTTGACCTCCGACGCTTGCGGGTTGAGCGCCGAAGACCAGCCGGTGAAGTGACTGCGGAAGGCGAAAACAGCCGCACCCTTCTCGAACTTGGCGCCGCAAGCGTGTTCGGACGCGAGCAGGCCGCCGATGTGCGTTCCGGACGCGACAGACTTCGTTAGGGTGACCTGTCCCCCTGCTGGAATCATGCATTTCTCGTCTTCGGCGAGGGCAGTGGAGTCGGCCGTCGACGTCTTGAGATGCGTTTTCACGGTCGCCGTAACGACCTCGTTTAAGCCGCTCTCTGGGACGACTTCCGGTGGCGCTTCGCCTGTCGGGCCGCCGCCGTCCGACGTCGGCGTTCGAGCACTCCCGCCGTCGCGGTTGGGCAGACGCTCGGTGCTTGAGCCTTGTTCGGCTGTGCACCCGGCGTTTGCGGTGAGGGCGGCGCCGATCGCGAGGATTGAAGCCGCACACGCGAAGCGAAGACGGGTAGGTGCGTGGAGGATGTAAGCCTTCATGGTGACGCCTCACGCAATTCAGAGACCTAGCGATTATGCCCGTTGCTACGCGGAAGAACGGAGGCTTTTGCCTATCATCACTGGCAGCGATGGTGAATGCCAGATCCAGCGCTGGATCTTTGGGGTCCCCACGCACCTCGTTTCGTTGTTCTTTCCTCGTCGGCCTACCAGAGGGCACGGCTTAAACGGATGGGCGCGTGAGCTAGTTGACCTGACCCGGGTAGGTGCTAAGCCGCACATCAGCGTACACGCGCCGTTATGCGTCTACTGGAGTTCGAATGCCCCCACGATTACGGAGTTTAGGTTTTTTGAGTCCCGCTTCCTCGCACGTTCGCCGCTCGCTCCTCCTCGCTGGCGCGGCCATCGTCGGAACGACTGCCGCGTGTGTCGCGTCGACAGGCGAAGCAAGTCCGAGCGAAGACGAAGCCCTGCTCTCGAACGCTTCCGATTCCCGTGGGCGCACGGTTCGCGTTGACCTCGAAGGTAAAGATCGAACCGCTGATGCACCACCGGATCGGCCACGGCCCTCGGCAGGTCCGTCAAAGGCCTTTTGGGATGCTTTCAACGGCAACCACTACGATGCTCTCGGCGGCGTGATTCAGGGACTCGAGGCGGAGCTCGCAAAACCTCCCACGAGTGACTCGGCCGGAAACGACGCGTGGCTCCCCCTTACGGCCGGACTTGCTTACCTCTGGCAGTCCGCCGAAGCCGGACGCGACCCAGCATTTTCGCCTGCACAAGCGCAGTCGAATGTCACGCGGGCGCTTGCTCTCCTTTCCGAAGCCTCGGTGCGAAATCCGACCGACCGTCGGGCGGATTCGTTCACGGGGGCTATCAAGATAAACCTCGGGCGCGCGCTTCTTGAAGTCCCAGTTCCTGACGTGCAGGCCCAAGGGCGCTCGCTGCTCGTCGACGGAAACTCGATTCTTAATAAAGCGAATGCCCAATGGCCCGAGTTTCATGGATTTACGTACGCGTTCGTTCGAGCAAGCTCGCCACGTGCGACGGCGCAAGAGCTCGACGAGTCTATCGCCGGGACCGTGAGCTCGATGCAATACTGCTTTGGGCCTCAAGTTCGTTATGACGGCGCGACGCAGATTGCGCTGGACGTCACCTCCAGCGTAAGACGTCCTCAGGAAACTTCGGGTTTCCGCCGCGTATGTGGAAACAGCTGGATGGTCCCGCATTCGAGCGAAGGGTTCTTCCTCATCATGGGTGATATCTTCGCGCGTCGAGGTCGGCCCGCAGACCTCATTGCCGCACGCCAGCTGTACGGGAATGCGACCGTGGCGAAGAGCTTCGCGACCTGGGGGTTTCGGTCCATGCTTCAGGATCGCATGAAGTCCGTCGAGGCGCGCGCGAAGGCGTACAAGGACGGAGACCCGGCGAACGATCCGTTCCTCGGGCCGCGTGTCTCGCAGTGCGTCGTGTGCCACGGCAATGGCGCCCAAGCGAGGCAGGATGACTAGTTCTTGAGCGGACGATTTTTTCGCGCCGCTCCAAGGTGACTTGGCTGGGAAAGCTCGAGGAATTCGCGTCGGCGAACCTCGACGAACGCAAACGGTTCGCGCCCCGGCCACCGAAGGGCTTGCCGCCGCGTCGTAGCTAGCCAAGTCATGGGCGGTGCAACACGGAGTGCCTACCGCGATGCCAAGCGTGAATGGGTCGAGCTTCGTTTCTGACGCTGGCGTAGCCGAGGCGTCGACGGCTTTCCGTGTACCCGTACCCGTACCCGTACCCGACGAAGGGCGGCGGAGCATCGACGACATGGCGATGCGCGAGCTGCTCGACTTCGGCGAAGGCACGCTTTCACCTTTGGAGCGCTGGCAAATCAAGTTCGTTCGGCGCACCTTCGAGCCTGGACTCGTCGATCGAGCCATTCGGATCATGCAGCGCCACGTGGGCGCGAATTGGATCGAGCAGGCGGTCAAAAACATTCGCCACGTCCACGGCCTCGAGCGGCTGCCGAGGTTCGACCGCGCGGCGAGCACGATCCTAGTCTCGAACCACCGGAGCTTCTTCGACCTCTACGTCGTGACAGCCTACCTGGTGAAACGGGGGATGCCTCAGAGGCTCGTGTTCCCGGTTCGTTCGGAGTTTTTCTACGACAAGCCACTTGGTCTTGCCGTGAATGGAATGATGAGTTTCTTCGCCATGTACCCGCCCGTCTTCCGCGAGCGGAAGCGATCGGCCCTCAACTTGGCGAGCCTGGATGAGGTCGTGCGCTTACTCAAAGCCGGGGGCGCGTTCGTCGGCCTGCATCCGGAGGGCACGCGGAACAAGTCGGGCGACGCCTATGCGCTGCTTCCGGCGCAGGGCGGGGTAGGGCGCGTCATCCAAAAAGCACGCGGTAAGGCGACAGTCATTCCCGTTTTTGTCAACGGCCTTGGGAACGACATCGTCCGCCAAGTAGGTTCAAACTACACGAAGAGCGGCGCCCCGGTGATCGTCGTGTTCGGCGCGCCGCTCGACTTTGGCGCATTGCTCGACCAACCTCCGAGCCCTCGCCTCCACCGGAAGATCTCGGAGCACGCACTCGATGCGATTCGCGGCTTAGGTGAAGAGGAGAAGGAGATCCGCGCCCGGATGACGTGAGGCTCTCGCAGTTGGGGCCCGAGCCACGTAGTCTCGTGGCCTATGAGTAAGGAAGCCCTCGTTGGCGCTGTCAAAGAGATCATCACTCTCGCTCGAAGCGGTGACGCCGAGAGCTCGTTCGACGGATACCGAGCCCTCTTCGAGCGCGCCGACTTCGGCGCGAACCGCCCTGAAGATCAGCGGCAGGCTCTGAAGCTCCTGGTCCTTGCGAAGCGTTCGGGAGTGCCCAGCGACAAGCTCGTCGAGGCCCATCGGTCGGCGATTGCTACGCTCACGGAGCTCGTTTCCAAGCACAATGCGCCTGAAGACTACGAGATGCTCGGCATCTGCCACCTTCATGTGGGCAACGAGACCGCTGCGGCGACGGTTTTTCAACAAGGCCTCACGCTCGAGCGCGCGAAAAACGCGGGTTCAGACCTCTGCGGGCGGCTGATGACGCGCGTTTCTTCGCTCTAAGCTGGGCTCCTCGCTCACGCGTTCGTTCCTCGTTGGTGGCGAGGCACTTCGATGCTGCTACCGTCCGACTCGATGCCGGAAGCTCGATCTCTTCCACCCCGTTTCCTTGTCATCGGCTGCGGCGGCATTGGCGGCGTCGTAACGGGCGCACTCGCGTCGAGTGGTCAGGACGTCACTGCGGTGACGACGAACACGGATATTTTCTCCGCGGTCATGGCGCGTGGCCTCACGCTGCTCGGTGAAGGCGGAGCGGTCACGATTCGCGCTCGTGTGGAGCTCGGCGTTCCCGACGGAGGAGAACGCTTCGACTACGTCGTTCTCGCGACGCAGCCGCCGCAAGTCGAAGAGGCCGCGCGCTCGGCAGCCGCCGTGCTCGCTCCTACAGGCGCAATGATTTGCCTTCAAAACGGTCTCTGCGAGGACCGCGTTGCGAAGATCGTAGGTCACGATCGGGTGATCGGAGGCGTGGTCGCGTGGGGCGCGACGATGCCCGAACCCGGCTGCTACGAGCGAACGTCCGCCGGCGGGTTTACGCTCGGCCGGATGGACGGCTCCGCGCTCGGCGCGTTCCACGATCCGCTCGTGCACGCGCTGGAGGCGGTTGGGGCCGTCGAAACGACCGGCAACCTCCGCGGGAAGCGATGGAGCAAGCTCGCTATCAATTGCGCCATCTCCTCGCTCGGGACGATCGGCGGCGACCGTCTTGGTGCGCTCATGCACCATCGCTTTGTGCGTCGGCTTGCGCTCGAACTCATGACCGAGGTAACTGAGGTGGCCCACCGAGAAGGTGTGCGTCTCGAAAAAGTGTCGGGAACGCTCGATTTGTCGTGGATTGCGCTCGACGAAGCCGAACGCGAGAGCGCGGGCTCGCCAAGCCTCGTGGCCAAACACGCGCTGCTGCTCGCGGTAGGCTTTCGCTACCGGCGTATGAAGAGCTCAATGCTGTCGGCCATCGAGCGTGGTCGCCCGC
Source organism: Polyangiaceae bacterium (assembly GCA_025353725.1). Lineage (GTDB taxonomy): Bacteria > Myxococcota_A > Polyangia > Polyangiales > Polyangiaceae > Labilithrix. The sequence goes on along the minus strand of JANXOF010000051.1, from coordinate 78,718 downwards.
CAGCCGTCGACTTTCTGAATGGCGAAGTCGCTTCTCGCGCGCGCTCTCACGGAATTCGCGTGCCGGTGAACGACTGCGTTCGCGAGACCGTGTGGGCTATCGCTCGCGGGGAGAAGCCGTCGGGACTCGCGACGCTTCGAGAACTCTACGCCGCGACAGGATCGCACGGGGCGTAAGGGAGCGTCTCAAAGAGCCCGCGCCTACGCACGAAGGGTCAACGCGCTCGGCACAACCTCGATGGTGAGGGGGAGCGAGCCCATCGCTTCGCCGTCCACGTCGAGGAGGTAAGCGTCACGCGCGTCGTCGTTGGTGAGGTCGAGAACGATCTTCTCCCCGCGTAGATGCACAGTATCTGCCCTGTCGATATGGGCGCCAGCGTAGATGCTGCGCGAAGTCATCGCGAAACCCAGCTTCGATGTGGATCCAAGCGCGATGACTTCCAGAATACCATCACCGATATTTGCCATTGGAGCCACGTGCATTCCACTACCAAAATGGCTTCCGTTGCAGATGGCGACCATAAACGATCGAATGCGGTGTACGTCGGTCTTGCCTTGATACGTTACGGCGCACGTCAAGTGGCCGAGTCGCGCGTTGAGCAGCGCTCGCGCCGACGCGCCGAAGTAGGCGGCCGTTCCTCCGAGCATGCGCGAAGCGCGCGCGACGTAGCGGTCGACCAGTCCACCCATTCCGGCAGACAGGATGTTCGCGAAGTAGTGGAGCTCCTTGCCACCTCCCGAAAACCGTCCGAGGTCGAGCGCGCGCTCTCTGCCGCTTTTCAGGGCGTCGAGGTACTTGTCGAGCCGATGCTCGAGCCCCAGCGCTTTGCGAAAATCGCCGCCCGTGCCCTGAGCGATAAGGCCAATTTGGGCACCGTGATCGAGGATTCCGGGCGTGGCTTGGCGAGCCTGCATGAGACCGTTGGCGACTTCGTGGAACGTTCCATCGCCCCCGACCGCGATGACGAGCGGATGGCCCGCGCGCGCACCTTCGCGCGCGAGGTCGATCCCGTGGCCGGAGTGCGAGGTCATCGCGACTTCGACCGGGCCGAGCGCGCGCTCGATCGTCGCTTTCATCGCATTGAACCCGCGGCCCGTCGCGCCTCCGCCGGCGTTCGGGTTGACGACAAGCAACGGCTTCACGACAGAGTCTCGTCTCGTGGACTGCCAGGCGAGCTTGACGACATCACGCGGCCGATGAGCGGAGCTATGACCGATGAGGCCACGGAGGTCATGCTCGCGTCAGGCCATACGACCCCGCGCTGTTCGAGGTCGCGTACCGTGTCGGCGAGCGTTTCCATCGGATCGCGCGGAGACCAGCCGAGCTCGCTCTCCGCACGCGACGCATCGAGGTACCAGTAAAAGTGAGCCATATCGAGGCTAACGGGGTCGACGGGCATCGGTACTCCGAGCCGAACGGTGAGGCGTTCGAGCAGCTGCGTCGTCGCGCGCACGACTTCGGTCGCACCGCGCGCGCGTGGCATTGGAATGAGCGGACCTCGGACCCCTGAAATGCGCTCGAGGCGCGCGAAAAACTCGCGAAGCGTAACGTTGCTTCCGCCCAGCAGGTAGCGGCGACCTCCTGCCCCTCGGTCCATCGCGAGGCGCATGCCTTCCGCGGCGTCGCGCGCGTCGACGTAGGCAAACCCTCCGGGCGGGATCGCCAAGATCTTTCGCTCCAAAAAGAGGCGAACGTCATCCGTTGACGAGCCATTCACGTCGCCTGGGCCAAGTAAAAGCGCCGGGTTGACGCTGAGGACTTCGAAGGTCCCGCCGTTTGGCAATGGAGCGCCGTTTCGCTCGAGAGCGGCCTTCTCGGCGAAAAGCTTCGAGCGGTAGTACGGCCAGCGGCTGAGGATCCCGAGTGGCGTCGCGTCGTCTTCGGTGGCGACGTGCTGAGGGTCGTCGCTGAGCGCTACGGTTCCGCTCGTCGACGCGACCACGGCGCGGCCGACGTTCTGCGCGAGACACGCATCAAGGACGGTCTTCGTTCCCTCGACATGTACGCGCTGCAGCTCTTCCGCGTCTTCGGCTCGCCGCGAAACCTTGCCCGCGCAGTGGAAAACACCGTCGCAACCGTTCGCCGCGCGTTCGACGCTCGCCTTGTCGAGGATATCGCCGTGCACCTCGTCTACGCCGTCGCGTGCCTCGCCGCTCGTACTCGCCGAGCGTACGAGGGCGACGATATGGTGACCGTGCCCGCGGAGCGTTGTAACCACGTGCCGTCCAAGAAAGCCCGTCGACCCGGTAACCAAATAGCGACTCACGCGACCTGCGTAGTCGTGCCCGCGGTTCGCGCCAAGCGTCAGCGACGTGCGGTGTGCGAGACGCTGGGCACCTACTGACCGGAGGGTCGGCGCACCATGTCTGGGTATCTACGTACTCGGTGTACCCCATCTCCTTCGTCTCTAAGTGCCTAAAACTGTGTCTGAATCTCTGATTTGAGCACGTGGCTCACAAGTTGCTTTGCCTGTAAGTGAGCTGGCCGCGTTCCGTCGGTCACCGGGCAGGTAAATATGCGAAACATTAAAGGCTTCTTCGGCGCGAGCGGTGCGCCTTGGCTGTTGTCGGGGCTCGCGCTGTTAGGGTGCCAGTCGACGGACGCGGTCTCCTCGTCCTCCACGGCCTCAACCAATTCCAGCGCGTCGGCGCTTACGTGGTCCGCGTCGACGGCGACCAAGGAACGCCTCAACGTGGCGTCGTGGCGCCTGACTGACGCAAGCGGTACCGAGACCGTCTGGGAAGGTCTTTCCGACGCGAACGAGGCTCTCGTGAGAGCTCACTTGACGAGGCCTTCGGGCGCACAAAGCAGCTTGCACGCAACGTTTGACCTCCCTGTCTCGGGCTCCTTCGACGTCGATTCACTCGGGAAGGTGACCGGCGATGCGCCGCCGGAGCCGATTGCGGACGCCCTCGCCTTTGGCCTCATCGACCTTCCACTGACGCCTTCGACTCAAAGTCCAGCCGCGGCCCCTGAGGGCGACCTAGCGCTCCAAACAACGCTGATAGGCGAACCCTCCCAACTGCTTGTCAACAATAGCGATAGCTCAGCGCGATCGATGTTTCTCGTTGCCGCGAACTGCATTGGAGTTGAGGACGCATCGTACGGGAGTGCCGAAAGTCCTACGCGCTGCCAAGGAGCCATTGCTAACGATCTCATCGACTCAGGAGGCGGCCAATCGCTCCTCGTGACCCAAAAAGAGAAAGTGGTAAAAAAAGACCTTCAATGGGTATTGAAAGAGAAGTGGGTCCTTGGCCTGCTTTCGTGGGACCACTTTCATATCTTGTATGTAGACTCAAGTGCCGCAGAGGGTCGCGAAAAGCTTGGGCAAATTATCATCAATAACTCAGGCAAGGTCGTCAACGGGCCATTTAACTATGCTGTCTCGACAGCGCTCACTGTCGGCGGAGGAGTGAGCGTGAACGTGGTCAAAGACATCCTTAGCGCGACGGCCAGCTTTAGCTTTACTAAGTCGGATACGCTCTCGACATCGGTGAACGTCACGGGAATTAAACCAGGAGAACGGCAGAAGGTTTGGGTGGCTACCGTCGGAGAGCGCTTTACCATCCTTCGGGAAACTACACTGCCGTACGTAGGTGCTCCGGTCTATTCTAGAGTCAAATTCAATGCGTTCGTCCCAACAGGAATTAGACTCCGTCCAGCGAAGGACTGATGCACGTTGCCCGTGATGCCGACGAGATTAGCCGCCTAGCTGAAACACTTTCTGAAACGTCATCAGCAAACTCACGTCATTCGACTTGATAGCTCCTGAAAGGAACTCGGCGGGGCCCGGGGTGAACGCGTCGCGCACGATGCGTGTGAAGAGTTCTGGACTCGTCTTGAGTACACAGTCTGCGATGCCGCCTTGGGGCTTTCCGAGCGTCACCTCGCACTTGTCTTTCGAGACGCGAACGGTCCACTTTGCATTCGCGTCGTCGCCAAGCGTAAAGTAAAAAGACATCGGCTTATCGACCGAGCCGCCATCGAACTTCGTCTCGAGCTCGGCAAAGAGCGTCACCAAGGGATGCGCTTTCGGGCCGTCGTGTTCGTCGAGGCTCTTCATCCGCGCCGTGTCGATAACGGTTCCGTTTTTCAGCGCGTCGACGCAGCGGCGCGCGAGCTTCGCGACCTCACGCGCGGAGTCTGCGGGCGAGAGGCCTCGCGTCAATCGCTTCATGTCGGTCACCGTGAGGGGCGGCCCGATGCGCGCGAAGAGGTCCCGCGTGGTCGGTAGCTTCCCGCCCTTGGGCATCGCATCGCGCGTACCGCCGAGGAAAAGAGGTAAGATATCCACGCCATACGTCAGCGACAGGTGGCCAAGCAGCGGCTTGAACTCGTGAACCTCGCCGTCCGTTGAACGCGTGCCTTCCGGGAAGATAAGCGTCGTTTTTCCCTGCGCTAAAATCTCGCCGGCCTGGCGCTCGCTCGCTCGCAAACCACCCTTTCGATCGATGGCGCGGAGGTTCGTAAGATTTTCGAAAAACGCACGTTTGAGTGTTCCCTTCTCGAAGAAGTAATCCTGCGCGGCGAGCGTCACGATGTCTTCGCCGTACGTGCCGAGGGCGTGCCGCGCGAAGCCCATATCGAGATGGCTACCGTGGTTCGCGGCGACAATCGTATTGCGATTATGCGGAATAAAAGCGCGGCCACTGACGGTCGAGCGCATCACACCGCTGTAGAAGAAGTCTTGGAGCTTGCCGATAAGCTTCTTTCCTTGCTCCTGGATCGGCTCAGGCAAGAGGAGCGGTCGATCGTCTGCTTTTCGGCTGCTACGGCCCTCGATGGCATACCGCGGGTTGCGCAGCGCCTCGGGGCGAAGACTCACACGCTCGGTGCCGACAAGGCTCTCGACTTCGGCGACGGTCCGGCACGCCTGCAGCTGTTTCGGGTCGACCGTGCCGTACCTCGCCTCGAGCGCCACGAGGAGCTCCGTGAGCGCGAGCGAGTCGAATCCGAGTTCGTCGGACATGGTCATATCCCCGTGAATGTCACTCGTTTTCTTTCCTCTTACCGCGGCTATCGCGACACGGACCGGATTCGAAGGAGCATCACTTTCGTCGTCGCGCACAGTGGCTTGTATGAGCCGCTCGAGTATTTTACGTGCTTCGGCTCGCTTGATTTTTCGCGTCGCCGTACGCGGCAACGGCGCATCGAAAAAGTGGACGATAGACGGCTGCTTTCCGTAAGGCAGCTTCGCAACGGCCTCGCGTAGCGACTTTTGAGCACGCTCGAGTCGAACCGAGCGCTCAATCGTGTCATCCGTTTCGGGCACGGCGATGCATCCCACGCGCTCTCCACCGGATCGGCCGGTAACTCCGACCACGGCAAGCTCCTCGACGTGCGGAATCTTTCCGAGGGTGCGCTCGATGTCATCGGGGTAGACGTTCTCACCGGTCGACGTGACGATAACGTCCTTCACGCGGCCGACGAGCACGAGGCGGCCCGCGCGGTCCAACTTTCCGAGGTCCCCCGTGTGGAGCCAACCGTCGCTCGCCAGCACATCGCTTGTCGCTTCGGCGTCGGTATAACCGGCCATCACGTTGGGGCCACGCGCCACCACTTCACCGATTCCGTTCGCGTCCGGTGAGTCGATGCGAAGGGTGACGCCGGGAATGGCTTTTCCGACTTGCCCGGCGGGTGAACCCGGTTTCGCGACGGTGAGTACGGGAGCCGCTTCGGTCAGTCCGTATCCCTCCGTCAGCTTGATGCCGAGGCCTGCAAAAAGTTTTGAGGTCTCTTTCGGAAGCGCCGCTCCGCCCGAAATCATATAGCGAATATTGCCTCCGAGTCCGTCGTGAACCTGGCCGAAAAGAACGCGGCCGAGGTCGATACCCGTGCTTTTTCCCAATCTACGATTCATCTCCGTGCCGAGGGAAAAGGCCTTTGCGGCTATCGGCCCTTTGGCTGCAACTTGCGAAAGAATGCGCCGCTCGAGAAGCTGCCACACCGCGGGTACGCCGACCATCGCGGTCGCGCGCGCCTCTCTGAGTCCGGCGGAGACGCGTTCTCCCTTGAGCTCGTCGAGATAGACCACGCGCGCGCCGCGCGAGAACGGCAACATCAAGCCACACGTGAACTCAAACGTGTGATGGAGAGGCAGGACGCTGAGGACCCGGTCGCCCGTCGTGAGCGGAAAGAGTGGCGCGAGTGCCGCCACGATGGACGTAAAGTTTGCGTGCGTGAGCATGACGCCCTTCGGCTTGCCGGTCGTGCCGCTCGTGAAAATGAGGCTCGCGACGTCGGCCTCGGTGACGTCGACGTCTGGCCTAGCAAGCGTCGGGGGGTCCCCAGCAAGTCGCGTGGCTGGCGTAACCTCGGCGAGATACCTCAGCGTAAGAGCGTTACCCGAGGCCCGTTCAGCGTTCAGCGCTTCGCCGACCGCGGATTCCACTTTCTCGTCCCAGAGCACCACGCGAGCTTGGCTTTCTCGTACTACGTTTGCAAACTGCACGGGATCCATCGCGGGGTCGATCGGTACGGCGGTAGCGCCCGCGCGAACGATACCGAAGAACGCAGTCGGCCAATTCGGGTGATTGTGCGCACTGAGGACAACGCGATCGCCGCGCTTCACGCCGAGTGCCGAAAGGCGTGCAGCTACCGCGTCGGCTCGCACTTGCACATCGAGGTACGTTGTTCGCGCGATGCCGTCGGTCTCGAGGCGCCCGAACGCCATCGCGTGTTCGTGACGCTCTGCCATCTGGTCGACGAGCGACGAAAGCGTGGCGTGGGCTTTGAGTGGCGCTACGACCTTCGCGAATTTTTGGTCCATCCACGGAAGGACGCGCTTCTCCATCGCGGGCATGTGCTGGTTCATCCAGTAGTCAGCCCAGTCGATTCGTTCCGGGTACCACGGCAGCAGCGCGCGTTCTTCGGCGGGGAGCCTCGCGAAGGCCGCGTGGGTATTGGCGCACGAGAAAGGCCCCTTCTGATAGAGCGTGAAGGGCGCAAATAGCTGGAGAATAAAGTCGATTTTCTCCTCTTGGCGCGCGACCTCGTCGAGCGTCTTCGCCGCAGGTCGCGCGAGCTTGGCAAGCGGGCCGGGGGCTTGCCTGAGCACCTTCGCGACGCTTCGTGACGTCCTCGCAAAGGCGCTCGGCCCTAAAGCATTGAACCGAGGCATGTCGACGATGGCAGGCTCGAAGTGCGACTGGAGAAAATTGACGAGCGGGTTGCCCTTCCCCGTGCGCTGAAAATACTTTCGCTTGTAAAGGCCGATAAGCTCCCCAAATCGCTCGCTGCTAGCAGGGTTTACGTCACTTGCGCCGTAGTGATAAACCGGTTTTGCACTACCTTCGAGGAGCTCGGCAAGCGTAACCACCATTCCCGCGCAGACGACGTCGGCGGGGATGAAATCAAGGATAGCGTCGCCGCCGAGAAGCTGGTGATGCCCTTTCATGACAAGGTAGATAATCGGCGCCGACGTCCCGATGCCTTCGTTCCAACCCGGGAACGGAAACTCGATGGTGCTCTCGCAGCACGCGGGCCGCGCGATTGTAAATGGAATACCTGAGCGCGCGATGATCTGCTCGCCAATGCTCTTCGTGTACGTATAGATGTTAGGCCAACCCCAATGCGTGGCGCGCTCAAGGCCTGCCTCGACGAGGCGGTCACTCACGTACTTACGCTTTACGGTTTTTAGCTCCGTCGCGAGCGGCGCGCCCGTCGTTGGCTCGGCACGTCGCAAAAGGTTTTTGGTGGCGCGCTCCATGAATTCGCTTTGCCTGAACGCGTCTTCGCAGCGGCTTTTCGCCTGCGCGATGAGATCAAGGCAGTCGCGAATTTCGCCATCGGGGCTCCAGAGATTGCGCCCGAGTTCGGCAGCGCGAGGGAAGGGGAACCGTTCGCCTGGCATCTCTTCGAGGATGAGACCGTTGCGATTGCCCACGACGTAAGCCGTCGAGGTGTGCATGAGCGGTGCGTTGCCGAGCGCCTTCGCGAGTGCGACTAAGTTCTGTGCCCCGAAAGCGTTCGTCTCGAGCGCCTCGTCGAGGGGCGGGTTGAAGTCGACGACGCCCGCGACATTCACGACGGCGTTGATGGTTCCCTTGAGTTCTTCGAGGAGTGCGCTGTCGAGACCGCAGTTCGCGACCGAAACGTCGCCGTCGATCGGGACAATCTTCGACTCGAGGAACGCTTTAAACCCGTCACCGTACTGAACGCGCAGTGGCTCTAGGCACTCGTTCGGGACCACTTCGGACCAGAATCGCTCGACGCTTGATTGCGTCTTGCTCTTGCGCACAAGCAAGTAAATCCGACCGACATTCGGAAAGCGCGCCAGGATCATGACCCAGAAGATCTTCCCGAGAAAGCCCGTGCCTCCAAGAACGAGTAGCCGTGCGCCGTCAAGCTGTGCGCGAACCCCGAGTGTCGCGCGAACCTCGAGTGTCGCGCGAACTTCGACTGGCGCCACGGACGGTCGCTGCGTCAAAAGTGGCTGCGTAGCAGGTAGAGCCGTCGCGGGCGCGGTGCTGCCGTTGGTACCGTGCGTCGCGTGAACTTCTGTCATGGGCCCGCTTAGTTACCCCACGATCCGGAGTGGAGCAACCGCTGCGGCACGCCTGAATTGCCTGAATTTAGGCGAAACATGCGCCGATGCGAAAACGTGTGCCATCCACCGTTTGCGTGGCGCCTCGGCGGCCGACGTGCGCGCCGGCGAGAAATCGTCGCCCGCGGGAAAGCCCCAAGCGCCTGCTGGTGCTAGGCCCCGGGCCATGCGTCGAACCCCTCCGTTGCTCGTTTCGTTGTTCCTTGGAGCGTGTGGTGGCTTTGGCTCCAACGACGATGCGAAGGAGGCACCGCCGAGCGGAACTGCTCCCGGCAGTCCGAGCGTCGGCGGCCCGGCCGCGGACTACGGCTTCACTATCGATGCATTACCGTCACCGTCGCCCATCGTGCAGGGCACCACGACGAAGGTGAAGGTCACGGTCAAGCGCGGGTCACAGATCACTGAGCCTATCGCCATGAGGGTCATTGGTCTCCGCGAGGGGATCACGGTTGCCCCTCTCGTCATTACGGGCGACTCTGGAGAACTCGAAATTACGGTTCCCGCGGCCCTTGCTCAAGGCCCGACCGAGGGTCTCATCGAGGCCACGTCGGGTGCACTAAAAGTCACGACGCCACTCAAGGCCTTCGTCCGTGGGAAACCCGGCGACATCGACACTACATTCGGCGTCGACGGCTTCGCGATGAATCTCGCAGGCATAGGCATGCGGTACTTTTCGGTGAGGGACGTGGTCGTTGCCCCTGACGACAGCTTGTTTGTCATCGCCCAGTGCGAGCGAATCACTACGGCAACATGCGTATCGCACCTAATGGCGAATGGTACTGCCGACAAGACTTACGGTAGCAGTGGTGTAGGTGAGCTTGATATTCGGCTTCCTAATGCCGCAGTGCTGCAGCCCGATGGGAGGCTCGTCATCGTGGGTGGATTCCGCGGCGCGCAAGAATCAGGGCTTACGCAAGTAGGTCGGCTCGATGCCGTTGGTCGACCAGACCGAACATTTAGTGATTCCGGCGCGCGAACGATTGATGGGATGTTAGGGTTTTTCTCAGCAGGCTTTTTCTCACACGGAGCGACGGGCGTGGCTCTCCGACCTGATGGCGATATCGTTGTTGCCATCGACACGTCGAACGCCGTTGCTGCCAATAGCGGACGTGATTATTATACGACCTCAATACGGATGGGGAAAGACGGCGAGTTGCGCGCTTCTTACGGTGCTGGTGGTGTGGCTCGCGGTACGAGAGGCTTGACGACGGCGATGACGGTTAGGGCGAATTCCGCAGCGCCGTTGAACGGTGATGTCGTGACAGTCTTTGTTCGCGGTGAAGGTGCCAGCGCAGTGTCTGGAATGTTTCAAGTCAATGGAGATACGGGCGTGCAGAATCCGACATTTGAACTCGGTAGGCAGGGGCTGCTCGTGCCTGGTGCTCGTGGGGTCGAAGCTAGCGGGCCTGGGCTGATCGAACTTTCGGACGGCAGCATCGTCACGGCGATCCAGGCCAACGGGAGCTTTAATCTCCGCAAGTTTGGCCCCAGCGGCAGCGACGTTGCGGACTTCGGAGTCAAAGGCGTGGCGGGCCCGTTCGCTGTTCTTGGTGACGTGACAGGAATGGCAGTTCAGAAGGACGGCAAGATTCTTGTCTCGCTCAATCATCGCGTCGGGCAAGAAGCTATTCGCTTTACCTCGAACGGTGAAATTGATGCCAAGTTCGGCGATAACGGACGAGTGAAAAGAACGTTCGGGGACAACTCTGCCGGACGCCGGGTCGTCGTCCAAAAAAACGGCCGCATACTGCTGAATGGCGAGACCTTTTCGGGCAACGGCGCTTCGATTGACGGCTCGCTTACTGCCTACTGGCCGTAGCGCTACCCTTTCACGCGCGCCCTTCGCCGCCAAGCGAGCGAAGGGCGCCAGACCGTCGACGTTCACGCCGCTGGAACGGGTATCGATCGCTGGGCGTCCGCAAACGTCAAATACGTCTGGTCTTTCAGACCACGCTCGTATTCTGCGAGCAGGCGCATGCCCTCTGTGGGCTTCATGCGGTCTTGCTTAATAGCGGCGTCGACCTGCGCCTTCATGCGCGCGGCGAGATCGTGGGTTTCGTACTGCGTCATCTTCAAGACGTCAGCGATGCTATTACCCTCGATCGTATCTTCGAGGTAATACCCACTCTCCTCGTCGTCATCGAGGAACACATGAACCTCATTCACGCGACCAAAGAGGTTGTGAATGTCGCCCATGATGTCTTGGTAGGCACCCGTGAGGAACACACCAAGGTAGTAGGGGCCTTTGTCGATCGCGTGCAGCGGCAGCGTGTCTCTGTCGGCTTCCGTGCGGTCGATAAATTTGCCGATTTTACCGTCAGAATCGCACGTAATGTCCACAAGCGTGCTCGCGAGCCGCGGACGCTCATCGAGCCGATGAATCGGAACGACCGGAAAGAGCGCCCCAAAAGCCCAATGGTCGAGAAGTGACTGAAAGACGGAAAAGTTGCAGATGTGCTGCGTACTGAACTTCGCCTCGAGCACCGCGAGCTCCTCGGGCACCGACTCCGGATCGGCGGCCGCCACGCGCTCGCGAATGCGCTCGGCGACGTACCAAAACAGCGTTTCCAGTGTGCCCTTCACGTCGAGTTCGAGCAAGCCGAGCTCGAACATCTTCTCCCACTCCTCCTTGACTTGGAGAATGTCGTGCCATGACTCGAGAAGGTTGCGCTCCGCGAGGTTCTCGTGCGTTTCGCGAAGCACGGTCACGAGCTTGTGGTCGCGATGCTCATTGCTCGGCTCGGCCGTGCTCGTGCGCTCGATAGCGCCGAACGCCTCGACCACCAAAACGCAGTGTTGCGCCACGATGGCGCGGCCCGACTCCGAGACGATGTGCGGATGGGGCACGCGCTCTTCGTCGCAAATGTCCGCGATGTTGCCGACGATGTCACGCGCGTACTCGTCGACCGAATAGTTCATCGACGCGTACGTGGGCGTTTGCGAACCGTCGTAGTCGATTGCAAGGCCGCCGCCGACGTCAATGTACTCAATGGGATGACCGAGCCGCCGGAGCTTGGCGTAGTACCGAGCCGCCTCGCGCACGGCGCGCTTAATAATAAGAATATCAGGCACCTGCGACCCGATATGAAAGTGGATGAGCTTGAACGCGCTGCTCATCCCGGCCTCGCGCATGATGCTCGCGGCCTCTAGAATCTCGGGCGTGGAGAGCCCGAACTTGGCTTGCTCGCCGCCTGATTCCGCCCACTTGCCCGCGCCTCGCGTGACGAGTCGCACGCGAATCCCTATCGCGGGCTCGACGCCCATCTCCGCCGCGATGCGGACAATCGCTCGAACCTCCGAGAGCTTCTCTGCGATGAGCACAACTTTCTTACCCAGCTTGCGGCCGAGAAGCGCCGTGCGGATGTAAGCGTCATCTTTGTAACCGTTGCAGACAATGAGCGAATCATTGTCACGGTGAATCGCAAGCCCTGCGTACATCTCGGGCTTTGACCCGACTTCGATGCCGTAATGAAAGGGACGACCTGCTTCGAGGATCTCTTCGACCACCTCGCGCAGCTGATTGACCTTGATAGGAAAGACGCCGCGGTACGTACCTCGGTACTTCACGTCCTTGATGGCGCGGTCAAACGCTTCATTCAACACGCGGACGCGGTGATGGAGGATGTCCTGAAACCGTATGACGAGCGGCGTTTTCAAGCCCTCGGTCGCAATGGCCTCCTTGACGACGTCGATGATCGCCACGGAGGGGCCGCGCTCCTGCAAGGGCGACACGGTCATCTTGCCGTCGGGCGATATTCCGAAGTAGCGACCGCCCCAGCGGTCAATCATGTAAAGGTCACGCGCCTGGTCGACGGTCCAGGGCTCCCGCGTAGTGGTCATATTTCTTAGCACTCTACTGCACTGCGTTGTTCACGGCGAGACGGTTGAACGAGAAGCGGGCAACCGCCCTCAGGCGGTCACTTCCGCCATCACCATGGGTGGCATGTGCAGCAGCACGATGTCCGGGCTCGGGGGCGCTGTATCTTTCGCCATTTCGAGCGCCTCGTTCATCGAACGTGCAGTCTCCCAGCCCATGAGCTTAGGAATGTATTCGTTGTCGGCGCCGACGACGATGACGCGTCCGGTGTGTTGCCGACCGGCCTCACCCCAGTACCACATGAAAAACGGGTGAGCCGGATGGTACGCATGGCCCGTGCGGTACGCCTGGATGTACGCGGGGTTGGCCGCGAACTTCGCCTCGAACCGCTTGTGGAGCTCAAGAGCGTCGCGCGTCTCCGGTAAAATGTTGTGCACGAACTCGATGTAGGGAGCGTGGTGCTCTTTGTCGAACTGGTCAGTACACGGATGAGCCACGATCATCGTGCCACCCTTTTTGAGCATCGGGGCGCCCTTGTACATGTTGAACAGATAGCCGTTCACCATGACCTGCACGAGCAGTGGATTAAGGAACGAATTGACGTTGTACGGGGAGATATAAGGCACGCCGGTGACAAGAATGTCAGCCTGACCCTTGATGGGAACGAGGTACTGCTCGTAGCAGCGTGCAAGCGTGTGTTCGTGCGTCGCCTCGGTCGAGCCCGCGAAGACCCCTGTGACGCCATAGGGCGAAGGAACCTTTTGGAAGATGGCTTGCCGTGCTGCCTGCGGCACCTTCGAGAGCGTCATCGTCAACCCCTTCAGGGCTGCCCGCTCCATCCCCGAGAGGTCGTCCTCGTTCTTGGTCAAAAACTCGAGGGGCCGATCGAACATGCGGTTGTTGATCGTCGTTTCGATGGTGAATACGTTAAGCGCCTTGTTGGCGAGCTTGCCCATGCGCTCGACGCTGGTCGCGAGAGCCGAACTCTTCGGATCCATATACGAGTGGCACTTGCGCATGGTCTTCGGGTTGTGATGCGCTTTGAGGCTTTTGTACCCGCAAAACCCAACGGCTACCGACTTGTGGCCGCCGTCCATCGGGACAAAGTTCAGGTTTACGTAGATGAGCAGATCGCTCTCGACGGCATAGCGACTTAGCTCGACGACTTCGCCTTGATCGGTCGTGCCGATCTCGACCATATTTTTCAGGTCTTCCGCGTCATGGTTGAAAAGGCGATTCGGGTAGTAGGCGTTATAAATTCGGTCGCCGACAACGTGCCGAATCTCCTCGCCGGTCATGCGGCGATGCACGCTCGTCGCGATGATCATCGTGACGTCGTCGACACCGTGCTCGGCAAGCGTCTGGAGGACCACCGTGAGCACTCGCTCGCGCACGTCGGGCCTTCGCATGGACGGCAATGGCAAGGAGATGTCATCGATCCCGATAACGACCTTCATTCCCGGGCGTAACTTCGCATGCAGCGGTTCGGAGTCGTACGGATGGGAGATGGCGTAACGAATGGCCGCCTCGACGTCTTTGAGCGCTTGGATGGGCGGCTTCGGGTAGATGCACCGCGTGCCCGGCGGGAGATCGACCTCGATAAGGCGATCCCCGCTGAAAATGGTTCGGGGTGCGCTTTTGCGGTCCAGCGTGACGACGAGCGGATGTGACATAGACGGAGGCCGCTCCCTACCATGCTCAGCGCGCGACGCGCTAGCAGAGCGTGGGCTGTCGGCTTCGGTCAGGTCGCGTTCTTTTCGAGCGTGAGGACCGGCCAGCCATACGTGCGTGCTAGGCGCGTCAGCTTCGCGTCTGGATTCACCGCGGCGGGGTGCCCGACGACGCTGAGCATGGGCACGTCCGAGTAACTGTCCGAGTAGGCGAAGCATTCATCGAGGTCGTGTCCGTGCTCGCGCGCGTGGTCGCGGATGAGTCTCGCTTTCTCTGGACCCGCGACGACAGGGCGAAGGAGGCGACCCGTCGCGAACCCGTCTTTGATTTCGAGGCGGTTGGCGATCACGTGCGTCGCACCGAGATGGTCGGCGAGCCGCTTCATCAAAAAGTCGAGGGCACCCGAAACAAGCACGACGTCGTGTCCTTCAGCGCGCGAGCGCGACACGAGGTCTTTCGCGTGCGGGTAGAGCGCCTTTTTCATGATGTCGTTGAACGCGTCATCCGCGAGAATCATTAGGCGATCGTGCGAGATTCCCTCGTACGACGAAAAAAGAATTTCATTAAACATGCGGCGGTCCTGCATTTCCGCCCAAAGCATCTGCGGCGTCCGCCAGGCAGCTCGCGCAAGCTTTTGAAGGCTTCGCATCGGCGTACGCTGGTGCATCAGATACCAAAGCGTCGGGTGGACGAGGTTGGTACGAATAAGCGTTCCATCGACATCGAAATAGCTAGCTGCCACGACGCGAGGCTTTCCCGCGGGGTCCGTTCCGTGTCAAGCCGAGGCGTCCTTCGGGGGCTCGGACACCCACGGCGCGCCGCGCCACGCCCTTCACGGTCGACTGCGAATTCTTCTGCGCATACGCGGTGCGTCAATCGGGAAAAACGCAACGAAGTATCTTTCGCCGAAAAGGGCACACAGCTTGCTTGCAAGGCCGCAATGTTCGACAACAAGGAAGTTGCGTCGCGCCATCTACCTGTCGCGCGCGGTCCCGTGGCTCGCGTCAGCCCGCCTGCTGAGGTTAGGCCCGAGGCTCCGCGACCAAGCGCGGTTCGGCTCCAGGCGACAGTCGTGGCTGACCGCACACCTGACGAGTGCGACCCGTACGCGGATGTGCCTTGCACTGACTAGTCGAAGGGGGGAGCCGCTCGTGATGGCTAGGCCTTCCCGCACGCCCAAAACTTCGTTCGGCTAGGGAGGTGCGACGACCTGGGCATCTTCGATGGCTCGGGTGACCACGAAGGCGGTCAGGCCACCGGCCTCGAGTCTTTCAACTCGTTCGTTGTCGGCGCGAAGTGCTCGTTCGGCGACCTGCACGTCTTCGCGTGAGCGTGCGGGGTCGTAGACGAAGAGGAACACGCGCTGCGCCTCGAACGCTCGTCGATAGGGTGCATAGCGGTCCTCGCGTAGATTGGTCGGCACGACGATAGCCTCCTCTTGAAAGAGGAACGTGAGGCGGTAGGCCGTCCAATAGTCCGCGGTTGCATACCTGAGGCCGCGCGTTCGGAGTAGCGCGAGTAACGTGTAGTCGTCACGCAGTTCGGGGGTTTCAGCGACTGGGAAGGGCCCGCGGACAAAAGGTCCGTAGCCGACCCAGCCGCCCACCAGAGAACTCAGAAGGTGAGGCACGAAGACGAGGGCGAACCGTCCCGCCCCAAGCGCGCGAGCCGCGGGCGCGACGGCGAAAGGCGTCATGAGCGTGAGGACCGCTAAGTACCGCATCGAAAAATGGTCCATGACCATGACCGACAGAAGGAACGCCGTGAGCGCGAGCGGAAACGTTAGCGCTCCGACGAAACCGAGTCTTCGTAAGCTTTTCGGCAGTCCACGAGGCACGGCGGAAACGAACGCAAAGGCGACGAGAGCGCCGAGCCCCAGCGCCCCCGTCGTTCCCATGACGCGAAACCACCACGGCGCATCCCACGGCCCGTAGTCCATGACCGTGCGTGCGTAATACACTTTATAGCTGAGCGCCCAGGGCAGGCATTCGTTGACGAGAAGTCGCCAGTGATGACCGACCCGCGCGGTGGACAGTCCCATAGGACCGCTCTTTTCGCCGGCCATGCGATGCATCACGATAAACGGCACAAGTCCAGCAGCTAGGCCAGCAGAGAACGCCGCAAATTTTTTCGCTCTCGTTCTCGCTACGACAATCACGAGCCCCGCATAGAGAGTGCTGAGTGGAAGAAGCAGGAGCGGGTAGGGGTCGGCGGACACGGCCAGTGTCGCGAGCGCTCCGCCCAACGCAAGGCGTCGAATCGAACCACGTTCCGCAGTCGGAGCGGTAGCGCTGTCGATAGCCCAAAAAGCTGCCACGGCGAGTGTCAGAGAGAGCTGCCGGGGCGGGTAAAGCGCATAGCTATGGACGGAGCTCGGACTGACGACGAGCGGCAGGGTGAGGAGCAGTGAAAACCATGGGTTTAACCGTCGGCTCAGTGTCGCGAATACAAAATACGTCGCAAGTACATGCAGCGAGAGAGACGAGAGCATGAGCGCGAGCGATGTGGGACCTAGTACGCGGAAAAAAAGCGCTGCAATTACGGAGTCGGCGGCTGTTTGATAGCCGCTACCCCAGAGGAACGGCGACCATTCGCCACGAAGCATGTGCATTGCCTGCAAGCCAACGACCGCGGCATCGGAGTTTGTCGAGCGAGCGTTTAGAAGCGGCGGCAGACGAAACGCAAATGACGCTGTCAAAAGCGCGGTAAGCGCGAGGGCGTGTCGCGAAGGTCTCGAGTGTCTTAGGCCTCTAAGTAGCCCTCGAAGATCCATCGAGCTCTCACGTCGTGAGAAAGTGGTTTTCTACGGCGGCGTAGTCCACTTCGACATCGAGACGCGCAAGGACCGAGTAGAATCCGAACTGTAGTCGGTTCATAAAGAGCATTTCTCCAGGCATCGTGAAGACCTCGGCATCAGGAAGCTTTCGCGTGGCCATCGCCATACTCTTCATCTCGTCGACGAGGCTCGCCGCGTAGTTCCGTGTGACGTGATACGGCGATCCGAACAGAGGCTCAAAGCATAGCCTTGAGTACCGCCGAGCAAGCGTTTCGAGAGCGCCAGGCTTCGCGTCGATAAGACGCGAGACCGCCTCATTGAATCCCGTTTCGTCGCGCGCTACCGCCGCACGATGAAGAGCATGAGAGTCCGGGCGTCGCCGCTCCGGGATGACTTGCACGCAACCATAGTCGAGAAACGCAATGCATCCGTCCTCCTGGAACATGTAGTTACCGGGGTGGGGATCCGCATTGAACATGCCGCCGAGAAGGTTTCCCTTAAAAACGAACCGCCAGAGCGTTTCCGCCCAACGCCTCCGTTCGATTTCGCTCTCACGAATTACATCCTCGAGTGATCGGCCGTGGACAAGCTCCGTGGTGAGCACACTCGCGGAAGAGCGAGTCGACACAAGCTCGGGAACACGGATGGTCGGGTCGCCGTCGTGAAGGCGCCTAAAAGCGACGAGGCGCGTTCCTTCGAGCGCGTAGTCGAGCTCCTCTCGGAAGCGCTCGCGAAAGACGTCGAGGTGCGTTTTGGAGTCAAACCGACGCGAGCCGAGCATCGCGCCCATCGACTCGAGAATTCCCGCGTTGGCGAGGTCACTTTCGACGGCCTTTCGAATGCCCGGATGTTGGACCTTCACGGCCACCTCCATGCCGCCCATGAGGCCTTCCGGAAGCCGCGCGCGATGAACCTGCCCTATCGATGCGCTGGCCAACGGCACGTCGTCAAAACTCTCGAAAAGTCGGTCGATCGGCCCCCCGAGCTCGTTCTCGACCACGGCACGAATTTGAGACGGATGGGACCGTGGTGCTTGAGATCGCAGCACCTTCAGCGATGCCTCGAAAGCGCTTCGCTGACCTTCGGGAACGAGCCCGTCGACGTAGCTTGCCATCTGCCCGACCTTGGCCGCTAGACCGCGCATCGTTCCGAGGACCTCTGCCGCGCGGTCAGCGGCGGCTTTCCCAGCGTCATCGCCGCGACCAAGCACCGTGGAAGCCCCCGTTTTCAGACCGAGCGCAGCAAGGCGTGCCATTCGACCGAGCCGGCCCGCGGGTACGTTCTTTTCCATGCCAGGACCTGGTCTTAGTGCTGAAGAGTCGTTCCGACTATGGCCGAAGCGACCCGATGCTTCGATTCCGTGCTACAGCTCCAAAGCTGTTCCATGGATGACGTCAACGAGCGTTTTCTCTTGCTTGCGCAGCGAGAGCTGTCGGCAGACCACGTGCGACTGCTCGCGCGCGGAGACTTGCCGCCCGATGCCCCCAACGTCGTTGTGGCTCGCCTGCGTGATGGTCGTCACGTGGTCGCGAGCTTCTCGAGCTCGCCCACCAACGGTGAGGCCCTCGCCCGTCGGCTTGCGATGCTGGCGACGACGTTCGCCGACGCGTTTGATGCGCCGCCGTCGAACCGAATGCGAAGCCGGCCACCGCCGCTCGTTTCGCTTCAGGATGAACTGAAAGCTCTCGTTCATCGTTCGATGGCCACCGACGCCGTGGTGATCGACGGAGACTCCCCGGTCGTGTGGGGCTCCGCGTCGGCGTCGTCGCGTTTTGTTGGAAGCTTTGAAACGCTCCTCCGCGACGTCTCCGATCGCGAGCTTCTTGCCCGCGCAGAGCCTGCGGCTCCTTCGGGCGGCCTGAGGGCTGTGCCAGCGCTTCCCACGCCCTCCTCCGAGTCCTACGGGTCCTCCGACGATGCCGCTTTCCCTCCGGGATCTGACGCCGCAGTGCGAACCAACGGGGTGAGACGACCGACTGCGCCTACGGGCGTCTTGCGCGTCGCACCGCCGCCCCAGGAGTCTGCACTCACGCTTTCTGCGACATCGTCGAATCCGGGCGTCGCTCGTGACACCGATGAGACTGAGAGCGATGCCGGCGAGAGTGCCGCGCCAGATAACCTCATGAATTTGAGCGAGGAGCCGGAGGCAACCCGTCGCGCGATCGAGCTTGTTCGCCAGCTTCCCTCGCTCGACCTCTTGCGCAAAGGCCGCCACCTGCGGCACGTCGCCCGCGGTGAAGCCAACTGCTTGGTGCTCTCATTTTCGTCGATCTACCTCCTTTGCTTGGTCTTCGAGGGCGCGTTCGACGAACTTCGTGCGGAACGTGCCGCGCAGGAGTCGCTTCCTCGAATCGAGCGCCTTGTTCTCGCGCTTCCCCCTCTCGACCCCGATCCGTCCCCGGTAGGCGGCGTGGTTGCCCTTAGGCGGTCGGGGCGCCGCTAGCCTCACGCGAAGCTCTGGTGGCGGTCCGCGCGTGAGCGAGATTCGTCGGTTACGAACCTATTCGTCCACCATCGATTGAATCTAGCCCTCGCGTTCCTTGCATCGATCGAGGACTCTACTGGACAGGGACCACGATCCCGCATGACCCACCGAGCCAGGCACGAATCCCCCGCCGGACTTAGAAAGAGTAACCGTTATGGCCGTTGAGCCCGTCGTTTATGGATCTTCAAAGCGCCCGCCTCGTGGTGACTACGCCCGAGCGCACGAAGACTACACATGCGAACAAAACTCCGAGTATTCCGCTGAAGAGCACGCTCGCTACGCACGCTTGTGCGAGCGGCAGCTGGCGCTTCTCGATGGTCGCGCGAGCGACGAATTTGTGGCCGCATTGCCTCATCTCGGACATCACTCGAAAATCCCTCGTCTCGAAACGACAAGTAAACGGCTGATGGACGCAACCGGATGGCAAATTGTTGCCGTCCCCGGGTTGATTCCTGAAGTTCCGTTTTTCACGCTTCTTGCGAACAAGAAGTTCCCAGTGACGGACTGGATTCGCAAAGAGAGCGAGTTCGACTACGTCGTCGAACCTGATATCTTTCACGACTTGTTCGGGCACGTCCCTCAACTTTTTAATCAGCCGTACGCTGACTACATGGAAGCTTACGGAAAGGGCGCGCTCAAGGCGCACGCCGTCGATGCGTGCGAACAACTCTCACGCCTCTACTGGTTTACGATCGAGTTTGGCCTCATGAAAGCAAAAGGTGGTGTGCGAGCTTACGGCGCAGGAATCTTGAGCAGTCCTGGTGAACTTCGGCACAGTGTTCAAAGCGCTCAGCCAAATCGAATTATGCTCGATATCGTTCGTTGTATGCGAACTTCGTACGAGATTGACGCCTACCAGCAAACCTACTTTGTTATCGAGAGCTTCGAACAACTTCGGGAACTCACGTCGCCCGACTTTACTGAACTCTACGTTGCAGCCAAAGCGGCCGACGTACTCCCCGCAGGCTCCTCACTTGCCGGCGACCGACATGTGATGTTCGCGCCCTAAACTAGCGGGACTCGCGGGCCACCCGCAACGGCGCGCGGCTTTGTGGTGAGTCGAGACACGGCGTCGGCGTCGCCGTCGCCATGTTCGTACGCGGCACGCCAAAGCCGCTTCGCGACTGACGAAGAATGCTCTCCGTGTCGGCCTACGCTTGTAGGCTCACCAGGGGAACCAGCCGTGTGGCACTCGCTGCCAAGCGGTCGGTCGGCGCGGGTCGCCGTCGGGCATCACCAAGGAGCCGACGGCATCGGCATGCTCGTAGACACCCCCAATCGACTTCGAGAGCCCGTCGAGGTCGATGTCGCTGACGATTCCGTTGCTCGTCGCTTTGTAGAATTGGACCGTCACGCGGATAGGAAACGCCGCGTCACGCTCGAGGGTGAGTCGATGGCCTTCGTTGAACGGACCGACGTTAGGTCCGTGACCGAGTACGGCCTGCTCCACGTCGCTCGACGCCCGACTCGACTCGTAAGCCTCAGAACTTTTCGACGGTTTCATGGCCTGCCCCTTGGGCGCTGCTGCGGCGCTCGGAGCGGATGCGTACCCGCCGAGACTACCGGCACTGTCAGAGGTTGCACCGATTCCGTGGTGGCGACGTTGGGCATGTTTTAGCGGTACTTGAATAAGAAACAAGACGTCTGCACCCTTTTGAATCGCTGTCTTGTCGTCCTCGTCTCTCGGTCCGCCCTGGGCCTCGATGCGCTCCACGACGTCGCTTTTTCGCTCGGCAGTGAACGGCGCGCGCTGCGCTTTGTTGTTGAAGTAGAGCTCTTGGCCCCACCCCGCCGCGGTGGCGTCTTCGCTCTGGTTTTCGATGACCTGCATGCTCGTTCCCTGACGGGTCACAAGAATGGTTAACACGGCCGGCGCTCCAGGCGCGGATTGATAGTTGAAGACGACGGGATTGAATTGCGCTTTTCCGCTCCTCGGAATGGGGAGGAATACAGCCTGTGCGCTTACCAGAAAATGCGAATCCCGCGCAGCGAATACGTTCCCGCTGCCGCCGATTGAGTCCGGCTTCGAGGCGTAGGCCCGAAGGTCTTTCAGGACGTCGATAAGCGGCAGACTTCGAAGGGACTGACCATGCTCGTTACCTACGCGAACGAAGAATCGGTCGGCTGGAATGTCGCCCGTGCGATCCACGAAATTCGGCGGTCGAATGACAGGCATGATCGAAGACTCGAAGCCACCATTGCGGTTCGATCGGCGTACTTGGAGCGACAGATCGGAGATGTTAGGACCGATGGATGACCCCACTGCACGTCCCGTATCCTCCCACGCGACGTTGACGAGTGAGAGGTTTCGGCGCTGGACGCGTCGCGCGAGGTCGGAATCGTTGACCATCGTAGCGACTTTTCCGACCACGCGCGCGTACTCCTCACGGTCAGTCGGAGTTTTGATACCCCATTCCGAGTCGCTCGAGTCACCATCGGTCTCCGTCGACCGCACCTTGTCGCCCACGGTCATCGTTGGTGGGTCGTTCGTCGCGCTTTCTGGGCGCGGCTTGTTTTCACTGGGGGACTCTTTGACGATGATGACGCGCTCGCGCGTCACGCAGGCAGTTCCGGCGGCAGCGATAAAAACCAGAGAGGTAGCCAGACGGCGCGACATTTTTTTCGGGGTTCCTTTCGTTTCGTGAAGCGCGCCTGCAACGGGCGACTTAGCGCGTCGATCTCTCCCGAGCGCGAGCGAGTGTTTTCATTGACCTAAAACGCGCCGGGTCGTACTCCAGAGGTACCCCATGCAAGCGACTCTCAAAGGCAAAACGATCTTCATCACCGGCGCAAGTCGTGGCATCGGCAAAGCCATTGGGCTTCGCGCCGCTCGCGACGGCGCGAACATTGTCATTGCCGCAAAGACCGCCGACCCTAACCCGAAGCTGCCCGGGACGATCTACTCCGCGAAAGAGGAGATAGAGGCCGCTGGCGGGAGAGCTCTCGCGTGCATCGTCGATGTGCGTTTCGAGGAGCAAATCCAAGACGCAGTGAAACAAGCTGTATCTGCCTTCGGCGGCATCGATATTCTCGTGAATAACGCGAGTGCAATCAGCCTAACAGGAACCGCAGAGACTCCGCTAAAGCGTTTTGACTTGATGCATGGCATCAACACGCGCGGTACGTTCGCTTGCTCGCAGGCGTGTCTGCCGTACCTTGCGAAGAGCACGAATGCCCACATCCTCAACATCTCGCCGCCGCTCAACATGGAAGCGAGATGGTTTGCTCCGCATGTCGCCTACACGATGGCGAAGTTCGGGATGAGCATGTGCGTGCTCGGCATGGCTGAAGAGCTGAGAAGTCAACGGATAGCCGTGAACGCGCTATGGCCGAAGACGGTGATTGCCACGGCAGCCGTGCAAAACCTCCTTGGTGGCGATGCGAGCATTCGGGGTAGCCGCAAACCCGACATTATGTCTGATGCGGCGTACGCCATCCTCACACGGGCAAGTTCAGAGTTTACCGGCAACTTCTGCATCGACGAGGTCGTCATGCGTGAGGCCGGCTTGGAGGACCTTTCGGCGTACGCGATGACACCCGGAATGCCTGACTCGGAGCTCTTCCCGGACTACTTCCTCTAATACTTCCTCTCCATCGAACATTCAGGTGGCGGATCGTTCGCTTAATTCTAGGCTGTTGGAGCGGCGTCGCGGCACACTGGGAGGATGCGAAGTTCTATGAAAAGTCCTACGAAGCAAGACTTGAAAAGCGTGGGCGAATTCGGAGAAGTCGACCTCGTAGCGGAGATGTGCGGCGGGGCTGGCAAGCGGGCCAGCGGTGCACCCGTGGGAGGAGTCGCCGACTTGAACCGCAACGAATTCGCCAGTGCCGACGAGTTCGCCCACGCCCGATCGGATGGGGACGAGCGACGTGAGCGACGTGAGATTGAGCCGCTCGGCGCAGCCATGTCCATGGTTGATGCGCTCGAAGATATTCTCAAGTGGGAACGAGCGAGCGAGCGGGCCGTCCGCGTTGCGCGCGACCAAGGCGCAGCCGACCTTCAATCCTCAACCGCGCTCAAGGGAGTGGAAGCCTTCAACTGACGAGTATGAGTCTAGCCCACGCGAGGGGCACGACCTGAGCGTTATGCGATCCGAGTCGCCTTCGATGCGCACAGCGGAGATGTGTTCGCTCCAGGACTCACCAACCATTCTGAAGGCGTACGCGACGTGATGGCCAGCGCGTGGATGCCGCCCTGAGCGGGCTTCTTTCCTAATTCCTCCGCGAGCGCTTCGTAGATGAGTTGGTGTCGCCTCACCGACGACATTCCCTCAAACGCTTTTGATACCACCACTACTTTCAGGTGCGTTTCGGCGCCCGAGCCGCCAGCGTGCATGTGGCTCTCATTGATGACCTCCAGGTGGTGCGGCTCCAGCTTCGCTCGAAGTTTAGCTTCGACGCTCACGAGGCGACTCACCCGCGCGACCTTCGTGTTGCTCACTGGCCTCCGATGTAGGTCTTGAGCTTGCGATGTTGGGAGGGTAGGCGAAGCTTTCGAAGCGCCTTCGTTTCGATTTGACGAATGCGCTCGCGCGTTAGCGAGAAACTTTCTCCGACTTCTTCGAGGGTGTGATCTCGCGGCTCATCAATCCCGAAGCGCATTCGAAGGATTTTCTCCTCCCGTGGAGTGAGAGTTTTCAGCAACTGCCGCGTTTGGTCGTTGAACCGCATCTGGGCGTAGGCCTCGTCTGGAGGAAGGCCCGAGTCGTCAGGAATGAACTCTCCGACATGAGACTCGCCGTCGCTACCGACGGGCGTCTCCAGGCTTATCGGCTCGCGCGCGATCTTCATCACGGCGCGCACCTTTTCAACAGGAATACCTGTCGACTCTGCCAGCTCCTCGGGCGTTGCTTCACGCCCATACTCTTGGAGTAGGGAACGGCTCATGCGCGTAAGCTTTTGGAGGCTCTCATACATGTGCACCGGCACGCGGATGGTCCGCCCCTGGTCTGCGATCGCCCTCGAAATCGACTGCCGCACCCACCACGTCGCGTAGGTCGAGAACTTGTAGCCGCGTTTGTAGTCGAACTTGTCGACGGCCCGCATCAGGCCGATGTTTCCCTCTTGGATGAGGTCGAGTAGCTGAAGGCCGCGGTTGACGTGCTTTTTCGCGAGCGAGACCACGAGCCTTAGGTTTGCCTCGACGAGAGCCGATTTCGCGCGATCGGCAAGGCGGCGCCCTTCGGAGATCGCCTGCAACGTCGACGCCGTTTGCTTTTTGGCCACGGGCATCTCGCGCTGGATCGCGCGCAACCTCTTCTCAATGCGGTCAATGACGCTTCGGTCGAGACGAAGTTCCTCGAGCGTCAGAACAATGGCATCACGCGCAAGCTCTAGCTTCGTTTTGCGAACAACCTTCTTTGCCCCCTTCGCGTTCGAAGACTCAGGAGCCTCAGGTACTTTCGCGGGCTTTGACGGCTTTTCTGCGTGAAGCTCCTTGAGAGGCCGCTCGAGCAGTCGGCCAATCCGAAGCATCGTGGCCTCGTCGAAGGCGTCCTCGTCGTCGACGTTGCGCACTACGTCGCGAACCTTCAGGCGTCCCTTGTAGAGCAGGCGGCTGATGTGGTCGAGCTCAGCAGCTGCGAACGCGGAGTCAACGATCGCACCGATAATACGGCGCTCGCCTTCCTCGATTTTCTGCGCTAGCTCAACCTCGCCTTCGCGCGTCAGGAGGGACACCTGCGCCATCTTGCGGAAGTACATATCGACCGCCTCTTCCGCGAGAGCCGGCGAGGTTGGGGCAGTAATCGGAGCCTTTGCGAGGCTTACGCGCTCGGGCTTCGATGGTGTCGCAGACGGAGTAGAAGACTTTTTCAAGACAATGGCTCCAGCAAAAACTTCTTTAAGCACGTTTGACCAACGCACCCGATCTTCCGGAACTTCCGAGGAGCCTCCTGCGCCGTGTGACGACTGCTGAAGATTCAGAGTACCCCATGCAGTCTCGCTCGTTCGCGTCAACTCACCAGTAAAAATCGCGGAAGAGCGCATCAATTTCGCGGACGAGGGAGTGTGGCACATTCTCCGCCCTTCGGCCAAAGTCAGGAAGTCTCGGCCTGAAGGCGAGCCAAACGTGATCATGTGGAGATCCTCGCCGCCTTCCGATTGTCAGTACCTTGCGCTTGTCGTTAGGTAAGGCGAGCTGGGATCAAAACTGCCACCTTCAGTCGCTCGAGGTACTCGCGCCGTGAGACCTCATGGCAGCCCAGCGATTCGAGATGTGGGTTTTGTACCTGGACGTCAAAAAGTGTGAAGCCTGCGGCTCGAAGCTTCTCCACGAGCACGGCAAAGGCGATTTTCGACGCGTCGGTGCGGAGGTGGAACATCGACTCGCCCGCAAACATCCCGCCGACGGCGAGTCCGTAGATCCCGCCCACCAGAACGCGCGAATTCGCCGTGGATTCCCAAACTTCGACGCTGTGGGCCCACCCGAGCTCGTGAAGGCTGGCGTAGCCTTCGACAAGTTCAGGGATAATCCATGTACCTTCGGGTCGCGTTTTACCGCAGAGTTGCATGACCTGCGAAAAGGCACAGTCGATCGTGATCTCGTAGGGGTGGCCCCGCAGCGTGCGCCTTAAACTGCGCGACCAGTGTGGCGGCTCGTCGAGTGAAAAGACCGCCCGAGGATTGGGCGAAAACCATAAAACGACGGGCACTTCGCCGTCGTTCGTGTCGCCGTGAGGCCACGGAAAGATGCCGCTGCGATACGCGGAGAGCACCGTCCCTGGTCGAAAGTCGATTCCCGTGGCGAGTACTTCAGGGGCACGAGGTCGGCCCGGGTTTGGAAAGCGCACGCAAGTCGCGGGCGGCTCGATGGGAGGAAAGGGAGGCATCGCTAGTCAAATTTGATGGCGTAGACGAAGCTTGGTTTCGGAGAGCGAAGCACGCGCTCTGTAATGATTTCGTGAAGCTTTTTCTTGTCACCCGTAACGTCGACAAAGTTCCTGACGAGTTGTTCGGCACGGGCTCTGTCGCCGCGACCCTTGATCTGAGCCACTTCGGTCATGAGCGTCTTGATGGCTGGTCCGAACTTCTCAAGGGCGAGGGCGAAGCAGCCTTTGTCCTTGCCGTTGGCGGCAGCCTCGTCGGGGTGCCAAGCGATGGCGCCCTTTTGCATCAGCCATCCGAGCTGGATGGCGGCGAGCTGGCTGTAGTTTTTCGGCTTCTGCTCCTCGTCGTACATTCCGCGCGAGAGATGACCAAAACTCCAGACGACATCACTGATATGTGCCCTATCCGCTTGCTCCGTAGTGATCTGGTTCTTATTGGCAAGCCACTTTGTAAAGTAGAGCGCGGCAGTTTGCGCCTTTAGCTCTTCGAGAGTAGCAGCCAAAGAACCTCCGAAGGTTGCGCGATCGTCTTTGCCGTTCGTCTTGTATTGATGTGCAGGGCCCAGATTATGAGCGGCTTCATGGAGTACGGTGCTCATAAGCAGCGGCTCTCTTGAGGTCGTGTAGTGTGCCATAGAGTCTTTGCAGAAGAGCGACATCGTCGTGCCTCGAAGTGCCTCAACGCTGTCGGGATCCGTGTAGAAGTTAACCATTGCCGCAGTGCGACCGCGACCTTCATTGGCCACGGGCCCAAAGTTCGGGAGTGATTGTCCAATCGTCGCGCCATCCGGCGGTCGTGAGTCGCCAGCGTTGATCGCAATGTCCACAAAGTCGGGAATCTTGAAGCTTACCTGGCGCGCCTTGTATGGAGCGCCCGCCAACTCCGCGAGGGCTTTTTCCATCTCGCTCTTGAGCGGGTCGAGTTTAGTTTGCCACTCGAGCGAGCCTTGATTGATAAGACCAAAGCTCACATGGTACATGGCCTTTGATGCGCAGGGTTCTCGATACATCTCATCGGGACCTATTCGAAGATAGAACTTCGAATTCTTTGCATCCATTTTCGCCCAGGCCTCATCGGAAGGCCACCATTGATCGTCTAGGAAAGCCGTCGCTGCCGCACGCAAATAAGCCTTGAGTGCAGACTCGGTTTCGCCGAGCGCGACGGCAGCTGCGGTCAAGTCTTTGCTGATTGCTGCCACGTCAGTCGCGAATGCTTCGTGGTAGGGCACGGCCTTGAACGTTCTGGCTTTTGCATCGGCGAAGGTGACCACAGAGAACGGGTCGACGATTGCGGGGTCCGTCTTCCCGGCTGCGCTTATCTCGTCGCAAAACTTTGGCTTCTCTAAAAGTGAGGCGGGATAGAGACCGGAAAGCTTTCCTTTCGGAGCCTCGGCAACGGCTGTGCACACTTCGCTGCTTTGGGTTTGAGGAGCTACACACTTCGGGCTCTGGTTGCGAAAGAACGCGAACGTGCTCGCGGTGTCACCGGGCGCGACTTTTGCGCGTAAGTCGAGTGTCCCGAGCTGCTTGGCGTAGAGTCGCTCGACGAGCTCGGCTGCATGCGTGATAAGCTCCACAAATCGTTTCTCGTTGGCCGTCGCGCGGGAGAGATCTGTTTCGACGAGCGTGATGCGCGCCTGAGAAAGCTCTTTTTTAATGGCGGCTCGCCGCGCGAGCTCCGGCGGTGCTTGGTCCCTGGAGGGAATCGCGTTTCCTTCACTTTTCACTCGCTCGATGGCTTCGATGGCTCGCGTTGTGAAACCGCCCTTCGCCACATAGTCGCCGAGCGTGACGTCCGCCACGAGGCCCCAATAAACTGCGAGCTCGTCAGGATCGATAGCGCCGTTCTTGTTTGAGTCAGCTGTCCAAAAGAGCGGAAGCGCGAGCTCGGACGCAAGGCGGTTGAAGTCGCCACGGGAGAGTGGGTCGACTCTCACGCTGCGCTCTTGGCTCGCCGTGAGGGCTGCGCTCGTGTCGGCAGAGGTGGTCGCGCTCGACTTCGACCGCGGCCTTGCTTGTGAGGGAGCCTTCGGCTCGGTTGGACTTTCACAGCCTGACATGCCCAAAGCGAGCACGCTGCCGGCTAATCCGCCCGAGGATAAGGCAACGAAAGGAAGCGCGCCCGCGATGCAAGCGGCGACCAAGGGCGAACGGACGGTCAATTTCATGGGACCGGGTTTTCGCGCGCGGCGCGGTGAGCGTCAACTGGTACGCTTCGGCGCGAGGCGCCTACGAAGATGCGATTCTCCCTCCCCGTTGATACCGAGGTCCGCGAACGGCTCGAGCGCCTCGAGATCCCTTTCAACACCTACGGCGTTGATCCGTACGGAGTGTCGAAGGCTTATCTCGGCCCGGTCTTAACGGCCTTGAAATTTTTTTTCAAACACTACTTCTCCGTAGATTCCTACGGCATCGAACACGTTTCTCCCCGTGGCCGCGTCATGCTCGTTGGCAACCATTCGGGGGGCGTAGCGGTCGATGGCGCCATGGTGCACGCGTCGCAATTCTTCGAGATGAATCCGCCGCGGTTGGCTCAAGGCATGGCGGAGAAGTTTCTCAACAAGATTCCATTCGCGTCACCTGTCGCGAACCGGTGCGGTCACCTGACTGGGCTTCCTGAGCATGCCGAGCGCCTCCTTGCGGACGAACGCATGATTATCGTTTTTCCCGAGGGGGCGCGTGGAACCGCGAAACTCTATAGAGACAGGTACTCGCTCGTTCATTTTGGATCCGGATTTGCGCGGCTCGCGATGAAGATGAAGACTCCAATCGTGCCTTTTGCGTTTCTCGGTGGCGGGGAGGCTATACCCACCATCTCAAATGCTGTTTCTGTCGGAAAGATGTTCGGCGTACCCTATGTTCCGGTCACTCCTTGGCTTGTCGCTCTACCACTTCCGGTGAAACTCGAAATTCATTATTCAGAACCGATGTTCTTCGAAGGGACGGGAGCTGAGGACGATGACGTCGTGAGTGCGAACGTCGAGAAGGTGAAACAGCGCATTGCCGCGTTGATTGACCTCGGACGCAAGCGACGTACAGGGGAGCATGTCGTCGCTTCGGTGGTCCCGTGAGAGTCCTAGTTCCTGGGATCGCGGGGAGACTCGGTAAGCTTCTCGCTACCCGTTTGCTCGAAAAAGGGCATGACGTCATTGGTATTGACCGTCGACCGTTCCGAGAGGCGCCCGCCGGCGTTTCGATGTTTGAGGTCGATATCCGAAAGCGCGGCGCCGAAGACGTCTTTCGAAAGGTGCGCCCGCACGCGGTTATCCACATGGCGACCGTCACGCATCTCATCATGCAAAGCGAAGATCGCTATCGCATCAACCTTGGCGGTACTCGAGCCGTGTTCGAGCATTCGAGTACTTATGGCGTGGAGCACGTTACCTTCGTTGGGCGTCATACCTACTATGGCGCCGCGGCCGACTCTCCGCTGTTTCACAACGAAGATGAGCCACCGATGGGCCTCGCGTCGTTTCCCGAGTTGGCGGATCTCGTCGCGGCCGATTTGTATGCGGGGTCCGCATTGTGGCGATATCCAAGTTTTGTGACCTCCGTACTTCGGATGGTCTACACGCTCGGTCCGACAGGTCACGGAACACTCGCTACGTTTTTGCGTGGCCGCCGTGTGCCGACACTGCTCGGCTTTGATCCCCTCTTTCATTTTATGCATGAGCACGATGTCGTGAACGCCCTCGTCACGACGCTCGACCAGCGACCGCGTGGGGTGTTCAATGTCGCGGGGCCTCAGCCGGTGCCCTTATCGATGGTCATTCGCGAGACGGGGCGGACGAACGTTCCGATCCCTGGATTCGTTTTTTCCAACATGCTCGGTCGTTTCGGGCTGCCAAAATTGCCCGCTGGAGCGCTCGCGCACATTAAGTATCCCGTCACTGTGGACGGCGGCGCATTCCGGAAGGCTACAGGCTTCGCGCACACCATCGACGAAATGGGGGCGATGCGCGCATACCGTAAGGCGTTTCCGCGGCCTTCGAGCTAAGTCGACCGTTCCGCGTCGTCTTCAGCACGAAAAGTGTGCGCTGTATGTCTTCGGCAGACTGGATCAATGGACCGCCGTAGGTGTGCCGTTCGGGCTCCAAAGGAAGGCAAACCCGCTCGCGTTTCAGTCTCCCCGTCATGACCCGTCGTGGCGCGACTTCTGCACCACCTCCGAACGTGCTGCCCTTCTCGAAGCGCCCTCCTCCGCCCGAGGAGTACGTTCTTCATTCTGGTGAGTTCGAAGCGATTGCCGTCAAGCCGCGAGACCCGGCGCTTGCGACTTCGGGCTCGGCGTCGGCCTTCGCGAGGCATGCGAAGACGGTTCCCCGCGCCGCCTTCCCTCAGCAGCCACGCGAGACGCCTGCTGCGCACGCGCTTCCTTCGTCACCGTCGTCGTTTGCGCCCATGGCGTACGGGTCGGACCGTCGCCTCGCAGCGACAGGCAGCCATCGCTCGGTGGGCACCGTGATGATTCGAGAGAAGCGGCCTTCGCTCAGGTGGGGCGCGATGATCGCGCTGACCGGCGCGCTCCTCGGCGGAGCCCTCGGCCTTGCGATGGATGCGCGTACCCGTGTCCATCGCGCGGCGAAAAGTGTGGACGTCAGCCGCATCGCATCCGCAGTTTCGGTCACTTCCGCGCGGGCGCCAGCGCCGGTGGCACTTGTCTTGGGACAAACGTCGCGCTCATGGGTAGACCCGGTGAGCCACGGATCGAAGGCAACCCCTTCCGATAGCGCCGGTACCGCGGGTGCGGAACCTGCGGCTTTGCAAGCTGCTGCACCCGCCATGCCGGGGAAAGTCGCGAAGCCACAAGCCTTTGCGCGTCGCTCCTCGGCGGCCATTCGCCCGAGTTCGCCCGTTGCGCCGCGCGTGTCCGCGTCAAAATTAGAGGCGACAATAAAGCCGGAACGCGCGCTCAAGCCTGATGCGCAGGCGAAAGCGTCGATACCCGAAAAACACGACGCAAGTACAAAAGCCGCCCAAGACTTGTTGGAGCAAGCGAACAAAGACACCGTCAATACGCTTTAGTGACCTCTGGGCCCGCCCGAAGTCCTATCGCATCCATGTCTGCGACTCGCACAACGTCTCCGTTGCCGTGCAAGACGAGCCGGGTGACGAGGGCGGCGAGCTCGTGATCTTCACCCTCGAAGGGATATTCGACGAATCGGGCGAACGCAGCGGCTTCGATGCCGATGGGGGTGCCGCGCACCCGAAGGCCTTCGCGCGCGAGCCGATCCGCGACGATCGCGAAAAGGTCTTCGCCGCGCTCCCGTAAACCTGCGAGCGCGACAGGCGTTACCTGGTCGAAGTGAGCAAAAAGCTCCGCATCGAGCAAGTTATCTTGAAGGAGCTTGGCGGGGGTTACGGTCGCCGTGAAGGCGAGAGCAATGTCTATGGGCGCGGAGGGTTGCCAAGGTGACCTTCGCTGTTGGAGCGCCGTCGCGATGAGCCTCTGAATCTCGCGTGGCAACGCGCAGCCATCGACCAGTACGAGCCGACCTCCTTCGGCGAGCGCCATCGGGGATGTGGCCGGGTCGCGCCAGTACTCCAAGTCGTGCTCGCGGGATGACGTGGCGTCGACGACGACGAACGGTCGGTTGTCGCGTGGGCCGGTAAGATGTGCGCGTGCCATTGGCGCTATGGCATCAATGCCTGTCCGAGCGACCACGACAACCGGAGCGTCGTTCTGGAACTGCCGGTCAAGCGCGCCTTCTGCGAGGCGCGTGGTAGACGAGTAGACCCCCACCGTCGCTCGGCGCGCAAGATGCAGCGTCGCGAGCCGGTGGCGCGCGTCGTCGAGTGCAGACGCGCGCCGAAGGGCGGTGTTCTCCCTTTCCGTCTTGGAAGCGCGATCGCTGAGAACTTTCTCGCGTTCCAAGTGGCGCGAGCGTGCGCTGCGCGACTGACATACTGCAATGAAAGAGTCCGCAAATAGCTTCGCGGCGTGAAGCTCTTCGATCGAGAGCGGCTCCGTACGTGTTCCCGCGGGAACGATGATGACGCCGTCTGCTTCGTCGGATTCAGCGACAAGCACGGCGAAAAGAGCTCCACGGTCTTCAAGCCAACGAAGGAGCGGACGCAAATCGGCACGGCGAACCTCGAGTGCGCGAAGAATCTCGACCCGTAACGCGCCGCCAGGCTCACCTCGTGCGATGTCGATGAGCTGTGATGGCAGTTCGGCCGGCTTCTCGTCGAGGTAACCGGCGGCATCAACGGTGCAAACGCGTGTAGGATGCAGGGTCCAAAGTTCGGGTGACGACGCCCCGTGTCCGGTCGCGTCGCGCAGGTGAACGAGTGCCTTGGCCATGGCTGTACGACCCTCGCTTTCCCGCGCGCTTTGGGTGGCGACCGCCAATGCGTCGAGGAGTAAGCCTTTTGCAGGTAAAAAGTTGCGTTCTAGCTTGGATACGGCCGCGCCTAGGCCCAGCGTGGCGAGGGCTATCGCCATCGTGAGGATGCCGCTGTTCGCTGAGTGACTCTCGCCTGCGATGAGCGCGAGTGCAGCCACGGGACCACCGAAGAGCGTGAGCGTGAGTAACCGACGCCTGCGCCGAGCGAGTCCAAGGGCGTCACGCGTTCGCGCGAGGGCGACGGCTACAGGAGCCGCTATGGCGCTCCCAAGCGCGGCGGCGGCGTCGGGTTGGACGGAGCTCGCCAGGGTAAGGGCGAGCGAAACGACGAGAGCGAACCCCGCGGCTGTCGAGCACGCAAGTGCGCGGGGGCTAGCTCCAAGCTCGAACCGCCTCGCACGCTCGATCAGCAAGGCGAACGCCCCGATCGCAAAGAGCGACGCCGAGCCGCCGATCGCCGACGCGACCGCGGCCGTGTCGGCCATGCGCGGCGCGATGCCAGACCAGACAAGACCCTCGACCAAAGCCGCGGATCCCCAAGCTGCGATGACGACGGCCCGTGCGCTTCGTTCGAGGGTGGCGAGCCGAATCGATCGTGCGGCGAAAGCGTCGGTCGCCAACGCCGCGAGTCCGGGGTCGCGGTCGATAGTCGCGAGTGCGCGCACCGCTGCGAGCGTCGCGCCCGTGAGTGCAATTTCGCGCGTGAAAGCGACCCACGCCGAACGTGGCGTTAGGGCTGCGCTCGCGAGCGCGAGCGCGAGTGCACTCGCGGTCCATCGCCGCGCGCGTGCCTCCGCGGGCGTATCGAAAGCGCGTGAGAGCGACCCGAGCAGCGAGACGCTTAGCCCTAGAGAAAGGCATATCCACTGAAGTGGCGACGCCTCGCCTCGGTACACGGCAACGCCTCCCACATAGAGCGTCGGAAGCGCTAGCGCCACCGCGCGCCGCCAACCACCGCGCGTGCGGGTCGGCGCTTCGGTGCTCGCGTCGGCTTGCTCGGGAGGCATTCGGACGCGGAAGCTAGCACCGCTATCTTGGGTTAAGAACCTGTGGTCCCTGACGCGACGAATCGCCGTCACGGACATCAGGGAGTGTTTTTGAAGCGCACTCCGGCGGGCGGACGGGTCGGGCTTGCCGTCTTGATTCAGGTCTTGCGCTCCGGCTCGCTCGTCGCGCATAACGCTTGATCGCGTGTCGCCATCTCTCAGGCCGTGCCGGGGGCCTCGAGCTCAGCTTCTGGGCTCTCGGGCGTTCTTTACTCTGTGCTTGCTCAGGCTCGGCCTCGTGACTTCGCTCCTCGTTCTTCCTGCAAGCGCGCTGGCGCAAGGGCGGGGCGACGATTGGCTCGGTGTGGATAAGGCCAAACACTTTGGCGTGTCAGCCGGCCTCGCTTCGGGGGGGTATCTGGCGGGGGCTTTATTCCTCGATGCCCGCGGGCACGCTCTCCTTTTCGGGGGTGCGGTGGCGTTCGGGGCGGGGGCTACGAAGGAGCTCCTCGACCTCGCTGGCGCCGGAGATCCCTCGTGGAAAGACCTCGCTTGGGATGCGATCGGGACGGTCGCGGGGTTAGCGTTCGCTTGGGCTGTGGACCTGTTGTCTCGAGGTATCTCGACGCAGCACCCACTCTTCGTGACCCCCACGGCTCATCGCGATAGCGTCGTGCTCCGCGCCAACGTTCGGTTCTGAGTTACCGACGTGCTCAACCGGACCGTGCGCCTTGCCCGCCGATGTCAAAACCGAGCTATCCCCAGGTCTTGCACGCTTCGCGCGTGAGGGAACGCCCGATGAGTCTCCCGGCGCGGGGGGGCTATCCTTGACGCGGTTGAAGACGGTTCTGACTCCTGCGCGCCTCGCGGCACGAGCGTCGCTCGTCGTGCTCTCGATACTTCTCGAGCGGAACGCCTACGCGGGGGGATTCGACATCCCCGACAACGGCGCGCAGGCGCTGGGTCGAGGTGGCGCTTTCGTGGCGAAGGCCGACGACGGTTCCGCGATTTACTGGAACCCGGCGGGTCTTGCTCGCCAGCGCGGCACGCGGCTCTACGGAGGAGCAAGCCTTTTTCTCGGGAGCTACGCGTTTCGTCGATCCGGGCTCTTTCCCGATAGTCCCAACGATACGGCCACGGCCCCGTGGGGGGGCCGACCTTTTCCGCAGGTGAGCAATTCGGGGGGCCCCTTTTTTACGCCGTTCATCGCTTTGTCGACCGACTTTGCCTTCTTTGACCGACTCAGCGTCGCCATTGCCGCATTCGGGCCTCCCGTCGTCGGTAATCGGACGTTTCCAATCTCGACGAGCGATAAGCCTGCGTCTTCTCGGTACGACTTTATTCAGTCGCAATCGTCGATGGTTTTTCCGACTGCGTCACTCGCCTATCGTGTGACGCCATGGCTTGACCTTGGATTCTCTGGGCACCTCGTCCTGGCCAAATTTGATCAAACGAGCGTCTCGTCTGTCGATACCGGGCAGTGCAAAAACGTCGAATACGAGCCTTGCGATTCGCGAGGTGACTTTGTCGCGAGCGCGACATCGTTTGGAGGAACCGTGGGGGCGCTCCTTCGTCCGCGATCCGACGTTTCGGTCGGCGTAGCGCTGCGAATGCCCGTAACACTGGAAGCGCAGGGCACGTTCGTTCCGCAGATCCCCAAAATCGCGTCCGAGCTCGCGCCCGGGCAGGCGTCGTTTCTGACGCGACTCCCGCTGGTGGTCCGAGCAGGCGCCCGGTACGTATCGATGGACGACGACTTCGAGGTTTACGACATCGAGCTCGATGCGACGTTCGAGGCATGGAACGCAGCTCAAGGGGACGGTCCGCATCTTCGTATCCCATCGCTCGGAGCGCTGAAGAATATCGACGTTCTTGTCGCTCACGGCTATGCGGATACGTTCAGTATTCGGGCGGGTGGCGCGTACAATTTTGCGCTCTTCAAGGGTGTCGTCTCTACGCGAGGGGGCGCGTTCTTCGATTCGTCGGCGACATCTCCCGCGTACACGAGGCTCGATGTCGATACTCTGGCGAAGGTCGCGGGTACGCTCGGCCTGGGGTACAAAGCGGGCGGTTTAGCGTTCGATGTCGGGTACGCTGCCGTGGCCTCGGTGTCGCGTACCGTAGCCATTGGCGAAGGCAAGGTCAGGCCGATCAATCTTGCCAATGCTGGGCTCCCGATAGGCAGCGATGGCACGCCATACCCTGCCGTGAATGAAGGTGTTTACAAAGGCTTCACACACATCGTTTCGGTCGGTCTCTCGGTTACGTTCGACGAGCTCTTTGGCGCGCCGCGGCCGTTTTACTTCGGCAATTCCTACGAGCGGGGCTACGTCGAGCCGGGCTCGTCGTCCAGCACCAACGCGCGCGATGACGCAAAGGGGCCGAGGACGACCGGAGAGCCCGTCGTCAAGAAACAGGAGCGTCGTCAGGACTCGGAGTGGTAGGCGCTTGCACTCAGGGCGCAGCGTCAACAATTTGACGTTTCCCGAAGTTAAGCGCGCAATAAAGTGAAGCTATTCCGATGTTTAGCCGAGTCGGCGACTGGGCATGTTAGTTGCTTGCGTCGGGCATTGCTTGCCCTCGCTCGTCCTTTGCATCGTCGAGAGTGGCAGGGCTCGCGTTCCCTTTATCTTAGCCGCTTCTGCCCTCCGGAGCTCCCGCATGAAGCTTTCTTTGTGTTTTGCGACGTCGATCCTGGGCCTCATGCTGACGAAGGCGTCGATGGCAGCGGACGATCCACCCGGCTCGCAGCCTGCCGTTGTCGCGCCCGAGGAAGTCCAAGTACCGTCATCTGAACAGGACACGGCGAGGGAGCCGCAGGCGATTGAGCCTTTGGCGCCCGCCGCCGTCCCGGAGCCCATGCCTACGCCGCCGGCGCCGCCAAGCCTTGCGATTGGGTTGGGGGCGCCGGTTGCTGATCGGGTTTCGGCGTCGACCGAGGCGACGTCTGCGAGCCCGAAAGCGCGACCTTTCGCGGGCAGTCAGATCTTTGCCCAGACGAGTATGTCGACCGCGACAGTGTTCAAGGGTCAGCAGCAATCCTCGAACCCTACTATCGACACGGCGCTGTTTCTTCAACCTCGCTACGCGCTCAGCGAAGCGTTTCAACTCCGCGGGCGCCTTGTTTTTAACTATGAATTAACCAACAGCGATACGACGACAACGCGGAACGAACCGCGGTTCAGTGACACGGCACTTCAGCTTTTCTACCGAAAAATTCCGGAGATTCTTGGCGGTATTAAGCCAATGGTCGCGCTGAACCTCGGGATTCCTACTTCGCCTGAATCGCGAGCACGCACCATGGTCGTCGCGCCTGGCGCTACGCTTCAGTTGACGAAAGCGGTGGAGCACGTGCTGGGGGGCGAGCTCACATTTCTTGCCAGCACCACGTACACACATCCGCTTTATCAAAGCGTCACTCCGTCAAGGCGCGACAGCGCGCCCTACGCGTTTTCATGTGCCGGCGGTACTACGTGTCAGGACCAGGTAAGCGGCAGCTTCAATCCCTCCGACTCGCTGTCGTATTCGCTTCTCGTTGCAGGCGAATGGGGCAAGTGGAGCCCTGCGCTTTTCTACCTCGGTGCGAGCCAATGGGCCTACCAGGGAAAAACGCCGACGAATCCGGTTGACGGCACGCCTGTCGAGTCCGCTCAGGGGTTCGAGCCCACCAACGTGCGACAGTCTTCATACTTCAGCGCGTGGCTCGATTACAACGCGAACTCT
Source organism: Polyangiaceae bacterium (assembly GCA_025353725.1). GTDB lineage: Bacteria > Myxococcota_A > Polyangia > Polyangiales > Polyangiaceae > Labilithrix. The sequence continues at coordinate 41,541 of JANXOF010000051.1, read as the reverse complement.
TGGCTTACAGCAGAAGTTGGATATTCACTCTTTCGTTCCGTGCTCGACAGTGATGGGACTTACGGAAACCCTTTCTTTGCGCGCTATCAAGATATGCGTGTTTATCTCGGTGCGAACTTCAATATCGACAATCTCGTGAAGCAGCTTCAGGGCGGCGCCGCAGATGGAGGCGTTATTCGAGCGAAAAGCGCGAACCCACGCATGGCTACCTTTTGATTTTTGACGCCTCCGCGAGGGTCCGATAGCTTCCTCGACGACGCGGCGATGTTCGCGCTAAGACACCGCGTATGGACATCTCGCGCGAGCTACGAGCCTGCGGTCTCGATCCCAAGGGTTTCGAACCCTCAAACAGCGGCGCCCTTGCGGTGCGGTCTCCTGTGGATGGTGCGGTGGTCGCACGCCTGAACACGCACGACGCGGAGGCCGTCGACCGCGCCATCGAGCGCGCGCAGGTCGGTTTCACGGCGTGGAAGTCAGTGCCGGGCCCGAGGCGCGGCGAGCTCGTTCGACTGCTCGGCGAGGAGCTTCGCACGAGCAAAGATGCGCTCGCGGAGCTGGTCACCCTCGAAGCCGGAAAGATTGTGCAAGAGGCGCGCGGTGAAGTTCAGGAAATGATTGATATCTGCGACTTTGCGTGCGGCCTTTCGCGCCAGCTCTACGGACTTGCTATCGCCTCTGAACGGCCCGGACATCGGATGGCCGAAACTTGGCATCCGCTAGGTGTCGTCGGGGTAATTAGCGCGTTCAATTTTCCCGTCGCCGTCTGGGCGTGGAACTTCGCTTTGGCTCTCGTTTGTGGTGATTCGGTCGTTTGGAAACCCTCGGAAAAGACGCCGCTTACCGCACTTGCGTGTCAGTCGATTTTCCACCGTGCGTGTGTACGCTTCGCCCTCTCGGGGTCCGCTGCACCCGAAGGTCTCTCAGAGATTCTGGTCGGCAACGCCGAGGTCGGCGAACGCCTCGTGGACGACGCCCGGGTGCGTCTGGTCAGCGCAACGGGCTCGACACGTATGGGGCGCGCCATCGGCCCGCGCGTCGCGGCTCGATTCGGGCGTAGCCTCCTTGAACTAGGTGGCAACAACGCCATGATCGTGACTCCATCGGCTGATCTCGACCTCGCGGTTCGCGCGATCGTCTTTAGCGCCGTGGGGACATGTGGTCAGCGCTGTACATCGCTTCGGCGCCTCATTGCCCACGAAAGCGTTTGTGCTGAACTCACGGATCGCGTCGAAAGAGCGTACGCGCAAGTGAACGTCGGCGAACCTCGCGACACCGCGACGTTGGTGGGGCCTCTTATCGACAAAGCTTCGTTTGACGCGATGTGCGCGGCACTCGAGAGAGCAAGCGCGTCGGGTGGAAGCGTCACCGGCGGCGAGCGCGTTTCGGTAAGGGGCTGCGAAGAGGGGTATTACGTTCGCCCGGCCGTGGTCCGCATGCCGAAGCAAGACCTTATCGTGCGTGAGGAGACGTTCGCCCCGATCCTTTACGTCATGAGCTACCGCGAGTTCGGAGAGGCCGTGAGTATGCAAAACGATGTTCCGCAGGGCCTTTCGTCGTGCATTTTCACGAATGATCTCCGCGAGGCGGAACGCTTTCTCTCCTGTGAGGGTTCCGACTGCGGCATTGCGAACGTGAACATTGGTCCGAGCGGAGCCGAAATCGGCGGTGCGTTCGGTGGCGAGAAAGAGACCGGAGGCGGCCGTGAATCCGGCTCGGACGCATGGAAAAACTACATGCGCCGTGCAACGAACACTGTGAACTACTCGGGCGAACTCCTGCTTGCCCAGGGCATTACATTTGGATGAGCAGTCAAAAATCGATCGCGCCAGCGGCCTCATTCAGCTCGCCGAACACGCGATCGCGCTCGTATTGATTGAAGTGAGCGAGCTTGTAGGTTGGCCACTTGACGTGTGAGCGAAGCGCCATCTTGCGTTGACTGGGCTTCACCTTCGTCGCCAGTCGCGTCAGACTTTGGAAATGCTTTCGCTTCGCGTCGCGGGGTCCGCTCTACTTCCGGTTTTGGCGCTTACCGTTCCACTCGTGCTGAGTGCTGCGGCGTGCGGTGAAGAGTCCATTCCTGCGAGCGCTCCTGTCGTCGTGCCTGAGGCCGGGGGCCCGGCTAGCGTAACTAAGCCATGCGTTCCACCGCCGCGGGCCACGAAAGCCACGGTGACGTTGGCGCGGGCTCTCGGGGACCAAGTCTTTGCACTCCCTGTCGAGGTGGTCGCCGGCCCCTCACGTCGCTTTTACGTCGTCGAACAAAAGGGTGCCATTCGGGTTGTCGACGCCGCTGGGAGCGGCGTCAGTACGGCGCTCGACATCTCGCCAAAAATCATCGCGGGCGGAGAGGCCGGCCTGCTGGGCCTCGCATTCGATCGAGCGTTTTCAGACAACGGTTTCGTGTACGTCTACTTCACGGCTCAAGTGACTCCGTTACCGGGAGTCGTCTTCCAATCTGTGATTGCTCGTTTTCATTCGAGCGACGGCGGCCTCACGTTCGACGCGGCAAGTGAAAAGCGCCTGCTCGTCGTCGATCAACCGTTTGCTAATCACAACGGAGGCAAGATCGCCGTGGGCCCCGACGGGCTCCTCTATATCGCCCTCGGCGATGGCGGTTCGGGCGGCGACCCGATGGGGAACGGCCAAAACAAAAATACGCTCCTCGGCAAGATCTTACGGATCGACCCGAAGGGCGAACCTTACGCGATTCCGCCCTCGAATCCGTTTGCAACCGGGGGCGGCCGGCCCGAGATCTTTGCCTATGGGCTGCGCAATACATGGAAATTTAGTTTCGATACGTTGACGGGAGACATCTGGGCGGGTGACGTCGGGCAGGGGCGCTACGAGGAAGTCGACCGCATCGTGCTGGGTGGAAATTATGGTTGGAACACGCGCGAGGGACTTCACTGTTTCGAGGACACGACGTGCGCTGCAGAGGGCTTCGTCGATCCGGTCGTCGAGTATGATCACTCTGAGGGGGCCTCCATCACTGGCGGGTACGTGTATCGCGGGAGCAAGGTGCCGGCGCTGGTCGGTCGATACGTCTATGGTGACTTTGTCAGCGGGCGAATCTGGGCGGTCACGAAAGCTGCGAACGGCACGTTTCGCTCGGAGCTGCTCGCGGAGACCAACCTCAAAATATCCTCTTTTGCGCAGGACGCCGACGGAGAGGTCTATGTGATGGACTATGCTACCGGCAAGCTGCAGCAGTTTGTTGCCGGACCTGAGCCACAGGCAGACGCGGACGTGGGCTTTGGTACAAAGCTTACGGAGACTGGCTGCCTCGACCCTGCCCATGCCTCTCAGCCGCCGCTGGGGATGATTGGGTATGTCGTTAATAGTCCGTTATGGTCCGATGGAGCAACGAAGGATCGCTGGGTTTATGTGCCCGCGAACGCGAAAATCGGCGTGCGTTCGGACGGAGACTTTGACCTTCCGCGGGGCAGCGTGGCGGTAAAAACGTTCTCGCGTGGGGGTAAGAAGATCGAGACCCGGCTCTTCGCACGTTACGAAGACGATTCCTGGGCAGGGTATTCGTACGAGTGGAACGACGAACAGAGCGATGCCGTTTTGCTTCGCGCGGGAAAAACCAAAGACCTCGGCAGCGGCGCGATGTGGACGTTCCCGTCGCGCGCCGAGTGCGCCACGTGTCACACATCCGTGGCAGGCTTCACCCTCGGGCTCGAGGTGCGGCAGCTCGATCGTTCGGACCCAAGCGACGACCGCAAAAGCCAGCTCGACAAGTTCGCTTCGAGGCTCGAGTTGCCGGTCACGCCTGGCTTGTTGTCGCCGCTGAGCGCGGCTGACTCGCCCCTCGCGACCGTGGAGGAACGTGCGCGCGGTTACCTTCATGCGAATTGTTCGAGCTGTCACCGAGAGGGCTCAGGTGCTGGCGCGGCAACGCTCGACTTGAGAATTGACCGCGCGTTTCGCGAGACGAAAACCTGCAACGTTTTGCCGCAAGGTGGAAGTCTCGGCATTGGAGGCGCGCGGCTCGTGGTTCCTGGTGATCCCGCACGTTCAATCCTCTTAGCGCGCATGCGCACGCTCGACCCGACGACTCGCATGCCGCCAATCGCGACGCACCTGGTCGACGACGTAGGCGCCGCCGCGGTCGAAGCCTGGGTGCGCAGCCTGCCGCTTACGTGCCCGTAAGTTACCTCAGCGTCCGCGCGGAAAACTTCCTGGCCTCTTCGGAACCGGCGGCGGACTCCGGGATGGCTCTTTTTGCGCGCGCTCGTTTGGAGGCTCGCTTCCCTCGCTGGAATCGATTTCGTCGCTCGAGTCGAGCGCAGCTTCGTCTTCCGGAATCGACAGAGGCGAGGACCACTCGAGCGACGAGGGTTTGGCCGGCACCTCCGAATCGTCCCAGGGCTCTCGTTTCGCGGCATCCGGGGCGCTGCTTGCCATAAGCGTGAGCATCATGGCGGCCCTCGCTTCGACGAGCTTGGCGCTCTCCTCCTGTTGAGGATACGCCGTAGAAGTGATGGGATCTCTCAGCGCGGGGTGCTCGCTCGTTTCGTAGTCGTTGCTTTCGATGACGGGGATCTCGGCCGCATCTAAAGCGAAGCCTCCCACGCGAGGCGACTGCGCGAGGGCTTCGGCTTCTGCCATCGCGACCGCGTGGCTCGGCGCGCTCATCGTGGGGTGAGTCTCGGCGAGTTTTTGATGGCGCGTCGTCGAGGGCTCGAACTGTGGATTCTCGGTCTTTGCAAACGCGTTTGACCCCGCCGAGGCGAGCGGAGGCGAAGTGAGGTTGCGGACCGAGGCGCTCTCGCGGACCTCGGCGTTAGGATCTTGCTTTTGCCGAGCCGAAGCGGAACTCGCGGCTTCGTTCGCCGTCGTCGTCAGGCCCGCCTTGTCTGCAAAGCGGTCGAGGGCAAAAAGTAGCGCCTCTTGGGCGGTTTTCGAGAGAAGCGTATCCCAACCGATCGCGGCTACGATTCCGGCGGGAGAACCGTCACCGTTCTCGTGCAGCTTCCGCACCCAGGCTACGATTTGCTCTTTACTCAGCGTGTCGCAGAGGACGTCTGTGCCCTTCAACTTGCCACCGCGCCCCTGCACGTTCAGGAGAAACCAGGCGTCGTCGATGAGCTCGAGTTCTCGGGCTGTGGCGAGCGCCTTTTGAACCGCGACTCCGGACAGCGTTCCCTGACGCCAGAAAGTCCACCATGCATCGAGTGCAATCCAGTCGATCAAGATTGAGGACTCGACGCCGCCTTCGAACGCCGCCTCGTCAAGGTCGCCCGAGAGGAGGGAGTCGTGGACAACGAGCTTCACCTTTGTATCGTCGTCTTTGAGAGCAGCTTTTGCGCCTCGGATGCCCCACGTTGCGAGAACGGGACCGCGGACGTCGTTCGGCATGAAGCAGAAGAGTCGATCCGTCGCGCTTTTCTCATCGTAGGGGAAAAAGTGGGCGACGAATTCTTTCGCCGTGCGGACTCGCCCCGCCTCGGAACGGCGGTGGCATTCCATCGCGAGACAGAATTTCGACACCGCTAGGTTGCGATCGTTTTTCGGTTTGGCCACGCGCTGACTCCTCTAGAGCGAGGTCTCAAAGGTACACCGCCGCGGTCCGTGCGTGCGCAAGCATCTCGTGTCCCACTTTGGACCAGACGCAGCCTCGTCGGGGTCGCGCCAACAGAAACGTAACGAACCCTCAGCGCGGCGAAAAATAGCTCGCGACTGCGCTCAAAAGTGGTCCGCGCGCCACCAAGAATTCGAGGCATGACGCGACCAAAAACGGCCCCATTGGAAGGCGCATGGTCGCAAGGCGTCGCGAGGTCTCGCCCGCTGCGTCGACGTCGAAGGCCATCGGGTCATCGGCGAGCAGAGCGCGTGCGTCTTCGTCCCCAGCGTCGGATTTCGCACGAAGACCCGCGATCTCGGCCTCGACAGAGGCGGGGACTTCGTACGTTGCTCCCGAAAGGTGCATCACCATACCGCAGACGGCGGACTGTACCGCACTTGCAAGTACAACAAAACCGGCACCCTCAGGCCCAAGCCATGCGCCGGCAAGAAGTGCGAGCTTGGCATCACCAAGCCCCATTCCGCTTCGCCCGCGTAGATACTTGTAAAGTACAGAAGGGACGTACGTAAGGGCAACTCCGACGAAGGCGCCGATCAGCGACTTATGAAATCCGATCTCTCTCGCGCACGACGTTGCGAGCGCGAGGGCGGTACCGCCGAGGGTGATCTCGTTAGGGAGGATCATGTGCTCAAAATCGATGCATGCCGCCGCCATCAATGCAGCGCCAAGGAGCACGTCGACGGCGAGGTCGACACTCGCTTGTTCGACGTCGGCGTGGCTTCGGGCGACGAATACAACCGCGAGCCACGCGGCTAGCATCGGATTCAGGAATAGAAGTGCAAGGTTTCGTCGTGTCCGCGCGCGTCCGTGGGTCCGGTGTTCGACGAGAGAAACCCCGTATTGTGCGGGAAGCAAGTCGACGACTCGTATGGCCAGGATGCCGACGGTCAGCCCGCCCAAGGCGACTAAGCCGCATTCGTAGAAATGATCGCGTGTAAGATCGCTCAAGCTCATAGTGCCGCCGAACCTAGACGATAGCGAAGGCCGCAGGCTTGGCGCGTTGGCGCAGGCGCCTACGAGCGGTACCTTTGCGGAGGAACGTAGTTGACGGGGGGCGCAGGCGCGTAGCCGCTCGGCGGATGAGCCGTCCAGGCTTGCGGTTGTTGGACGGGCTTTCCCATCGCTTTTGCCACCTCGCCGCGGAGGCGAAAGAGGTCTTGCCGAAGCGGGTAGATCATGTCGGCGCTCACGGTCATTTTACGTCCCTGAGTCGCGCGCCCGGTATGCCACTTGCTCAGCGCGAGTCGAGCCGCCGCGTCAATGAACTTTCGACCCCATCCGCCCCCATAAGAAAATGTCGCTTTGAGCCGACCGATGGGTGAAGTCACGAGCTCAAGCTCCCAGGGCGTGAGATTGCCCATGAGCACCTCGTCGCGCAAATGATCTCGGATGATCTTCCCTTTTCGCTTTACGAGCCAAATTACGAGAATAAAGAAGGCCATAACGAACAAAAACCATAGCGGTAGCATCACGAGGACCAGAGTGTTCGAGAGCGTCGCCGCGGTGTTCCAGACGGAATGCAAGAACGCCGCAAACAGGTAGCCGCCTAGCGGCGCAAGCCACTTCAACCAGGTTCTATTTGTCTCGCGTGCGATGCCGAATCCGAGCCCTGTCATCGACGTATAGAGCGGATGACCCCACGGGCCGAGCACGCCGCGGACAAAGACCGTGGTGGCTAGTACGCCCTCGTGCCCCAGAAGCGCTTCTTCGCGCGCGGCGTTGCCATAATAGATAATGTTCTCGACGGCGGCGAAGCCGAGCGCCGCAAACGTCGCGTAAATAACGCCGTCGACAACGCCGTCGAACTCGCGTCGCAAAAAGAAGAACACGCCGAAAACAGCGAGACCCTTGAAGAACTCCTCGACGACAGGCGCGCTCACGCAAGCGCCGAGCGCATTTCCGAAGGCTTCGCCGCCGAACTCGCTGCCCGCGAGGTGCACTCCGGTATTGATGAGCGCTGAGAATCCGCACGCTGCGACTCCGCCCCACGAGAGCGCCATCAGGAGGCACCACCAAGGTTCGGGGTCGTAGCGATCGATGACCCATGGCATCCACAAGTAAACGGCGAGGGGAGGGAGCGCGAGAAGTGCCCCCGTGAGCATCGCGCCTACTTCCGCATTCGCATTCTTCGACAGGAATGCGGGGACGATGAACACGATGAGCAGGAGTAGCGCTCCACCCACCATGCCGAGCGCATAGAGAAGTGCGCCGACGATCTTGCGGGTGGCCTCCGGATCGGAACGCCGCGCGGCGTGAGCCATGTGCATCGGTCACGAGGTTACGTGAAGTTCACCGTCGCGCGGTAGAGGCACATCGGGTTCCCTTTTTCGCTCTCGTTGCGCACTTCGTACCTTGCGGTCGACGCCGGAACGAAAGCGGAGCTTCCTCTCTCGAGAGCGACCGCCTTGGTGCCGTCGTCAGGAAAGATGGTCGCGTCGCCCGCGCTGCACATGAGAATCTCCGGCCCGCGGACGTTGCGCCGAACGCTTTCGCCTGGCAGGAGATCGATGGCCGAGAGCTGAAATTCATGCGCCGGTGTGTCCCAAACGCGCTCGTGGTCGCCTCGCTCGCGGGCAACGATGGGAGAAGCTGGGCCCGCGGCAAAGTCGAGCACTCGCACAAGCTCGGCTACGTCCACATGCTTTTTAGTTAAGCCGCCGCGTAGCACATTGTCGGAACTGGCCATAATCTCGATTCCGACGCCGTCGAGATAGGCGTGTAAGTTACCCGGGCCCAAGTAGAGCGCTTCGCCGACCTCGAGGTGGACGAGGTTGAGGAGGAGAGCGCTCACCACACCGATGTCGCCCGGGTAGAGCTCGTTGAGGCGCACGACCCAAGCGTACTCGCGTAGGAACATCGAGGCGCGCGTACGGGTCTTTGGCCCTTGGGCCGCAACCAACCCGGCCGCCGCCGAGGCGGTTGCGTGGGCAAGCGGTGCCGCTTCCGCTGGAGCCAACGTCATGAGGGTCGAAAAAACGTTCGCAAGCCCCGCGCTGTTCGGTGACGCGCGGAGGGGCGCGAGGTGCGCGTTAAGCTGTTTCACGCCGAGCTCGCCTACGAGTCGGAGCGTGTCGGCTATCCGCCGGAAGCCGCAAAGCGCGTCGACTGGGCCTAGCGCGCAGAGCAGCTCCGGCTTGTGGGAGCTGTCCCGATAGCTGCGCACGGTCGCGTCTTTTGGAATACCGCGCCGATTCTCGTCGTCGAAACCAATCTTCGCGCGCTCCGAGTCGGGGTGCGCCTGCAGTGACAGAGGTTGTGCCGCCGCGAGGACCTTGAGCAAGAACGGCAGCCTCGCGCCGTAGGAGCCAACGACCTCAGCGCCAAGCTCGCGCGCAGGACATTGCGCGATGATCTCCGCGAGGCTTTGCTCCTCTCCGCCGCGCGAGACCCGAGATGGCGCCATCGGGTGGGCTCCCATCCAAAGTTCTGCCTCCGGGGAGCTGGTGGGTGATGCGCGCCCCGTGAGCTCGGCTATCGCGGTTCGCGACCCCCACGCGTAAGGCATGACCACTGTTCGGAGCCTATCGACCATCGCCCGACGCTAGCCGATGCGCTAGCCAATGTGGCCGCTCACCGCTGTCCCGCGCAGGCGGTCCCTTTTTTGTTTGGGAACGACTTCGGCACCGAGGATGCCACATCGGTCGCTCAAAACGCCGGACCGCCGTGCCGATCTCCGGGAACTAGGCACGAGGGCAACGTTCCCTGATAGCCTGCTCAACTCGATGGCTAGTTCTCCTCTGGTCTTGCCGGGCGTGCTTTTCGTGGGCGAAGACGCCCGCGCTCGAACGGTCGCGCATACGGGTCCCGCTGCCGGCTGGCACGTTCCACGTGGCATTCTTGGTTGGTCGACCGAAATGTCCTTCGTTGGGCGCGATGCGCTCACCGAGGACGTCCGGCGTGCGACGAAGTTAGTCACTCCGAGCGAGCAAATTCCGACAGCGCGTATGCCGCTGACGGTGAAGGCGGCGTTGAAAAGTCCGCTTCTCGCCGTCGCCAGTAAGCTCGTGCCGAAGCTCGTCGAACTCGGCGTACATGTGCATACGGTGGGCGTCGACCGGGTGACCAGTAGCTTCTACTACCTCGCTGAAGGCGGCGGAGAAGCTCAGATCCGCGTCGAGGGAGACCTCGTTCAATCTGTCGGTGCGATGTTGGGAGACCGCGCCGATAACGCGGCCATCGAACGTGTGTTGGACGGCCTTCCCGACCGGATTTTACGGGCGCTTTCGAAGGACCGCGTGAGCGAGCTCACCGTTGAACTCGCGGCGCTGCTTCCGCGCGCGGCAGCCGATGGCTCTGGCATGGTCGATCTCGACCTAGAAGCCTTCGAAAAGGCTCTTGCGGCGCTCCTCGCCGATGGCGAGAAGTACACGAAACTTGCTGGTGAAATCGCAAGCAAGCTGGCCGAGACGAGTGACCGTCGCGTCGAGGTTCCCCTGTTCGGTGAGGCTCGAAAAGTCTCGCAAGGACCGTTCGATATCGCCGTGGGTGAGCGTCGTGTTTCGCTTCCCACGTACGAGCGCTGGGTCATGAGTGGTCCGCTGGGTGAAGCCGCCGCAGCCGTGAAGCCCGTCGTCGCTGTGTCCGCCCCCGCGCGGCGTCCAGACTCACAAGACTCGATGCTTGCGAATCTTGAGAGCTCGAGCAGCGCGACCCTCGCTGCCGCAGAAGCCAAGAAGGCGGAGGAAGCCAAGAAGGCGGAGGAAGCCAAGAAGGCGGAGGAAGCCAAGAAGGCGGAGGAAGCCAAGAAGGCGGACGAAGCCAAGAAGGCGGACGAAGCCAAGAAGGCGGACGAAGCCAAGAAGGCGGACGAAGCCAAGAAGGCGGAGGAAGCCAAGAAGACTGGCGGCAAGAAGCAGGCTGCGGCTAGCCCAGCTAAGGGCGCTGACGCGGAAGCCTCGGCAGCTATCGTCACGAAGCCTCAGGAGAAGAGCAACAGCGGCACCTACGTCGTGCTCGCGGTGCTTGCCGCAGCAGCGGTAGCCGTGTGGCGACTGTTCCTCAACAACTAGGAATCGCGCGACCGCCGCGGGCACACGCGGCTTTCATCGGCGAGGGACGGACGGACTCGTGAATGCAGGCGGCTCGCCAAAAGCGGGGCAGGCCGCCTGGTCACGAGTTAGCTGGACGAAGGAGTGGCGGTCGACCTGCCACCGCCACCGCCACCGCCGCCACCACCGCCACTGCGACGCTCACTCATCTCTGTGGCCATCGCGTCGAGCGCTTCGGCATCGAGAACCGCACGCGCTCCGGGAAAAAGGACGCCCTCTTCCGCGTCCAGGTGCTTGCGATATGCAAGGATTAGTGCCTCGGACAAGGCCGCGAGCTCCTCGATAGCCGTTTCATCGTCAGGGGTTTTGTGTAGGGTTTCGATGAGCTTGTCGAGTTGACACTGGAGCGTGAGGTGCTCGCGGTGCTCCAGCGCGAGACGCGCGAGCAAAGGGGCAAGCGTGCTGTTGTTCTGAAGCCGAGGAAATAACGAAAGCTCTTCGTCTTCCTCGTGGCGCCGCACAGCGCGTGAAAAAAAAGACGCGACGTCGCGAACCGCGTCGACGTCGACCGCTGCGCCGCGTGCCCCGCGCGCCGCCCATCGTAAGTCTTCGAGGCGCTCCTCAAGGCGGCGATGGGAGCGTGTGAGCTGGACGAACGGGTCTTGAATCACTTCCACGTCATGATCGCGGGTGACGGTTGCCGTCAATGTCAACAGCGCGCGCGCTCGAGCGTCTGTGGTACTTTCTCTCCGGCAACGCCGCCGGGTAGCTTTCTTTTTTTCGCTACGAGACATGCGCATGTTCAGGAAGATCGTGGGCGGCTTGGTGGACGCGGCAGGCCGTCGGGCTCTGCTCGTGTTGCTTGTATCGCTCGCCTTTACGCTCGGGTCTTGGGGCTACGCGCGAAAGCTCGAACTTCGGTCCGACTTTCTCGAACTGCTTCCTCGCGACAGTGCCGGCTTCAAGGCGTTCGAGCATCAGCTCGGTCGGGTCGGCGGTGAGTCCAGTTTTCTTGTGGTGGTCGAGTCTCCCGATCGCGCCGCGAACGAGCGATTTGTCGATGACCTCGGCGGAGCGCTTCATCAGCAAGCGGCGACGCGCGCCACATGCGTAAAAGCGTGTTCCAACGACGCTTGCAAGCCGACGTGTGGCCCCGACTTTATCTCCTACGTCGAAAGCGGCACGAAGGACCTGCAGGCGTTTTTTGATCACCGCCAGTGGCTCTACGCCTCCTTGCCCGATCTCCTGGAGGCTGACGACACGCTTGACCACCAAATCGCTATTAAAAGCGGGATGGTCGACGATCTCGAGGCGCCCGAGCCCGACATAGCGAAAAGGCCGATCTCGAAGGGCGTTCTGCCGTCTCCATCGTCGAGCGTGCTTCGGTTACCAACGTTGGTGCAGCCTGCGCCGCCTACAGAGCCCACGCTCGGCATGGGGAAGTTTTACGACCGCTGGAAAACCGCCGCGAAAAAACATAACGATTTTCCAACGGGTTACTTTGCGAACGGGCCCGGTACGCTGATGGTGATTCGCATCGTCTCGAACGCGTCAGGCACCGGAGGTTACAGCGGAGACCTCTTCCTTGCCGACATGACGAAACGCGTCGACGCCCTGGATTACAAACGCGTTTACCACCCCGCGATGAAGATCGGTTTTGCAGGCGACATTCCCAACGCCGTCGCTGAAAAAGAGTCAACGGTCAGCGAAGCCGTCTGGGCGTCCGGCGCGGCGTTTTTGCTGATCCTTGCGGGTATCGTCGTTTACTTTCGCTCCCCTTGGGCCCTCTTTATCGTCGCTATACCTGCGATTATGGGGGTCGGCGCCGCCTATGCGTTTGCCACGGCGGTCTTCGGATTCGTCAACACGCCCGGCGCATTCCTCGGCGCGATTATCGTCGGCAACGGGATCAACTATCCGATCGTACTTCTCTCTCGCTACCGAGAGTTTCGCGCGCGTGGGATGCCAAAAGAGGAGGCGCGCCGTGAGGCGGTCCTCAACGCATTTCGCGCAGAACTCGTAGGCGCTTCGGTGGCGAGCATTGCGTACGGGTCGCTAACCATCACGCAATTTCGGGGTTTTAGTCAATTCGGGACGATCGGGTTCGTGGGCATGCTGCTCGTCTGGGTCGCCATCGTCCCGGTTGTGCCCGCACTTATCGTCGCCACGGAGTGGTTCGAGGAGAGACCGCTATGGGTTCGCCTCCCCTTGCTTCTGACGTTTACGGGCGTCTTCGCGCTTCTCGAACTGATGCCCGAACGGCGCCCGCGCAGCGACGGCTCGAGTGGCCCCATCGTTCGATTCGTCGCGCGCGTTACGCAACGATGGCCCGCCTTCTTTATTGTCGTCCCACTTCTCGTGACGGCCTTTTTTCTCACGAAGCTGCCCGCGTACCTCCGCGATCCGTGGGAATACAATTTCTCGCATCTCGGGTCGCGCTCCTCAAAAGTGGGCGGTGCGGGGGAGTGGACGAATAAGGCCGACGAAGTCTTTCAAGGAAAGCAAAACATCTCGGGCACGCTTATCCTCGCAGACATTCCCGAACAGGTACCTGTTCTCGAGGCTCAGATCCTTGCGAATGACAAGGCCGACCCACAAGGCCAGTTAATCGATGAGATCGTGACGGCTCAACATTTTTTGCCGGGAACGATCGAGGAACAAACACGAAAACTCGAAGTTCTCGAACGGATGCGCGACCGACTCACGCAGCGGGTGCTCAACGAGGTTTCGGAAGCCGAGCGCGTGCGTCTCGAGGAGATGAGACCGCCGGACGATCTTGCGCTCACACTCCCAAAAGACCTACCGCCGCTCATTCGCCGCCGGTTTGAAGAGAACAACGGAGTGCTCGGCACGCGGATGTACATCCGGTACAAATTCGGAGTGAGCTACTCAGACGGCCGCACCTTGCTCCGAATGGCGAAAACGACGGACAACGTCAAACTAGGCGATGGGACACTCGTGCAGACGGCAAGTCGCTCTACGATTTTCGCGGAGATTATCCGATCGATGGAGCGCGACGGACCGCTCGCGACGGGCGCCTCGTTCGTCGCGGTCATGATCGTCGTCATTGTCGCAACGCGGTCAAAAGTCGGTACGTTTTCCGTCTTGCTCGCTCTGCTCATGGGCGTCGCCTCACTCGTCGGACTCGCGGCCTATACAGATACGAGACTGAATTTTTTCAACTTCATCGCACTTCCGATCACGTTTGGTATCGGGTGCGAATACCCGTTCAATATCTTCGATAGGACACGACTTTTGAGCGGTGACGTGGCTGCGGCCGTGGCGCGGTCCGGCGGCGCTGTGGCTCTCTGTAGCTACACAACGGTGATTGGGTACGGGTCGATGCTGTTCTCAGACAATCAAGCGTTGCAGTCGTTTGGGCGCCTCGCCATGTGGGGTGAACTTGCGTGTACGATTACGGCGCTTCTCTTCCTGCCGTCGCTTTTGCACGTGCTCCTGCGCACGAAGCAAGTTCACTGACTTAGAAGGTCACATTCGCAAAAACATCGAAGACCAGTGCGACGAGCCTCGTGGCCTCTTCACGAGAAAAGGCGTCGAGTTCGGGGGAATCGAGATCGAGCACGGCGTGCACACGGCCTCCTTGGACAATCGGTACGACGAGTTCCGACCGCGTGCGGCTATCACACGCAATGTGGCCTGGGAAAAGCGACACGTCAGGCACTCGCTGGACTTGTTGGGTCGTTGCACAAGCGCCGCAGACGCCGCGTGCGAGGTCGATACGAAGGCACCCCATAGCTCCTTGGTAGGGGCCGACCGCGAGCGTGCGCTCACTAATCCGACGGTAGAACCCGCACCAATTCGTTTGGGCGAGCGTCTGCCAAAGGAGGCAGGCGAGCGTCGATTGGACCGCTATTGCATCCTGTTCGCCGTCGAGGACCGCACGTATCTGCGGAAGCGCCTCATCGAGCCGAGCGAGACGCTCGGGTACGGGTAGAAGAGTTCCGCGAGCGAGAGGGGGGAGAGCAATGCCTTCAAACATGACTCCAACCATAGGCGAGGAGCCCGGTGTGCGCTCGCGCGTGAGTCGCGGCTAGGGATACTTACTTTTTACGTCTTCGACGCAGGCCTTATCGAAAGGCACAGAACACGCTTTGCGGACGAGCTGCACCTCTTCGGGAGACGCGTGCCCGCCGCGTACTCTTGTCTCGAGTAAGCGCCGGACCTCCGAGGAACGGCCTTCTAATGCGGCCTCCTTCGCTTTTTCGAGAGCGGTCGGCCCCGTGGACTTCGGGGCTGGCGTCGTGGGGGTCGCCACCGACGTTGACGTCGCGACGACCGGTGCCGCGGAGGCCGCCGCGTGCGCAGTCTGGGAGCTTCGAACCGTTGCGGGGGAGGCAGCCGTACCTGTGGGCGCGACGGCGAATACGGTAGCAGGACTCGACGACATCGGAATTGTTGCCGTAACGGCTTGGTCGAGCTCGCTTATCGCGAGTGCGAGTTCGGCGCGCCTTATCTCGTCAAGTGTTCCGGCGGTTGCGATTCGTGTGAGGAGCGCACGCTTCGTGGTGATGTCGGGCGCAGCTGACGCTTTCTTCAGCATCGACTCGGCCCAGAGGTTTTCAACCAGTTTGAAATCGGCGTGCGAGCGCCATGGTGATTTGACGGGGACCCTTGCGAGAAGGTCCTGGTAAGCCTCGCACTCCTCCGCGGTGCACGCCCGTTTGGCGTCGAGGAGAGCCAGTTGCTCGACATCCGCGGGCGCCGCCAGCGGAATTTCTGTATCGGCCCCGATCCGGCCCCGGAGGACGTACATGAAAACAAGAATGATAAGTGCACCCACAATGCCGGCGCTGAGGATCGGGAGCGCATAGCCCCCCCACTCTCTCTGTCTTCCGTCAGCGAGCTCCGCTTCGCGATCGCTTATGGCCGTGAGCTGCTGGCTTTCGTTCGGACCTGGTACGAAAACTTGACCAGCGCCGACGAACTTGAAGCGGACGTCACCCAGCTCGATGACGTCGCCGGCCTCGATGATGCTTCGCTTCAGTTCGACCGCATTGACGCGGACGCCGTTTGAGGACCCCTTGTCTACGATTTCGTAGCGACCATCCCCGAGCGCGTGCACCTCGCAGTGCAAACGTGACACGGAGTTGTGATTCACTGAAATTGTCGACTCTTCAGCCCGACCTATCGTTAGGCGCTCGCGATCGAGCGGGTACTCGACTCCGGGGGTAGGCCCGACGAGCATGACAAACCGACTCGGCCGCTCCGTGAGGCTTTGGCCGCGGAACCCGGCGGCCATCGGAATTGTCGCTTTGGCGTCGTAGCCAGGGTCGGTCGAGGTAACCGGAATGGCGGCCGCGTCACTCGCTAACGCCGCGTCGTTTTGCAGGACGATACGGTAGTCGCCGATTTGGATAAGGTCGCCATGCTGGAGGACCTGCGACTCCACGACACGGACGCCATTGACAAAAAGCCCATTGTAGCTCGAGCGATCTTCGAGGAAAAATTCCTCCTCCGCGCCGGATTCGCCCCCCGCGGTGTCGGCCGGTCGACCTGGAGACCCGCGCCTGACGCACCCGTGCTCACGTGAGACGTTGCGCTCCGTCAGGCGGATCGTGTTCCCCTCCCGACGACCGAGCGTGTAGTCGTCACGCGTTAGTGGGACGTTCGTGCGTTTACCCGCGTCGTCCTCGATGACCAGCTTCCACATGGTCGCAGTGCGCTCAGAGGGTTTCCGAAGTTTCGTTTAGTTCGACCGGTCTATTGAGGTTGAGATCGTGCATGTCCGGGTCACCCTGTCGCCCACGGGCTACGCGGTTCGATTCCAACAGCTCAAGCCTCTGCAGGATAACGAGGCGTGGGTCTCGAAAGCAATCCCCTTCCAGCGGCGACCGAGAAACAGAATCAGACGTCTGGCCTTCGTGGCGCGCCGGTCTCGCCTACGCTGAGGTGCGACACCATCAGTCTTGGGACTCTTCGAGCGCCTGCGGTTCACCCGGCGGGAGGAGCGCTACGAACGCGTCGTGCGCCTCCGTGACGCGGGCACCGTCGCGGCCATCAAACGTTAATTTCGTGCGATAGGTAGGGTCCTGCCATTTCGGGTACGAGCCGACGCCGACATCTGCAAAACGAGCCACCACAGCGTCAAGAAGCGGCTTGAGGTCGCCTTCGTCCATTTTCGTGAAAACGGAGCGTGAGACGTAGCGCGCGCTTCTGCTTGTGTGCTCGATTTTCTCGATGACGACGGGGAGCTTCATCCGAAAAATTTCGGGGACGCCGGGCATCAGCCACACATTCCGAAAGCGAAGGGTGGGCCATCGGACGTCAGCCGTCGACTCGAGCTGTGCGCCCTTGGGTACCAGCGCCATCCGCAGATGGCCGTCTGTACATCGGTCTTTGTAGTGATCCCGGAGCATTTTCGCGAGGGTGGGGTCTATGACTGCCTCGACGCCGAACGCCTTCGCTACCCCCACGACAGTGACGTCGTCGTGCGTGGGTCCCACCCCTCCTGACGTGAAAAGCCAGTCGTGCGCTTTCGCCAGGCTTTCGACCTCACGCGCAATCTCGTCGACTTCATCGAGAATGACGACGACGCGGCGGAACTCGACGCCAAGCCCTCGGAGGGCCCGTGCGAGCCCGTGGACGTTGGCCTCCGCTACCTTACCGGAGAGCAACTCGTTGCCAATCACTAGGGCTGCCGCAGTCTGGGGAGCAGGCAGGGAAGCGGGTAGGGAGGCAGGTAGGGAAGCAGGAAGAGATGCAGGCAAAGGGAGAGCAGGAAGAGCCATCGCTTCTCAAGCCTAGCGTGTCCCTGCCCGCAAATCTCACGGCGTTGTCCCGCAGCCTGATAGCGTAGAGCGGTGCGACGTATCCTCGTGGTGGAAGACTCCGCGTCGACGCGCTCGTACCTCCGCGCGATCCTCGAAGACCCCAAGTCTGCAGGGATGATGGGCTCGTTGGAGGTTTCGGAGGCTCAAGGCGGTTTCGACGCCATGCGGCTCTTGCCGCGAACGCCCTACGACCTCGTCATCACCGACATCAATATGCCCGACGTCAACGGGCTCGAGCTTATCCACTTCATTCGGAAGTCAGAACAGTACCGAACGACTCCGCTCATCATCATGTCGACGCAAGCGACGGAGCGCGACGTCGAACGGGGCCGAAAAGTCGGGGCCGATGCGTACGTACCGAAGCCGTTTTCGCCGGAGAGTATGCGCGAGACGTGCGCACGCCTGCTAGGGGCCGGTCGTGCCTGAGCACTCCGGTGGTGGAGGCGGAAGCCGCGGGGAGAGCGCAGGGGACAAGGCACGCGAGGAGTTCTTCTCGGAGGCTCAGGAAATCGTCGATGGTCTGAGCCGGGACCTCCTTGCGCTGGACGACATGTCACGGCGAGGGGGCAGTGATGCCGAACTCGTGAATGACGTGTTCCGGGCGGTTCACACGCTCAAAGGACTTTCCGGTCTCTTTGGGGCGGCGAT
This sequence comes from Polyangiaceae bacterium, assembly GCA_025353725.1. Taxonomy (GTDB): domain Bacteria; phylum Myxococcota_A; class Polyangia; order Polyangiales; family Polyangiaceae; genus Labilithrix. The sequence goes on along the minus strand of JANXOF010000051.1, from coordinate 23,524 downwards.
GATGAGCGGGCTCTCCCACGAGCTCGAGAACCTCCTTGACGACCTCCGCCTTGGCCGCATTGAGCTGACCTCGCAGGTCCTAGACCTCCTCTTCGAGTCCGTCGAGCTGTACGGCCGCATCCTCGCCGCCGCAAAAGGTGATGCGGCCGAGCCCGCGCAAGAAGTGAAGGCGCTGCTCGCCTCGCTCGGCCAAGTCGCCCAGCAACGAGGCGGCGGTGGCGGCAGCGTCGTAGCGCAGTACGAGCTCGATCCGGGGCTCCTCGGTGTTCTTACCGAATACGAGGAGCATCGGCTTCGGACGAACCTGCAGGCAGGCCTCCTCCTCTACCGTCTGCGCGTCCAGTTTCGTCTTGCGACCATTGACTCGGCGCTCGACGACCTCAAGTCGAAGACCCGCCCACATGGTGAAATCATTACGTTTCTGCCGACGGGCGAAGGCGGGGACGCGGAAAGCGTCGAACTCGAAATCCTCGTCGCGAGTCGCGAAAGCCTCGCCGTCCTGAGCGGTGCGGTCGCAGGCCCTAACATCACGGTCGAGGAGGTACGTCGTCGCGATGGCGCACCCACGCCGGTCGCCAGCATGTCTCCGCCGCCGCTCAACGACGAGGCCGCGCGCGGCCGGTTCTCGCTCCCCGTGATGGGGGCGTCCCTGAGCGGCGGGCCAATCACGGGCACGACAGCCCCCATCGACGCGAACGATCTCGACGCGTTTGCGGGCACGACGCGAACGTCGCTGCCTCCTGCCGCCGCGCTCTCGGTGTCGCCACAAGCAGGAACGTATCCACCCGAGCGAGCGCGCGTGGGGGTCGATCAGGGCCTTGCCGGGAGCCACATCGGCGGCGCGTCCACCGCGAATGCCGGGAGCCGCGAACTTACTCTACGGAGCGTGACGCAAACCGTTCGCGTCGACATTCGCAAGCTCGATCATTTGATGAACATCGTAGGCGAACTCGCGATTGTCCGCGGCGTCGTCGCGCGCCTGTCGGAGCGCGTCAGGCTTGACCCGGGCCTCAAAGAGATCGCGCCGGAGCTCCATCGGCTTCACCGGTCGTTCGACCGCCATCTTGCGCAGATGCAGAACGGCATTCTGGAAGTGCGCATGGTCCCGTTGGGCCAAGTCTTCGACAAGTTGGCGCGCATCGTAAGGCAGATCTCTCGCGAGCACGGTAAGCAGGTGAACCTCGTCGTGACCGGCGGCGAAACGGAGATCGACAAACTCATCGTCGAAGAGCTCTCCGACCCGTTGATGCACATGATCCGCAACGCGATTGATCATGGCATTGAGGATAAGGACACGCGCATGCGCGTCGGAAAGCCGCCTGTCGGCACGATCGCGCTCAATGCGTTTCAAAAGGGAAATCACGTCGTTCTCGAGATCGAAGACGACGGCAAGGGGATGTCGCCGGAAGTCATCGTCGCGGCGGCGCTTCGGCGCGGTCTTATTCACGAGTCTGAGGCACGTGAGATGAGCGTGAAGGAGATCCTAGCGCTCGTATTTCAGCCGGGTTTCACCACGCGTGACGACGTGACAGCCCTTTCTGGCCGCGGCGTCGGCATGGACATCGTCAAGACGAACATCAGCAAACTCGGCGGGGTTGTGGATATCTCGAGCGAGGTCGGCATCGGAACGAAGATGACGATCACGCTGCCGATTACGCTCGCGATCATCAGTGTGCTGATGCTCGAAGTCGCGGGTCGCATGTTTTGCATGCCGCTCGCGAGTGTGGAAGAGGCCATCGTCTTCGACGATTCGATGATCAAAACATTCGAAGGCCGTGAGGTGATGACCCAGCGAGGCGCGACGCTTCCGATCGTGCGACTCGCGAAGCTGTTTCAGCTCGAGGGTTGGCGTCCAGGCGTGTGGATCAACGAATCCGCGCGCACCCCCAAACCGCCGGAGGTGCGGCCCGGGCGCAAAGCTAAAAGCTACTGCATCGTAGCCGCGGTTGGAGACCGCCGCGTCGGGTTCATCGTCGATAAGCTGGTAGGTCAGCAGGACATCGTGATCAAAGCGCTTGGCAAATCGCTCAAGAAAACACGTGGTCTCGCGGGAGCGACCGAGCTCGGCGATCAGCGGGTCGGTTTGGTCCTCGACGCCGCTGCGTTGATTGGCGAGGTCCTTGCGAGTTCCTCCGACGGGCGTAGCGCAGGCCAGCATGACGGACTTCGGCAGCTTACGTCCATGCGGTCGCTCGGTGAGGGCGGGCCTCCATGAAGGCGCTCCTCGCGCGCCGCGGCGAAGGTCGCTCGGCGCTTCAGCGGGCCGACGAACTCGGAAAGCGAGCGGAGTACCTCGCCTTCATGCTTGGGACCGAGGCCTACGCGATTCTCATCGGAAATGTCGTAGAGATCTTGAAGCCGCTGCCCATTACGGAAGTCCCGCGCGCGGACGCCGAGGTCGTCGGCGTGATGAGCGTGCGTGGGCGACTCGTTACCGTCGTCGACTTGAAGCGGCGCTTTCGACTGACGCGCAGCTTTACGATGGACAAGAAAAGTCGGATCCTTCTGATCGACGCAGGTGGCGAGCTCGTCGGGTTGCTCGTCGACGAGGTTCTTCAGGTCTATCGTCTCGCCCAGAGCGAGATTGAGCCCCCGCATGTTCTCGGTACGGAACAACCGCCGCACGTCGTCGGCCTTGGAAGGCCACCGGGAGGCGCGGTCCTTCTACTTCTCGACCTCGCACCTCTTTTTGCAGTGTGAACTCGCTAGCTCGTTTCGTGCGCCGCGTAGTTCGCTCACACCTTTCACCCTATGTACGAAGCGGATTCATCATGCCTAGGCAACGCCACGACCCCACGAAGAACCTTGTCGGCTTCATGGTGGGCGAAGTGGCTTATGCAGTCCGCATCGAAACGGTTCGGGAGATCGTAAACCCGCTCGAGGTCGTTGAATTGCCTCGTGCCCCGAAGGCGGTTCGCGGGGTGGCGTCAATTCGCGGTGAGATCGTTCCCGTCATCGACCTTCGCGAGCGATTTGCGCTTCCTCCGTTCGCTCCGTCACGTAAAAACAAATGGCTTGTTGTCGACGTGACGCCGCGCAGCAAGCTTCTCACACGTGACTCCGCGCCACCGCCGAGCGCGGCTCGCTACGTTGCCTTGGTGGTCGATTCGGTGACCGAGGTCTTCGGCACCGGCGGTGCTGAGATTCAGCCGGCTCCGTCCCTCGGCGTCGGGGACGAGGTGCGAGGAATAGAAGGGGTGGCGCCGTACGCAGGTCCTGGGGGCCTCGTCTTCGTGCTCGATGTGCGCCTTTTCGGAGCCCTTGCAGACGCCGTTGCGGGTGGAATTCCTAAACTGCCCACGTCGCCGCTCGGAGTTTCATGAGCCCCCGACTCACGCGGGTGCTTGCCGGGCTGAGCGATTCTGAGTCTGAGACCCGGCGTCTCGCGACGCAGAACCTCCCCGAGCTACCGGCACCAGAATCGTGCGACTTGCTCCTCGTCGCGCTTGGCGATCCCGACTGGCGCGTTCGTAAAGAGGCGGCGAATGTAGCGGCGCGGATTGAGCCGCGTACCGCCGTCGTCTTCGCGCTGGCGCGAGCGCTCGGTGAACGTGACGACACGGGACTCCGCAACGCGGCTGTCGAAGCGTTGGTATCGATAGGCCCGGACGCCGTGGCCGGTGCGTGTGACGCCCTCACGCGCCTCGATGCCGATGGTCGCAAGCTCGCGGTCGAGGTGCTCGCAGGAGCGCCAACCCTTGCTGGAATGCGAGCCCTTGCGCGCGCCCTGTCCGACGTCGACTCGAACGTTGTCACGGCCGCGGCCGAAGGATTGGGCCGTGCACATCTCGCTGGAGACGAGGCGCGCGAACTCGCTTTGATGAAGCTCACGGAGGTCCTGGCGTCAGGCGCCACGCCCGCACGGCTCGCGTCGCTTGAGTCACTCCGCGCGCTCGGTGACGGACTGCCGTGGGCCGTCCTTGAGCCTCTGTTTGCCGATGCATGGCTTCGGCGTCCGGCCATCGCGGCAACCGGAGGAAACACGACGCCGCGCGCGGTGCTGGCGCTGGCTGAAGCATGCGCCGATTCAAGTGCGACGAACTCTTTTGAAGCTGTGTTCGCGCTCGGTCAAAGTCTCGAGGCCGGTTGGGGAGACGACGACTTGCTCGAGGTCGCGGCGAAAACACTTCGCGCTTCACCGGCCGCGCGCGGTCGCCTGCGCGCCCTCGCGAAGGCAGGCAACGTTGACTCGCGCGCACGCGGTGCGGCCATTCTCGCCTTGGGGCTTATACGTGATCCGGACGACGTCGCGCTCATTGCCGATGCGCTCGCGGACGATGCCGTCGCCGATCACGCAGAGGCTGCGCTCCTTCTTTTTGGATGCGATGCGGTCGAACCTCTCCTCGTTGCCGGACGCACCGCAGTGCCTTCACTTCGCGGAGCCGCTCTCTCGATGTTGCCCCAGCTCACGCTCTCACCGACAGGTGCAGGGGCAGGCGAAGAAGGGCCTGCGCATCTCGCAGCCGTTCGTGAGGCGCTCGGAGACGTCTCAGCGGAGGTGGTAGCTCCCGCGCTGAAGAGTCTTGCCTTCGTCGGCGGTGCCGCAGACATTCCGGCTGTGGCGCACCACTTGACCAGCTCGGAGCCCAGGGTCGCGGGCGCGGCGCAGGGAGCGCTCCTCGCCATTGCCGCGCGGAACGTCGACGCTGCGCGCTTAGCGGCGACGCGCGTTGACCCTCGCGGCGACGGCGCTTTGGCGGCGACGCTTCTCCTCGATGCGTTGGCTCGTGCGGGGTCGAGTCGTCCCGAGGATGCCGAGTTCCTCGCGAGCGCCCTCTCTCATCGCGAGGCGGCCGTACGCCGCGCGGCCGTCGAAGCGCTCGCGGTGCTAGGCGGCGAGGAGGCCGCGTTGGGCGTCACGTTCTCTCTTGCCGACGAAGAGCCGGTCGTCGCAAACGCGGCTATCCGCGCGCTCGGTCGACTCGGTCGGGCAGAGCAGCTCGCCATGCTTGTCGCCGCGACGCGCGACCCGATTCGACTTGCGCCATTGCTCCGCGCCCTCCGCGACGCCGACCCCGCGCGTGCTTTCGCCGCCGCACGTCCGCTGCTGCGATCGAAGGAGGCCGCCGTCGCCGCCGCCGCCGTCGACGTAATCGGCTCTATTCCTGTCGACGCACGCATCGAGGCCCTCATGGGAGCCGCCGAACACCCCAACCATGAAGTCGTCAAACTTGCGCTTGCCCAGCTCGCCAACACGGGGGACGAACGCGCGCTGGCTTCGCTTGCGCGGGCGATCGAACACGGGGCCGAAGCGGTACGACGGTATGCCGCCGAGCTCCTTGGTCAGGAGGGCGGCGCCGAAGCCGAGGGCATGCTGCGCGCGCGTTTGGACCGCGAACGCAGTGCCGAGGTGCGAACGGCTATCATGGCCGCGCTGTCGTCGCGTCCTGACGTCGAGACTCTCGCGTGATGACGCGTCGCTTGTTCGGCGCCGGAGTTGGCGAAGCCGTTCTCCGCGCGGACGAATATCGGTTGCTGCGCGACTTGGTCAGTGAGCGACTCGGTATCTGGTTCGGTCCGGAATCGCGCCTCTCGCTCGAGCGCCGTCTTCGTGAACGCCTCACTGTCCGCGGACTCACGTCGTACAGTGACTATTATCACCTGTTGAAGTTTAGTCCCTTCGCCGCGGAGGAGTGGGAAGAGGCCTCGGAGGTTCTCACGACACACGAGACCTACTTCTTTCGCGAGGACTACCAGCTCCGTGCCTTCAAAAATGAACTGCTCCCGCTGGTGGCCGAACGCAACCGCCAACGAAAGCGCCTGCATATATGGAGCGCGGGGTGCTCGACGGGAGAAGAGACCTACACCATCGCGATGCTCGTGCTTGAAAGCGGCCTTTTTGACGGATGGGAGGTCCGTATTTATGGGTCAGATCTATCAAAAAAATGCATCGCTTCCGCGCGCCGCGGAGCCTACGGCCCGACCTCGTTTCGCGTCACGGACGAGGCTGCAAAGCGCCTTTGGTTTCGACCCGTAGGCGAGCGTGAGGGGGATCCCGGTACCGCCGTTTCGCACGGCGTTGCCCCGGCCGTTCGAGCTTTGTGTCACTTCGCGCAGATGAACTTACTTGATAAGGAGCGCACGTACCTTGTAGGTCGTTGCGACCTTATTTTTTGCCGCAACGTCATGATCTACTTTGACGCGCCAAGTCGAAAGCGCGTGATTGAGATGTTTCACGAGCGCCTCGTTCCAGGCGGAATTCTCTTGCTTGGTCACGCCGAGTCGCTGTTGAACGTCTCCACGGCCTTTGAGCTGTTACACTTGCGTGGAGACCTCGTGTACCGCAAACCAACGACCGCGGGGACCGGAAGCGAACCGTGACTAAACCTCCGATACGCCTGCTTGTGGTGGATGACTCGGCGTACAACCGCCGAAACATCGCCGACGTGTTCGCGACGTACCCCGAAGTCGAGGTCGTCGGGAAAGCCGCTGACGGGGAAGAAGCGTTGCGGCTGGCGTCCCTACTCAAGCCAGACGTCATCACGCTGGATCTCGAGATGCCGCGGATGGACGGCTTCACGTTCCTGCGCATTCTGATGTCCCGCCAACCGACGCCGGTCATCGTCGTATCTTCGTATTCCCAAAAGGAGAACGTCTTCAAAGCCCTCGAGCTCGGCGCGCTCGACTTCGTAGCGAAGCCGGCTGCGCAGATCTCTCCTGATGCGACGGACCTTCGTGAGCAAATTCTCGAAAAGGTGCTTCTCGTTCGCCAGTTGCGGTCGAACTTTACGCCGCCTCCGATGTCGCGGCGACAGGTGAGTGGCCACTTCGGCTTCGAGAGCAAAACGGCTTTTCCCGACTCCGCATCGATGCGCGCCGCGAGCCCTTACCTAGCGCCAAAGCACGTGATTGCGATCGCGAGTTCGACCGGCGGCCCCTCCGCGCTGCTGGAAATCTTCGGTAAGATTTCGCTTACCGCTACCGCGGGGATCGTCGTCGCGCAGCATATGCCGGACAAGTTCACGCGAACGTTTGCCGAGCGTCTCGATAAGCGCGGCGCGGTCCGCACGACCGAGGCGGTGGATGGAGATCGCTTGGGTAAGCTCACGGGGTTCGTGTGTCCCGGTCGCCACTGCATGGAGGTTCATGTCCACGGCGTCGAACTTCGCATCCGTGTTGGCGCGCCGAAATTGCCGGACGATCGCTACGTACCGAGTGCCGATCGACTGCTCAAGAGTGTCGCTGCGGCGTGCGGTGCGCGCGCGGTAGGAGTGATTCTCACGGGGATGGGCGACGACGGCGTGGAGGGCGCGCGTGCGATTCGTGACGCGGGAGGCCTCGTGATTGCTGAGTCGCAGGAAACGGCCGTGGTCTTTGGGATGCCGGGTGCGGCGGTGCGCGCGGGCATCCCGCAAAAGGTTCTGCCACTCGGCGAAATTGCGGAGTACCTCGCGACGCTGTAACCGTGTGGGCAAGACGCGCCGTTTGGTGTGATACGGTCTCGAACTATGACGTCCCGTGTCGACTCCGAGCTCGAAGAGCTGCTCGCTCTCGGCGATCGCATCATCGCGCTCGCTACCCGTTCTTCGTCCGCGTCGGGAGCTGGCGGGATCACCGTCGCCGAATGCATGCTTCGTTCGGGGGCCGAGCTCTCGGCGCGCGTGCGACTCGACAAGCCCGAGCTAGTGGAGGAAGCCGCGCACCGCTCGGCGGGGTTGCGCGTCATGAAGGGGAAGCAAGTCGCAACGACGTCGACAAGCGACCTCACTGAAGCTGGAATTCAGCGTTTCGTCGCCGACGCCCTCGAGTTGGTCGAACTTTCACAGCCCGACCCTTTTGCAGGCCCCGCCGACCCCTTGGGGCTCATCGATGCGAGCTCCGCGCCCGAACTCGACCTCTTTGATCCCAAGGGAGGCAATGTCGACGCGGCGCAGGCTATCGCTATCGCGCGCGTCGCCGAGCGTGCCGCGCGCGAGTTCGATGCGCGCATCTCGAACAGCGACGGCGCGACGTTCAGTCGAACGTCCGGGGGAGCCGCGATCGTTCTGTCGAGCGGCTTCCGTGGTGCGTACAAGGGGTCGTACCAGTCGCTGAGCGTCGTGCCACTGGCCGAAGACGAGGGAGGCAAGAAGCGACGCGGCTACTACTGGACCGCGAAACGCTTTTTGGACGATCTCGAGGACCCGAAACGCGTCGGCGAAGAGGCCGCGCGGCGCACGCTACGGAAGCTTGGCGCGAAGTCCGTGGCGACGGGCGAATTCCCCGTGGTGTTTGATCCTGACGCCGCGCGAGCCATTCTTGGCATGCTCGCGGGTTGCGTGATGGGGAGTTCGATTTGGCGCAAATCAAGTTACCTACTCGATCGGGAAGGGACGCGTATCGCGAGTGACCTTGTTACGATTGTCGACGACCCGCTTTTACCGCGCGCGCCGGGCTCGCGGCCGTACGACGGCGAGGGCCTCACCAGTCGCAAAAATATAGTGGTCGATAAAGGCGTCCTGCGCACCTACCTGTGTGACAGCTATTCCGCGCGAAAGCTTTCGCGCGAGAGCACCGGCAACGCCGCGCGCGGTGGCTCTGCGGGCGTTTCATGCAGCACGTCGAACTTTATCCTTTCGCCCGGAACGGATTCGAACGCTGACATCATCAGGGGCACGAAGCGAGGGCTTTACGTCACCGAGATGATGGGCTTCGGGTTCAATGCGGTCACGGGGGACTTCTCTCGCGGCGCCGGCGGTTTCTGGATTGAGAACGGCGAGCTTACTTACCCCGTGAGCGAGGTCACCATTTCGCTCAACGTCGACGAGCTCTGGAAGCGAATTGACGCCGTCGGGTCGGACCTCGACCTTCGCACCGCGACGGCATCTCCCACGTTCCGCGTCGCGAAGATGACCATCGCGGGCGGCCTCGCACCAACCTGATCGAACGCGAAGCGAGAGCGAAGTCGTGACTCCCGACGAACTGAAAGCGGCGCGCAAGGAGCTCGCGTGCACGGCGAAAGAGCTCGCTCAGGCACTCGGGATTGAGCAAGCGACGGTGCTTGCATGGGAAAAAGGCGACCTTTTCCCGACGAGGGCGTTCGTCGAGAAGGTCGCCGTCCTCCGCGCTCGCGGACCGACCGCCTTACCGAGGAAGGCGAGGGGCGCTGAGCCTATGAAGGTGCTCGCCGATCCTGCGCTTTGGGAACTCCTTCGCAAGCTCATCGCACACAAGAAGTTGCGCGACGAGGTTACGAAGTTGGCTTCGGCATATGCGGATCCCGCTTCGGAGCCGCTGGCATAATCCTGACTCGCGAGGCATCGGACCTTCGACTCGCGGCAGTTAGGCGCGGGAGGTCGATATACCTCCCGTGGGCGAGTCGCCTGCTGTCAGATTCTCAATCACTCCATGGTCGTATTCGGGGCGCATTGGCCGATTGCGTATCCGTCGTAGGCGCCGTCCGGGTTGCAGCTACGGCTTGCGCATTCGTACGGCTGAGAGCACGCAGCGCCGAGGGGTTTCGTGCCTGCGGTATAGGCGAGCGCGACCTTGGTATAGATGCGCGGAAGCCCACGCTGAAGCGATGAACCGGCAGGGCCGTCGGCTGTGGCGACCGTGGTAGCCTTCATTTCGCTGCAACGTACCGGCACGAGGCGATCGCCGACGTAGCCGTAGTCGCAGACATCTTTACAGCCGTTCTTGAGCATGATGGGGCCATGCTGGGCGAAGCCCATCTTTGCAATATCCCAGGGATTATTCCAAACCGTATAAGGGTAATAGGTCGCCGGCGAAACGTATTGGCCCGTTGTGGCGTTGTATCCTGCACCCAGCGCTCGCGTTAGGTACGAGTCGATGACCGGGGTAACACCATCAGAAAACGTACAGAGGTTTGTTAAGCCCGTGCCGCCGTAAAGGTTTCCCCAAACCGCGACTTCAGCTTTGTATCCCGTCGCCGGAGGCGTGTTGAGAATCGGGTGGAACTGACCAATGAGGTCGAGTGTGACCGAAGCGCCTCGTGCGTTGATCCGCGCCATAAGACACGCGCTGACCGATTCCTGGTCTGCCGAGGTCATTCCGGTAAGCCAAGAAGGCCCGAGACCGAAAGCGCCTGTAAGGGTCGTCGTCACGCCTCCCCACGTGTAGATAACCTTACTGGTACTCGGGAGCGCACACTGGACCGTGTACTGCAGCACCTTGCGTCGGTTTGCCGTGTCGACACTTAGCCATTGGTCAAAGGGCTGGCCCGCCGTGATGGTCAGGCTGTTCGACATGATGCCGTTGGAGGCAACGCCGTTGGAGGCAACGCCGTTGGAAGCAACGCCGTTCAAGAGGCGAATGCCGTTGACAGCGGGCAGTCCGTTGCTCATGGCGCCGTTGCTGACCTGGAGGCCGTTATCACTGGTCAGAGCCGCCGAAAGTGAAGCCACATGCTCTGCGGCCTGCTCGTCAGCTCCGACCGTGGAACAGCCGACGACGAAGGAGCAGCCGAGCGCTCCGAACGCGAGCGCGGCGAGCCGAGTCGCCAACGACGCGGGCGTTTGCCGCTGCGGCATGACAAGAGACGAAGACGCAAGGGTGTGGTGATGCTTGGGCAAGTGAGCTCCTCCTGAAACGGCGTCGATGCTCGCGGACACTAGAGTTCCCTGCACGCTGCGGGCCACTCCGCGTAGCGAAGCTCAAACCTACGTTTTGTGCTGGAACAGTGGAGTTTCGACCGGCTCAGCACCGCTGGTAACTCGCCTTGTGCGGTCGTCGGCCAGACAGATTTGTCTGTGGTTTAGGCAGTTTGCTCGGTCGGTAGCCAGAGGGCCAAACGGGTGTGACCGGCGCGTGAAGAACCCTTGGACGGACTGAAGTCGCCTGTCGACGGACAAGGAGACCGTCGCTCACGTACGGTTGCAGGCGTAGCGGATCGACTAATCGAGCTCTTCGGAGGTCGGCTCCATCAAACGTTCGGAAGGCGACTCCTCTTTGCCAAACGCGCCACCCTCGAGCTCTTCATTCAGTCCTTCGATTTCGTCGCCGTCTCCCGCAGCCCGCGCGGCAGCTCCTGCGGCGGGCTCGCCGAGCTCTTCTTCGAAGGCCTCGCGCGACTCCTCGCTCAGCTCGGTAAACTCGCGAAGCGTCGGTAAGTCTTTCAGTGATTTCAGCCCGAAGAATTCGAGAAACTGAACCGTTGTTCCGTAAATCAGCGGTCTCCCGGGCTCATCACGCTTACCCAAGATGCGCACCAAGTCGCGCTCTAGCAGCAACTTCACCACAGGTCCGCTGTCGACGCCGCGCACATCATCGACTTCGGGACGCGTAATGGGCTGACGGTAAGCGATAATCGCGAGTGTCTCGACCTGCGCGCGCGTGAGGCGCACGGGCTTCTGTTTGGTAAGATCACGCACGAACGGCGCGTACTCAGGACTCGTCCGGAAGACCCAGCCGCCAGCGACTTCGTCGAGGTGAATCCCGCGCGGTTCGTAGTCGACTTTCAGCTCCGCTAGGTGCGCCCGTACCTGTTTTTGCTGGGCCGATGCGAGCTTCGCTAGTTCCGCAAGCGTGATCGGACTGTCCGACGCGAAGACGAGCGCCTCGACGAGACCACGAAGGTGCTTGCGTTGGGCGAGGAGGTTGTCGACCTCCATCATCGTTTCGGCGGACGCGCTAACGGTCGGGGCGTCGCGCTGGTCTCGATGTTCGCGATCGCTTAGCGGCAGCCCGCCGACGAGGTTTACCGTCATCGCGGAGTCGAAATCCTCCGTGTCGATCAGAAGTCCCGCCGCATCGAATTCGGAGCGAACGCGGCTCTCTGCCGCATCTTCGTCGCCCGCCACGTCGTCCCGCCCTTCCGTGCTCGGCGGAGACGGCGCGAACGAAGCGAGGCCCTGATCCGCGTCCAAAGGCTTTGGTAATTCTGCCTCAGCGGCACGGTCCGCCGAATCGTCGTCGGTTACCGTCGGCGTTTCGAGGTGGCCGACGAACAGGTTGGCGTCCCGCGCGCCCTTTGGCTGCTTCCGCTTGCTCACGTGTTGCCCTTGAGGATCACGTCCGCGCTATAGCCGTTGGCGTGCGGCTCGTGGGCGTGTTCGCGTGCATGAGCGTCTGCCGCAGCGTCGGCTTCGGCATCCGCTCTTGCCAGCGCCAACGCCCTTTCGTGCTCGGTCGCGTTTTCGCCTTCGCCCTCTCCGTTCAGTTGCGCGCTGAATTCGACGTAAATCGGCCTATTCGAGTCCTCTTGAACGAGCCGTGTCATGCGTAACTTCGTCATCTCGAGGAGGGCAAGGAACGTAATCACGAGATCGAAGCGCGTCGAAAGGTCGGTGAAAAGATCTTCGAACTGCACGCGCCGCCTCACCCGCAAGATGTCGACGAGCTCGTTGATACGGTCTGTGAGAGTGATTCGCTCATGCACGACGTCGTGCGAAAGCTTAATTCTGCTCTTCGCGAGCACTCCTTGGAAGGCCTCGACCAGCGAGAAAAGCGGGACCTGTGCGAGCGGTGCTACGCCCGTGTGCACCACGGCTTCGACCGGCATTCCGCGAAAGAAAACGTCTCTTCCGACGACCCCAAGGGCCTGCAGGTCGGCTCCTGCTTGCTTGTATTTCTGGTAGTCGAGCAACCGTCGGATGAGCGCTTCGCGAGGGTCTTCCTCGTCAGCGTCTGTCCCGTCCTCCTCCTGCCCGGGGGGAGGCGCAGGGAGAAGCATCTTTGACTTGATGTGCGCGAGCGTCGCGGCCATCACCAGGTATTCGCTCGCAAGATCCAAGTCGAGGAGCTGAAATACCGCGAGGTACTCGAGGTATTTTTCGGTGACAAATCCGATCGGAATGTCGAGGATGTCGAGCTCGTGCTTCTGGCAAAGGTGCAGAAGGAGGTCAAGGGGACCCTCGAACGTGGGCAGCGACACGGAGTAGCCGGTGTAGAGACCTGCCTCTCGGGCCCCGCTTGTCCCGCTTGCCCCGGCCGACTCTCGCGATTCGCGGCTGTCGCTGCTCTCGCGGGATGCGGCGTGAGTGGCGTCCTTGGTCACGGCATTCGGCACAGGCCTCCAGCCTTAGAGGACCCTCGCCGCGGCTTCAAGAGGCACTCTCGGAGCCCGTGAACTTCCTGCTAGCTTCCGTCCGTGCCGCTTTCCCCATGCGACTTACGCAGAGCGATGGTCGTCGGCGTTTTTGAGCTAGCATCGCGCTGGTGAACGAGGCGACCGCCGCCCTGTCGAAAGTGTGCGGCGCATGCAGCGCGCGCTACCCGAGCGACGCACTCTATTGCCCGTTCGATGGGATGCCGCTGCAAAGCCCCGCGTTGGCTGGACGAGGTCTTGGTTTTAATCAAGAGACGGGTCGTGGAGCCAGGCTCGGGCTTGAGGCCGACGTTGAGGAGGATCGTTACGTCGGTCAGGAGATCGCTGGTCACATCGAGATTCGGCAGCTCATCGGAGTCGGTGCGATGGGGCGCGTCTACCGTGCGTTTCAAAAGGGAATTGACCGCGACGTCGCCGTGAAAGTTCTCCATCGCGAGCTCAGTTCCAACGCCTCGCTCGTGTCGCGTTTTACGCGGGAGGCCAAGGTAGCTTCGCGTCTGCAGCACCCGAATGTGGTCCAAGTGTTCTTGGCGGGTCAGCTCCAAGACCGCGCGCTTTACATGGTCATGGAGCACCTTGAAGGGCTCTCACTGCAGAGCGCTCTTGCGGCTTCAGGCGGTGCGCTGCCGTTGCCTCGCGCCTTGCACATCGCGCTGCAGCTCTGTGAGGCTTCGGGTGAGGCGCACTCTGTCGGGGTGGTCCATCGCGACTTGAAGCCTGAGAATGTGATGCTGGTTCGGCGCGGGACCGACCCGGATTTCGTGAAGGTGCTCGACTTCGGCATCGCGCGCATCGACTGGGGAGAGGCGTCGATAGCGACGGCAGCGGGGCTCATTTTTGGGACCGCTCGGTACATCTCGCCCGAAGGTGCGCAGGGCCAAGCGGTTGGACCGTCCGGCGACGTTTATGCGATAGCCACGCTCCTCTACCAAATGCTCGCAGGCCGAACGCCGTTTGATGGCGACCAGGCGGTGGCGTTGCTCGTACAGCAGATCCACGACGCTCCGCCGCGCCTTGCTTCCATTCCGCGCGCGGCCTACGTACCAGGCCCGATCTCCGAAGTGATTATGGCTAATCTCGCGAAAGATCCGGCGCGTCGTGAGCAGGACGCTCGTGCGCTTGGACACGCGATTATCGACGCCGCGAAACAATCCGGGCTCGCGCCCGACGACATCTCACGGCCTCTTCTCCGACGACAGCCGAGCGCGATGCAGCTGCCGCCGACCGCGCGCACGAAGCCGCTGCACTTCGACTTGATCCCAGAGCTCGCATCCGCGTCCGCATCAAAGCGAGCCTCCGGCGTCGACCAGGAGCGAGCCTCCGGCGTCGACGTCACGATGAATGACGCGAACCTTGAAGCCAGGCAAAGAGTTCATATCCGTGAACGGCTTCGCGAGGGTGACCTCGAACGACCTGCGGGAATCGACGAGGTACGACACACATTTACGAGCGACGGCGCACCGCGTGGTGAGATCACGCACTACGCCGCTCCCGCATTGGAGACTATCGTTCTCGACCCCTCGCCATCGACGCACGTCGCCAGCACAACGAATGGAACGCAGGATGTTGCGCACCGTTCGCCGCGCGGCGCTTGGTTCGTCGGTCTCTGTTTCGTTTTAGGTGTGGTCGTCGCGGCCGCATGGTCATGGCGGGGGGGCAAGCTTGGAACGCATGAGACAGACGATGAGAGGCACGTACTTCGCGCGACGGAGGCGCTCTATAGAGGCTCCTTTCTTGCTCCAAACGGCGAGAACGTTCGGGAGATCACAGACGAGGGCCTGAGGAAGTGGCCCGGTAACGCTCGCCTCCGCGACCTACGCAGGCGCGCAGCGACCGCGCTCGTGACGCGGGCGTTATCGCAGCGATCGAGCGGCGACACCGCAGAGGCTTTGCGTTTGGCACGCGCGGCGAGCGAGCTCGACCCCGAAAGCACGTCCGCGAAGCAGCTCGTTGATCAATACGACCTCGAGCTTGCGTCCGTTTCATCGCCCGGCGTGTCGCCGCTCGGGAAGGCCTTGCCGGCTCCCGTCGTCCGCGCAAAGCAGGGGGCTCCAGCGACACCGTCACCCACCGTGCCCACCGCACCTACCGTGCCCACCGCACCTACCGCATCCTCCGTGCCCAGCGGTGCCGCGAGCGTGAAATGGATGTAAAGCGCACGCTGTCGAGCGTCGCGTTGGTTGGGCTCGAGTGGGCATCCGAGACGCCACCCGAAGCGTTCGCGGCAGGCACGGGCACCGAGCCAACGGCGTCAGCCGCCCACGTTGCCGCGAAGTCGACAGTGACTACCGCCACCGAAAGCGCTCTTTCTCGATTTATCGATCGCCCGCATACGATTGCCGAATTCGAGGCTGGGATTATCGCGCTGCCAACCGCGCCCATCTCGCCAGGCCAACGCGGTGGCGACACGCCGTTCGGGACGATCGGACGCGGCGACGCGACGCTTCAGACGGGCTTGCACGTTCTCTACCGATGGGAGCGACGTTTCGCCGTCGGCGCGGGCGTCCTGTTCGCGCCACTGCCCACGTCTGATCCCGAGTACGGCGGCTTACGCTCGTTGCCCCGCACGCACACCCGTAGTTATTTTTTCATCGGTGGTGAGGGTCGCTACGTCCCGCTGCACTATCGATTCTTCGAGGCGTGGGTTGGGTTTTCGGTGGGCGCTTTGATCGTGGCCGACCGGTTTACAACGGATTCAGGCGAATCAGTCGCGCCGATTCTCGGAACAAAGGAGGTCACGGTTCGCACAGAAGGATTCGCCGCGGGGGCGCAGGTAGGTGGCAGTTATTACGTCAATGAGAATTGGGTGCTTGGTACGAACTTGCGTGCGTATCACTGGATTCTCCCGTCGACCCCGCGATGCTCCTCAATCGGTGATTGCGCGACTCTAAGCGGTACAGCCTTCGCTCTCGAGTTCGGCCTCACGATAGGCTATCGACTCCCTTTTTAGATATCCCGATTGCCTTTTTAACTTAGAGCGGACGGAGCGAATCGCGCGTGGCTGCCCCGATCAAGGTCGCAAGCCGTTCGAGAGCCAGCGCAAAGAGAACGAGCAGTCCGAGCGCTTTAAGAGGAGCGAGGAATGTGTGGACGTGGGCCGGCGAAGCCGCGCGCGCGACGAGCGCCGACGTAAGGTCGAGCACGATAGCTGCCGCGAGCAGTGGTCCGCCGATGGCGACGGCGAGCCCAATGCCGCTAACGATGTCGTGCGCTGCGAGAAGGAGAGGGTGTGCTGGCATGTCGTCCCGAGCGAGCGAAGCCGCAGCCCGCGCGGCCCCGCCCGTCGCAAGAAAGACGACACTCGCGAAGAGTGAAAGAAGCACTCCGAAGCTCGACGTAGGGTCTGGAACCGTAGGAACATCAGCGCTCGAAGGCGAACCGCGCAGCGTGTCGACGAGCCCCCCAGCCATGGTCGCGGACCAAAGCGGAATGGCCGCAGCAAGTGCGACGGGCACACCGATCGCGACCTGCGAGGCGACGAGATAAAGCCACGGCGTGGTTCGATCCAAGTGCGCAACGGGCATGACCGATGGATAAACGGACGCGGCGAGCGCGAGTCCCAAAACGGCTCGCGCGGGCGCGGGCAATGCACGCAGACCAAACGCTGGAACGAGGGCGAGCGTCGGAATAAAACGCGCCCACGCGAGCCCTACGCCCGCGAGGTCGTCAACGGGAAGGCTCACGCCGGCAACGTCACCACTTTCGCGCGCGCAGTCAACGCGTCACGGATCGAAAGCACGCGAGCCCTCGCGCGACTATGGTTGACGTGCCTCTGGCCTCTGGGCATACCCGCGGTATGGCTCTTGACCTCTCGCTGGTTGGCAAAGAATCATCTCCCGCCACATTCACCTATGCCTGGCAAGACGTCGTTCGATATGCGCTTGGCATCGGAGCCAAGCGCGACGAACTCGACTACCTTTACGAGGGTCGAGGTCCGAAGGTGTTTCCGAGTTTCGCTGTGGTCCCGATGTTCAACCCGATGTTCGAGCTCGTGGCGAAGACCGGCGGAGACCTCACGAAAGTGGTTCACGGTGGGCAGCGCGTCCGTCTCTGCGCGGCCCTGAAACCTGAAGGTATCTTGCTGACTAGAGCAAAAATCACGGGTATCTACGACCTTCGTCGCCTGGCGGTGGTGTTGGTGAACACCGAGACGAAGGACGCGAGCGGGACTGTTCTTTTCGACGCGACATCGCAAATCATCTTTCGCGGTGAGGGCGGGTGGGGAGGCGAACCGCCGCCGAAGGAGCCGAAGGTTGCCGAAATTCCAAAGGGCGAGCCTGCTGACTTCCGTATCGAGGAGACGACCTCGCGCGAACAGGCGCTCCTTTACCGTCTTTCGGGAGACGAGAATCCCCTCCACGCCGATCCTGAGTTCGCGGCGAAAGTCGGGTTCGCACAGGGGCCTATCCTTCACGGGCTTTGCTCCTACGGCTTCATGGTGCGCCATGTCGCCAAAGGCGCGGCGGACGGCGACGCGATGAGGGTGACAGGTTTTGCGTGCAAGTTCACCAAGCCGGTTTGGCCAGGCGACACACTCGTGACGGAAGGTTGGAAGGTTGCGCCGGGCAAGGTCGCGCTCCAGGTAAGTGTGAAAGAGCGTGACGAGGTCGTCATCGGAAGTGCGTGGGCGACGATCACGGAATTTTCTTAGCGCTTCGTGTTAAGAGCTTGGGCGTCTCAATGGCCGCGACTTCGCTACCCATTGAGTTTTCGTCGTGCGGAGGGTCTGGCGGTCGTTCTCAAGCGGATCTAAGAAACCGGCCCTATGGTTGAAAGCCGCGACGACGCAGACGCTCCGAAACCTCTTGCACACCCGCCGGCTCTTCCCGATGTAGGGCGATACCAGGGGCCTTCGCATTCGGCTCCGTATGCGTTGAGTCGGATGGCTCCGTCGTTCGCTCTCGTCGACGTCGCGTTCGAGATCGAAAAGGCTGATTCCATGCTTGCGACGGTCACGGGCGGGAAGCTCTCGGTCATCGCAGAACAAATTCGGCATCTTCAAGACCAAGCCCGACGGATGCTCGAACGTGCGCAGCGCGACGCCGTTCTCCACCGCGCACAGTGTCGCTTTGAAAAGAAGGCGGGGGGCGTTTATCACCTGTACTTGAAGGAGGATGGGGAACGCTGGTTCTCCCTGATGGCCCCTGAAGAATGGATCCGGCCGCAGCCGCAGTGTTTCGAGGGAACCTATCGGCTTGAGGCGGACATGTCCTTCACTCGTGTAGACCGTATCGAAGATGAGCCGCGACCGGACGTTGAGGCGGTACGCGCGCTTCTGGCCGTCAAAGCGCCGTGAAGGATAGGCCAGAAAGCGCTACTCTAGCTCCTTGTCACGCCGTTTGACTTTGCTCAACCAGCAAAGCACCGCTCGCTCGCGCCGCGTCAACGCTAGCCCAGGGCGCCCCGACGTAGATCGACCACGCAACAGCGTTAGGCATCGCGCGTACGGCCGCGAGCGCTGCTGGGGCGCTTGGAAATGCCCACGAGAGAGGCCCCGGTTCGACGTTCTCCCACCCGAACACGAAGAGCGTAACGCCCGCTTCAGAGCTCTCATCGAGCGCTGGTGCTGTTGACAGCTCGCGCGAACCCGATTCGGGTGCGCTCGCGACCGCGAACGCGGGGGAAGCGGGTGTACACAATGTGGGTAGCGTAGGTGCCAGATGTACCCCGTGCATTTCAGCTATAGACCGTACGTGTTGTTGCCTTCCGATGCGCATTTCAACTGCATTCTTTGTGAGCCATATCGGTGCAGACCACAAGCACCGAACGCTAAAATCGTATGGCGCGGCGCGTCGTATTAGAGTGCTACTCGGCTCTTCCTGTTCTTCGCGTTCCTTTCCCTTCGTGGGCCGGTCGCCTGCGCCAAGAGCGTATTTCCGCATCGTCGCCGTTGATCGCTTCGTGTAGCCTAAACACGCTCGAGAACGCCGTTGCCCCTTTCGATGTCGCCGCGGCCCCCTCGCACCTCCAGTTCCGTTCACGCACACGTCATTCGTCGCGGGTGGTCTTTTGTGCCACTCGCCCCCCTTGTTGTGCTCTTGGTGGGGATCGCGGTCGCATTTGGCATCGGTCTCGTAGGACTCGATCGCCTGACGCGCGCGCGGGATGAGCATGCGCGCGCGCGTGCCTCGCTTCTTTCTTTGACGATTGCCGCGCGCCTTTCCCGGCTCCCGCCTTCGCAACGTCTGGGTGCTGTCGAACTCGCCGCGCGAAGGACCGGTGCCGGGATTCTCGTTGTGACGCCTGATGCGCGCGTCGTGCACGATGTCACGCTAGGCGCGCCAGACCGAGCCGCGCTCGTAGCGATGATCATGGAGGAGACTGGAGCGGCCGTTCTTCGCCTGGGAAAGGCGAGGTTCGCGGTTCGACCCATAGGAGGTGCGGAGGATGCGCCGCGCGTGATTGTCTTCATCGCGGAACCGCCCGTTCCTCAAGGAACTTCGGGGCTCGTCGGTGCGCTCCTGGCGCTTGCCACTATCCTTCTTGGAGTCGCGCTTTTCGTCGCCCACGCAGTGTCGCGCGATGTGATGCGCGATGTCGCCTTCGTCACTCGCCGCGTCGCGGGGATGGCACATGTTCGAGCCGAACCGACAGGCGAGCTTATTCCCGTGCGCACTATGGACGAGGTCGGGCTTCTCACGACGGCATTCAACAAACTCGTGGGTCGGTTCGTTAAGGCCGAAAAGGACTACCGGCGCGACCTTCTCCGCGCCAGCTCCGCCGACTGCGAACGCGCAGCATTTCTTGCCGCGGTGAGCCACGAGCTTCGCAGTCCTCTTAATGCCATTTTAGGATTTGCGGATATTCTCATGGAGGAGGTCGATGGTCCGCTGTCGACGTCTGCACGTGAAGAGGTCGAACAGATTCGTGGCTCTGGCGCTCACCTTCTCACTCTTATCAACGATATTCTCGAATTTTCTGCGCTCGAAAGCGGGCAACTCAGGCTCGCGCGCGATCGCGTTGACCTCACGAGCCTCGCTCAGGAGGTCGTGCGCGAAGCGCGAGTCCTCGTGGGTGACAAGCCCGTTACGCTTCGCGTGGAGGGCGAGGCCGTGCTGGTCGCACGTGTGGATGGTCGGCGCGTCAGACAGATCTTAGGCAACTTAGTCAACAACGCAGTCAAGTTTACCCAGCACGGCGAGGTTGTCGTTCGCGTGACTCGCGAGGGGTTGCAGGCCGCGATCGTCGTCAGCGACACGGGCCCCGGCATTTCCGCCCAAGAACGTGCTTCTATCTTTGATGAGTATAAGCAAGCCGACAGCGAGCGAGCCAGACGCCGCGGGACCGGCCTCGGCCTCGCCATCGCGCGCCGCCTCGTTACGCTTCACAAGGGTGCTATCGGGGTAGAGAGCGAGGTGGGGTGCGGTTCGCGATTTAAGGTTCTTCTTCCGCTTGGCGACCTGGCCGCCGCACCCTCGCTGCGGGCCACTCATCTTGGTTTCGGCGTGAGTCTCGGGCGAAGAGGCCCGCCATGAAACGCGCTTCTTTAACCCTTATTTTGCGTCTCGTGGCTCTGCAGGTCGCCGTTCACTCCGTCACTTTTTCGCTCACGGCAGCGTTTGCGCCTCGGGTCCTTTTGCTGGATTCGGAGACTTCGTCAGCTTCGTTATCCGTGGTCGGTGTGGTTGGAGTCCTAAGTTGTCTTTTTTCCGTGGTCGCAACCTTTGCGATTACGCGTCGCCTCAGGCCCGCACTCCGTAGCCTGAGCCTCGACGCGGCTTCGCCGTCGCCTGCAGACGTCTTGGCGCTCTATGCCGTACCTGCGCGGCTTGCGATAGCCAGCGCAGCTTTCTCGATCGTTGTCGCCTGCGCGCACCTTTTGCCCGAGCTGAGGCCGCAGGTCCTCGATACGTACACGGCCCTCGCGTTAGTGCTCCTCGTCGTGACGATGGTGAGTACCGCGGCGCTTCCGGCGTACGTCGCGATGCGCGCCTCGATGGCGCGTGCCCTCGAACTCGCGCCGCCGCGGGCTGCACACGAGGCGTTGCGCAGTCTTGGTCGTGGTGCGCTAGGTCGAGTGCGAAAGCGCTTTGTGGCTTCGGTTGCGGCGCCTGTTGCGTTCGTGGCGCTCGGCGCCTCGTTGCTCGTCGATGCTCACGTTCGATCGTTCGATCGTGACGCGCGCATCACGGATGCCACCGACTTCGCGCGTTCGGCTTTTGACCCAATCGAGCAGAGTGCCACGCACGACGGGACGTCGCGAACGGGGCCGATAGTGGAAGATAAACGAGGGCGCACTGAGGTCGTTGAAGCGGCTGCGACCCTAGGGTTTCGCGTTCACATCGACCCGTCTTACCGCGGGGTGTGGACGGTACGTCGCGGTGATGAAGGCGAAACGCAAGTACGCGTCCCGATGGAGTCTGGAGCGGCCCTTGTAAGGTTTGGCACGCCGAACCTTTCGCGTGTCACTGCGTTTTATGTAGTTCTTGCGCTGTGTGCGATTGGGCTTGCTGCGTTGCTTGGTATGCAAATAGCGGGGGCGTTCGAATCGGATGTCGCGCTGGCGACGCGTGAAATGAGCCGGGCCGGTACGGGTGAATCGCGGTTCCACGAGGCGCGATTCACCTCTATGCGAGCGTTGCTCCAGGCGGTCGGATCGCTCAGCGGTGTGTTTCGCGAATTTGCCGGAGCGCAGGAGCGCTCGATCGAAGCCCGCGAGGCGACAGAGCGAATGCGCGGCTTGCTGCTGGCTTCGATGAGTCATGATCTCAAAGCGCCATTGAACTCAGTTCTCGGGTTTGCAGAACTCGTGGGTCGTAATCCGCTTAGTGACCCACAAAAAGAAAGTTTGTCCATCATTGCGCAGCGCGGGCGCGAATTGCTCATGTTAATCGACACCATTCTCGATAGCGCTCGCGTCGAAGCTGGCGAACTTGAAGTTTCGGCCGCGGCGACGAACGTGAGTGATGTCGTCATGTCGTCGGTGCTCGAGGCGCGCGATCTCGCCGTGGGCACCGCCGTGACGGTTCAAGCCGAAATTCAGAGCGATTTGCCGTCGATTTTGATCGATGGCACGCGGATTGTCCAAGCGCTCACGGCGGTCGTGATGACGGCTGTGCGCTTTACGGACAAGGGAGTCGTACCCGTTCGGGCGACGCTACCGGACACCGGGACCCGGCTCCAAATCGAGGTAGAAACAAGCGGAGAAGGGCTACCGGTGGGCGAGCGCGAGAAGATCTTCGATGCGTTTAAAAGCGCAGAGAGCGCACGCCGTCACGGGAGTCTCGGGCTTGGGTTACAGCTCGCGCGTTCGATCTTTGAAATTCACGGGGGAACGATCGAAGTCGAGCATACCGATGGTGGAGGGATGGGGTTTCGCATCTTGTTGCCGGTGCACAACGACCGCGCGTCGATTCGTGTGCGGGCGACCAAGCCCATGCGGCCCGGTGGATGAATTCGTCGACCGATAGTGGCGTGCATCGCCTTCGACGTCGATCGTAGGGGATGGGCGTCGTATCGTTCTCTCATGTCGTTTTGGAAGGAGTTGGCCTCCGGGGTAACGCACAAGACGCAGGAGCTCGCCGAGGAGGCAAAAAAACGCGCGGCCAAGAAGGCCACGGAGGCGGCGGTAGGAACAGGGAAGGCGGTCGCCAAGGCGGCGCTTAAAGGAGCGGCGAAAACGCTCGATTATGCGGGCAAGCAGCTCGAAGCCGCGCTCTTCGGCGAACCTGAACCTGGAGGTGCACGTGAAAGACCCGACCCTTTTGCCAAGCTGAAGGCCGAGGAGATCGCAAGAAAGGCGGCCGCTGCCGAGCTAAAAGCGAAAGAACGTGTTCCGTGAGAAGGGCGTCAAGCCGACGGCTCATCACGGTGGCACCGAGGAGCGAGCGCTGTAGATTGAAGCGGGCAAGTTCTGCGAGGAGGCACGAATGACTGCAAGGCATAAAATCGAGGGGCTCACGAACAGCTGGTACAGGTACGCCGTGTTTGGCGCAGTCCTGTCGCTTTGGCTTCGAGGCTTCGGATTCTTTTCTCTCATCGGCGCGGTAACGTGGCTCGGGTTCAACGTGTTCGGCGTCTGGTTTCTCGGTCGCCGTCTTCTTGCCAAAGGGTCGCTGACGCGCGCGTTGCTGGTGGGTTGCACCGGACTTTTCAGCGTACTTGGCTCGATCGCCGTCGCCCGAATGGGATGGACGTTTTTCCACACCTGGTCGCTTGACGGCGCGCTGTGCGCAGGCGCGTCCGCCGCAAGCGTGTACATGAACGTGCGGTCGTTCCGGGTCCTCACGGACCCTGCGGTGAAGGCGTACATAGCCGCCTGAACCGCGGGTTCGCCGCGCGATTCGCTCTGGTCGCTCGCGCGCTCGCTCGTTTTATTCTCCCGCTCTCGACCGCCCAATCTCCGATCCTACAGAGCGCCCGGTCTCAGCCTCCGGCGCACGCGCCAGGGCCTCACACTAGTACCGGGGCACAGTGATTTCGATCGATTGCGGGCGTAGCCGGGGAATTTCTTCCTCGGATACGCAAACCGCAATACTTCGAGCCTGATGAGGGACGCGGCTGATGAGGGCGCGTCGCTCAAGCTCGATGACCATC
>JANXOF010000053.1 GCA_025353725.1 Polyangiaceae bacterium | reverse complement strand
GCGATCACGGCGCTCGGGCGTACCGATGTGTGTCGCTGAGAGCCCCATCCCGAAGTGGTTGTCCTTGATGTCGCGAAAGGTCTCTTCGATCGTGAAGCGGCGGGCGTAGAGCTTGACGACTCCGGCCGCGCCGAGGTCAGTGCGATCTGTCGCAATGCACCATGCCTCCTTCATGCCCTTCTGGTGTTTGAGGACGACCGCCGGAATGCTCGTCTTGTTCCCGGTGATGAGCACGTCGCGGAGCATCTTTGCGTTGCCGGTAATCGGGACCCATTGGCTCGCTGGCATCATGCGCTCTGCGACCGTCAGGTGGATCGCCTGACGGAAGCGGATAGCGTAGGACCATCCAAGGAGGCCGAGGTACGTGAAGCGCTTCTGGTCCCCGAAGCCGCGGTCTGCAAGGAGCGTGATCTTCGTGTCTACGGGCAGCAGCTCGTGCAGCCGACGGATCACTTGGTACTCGTGCTCGTTGCGCTGGTTTTTCAACTTCGACTTGCGCACCGTCTTCCACAGCAACGGCGTCGCTCGGCCATGCGACGTGACGAGATACGCCGCGAGGGTCGACGGACCGTCCTTGTCGAATTCGGTCCAATCCAGCGCCACGACGATCTCCGTCCTGGCCGCGACCACGAACAAGACCCACGGCTCGAACCATTGCCACACCGTGAAGCCCGTGTTGCTCAGCAGACGATCGATCTGCTTGATGGCGTGCTTCGGGTCGAGCCCCATCGCGTCGGCAAGGCCACGGCCGATCGCGTGCACGCCGAGCGCTGCGGCGTGGAGAACGCCGACGACGCCGGTGGCGAACGAGAGCACGCGTGCCGCGTGAACGTCGTCGCCAAGCAGCTCGGCCACGAACTCGTGGACGCGCTCCGGCGCGACTCGCGCCGCCGCCGGCCGCCGTCGCGACGTCTGAATCGTGCCTTCTTCAACTCGGGTAGGAAGTGCGATCTCCGTCAGACATGGATGGTCCCCCGAAAATTCAGAGAAAAATGCGATTTTCGAGGGGATCGCTCAGGAGCGGAATAGCTCCCAGATACCCCACTTGAAGAGAACGATGACGACGTTGGCGTCAAGAAGAAGGAAGATCCATCGCTTCATCCAGCGGAGTCTCCTGTTCCACAAACGTCATTGCCTTCTCTCGGGTGATGCCGAGATATTCAGCGAACCGCCCAGTCGAGAGCTCACCGGAACGAAGCGCCGTCACGGCGAGAGCATGAAAGCGTTCGGGCCGCATGGGAGGGGCGTCCTTGGAACGCTCCTCGTAGAGCGGCGCCGCTGCTCGGAAAGAGTCGATGCGCCGCTTCGTGTAATCACGGTCATGGCAGCCGAACAGCGCGTGAAGGCGCCAAACTACTGCGTCTATCGAGACGTCAAAGTCTCGAGCGAGGCCGAAAACTGCCGCCGTCGAAAGCTTCTTCTCTATCTTACGGCGGTTGAGTGCTGAGCGAAACGGCTCTTCGGGAAGTAGCAGCGTAGACGCGAACGCATCGGCGAGCTTTTCTTCTCGGTCGTCCCCTGCGGCAGAGACCGTACGAAAGATGTTCCAAGTTAGGAGGTGAAACAGCTCGTGCGCGAGGTCGAAGTTCCGTCGCCAACGCACGCTCTTCGCATTGAGTAGAATTGCGATCCCCAAGTCCTCGCTTCGAACGCAGGCCGCGGTACCCGTAGGCTCGAACGGAAGGTGAAACACCCTCGCTCCGCAGTCTTCTTCGAGGACGCGCAAAAGAGAAAGCGCGGGCCGGTCGCCGAGTCCGAGGTCTCGGCGAACAAGGCGAGCTAACTCCTCGGCGTCGCCCGTACCGTAGGCGTCGGGGAGCTTCGGCGCAGCGTCCGGAATACGGCACCCCGCAACCTCACCGCTCCAGCGTTCGAGATTGGCATACTGCTCGACGAGCCTGAGAAATTTGGCCTCAAGCTCCTCCGCGCCTTCGGAGGGTCGCTTGCGCCACAACACGGTCTTGGTTGGCGGTTCCGCGTCGGAAAGAAATGAGCCCACGGAACGGCAGTATGTCCGAGCTAACGCGTCGAGCTGGACGAGACTTGGGGCCCGCCTGTCATTCTCGAATTCGGAAAGCGTCGACTCACCAAGGGCAATTCGACGACAAACCTCGCCTTGGCTTAGTCCGGCACGTTCCCGCGCCGCTTTCAGCCGGCGACCGATACGAAGTGAGCTTTCTTCTGCCACGATGAAACCTAGCCCCGGAGAAGGCGCCCGGCAAATGAAAACTTCTGTTTTCCAGAACCGTTGGCAGCGGCTAGTTAGTTGCCGAAAGCAAAATTCCGGCGCTGCGCTTCCTTATCGTCCCGCGTCATGCCTGTAGCGCGCGCCACTTCAATGAAGGCATCCAACGGGTATACGTAGAGTGTGCCTAACCTGCGTATCACTGGCCACGTGTCGCCACTACCGCGCGTCTTTCAGCGCTTGTTCGCATAACTCCTACGCGAGGGCGCTGTCGCATAGACTGGCGCTCGCCATGACGACCGCGCTTCGCGACCTCTTCGATCTTCCCGACCAAATCCGCAAGGGCGACTTCGTTCTCAAGCTGTCCGAGGGCGTGCTTCATCCCGAAGAGACTGCGGCTACCTACGTCGTCACGCCGCCGCTCGTCGATGCGTTCGGCCGCGCACTGATGCTCGTGAAAGGCGCGCTCCGCGACCAGCGCAGCCAGGCGGCGTACATTCACGGAAGCTTCGGCAGCGGCAAATCCCACTTCATGGCGCTGCTCAGTCTGCTTTTGGGCGGCAACGAGGCCGCGTGGCGAGTCCCGGAGCTCCACGCCCTTCGCGCCTCGCATCCTTGGATTGCCGATAAGAAGATCCTTCAGCTTCGCTTTCACATGGTGGGGCAGAGAAACCTCGAATCGGCCGTGTTCGGAGAATACATCCGCTTCGTCCGCGAGATGTTTCCGAAAGCGCCCGTCCCGCCGCTGTTCGCCGACGAGCAGCTCTTCGCCGATGCCGCGCAGCACCTCGCCTCGCTCGGAGACGAGAAATTTTTCGCACCCATGAATCCCGCGAGCGGCGCGGAAGAGGGCTGGGGCGAAATCGCTACAGCGGCGCGTTGGGACAGCAACCGCTTCGCTCAGGCCGTAGCCTCGACAAGTCCCGACGAGCGCGAGGCCCTGTTCGACGCCCTCGTGCGCACGCACTTTAAAGCGTTTGCGCAGCAGAACCAGTCGTTCGTGGACTTTGATCGCGGGCTCGCGATCCTCGCGCGGCACGCGAAGACGCTGAAGTTCAACGCTGTCGTGTTTTTCCTCGACGAGCTCGTCCTGTGGCTCGCATCGCGCGCGTCCGACCAGGTGTTCCTCCACCAGGAGATGCAGAAAGCGGTGAAGCTCGTCGAGGCGCAAGACGCATCGCGCGAGCTGCCGATCGTGAGCTTCATTGCGCGGCAACGCGACCTAGCCGAAATGGTCGGTGAGCAATTCGCGGGGAGCGACGAGGCGAACCTGCGCAGCAGCCTGCGCCACTGGGAGGGCCGGTTCGATACGATCAAACTCGAAGATCGAAACCTGCCGGCGATCGTCGAGCGCCGCGTTCTCAAGGCACGCAGCCCCGAAGCGCGCAGGAAGCTCGACGAAGCTTTCGTCATGCTGAAAAAACAGGCGGGCGCGTCTTGGTCGACGCTGCTTGGGCTCCAAGACGGCGAAGCATTCGGCAAGCTTTATCCGTTCAGCCCCGCGTTAGTCGAAACGCTCGTGGCGCTCTCCAATTCGCTCCAGCGCGAACGCACCGCGATCAAGATCTTGATGGAGATCCTTGTCGAGCACATCCCCGATCTCCACATGGGGCAGGTCGTTCCCGTGGGGGATTTGTTCGATGTGCTCGCTGGCGGAGAAGATTCGGCCGATGGCGTCATGAAGGCGCGCTTCGAGTCGGCGAAGCAAGTCTACAAATACCAACTACTGCCGCTCATCCAAGAGGGTAATGGGACGGGCTCTGAGGCGCGTTGTCAGCGCTTGCGCCCCAGCCACCCGACTCGCCTCGGCTGCTCCGCGTGCCCCGAGCGCACGTGTCGCAACGACAACAGAATCGTGAAATCGCTTCTCATCGCCGCGCTGGTGCCAGAGGTGAACGCGCTTCGCGACATGACAGCGAGCCGCCTCGTTCAGCTTAACTACGGCACGTTGCGCGATCCGATCCCCGGCCGCGAGGCAAACACCGTCGCGCAGAAGCTCCGGGAGTGGGCGGCGGCCGTCGGGCAGCTTCATGTCGGCGCGCAGACGGACCCTACCGTCATTTTGCAGCTCGAAGGCGTCGACGTCGCGCCGATCCTCAATCAGGCAAGGAGTGAAGACAACACTGGCGCGCGTCAGGCCATCCTCCGCGACCTCTTGTTTGAAAAGCTTGGAGTTGCAAAGTCCGCAGGCACCGAGATCGAGCATGCCGTCGACTGGCGATCGACGAAGCGCCACGGGCACATCCGTTTTGGCAACGTGCACCGGATCGTCGAGGCGTTGCGCTGCCCTGAGGACTTTGATTGGCGCCTCGTGATCGACTACCCGTTCGACGAGCCAGGCTTCGGTCCTGCGGACGACCTTCGCGTTATCGAGCAGGTCATCGAAGAGGGCACGGGGACGTGGACGCTCGTGTGGCTTCCGAGCTTCTTCTCCGAAAGCACCAACCGCCTTCTCGGTGAATTGTGCATTCTGCAGGCCATCCTCGAGACGCCGCAGTCCATGCGTAAAGCCATTCAACACCTTAGCGTCGAGCAGCAGTCGCGCGCCGAGGTGGACTTGGACAATCTTCGGAATCAGAAGAAGGCTCGACTCGGGAAAATTCTTGAGCAGGCCTACGGGCTCGCATCCCCCGTCGAGTCAGACCTCGACTCGTCGCGTTCTCTCTCCGATCATCTTTACGTCCTGAAGCCAGGCGCGCATGTGAATCGCTCGCTAGCGACCGTTTTCCCGCAGGCGGTGGACGGCTATGTGTCGGCTCTGCTCGAGGCACGCTATCCGCGGCATCCCGCGTTCACGCGAAAGCTTGCGAAGAACGCTAAGCTTGTCGAGCGTCTCCTCGAAACCTTCGGCAGGTTGGTCGACGCCGACGACAAGAAGCTCGCGGCCGATCGTGACGCAATTGACGAAGCGAAGGGCTCGCTAGGGCAGCTCGGGCTCGTCCGCTGGACCGAGGCCGCGCTCCACCTGCGTGAGGACGGAACGGTGCAGGAGCTCGAGAAAAAGCGCCAGCAATCGTCGGTCGAAGCGCCGACCGCGGGTGAGGTTCGCCGCTGGATCGACGAGGGGGGCAAAATGGGGCTCGAGGCGGCGGCGAGCGATCTCGTCATCCGCGCTTATGCGCGCGCGACGGCTCGAACGCTCGTACGTCTCGGCAAGGGCTACGCGGCTCATGCGGGCACCGAGATACCCGAAGACGTCGTGCTCGACCGGCCGGCCCTGCCGGCTGCGGCGGACTGGAACGCCGCGCTTAGTCTCGCGGGGAGCGCGGCAGGCGTCGTGCTGGTGGGCCGAGCGCTGCACGCGGACAACCTGCGCAAGTTTGAGGACCTTCTCCATCCGCGGCTCCTGCAGGTGACCGCGCACGCGGCGAGGCTGCCATCGTTGTTGCGCAAGCGCCTTGATGAACTCGGGTTGCCCGCGAACGTCGACCGCCTTGTTACCGCGGTTTCGGCGGACGCTCTTTGCGCGACGCTGCACGGTAAGGGCGTCATCGAGCAGGTTCGGGCGCTCGCGACGTTCGAGCCAAAGATGAGCGCGCTCGCGGTGGGCACGAGTCTCAATAGCGCCAAAACCGTCGTCGATACGCTCGACGACGAGCTGGTGTTCGGGGTTTTCACGCAACTCCACGGGCAGCAGGCGACCCTGAACGGTGCCATGGAGCTTCTCGAGGACGTCGCGAAGGTGCTGCGTCAGGACGAGCTGAACGTCGCGCTCGCCGACCGACTTCGAGCGCTCGCCACGGCGGGTCAAACGCTGCTTCGGCCGAAGGCGCCGCCGACGCTCGGTGGGACTGCGCCAGCCGCTCCCCTTTCTTCGCCTTCGCCTGGAGCCAAGATTCTTTTTCAGCAAGACATCAAAGCGAGAGGGCGCGGCGAGGCACTTGCTCGCTTGAGGGCACTCGTGCAGGAAGTCGAAAACGCGCTGGAGACAAGTGACGCCGACGTTTTGCTCGCGATGACGCTGACGCTGACGACGGATCCGATACGATGAGCGCCGCGCCTCGTCTCACCGGCACCGAGATCGGCGACTTTCTCAAAAAGGCCTTCCGCGCTTCCGACCACCGTCCGCTTTTTGCTCTTTTCGGCGAGGGAGACGAGAGCGTTGTGGACGTGGAAGGTGCTGGGCGCTACCGCATCGTCCCCACGCAGAACGAGCTTGAGCTACGCATCGCGCTGCCCGTGATCGACGAGGGCGCCGATCGCATCGTCTTTTTGGTCCCATGGTCGCACGAACTGCCGCTCGATATCGCAGGGCGGTTCGCAAAGGCGCGGGTGCAGACGGTAGGGCGTTCGCTCCGTCTCCAGCGCATGTTCGATGCCGCCAGTGTCGAAGATGCCGCGGTCGTCGACCCACTCGCGCTGTATGTCCTCCGGTGGGGAGCGCCAGCGCAACCCATGCGCGCTTCCGGCGGAAGGCTAACGCGTGAGGCACTCTGGAATGGCTGGCTTGCGGCCTCGTTCGGCATCGAGACGGAGGGCGGCGTGTCGCTCAGCGCTCTCCTGGCATGGGCCGCGACGGATCAGCGAGGCCAGGCATTTCGCAAAGAGCTCGACGTGCGCAACGCGGCGGACGTCGGGCGCGCGCTGCTCGCGTTTCTCGACGCGAAGCTCGGCAAGGTAGGCTCACTGGTCTGGACCGCCTGGGAGCAGGGGCGGGGGCGCGCGCTCTTCGAGTTCGCCGTTCTGTTCGAAGCGCTTGCTCGAGCCGAAGACGATGCTGTCCGTGTGTGGATCAAGCTGAACGTGAAGCAGACGCTGGGCGTCGAGCTGGGGGCAGACTTGCGCCAGTACGTGTCGGAGCTAGGGGCGGCTGTTGTCCCTGCGCTTCAGTGGCTCGATAAGCGAGACGGCGTGTCGGGGCAGGGGAGTACGGGGCAGGGGGGTACACCGCCGGGCACAACGGGCATCGTCCGCGCCATGCTCGAGGGTGCCGATGCGCGAATTGACGACGAGTCCATCCGCCGCGCGATCGTCGAAAGTCCGAGGCTGCCGTCGTCGTGGCAGGCGCGGCTCGAGGCTCTCGGGGCCGCGTTGACCCTCGCGGCCGTGAGCCCGGCGCCCGCGTCGGTCGCTGCCGCGAGCTCGGCGCTGCGTCGGCTCGAGCTACACCAGGCTTTCAAAGATCCAGCGCGCTTTTCGCTCTTCAAGCGCGCCGAAATGGCGGTGCGGCTGGCAACATGGCTCGCAGCTCGGCCGGATCAAAAGCTCGCCAACGGGAGCACGCCGTACGCGGAAGTCGAGCGCCTCGCGCGCTGGTACGCGGACGAGGGCGGGTACGTCGACTGGGCGCGTCGTCGGGCGCGCGGAAGCTCGGAGTCCGCGATTGGACAGGGGATTCAAGCCGTTGTGGCGAAGGCTGATGCCGCGCGCACGGAGCTCGATCTCGCGTTCGCGCGTGCGCTACCCGAATGGGTTCGTGCCAACCGTCCGGCCGAACAGGTGCTCCCACTCGATCAGGCGGTCGCGCGAATCGCGGGCAAGTTTCTCCAAGAGAACGAAGCGCGCCGCGTCTTAACCATTCTCTTCGATGGCATGGCTTGGGCTCAGGCCGTCGAGCTGCTGCAGTCCATGGGTAGCGCCGGCGTGCCGTGGGGACCGCTCGCCTGGCATCGCGAGAAGGTGGCGCAGGTCGGAAGTGGGTTTTACCCGCCGACACTCGCTGGCCTTCCTACCATCACTGAAGTGAGCCGGGCCGCGTTCTTTGCGGGGTACCCGATGCCGCCCGGACCACGAGGAGACACCTCGAAAGATCCCGAGCGCTGGGCAAAGCACAAGACGGCGCGGGCGCTTATCGACAAGGCGAGCCTACCGAGACTCTTCTTGCGCGCGGAGAGCCACACCCTCGACGGCGCAGCCTCGAAGGAGGCTCTCTCGTTGGTGCGCGATCCCGACGCGCGCATCGTTGCCTTGGTGATCAACGCGATCGACTCGTCTCTCAAAAGCGACTCGCAGCAACACCACGAGTGGACTGTCGACAGCATCAAGTCGCTTCGCGAGCTACTCGATGCCGCGCAAGAAGCCGGGCGGACGATTCTCATGACGAGCGATCACGGGCACGTACCCGCCGATCGCTTAGTCTCGGCCGGCGGCGCCAACACCGACGGCGGCGCTCGATGGCGACCGTGGAAGAACGCGACCGACCCTATTGCCGACTACGAGGTCGGCTTTGTGGCCACCAAAGAGGGAAGCGTGTGGGCTCCTGCGGGTGCCCACGGTATGGTGCTCCTCGCCGATGACGCCCACCGTTACGGCGGTGCCGCGCACGCGGGTGAGCACGGGGGCGCAACGCTCGCGGAGGTCATCGCGCCCACGCTGCTGATCGGTCCTGATTCTGCGCTTCTTTCCGAGGATGATCCGGCGCTCGCTATGCAGGCCGCTTACGTCCCGGCCTGGTGGTACTTCGACGTCGCCGAAGTCTCCGTGCGTCGGTCGGGCCGGCCGCCACCGGCACCGAAAAAGAAGAAGAACGACGCGCAGCTTGAGCTGCTGGCCGCGTCGGCGATGGCGGTGAGCGGAAACGTTGCGGGGGCAGCGCCGGCGAGGGCCGACGGCCTCGCGAAGTCGGCGGTGTTCCTTGCCAGGGCGACCGACCCCAAGCTGCGCGCACTGGCGCTTGAGGTGGTCGACTACCTGCTCTCGCACGACGGCGTGGGCTCGATTGCGGCGCTAGCGGCGATGCTTGGCGTTCCCGGTTGGAGGATGAAGTCGCTTACGACGCCGCTGACGGAGATTCTGAATGCCGACAGCTATCAGGTCTTGCGCGTCGATTTCGTCGCCAACGAGGTGAAGCTCGACGTCGCCACGTTGGAGCAACTCTTCGAGGTAAAGCTGTGACGGAAGACGTGAGCCGGCTTAGGAAGACCGAGATCATCGAGGCGCTTCGTCGGGGAACGGTGCCGCGTCGCGGGCTCGAACTGTATGCGGTGGGGCTAAGCCGCTTCGAGAAGGCCATCGACGAGGAGCTCGCGGCGGCTGCCGCAGGGCGCGGCGTGTTCAAGGCCGTTCGCGGTGACTACGGGTCGGGGAAGACGTTCTTTGCAAGGTGGCTCGAGCAACGCGCGCGTAACGCGTCCTTCGCGACAGCGCTCGTGCAGATCTCGCAGACCGATACTCCTCTCTACCGGATGGAGACCGTCTACCGGCGCGCGCTCGAATCGCTGCAGACGAAGGAGTGGACGGACGGCGCTTTCCGCATGCTGGTCGAGCGTTGGTTTTACAGTCTAGAAGAAGAGGTGCTCGCGCGCCCCGGCATTGACGGTGACAACGCGAAGGCCGTGTCCTCCGCAGTCGGTGATTTGCTCGAGCAGCGCCTTGCGTCAGTGAGTGCGACGCAGCCCCAATTCGCGGCAGCCCTTCGTGCGTGTCACACGGCGCGGTTGAACGACGACGCTGCCACCGCCGATGGTCTTCTCGCCTGGCTGATGGCGCAGCCGAATGTCGGCGCCGATATTACGCGTGCCGCGTCGCTCAAAGGCAACGTCGATCACAAGGGGGCGGGCGGGTTCCTTCGTGGTCTCCTGTCACTCCTTCGTCAGACGGGGCGCAAAGGCTTGCTCCTCGTGCTCGACGAGGTCGAGACGATTCAGCGCGTGCGGGCGGACAACCGTGAAAATAGCCTGAACGCGCTTCGGCAGCTGATGGACGACATCGACGCAGGACAGTTCCCCGGCCTCTACTTGCTTATCACTGGGACCACACAATTCTTCGAAGGGCCGCAAGGGATTAAGCGCCTCGCGCCGCTCGAGCAACGCCTGCACGTCGACTTCTCCGGCAACTCGGACTTCGACAGCGCGCGCGCGGTGCAAATCCGGCTCCCTCCGTTCAATATAGAACGCTTGGTAGAGGTGGGGCGGCGCGTTCGGGCGCTCTATCCGTCGGACCATCCAGCGCGCATCGAAGCCAAAGTGAGCGACGGCGTGATTCGTGATCTCGCCAACGGGATCACGGGGAAGCTTGGCAGTTCGGTCGGTATCGCGCCGCGCCTGTTTCTAAGAAAACTCGTGGGAGAGCTCCTCGACAAGGTCGACGAACACGAAGCATACG
Source organism: Polyangiaceae bacterium (assembly GCA_025353725.1). Taxonomy (GTDB): domain Bacteria; phylum Myxococcota_A; class Polyangia; order Polyangiales; family Polyangiaceae; genus Labilithrix. Next base: position 249,569 of record JANXOF010000053.1, on the reverse strand, counting down.
ACCCGAGCGTGCATTTTAGACTCGTGCTCGAGGGTCGCGAAATGACGGCGGAGGAGCGCGCTGCGGCAGGCATCGCGACAAGCGTGGACGACCTCGAGCTAGACGTCTCGAAGCCCGATGGGCGTGACGGTCCGAAGTGAGCGCCTTCGAGCGCCTGACTCCGGCTTTTCAGTACCAGGTCGTCAACACACTCGGTTTTCGCGAGCTGCGCCCCGTGCAGCTGATGACGATCGAAACGGTACTCGACGGGAAGAACTGCGTCGTGCTTGCCCCGACCGCGGGTGGCAAAACCGAGGCCGCCTTCTTCCCGCTGCTCTCGGCGATGGAGGCGGGCGAGTGGAAACCCGTGAGTCTCCTCTACCTGTCTCCGATTCGCGCACTACTGAATAACCAAGAAGACCGGGTTGCTCGCTACGCGGGGACCGTCGGTCGGCGTGTATTCAAGTGGCATGGAGATACGGGCCCGTCTGCGCGAAAGGCGTTCCTTAGGGAGCCCGCCGACATCCTGTTGACCACTCCCGAGTCGCTCGAAGCGATGCTAATGAGCGCGCGTGTGCCGGAGGCGCGGATCTTCGCGGGGCTCCGAGCCGTAGTCATCGATGAAGTTCACGCGTTTGCGGCGGACGACCGGGGCGCGCACCTCGCGTCGGTACTTGAGCGACTGACGCGGTTCTGCGGAAACGACGTTCAACGGATTGGCCTCTCGGCGACGGTCGGCAATCCTGAGGAAATACTCCGCTGGATTCAAGGCCGCTCAAAGCGTGATGCGGCTATCGTTTCTCCGCCCAAGCCACTGACCTCGCCGGGCGTGAAGTTGGATTACGTCGCCACGCTCGAAAACTCGGCGCAAGTCGTTCGTCAGCTTTATCCTGGCAGCAAACGCCTCGTGTTCGTCGACTCGCGGAAGGGGGTTGAAGACCTCGGCCACTTGCTCCGCCGCGACGGGGTCAATACGTTCTTGATACATGGATCCCTTGCCGCAAGTGAGCGCCGCGACTCGGAGCGCGCTTTTCGGGACGAAAGCGATTGCGTGATCGTGTCGACGAGCGCGCTCGAGCTCGGGATCGACATCGGCGACCTCGATTACGTGCTGCAGATTAACAGTCCGAGCAGTGTTGCAAGCTTTCTACAGCGGATGGGTCGCACCGGCCGTCGGGCAGGCACGACGTCGAACTGTACATTTCTCGCCGTGAAGGACGACGCGGTTTTACAAGCCGCGGCAATCTTGCAGCTGCACCAAGACGGCTTTGTCGAGTCGGTGCGTCCGTCGCGTCGAGCGTTCCACATCATGGCGCATCAGATCTTGGCCCTTTCGATTCAACGTGGCGGAGTTGGTAAAACCGATTGGCCGGCCTGGATCGAAGGGGCGACGCCGTTCGCGGACATCACGTCGGCCGAACGCGACGCGGTCGTGGCTCACATGATTGAGAAAGAGATTCTGCTCGACCAGGAAGGCAAGCTGTCGCTCGGACCGACAGGTGAAAAACTCTACGGTCGGCGAAATTTCGCGGAGCTCTATGCTGTCTTCTCAACGCCGCGCTTCATCTCGGTGCTCTGGGATAAGCAGGACGTCGGCACGGTGGATGCCGAGTTCCTCGGGTCGCTTGACGCAGGCACGAACCGCAGCGCGTTTTCGCTGGCGGGGCGCTCTTGGGAGGTCATCCACACGGATTGGAGCAAAGGAACTTGTTCTGTGAGGCCGGCGGACTACGCGCCATCTGCGCGCTGGTCAGGGTCGCCCGCTTTCCTAAGCTACGAGCTATGTCAGGCCATGCGGCGCGTTTTGATCTCCGATGAAGTGAGCCCCGCTTGGTCGGCGCGCGCGCGAGAAATCATGCGGGGGAGTCGCGTGGAGTATGCCTTCCTCCGCGACGAACCCTCACCGATGGTGGCGGATCATGACACGATCCGGTGGTGGACCTTCGCCGGAGGCCGCGCGAATATTTTGCTCTCGAAGATGATCGAAGTGGAACTGGGCGGAAAGTGCGTCGTCAACGACAAGTCGATTACGTGCAAGGACGGCGCGGGCGAGAGCGTGGTGCGGCTCCGGGCCTTCGCGCGCGAGCTTGCCGTGCGCGGCGGGCCGACGCGCGAGGATGCTTTACGGTTCGCCGAAAACTCCGCCGGCCGCGCCCGCCTTTCGAAATTTCGACCGTGCTTGCCTGACTCGTTACTCCATGAATACGTTGCGGATAGGGCCCTGGACGTCCGCGGTGCGGCTGCAATCATTTTGCAGGCGAAGTGACGGGCTCTTCGACCACTCACCCCGCTAGCGGCGAACCGCCTCGCGAGTAAGGGAATCGGACTGCGGCTTGGGCTCGGTTTCGTCGTGGCTCAGTGTCTCAGTGGCTCAGCCTCACGCGCTGCGAAGCTGGAGGCAACTCGTGTGCAGACGAAGAATTCCAGCTCGCCGCGTTTGTCGCGAGCGTGAACATCGATTGTGCTGCAAGGCCGGGGTGCCGGCGATAGTGGACCTCCGTGCGAAATGCGACATCGGCAGAAGAAGCTCGGACTTGCGGTCGGGCGCAAAGCTTGGATGTTTTTCGTGGCCGTAGACGGTCTTCACCCTGGCCTTTGGTCTCATGGGTCGTGCTCGACCGCTAACTGCTCGAACGCGGCGACCGCGGCAGGCATCACGCGGGTGGGCCGGACGGCATCGCGTTCGGGATTCGCCGCGTTGTGCTAGTTTTCGCGCTTGATGCGATTGCACGTTAATATTGATCACGTCGCGACTCTCCGTAATGCCCGGGGGACGACCTACCCCGACCCCGTCGAGGCCGCGCGGGTGTGTCTGGAGGCCGGCGCTCATGGCATCACGGCTCACCTTCGCGAAGACCGCCGTCATATCCGCGACGCCGACGTGGAGCAGTTACGCGCGATGCTCTCCGCGACCTTTAATCTCGAGATGGCCGCCACGGACGAGATGGTGGCTATCGCGTGCAGAGTGCATCCCGACACGGTCACGCTGGTCCCGGAGCGCCGCGAAGAACGCACCACGGAAGGGGGGCTTGAGGTCGTCAACGCTTCGCCCAAACTGCGCGCTCATGTGGCCGCGCTGCAGGCGGCGACGATCAAAGTTAGCCTTTTTGTCGCGCCGGAAATCGCTCAAATCGAGGCGTCGCGCGCCCTCGGAGTCGAGCAAATCGAACTTCATACCGGCGAGTACGCGCATGCGCTTGGCGATCCAAAGACCCTTCAACGCGAGCTCGACAGGCTCGCCGTGGCGGCGCGGTACGGACACGAACTCGGTCTCGAGATCGCGGCCGGTCACGGACTGACGACGCGAAATGCCGCGGCACTCGTCGCGATTCCTGAGATTATCGAGCTGAACATCGGGCACTCGGTGATAGCGGATGCCGTGTTCGCTGGCCTTGCAGGCGCCGTGCGTTCGCTGCTCGCGGCCATCGCCCTCGGGCGCGCGCACCGGTGATTGTTGGGCTTGGAATCGACGTTTGCTCGATTGAGCGAATGCGTCGCGTTATCGAGCGAAACGGCGAGCGGTTTATCGCGCGGATTTGCAGCGAGTCAGAGCGTAGCGAGCTCGTAGGACGGGATGTTGCTACCACTGTCGCAGGCCGATTCGCCGCGAAAGAGGCCTTCGCGAAGGCGCTCGACGGCGCAAAAGGGGTGGGCTGGCACGAGGTCGAAGTGCGTCGCACGTCGAGCGGCCGCCCTACGCTTGCGTTGAAGGGTAAAGCCATGGCGATGGTCGCGGCGTTCGGCGCGGACTCGTGGCACGTCAGCATTACGCACGATGCGGGCGTTGCCGCAGCGGTCGTGATTCTCGAGTCCGCGCGGCTGCCTGAAGCACGTGAACTCGTCCGCGCAAGCGAACCACGCGAACCGATTTCGCAGGCACCATGATTCCGGTTCTGTCTTGCGCCCAGATGCGTGCGTTCGACGCGCGCGCCACGTCGACGTGCAAGGTCCTAAGCCTCGTGCTGATGGAAAACGCAGGACGCGGTGCGGCCGACGTCTTCGAACGTGAAATTTTCGCGGGAAGCGTTCAAGACAAGCGCGTCACGGTGATGTGCGGTACCGGCAACAACGGCGGCGATGGTTTCGTCGTCGGCCGTCACCTACTTTTGCGCGGCGCAAAGGTAAAAGCGTGGCTCCTTGGAAGTCCCGCTAAGTTGACGGCCGACTGCCGCGCGAACCACGACGCGTTCGTCGGAGTCGGCGGAAAGGTCGATGCGGCCTTTCTCACAAACCTCGACGTCGTCGCGGCATCGCTCGCGAAGTCGGACGCGTTGGTCGACGCGCTCTTCGGCACGGGACTCGACCGACCGATCACGGACGTTGCCGCGCGGGTCGTCTCGCTCATGAATGAAGCGACAGCCCCCACGCTAGCCCTCGACGTGCCCTCGGGAATGAACGCCGATACAGGCGTCGCGTTAGGTCCCGCAGTACGTGCAACGTGCACGGTCACGTTTGCGCACCGGAAGCTCGGTCACGTGACGGGGCAAGGCGCGCATTTCGCGGGCGCCGTTCACGTCGTGGACATTGGCGTACCAAGCGCGCTGCATACCGAGCCCGCCGCGTGGGTCGCCGAGGCCTTCGACCTCCGCGCGCTCTTGGTGCCCCGCCCGCTTGACGCACACAAATATCGCGTCGGTCACGTCGCGGTGTTCGCGGGCTCGCGTGGCAAGCCTGGCGCCGCGGTGCTTGCCGCCCACGGAGCCATGCGTGCAGGCGCGGGGGCGGTGACTCTTGCAACCTGGCCTGACGTCGCCTCGGCGCTCGAGACACGCATAGCCGAGGTCATGGTGGCACGCCTCGTCGACGATGCAGAAGGTGTAGGGGCGCTTGCTCGCGCCATCGACAGTATCCTGTCGAACAAGCGCGCCGTGGTCGTCGGACCGGGCTTCGGGACCGACGCGCGCGCTCGCGTCGCCGTGAGCCATATTCTCGCGCACTATCCGGGCCCGATGGTGGTCGACGCGGACGCCCTCACGTTGCACGCGGGCGCGTTGGCCGACTTCAACGTCGCGTCAGGGCGCGTTGTCCTCACGCCTCACGCCGGGGAGCTCGCGCGTTTGCTCGACACGACGAGCGAGCAGGTCGAAAGCGACCGCTTCACAGCGGCGCGCGAGGCGGCTGCACGTGCCCAGTGTGTGGTGCTGCTGAAGGGGCCGTTTTCCGTCATCGCCGGGCCCGACGGAAAGGTAGTCGTCAACCCGACAGGGAATCCAGCTCTCGCTACCGCTGGATCCGGTGACACGCTCGCAGGCATTACGGCCGCGTTTTTGACGTTTCTACCCCCGTTCGAGGCCGCATGGTGCGCGGCTTACGTGCACGGCGCCGCGGCCGACGTGTGGTCCTCGGAGTTTGGCGATCGCGGGCTGCTCGCTCACGAAATTGCGGATTACGTTCCGCGCGCCCTTCGCGCGTTGGTGACCTTGTAGGCGCGTGTCTTCATCGAGCTCGGGCACAAACACGACGCGTCTGCGTCTTTGCGGCCACGCGTGAATCGCCCCTCAGACACGCCAGGACGTGTCCTCGAGGCCAACTCCGCATCCTTCGCGAGGCATCGCTCGTGGCACGCACGTTGCGAGATGCGCTTTCAGAATGTCGATGCCTCATCAAGCGACCGAACCCCGTGCCTGTAGTGACCGTCGTGCCCGTCGCGCGCCGCTCGTCGCGACGGATTTGCCGAGCCTCCAACGCGGTCTTGTCACGCTCCTGCCGGAGCTGCGCGGTCGGGCCTTTCGGCTTGCGGCAGATACGACGACGGCCGACGACATCGCGCAAGACACGGTCGAACGCGCGTTGAAGTTTTCGGCGCAATACGACCGTGGCTCGAACCTTCGCGCGTGGGTCTACCAAATTCTCTTTAGCGTGTTTGTCACGCGCTACAGGCGTACGCGTCGCGAAAAAACGGCCCTCCGCGCGCTTTCGCTCGACCCGTGTGCGTGGACGACCCCCGAGAGCTTTGCTCCGCCCGAAGCGGGTACGTCGCTCATGCCGAGCACGAAGGAGAAGCTCGACGCGCTGCCAGGCCCGTTCCGCACCGTGGTCGTCCTTGTGGATCTCGACCAACTTACGTATCGCGAAGCGGCCACCGAACTTGGCGTACCGGTCGGTACGGTCATGAGTCGCCTGCATCGGGGTCGTCGCTTGCTGGCGTCGCAGATGGTGGAACCCCAGCTGGCGGCTTGATCGCTTCGCGTTCAGGTCTTCGGCGACGTCGCGGTTCGTGCGACCCACGGCACATCCGCTACGCCGGCTTTGAGGTTTGCATGGCGCGCGAGTGTAAACAGCAAGTCGCTTAGGCGATTGAGGTAAATCACGACGTCATCGCGCGGGTCGAAGTCGTCCATCGACAGCACGTCGCGCTCGGCGCGTCGGCACACGGTGCGTGCCAGGTGAAGCGCGGCCGCCTGTGCACTTCCCCCGGGCAAAACGAACGTTTTCAGGGGTGGGAGTTCCTTTTCGGCGTCGTCGATAGCGCGCTCGAGGCGTAGGGCATCGTCTCCATTGATAAGGGGCATGCCCAGCTTGTCTTCTTTTCCGGGCGCGCATGCGAGCTCTGCGCCCAGCGTGAAAAGGTCGACCTGCGTTTGCGCGAGGACGCGGTCGGCCATGGGGTCGAGCGCGGTCGCTCGTGCGATGCCGACCGTCGCGTTGAGCTCGTCGACGGTCCCGTAAGCCTCGACGCGCGCTGACGCCTTTTTTACGCGTACGCCGCCAAAGAGTCCCGTCGTGCCGTCGTCGCCGGTTTTTGTGTATATTTTCACAGTCCCTACGTTCTCATTTCGAGCGTTCGGAGACCAGGCTGGTCACGCTGGCTCTTGTTGTCGCATTGTCGCGTTGTCGCGTTGTCGCTCGAGATCCGAGTCGCACGCCTACCAGTGGGCGCCACCGCCGACCGCGTCCGCCTTCGCCGATAAGACCCAACCTGAAGCGTTCTTTACAAACTCTGCGTGGGCCGTTGCGAGTGGCCTCGTCACCTCACCGCACGCGCCATCGATCGCCGCGAGTGAGGCGTGCATCAAAACCTCGCGCTCGTAGCGCACATCGGCCTTGGCTTCGCCCTGCTCGCTTACGCTAACGACCTTTGCCGCGCGGACGTCGGCGCACGAAAAGCGACCTGCGCGAAGGTCCGAGGCGAGCTCGAAACACGCGCTGTAGGTCACGTTTCGCGCGCGACGATCGTAGGCGGGGAGATCGCTGAGGCTTGCTCCGGCCACTTCGTCAGGCCAGGCGAGCAGGTACGACTCAGGCATCGCTCGGGTCACGCCCGCGGCGACGAGCGCGTCGAAACACGCCCGTGCCTTCGCGGGTGCCGCTTTGAGTACGCACACCGCCTTGGTTGTATGCTGCACTTTTACACGCGAGAACACGTCGAGAGGTAGCATGCAGTTTGCATCTTCTTTGATCTCGCGTTGGATAGCTTCGAGCGCTTGCCCCTTTGAGGGGCCGAACCCGCACCCGTTGACGAGCGCGAGCAGCAGCGTAACGCCTGCTGTCGTCCACACGAAACGGGGCGTGGAAGTCTTTGAGCTCACGCGCGGAACATGTCGTCGACTTGCGCCTGGAGCACGGCCTCGGTGACTCCCTTGGCCGCCGCGAGCTCCTTCATCAGGAGGCTTTTTGCTTGGTCGAGGAGTCGTCGCTCTCCGAATGACAAGTCTTTGTCGAACTTGAGGCGATACATGTCGCGAAGCACCTTTGCGACCTCTTGTGGCGACCCGCACTTGATCATCTCCGTGTAGGCGCGAAAGCGACGGCTCCAGGGTTGCAAGTCGACGGCGACCTCGCGGGCCTTCATGGTCTCGAGCACGGCGTCGGCCTCCTTCGCGCTCATGACCGGCCTGATTCCCGCCGCGCTCGACGACGCGCGAGGCACCATGATGCGCATTCCGTTATCGACAATGCGAAGGATGTAGAACTCACCCTTCATGCTACCTATCTCGCGGTGCTCGATGGCCGTCACCTCGGCGAGGCCGTGCGAAGGGTGCACGGCCTTGTCCCCGACGTTGAGAGTAAAGTCTTTCGGGGGCGGCGGCGGCTTCGGGATGTCGATGAGCGGCACGTACCCGCGCGGAGCAACCGTCGAAACACGCTTCGCGGGTTCCTCCGCGGTGGTCGCGGCCGACGTAGCTCTGACGCTCTTTGCCGCACCGCCTGCGACTGGACGAAGGACGGGGCGCTTCGTGGTTGCGGCGGCTTTTACGCTTTTGCCTGCCGCTGGACTCGCTTTGGGCTTCCCCGTTTTCGCGGGCGTGTGCGTCGTACGCGGCGTGCGAGTCGGACTCGCACTGGGCAGGGGCGTCACGAGCAGCGCAGCGGATGAGGTGGACGAAGACGCAGACCGAGGGGAGCGAGCGGACGGTTGTACCACGGTCGCGCGGGTAGCACTGCTAGGCGCTCGGCGTCAACGGAGACGGCGCGTAGGGGCCGTCACTCCGCAGCGCGCGGGAGGCTCTTCCCGGGTAGCGGCTTGACTGCGCTCATCATGTCCTCGAGTGGGGCATCCAAGGCGTCATGAAGGCCACGCGCGAGCGTTTCGGCGTCGACTGTGATGTCGAGCACAAGGGCATCTTCAGTGGCACGAACGTGTGGAGGGGCAAGGGGACGATGAAAGCCCAAGAGATGGCCGAGCGGGCTCTCGCAAACGACGTTCACGGCGGCCGACAAGCGCTCGGCCGCGGCGGAAGCGTCTTTGCCCCACGCGCCCGTCAGAATGAGGCTCAGCGTAAGGCGCTCGTTGAACCTCGCCGTGATCGCGACGGCGGTGCTTGCCCGCAGGAGGCCTCCCAACGCCGCGGCGGCCTCGCCCTCAAAAGGGCCGGGAATGAAGAACCGCACCGGAGCCTCGCCGGCAAGAGCAACAGCTTGCGTGAGTCCCGGACCCCGGAGTGCGGGGGCTGCGCGGCGAAGTTTGCGAAGTGCGAAGGCCTCGGCCACGCGCGCGCGGCCAATGTGACCTTGCTCGAAAACGAGGGCTTCGCGCCCGAAAAGCACGATTTCTTGCGCCTCCCCGTTTACGTCTCCCCACGTTCGTACGACGAGAGGATTCGGGAGATCGACCGCACGGCCTAGCGTGCTCGGGTTCGTCACGCGTTCCGTGAACGCGCGCTCGACGCGCAACGGGTCGAAAAGCGTACGAGCTACCGCGAGCGTCGACGTTGGGTACTTCGCGATGCACAGCGCCGTGAGTTGCCGGACATCAATGCCGCCATGTGCGGCCGCGAACGAGGCAAACCGGGCCTCCGACACGACCCGTGCGATAGCGGGAATGAGGTCGGGCATTTCCGCTATCGCGCGAGGTTTCGCGTCAAGCACCCACTCGACCGCAGCCGAGGGAGCGAGATCGCAGGCGGCGTCCAAGTGCAAATCGATAGGCGAGGGAGTCGCCGAACGCGGCGCGATGGGTGAGCCACAACCGACGACCAAGCCGAACAGCGCAGCGGCGAACGCGACCGCGCGCGGTGAATTCACGGGGTCACTACCACGTACGCGAAGCGTCGGTTTTTGGAGCCGACGCGAAGCAGGTAGCGCCGTCCCTTCTCCAGCTGAAAATTCCCGTCGGTCACCCGTTCCTGATCGACCTCGACGCCGCCTTGCTCGACAAGTCGCTTTCCCTCGCCCGTCGATTTGACGAGCTTAGCGCTTGAAAGTGCCTTCGCGAGCCAGAGGGTTGCCGTGTCTGTGGTGAGCGTGTGTTCCTCAACGTCGGCAGGGATGGCATCTGCCGCGTAGATTTTCTCGAATTCGGCGGCGGCGTTCGAGGCCGCGTCGGCGTTGTGAAAGCGCGTGATCATCTCGCGCGCGAAGAGAGCTTTGACCTCTTTCGGGTGACGCCCGGCTGCTCGTTCGGCTTTCAGCTTCGTGATGTCGTCGGCCGGGAGGAGCGACAAGAGCTCGAAGTAGCGAAAGATGACGTCGTCATCGACCTGCATGAGCTTCCGGTGCATCGTCAGCGGCGGCTCGGTAAGACCGACGTAGTTGTCGGAACTTTTCGACATTTTGGCGCCCACGACCACGCCGCGTTCGATTTTCGCGTCGATCCCTTCAAGGAGCGGCGTGGTCATGACGATTTGCGGACGCTGTCCGTACTTGCTCATCAAGTCGCGCCCGACGAGCAAGTTGAAGAGCTGGTCCGTGCCGCCTAATTCGATATCGCAATCGAGCGCGACCGAATCGTATCCTTGGAGTAGCGGATAGAGAAATTCGTGTTGGTAGATAGGACGACCTTCCGCGTAACGCTTCGCAAAGTCGTTACGCTCGAGCATGCGCGAGACTGTGGTCTTCGCCATGAGTTCGATGACGTCGACGGGCGAAAGCTTGTCGAGCCATTCCGAATTAGAGCGTACTTCCGTCCTGTCGCGGTCGAGTACTTTGAAGGCCTGATCGGTATACGTAGCCGCCGCCGCCGCGACCTCTTCGCGCGTGAGGCGAGGCCGCAACTCGCTTTTTCCAGTGGGGTCGCCGACCATCGCCGTGAATTCGCCGACGAGCAGAATCGCCTGGTGACCTTGATCTTGGAACTGCCTCATCTTGGCGAGGAGCACCGCGTGACCGATATGAAGATCGGGCCTCGTCGGATCGAACCCCGCCTTCACGCGAAGCGGCTTACCGCTCTTTCGTGACGCTTCGAGACGTTGCTCCAGCTCGCTCTTGACGTGCAGGTCGACGACGCCGCGCGTGAGCTCGACCATTTGCTCGGAAACGGGAAGAAAATCGGGCATGGACTCGAACAGAAGTAAGCCGAACCGACCTTGCTTGTCGAGACCGCTGAGACCCGTTTGGGCCTGCCGAGACCGCTGCAGCGCGTTTCGAATGCGCGTTTCGAGACTTAACCCGGGTACACGCCGCAGACGTAGTCGCGCATGGCGCGGATTTCTACGTCCTGGTTGCGACTCACCCAACGGACGAGATCGCCGATAGAGACGATGCCGATGACTTTTCCCTGCTCCACGACCGGCAGGTGGCGGACGCGATGTTCTGTCATGAGCTCCATAATTTGCTCGAGCTCCACGTCCGGATCAATGCAAAGTACATCGGTGGTCATGATCGCCCGAACGCTGGTGGCTGAGGCGTCGAGCTGCTCGAGGACGAGGCGCGTCAGGACGTCGCGCTCGGAGATGATCCCAATGGGCTTTTCGTATTCCTCTACGAGAAGTGAACCGATGCGACTTCGGCACATCTTGGCGACCGCCTCGAACGCGGTCGCTTCGGGGCCGACGTACTCGACCGGCCTGCGCTTTTCCTCCAAGATGCTGCGAAGTTCACTCATGGCGCTTGGCTCCCCAAGCCTGTTTTGAGCAAACGCCGTGCCGGATTCGCGTCCTGCACGCATCCCATGTTCAGCCGGGTGCGTGCCGGAGGGTCAGTCGTCTTTGTCGTCGCCGCCCGTGATCGTCGCGTGCGTGATGCGGCTCGCGTTCACGAGCTCCTTCAGCTCTTTGCCAACTTTAAAAAACGGGAGCCGCTTCGGCGGAACCGTAACCGGCTCGCCGGTGCGCGGGTTGCGGCCGGAGTAGGCCTTGTAGGGGCGCACAGTAAAGCTACCGAATCCACGAATCTCTATGCCTTCGCCGCGTTGGAGGGCCTCGGTCATCGAGTCGAACACGCAGTTGACGACAAGCTCGGCACGCGCCTTCGTGAGCTGACTGCGAAGCGCCATGGCGTCGATGAGTTCACTCTTGGTCATCTCGAGGGTCCCCCAAAGCTAGTGAAGCGACGTTCGACGGGGTCGTCAACGAGTTCCCGTCACGCCCTCGTTCTCCCATCTCGATGTCGCACAATTTCATCACGCCTTGAGGCAATTTCTTACTTGATGCGCCGAAGCATCACGCGGTCGACAGCGACGGCTCCGCCTTGGGCATCGACCGTCATTCGGGCGGTCGGCGCAACGAGCCGCACTTCTTTGGCGAGAAGATCGACGCACGCCTCCGCGCCTTCGCTCGCGACCCATTCCCAGCTCGATTCTACGAGCGAAAGTTTGCCGCTCGGCGTTAGAGGGCTCCGCGGCGTCATGTGCGGAAGCCTCGCTCGATGGACGACTCTTGGGACCACTTCATAGAGGCCGGACTCAGGCACGGGGAGGTCGATGGTTGCACTCCCACTGGATTCCACGGAAGCGGGGGTTACGAGCAACGCTTTGCCATTTGAAGCACATGTGTCGGTGAAAACCGGTACGGCAAACGCGGCATTTTGCGAAAGCGGAGGCCACGCGGCTTCGGCTTCAAACCGCCAGGTGCTTGTCGGCGAGGGCGGCGTCCACGGTACGATTTCGGGCTTGGTCACGCTGTCCGTCGCGGGCGTGATCACTGTCGTCGTTCGTTCCGCAGGCGACGTTGATGCGTCGAACTTGTAGAGGTAGCTCGGCGGACGTCCGAGGCGGTTGAACAGAAGGCTGTCGCGATCGTCGTTCCGTAAGCGCGCCACGACCACATGGCGCAAGGCTACCGCGCTCGGATCGTGTCCCAGGTTGAACGCATGGTCTGTGTCGACGAACACGAGGCCGGTGGACACGCCGGCCTTGGCGAGCAGATCCGGCTCGAACATCGGGCGCCCTCCGTCGCGCGCTTGGAGCTTCAGGTGGTCGAATGCAGCATGCGTCGCAAAGCCACCGAGCGAAAGAGAGAGCACGAGTAACGGCGCCTGCGTCGGTCGAGCTTTCGAGGCGAACAAAACGATCGCGACAGCGACAAGTGCATGCTCGATAGGAAGCATGTCGGCGAACATTCGTGCGCCGCCGCCAGGGTAGTTGCCGTCGAAGTAGAAAGGGAAATAGGCAAGGATATGAAGGCCGACGAGCGCGACGGCCGCGCCTGCGAGTTGCGTGTCGCCTCCTGCTTTGCGCGGATGCGCGTGCGGGCCCGACCGGCTCGCCGACCTCCACGCGGGGACCATGATCAGAAGCGCAAGCGGCTCCAGGTTCGCCACGTCGCGCAGATGCATGGCGAGGCGCCTCACGGTGGTACCGAGCGCCGAAGTGAGCCCAAAACCCTTTGAAAGGCGCGCTGCCACGAATTCGCCGTGCTCGTAAACGCACCCTATAGCGTGGCCAAACCCCCATCGGAAGCAGTCCGGCGGGCCATCGCTTAGTGCATAATACATGCGCTGCGACGACGTAAACCATGTCCCCGTGACGGCGTGCTGCGCGAGGAGAAGGAAAGCCACACCCGGAAGCGTTGCGACGACGAAGCTCGTGAGCGCGCGTAGGCCCCCTTTGCGGAGTAGCCAAAGAGAGACGACCGCGATGGGCAAAGCCGACATCGGCCTCGTTGCGGCTACCGCACCGACGATAAGCCCGGCCCACGTGCATTGCCGCTTCGACGCGGCGTCGAAGGCGATGACGACTCCGAGCGCCGCGGCGCCGTGGGCCATGGTGTCCGCGGTGTGGTAGCGCAACGCGCCACAAAAAACGGAAAGCAGTGCGGCTGTGCGTGCCGTGACCTCGCACGATGGACTCTCGCCGAACGCTTCCTCCGCGAGTGAGTGTGCGAGACGGTAGGTCGCTACGACGAGGCCCGCCGCGAGGGCCGGTCCGACGACCATCGGCGCTCCAAGTGCAAACCCGAACGAGAGAAGAAGAGGGAACCCGGGCGGAAAAATCCCGCCTATTAAGCTCGTACCGTCGGGCAATTCGCGAGAAAGAAGAAACCGCCCGCGAAAGCTCGAGGACGGGCCGAGTTCTGTCCACGCGAAATCGAAATGCGAGAGCGCGCGTCCTTGGAGGAAGTACGTCGTCGCGTCGATGATTCGAGGACCTCCGCGGAGGTACACCGCGATATAGGCGACCGACGAGAGCGCGGCAGCGAATGCGGTCGTCCACAAAAAGAGCTTTCTCGTAAGCGGCGCGGGGCCCAACCCGAGGATGAAGCGACCACGGCCAAAAAGGGCGAGGGCGAGGGCGGTGAGGGCGAGCCCTGCGGCGACGGTTGAAGGAACGTCGGGTGGGAAATCCCAGGCACCTGCCAGCACCCTGAAGGTTTGCACGAACGCCGGAAGCGTCACTGCGTCACCCACTCGTGGACGTCGACGAAGTCGCCGGGACCCTCATTGGTGAGGGTGATACGCAGCGATGGTCTCACGCGGTCGGCGGGGATCTCGAGCACGACCTCGCTCCACGCTAAGCCCGGTACGATGGTGACGTCGCCGGCGTTGACGTCATCGACACGAACGCTCACGCGCGTCGTCGATTCCGGGACGGCCCGCACGACGAGGTGAACCGCTTTTCCGAGGGATAACCCTCGCGCGGTCCACCCCTCAGCCTTTCCTACTTTGATTCTGCGCCCTGCGTCGAAAATATCGCGGCGAGCGTCGTTGGGGTCGGGGAGCACGCGCATCTCGGTGAATCCGTTCGAAGGGCGCTGAAAGGTGTATTTGCTCTGACCTTCGCTCACGAGGTCGGCGACGTCGACGTGTGCACGAACGCCCAAATCACCTTCCGGAACTCGGAGAATGCGATCTCCGGTGCCGAGTAAATGCCAGTCAGCACGGTAAACAACATGCTCGTAGCCGCCACAAATGACGTTGCCTTCGACCGGAAAGCGCTTGAGGACGTCGCTCGCGAACCACGCCGGGAGCGCGCCGAACCAGGTCGGAAAGATCGCGAGCACGTCGGGTCTGTCCGCCGGTTTGAGTCGCTCGATTAACTCGAGTGAGGCCGGGAGCCCGTGAACCCCCGCGCGTGCGAAGGGAAGTCCACGGAAGCCACCAAGCCCGATGATGTCGAGGCCGGGCCTGCCCGATTCGTAGAGAATGGCGCCCGCGTCACCTACGAGCACCCGGCGCGGCTGGAGCTCGCCGAGGTAGTGGCCGAGGGCGAGGTGTTGGTCCCGAATGTTCCGCGATGCGCGGCCGAAAAACCACTTTTGGTCGCGCATTTTGGGAATCTGGTGGTCCCATGCAAAAAGCAACGCGAGGCTGACGAGGGCCGCTCGGACACTCCACGCGCGCATCGCAAGCGCGGCAAGTCCGCCAAAAGCGATGGCAAGCGCCCAAGGCCAGCGGAACGTCGGGACGGATCCGGACGGACGCGTGAGTATGCCAATGAGCTGGACCACCAACGCACCGAGAAGGACCACCACGAGAAACGTTGGACGCGCGCTCAACCAAGGCGCACTTCGGCGCGAGAGCGAGGACGACGGCGTGCGGAGTGCGACCGAAACGCCGAGCGCTGTAAGGATGAGCAGCCACGCGACGGCGGGCATCACGTAGCGCTCGTTCTGCCAACGCACTTGCCCGTTGAGCGCAACGACGGCTAGCCAGGCGATGATTTGGCCCCAAAGAACGACGGCCGCTCGCCGTGTACGCGAAAAGGCGAGTGGAACCAACGCCAGAGCGACTGGCACGACGCCAGCCCACCAGGCCGTTCGGGCGAGATAAACAAAGGGGTTCCGCGTACTCCAAGTCGCGGGGACGAGCTCGGTCAGATGCTCGCCCTCAATGTGTGCAAAGTGGTAATCTAGGTTGCGCAGCGCGGCGTAAACGAGATTGCCGACGTAATCGTCGAGTTTCTCCTGCCCAGTCATGTACGGATTATTGAGCGCGAGTTTGACGATGGCCCCGTTTGCGCTCCATTCGCCAGTGAAAGACTTGTTGGCGAGTGCCTGGAGCATCAACGCCGCCAGCGCGGGCAGTCCTATGCGCGAGAGGAGGCCCAGGCACCGCCAAGCGCTCGCGTGGGCGCGCCGATGGGCGTCAACGGCGGCGAGGCCGAAAATGGCCAGCGTAGCGAAGGCCTCTGGACGGGTCGTGACGAGGAGCGCGCCCGCGAGCCCGAGCCCCCACGCGTCAAGGTCGGCGCGCGAGGGCCGCGTGCCCCTGCGCGCATCGGTCTCGAGCGTTTGCCACGCGACGAGCGCAAGAGCCCACGCCGCGAGGAAGAACGACACTTCCATTCCGCTCCACAAGGACCAATCAAGCGCGCCTACGCCGAGGAACACGGGCGGTAGTAAATAGGACGAGGCGCGGCCCCAGGTGTCGCGTAGTCGCTCGACGAAGAGTCGCCGCGCGGCAAGGAGAATCCCGAACACGCTCGTCGCGGCAACCATGGCCGCCCACACCATCAGCGCGCGCCCCTTGAACCCGACGAGCCATCCGACGGCGAGTACGAACGGGTACGAGAGGCTCGTGTTGCCTGAGGAGTACCCGTTCCCGGCCACCCACTCGAAGGGGTGTCCGAGTGCCGTTGCGCGCGCGTAATCAAAGTGAATGAAGACGTCGTCGAGCGGTGCGCTCCACTCGCCGCCCGTTTGCGCGAGCATGTAGCCGTAGAACATGCGTGCCGACGCAAGCGTTACGAACGCCGCCCATGCCGTGTAAGCGAAGGGGTCGACGCGACGCAGCCCAGGCGTCACGTGGGGCACCACATGTGCGAAACGTGTGAAGCGGGCAAAGCAGTGGAACGAAGAAAAGCGGTTTACGTTGCGCATCATGTGAAGCGCGCAGATGTCAGGCGAGGCCGGGCGACTGCGTTGAGAGACGGAACTCGGCGGTGCTGCAGCGGGGGGCAGCTTCTACCACGGGGCGGTATCCGAGCCCGCCGCGATCTTTGAAAGCGTGGTAGGGTCGCCGCCTCAAACGCCATGGATTCCGTACCGCGACTCGGGGGTCAAATCGGGCCTGAACGTGTGGCTCCGAAAGCGAAAGCGGGCGACGTGCCTTCTCCTTTGAACAAGACTTACGTAGTGGGGTTTTCCGCGACGAAGGCCGGCTACCGCGGGGCCGTGCTCGTGCTCGCCTTGTCGACGGCAACCTTCACCTCAAGCCGGGCCGCTTTTGCGCAGCCTGGGGGAGCGCCGGTTCAGCGCGACGTCTCCGACCGAGGCGCGGCCACCGCGGCGGATCCTGGTCGCACGAATCGCCCGACGATTACGATGCCCGTGGTCACCAAAGACGCGGGCGCGGCGTACCCCCAACAGGCCATTGCCGACAAAATCAAAGAGCAAGTCACCATCGACTTGATACTCGAGCTTGATGCCACGGGGGCCGTCACGCGCGTAACGGTCGACAAGCCTGTTGGACACGGTTTCGAAGAAGCCGCCACCGAGGCCGCGAAAGCGCTGCAGTACGAACCCGCGAAGCGTAACGGTCAGGCTATCGCGGCAAAGATTCGCCATACGTACGTCTTCAACCCGCCGGCGTCGCGCGTACGCGGGCGTGTCGCCACCGAGCGCGGAGGGGCCGGTCGAGAGTCTCCCGTTCAAGGTGCGACCCTCACGCTGACATCGCTTGGTGTCGTGCCGGCGCCGCCTGACTCACGTTCGTCGAGCTCGCTGTCGCCGCTAAACGCCGGGAGCAGCGGGAGCGTCTCCACGTTTAGCGCGACGGCTCAGTCGGACGGGACGTTTCGTCTCGACGACGTACCAGCTGGATCGTACCGAATCGTGGTCGCAGCCGCTGGGTTCGTCCCGCAGTCCTACGAGGAGACACTCGAGGCCGGCCAAGAAGCGACCATCGATGTGCGGCTCGCGCGCGAAGTCGTTGCCCCTCTCCCGTCCGCCAAAGGCGAGGAGGTCGACGAAGTCGAAATTCGCGGCAAGCGCCCGCCACGCGAGGTCACAAAGCGGACGCTCGAGCAGCGCGAGCTCTCGCGGATCCCAGGCACAAACGGAGACGCTCTTCGTGCCATTCAGAACTTGCCCGGAGTCGCGCGGCCGCCCGCCATCGCGGGACTGCTCATCGTTCGCGGTGCAGCGCCCAACGAGACCAACATCTACGTCGACGGCACGCTCGTTCCGCTTGTTTATCACTTTGGCGGACTTTCGAGCGTCATCCCGACGGAGATGCTCGAGAAGATCGATTTTTACCCCGGTAACTTCAGTACGACGTACGGGCGCGTCACGGGTGCGATTGTCGACGTTGGGGTTCGCGATCCGAAAGTAAGAAAAGATCGCGGAATTCATGGTCTGGCTCAGGCAGACCTCATCGATGCACGCGTTCTCGCCGAAGGTCCGATCTTCAACACCGGGTGGACGTTCGCCGTGGCCGGGCGTCGGTCGTATGTCGACTTGTGGCTGAAGCCTGTTCTTGAAAAGGCCGGTGCAGGCGTGACGACTGCGCCTGTCTATTACGACTACCAAGCGATTGTTCAGCGTGATTTCGACAAGAAAAACTCGCTCCGATTTTTCTTCTTCGGGTCGGATGACCGACTCTCGCTGCTGACTCGTACCGTGAATGGGTCGAACCCGGGCATCGGCGGCAACATCACGCTTGGCACGGCTTTCTACCGATTGCAGGCGCGCTACGTCGGGAAATTCAGCGAAGATACCGAGCTAAGACTCACCGCCGCAGTAGGCAAAGACGCCATCGATTTTTCGATCGGCGACAACTTTTTCGTCTTGTCCTCATCGCCCGTGAACCCGCGTGCCGAGCTTTCGCATCGTCTCGCCCCCGGCGCGCGGAACAACTTCGGACTCGATATTCTCTATGCCCCTTATACCGTCAATTTGCGACTGCCCCCGCCGCCCAGGCCCGGGTCACCGCCTGCGGGTCCGTTTGGCAGCCAGCCGCCTCTCGTCGTTTCGGATTCGGACGCCATTTATCGTCCGGGAATGTACGACGAACTCGAGCTCACACCGTTTGCCGGAACGCGGATCGTGCCGGGTGTTCGTCTCGACTACGCGAAGGACATTCGCAGTTGGGACGTGCAACCGCGCGTGACGGTTCGGCAAGACGTGCGACGCGAGTTCCCGCGGACAACCCTCAAAGGCGGCGTAGGGCGGTTTGCGCAGCCGCCGCAGCCGCAAGAAACCAATCGGGTCTTCGGCAGTCCCGGTTTGGTTTCGAACGTCGCTCACCACTACGGCGGAGGCTTCGAGCAAGAGATCACGAGGCAGCTCGAAATCGGCGTAGACGCGTTTTTTCGTCAGTACGATCGGCGCGTCGTTCAGCGGCTGGGCAATGTCGGAGAAGGGCGCGCGTTCGGCCTAGAGACTCTTCTACGGTACAAACCCGACGATCGCTTTTTCGGTTTTCTGGCGTACACGCTGTCGAGGAGCGTTCGGAAGGACAGCCCCGACGAGCCGGAGCGGCTTTTCAACTTTGACCAGACCCATATTCTTACGGCCGTAGGCAGTTATCGACTCGGCAACGGCTGGGAGATTGGTGCGCGCTTTCGCTACATCTCCGGCAGTCTCAATACGCCTCAGCAATATGGTTTCTACGATGCGACGGTGGGTTCGTACATCCCGCTCGCAGAGTTTCCTCCGTTTGGGCGCCGCAATCCCGCCTTTCACCAGCTCGACGTGCGGGTCGACAAAACCTGGCAGCTTCACGGCGGTCTGAAGCTCAGCGCGTACCTCGATATTCTTAATGCCTACAACCAGGCTAATGTCGAAGGTGTGAGTTACAACTACAACCAGACGCTGAGTACGAATGCGGCGGGGATTCCGTTTCTCCCAAGTCTAGGTCTCCGAGGAGAACTGTAAGATGAAGGCAGCTTTGAGCACGCGTTCGGGCGCAGCGGCGCGCGGTGTATCGTCGAGTTCAGTCGCGGGTGTCGCGGGTGTCGCGCGTGTCGCGCTCTTTGCCGTCGTGGCCGTCGCCTGCGGCGCCGCAGGGTTCGACCCTGCGAGTAAGGTCGACAGCGTACGTCTTTTCGTAGTCAAGGCAGATAAGCCGTTTGCGAAGCCAGGCGAAACCGTGACGCTTGAGGGGCTAACCACCGATGCGCGCAAGGAGAAGACGCGCGCGGCAAAGCTTTACTGGATTCCGATTCTCTGCCTCAATCCGCCCGACGACCTTTATTACCTCTGCTTTGCGCCGCCGGGAAGCGCAAGCGCCGACGCCCAGGCCGCGCGCTTGATCCCTATTTCATCGAGCTCGCCGGGGGGTGCAATGGCTAGCAGTGCGGGCGTGAGCGGGGCGAATTTGTTCGCAAGTCTTCCCACCGGGGTCGACCTTGCTCCGTTTCTTCCGCAAGGGCCGACGTTCGCGTTCACAATGCCCGAGGATTCTGTCCAAGAGCGCAAAGGCATACCACCCTACGGACTCGCTATCGTGTTCAACATCGCTTGCGCGGGGCGCGTTGAATTTGCGGCGCGAGATGCGAGCGGCGGTGCGCAGCAGGTTCCGGTTCTCTGCAGTGACGAGAGCGGCAAGAGACTGCCACCGAGTGATTACGTGATAGGGATTGCGCGCGTTTATGCCTGGGCCGACCGGGTCAATACGAATCCCGTCGTCGAGAGCCTTACTGCGGGCGGAAACGACGTTGACCTAACCGCGGGGATCACCCTTGATCGATGCACGTCCGCGAAAGAAAGCGAATGCGCCGAAAATAAAATTGGCCTGCGCGTTTCGGAAGCAAGCTGGGAGCCAAACCCGTCGGAGGTCACGCGAGACGGCGAGCTGCGTGAGCAGATTTGGGTCGACTACTACGCCGACCTTGGAACGTTTGACGATGAGGCCCGCTTGCTGTTCGATACCCGACAGGGTCGTGTTTCGGAGAGCGACGTGAAGTATCGCGCACCGAAGGACGCTGCGGACGGCACCCTCTGGGCTGTCGTCCACGACAACCGCGGCGGCGCGGCCTGGGTTTCCGCGCCCCTTCACATTCGCTGAGCGGCCGATTGGCGGAGCGAGCGACGGGCGTAGCGCAACCAAGTCGAGGCGCCGCATCACGGGGAACCCACGGCTCCCCGTGGTGACCAGGGTGAGGTTGAGCGTTACGGGCTCGCGGCCGGCGGAGGCTCCGTGGGCCGTCCCTTCCGCACCAGAGGCCCAAGAACAGCGATGGCGTCGAGGCTCACCTGACCGCTTGTTAAAATGCCCTCGTCGGTCGGTTTTCGGGCGAGATGCTCGCGCACTCGGAGGAACGCCTCGAGGTAGATGCGCTCGCGGCCAAGGCCTGGAGATGTTCCGTCTCCGCCCCGGAACGCGCGCTCTGCCACGAGAACGGCTTCGGATGGCGGTAGGCCGTGCTCCTTGACGAGGGCACTCAGCGCGTCCGCAAATGTCGCTCCTCCGTCCATGGCCTCGACCGCCAAGTGGCGCGCCGCGAGCTCACGCTTCCGCCGGGGTTGGAGAAAATTTCCGCGCTCTTCAAGGAGTAACGCCAACCCTTCTTGGTCATCGATTCCGCGCGCGGTTCCGATTTGAAAGATCGCGAGTCGCGCGAGGGCTGCGCGCGCACGCGGTATGGCGTGAGCCTCGACCTCATGCATGACGGTGCGCTCGACATCTTCCGGTCGTGTCATGCGTCCCGCCGCGATAAGAATGTGACGCTCGCCGGTGGCCGCGAGCGCCGACAGCGACGGTTGGACGACGACGGCAAACGGTAGACCGAGTCGGCTTACCTCTTCGCGCATCCGCGTCAGTAGCGAGCCAGGAACGGGATCATCGCTCCGTGTGAGGACTTGGCCGGCCTCGGCGGGGTCGAGGTTGGCGAGTGCTTCATGACCCTCGGCTATCCACTTTCGCGCCAGGACCGTGGCTTCACCGGCGGTGTGCGCGTTCAGTGACCGAAATCGAGCCCGCGCTAAGGCTCCGAGCACGGCGGTGCCGGCTTCGGTGGACAATGCCGCCTCGACTTCCAACTCGCGCGTCCGCGCGGCGTAGAGCTGGGCCAACGGGTGGGGCTCCGCTCCCAGCCGTTGGGCGGCGCGTGCGAGTGCCTGGCGCAGGAGGGTATGGTCGGTGCGCGCGTAGGACCAGCGTGGGGACACCACCTGACCTGCTTCGAGGGCCGCGAGGATGCGCGACCTTTCTTGCTGCGCGTTTCGCGGAACGACTGCGCCGAGAAGTCGAACCGAGCGCACAGCCTCGACGAGCAGTCGTTCAGCTCGCACGAGCCACGGGGGCAAATCGCTCGGTCCGTTTTTTCGTATGGTTGGCCGTGGGTTCATGCACTCGGACCTTTCGAGAGACCCCTCCTGCCCGAGGATACGCGACCCACGCGGAGGATGCCTCGTTTTCCTTGCAAGACCGGGGCTGTAAGGATACGTCCGAAGGTCGGCAACGGATGAAGAAGAACTACGTTCTCGACACGAATATCCTTCTCCACGATCCCAACGCAATTTTCAGGTTTGATGACAACAACGTCATTATCCCGATTTATTGCATTGAAGAGGTCGACAAATTCAAGCGAGAGGGGTCGGAGCGAGGGCGTAATGCCCGGCACATCGTTCGTCTTCTTGATGAGCTCCGCGAGACCGGCGGGTCTTTGTCGAAGGGGGTGACGACCAAGTCCGGCGGTTTTCTCAAAGTCGCCGTTCCCGACCGTAGGCCCGAGCTGCCGACGGCTATCGACAAGGGGTCGATGGATAACGCAATCCTTCAAACTGCGTTTGAAGTGCGCGATGCCGACATCAGCCACCCGACGATTTTCGTCACGATGGATACGAATTTGCGCATCCGAGCCGATGCGCTCGGGATGCTCGCGGAAACGTATGAAAACCAACGCGTGGATACGGAGCGCGTCGAGACGGGAGTCGCTGAACTCGAAGTTTCCGCGGAAGACATTGACAGCTTTTTTCATGACGGAACGTTCGCGCCCGATGCCGCTCTCATTGCCCCCGAACGCGGGGAGCGGTCTGAGCGTTCGGCGAGCTCGCTAGGGGAATCGAGCTCGCGCGGCATTCTCAGCGCAAACCTATGCGTGCTGTTGCGCGACCGAGCGAACCCTTCTCACACGGCGCTCGGTCGGTATGACGCGACCAAGCGCGAAATTCTTGCCCTCCGCACGCCGCGCGAGGGCCTGCTCGGAATACGACCTCGCAACAAGGAACAGAGCCACGCTCTCGACCTCCTTCTCGACGACAGCATTCGCCTTGTAACCCTGGTCGGTAAGGCAGGTACGGGCAAGACGTTGCTCGCGCTCGCGGCGGGGCTCAAGCGCACCGTCGAGGACGGTGCCTATACGCGCATGCTTGTCTCGCGCCCAGTTATGCCCCTGGGGCGCGACATCGGTTTTCTCCCCGGAGACGTCGACGAAAAGCTCAACCCGTGGATGCAGCCGATCTTCGATAACCTCGAGTTTCTCTTCTCGAGTGGAACGAAGAAAGGGCCACGCGCGTATGCCGAATTGCTCGAGAGCGGCCAGCTTCAAGTCGAGCCGCTCACGTACATTCGAGGCCGTTCACTTCCTCAGCAATATATTATTGTCGACGAAGCCCAGAACCTCACGCCGCACGAGGTAAAAACGATTATCACGCGTTCCGGCGACGGAACGAAGATCGTTCTTACCGGCGACCCCGGGCAGATCGACAATCCTTACGTCGACAGTCAGTCAAACGGCCTAGCGATCGCCGCCGATCGCTTTCGAGGCGAGAAGGTCGCCGCCCATATCGTACTTACCCGGGGAGAGCGGAGCGAGCTCGCCGACATCGCGGCAAATCTGCTCTAGCTCGCGCTCGCGGCGGCGTTCGACTGACGGCCTTCTTTCGCATTGCCAGAATTGCGGCCTGCACCCATGATCTCGGTCATGACCCAGGCCGCAACTTTGCATCGCTCACCGCGCCTTGCTCGGTTTGCCGTTATCACGCCTGGCCGCGCGTTGCGTTCGTGCGTCGCGGGTCTCTGCTTGGCGCTGGAGCTCGCGGGGTGCTCGTCCGTCCGGGGAAGCGCGATTCGAACGGGTGGGGTTGTCCTTCCTGCCTATGTCGGCCCCGTCGCGATTTACTCCTTGGGGCAGCCGCCTGCGGGGGCGGTCGACTTGGGAGTGGTCGAGGTCCACGCCACCCAGCAGGAGGCCACCGTCGACACCCTCATGCCGCAGTTTGCTGGGAAAGTGGCTCAGATTGGGGGAAACGTAGCCGTGCTCGACGGTATTCGCGCTCGGTTCGAGCTCGTCGGCCGCATGCAGGTTGAGACTTTCTATTACGCTTGCGGGCTCGGTGCGACGTGTGCCGGAACGCGTGCCTATTCGGCCAACGATGAACTCATGGTCGTGTCTGTCTTTGGGCGCGCCTTTTCGACGCAGGTGGTTGCACCATCCGCGTCGCCGCTCCTGCCGAACCCGAGCGACGAACTGCTGGAAGATAGCGATGAACCGCCTGGAGCCGACTCGTCTCGCACTCCGACAGGGGTTGTTCCATGACGTGGCGCTCTGCTGTCGCGGCGCTTTCTGCAGCGGCGACGCTTACCGCCCTTGGCGGTTGCGGTCATGTGGAGAGCCACGTCGCGATGCTTCGCCCCGCCGCGAAGCCGTTGCGCAACGGAAAGGACGTCGAGCTCTACCTCGTTAATCAAGCGCAGCCGTCGAGGCCGTTTATGGACCTCGCGATTGTACAAGCGGTCGGGTTCGGCGCTGACGCGACCCCTGAGGCCGTTGTGCGAGCTCTTTCCGACAAAGCGGCGACGCTTGGTTGTGAAGCCGTCGTTCGCGTCTCTATCGATCTTGGCTATACGCGAGCGCATGCCGCAGGCATCTGCGTGCGATTTTTGGACGGCGCCGCGAGCACGCCGAGAGATGACGCTCCCATTCTCCCGGCCGCGCCCGAGCGAAATCCGCCGCCGCCGCCGATGCGCCCGGCTCCCACTCCGCGGCTGGAGCCTTTGCCCTCTTCGTCGCGTCAGGGGCGCTGACGCTTCGCGTAATCGTTTTCTTGCACGCTCCAATTGGCATATTGGCGGCATGATTTGATGCGAATTGGCGAGAAAGCCCGAGCATGAATTCGGCCAAATTGGCCTCCTGCGTCAATACGACGTCTGCATGTGTCATGTTTTTTTGCGCCTGCTAACCGCGTGAATGTCTTAGTCTTACGTATCGCACCAGACCGTCACGGAGACGGTGCCGGGACGCGCTAATATTTCTTTGATTAAGACATCCTAAGGCCCTCAAAATGAAGGCCCTCAAATCACGCCTTTCCTTCGCCGCGTTGTCCGTACTTCTCACGAGCGGCACCGCTGCGTGTGCGGCCGATACCCCTGAGCTCGATCCGCGCGGTGAGCGCGTCGAGGCGAATGGCGAAGCGACGTCTGTGCTTTCCGCAGCGCTTTCCAGAGAGGCGCAAGATGAAAGTCGCGCCGACCGTGACGGCCCTTATCCAATTGTCTTGCTGCATGGAATGGGTGGATTCAAGACACTCGAGATTGGTCCGATTGAAATCTCGTATTGGAACGGAGTCGCCGAGGATTTGGCAGGTAGGGGAAACTCCGTGTTCGTGACGGTCGCTCCCCCTTTCGACACGAGCGAGGCAAGAGCCGCCGCCCTTATCAAACAAATCGATTGGGTTCTCGCGCGCACGGGCAAAGCGAAGGTCAACATTATTGCCCATAGCCAGGGTGGTCTCGACGCTCGGGTGATCGCGAGTCCGCAGGGGCTCCGTTACGGTCGCCGGATTGCGTCTGTCACGACCGTCGCCACTCCGCATCATGGAAGCAAGATCGCCGATACCGTCCTCGATCTGGTGCGCATGGTTCCTCCCGACGTCCTTGACGGAGTGACTGGCGCCGTGCTCGGAGTGCTTCAAAAAGCCGTTTACGGAGTCCAGACAGACCCTCGCCTCCGGGCTCAGGTCACCGAGCTGAGCGAGAAGTACATGACGGAGGTCTTCAACCCGAAGTACCGAAATGCTCGCGGTATTCGGTATGCAAGTTATGCGGGGCGCACCAACTTTCAAACAGGAATGGGTGCGTGCGACGACGGCGTCTATTGGAACAACCCGTTTCAAGTCGCGTTCAGCCCGTTGCTCGCGCCGACGGCCCTTTTCCTAGAGGAAGGGCGGTTTAAGCCGAACGACGGCGCCGTGACGGTCGAGAGTGCGAAGTGGGGAGAGTTTCAGCGGTGCGTCCCCGCGGACCACATGACCGAGGTAGGCCAGCGCAGCCCGTTCGCCTCCGGCTTCGATCACGTAGGGCTCTTCCGCGAAATTGTCGCCGACCTGCGTGATCGCGGGCTTTAGGCAGAACGCACAAACCCGTGGCCGCCGGTGGATCGCGGGTCCACCCAGTGAAATTTGAAGGACCTTGCTTGCCAGCGCCGTAACGTAGGCAATGTCGGGGTTTTCGAGCTCGTTTCTAAATAGGCACGTTGGGCACACACCGTGCTCTTCCGACCTCCATGAAGGTATCTGGAACGGTCGGAGGGTTGGCGCTTGTCGCTCTCATGGGATGCTCTGCTCCGGCGGACTCGCTGGATGAGTCTGGAACGGCGCTTTCGATCTCACCGCTTGGGGCGGCCCAACCGCTCTGGGACGCCTACGTCAGCGAGGTCGCGTCGAATCCGCTTCAAGAAGGATGTAAGCCCGTCGCCGCGTTTCCCCCCGCAGGCGCTTACAAGGGCGTCGCGTTGCTGCTTCACGGCTATTCCGCGTGTCCGGAGCAATTCGACGAACTCGTCCCGCAGCTCGCGGCCTCGGGGTTCGTTGTTCTCTCGGCGCTGCTGCCTGGCCATGGCCGACCGGCTTCGCGAAGCGCGGACGGAAAGGTCTTGGACGATGTCACGGAGCTCCCGGACGAAGGGCATCGAAGCGCTTACGCCGCGTTCGCGAAGCGCATGGCGTTGCTCGTGGGGGCCGCGCCAGCTGGCGAACACGTGGTCGCCGGCCTCTCCGTGGGCGGAGTTGTTGCGGCGAGTGCCACGGAGCAGGTCCCGGGCGTTTTCGATCGCGTTTTGCTCATCAACCCGTACTTCGACGCTTCGCAGCCTTTCACATGGGCTGTTCCCAGCCTCAATGGGCCGCTGCCTTCGCTCCGCGTGGCATTTCCGGGCTGCGAGGATGAGCGAAGCGCGGGTCGCCGAGGGTTTTGCCAATTCGAGGTCACCAACCTGAGGGCCGCGCAGCGCTTCGGCAACGAGACGCTTGCTCTGGCGGCCCGCATCGGGTCCAACACGCAGGTCGTCGGCATTGAGGACGACAGCGCGGCTATGCCAAGAGCCACCGGTGCCGCAGCGACTGCGATTCAAGGGGCGAAAGCGTGCTTCTTCGAAGCGGGGATTCCCCATTCAATTCTCTCCCGCAAGGAGAATCTCAGCATGCCTAAATACTGGTTGCCGGCGCTGCTTGGACAAGCGCGTCGCTTTCTCGCGACCGGCCAACCGTTCGACGCTCTCGACAAAAGCCGCGTTGCGTCGTTTCCGCACTGCCGCTCTCGTTGAGCCGAACCAGAGCTGGAGGCAAACTGCGTTCATTAGGCAAAAACGAGGGCCACGAACATGGCTCGTGGCTCGATGCCCAAACGTTACCCAGGCGGCGGTTCGAAGAGCGCCGCCGCGGCGCCAACGTATAGGCCGTTGAAGTTAGAGGCCCCTACGCATCAGGGCGCCGCAACGAAATACCGCGCTGCTACTAAAGTTGCCGATGTCCGCAGACATAACGCTTGCTTGACTTTAGAGCCAACGTCGTGGCCCCGGCTTTTCTGCTCAGCACTAACCGGCCAATGGCATGACCTTCTCAAGCACCTTCACATTCTTCAGGCCGCATGTTCCGATTTCCTGGCGACGCACGAGAGAATTGCGAGGTTGAAAAATATCCATAAAGTCTTTCGATTTTACGACGACCTTTGAAACATCAAAACCTCCAGCCATTTTGGCTCCGGGTGCGAGTGTCATCCAATACGAAGTCCCGTAATCGTTTGTGTCGCCTGGAGTTTCGCCATTCTCGGTCCCCCGCAAGCTCGAAGTTACCTGTGCCTTCAGCGTTTGCACCTTTGTCGTGCCTTTGATGCCGATGGCAAAGTTTACTGATTGAACCTTTGCGCCAGCGGCATTGAACGCTTTGTCGGTGCTGATTAAAACTTCCACATGCCCGGCAACATCGCCGTCGTAATCGCACGAAGCAATCACATAGTCTGTATTTTTCAGGTCGTCGGTCACCGTCTCCAAATCTTGCGCTCTAGGTCTTCCGAAACATGAACGATTTCCACAATGTCCGGCTGCGCAGATGGAAGCGAAAGGGGGCGGGAGTTGCGTTAGATCTGGATCGGTTGATCCCGGGGTTGGCGGCTGGCGGACTCACGTGCGCTGTCGTGAGAGTCGGGCCTGGCAAGCCATAACTGCCCCATAACGAGCGGCGGAGCGGCGGTGGCGCGCGTTTGCGTGAGGGCGAATCGTCAAACGCGCTGGCTTTCGCGTGGGCCTATCGCCCGCTGCAGTGTCTGCGCTTCGGGCACGGGCGGCGTGCCCGAGCTTTCCGTTTTTGCAGACTGGAGTGCGCACGGGAGGCCATACTCTTACGAAGTATAAGAGTCGGTCGCCTCGCATCGCTTCGGGCCCGGCCTTCTGCTTCGGTAGGACGGCTTGCAAGTGACACCACTTATCGTCGGTGAGCGCGTGTCGGTGCACCGCGATTTTTGATCATGCGCGTGCCCGGACACAATCCATTCGTGCAAGTGATCGATTTGAGCGACCTAACGGGCGTCGCGAGCTAGGGATACCCCTAGCGCAAAACGTAGTTCCGTCGGCTTTTCTGGCCTTGAGCGCGACATACTGACCATCTTTGCTCCAATCGCCTTCGTATGATTCGTAACTCACCTGAGAAAAATCCGAAAATGTGTGCATTGGCCGCACAGCACCCGAAGAGGTGTCGAGCCTTACCCACTGCCACAGAGCCGCATTGTCCATTGACGTCGGCTCATTTATTCCATAACTCGCATTATTGTCAGTGTTGGACCACGTCTTTTGCTCGATACCGAGTGCCGGAAAGGAGCGGATAAGTTTGAAGTTGGTCCCGTCGAGAATAGAAAGTTGCTCGCCTCCAAAACCTTCGAGCATGGTCACGTTCTCATTTCAATTCCAAGTTTGACTTTTTGCGTAAAGGTGTCGCAAATGCGGAGACGAGACGCCTCCTCCTGGTGGTACCGTAACTCGCTTCAGGTTGAACTCACTCACGTCCGAAATCCGTGTGACGGACGTACCGAAACTGGAGTCCTTGACCGCCGTAAGGTAGTCAGCCTTGCAACCATCGGCACGGCGACTGCTCCCAACGTCGCAAGCGCGAGCTCCGGTGACGGGCATTCGGCGAGAGGCGAGGCGTTGGCGTCGACGCCCGGTCCCGCTACGTCACCGTTGTTTCCGGCCCCAGGTGCGTTGCCTTCGCCTGGAATGGCACCTGCAGGGTCGCGTTGCTCGCTGCCACCGGGGTGCTCGGTCAGGCCCGCGGCGGCTTGGAAACACGCGAGAGCACAGGGTAGCGCGATCGCAAGTAGGACTCTTCGAAGGTTCAAGGATTCCTCGTGGAGTTGGCGGTTGACATCGATCGCTGAAGTTCCTCGCTCGGCGCGGCAGGCGTCGCTCGCGGACGCGTCAACTCTCCGGGGAGCAGAAAATATGCCTAAGCGAGCGAAGTGCGAGCGCGGAGCGATGGAGAAGTCATCCCGCTGAAACGGCGGCCGAAAGCTATCGGCCGAAGTGTGAGCGGTGGCCGCGCGCGTCCGTGCGTCGGAATCGCTCGGAGGAATGAAGGTTCCGTGCTTGGTAACCCGCCCGTTCCGCACAAGACCGCATTCGCGGATGAGGCCCCGTGCGGAGTGGATCGAGCCGTGCGTTGGCGGATGCGTTTCGATCCACGGAGAGGTGCGCGCTCGAATGAATTGAACGTAATTTATGGCTGCTTCAAGAGAGGCACTAGCATTGCTTCAGCTGTACGCATGAACTGCCAACTTCCATTCTATGGATCTTGGCAGTCCTCCCTTCGAAACTCACGCGCGGTCCGTTTGACGCCAAAACCCGTTTCAGGGAATCGTGATTTCAGCATTGGAAGCCAGCGATCGCGCGACGAGAGCGCCAGCCGCGGGCGCTTTGGCGAGTGGCCCCCAGCTGCCGTCGGGATTCCGCACGCGGTAGGCGTCCGCCTTGTCGACCTCCTCCGTGTCGAGCGCGTACGTTCCGTGAATGTACTTTGGCGCTTCGTAGCGAAGGCAGGTGCTCCCTTCGAAGCACGCGCTGTCATTGCTGATGAACCCGTCGCCGGGCTGGGTAAGTTGGTTCTTCATTGTGGTGCGGCTGCTCGTGAAGTTGAACCACTTCGCGCTCCCAACACTTCGACTTTCCTGCATTTCGGACGTGAACGGCGAGCCCGGCATCATCTGCTGCGCCTGAGGCCACGGTCCAAGCGAGGCAAGCGTGGTGCCGCCGTAGGGAGCGCCATAGGCATAGACGCGCGTGAGGCCGAGCTGCGTGAGCGAAGGATAGTTTGGGTTCTTCGCCGAGGCTTGCATGACGAGCCAGCGCACGACGTTTCCTCCGAGCGAGTCCGCAATCATTCGGACGGAGTGTTGCGGGTTGGCAGCGTGCTCACTCGCGACGACCCACGCCACGCGGTAGGCTGCGTGCTCAATCGGGGTCGCCGGGTTGAGAGTGTTACCGGCGTCGCCCTGCTCAAGCGTCACGTCGCCGTCTTTGGTGAAGGCTGGGTCGTCGGCATTTCGATCACAATTGGTATTCTTCGAATAGTAGCCGACGGTGCGTACGGGGCCGTTGAACCCGGCACGTTGCAAGTGGGCGTTTTGCGTCTTCCAGAAGCTCTTGCAGTCCCACCCTCGGCCGTTGAGATGCGAGTGAAATCCGTGCAGCAGGAGAACCGTTGCGCTCGGATCGGCCGAGTCGGGCCCCTGTAATCCTGATTCGGCGCTTGCAGAAGTTTCGGGGTCACCCGCGCTCGAGGCGCTGCAACCTACGACGAAAACTGTGCTCAGAGCCGCGCCGAGCAAAATGTTACGTATAACCATATGATTGTCTCCTTTTGATGTTTGCGTTCGCTCGATGCGTTCGTGCGCTCCTCGGTCGGGTGCAACCTGTAAGCCAGTGTAAGAATTTGCTGATTCTGGCTGATATCGTGGGAGTCGCGAGGTTCGTCGAAAATCACCCGGTGGACGGATGTCCCACCCCACGCACGGCGGCCGGTGCTCGATGGAACTGGCCAGAGGGAGCTCGGCAGACTTGCCGTCGCGCTCGTCGACGCGTAAGCGCTGCAGCGCGTGCAAATCTGTCGTTTGTTCAGCGTCTCAGGCCCAGTGGTCGCCGTCATAGCCATTGGGTCGGCGGCTTTCCATGTCGGCATTCCTGGGTGGTCAGGCGTAGCGACAGCCCAAACGGTGGTTTCCCCAACACCACCACCCTCACGGGCGCGTGCAGGTTCGGTTTCACTTCCTACGGTTACGGGAGGCGCGGAAGGTGAGGGCCACGAGGGCGAGCACGCCGCAATTCAGCCGTCCGCGCTTTCGACAGGATCGCTCTCGCAACGGCCTTCCAGCGGGTTGAAGGATGGGATGCTTCGCATTCCCGGAGGGCGGTTTACGATGGGCCCGCCTCCGACGAGTGATGTGTTAAAAAAGCTCCCTTTACGGACGCTGACTGTCGCACCTTTCTGGGTTGACCGGACGGAGGTGTCGGTCGCCGCTTACCGCGCGTGCGTCGAGCGAGGCCCTTGCTCACGTCCGCCGCGAACGAGCCCGAGTTGCACATTTGATCTCGGCGATCCCTCGCTGCCGATTTCTTGCATCTCCTGGGAGGCGGCTCAAGTTTACTGCCTCGCGGCACATAGGCGACTCCCTCGAGAGGTCGAATGGGAGTTCGCAGCGCGCGGAACGACGCAAAACATTTACCCTTGGGGGAGCGGCTACGGCTGCGGCCTTGCCGCGACGCTGTCTGCCGAAGGCACAAATCGAACATGCTCTGGCTCTCATCCGTCGCCCGTGGGCACGCACCCGGCCGGAGCAAGCCCTTACGGTGTGCTCGACCTGAGCGGCAATGTCGAAGAGTGGGTCTCCGATTGGTACGCGGACGGCGCCTCCGAACTGTCGCCACGTGCCGGTGCGAGTCACGTGTTGCGTGGCGGCGGCTGGCTTAGCGCCCCCTCACTATCGCGCACGACGAGCCGCAGTTGGGGGTCCGTTCGTGAAGCCGGCCCGAACGTGGGCCTCCGTTGCGCGCGCGACGACTGAGTCAGCTTCTTGCGAACGCGATTGACGACGCCGCCGTGATCGCGATATCGCCGGGTCTAGCGGAGTGGAGTGAGAGGGATTTCGAGGACGAAGATGCAGCCTTTGCCGGGTAGGTTTTGAACGCGAATGGCCCCTCCGTGGGCGTCGGCGGCTTGCTTGGCTATCGCGAGGCCAAGCCCAAAACCCGCTTCCGAACTGTTCAGTCGAACAAACGGAGCAAAAGCCTCTTCCACCTTGCCAGGGGGAAGCCCGCCGCAACAGTCTTCAACCTCGATGTACACGCGATCCCTCGCGACGCGGCCGCGCAGGTGTACGAGACCACCGGGGTCGCTGTATTTTACGGCGTTGCGAACCAAGTTGCTCAAGGCTGATCGGACCAACCGGAGGTCGAGCGTGAGCTCGCATTCACCTCCGCTCGGCGGGTCGACATCGACGCGGATAGCGATCTGCTTTTGTTCGGCCTCCGGGACCGCCAGCGTTTCTGCTTCCTCGAGAAGCTGGTCTAAACGAATGCGTTCGAGGCGCAACGCGATGCCCGATGCGACGCGAGCCACGGTGAGCGAATGGTCAATAAGCTCTGACATCCGATGTAAGCTCCGATCGAGCGCCGCGGCCTCTCGCGATTCTGCTGGAAGCTGCCTGCTCGACTTCAGTAAGTGCAAGGCTGACGTAGCAGTGCCGAGCGGATTTCGGAGCTCGTGGGCGATAAACGCGACGTGCTCGTTGTGTTGGCGCTGGAGCTCGGCGTCGCGCTGGCGTGAGTATTCGACGACGGCGTTTGCGATTCCTGTCGTCGTCGCGTGCGCGAGAACCTCGAACTCGCCAAACGTGAGGGTTGCGCCCGCGGCTTGGGCCGTGGCAACCATCGCGTCGTGCAGTGCTCCGTATTCGCGCACCACCGAGTCGAGACTAAAGCCTAAACGAAGTCGCTGTTCGCCATGTTCTGCGGCCACTCTGCCATCGTCCGAGCTGGGCGGCGTCGCACCCGAGCCTGCGTGCGCTTTTAAGGCTCGGATCACCTCCTGCACGAAAAGGGGTAAGTGATCGACAAGCTCCGTTGACGATGTTCCAGCCGGGACAATCGTTTGCTCGACCATCGTTTTCCACCGGACAATGACCTCTTCACGGCGAGTATTGAGCACATCGTGAAGCGGCTGCATTCCTTATCGATCGCACGGGAGCTGTATGAAATCAACATGGTGCCAGTGGACGCGATTGCAGCGGGCACCACGGTGCAGAACACCGAGCGCACCGCGACGCAAAACGGCAAGATGTACGCGCTGAACCTGCAAACGCTCGCGGAGCAGCAAAACCGCCTTTACGGCAGCGGGGGCGGGCGGTGGTTTACGATGACGAGGCGGACGTCAACGCGGCAAACAAGCCATGGCTGGATTGGTTTTCGGTGTCCCAGACGCTCGATGCGTCTCTTGACGGGCAAGGTTGCCCACACCGCCGGCACGCTCGACGATTCGATTCTTGCCGATACCCCATTTGCGTATGCGCGATTGGCGCCCAAACCCGGCGGGCACGTTTGGCATCGACCACGCTTCGCAGTCGCTCAGCACGCTCGCGAGCGACACGGACCGCGAGGCCCGCCTCCGCGATTCTCAAATACCAGCGCCGTTGTCACCAAGCGCGTCACGCGCCCCGGCGCTTTCGGTACCTTGTGCGCCGTCCCGTGACAAGGCGGTTGCGCCCGAAAGCTAGTACCGAACGCCTGAAGTTCGTCCCCGGTTGAATTAACGCGATTGGGCTCGGTCTGCCTGGGGTCCATGCCCAGGCCCGACGCCCAGCCGATCGTCTTGCTTCGAGCCATCTTTTCGCGCGTCTACACGTTCCCGTCGCGGCCGGCCGACTCTGCGCCGAGGCCGACCCCGCCGGTCGCTTCTGCTTTCAGTCTCAAAAGGGCTCAACCGCGATAAACTATCACGCAAGCCGTTGCGTCCCCGGCGCGTTTCGCCCAGCGCCGGTGGCGCCGGTGTAGCGCCTCCCAGAAGCTGCGCGAAAGCGCGCGAGCGCCTCCGCTACGAACATGTCTCTAGGGTTCCTGGCGGTAGTCTTCGACTTTTGAGTATTTCGACGCAATCGTTTGGAGATCAGTGGTGCCCGAGGCGTCGCATTGCAGGGTCTCCTGGAGTGTTGCCGTCGTGACCTCGTTGACAATGGCAAGTAGCTCCGACGCAGGGGTCGTGTTCTTCGTGCAATCAAAAAGCGTATCGGCGAAGAAGGCAATCGGCCCCGTGAGAACTCGACTTGCCTTCGCGACGTCGAGGATTGATTTTCCTTCGCGATTGCGTATCCCACACAGCGATGTCACGCCGGTGTGACCCGCGCCAGTGATGCCGACGAAGCGCTTGTGCCGTCGCGCCGCCGTCGACGCGTACCCGTCCGCAACGCGCGCAAGAGAAACAAGCCCGTCGGCCCCGCCGCTCACAAAAAGGCTCGATTCGACCGACGCCCCCGTCGTGGCCGCTCCGGAAGACATGGGGATGATGACCTTTACGCCCGGCAAATTTCCCAACCCGGCCACGCCGTTGCCTCCCGCGCTATGTCCCGCGAGGCCGATTCGCGCCGTATCCACCCTGCCGGCGAACATCGCAAGCTCTCCTGCCGCGGCGGTGATGCCGGCGATCTCTGCTTCGACGTTCCCCCTCAGGTCCTGAACGCCGCCTCCGCCGACGAAAGACGCTATCGTTAGGCCGGGATGATTGGCTGCCATGACGACGAAGCCGTGACTCGCCCAGTGCACCGCATTGTCCAGGTTTTGAGTCTTGAACCCTGCGGTTCCATGGATGAAAATCACTAATGGATAAGGGCCGTGAGCCGTATCGATGGGCAAGTCACGCACGCAGTCGCATGGCTGCTTCGGCGCGTCCGCATCGCTGATCTTTGCGGCCTGTTCGGGGGGTAAATCTTCGCGCACGTCGTAGTTGACTTTTTCTCTATCGACTTCGCTGCCTGGTACGGCCGGATACCAAACGTCGACCATTAGGCCAGAGACAGTGGCTCGCTTGACGCCAACCGCCCACGGGCCACGGGCGCTCTTGTCTGCGGGCCCGTCCAGAAACGGGCGGTCGTCGCACGTGAGTTGGATTTCGGCAGCGCCGGATGCCGTGACGGCGAGCGCGTCGCTTGTGCCGCGCCCCAATTCAGCATCCTGCGTTGCGCATGCGCCACACGCGAGCAGCGTGGGGACTATGAGCCCGCCGAACCACGAACGTCGTACCTTCGCCATCTGAATCTCCCTTATCCGTACGCAGCGTAATTCACGCCAGCGCTGCGACAAGGCTCATGCCGTACTCTCGACGCTCGAAGACTTCAATTGCATCAGCTCTCGCCGACCTTCTTCTTGCTACGGCTCTGCTAGTTGCGGGCGTGCGCGTCGCGCTCTTGGTGTCTTGTCAATTTGAAAATTCTATTTTGCATATCGAGACTGTCTCAACCCTTGCCCCAGCTACCACCGCCAAACTTACCGTCGCGCTCGCTTTCACGGCGCGCATCTGAAATGCGTCGACGTCGATTCAGGACGTTGCGTCTCGCAACGAGTGCGTGAACGGCCGGATTCTCGAACAGGTTGCTAACCCTTTGCCCTTAGTTCGGCTCGCACGTGAACCCGGCTGCGGCGAAAAAGACCTCCATTGTGGCGCGCGCCGTCGCGACAGATCCGGTCGGATTCTTCTCCGGAATATTCCGGATAATATTGTACATTGCACATATCGTCTGTCTTAGAGCTCTAGCCGCGGCGTCCTCTTCTGGTACGCACTTATCCGCGCGTTTACTCTCGGCTAGCTTTGCCGCTTCGACAACATCTCGTACGACTTTGTGTAATGGCCCGCCATTGTTCTTCGCGGTGAAAAGCAGGTTTCTTGCGGAAGACCACGCTTGTCCCAAGTCTTTATTTTCACCGCCGTTTTTTTCGCGGCATTCGAGCGCTGGCAACAAGCTCGAGTAAAGCGTGTCGAGCTTTTCGAGAATGCTCGATGCACCTGGATTGAGGTTTTGCCGATCCCACTCCGGAACGGGTGAGACGCTGTCCGATGCGCGGAGAATCGTCGAAACCCACGCGGGAGTCCCACAACCGCTTCCGCCGCCTGACTGAATGCACTTTGCGAGACGCTTGACGAGTGTGCCTGCTTCGGCGACCGTCCTCGGGCCACACGCACTCCCGCCTGACGCTGCTATGCAGCGGTCGTAACGGGCGTTGAGGATCGGAAACCACTCGGCGCTCGGAACGTTCGGGCAGTACGTGTTTGCCGACAGCCATGCCGGAAACTCGATGCGTCGTACCGGCAGCTCGCCTACTTCCGCGGGTCTAACGGTGAGCCAGTAAACGGTTCCGACGAGGACCACTCCGGTCACGACAACGACGCCGCAGGCGACGGACGCGAAGCACGCGGTCACGCCTGTTCCTGCTAGCAACCCCTCTGCTCCAGCCAAGAGAGGGTAAGTTCCCGCGATAGCGACCCCAATCCCCTGCTCGCTCGCGGCAGGCGGTTCGGGATCGGCTTCGGTGGCGCAACCGATACAGCTGAGAGATGCAGTCAGGGCGGCGACGATGGGGAGTCTCCAAGGCAGGAACATACCCTAAGGCTCTGCAAGAATCAGTCCGACGAGTCGAAGGCCTCAATTCGGCATTAAGCTGCGTCGACCGGCCAAAGCCCCGGGGTGGGTAAGGGTCGGTCGATCCACCCCACTAGGCGCAAAACGTTGCTGGACGGTCGCTTCTTGCAGACCTTTCACCCGTTGCATACATGCAAAGCACCCTTATTTGATTCGAGGCCTGCCCATTTGCAGAGCCAATCGAGTGTGGGCGACCGACCTCACGTACATCCCCATGAAGGCCGGCTTCGTCTACCTCGTCTGCGTGATGGACTGGTTCTCAAGGCGGGTTTTGTCGTGGCGCCTGTCGACGACCATGGATACCGAGTTCTGCATTGAGGCGCTCCGTGAGGCCTTGCAGCGTTCTGGGTCACCCGACATTTTCAACGCCGACCAAGGCGCTCACTTCACGAGCGACGCGTTCACCGGCGTGCTCAGGAAGCACGGCGTCGCCCTCCGCATGGACGGCAAAGGTCGATTTCTCGACACCATCTTTATCGAGAGACTGTGGCGCTCCGTGAAGTACGAAGAGGTCTACCTCCACGCGTACGACGACCCGTAAGATGCCCGCGCGGGTGTCGACCGACATCTCAAATTCTACAATGACGACAGACCGTACCAGGGGCTGGGCGGCATGATGCCCAAGGCCTTCTACGAACACGACGTTACAAAACGAGCGACCAAGCGAGGAGCATGAGCCGCGGAGCTACAAGAACCCTTGAGTGTCCGGCCGCGACC
Source organism: Polyangiaceae bacterium (assembly GCA_025353725.1). GTDB lineage: Bacteria > Myxococcota_A > Polyangia > Polyangiales > Polyangiaceae > Labilithrix. The sequence goes on along the minus strand of JANXOF010000053.1, from coordinate 212,447 downwards.
TACGCTTTGCGTCAGGTGACGTACCGCTTGGGACCGCACGCTGTCGTCTAGCGATAACGAATTTAGAATGATTTATGATTTGACGAGACCATGAAAGAACATGCAGGCGCCACCATAACCTGACGCCCATCTGGTCCGAAGAATGGGATCCACGTCAGTTACCACGAAGACATCGAGAACTGCGAAGGTAGAGCTAGAGGCTGAACGTTCACCGGGAAAACGCGACAACCACTTTGACATTCATCGGGAGCAAATCTGCGTGTGTGCGTCGCTCGCGGAGGCAAGCTTTCCGTCCGTGCCGCCTTTACCTAGCCGACCTCCCTCACCACCCTCTGATGCCCACGCGCACCATTGATGATAGCCGCCTGAGATACCCCCCGGAGACGCGCACGACGTCTCGCAGGGGCCGAGTCGCGCTCGATGTGGCCCATGAATAAACTATGTTTCCGTCACCCGTGGAGTTCAGACGCGTTCGGACATCCTGGCCGACTCAAGTTTTGACTGGGCGGTCGGCTACGCATGTGACCGCGATCACGCTTCCACCAACGTCAGGAAGGCGCTTCAAGCAGAGAGGTCGTTCGACATGTCGGCGGCGCGGTGCGTCCCCCCCTTACCCACCCACCACCGCCATTGAGGCAAGTCGGTTTTGAGTACGTTTGCTTTTGGCGGCGTTGCTTTTTGTTTGCCGGTATCGTGAAGAGGAGCGTTCGTCGCGGACAACGGACATTTGTTTCAGGATAATACAAGTGATAAACATTAGTGTAAATGACGTATTGGTGCGAGTTCTGACCGGCTGTGTCTTCATGCTTCGGTTTGCCGCTTGTCAATCCTTTAGCGAAAGCAGCTCAACTGCGTTCGACGCGGGTATCGAAGTGGCCGAAAAGTCCGATTCGACGACGAGCTCCGTAGACGACGCCGGGCTGAGACCATGCCCTAAGACAGGCGCTTGCACGCGATACGTCTTTGTCACGACAGATAGGTTCACGGGCAACCTCGGTGGCTTGTCGGGTGCAGACAAAAGGTGCAACGATGACGCAGCACAATCGGTCGACGAACTTGTGCGCAGAGGAAAGTACGTCGCTTGGCTAAGCAACAGCGGTGTCGCCGGCTCTGATCGAATTTCGAACAGGCACCAATATATCTTTTTAAATACCGATAAGTTAAATGTTTTTCGAAACGGGCTTGGTGATTTAGACGTCTCCCACCCCATCAATTTAACCACCGGCAGAGTGGCACTTCAATCTCAAGACGTGTGGACTGGCACAGATAAAAATGGTGCGGTCGCCGCGAATACCTGCAAGGGCTGGACGAGTGATTTGCAGGACGTCCAAGGAAAGGTCGGCACTACGAGCAGTGGCTCCGAATCAAACTCGAAGTGGACCGATTTCGGCGAGCTAGCGTGCAACGGTATGGCATCACTTTATTGCTTCGAGTTGTAGCAAGCACTGCCACCTCTGCGTTGACCTCAGATCCTGCAGCCGCACGTCGCGATGTCCGCGTCACGCTGTCGCCACCACGCAGACGTGGTAGCTACGTCCGGAAAGAGTTGAGCTCGTCTCATGCTTCTTGGTAATCACGGAGCCGATCAAAACGCGGGCGCAAACAGCCCCCTATTGTTTATCGAAATAGGCTGAAATCATTGAGAATGATGTGATCAACGGGTAGCCAAACCGTACGGTGACCTCCCCAAAGCTACCCGATTGCGCGACTCATCCGCTTCGCCCACGGCGCTGAACGGCGTTAGACGGGACCGTTGCCTCGAAGAGGGCGCCCGCGAAGCGGCTCGCTTCGGGCGCTTTGGCGACGATGGGCCTACCGGTACGTTCTCGGACGAAGGCGGTCGCGGTTGCCGGTCACGAGGCGCTCGCCCGGCGTCGCCGCTTGGCGAGGATCGCACTTCGTCATGGAAGCTTTCCTGACACTGGAGCGCGCCCGAACAGGCCGTTCGTCATCACTTCTCGGGCCTCGCTCGCGCCGGGGTCGCCGCGCAACGGTGGATGACCCTTACGCCTGCGGGGTCTGCCGCCGCGTCTCCCTCGCCTCCTCACTCACGGGGGCCCAACTTCTCCTCGGGGCGCATGGTCGACACCGTTCCAGCCGCGGCGAGCGCTCGAAGCGCCTCCACCGCGGCGCGAACCTGCGCGGCCAGGTCTTGTGGTGTTTTTTCCTCAATTCATCGATTGAATCCGAGAGAGTCGCCCGAGTTAGGAGTCGATGGCGGTCAAGGGAGGGGCGAGAGTCAGGAGAGCACGTGGGCGAAGGGCGGACATTCCGCTGACGCTGGACGGAGTGCGTGCGCTTGTCGAGCGCCGGACATGGGGCGGCCACGGCGCGACGTAGCGCGCGTGGTCGGGCGAGGTCAGGCGGCGACGGGTGGGTCGCGGGAGCGACGGAGCGCGTCGAGAAGGCGGTCGATAGATGCCGTGTCCGTGACACGACGGCGCGCATCGTCATGCGCCGTTCGCACCGGGTGCAGCGCGTGACGTTCACGTCAAAAGTTCGACGCAAGAGGGTGGCCCAATCGACACGAGAAAGCGGCGCGTAGAGCTCGCCGCCGAAGAGTCGGTCCCAGAGCGCGAGACAGAGGATGTTCGGGGCGACCGAAAGCGCCGCCCCCGTCACGAGGAGCGTCGAGCTCGGCGGAGAATGCCTCTTCGACAAGTACGGCAAAATGCAGGCCCGTTGCGTGTATCCGTGCCGCCGCTCCGACGTTCGAACGGCCGGACCTTTTGGCGTTATGTCGCTCCGCTGCGGACGCAGGCCAGACTGCCAATCTCGCACTCGAACCCATTGGTTGAATCAATGAAACGTGACGGTCCCTGGTACACAGTTCCGTTTGGACAATAGTCAGGGCCAGGCGCGACAGGTTGGGGGCAAGCGCGATCATCCGTCGAGACGCAGTGAACACCCTCGGCCAACGCGCATTCTTTGCCGTCAGACGACGCAGAGTATTGAATCGCTCCCATGACCAAATGGCTGCCAGGTCTGCAGTAATCAGGCGGCGGGCGCACCGGCTTCAGACACGTGTTGTTCGCCGTCGTCATGCAATGCTTGACCTCGCGGAGCGTTGTCTTTCCGTCGCGGTTACTCTCAAAAACCTGCTCGATTTCTACGCGCCCACCGGCGCAGAAGGCTGGCGTCGACCGCTTGGCGAACGATGCCGTTTTACCGTTCAGCGTCAAAGCAAGCGCCTCGTCAGACGCAAATTTGTAAACATAGCTGACTAAAATCCGTTCAGAAACCGCGTCCTGGGCGCTTGCACTTTTCAGGTTTAGGCGAAGCGCAGATGCGGTGAAAGATCCTTCAAGATGCTGAAGCCCAGACGGGCATGGGCCGCCTGGTAAACAGAGGGGCCGCAAACCGGTGTCGACTTCCGCCGAAAACCTAAACGCGCCTGGTGCAACCGTCGAAGCGGTGAGCGTGAGCTCGCGAAGCTCCGGGTCCGAGAGTACGGGCCTTTCTGCGGCTGTCGCGACCCAGGTGCCCACCAACCGGTCTGCCGCGCGGACTTCACTTTCGGCGAAGCCGCCGCTGACTTCATCGCCCACCGAACAGCCGGTCGTCGAGCCGAGGCCAAACGCGAGCACGAAGAGACAGCCGGCTTTTTTTACCAGGCTCGTAGCAACATTCTCCTTGGTAGCGCACGAAGCCCGTTCTGGACCTACGTGCACGTACCTTTGATGCTGGTGCTCCAGCAGCGCTTGCGAAGTCCGCAATGAGGTGCGCGCCGTTTCGTGGTCCTGCTCGCCTGCGCCGTCTTTCATCAGCCCGCAGGCGCGAGTCAATGCGACGAGCCGCAGTGACGCAAGCCAGAGCGCTGAACGCGGACGAAGTCTCCAGAGGTATTGAGTCTTAAGGAGGGCGAGCTCCCGATTTGGTCGGATGGTAGGACTGACAGTTGTGAAGGCGCGCGCTGTTGGTCGACAATGCTCGTCCCGCGTCCGCGGAGGGTTCCGTCGCTGATGGCGACAGTCCAAGTTTTCCTCGGTGCACCTCATAGATTTCTGTCGGATAAAGGTGCGATGTCGAGCGGCTCCGGAACGAGCTCACCCCTCCGGGCACGCACCGAAACAAATATCCCCTTCCAAAAATGGGAACGCTCGAGAAGCAGACATGGCGGCGAGTTGATTGGTCGACGCGCTACGCACGTATTCAGCAAGGTTGACGGGTTCCATAACCCGTGCAGGCGCCACTCAGCGATCGGCTACGTCAGCCCAATTGAGTGTGAAACCGGTGACAGCGTCCGGATACATCGCCATCACGCGCTGACGCTCCGCGACGTCGACCGGCGAAGGATTGCCGCCTCCTTTGACGTGAGGCTCAATCTCACCTCCAGTTTCCCTGGACGCTCGCGCCGCAGCACTAGCCAGGTCCGAACTTCAGGCGTTCGGTACTCGGTGAGCCGACCACACGGCCGACCAAACGACTGAGCCGCGTAACGACGGTCCCCGATCGCACGTTCGGTGACGCTCGAAAGCCACCGTGCCGCAGGAACGGGTTGAGCCCCTCACGATTGACCCACTTCGGCATCTCGACTACGTCCCGCTTTCGCCGCGCGACGTGAATTCGCGCCGGAGTAGCCCCGATGTCCCTCTCCTTCTATCAAGCCGTGCAGCCCAAGGTAGGCACGACCGGCGTTTCCGAGTCGACCAGCGGGTCTATCCCGTCAGCTAGTGGCAGCGGCGGCAGCGCCGCTTCGCCTCCGAGCATGGTCACGATGCTGCTCCCGTTCTTGATTCTTGTGCCATTTCTATTCTTGAGCTTCCGAAGGCAAAAGAAGGAGGCAGCAGCCCGCTCTTCACTCAAGAAAGGCGACCGCGTCGTCACTCAAGCTGGCCTCATCGGCGAGCTGGTTGACCTCGATGAGCGCATTGGGAAAGTCAAAATTGCGCCGGGGACGACAGTGCAGGTTCTCGCGACCTCGCTCTCCCCTTTCGTGGAGGCAAGCGCTAGCCAAAAGAACGGTGAGAAGGACCTTGCGGACCTGAAGGTAGTCGCGGCGGACAAGAAATGACGCCATGACTCCCTCGAGACGAAACACGCTGGCCCTTGCCGTTGCGTCCGCCATCGCGACCTACCTCTTCTACCAGGCAGACAACTTCTGGGGGCTCGTCATCGCTTCCCTCATTGTGGTCTGGGCGCTGATCGGCGCGCTCCCGATCATGGATGGCGCGTGGCGAACGAAAGTTGGGTTCGTCGTCGCCGTGTTTTTGGGCTCGCTGGTCGTCCTTTGGCCAACGTTCGAGGGAATGAGCGAGGGCAGAATCAAGTGCCCGAGCTACGTGAAAGATCGAATCACGTTCGGGATTGTCAAAGGCCTTGACCTCCAAGGCGGGCTTCGTTTGGTCTACACGGTAGAAGTTGAAGAGGCCATCCGAGACAAGCGCGATAAGTTCGCGGACGAGATGCGCCACGAGCTCGCGACCACGCTTAAGATCAAAGAGGGCGAGGGGCTTCTCAAGCGCGAAGACCTTCAAAAACTCGAAGAGAAAGTTCACGTCTCGTCACCAGATACGGCGGTCGTAAAAATCGCGTTTAAAAACGTCGATGACGTGAAGCTGGTCGACGACCGGTTTAAGAAGAAGTTCGGCGGCGAGCTTTCGATGGTCCCTGGCGGTGCCGGCGAGGTGATCTTCAAGGTGCGCCAAGAGGTCGAGACGCAGATTCGAGAGAAAGCCGTTACGCAGGCGAAGGAGACCATCAACCGGCGGGTTGACGAGCTTGGTCTCAAAGAGACAAGCGTGGTCACGCGCGACGAAGACATCATCATTGAGGTCCCTGGGAAGGACAACAGCGAGTTCGATCGGGTGAAAGAAATCGTTCGAAAGACGGCCCGCCTCGAGTTCAAGATGCTCGACGACGACGCGGATTTTTTCGGGAAAATTCCCGAATCTGACGTACCGACCTCGGAGAACATAGAGATTCGCTTCGAGAACGCTCCGGCAGGTCCCGGCAAGAGCGTGAAAAATCACTTCGCGCGATTGGACAAGCGTCAAGACGAGTCGATGACTCAGGCGCTCGAACGACTGAAAAAGTGGTCAGCGTCACTCACGGTTCCCGACGATCACACCATCGGGTACGAGAAAATCGTCGACGAAGACGAGGACGGGAAGTCCGTCGAGAAAGGCTGGAGGACCTTCTACCTCTACCAGCGCGCCGAGGTGACTGGCGAGTACATCACCGATGCCGCACGCTCGGTGAACACGCAGAGCGGTATGCCCGAAGTATACGTGGCGATAACGTTCAGTCCTGCTGGAGCCGACAGATTCGAGGAGGTCACCGGCGCGAATATCCAGCGCCGATTCGCGATTATCCTCGATGACGTGATCAATTCTGCACCGGTCATCAAGTCGAAAATCGGAGGAGGCCGCGCAAGCATTACGATGGGAGCGGGCGATCCGGACACGCAGCTAAAAAATGCTGAGAAGCTTGAAATGGTGCTTCGGTCGGGCGCGCTGCCCGCACCGATTACCCCGTCGAACGAGTCGCTCATTGGCCCGACGCTCGGACAAGACGCCATTCGGAAGGGCGCGCTCGGCGCTCTTGGCGGTGCGAGTCTCGTCCTGCTGTTCATGCTCGTTTACTATCGCAAGGCGGGTTTCGTGGCGGACGGTGCAGTGCTCTTCAATCTCCTCATCCAGCTCGCGATTCTTGCCTCGCTGAGCGGCACCTTGACGCTGCCTGGCATCGCGGGTCTCGCGCTCACCATCGGTATGGCTGTCGACGCAAACGTACTCATCAACGAACGCATTCGCGAAGAGTTGCGCGCGGGCCGCAGTCTTCGCGCCGCGGTTGAGGCAGGCTACGACAAAGCCTTCACGGCGATTATCGACGGTCACGTCACCATCTTCATCTCGGGTCTTATTCTTTCCCAGTACGGCACGGGCCCCGTGAAGGGCTTCGCCTACACCCTCATCATAGGCATTATTGCCAGTCTATTCACCGGTGTGTTCTGCACTCGCCTCGTCTTTGACTGGTGGGTTCGCGGGGCAAAGGCGAAGCGGCTCAGCGTAGGCGCGGAGTTCTGAGATGGAGCTATTCAAGCCAGGCAAGACCTATGACTTCATGCGTGTCCGGAAGTACTGGATAGCGCTGAGTGTCGCCCTCGCGCTGGGGTCACTCATCTTGCTGTTTTTCCCGGGACCGAACTACGGCACCGACTTCAAAGGGGGCACCGAAATCGAAGTTGCCTTCACGAAGTCTGTGGACGGCGGTGAAATTCGCAGCGCGGTAACCAAGAGCGGCGCATTCTCAGAGCCTGACGTCGTCCAAGTCACGGATCCATCCAACCCATACCGCTATCTCATCCGTGTACAGGAGATCAGCACGGTCGATGAAGCAAGCAAGGATGCACTTAAAAAGGCTCTTTGCTTAGGGGTCGAGGGCGAGGATGCACGCTGTCCCGCGAATGCGCGTGCGACGGAGGTGAAGTTTAGCGCGGGCGGAGACAAGCTCTCCGTTCGCTATGACTCCGATCCCGACCTTGAAAAGTTAAAATCACAGCTCGGCGGCGTTCCAAATATAAAGCTTCGCGTTGCACCGAATAACCCGCAAATCGTGAACCCACGCGACCACCGCGTCGAGGTTCAGCTGCAGAGCAAGGGCGACCAACTCCTCGACGTGCTTCGGCAAGAGCTCGGGGAGAATCGTGTTCCCGAAGCGGCACTTCGTGTCGAGTGGGTGGGACCCAAAGCGGGCAAACAGCTCCGCGACAGCGCTCGCAATTCGGTCGCGCTCGCGATCGTGTTCATCATGCTCTACCTCGCGTTCCGGTTCGACCTCAGGTTCGCTCCTGGCGTGGTCCTCGCGTGCGTGCACGATGCGCTCGTCGTTCTCGGCGCGTTCGTTATCTTCCATAAAGAGGTCACGCTTTCCACCATCGCCGCGGTGCTCACGATCGTCGGATATTCGATGAACGACACGGTCGTCGTTTACGATCGCATTCGGGAAAACCTCGGGAAGCATCGCGGTAAATCATTCGGAACGATCATCAATATGAGCGTGTCCGAGACGCTTAGCCGGACGATTTTGACGTCAGGCGCGACCATGCTTTCCGTTCTCGCCTTCTTTATCTGGGGAACTGGCGTGATCAAGGACTTCGCGTTTGCGATGGTCGTCGGCATTATCGCGGGGACGTATTCGAGCATTTATGTCGCGGCTCCTCTAACGGAATGGATCGACTCGAAGATGTCTCGGCAAGATGCCAGCGCAGCCAAAAAGCGATTAAGTCCGGCGAAAGCCTAGGCGCATTCCGCTCACTCTCTTCGACGGCGCTTTGGATATCCCCAGCGAGAATTCGATGAACGATCGGTTGGAGCAGAACAAACGAACGGCGATGGCGTTCTACGACGCGATGTTCAATCGTTGCGAACCTGAGGAGGCCATCGCTTTGTATGTCGGTGATACCTACATTCAACACAACCCGGTCGTCGCGGACGGTAAAGAGGCGTTCATTGATTACTTTCGCCAAATGGCGCGCGAGTACCCGGGCAAGCGCGTCGCGTTTAAGAGGGTTGTCGCGGAGGGAGACTTGGTGGTTCTCCACTGTTTGCAACTTTGGCCCGGCGATGGCGTCCAGGAGTGGGCAGGGATCGATATTTTTCGCTTCGACGCTCAAGGAAAGATCGTTGAGCATTGGGACGTCCTTCAGACCGTTCCCGCCGTGTCGGCCAACTCCAATACAATGTTTTAGTTCCGCGCGGGCGCTAGACTAAAACGATGGCGTCGCCCGGAGAGCCTCTCATCCAGTTCGAGCAAGTGGTCAAATCCTTCGGCGCGAAGGTGGTCTACACCGGGCTCGACCTCACCATACCGCGCGGATCGACCGTAACGATTATGGGCGCGTCGGGAAGCGGAAAGAGCGTCATGCTCAAAATGCTCATTGGCCTGTTCGAGGCTGACGCAGGCCAGATACTCTTCGACGGCAAAGATGTCACCAAGATGGAGGAGCGCGAACTTTACGAAGTGCGCCGGCGGGTCGCCTACTTGTTCCAAGGTGCAGCGCTGTTTGACTCTCTCGATGTGGGTGAAAACGTCGCGTACGGACTTCGCGAGCAAAATTGGGACACGATGTCGGATGAGGAGGTGCGTCGTCGCGTGGCGCAATCGCTTGCTATGGTCGGCTTGCCCGGCATCGAGTCGATGCGGCCGAGCGACCTTTCGGGCGGAATGAAAAAGCGAGTCGGTCTCGCGCGCACTCTCGCGCTACAACCCGAGGTGATTCTCTACGACGAGCCTACGACCGGCCTCGACCCGATCAATACGGCGCGTATCAATCACCTGATCGTCGGTATTAAGAAGACGCTCGGACTGACGAGCGTCGTCGTGACCCACGACATGGGAACGGCGTTCGCCGTTTCGGACTTTCTCGTCATGCTTGGCAAAGGCCGTGTGCTTATGTTCGGCACTCCGGAAGAGTTTCGGACCACCTCGAACGCCTATGTGCGTGATTTTATCGAAGGTAAGGCCCCCGAAACAGAGGACGTCGACGTGCTACTCTCCTCGTCGTGACTGCGAAAAACCGCTCGCTCAAGGTGGGAGGCTTTGTCCTCGTCGCGTTCGTTCTCGCGACCGCGGCGGTATTTCTCATCGGAGACAATCGCCGCGCGTGGGATCGAAAGCGGACCTTTCGTGCCCGCTTCACCGACGTGGTCGGCTTGCGCGTGGGCTCTGCGGTACGCATGGGAGGGATCGACGTCGGTACAGTCGCCGACGTTTCCCACGCGGCGAATGCGGAGGACGCGAAGATTTACGTCACCGTCAGCGTTGCGCGTAACGAGGCCGGGCGCGTGCGTCCAGACACGATCGCGCGTGTCGTTAACAAGGGCCTGCTTGGCGATAAGATGATCGACCTCCAAGGGGGCGACGCCTCACTCGAGCCCGCCGGTGATGGCTCGTTTATCAAGAGCGAGGAAGACCCGAGCGACATGGGGAAGGCCATCGAGAAGATGTCCGATATCGCGCGCAAAGCCGATTTGACGATGGATGCCGTCAGAAAGACCAGCGAGCAGCTCGCGGACCCGCAGATGGCGGAAGACATCAAAGGGAGTGTGAGGTCGCTCAGGGCCATCCTTGACGGCGTCGTGAACAACAAGCAGGGCGCGGCGCATAAGGTGCTCTTCGACGCGGAGGAGGGAAGTCGCATCGATCACATTCTCGGTAACTTGGACGTCGCGAGTGCGAGTCTCGCCTCCCTGTCGGCTGACGCGCGCGAGATTACGGCGAGGTCGAAGAATGGCCCCGGGCTCGTTCACACGCTTGTCTACGATGACCAGCTAGGCGCGAGCACGACCGGTACCATGGTCGAGCTAAATAAGAGCCTTGCCGCGCTTCGCACGAGCAACGGATTGGGTCACGCCGTGATTTATGGAGACGATTCTACCCAGCACGTTTTGGGGAATGTCAGCGCGATGAGCGATGATCTCAGACAGCTCGTGGCTAACATGAAGGCCGGGCGCGGCACGCTTGGCGCGCTTTTAGTCGACCCTAGCGTTTACGAGGACATCAAGAGCCTCGTCGGTAACGTCGAACGTAACCAGGTGCTCCGCGCACTTGTTCGCTATTCGATTAGGCAAAACGAGGCCCGACCGCAAGCTAGCGTCACGGAGCCTGTTCGCGAGCCGCCAAACCCGACGGTAACCCCGGTGCCGAAGCTCGGACCTTCCGCCGGCGCGGCTCAGTAGGCTTTCGCTCCGGCACGCAGGTCGCACGCTCAGGTGAGCGTACTCAGGTCGAGCACGAACCGATACCGCACATCGCCTTTGAGCATACGCTCGAAGCTTGCGTTCGCGTCCTTCATGGCAATGACTTCGACGTCGGAGACGATGCCGTGCTTGCCGCAATAATCGAGCATCTCTTGCGTTTCTTTGATTCCGCCGATGAGGGAGCCCACTAAGCGTTTGTTGCCGCCGATGAGCGAAAATGCGCCAATCGCCGAGGGTTTGGGCGGAACCCCGAGGAGCACCATCGTTCCAAAGGGCTTCAAGAGTCCGAGATGGGCGGCGACGTCGTGTTCGGCGGAGATCGTATCGATGAGGAGATCGAACGTGCCCGCGAGGCGCTTAAACGTATTCGGGTCCCGCGTGACGGCGAACTCCGTCGCGCCGAGACGACGCGCGTCGGCCTCTTTCGCCGTCGACGTGCTGAGCATCGTGACCTCTGCGCCCATGGATGCTGCGAGCTTAACGGCCATATGCCCAAGACCGCCCAGACCCACGACGCCGACCCGGTCGCCCTTTTTGCATCCCCATTGCCGAAGGGGTGACCACGTCGTAACCCCTGCGCAGAGCAACGGCGCTGCCGAAGCCGGGTCGAGCGAATCCGGGATACGCAGCACGAAGGATTCAGTGACGACGACTTGTTTCGAATACCCGCCGAACGTGCGCGTCGTTCGGTCCATGGCTGTGCCGTTGTAGGTATAGGCGCAGCCCTTTTCGCAAAACTGTTCGTGGTGTTCGTCACACTGCCGGCACGCGCGGCAGGAGTCGACCATGCACCCCACGCCGACAAGGTCGCCGGTCTTAAACTTGGTGACGGCCTTTCCCGCGTGCTTAACGCGCCCGACGATCTCGTGGCCGGGTACCATCGGGAACGTCGCACCGCCCCACTCGTCTTTCAGTTGGTGCAAGTCGGAGTGGCAAATGCCGCAAAAAAGGATGTCGATGACCACATCGGTCTCCGAAGGTTCACGGCGGTCGATCGAGAACGTCGCGAGTTCGGCGCCTGCTTTTTGCGCCGCATAAGCCAAAGTTTTCATGTGCCGAAGCCTGCTCTCATAGCGACAGCGCGGGAACCACTAAAGTACTGCGACACGCCTGTCGCCCTGGCGTTCAAGCCTGAGCTTAGCGCTCAGCGCAGCACCCGATTCGTGCTAACCCCTCGCGCTAACCCTGCGAGCGGTTCGCAGACAGAGGTTCCATCGGACATGAAGCTCGCTCGATCTTTTTCTGTGGCGGTGGGGGTCTCCGTCGCCAGCCTCGCAGCGCTCGCTCCCGGACTGGGATGTTCCGACAGCCCAAGCGCCCCAGGTTGCGGCGCGCTCGCGACCTGTTGTTCGAGCATGCCCGACGCCGCTCGGGCCGCCTGTGACGCTTCGTATGCGGAGGCTGTTCGCCGTGGAGCAAGCGAAGCCGAGTGCAACGCCACGCTCGACAGGCTCTCTGCCGCCGGTGGCTGCCGCATGATCGCTCCGCCGCCTGCGGACGCGGCGCTGGCGACCGGTAGAGACTCCGGCACGAACGGGCCTCGCTGCCGCGCGCTTCGCTCGTGTTGCGCAGACCTTGGTACCGCGACGGCAACGGCGCTTTGCATCGAGCAAACAACGCGAATCGTTGGCCAAAGTGATCCCGAAGCACTCTGCAATCAAACACGCGACGTTTATCTATCGGCCGGCTATTGCAAGGCAGAATCATCGGACAACGCGTGCTCGGATGGTATCGATAACGACAGCGACGGATTCGTTGACTGCAAAGATCGAGATTGCGCCGACGTAAAAGCGTGCGCCCCTTTCGTCGAAGATAGCTCCGCAACTTGTCGAGACGGTAAAGACAACGACGGCGATGGCTTTACCGATTGCGGCGACAAGGGCTGCTTTGGGGTGCCGGAGTGCCAGGAGAACTGTACCGATCGCAAAGACAACAACGGGGACGGACTCATCGACTGTCGGGACCCGCGCTGTCAGACGGTCGGTGACTGCAGGCGCGAGAACTTAGACTCTACGTGTAGCGATGGTCTCGACAACGACGGAAACGGCTATACTGACTGTCAGGATTTCGCTTGCTCACGCTCCCCGTCCATCACGGTGTGTGCGCGTTAGCCCCAGGGATCCGTTGCGGGGTACCCGGGAACCACGAACCTTCGAGGACCATGGCTGCGGCGGCGGACGGGTGTGAGTCTTAGCACTTTGTGCGGTTCGTGTTGTCCGCGGCTCTCTGTCTCGTTACTCGGTAATTTATCGATTTGGGAAGGAGCGTCTCATGGCGTTGGTGCACGGTGGTCGCTTGGTCGCGCAGTCGCTAAAACGCTACGGGACGACTCATCTCTTTACGCTTTGCGGTGGCCATATTCAGGCGATCTACGACGGCTGTCTCGATGAAGGAATTCGCGTCGTCGACGTAAGGCACGAGCAGACGGCCGGGCACGCCGCGGATGGCTACGCGCGCGTGACAGGGAGGCCTGGTGTGTGTGCTGTGACGGCGGGGCCCGGCGTGACTGACGTAGTGACCGCGATAGCGAATGCGCAGCGCGCGGGCGTTCCGCTGGTCTGCCTCGGCGGAGCGGGGCCGAGGCAGCTTTGCGACATGGGGTCCTTGCAGGATATGGATCACGTGACGCTCATGCGTTCGATAACGAAGTGGAGCGTTCAAGTCCCGGAGACGCGTCGTATTCCAGAATACGTCGATGCTGCGTTTCGGGTGGCGCAGGCTGGGGTGCCGGGCCCCGTGTTTCTCGAAATGCCGCTCGACTTGTTGATGAACGTTCACGACGACGCCGACCTCGCGGCTACACACCCGCTCGAGGAGCCGCCGCGGCCTGCCGGCGATCCGCAAATGGTGAGGAGAGCCGCAGCCCTTCTTCGAGGGGCGCGGTTTCCGTGTTTTCTCTTGGGGACTCAGGTCCGATGGTCGCCCGCGCGCGAACGAGTCGCGGCCGCGCTCGAACGATTTGGTGCGCCCGTCTACGTCAACGGCATGGCTCGCGGCGCGCTTCCGGCCGCGCATTCGTTGCTGTTTCGTCGCTCGCGCCGTTTTGCTCTCTCTCGTGCCGACGTCGTGTTCGTCCTCGGCACTCCCTTCGATTTTCGTGTGGACTACGGACGGTCTCCGACGTGGTCGCCCAACGCGCTTCTCGTACACGTGGACCTCGACGGCGCCGAGGTCGGAAGGAACCGTAGCGTAGAGCTAGGAATCCACGCTGACTCCGGCCTGTTCCTCGAGCAACTCGCGAGAGAAGTGTCGGAGTGGGAGGGAACATCACTCGACTTTTCCGGTTGGCTCGCCGAGCTTCGCGTGGATGAAGAGACACGCCGCGCGAAGATGCAGAGCGAGATCGATGCGCAAAGCTCGCCTCCGAACCCGCTACGCGTTTGCGCTGAACTTGGTAAGCGTTTGAAGCAAGACGATATCGTCATCGGAGATGGTGGAGACTTCGTCGCCACTGCGGCGAACGTTCTAGAAATGGAGTGGCCGCAGTTATGGATGGATCCCGGCCCGCTCGGGACACTCGGTGTGGGCCCGGGATACGCGATGGCGGCGAAGCTCGCGCGTCCTGACTCGAATGTCGTGATTGTCTACGGCGACGGAAGCTTTGGATTGCACGGACTCGAGTTCGAGGCGATGGCGAGGCAGAACATCCCGGTCATCGCGGTGATTGGCAATGACGCCGGGTGGACGCAGATCCGTCGCGGTCAAATCGGCCTCTACGGAGTCGAACGTGCAGTAGCAACGTCTCTTGACTATACCCGCTACGACAAGGTGGTCGAAGCCTGCGGAGGGCGAGGTTTTTGGGTGGAGACCGTCGATGCGATCGGTCCCGCGCTCGACGAGGCGTTTGCCTGTGGCAAGCCGGCATGTGTCAACGTCAAGATTGCGAAAAGCGACTTTCGCAAGGGCGCTATCAGCGTCTGAGCGGATTCAAGTTCGGCCCTTCGCGAGGTAAAATCCGTGGATGAGTCAACCAGACCTTCGTGACTATGGACAGCACACGGTCTCCATCTCTGAGAGCGTGACGACGGCGGCGGCCGGCACGGTCGTGCACTGAATGTTCGAGACGGAGGACTTCCACCGACTCGACTTGAACTTGACCGACTGAGTGTTCGTGCATGTCTCAGCTGCGATCGCTTTGGGTGTTCCGCCGCAGTCCACGTCTGGGAAGAGGTCGACGGCACCGCTGCACGTTGCGGAGGCTACCGTGCACACGCAGGCTGGACACGTGTCGATGCGGCCTTGTCCGATGAGATGCTTTGTTGGAGTCTCGGGCGGGCATTTCAGATCTCCCTTTGCCGCTAGACACGCCCTCATCGAGGCGGGAGCGCTGCAGGCGCTACCGGCGCACGTCGCCGTCACGGCCGTGCACAGGCGGCGCACCTTGGTCGCGGCGGCTTTTGTATCCGCCGCAGCCGCGGAAGTACACGTCCCGAGCGTCGTTGCGGGAGCCGTAATCCGCGTATGCTCGGTAAGCTGCACGCTTGCGTTGAAAGGATTATTGACGCAACGGTCACCGAGGATGTTCAGCGGCAGTTCGCCCGCGGCGCACGTTCCGTCGCCCCTGTCGAACGAGAGGGAAGACGGTCCGATCGCGCAGTCCGTCCCGGTCGGCACGCACGCACCACACGTGCAGGATGTCGGCCCGGCGGTCAGGCCTTCGACCGCGTCGGCTGTCGCGTACCCTGATGGACACGCATCGACGCGCGAATTCGCGAAAAGGACCGACCTCCATCCCGCAACGCTCGACGGGAGTGCACATGCCGGCGGGTTACAGACGGATCCGCCGGGAGCGGCATCCGGCGCGACGTCGGCCGTGCCATCTTCGGTCAAGCCGCACGCAGGCGCTGAGGCGAATCCGCATAGCGCAACGACTGCACCAAGAACGGACGCGCCTCGGCGGGGACCCATGCTCGAAGTATTCGTTGCCGAACGTGAGAGGGCAACCAAAGGCGTCCTGTTGGACGGAGGAACGGGTTTTCTGTACTCGTTTTGCTTCTTTCGGGGATCGTCTCAGAGACCTTCCGCCTTTTCAGGCACCTGCCGAACCGTGTGCTATCTCCCGCGCACCCATGCGCGTTGCACTCGTCTATCCGCCTACATGCGATCCCACGGCGCCTTATCTCGCACTGCCGACGCTCACGGGGTTTCTTCGCGCAAACGGCGTCGAGGTGCTGCCTGTGGATGCCAACGTCGAGGCGTTCGACGCGCTTCTCGACCCCACGGCGCTGGGGCAGCTTCGCGACCGGCTTGAATTGCGCCTCGCTGAGCTCGACGGAAAGCGCGCGCTTTCCCATTCCGACCAACTCGAATACGCCTCGCTCGTTCGGAGCCGCGCCGATGCCCACGCCGTGCCCGATGGCATCGCGCAGGCCAAGGCGACCTTCCGTGATGAGGTCGCGTTTCACGATCCGGAGGCCTATGGCTGCGCTGTGGCCACGGTGGAGGCCGCGCTTCGGGTCGTCTCCGCGACGCACTATCCGCTGCATCTGGACTTTACAGCGTATCGGACGCCGTTTGGTCTAACGACGATGGAGGAAGTTGAACTTGCCAGTCGCCCCGGCGCCGACCCGTTCGATGACTATGTCATGCAGACGCTCATTCCGCGTCTGCGGGAGGCCAAAGTCGATGTCGTCGGACTCTCCGTGTGCTTTCCGGGGCAGCTCCAGCCGGCCTACGCGTTTGCGCTCAAGATCAAGCGCGAACTTCCCGGTGTTCACGTGACGTGCGGCGGTCCTGGCATTACGCAGATGCTTATTCGGCTCGCCGGAAAGCGCCTTGCGCGCGCGCTCGGCCCGTTCGATTCAGCCTGCGTATTCGAGGGAGAGCATACGCTCCTCGCGCTCGTTCGCGCGCTCGAAGAAAAAAGGCCGCTCCGTGAGTGCGCGAACGTTGTCGTGCGCGACAAGCTCATGGGCGCCCGATGGCTCGCGGGGCACGGCATGGAGGACTTGAAAGCGCTTCCGCCGCCGGACTTCGATGGGCTCCCCCTTGCAACGTATTTCGCGCCGCATCTCGTGATTCCGTATGATCCGACGCGGGGCTGTTACTGGGGCAAGTGTACGTTTTGCCACTACGGACTTGCCGAGGTAGGAACAGCGGCGTACCGCGAGCGCGAGGTGCGGGCGATAGCGGGGCACCTCCGTGAACTCTCCGAGAAGTACAAGACGCGCTACTTTTACTTTTCTCAGGATTCTGTCGCACCGAAGACGCTTATCAAGCTCTCTCAGGCTATTATCGATGCTGGGCTCGACATTCGCTGGGCTACGGACCTGAAGCCTGAGAAGTACCTCACGAAAGAACGAGCCGAGACACTGCGACGTGCGGGCGCCGTCGCATGCGCGCTCGGCGTCGAATCGGGCTCCGACCGAGTCTTGAAGTTGATTGATAAAGGCGCGCCGCTGGCCGTCGTTTCTAGCGTTGTGGATCACCTCTCCGAGGCAGGTATTGCAGCCGAGGCGATGTGCTTTACAGACTTCCCGACGGAGAGCGGCGAAGAGGCTCTTGAAACTCTTGATTTTCTCGGCGACCGACGTGAGAAAATTGCAGTCTACATCGTGGGCGAGTTCGGACTCACACATGGGTCTCTCGTCGCTCAAACGCCCTCCAAATTTGGCATTCGTGAAACTTGGGAGCTCGAGGGAGACCACCTCGGACTCGGTCTGTTCTTCGCCGCAAGCGCGCCGTGGAAGACCGACGTTGAGCGCGCGAAGGTGAATGAGGAGCTCGAGGAGCTCTCGAAAGGGTGGGCGCTTCGGACGTATCCGTGGGCGGGAGCGGTCTCGACGGCGCACACGATTCTGTATTACGAGCGCGGTGGTTCGAATGTCTTTCGTGATCTCGCAACGCGTGACGATCGCTCGCAGATCTTCAGCGCCTCCGGGATTGCCCCGGGGCCTACGAATGTCAGCGTGCAACCCTTGAAAGTGCCACTCCGATTTGACGCGCGCGCAGCGTCACGCGCCGAAGCCCGTGACGGCGCGATTTGGGCGACCCTTGTAAACGACCAACGCCGAGTCGGGCGAGCGCCCTATGACGAGCTGGCCGCGCAGCAGCCCAACCTGCTACCTCGAAGACAGGCGCAGCTCCCGCGTCGAAACGAGAGCGATGCTGCGCGCGCGACGAGTCTGCCGGGCGCGAAGTCCTCGAAGCCCCGGGGACGTCGCCCGTCACACGCGTCGAACGCGACGCGCACCTGAGAATGCGCCAAACGGGTCGTTTGGTGCGCCTTGGCCTTACGTGAGCCAAGCTACAGTGACGCCGTCGCCGCCTTCACTCGCGTGGCCGGCGCGGAAAAACCTGACGTACGGGCTCGATTTGAGTTCGCGTCGCGTGACCTCTCTAAGCGCTCCAGTTCCGTGACCGTGGAGAAGAAAGCAGACGCGGCGGTTGTCGTTCAACGACCGGTCGAGAAACGTGATGGCGAGCGTAACCGCGTCGTCCGCCCGCAAACCCCGAAGGTCGCACGTGTTGTCGCTCGTTTGCACAGCGACCTCAAGACCTGCAGGATCTCCGGCGCCAAACGTAGCCTTCGGGGTCTCGCCTGGACGAGTGGCCTTTTTTTTCGGGTCGCTCTCGTCGGCTTTGGCGGACTTAATGCGCAGTTCCACGGCGGCTACGACAAGACGCAGAGGACCGGCCTGCACGCGCACTGACCCATCCGCCAGCGGTTCGATGACTTCTGCTTCTGCGCGTAGGCGGGTTACCCAGACGCGCGCGCCCTTTTTAAGAACCGCGGCATCCGTTACGGCCGTCCCCTCATCCGAGCTGCCCCGGCCCACGATTCCTACCGAGGTGGCGTCGTCTCGGATGAGGAGCGATTCGAGTTCTCCACCGAGGGCGCCCTTCGCGGCGACGCGGTCGAGCGATCGTTCGACCTCCTTCGCGCCCGCGAGGTCGAGCTTCTTCATGCGCAGCTTGACCTGAACTTCACGCAGCTCGTCGCGCGCACGGCGCACTCCCTCGAAGAGCGCAAGCGCCTCCTTGGAGAGCTGACGCCGCTCGCGGTCACGCGCGGACCTTAGCTCGGCATCAAGCTGGACGCGCAAGTCTTCGGCCGCTTCCTCGCGCTGCGCGGCGGCGGCGCGCGCGAGTTCGACCGCGGCGCGTTCGTCATTGAGTTTTTTGACGACACTCTCGAACTGAATGTCTTCCCGCGTAAGGAATTTTTCAGCGCGTTCGATGACCGTCGAAGGCATTCCGAACTTGCGCGCGACGGCGAGCGCACTCGAGCTGCCGGGAGCGCCCTGGGCAAGTCGAAAGGTCGGGCTCATTTCGGCGAGGTTGAAACCCATGCTCGCGTTTTCGAATCGGTTATCGGCGAGGGCTAAAGCCTTTAATCCCTCATAGTGCGTCGTGACGACCACGGCGCCGCCGCGCGCCGTCAGCGAGTCGAGCATTCCTGCGGCGAGCGCCTCGCCCTCGCGCGGATCCGTTCCGCCTGCAAGTTCATCGAGTAAGACAAGAGCGCCTGTTTGGGTATCCTCGAGAATACGAACGAGATTGCGCACGTGCGCGCTGAAGGTAGACAGGTTCTTCGTTAGGTTTTGATCGTCTCCGACGTCCGTGAGAATGATTCCAAAAATGCCGACTCGGCTGCCGGCGCCACACGCGACAGGAAGCCCCGCGCGAACCATGAGAGCGGCAAGTCCCATCGTCTTCAGCGCGACGGTCTTTCCACCGGCGTTGGGGCCGCTTACGACCACCGCGTGGTGGGCAGAAATGCAGAGATCGCTCGGCACCACGTCGTCGAAGGCACGTTCCGAAGCCGCTCGCTCGTTGCCTTTTTGAAGACGCGAGGCCTCGAGTACATCGAGAAGGAGAAGGGGGTGGCGTGCGCTGCGGAGTTCAAGCCGCGCGTCATCGGTAATCGCGGGAAATTCGAGGCGAAGATCGTGCGCGAGGGAAGCCGTCGCGGCCCTTACGTCGGCACACGCCAAAGCGTCGACCGCGCCCATCACGCTCGCGAGCGATTCGCCTATGCGAGCCGACAAGCGCGTGTAGATAGCCGCTTCTTCGCGTTGCACTTCGGCTTCGAGAACTTTGAGGCGGTTTCCCATGGAGATGACCGCGCGGGGTTCGACGAAAAGTGTCGCGCCGCTCGAACTCGAGGTGTGAACGATACCAGGAAAGCGTTCGTGAGCATCGGAACGCACGGGTACGACATAGCGGCCTTCGCGCTCCGTGACATAGTGGTCTTGGAGAATTCCCTCGTACTTCGACATCAGGTCTTCAAGGCGCGCTAAAAGGCGAGTCCGTGCCGCGCTGTATTCGCCTCTGAGCTCCCGAAGGCGAGGGCTTGCGCGATCCGACAAGAGCCCATCAGCGTCGAACGCCTGTGCCAGTTCGTCGGCGAGGGCGTCGAGCGTCGGATCGGTCGCGCACGCTTCGTAGAGAGCGGGAACACGAGCGCGCCGCGTGCTGAGAAAACGCCGCAAGACGCGCGCCGAGCTCAGAGCTTTGGCAATCTCTCGGATTTCGGCGGCCGCGAGCACACCCGCCGCAGCCACGCGGCCCGTGGCGACTGACACGTCGCCGAGTGCGACCAACGGAAGGGGCTCGCCTTCAACGAGCAAGAGCGTTGCCTCCCTTGCCTCCGCGGCAAGCCGTCGCGTCTCCGCTGTCGTTCGCGCAAACGGCAAACGTTGGGCGAGATCGTGGCCCATGACGGACGTGCACCGTTCGGCAAGTGCGCCGAGCAGGCGACTCCACTCGAGGTCATCGTGGGTTTTTGGTGGACAGGGAAAACCGAGCTCGCGGCTCTCATGAACCTGGCTTGACGCGGGGGTCTTAGAAGTCACCCCGAAGACTTAGGCAGTTACCCGAGCGTCCGCAACGACCTTGCGCTCGCAAGGAATCTGGCAAAAGCCTAGGTCTCGCCGCTTGTCCCGCCCGCACCGCTCGGCATCGGGTTCGCCTCGCGCTCAAGGTAGCGGAAAATCGTGCGCGGGTCGACGCCGAGATCACGCGCGGTTTGCGTGCGGTTGCCGTTGTTACGCTCGAGGACATCGAGGACATACTTGCGTTGGAATTCCTCTTTCGCTTTCTCGAGCGGGAGAATCGAGCTTTCTCCGACTTGGTCGAGCTCGAGATCCTCGACGTCGAGGAGGGTCTTCTCGCAAAGGACGAGCGCCTTTTTGATGCGGTTTTCAAGCTGGCGGATGTTCCCCGGCCAATTGTGCTTGCGGATACCGCCGAGCGCCTGCGGCGTGAAACCGTGAACGGCGGAATGAAGCTCCTCCGCGAACTTCGTGAGGAGTGCTTTTGCGATGATGAGGACGTCGTCACCGCGCTCGCGAAGAGGAGGGCAGAAAATGTTCACGACGTTGAGGCGGTAATAGAGGTCTTCGCGGAATCGACCCGCACGAATCTCCTCTTCGAGGACGCGGTTCGTCGCAGCCACGATACGAATGTCGACCTTCTCGGGTTTGCTATCACCCACGCGAAACACGATGCGCTCTTGAAGAGCGCGAAGAAGCTTTACCTGCAAGTTGAGTGGCAGTTCGCCAATTTCGTCGAGAAACAGCGTTCCCTTGTCGGCTGCCTGGAACTTTCCCGGGCGCGAAGCGATAGCACCCGTGAAGGCTCCTTTCACGTGGCCGAAGAGCTCACTCTCAATCAAGTTTTCAGGGATGGCCCCACAGTTAATCACGATGAACGGGCCGCTCGCGCGATTCGAGCGACGATGCACTTCACGTGCAATGAGCTCTTTGCCTGTTCCGGTCTCGCCCGTAATCAGTACGGAGATATCCGTTGTCGCTACTTTTTGAAGCTTTCGGAAAACTTCCATCATCGACGGACAGACGCCGATAATGTCGCCGAAGCGCTTGTCTTTGAGCTCCGACGACAGCTTCTCCTTGTCCGCGCGAAGCCCGCTCAAGAGCATGGCATTCTGCAGAATGAGCGACGCCTGCCCGGCAAAAATACTCAACAGTTCGAGCTGTGATTTTCGGAAAAGCCCTTTGACGCGGTCGTTGCCCACGTAGAGCGCGCCAGTGACTTGGCCCTGTGAGACGAGCGGCGCGCACATGACGGACGAAAGGCGAAGTGCGACCACGCTCTCGCTCGTGCGGAACACGTCATCCGAAAGCGCGTCGGAAACGATAAGTGGGCGCCCTGAATCGAGCACGCGCCGCACGATGCTGTCGGAAATCATTCCGGTCTTGTCGGTGAGGACCTCCCGGCTCACGTGACGCGAGGCACGAAGGATAGGTTTGCCCTTCTGACCCGAGGGACCCCCGTCGGAACTGTACGCCTCGTCAAGGAGCAACAGAAGTCCCTTTTCGGCTCCGGTGACGTCAATGACAGCGTCGAGCATGGCCTCGAGAAGCGGGTCAAGGTGCTTGAGCGTCATGAGCGTTTCGCTAAACTCGTGGAGCTTGCGAACGCCAGCGAGCTGCGACGCGTTAGCCTGGCGCGTCCCTGTCTCCGCGATGGCCGCGCGGTCGGCTGACGCGCCCTCAGGGTCCGAGGAGGCTGAGACGTCTGTGAGCACGGGCCGTGAGGGTCCGTGAGGCTCGTCGAAAATGCTGAACTGGAGTTCGGCGTCGCCGAGCGTCAGTCGGTCTCCGTGAACCAAGCGCGCGCGCCGTTTCTTCTTCCCGTTGATGAGAATCTCGCCGAGCTTATCGACTTCTTCCAGATTAAAGTCGCGGCCGTCGAAGAGTACTTGGGCGTGGGTGTCGGAGATACCCCCAGTCATGACCGCTACGTCGTTTCCGAGGGCTCGGCCGATGGTGGACATCGGCTTGTAGAGCACGTAGGTGCGCGGCGAGCCTTGAGGCGGAAACCACTTTAGGATCGGCATGGTCGTGGGTCACGTGCTCCACCCGACGCGACGAGGGCGCCGAGGGTGTCGAGAGCGTCGACAGGGGTTGGAGGTAAGCAGTGTAAGGCTAGAGAGCGCAGTACGCACGAGTGAGATAGTTTAGACGACCTCGAATGTCGACCTTCGACCTGAAGCGAGACTTCGTCCGCGGTGGCGACAGTCAGCGTAGCCCGTGTAGTCTTTGCTCATGAGAGGACTCGTCGTTTTTCTAACGCTTATGGTCACCATGGGTACCGTCGCTCTCATGGCTTGCGGCGGCAACGAGAAGCCTCCCCTGACGCCAGACGGCGTCGACCCCTTGCTGGAACGGCAAGACTCCGATGCCGCCGCGCTTCCGCCGAATCTAGAATTACCCCGGTCGGTCAATCTCAAGTAGAGCACTTAGAAGGTGCCGAGCCCGGTAAGCATGGCGCCACCGGGCGACTCTCCACGGACCTGCGATTGGCTGGGGTCAAGCTTTGGCGCGGGAAGGACCGCGATGTCGAACGGGGCTTTGAAGCTCTTGCCCATTCGGTCTTCGGGATCTTTCAAACTCGCCGTGAGCGCACCCGCAATGCCAACGCCCGCGAGGCCTCCGAGAGCCGGGCCGATGAATCCCGTCTTTGCGTCGGAGTCCTGAGCGAAGAGGTAGAAGGGGAATACCAGACACCCGGCTAGGGCGCCCGCCCCGTAACCAAGCCACATGTACTTTTGCGATTCCCATGATGGCGTGTGCACGAGACTTAATGCTCCAGCACCGAGAATACCGAGATTGTAGCCCACAAGACCTGCGACCGAAGCGCCATCCTTCCAGTCTTTGCCACTTACCGCAATCCCGAGCATTGACCCGCTGAGCGCGCCCCACCCCGCGCCGCTGGCGATGAAGCTCATACTCCTGGGGTCGGGCCTGACAGCCTCGCCGAACGCCCAGCCGCCTACGCCACCGGCCGTGGCGAACAGCCACATGACGCTTGTTTGCGTGCTAAATTTCCAGTCTTTATCTTTTTCATGCGTGTACTGCCACTGCACTCCAGAGATCGCGAGCCCCTCCACGGCGCCGAGGACTAGTCCCGTAGACGTCGATAGCGGGACACCGCGGTGGAGCGGGCCGCCTCGGTCGTCCCAAAAAAATACACCCACGGGCGCTGCTGCACCGAGAAGCAGCGGCATGACGATAGCGCCGCCCGGGTTGTCGATCTTGAAAAGCGAGTCGAGCCAGATCCCCGAACCAACTCCCCAGATCGCGCTGCTCACGTAGAGCGCCGTCATTTCGCCCGAGCTTCGCATCGGAGAGGGCGCCGACGGGCCAAACCCGACTTGCTGCGGCTGATAGCTCGGTTGCGGCTGATAGTTTGGCTGCGGCTGATAGGTCAGCTGCGTCGGTACGCTTGACTGCGGCTGGAGGCTCTGCTGCGGCTCGCCCCCTGGCGCTGGTTGCTGCGCGTGGGCGGAACTCGCGTAGAACAAGGAGCTCGCAAGAAGAGTAAGAGAAGTGAAGTAAAGCGTAGGTAAATGGCGCATGTCGACTCGGCGAGAGCGTAGAGGAGGCGAGAGCTGAGGTCGACTGCGGCTTTTGCGCAAGCGCTAGCGCAGAGGAGGCGCCTGCGCGGTGCTGAGCCCGGCGAACTCTTCGCTAAGCTCGCGGCCCATGAGGTCGCGTACGGCCTGAAGGACGGGTTTGTCCTCATACAGAACTTTATAGACTTCTTCACAAATCGGCAGCTCGAGGCCAAGCCGCTTGGCCAGATCGTAAGCACTTTTCGCTGTTTTTATGCCCTCAGCGACGTGGCCGAGACCCGCGACGATCGCGTGGAGCTTGTGTCCACGTCCGAGCTCGACGCCGACCGTGCGGTTTCGGGAGAGCTCTCCCGTACAGGTCAAAACAAGGTCGCCCATGCCCGCGAGGCCCGCGAGAGTGATGGCTTCGCCCCCCCGCGCGAGGGACAGTTTCACCATCTCGGCAAGTCCACGCGTAATGAGCATGGCGCGTGTGTTGTGGCCAAACCCGAGGCCGTCGGCGGCTCCAGCCGCAATGGCGATGACATTTTTCAGAGCCCCCCCGCATTCGACGCCCGGAATGTCCCGGCTCGCGTACGTACGCATGTACGGCGTGTGAAAGCGCTTCATGACGTGGTTTCGGACTCGGTCATCCGTCGCCGCAATCACCACGCCCGTGGGGAGTCCGGCCGCGAGTTCTTTCGCGAAGGACGGTCCGCTAAGAAAGGCAAAGTGGCGGTGGGTGGCGCCGGGAAGTTCCGCGGCAAGAATCTCGTCGACGAACGTGAGCGAATCGTTTTCGATGCCTTTGGTCGCGCTCACGATGGGCGCGTCGGTCGGAACCTTTCGCGCGACGAGCTTCGCGACTTCCCTCGTTGCATGACTCGGCGCGACAAACACGACCAGCGAAGCGCCGCTGAGGACAGCTTCGGGGTCAACGCTCGCCCGGAGAGAGGCCGGTAGCTTCACGTCAGGAAGATAGATGTGATTGACGTGCGCCTCGTTGATCTGCGCAACAAGCTCCGGTCGTCTGCAGTACATCGACACAGTGTCGCCTTTGTCCGCAAGAACCTTCGCAAGTGCGGTGCCCCACGCGCCGGCACCGAGTACTGCGACCCTTGCCCCACCCCCGCCCGCGTAGCTCGTCATGCGACCCACGCTATCAGTCCCGTGGTACGGTCGCGATGCCTTGCGTTTAGTAAGTTGGCTCGTTCTTCAGCTCGCGAACGCGAAAGCGAACGCGCGTTCGGTCCGCCACGCGTTCGGTGGCGTGGGGTCGCTGCCGCTGGCGATGACAGCGATGACAGCCGTGACAGTGATGTCGGTCGCCGCCGTCACCGCGACCGGCTGCGGTCCTCCTTATTGCACCTTCCGCGGAACGATAAACGACCCGGCGAACCGGTCGATGCGGCACGCGATGCTCAAAAAAGGCATGGGAGATGTTTGCCCGCAGATGCTCGACCGGAACGCGCCGCTCCGCTTGTCGCCTGATTCTCCGATTATCGGTCGATTTTACCCGACGCAGTGCGCCTCCCCCGAAGGCGACGAACTCGCCCTGAACTTTAGTGGCATCGGCTATGCGTACACCAACGTGGCGAAGAAAACGACGTTTCGTATGCAAGCCTCGGCGCTCTACAAATATGACTTTCTCGTTACAGACGGTGATCGCTGCGACGTCTATGCCTACTTCCGTACGAGTCGCGTTGACTCGAGTAACTTTACGGTTCACCGCATCGAGGGAGGCGCCGCGAATTTGCTCAATCAGTTCACGCAGATGGGCGACGGCTTTGGCAAACAGCTTATGGGAAAGAAGCTCGCCGAGGGCTTTACCGTGGTCCACGTCACCGATACGAACGTCGACGACTTTACGCTGGGAATCCTACCCCTCGGTCAAAAGCCGTTTCACCCCTACCAAGCCACTGGCAAAGAGCGCATTACGTACGAAAACGAGCGTACGGAAATTCATCAGGCCCAGCGAGACTTCGTAGGCCCGATTCGCGTCGAGGGTGACGGCAAGTCGCTATTCGTGACGGCCGCGGTCGACGGCGCTCCTGCCGTGGACGTCTTGCTCATGCGGAAGCAAGAGGGCGACGCCTCGTTGCAGCTCTACTTTGACTACCCCCAAAGCGGGCCTCTCACCGCAGCGCCGATCGTCTCTGACGTCGTGCGCCAAGGTCAGGAGTGGAAGCGTGCGATTCCGGTTCCGTCCGGGATGTACTACGTAGTGTTCGACAACACGTCTTCCGCTGGGATCACCACCCCGCCGGTCAACGCCCTCGATGACCGCGCTGCGGTCGTCAATTACCTTATCCAGATCGGCGACGGTTCGTGACCATGAAGGACGTAGAGACGACCCCCTCCACCCTCGACTCGAGCGCAGGCGGCGTCGCTGCGGTGAATGCCGTGGCTCTTCGCGTCGAAAAAGCGCTCCCGCCTCCGACAAGAAGGCTACTGAAAACGGCGTACTGGACGCTCTGGTTCATCTTGACGCCGTTCGCAGTGGCGTCGCTTCTCGTGTGGGCGTTGACCCCCGCGAGCGGTGTCGACCGAGGGGGGTTGCTCGGCTGGCTCGAGAGTTGGGTGCGCGAGCAGCCCGTGCCCGTGGGGATCGTGACCTTCACGCTCTTCGAGATGTCCCTGTGGGCCGCGCGTCACCGACTTCCGCTTTCGTCGCACGCCCATCCCGCGTTTCGCGCGGACCTACCGAAAGGGCTGCGCGGTCCGTTCGAGCGAGCGCGCATGCTGCTCGAGGAAGCCGCGTCCCTTCTCGCAAAGCACAAGGGGGCGGTCCAAAACGAGCTCTCCGCGAACGACCGGGAGAAGCTCCGTATCGACCTTGAGTCCCTCGAGGCGTCGATGGAGCGCGAACCTTTCGACGAAGAAGCCTTCGTTGACGCGCTGGTCAGGGCGGACGGCGAGGTCGATGTACGGCTCGGGCGGTGGCGGAAGAGCGAAATTCGCGAATATGCTGAATCCATCTTTGTCGCTATCGCCGTCGCCATGGCGTTGCGCGCGTTCGTGCTCGAAGCGTTCAAGATTCCGAGTGGCTCGATGATTCCGACGCTTCAAGTCGGCGATCACATTTTCGTCAACAAGTTCACGTACGGGCCGGCCATTCCGTACACGCACACGCGACTCTGGTCGCGAATGCCTCCCGAGCGAGGTGACGTCATCGTTTTCGCGTACCCCGAGCATCCTGAGCAAGACTTTATCAAACGCGTGATTGCCATTCCCGGCGATAAGCTCGAGGCACGCGGTGGACATCCGATCCTCAATGGGTGGGAGGTGCCGAGCTGCTACGCCGGTCCGTATTCCTACACGGAGGGTCAAGAGGGAGGCCGGCACGAGGGCGAGCTCTTTGTCGAATTCCTCGAGGACGAGGCGTTCTTGACGCTCTATGACCGCCAAAGTCCGCAAACAGACTACCAAGGGCCGTTTTACGTCAAACCTGGGGAGGTATGGGTGATGGGCGACAATCGGAACAATAGCCACGATTCTCGCGTATGGTGGGGTGGCCAAGGCGGTGGCGTGCCCTTCGAAAACGTGAAAGGGCGCGCGCTCTTCGTTTGGCTAAGCGTGGCGGACTCGATGGATTGGTCGCGGATATCGGCGCCGGTCATGGGCCGCCCCCCAGGAAAGGGGCCGTTCGGTACGTTGCCGGCTACGATGAAGGCGCTTGAGCCCGCGATTGACACGTGCCTCCGCGCGCGGCCGTCTGTCGACCACACGACGCCTCCGCGCGGTGGCCAGGTCGTCCGATGAGGTTCGCGGGCGGCGCTTTCGGTACGTCGATGTGGTTCGCGCTTCTTCTCGCGGGAGGCTTCGCGGGAGGCTGTCAAACGTTGCAAAAATCAGCTCAGGAAGACCCACTCAAGTGCGAGCGCGACCCGAAATGCGGGAAGAGGCGAGGGCGCACGATGGATTGCTCGCGGCAATGCAACGATGATCCAGCGTGCATGTCTCGGTGCGAGCAGGTTCAGGCTCCGAACGGGCCGCTAGGTCACTGAGCGTCCGGCTTTCGTACGGCGCCGTCGGACGCGTCCGCGGTCGCGTCGCGGTCGCTGGCCGCGTCCTCGCGATTCGCGGCCTCCGCCTCACCCGCGGCGTCCACTCGTTCCTCGCTCGCCGTGGCGCCGCTGTCGTCGACACTCACGCCTTCGCACGAAATGTCGAGCTGCGCCGCTTCGAGGGCCCCGACGCAATCGCCCGCATCCGCGGTTCCCTCAGCCGCAACGGTCGGGAACGGCGGGCACATGGTGGATACATACGTCGCGCTGCCGAGCACTAGGCACACCGAGGGGCAAAAGGAGCCTTCTCCAGTCCCGTTTACAACCTCGAGGGCTGCGTAGGGCGCAAGGCAGTGGCCCGAAGGGTCCCATCTTCTTGCGGAATACACGTAAGACGCGGCGCTATCGCAGGACGCGAGCCCAGTGAGCAAACTTCCGGTCACCAGGCTGACGCCGAAGGCGGCGACGAGCGTTAGGGCAGAAGCGCGAGGGGTCAAAACGCGAGCGCTCCCGTGGCGAGGAACGTGCGCCCCGACTGCGGCATGGAGGCCTGTCGGAATTCGGTACTAACGGGGACCGTCCACCGGGAGTCGAACGCATTGTAAACGCCGAACGCATAAGAAAGGCCCCACCGCGCCTCCGAGCCCGAGAGCACGATATCCCAAAGGAGCGCGGAGGGCGTTTCGCGCTGCGCCGGTGCGCCCGGTGCCTCCCGGTCATTGCGGTCCGCGCGCGGGCCTTCGAGGCTGATTCGATTCATGAGTACGAGCGCGCGACCGAGAATCGGAACGCCCGCCTTGAGTGCCCCGAGGTGATTCGGCGAATTCGGGACTTCGCGAAGATTCGACGCCGGCTTGAACGCGACAACGTCACCGAGTGAGCCAGAACGCAGATAACGAGATTTTTGGAACGAATACGAGGCGCCTATCACCCACCCTTCTTTCCATTCGCGGCGAAGCTCGGCCTCGCCGCCAACCGTGCCTACGGGTGACTCCGTATTGCCGTAGGCATAGGACGGCGCGGCGAGTGTCGCGTCAGGGAGGTCTCGCTGAGCGATGAGGTTTTCAATGTAATTTGCATAAGTTGCGAGCACGCCTACGACTGTAGTGGAAAAGCGGTGACTGAATTCGACCTCGGCCGAGTAGAGGTTTTCAGGCTTTAGGCCCACGCTTCGTTTTTGCCCGCCGTTCGCGACATTGAAGAGTTCGTAAATGCTTGGCGCACGAAAAGCCTTGCCCGCGAGGATTTTCAAGTTCCCACCTTCGTAAGGCTTCACGATGACCGCGGCGCGTGGGTTGATCGAGCCGCCCAGCGTCGAGTACGAGTCGACGCGCGCGCCCGCAGAGATTTTCAGCGCGTTGGACGGCGTGATGTCTGCGATAGCGTAGCCCGCGAGCAACGTGAAGGGGTGGTCATCGTCGAGGATCGCCCCTTTCTCGTCGAACCCGACTTCGTGAGCTTTGAGATGATTTTGAGCTTCGGCGCCTGCCGTGAGGCGAACGATAGTCGTTGGCTTCCACACTCCGCGCTGCTCGACGCCGACCCAGATTCCATCGTACGTATTGCGCTCCATGCCTCCATCGGCGGGCGCGCGGGCGAACGAACTTCGGTATCCGTAGTAGTTTCCGTGCGCACGCGTGAGTGACTCGATGGTTTCACCGACCTTTGGCTGAAACTTGATTTCGAGTGCCGCGCGCGTGTCCGCCTGGTGCGTGCGGCCGTCGCCGAAAAGGGTATCGTACTGAGCTCCGGGAAGCTTTTTGTCGTGGGTATTAAAGTGCCATTGTGCGGTCAGTGCCTTCCACCACGCTCGCCCGGAAAGCGTTTCGCTTCGAAAGCCGTCGACACCGCGCGCCACGCCGTTGACCGAGGGCGGACCATCGGGCACGTACTCGGGAACGCTAATATCGCGGCCGCCCCCTCGTGCCGCTGCAACGGACGTCCAGACCCCTGCGTCTTTCGAAAAGTGATGAGTGATGCGAGCGCGCGCTCGTGCCACGCCATCTTCGGCGACCGAGACACCGACCTCGCGCCCGTCGGGCGTGTCCGCACCGGCCATGACCAAGTTGACGACACCGGAGAACGCGCCCGTGCCGTAGAGAATGGATCCGGGTCCACGCACGACCTCAATACGCTCTACGTCGTCGAGGTCTGTTCTGAGGTCGTAGCCGACATACGACGAAGCCAGGTAGTTGTCGTTCATCGGCATACCGTCAATCAGCACAAGGACGCGGTTGCCATAGTCCCCGGGTCGGCCGAAACCACGAAAGCCGATGGACTTGTACGTGCGGTCATCCGTCACGAAGACTCCGCGTACCCCGCGAACGGCCTCTACCACGGTTGGGTAACGCATTGCGCGGAGCTCTGGCGCGGGTACGAGCGTCACCGAAGCGGGGGCATCGTCCACGGACTCCGCCGTGCGAGAAGCGGCTTCGACGGAGTCGGTGGTCACGAGTTGGACGTCGATCTGGGTTTGCGCATTCGCTCGCATCTCGACGCGCCGCGTAGCCGCTTTGAATCCCCGCAACGTCACGCGGACGTCATGCTGGCCCACGGGCACGGCGAGTACGGCGGGCGTAAAGCCCATCGTTTTGCCGTCGACATCGATGACGGCGTCACGCTCGTCGGCATTCACCACAAGCTGTCCAGTCTCAGCCTCGAGAAGAGCCCGGAGCGACGTCACGGCATTGGCTGCGACCTGAACGGCGAGGCGTGCTTGTCGGTACCCGACTTTCGTCACAATCACGACGTGTTGACCGGGCGGCGCGGGGACGTCACACGGCGCCGTACAGACGACAGGGGCGTCATCGGTGTCGATGCGAATCGCGGCGCCGTCCGCCCCGGTCACTCGGACCGTGCCGACCACGCGACTCAGCTTAAGTGAAAGGGTTTTCTCAATGCCCGTGCGGACGTCGACGGGCGGCGAAACCACGTCTTCGTACCCTGCGAGCTCCGCGATGACCGTATACGTGCCCGGTTGGAGCGCAAGGCTTTGAGGTGCTGTCCCTCGACCGCCGAGATCTTTACGATTGAGGTACACGAGTGCGCCCGGTGGGTCGCTCTCGATTTTGAGGATGGCGACGCTCGACCCAATGCGCTGGAGCGCTTCGCGCGTGCGTGCGCTTGCGGCCGAGTCAGGCTCGCCTTCGAGCGATCGTTGGTAGTAGCGAAAGGCGTCCGGAAAGAGCTTTAGGTGTTCGTACGTCCGCGCAATGTTGAAGATAACGTTGCGGTTACGGACAAGGCGATTCGACGCGAGAAAGTGTTGGAGTGCGGTCTTGTAGTCCTTTTCTTGGTAACGCTCTGCGCCGAGCGTGAAGAGGTGATCCGCTTCGTCCGCGACGTCATCGGCGCGCGCGGAGGTAGGAGAACTCACGAACCCGACGAGGCCGGCGAGAGCGATGACGCTGACGCGCCACAATCGTGCGATTCGTAAGGCGTTTCGGGATCGGAAGGGCCGCTTTGACTGCGCGGATAAAAGGCCGATAAGAACGACGTGGGGCACAGTTTTTTCAACGTTTCATTCGGATGTCGAGCCCGGAACCGCTCTCGCTACTGCTTCCGGCGGCCTGTCGGGCAACGAACTTTGGCGGGGATGGTGCTTGGGGAGCTTGGGGTGCTTGGATAGCTTTCGTTCCGACAAGCCCTGTGGCGGAGGTTGCCGACGGAGAGGGTACGGCGGATAAACCGACCGGAGCAAGGGGCTCGAGGGTCAAGGTTACGCGTTGGCTATCGGTTGCTGGACCTTGTACGAGGCGCGCGGGAGAAAACCCACCCTTGCGCACCACAAACGTTCGCGGGTTCTGTGCGACGCTGCCGCGCGCGATCGAGATCGACAGTGGCGTCTCACCGAGAATGCGTTCTCCGTCTTCGACCGTCGCCCCGGAAGGTACGGAGAAAAGAGTGAGCATAAATGTAGAACTCTCGCGATTCCCCGTCGCAGTGACACTGACTGGCGCGGGCGAAGCGTCGGAACGCTCGCGCACGGAGACTACCCCGTAGGTTCCCGCGGTTAGAAGAACGGTCGCGAGCGCGACGCCCGCACCCAGACGCCAACTTCTGACCGTTGGCTTCGAGGTCTCCGCGATCGCGGTGGCGACAGGGACTAAGGGAGCTCCGTGGACGCTGCCCGCGGAGGGGACAAGAAGGCTTTTGAGCGATAATGGCCGACCACTATGGCGCCACGCGTTGGCACCCGTTTGCTGCTGGCTATACGACCCGCTTCCGTGCAGGCTTTGCGAAACGAAGAGCTCTTCTTCACAAGCGAAAAGCCCATAATTCAAGTCCTCCATCGATAGGCGGTCGAGGGGATTGCGCGCAAGCAGTTGGAAGATGAGCGTTTGCAGGTTCGCAGAGGCGTCCGTATCGGGGGCTACGTCCTTGACGCGTGGCGTTTCATTTTGCAGCTTCGCGACCATGAACTCGGCCATCGTCGACCCTGGGAAAGGCAGGCGTCCCGCCAGGGCTTGGAAAAGAATCGTCCCTAGAGCATAAAGGTCACTGGCGGGGGACGCCGAACCTTCGAACTGCTCCGGCGCCATGTAGCGTGGAGTGCCGACGAAGCTGCCGTCCATCGTGATGTCTTGGGCTTCCTCGTTTTCGTTGCGGTCGAGTACTTTCCCGATACCGAAGTCGACGAGCTTGACGTTTTCGGTGCCGTCGCCCTCGGGGACTAAAATGATGTTGGACGGCTTCAGGTCTCGGTGGACTACGCCGCGCTTGTGAGCCTCGCCCAGCCCCTGCACGATTTGCCTCGCAAGGACGACGGTCTCGTTCGCGCGGAGGCGCTTTCGCGCTCTTAACCGGTGCATGAGCGTTTCGCCAGCCAGGAATTCCATCGCCATGAAGTACTGCTCGACGGCCGTTCCCTCTACGCGTCCGTAGTCGAAAAGCATGACAACGTTCGCGTGCTGCAGCTTCGCTAGAATGCTTGCTTCTTGGAGAAAGCGTTTGAGAAATTGAGACGCATGTTCGCGGTCTCCGTCGGCCTGAACGACTTTGAGAGCGACCGGGCGGTTGATAGGTACTTGAACCGCATAGTAGACGCGGCCCATGCCGCCGCGCGCAATCGAGCGCTCGACGCGGTACTTGCCATTCAACAGCGTTCCTAGGAGAGGGTCGCGGCGCACCTCTTGCGGGCCGGTCCTATCGCATCCTGAAGCATTGGATGCCGTCATGACGGCCTCTGACGAAGGGCCTTTCACGAGGTCACTGCGGATGTCACTCTCGCGCGTGGAACTCGACATCCGGTAGACAACGTTATCACTTAGCCGCTCGCGCCCGCCAAAATCCGAATAGCAAATTTGACGAGGAACTGCGCTTACACGTCGTCTCGTGTCGGGTACCAGAAAAGCAAACGTGTTGCACGTATCTTTCATGCAAAGACGTGGCGGCGTCGAAGTCCGAAAGGTGCGAGGACGAAGGTTCTTGCGCTGCGGTTAAAAGGTAAGCCGGAAGTGAATGGCCTTCGGTCGGGTGAGCTCAGCGAAGCCCAGCGAGCTGAGGGTGACGCCGCGCCCTGAGTCCTTCGTACCGCTCCACGGTAATGCAGGGTCGAGTGCGTCGCAGCGGTTCATGTAAACGGTACCGAAGTCGAGAGCGCGCGCGAGTCGGGCGGCGCGCTCGCGATCGCGCGTCCAAACGCTCGCCGTTAGCCCAAGCTGCGAGTCGTTCATCCGCGTGAGAGCGTCTTCATCGGAATCTACGGGACAGACGGCGACTAGAGGACCAAACGACTCTCTCCGCATAACTTCCGCCGTCTGCGGCACGTCGCGGAGCAGAGTGGCCTCGAAAAAGCGGCCCTTTCCGCCGACTGCGAGGGCATGGCCTCCGGCGACGACCTTCGCTCCCTTGTCCCGCGCGTCGGCGACGAATGCGGAGAGCTCCTTTGCGTGCCATGGCTGGGCGATGGGGCCGAGCGATGTCTCGGCGTTCATCGGATCGCCGAGCACGTACGCTTTCACGAGAGGTTCCGCCGCTTCGACAAACGCCTCGTAGAGCGAGCGATGCACGTAGATGCGTTCCACGGCGCAACAGCTCTGTCCCGCGTTGTAGAGCGCGCCGTCGATCACGTTTTCGACGGTGTTAGCTAAGTCGGCATCCTCAGCCACATAAGCGGGATCGTTCCCTCCAAGTTCGAGCCCCAAGCGAATGAAACGGTCTCTGGCGGCAGCTTGAATGCGGTGCCCGCCGTGGACCGAACCCGTGAAAAGAGCTGCATCAACGCGCCGATCACCTACCATTTTCTCGGTCGCTTCATAGTCGGCGAAAAGAGCCTGTACGGTGTTCGCCGGTCCGCCCGTTGCCGCGAAGGCACGCGCAAAGTGCGAAGCGCAGAGCGGAGTTCGAGGTGAGTGCTTCACGACCACGGCGTTCCCGGCGAGGACGGCGGGAACGATCCCATTGACGGCGGTTAGTAGTGGGTAATTCCACGCGGGGAGGTCGAGGACCACGCCGAGAGGCTCTCGCGTGATCCTCCGCTCAAAGCCGTCCTTCTGCGGAAGGACGACGTCAACAAGGGATGCCTTGGCGATCTCCATCATGAAGCGCCAACGACCCGCCATGCCCTTCACCTCGCCGAGCGACTGCGAAAGCGGCTTGCCCATTTGTGTCGTGATATCCGCCGCGATTTCTGAGGCCTGACCCTCGAAGGCGACCAGGGCTTTTTCGCAGAGCAAGATGCGGTCGTCCACCGACATGCCGTGGAGCGCGCGGGCACCCTCCCGTGCGGAGTCGAGCGCGCGCCCGATGCCGGCGTCGTCCGCGATTGAAACGGAGCATGCGGCGCTGCCGGTGAACGGGTTATCAATCGTGTGAGTTGCCATGGGTTTGCAAGAATAGGTCAATTAGTAGACGCCCGGAATGAAGATCCACGGCACCTTCGCCTTGTACGCGCGGTAGGCGGGCTCCAAACTCAGGTGGCGTTCTTCCGTCCAGGCGCGGAGCGCGTACACGCCGCATAGGAGAGTCAAAAAGAAGGCCTTTGTGAGCGTCATGGTCGGCAGGTGCTCGAGCCACCATGCCGAGCACTTGCAAAGGTACGCAGGGTGACGAACCAAACGGTATGGGCCGCGTGAAATCACGCCGCGGTTGGTGAGGTTTGAGAACTTAAAGCCGAACGCCACCGTGGCTGACGCATAGACCGCAAAGAGAAGCAGGACTGCGATACGCAATCCGAGCAGCGCGTTTTGACCCGTAATGATCGGCGCTCCCGTTTCGAGAGGCAAATACGTTCCTAGAACGTTGTTGTACGGCGGATAGCAAGAAAGCGCCGCCGCCCATCCGAGTGCCGTCGGCTCCACGCTTCGCGTTTTATTCCCCAGCCAACGGCTTTCGAGCGAATAACCGAAGAGTGCCCAACCGCAATCGACGAAGAATACCCCGTCGTAGAGCATGCCAAGACCCCAATTGAGATCTGCACGGCTCCACCCGCCTGGCGCGAACAGAGCGCTCAAGTCATCCGCGGCGGGGAGCAAATCGGGGAGTCGCACCTTCAGCTGAGTCAGCCACGCGCCCGCTTGGGCCAACGCGTTACCCGGCGGCATCACGAACGTCAGCGCGGGAAGGTGCTTGTGCCTCAGCCACCCTTCGGCCAGGTTATTTGCGTGACCGGAAACGAACCCGATCATAAGCGGAATGTAGAAAGCCTTCACTACAATCAAAAGCAGCGTAGTGCGGACGCGAGCGGTCTTTGCCGTCTTCCAAAAGCGCCGATTTTTCAGCGCTTTGGCGAGCAAAAGAAGATGAAGTCCCCCGTCGCGAACGGTGAACCGCATCCCCGAAAACTTTTGAAGCGTGACCCGAACGTAGAACAGACCGAACGCGAGCCAAAGCGCCAAAACACAAGGGTAAAACGAGCGGAACGGTGCGAACTGATTCCCCCGGTAGTAAGGGTGTTGTGTGTAGAGCACCCACAGAATCGCCATGACGGCCGATATGGCCGTCCAGCGGTAAGCCGCGCGTTTCCACAATGTGAGTGTAGGCGTCCGCAGGGGTTGGGGACTTCGTTTGGAGGAGTCGGACGCGCGCGATCTAGACAACGTCTCCTAGGAATATCGTGGTCGTGGGACAAACAGGAAGGCGTAAGGGCAAGGCTTGTGGTTTCCCTACTTCAATGAGGCCGTCGCGGCGGGTTTCGACTTTTCGACCGTGCCGAGATTTACATACGCTCGGTCGACCATCACGACGAAAGGGCGCTCATCGAACGAAAGATGACCTTGGCCGTCATGCTCCACGACTTCGAGCTTGCCCATCCCGTAACCCATAGGACCGCGTGAGTAGTAGTGTGCCTGGAGTGTGTAGGGGTAGGCACGCTTCTCACGTGGTCCTCGGATCGTGAAGCACTCGGGGCCATAGCCGGTCGTGACGTCAGCGTAGAGCTCACCGCCCGACGGGAGCGCTCGGTTCCCGTAGTAGGCGTGGCCACCTTTTCCGTCGTAAATGTGGAAGTCGACGTCGTTGGCGTCGGTCTCCCACACGAGAACGAAGCGAAGACTCGGGCCGGTCTCCGCGGCTCCGCCCGCCTCCCGCAAGCGGCTCATGATGTCGTCGTGCTGGCTCGGACGAGCGGCGGACCATACAGATGCAATCAACCCGAGATCCTCTTTGAGGATTCGGCCCGCGCCCGCAAATCGACCCGCGGGATAGCTCCGTGAAGCGCCCTTTCGCATGGCCTCGAAGGCCTTTTCGTAGTCCCCCGCTTTGAGTAGCGTAAAGGCGTACAGGCGATGACTTGCCGGATGGTCGGGCCGCTGTTCGGCCGCCTTCCCGTACGTGTCGGCCGCGAGCTTGAGTGCCGCGGGATCACCGAGGCGCTCGAGCCGCTCGCCTGCGAATCGGCGCGAGTCGGCGCGGAACGAAAAGAGCTCGAGGATCGATCCGTACGCGCGCGCAGCGGTTTTCGCATCCCCGCGCGCCTCGTAGGCCTCTCCGAGGGCGACGAGCGCCATGATGTCGCCAGGCTGATCGACCTGCCACCGCTTCGCCTCGTCGAGGCCTCCTTCCTTGTCGCCGCGAGCGAGCCGCTCCATTACGACCTTGAACCGACCGTCGTACGGAAGCGACTTCGGTACGTTGGCATTCGATGGGCGCGGGGTGCCAGAGTCGCCGCCGTTCGCGACGTCGTTCCCCGACGGTACAAAATCGAAGGAGGCCGTAAATCCGCTCTCGGTGGTTCCCGTGGTGACGAAGTGCAGCGAACGAAAGGCGCCTTGCACGCAGTCTTTCAGTCCTGCCGAGGGCGTCGCCATGGTTTGGACGAACTTCACATCACCCTCGAAGCCGAGGACGACGCTTATATCCATGTGACCGCTTAACGAGGGGTTCGATTCCAATTGTCGTATGTAACATGCACGTAAACGAGGCGTCGCCGCGCGAAGGACGCTCTGGACGTTGCTTTGCGTGAGATCCCCCCGAACGACGAGGGCGCCGCTCCGCACTTGGCCCGTGGGACCGGTGGAAGCCGACGCTTGCGCCGCCCGCGCTGCCGAGAAGCCATCGTCTGTTTCTCGCGGCTGCGCGGGTACGCGTCTCGGTGAAGGAGCCGCTGACGACGGCCTATCCGCGTCCACTTGGCCGTGAGGCGCCATGGCGCGAGCGCTTGGTCGCGCGTCCCTGGCGCTGCTAGCTCCTAGCCCGCCTAGTCCTGCGCCGGAGCCTTGGCCACCGCCACCCGCCCCGGCGCCGCTCAGTCCAAGTCCCGCCGCGCCGAAGCTCGAGTCGCTCGAGGTGCCCACGATAGCTTCATTGGCGGCGTTATCGTTCATCCCCTCCTGACGTGGGCTACCCGGCTGGGGGGACACGGATTCAGCTTCGGCGGCGGGCGAGCCGACGTTTGGTGCGGCGGCTGCGGCCGCTTTCGCCACGGGCGCGGGAGTCGCCATGGTGGGCGGCGCCGCACTCTCGGTCTTGCGCTCTCGACCGTCGTTCCCACCTTTGGACGGGGAGTCGCGTTTTGCTTTCTCCTCGAAGTCTGCACGGAATTTTCTTTGCTCCGAGGCGCGCGGCTCTCGGTCGACCACAATTCGCCCCGCGACAACCGTAAGGACGTCGACGGTCGCGTTGCGATCGATGTTAAAGCGCCGGTAGTCGTTGTCGGTTTCGAGCACGAGCATCGCGGTGTGCGGACTCAGGACGCGGTGCTGCGTCGAAAGCGCGATGATCTCGCGCTTGGTGGTTGCGGCGTCGTCCGTGGGAGCCTCGACCAGACTTTGGATTTTAGCTTGCGCCCAGGCGCGCTCCACGAGTGGTCGCTCACTCGCACGGAGGTTCGGCGCGAACGTTTGCGAGCCGACCGAAATCCGCACGGGCGCGCTTGCGTCGACTTTGGCGTAAACCGTGATTTCGTCGCCTGCCTGGAGGCCATCGAGCGTCCGTGGCCACGACCAACTCGCGCCCTCGACGCTTACCGGAACGCCGGACGTTGTGGCCTCACCGAGGCGCCTCGCCAGCGCGTCCGAGCCAAGCTTTGCGGCGTCAAGGACGACGCCGTCGCGATCGAGAACGCCGCGGACGATCGTGCGGAGGAAGGCGTCGTCGCGTATGCCTCCGACGGCGATGGCATCCATCCGCTCCACGCCGGACGTGCGGAGGCGCTCGACTTTATCTTTCAGTTTTTGTGCGTCGGTTTCGCCTGCCGTTGCGACCCCGTCACCGACGAGGATGACGCGTTTTGCGTTCGTGCGTTGGGCTTGATCCGCGGCCCACTGAATCGCCTGCTCGACATCGGAAGCGCCAAGCGCTGTCCGCTCGAGAATGGCGCGGACGTCCTTCTCCCCGAATCCGGAAGCCGTTCCCTCGTAAATTTGGATAACCTCCTGGTCAAAGCAGGCCACGCTGACGACTGCGGTTTTGGGCAGCTTCGACAGTACCTCTTTGAGGAGCTTCGCTTGTTCAGCGAGGCCAAGTCCGCGGGAAGCGCTTGTGTCAACCAACACGATGGCGGACCCAATGGGTTCGGGGCGCGACGCCGCAAAAGGCACGACGCGTGCGAGGGCGAGCTCACCACTCCGCAGGCCTGCGCTGCGGGGTACTTGCCTTGCGTCGACAACGAAGTCTTGCCCGGGCGTAAACCGCGTCTGATGCAGGCTGAAACCTAGGTCGTTTTTTCCCCCTGAGCCAGCGAGCGAGCCCGCTGCGCGCACGTCGACGTCAAGCGAACCAAGCTGCGGAAGTCCACGAAGCGGGAGGACGTACGGCGCGCCAGCCTCGATTCCCTCGGAGTACGCGATCATGATCTCCTTGATTCCGTTCGCCGGAATGGGGAACACGCGGGCAGAGAACTCGTTGCCGGCGCCTTGCTCCATGAGCGCGGGGTCTTGCTTGCGGTGCAGAAAGTCTTCGTACGCGCGCCGCGCGGCCTGCTTTTCGACGACCTCACCCTCCTGCCACATGCCATTGACCTTCATCGCAAAACGACTGAGCGATGCGCCCTGAGGCAACGTGATCCGAAACGTACCCTCGAGGACGCGCGACTCTGGATTCTCGAACGTGAGGTGTAGTGACGTGAACGCGAGCGGATCCTCGATGACGGCATTTGCGCGGAGCGATTGCAGACGAAGGCCCGTGCCGTCGGACGATGTAAGGCGAATAGGCACCTCCGTCGCCGCAATGGTTCTTCCGTCGACGTACCCAAGTGGCGCTACGACGCCAAGCGAGCTTGGTGGTGTGTTCGACCCCCGAGCGACCGCGAACACGGTTGCGAGCGCCGTGTACCCAAGCGCGCCGAATAGAAGCGTCTTCTCATGCATCCGAGTGATCCTCCAGAGATTTGGGGCCGACAAGGTCGAGCGGCGAAGGTTCCGTCTTTCCGTCGCAGGTCAGCGCCCCGCGCGAGCTCAGAGCGTACGCGGGCGACCGGCCCGTGCGCGTTCGTTTCGAAGGCTTCCCGTTAATTCGCTGCTAAGTCGGGAGCCATTCGCGCACCGCGTGGCAGGCACGATGAATGGCCCAGGCCCGCGTCGCGCACAGCGTGGATTCCCGTGCGGTGACGAAGCACCTACGGCTACCCCGGAACGTGACTCAGGAGCGGGGCGGAGGCTTGCTCTCGCGGCCCATAAGGCCGTATTCGTGCAGGCGGTATTGAATGGTGCGCACGCTGATGTCAAGGAGCTCCGCAGCCTTCGCTGTAGAGCCGTCGGTCGCCTCCAGCGTCGCGAGAATCGCCAAACGCTCGACCTCCGCCATCGTCGCGCCCGGTACGCGGACGGCGCCCTTTACGGGCTGAGCGGCCTCGAACGGCAGGTCGTCGGCTTCGATTTACGGCTGCTCGCAGAGAACGACGGCACGTTCGATCGCGTTTTCGAGCTCCCGCACGTTGCCCGGCCAACGGTGAGCGAGGATTTGGTCTTTGTGGTTAACTAAGGCGATACCGCATCGGAAATCGATGCACTTGCCAGTGATGGCAGCGCTTTTGGCATTAACTCCGTTGGCATGTTGGCATGGTGGAGGCCGCCCTTCATGACGAAATCCAGATTGCGAAGCATGGCGACGACGTCCTCCGGTGGGTCGACCATCTCTACCGCGCCCGTCATTCGTCTACCTCACTGGATCGGTTGACCGTCACAGGCACGCGGGCGTACCTGGCGATTAACGGCGATGTCTGGCGAAGCGGCCGCTGAAAGACGCCATGTCGCGTTCGCCGAGTGGGCATGCCGCCTGCTCACAAAGCGTGCATGCAACGACCTTCCGCCACATCTTGGCTGAGCTTTGTGCGTTCGGCATTCGTTTTCTCTTCTTTTTTGCTCACGACGACCCACTGCGCGCTTGAAGAGCGTCGCGACAGTCTCGATACGACGGCGACATCTGCCGAAGGGTTGACCGAGTCGAGTGGTCGGGACTGCACGGACAAGGTTGAGTGCACGGTCAGCCCAAGTCGTCGCGCAAGTGTGTACCGGGATGGGCTTGTGTACCGCGTTGATATTAGCGGAGTATTTACTGGCGACTTCGATAATTCATTTTTCACGGGAGTCGCGGAGAACTTCGGAGTCCTCTCGTCGACGGCCGAGTGGGTTATCGAGGAAATCGACCGACGAGGCGTCGACGCCTCGAACGTGTCTGTCCGCGGGCACAGCCTGGGCGCGATCGACGCTATGAGCGTCGTTTTGTACGGCCGCGCGTCGCACGCGTTGATCTTCGCGGTCCCTGGCGATCCGCTTTTCTGGTTCAGCAGCCAATTGAGCTTGTTCCACGGACCCGAACACGTTCACGTCGACGTGATTCAGGGAGACCATGATCCGCTCGTCGTCGGCACAGTTATTAATACGTGGGCTCTTGATTCGCGTATCTCGCTGCGTTGGGTGAAGTCACCGTATTCCGGTCCCGTAAATGCCAAGAACCACTACCGTGCGGGATACTGCTTGGTCGCGCCGGAGACGTGTTTCCAGTGACGTACTTTCGGGCGTGCCCGTGCGATCGGTCCAATGACGTGTCTCCCCGCTTGCGGGCCCCGCTGGGTGGATCGTCACGCTGGGTCACGGACGACCCATCGTGTCGGAATAGCGCTCGGTTTAACGACTCTTTTGGCATCGAATACATAGGTATACCTTGTGCTTAATTGAGCGACATGAGCTCACGAGTACATGCCGCCTCCGCCTCGTTCGCCTTCTCCCTCTTGGCCGTCTTCGCGGTGGGTTGCAGCGACGCACCTTCCGCGGATTTGTCGCTGGACGCGAACTCAGAAGTGGGTGTGAACGCCAGCCTTTTCAGAGAAACAGCTCCCTGGACCGGCCGGCTCATTCTCCCGCATTCGGACGAGCGTCGTTCCGACGGCTCGGTTCAAGTCGAAATTCACAATAGCCCTTACTCCGCGTTACGGGGAAAGACGGTATGGGTTCGCTATGCGGCGAACCCCGCACTTCAGGCGCGTGTTCGCAGCGTCACAAGGACGATTGCGTTCGGCGATGCCGCTCGGAAGAGCATGGCCAAAGGGAACATTCATCCCGTGCGTCTCGACGGTTGGGCGGATGTCAGCCCTCTCGAGTCCCTTGCCGGCGCTCACGTCGAAGACGACGTTTTGGTGGCGCTTCCAGGCGCGGCGCTCGAGGGCGAGACCCTGGTGATGTCACGCGAGCCCATGATGATCGCGGGTGACTACGTCGGGCTCGTCACCATCAAAGAGCCTGCAGGCGCAGGTGCGTTCAAGGTGGTTCATTACAAGAAGACAGACCACGACTTTACCGGCCTCGAGGAGACCCTCACGTTTGACTCACCCGCTGTGTCGCTCGGTGATACGGGTCCCGTGCTCTCGCCGACGGCGGGCATCGAAAAGTCGCCGGAAAACCGCCTCGGGGGCTACTTTATTCACGCCGTTCGGGGCGGCGACGGTCAGCTTCACGTTCGCGGCCTTGTGCCGCGAAAGCTGCGAACGCTGCCCTCGGTGGTCATGCGAAACGGCACGAGCGCAACGGTTTCGTACACCGAGTCGGGAATGTGGGACCCGATTGAAAACGCGTCCAAAGGAAAGGTTGCCAAGGGGTCGTCGTCCTCGACGCTCCTCGTGCCAAACGGCAACACGGGCGAGGCGCGTGGCCTCGCTTGGCAGCGTGACACGCTAATGAGCGGCACGAAGCTCCTTCTCATCCACACGTTCGGCGCGACGGGTCCGGCGGAGGACGGATACTTGCGAACGGGGCATTTCGCTTTTGGGATAGGCACGATTGTTGACGAACCGCTAACCGGCGACCTCGCGCTGGATATCGAATACAAGCAAGTCTATGCCCACAACGGGCGAGGCATCGTGGCGGGCTCTCACGATCACGCGAGCTACTTCGGGACGTTCGACCGTGGGTGGATGTACAGCCGGCCGATAGCCGACGTCGCCCTTTACCTGCCCGCGTTGAATCGTGACTACTCACTTGGCGGCGTCGGGATCGGTCGC
The DNA here is from genome assembly GCA_025353725.1 of Polyangiaceae bacterium. GTDB lineage: Bacteria > Myxococcota_A > Polyangia > Polyangiales > Polyangiaceae > Labilithrix. Next base: position 169,562 of record JANXOF010000053.1, on the reverse strand, counting down.
CCGATCGACGGGCTTGCGGACGAACTCGACGCGATGGCGGCGCGCTACCGTACGGGACTCGGCACCGGGTCCTCCGCGGTTACCCCCGGTAATTCGTGCGTTCAAGACTCGAGCAAAGCGCTCTACTTCGCGCTCGCGAAGCTCCGAGAGAAGACAGATACGCCTGACTTCAAATCGTATCTCAGCGCTCACGCGACCGATCCCGAAGTCATCGACTTCAACCAGCTCACGAAATTGACCGGGAAAATCGAGGGTTACCTCAGTCCGCTCGGGCTGACGCGACTCGATTGGAAGATCGAGCTGAACCGAACCTCCGCGAGTGACGTCAACGCTTGCCCGGGCGGCAAAATCGGCGCGCTTGTTTGCGGTCTTGCGAGCTACAACACCATGATTCCTCGCCGCGGCTCGGACTTTTACACGAAGGAGCTCTTGCTGGCGGGTGCCGGCGGAATCGCTCTCCGCTCGAACGATATCGGCGGAGAAATGCCTGGGATTATTCCGCTGTCTCCGACGAATCTAGTGCACATGCCGTGACGAGCTTCGCGCGGCGGCCATCGCGTTGAGTGCGCGCCCTGTGGCTGTCTTTCGTTTCTCGAGCTGCTTTGCTTCGCCCTCGAAGACGATCGTTCCGCCGGCGTCACCGGCTTCAGGGCCAAGCTCGATCACCCAGTCGGCATTCGCGATTACGTCGGGATGATGTTCGACAATGACGAGGGTGTCGCCGCGCTCGACAAGGCGATCGAGGACGTTGACGAGGCGCCCCACATCCTCGAGATGGAGGCCCGTCGTAGGCTCGTCGAGGACGTAGACGGTCGGCTCGTGCGCAAGTCCCGCCGTGAGCTCGCTGGCGAGCTTGAGTCGCTGCGCCTCTCCACCCGAGAGCGTATTTGACCCTTGGCCTATCGAGAGATAGCCGCACCCCAACTCCGTGACGGTGCGGAGTGGGCCTGAGATCTTACGGAACGCCGCAAAGACCGTGGCCGCCGCTTCGGCGTCGAGGCGCAGCACGTCGCCGATGGAAAGCCCCGACCACTTAATGTCGAGTGTCGAGGGCTCGAAACGCGCACCTTGGCAAGTCTCACAGAGGGAGATGACCTCCGGCAGGAACGACATCTCGGCGACGATCGAACCCTGACCGGCACAGGCCACACATCGGCCTCCTGCGCCCGTGTTGAACGAGAAGCGCGCGGGCGTCCACCCGCGGGCTTTCGCTTCGGGAAGTCCCGCAAAGAGCTTTCGTATCTCGTCCCACACCCCTAAAAACGTCGCGGGCGCCGATCGGGACGTGCGCCCTATCGGGGACTGGTCGACGGCGAGCGCTCGTTTGATGGTTTTCGGAACGCGTATCGACCCGTGGGCCCCGGGCGTGTCGGCGACGAGCTTGAGGTGCTTGCGCAGGGCAGGGAAGAACACCTTTTGGACGAGCGTGCTTTTTCCCGATCCGCTAACGCCAGCGATGACGCTCATGCGGCCTACGGGCACGCGAAACGTGACGTCTTTGAGGTTGTTCGCGCGTGCGCCCTCGAGCTCTATCCAGGTATCCGCCATCGGCCTTTTCGGGCGCACGACGCCGAGTGGATGGCGGAGCGCGCGCCCAGTCGGGGAAGCCTCCGAGGCGAGGACGGCGGCGGGAGATCCCTGAGCCACGATGTGACCGCCGTTGCGTCCGCCCCCAGGTCCCAGATCGGTGAGGTGATCCGCCGCCTGAATCGTCTCGGCATCGTGTTCGACGACGATGACCGTCGATCCCGTGTCGACGAGGGCACGCAGGTTCGCAATGAGGCGGCCCGTATCGCGTGGATGAAGCCCGATGGTCGGCTCGTCGAGCACATAGAGCGCGCCCGTAAGCCCACTGCCCAATTGAGCTGAGAGGCGTAACCGCTGCATTTCTCCTCCGGAGAGCGTACCGGCCGCGCGCCCAAGGCCAAGGTATCCGAGGCCGACTTGCTCGACGAACGTGAGCCGTCGCACGAGCTCGGCAAGGGGCGCTTTCGCGAGGATGCCAGCTTTACCCGTGAGGCTGAGGGCGCGGACGGAGGCGAGTGCCTTGGAAACGCTTTTCTCCATGACGCGTGGATACGTTTCGCCGCCGAATCGCACGCTTCTTGGCACCTTGGCGAGGCGATCCCCTTTGCATTCGCGACACGTCTCCGGCGGCGGGCCTCCGGCGGCGGTCTCCATGTCGGCCGTTCCGCCACGAAGGCCCGTGCCCTCGCATGCAGCGCACTGTCCTTGCTTTGTGTTGAATGAAAACCAACGAGGGTCGAGCTCGGGAATTCCGGTGCCGCACGACGGACACGCACGGGAGGTGGACAGCGTCGTCTCGTCGTCGTTCGCGTTTGCGGTGGGAGCACCGCGACCGATACGCAGGGTGCCACCCCCCCACATGAGCGCACGACCGAAGGACGCCCTATCGAGCGCTTCGAAGCCGCCGTAGTAGACGATGAGATCGATGGTGTGCTCCTTCGTCTTCGCGAGCTTCGGTGGCGGGTCGATGGCCACGATCGCGTGGTCGACGCGTGCCGTCACGACGCCCGCGCGACCGGCGTTGGTAAAGAGATCGAGGTACGTTCCCTTCCGCGCTCGGACGGCGGGGGCGTAGAGGGTTCGTTTCGCAGGTCCCATCGCACGGAGTCGCGCGAACATCTCGTCGGGCGAGCTCGGTACGACGAGCGCGTCGCAATCGGGGCAGTAAAGCTCGCCGACTTTCGCGTATAGAAGTCGCAAATAATGCGCAATTTCGGTCACCGTAGCGACCGTCGAGTTGGCGCCGCCGCGCGTGGTTCGCTGCTCGAGCGCGATGCTCGGGGGCACACCTGAAACGAGGTCGACGTCGGGGCGTGGCAGCGTCGGAAGAAACTGCCGCGCATACGGCGTAAGCGTCTCCATGAAACGCCGCTGCCCTTCGGCGAAGACGACGTCGAACGCGAGCGAGCTTTTCCCCGAGCCGCTTGGGCCCGTGATGACGCAAAGCTTGCCGTGCGGAAGAGCGCACGAAACGTCTTTCAGGTTGTGTTCGCGTGCATGATGCACGGTAATGGCCTCCGGCGGGCCCGCGGCGTTCGGGCCGCTCTTGGTCTCGCGCTTCGGCTTTGCTCGGGTCTTCAGCGTCGTCGGCTTTTGCTCTGAGGCTTCGAGGTTCCGCAGTGCGTCGCCGGTTTTGGTGCCGCTCGACGCTACCTGCTCGGGCGTGCCCTCGGCGACCACGCGCCCGCCGTGCGGCCCGCCGCCTGGCCCGAGATCGATGACCCACGCAGCCTCGCGGACCACCGAGAGATCGTGCTCGACCATCACCACGCTCGCCCCCTCGTCGACGAGGTGACGAAGCGCGCGAACGACGTGTTCGGCGTCTTGCGCGTGAAGTCCTGCGCTCGGCTCGTCGACCACAAACAGCGTCCCTGGCGTCGCTTGACCGAGCGCGCGCGCAAGTTTGAGTCGCTGCGCCTCGCCGCCCGAGAGGGTCGAGAGCGGTTGGCCGAGCGGAAGGTAGCCGAGCCCTACGCGTGTGAGTGGCTGGAGCGCGTGCTCAATGACGTAATCGCGCGTCGCTGCGGGCGACAAGAGCGCGATGGCGTCGTCGACGGTCATCGCGAGGACCTCCGCGACGGTCTTGCCCGCGTGCGTCACGGCGAGGACGTCGGCGTTGAAGCGCTTGCCCTGGCAGACCGGGCAGAGCAGCATCACGTCGGCGAGAAACTGCATCTCGACCGTCTCGTAGCCTTCCCCCGCGCACGTCTCACACCGGCCTTTGCCCGGCACGTTGAACGAGAAATGCGCAGGCGTGAGACCTCGCCGATGCGCCTCAGGCTCTGCCGAGAAGCGAGCACGCACGCGGTCCCACGCATGCGTGTAGGTTGCAGCGTTGCCTCGGGCGGTTCGGCCGAGCGGCGATTGGTCGACGAGCACCGCGCTCTTGAACCCTTCGTGCCCGGTCATCGTGGCGAACGCGCCTGGCTTGCCGACAGCGACGCCCGCCGACCGCGCGACGGCGCGATAGAGGATGTCCTCGGCAAGCGTGCTTTTGCCTGAGCCGCTCGGGCCCGTGATGGCGCAAAGCGTTCCGAGTGGGATCGAGAGGCGGTCGATCGTTAGGTTATTTTCGGAGATCCCCGTGATTTCGAGCTGTTTGGGTGCGCCTTTGACGGTTGCCGTGCGACGCTCGACCCCCGCGCCGCGCGAGGCTGCTCCTTGGCGCCACGCTCGTCCGGTCGCGGTGTCGCTCGCGCTCAGTTCGCCGGGCGTCCCCTGAAACAGAATTCGGCCGCCGTGAGGCCCCGCGCCGGGACCCATCTCGACGACGCGATCGCATCGCTCGACGATGCCGCGATCGTGCTCGACCACGAGGACGGCGTTACCTGCTTTCGCGAGGTCGCGCATCGCTTCTGCGAGCTTAGGCACATCGGACGCGTGAAGACCGACGGTGGGCTCATCAAGGACGAAAAGAGTACCCGTGAGCGACGCGCCGAGCGCCGTCGTGAGACTCGCTCGCTGCGCTTCACCGCCGGAGAGTGTCCGCGCCTGACGGTCGAGAGTCAGGTAGGATAAACCGACGGAATCGAGGTAGGCCAGACGCGTGCCTAGCTCTGTTTTCACGCGCCTGCCTTGCGGGTCGGTCGGCGTGAGTGCGTCGAGGCGACGCCTTGATTCCTCCACGGTGAGGCCGTGCCAACCACCGAGGTCGAGACCGTCGACGAGGTACGTGCGAGCCGTCGGATTAAGGCGCGCACCGTGGCATGAAACGCAAGGGATGTAGTCGCGGTACCGAGAAAGAAACACGCGCACGTGCATCTTGTACGTGCGGCCTTCGAGCCATTTAAACCACGCCTTGACGCCAGGGTACTTCCCCCCGGCCCAATCGCCTTCGCCGTCGAGGATAGCGACGCGTTGGGCCTCAGTGAGCTTCTCCCACGCTACGTCGAGAGGGATTTTTCGCTTCCGCGCGAAGGTGACGAGCACCTCGCGCTCCCACTCGCTCGACTTGCCCGACCACGCCTTAATGGCGCCTTGGTCCAGTGACTTCGTCTTGTCTGGAATGACCTTTTCCCAGTCGACCGCGATCATCCGTCCGAAGCCGCGACACTCAGCGCACGCACCGAGCGGCGAGTTGTAGGAAAAAAGTCCCGCGCGCGGCGGATCGAACGTTTTCGCGCAGCCTGGGCATACGAGGCCTCGCGCGATGGCGACGTGCGCCTTCGCGGCCGTGACGGTCACCGTGTCCGGAATCGATGCAACCTCACCCGATGCAGCCTCGACCGTGCGTAGTTCGGCGCGCCCACGCCCGCGCTCCCAGGCGGCCTCGATCGCTTGCTGGAGGCGCCTCACGTCGCGCGCTGCGAGGGTCAAGCGATCGACGACGACCTCGACGGCTACGTCGGGCCTGGCCGCTTCACTCGGCTTCACGTCGTCGACGTCTCGGACGTTGCCGCCGACCACAAGGCGGCGGTAGCCGTCACGAACCAGCGAGTCGCGCACTTCGAGAAAGCTTTCCGCAGAGTCGATGCGCACGGGGTAGCTGACGACGGCTCGGCGTTCCCCGAAGTCGGCTACGGCGCGCGTCGCGGCATCGTGCGCGCTCGTCGCTGCGGCTGGCAAGTGGCAGTCTGGGCACGTAGGAACGGCCTCGCATGCAAAGAGACCTGCGAGGTAGGGCTCGATGTCTGTGAGCGTGGCCACGGTCGAGCGACTCGACTTTACCGGTCCCCTCCGGTCGACCGCGACCGTCGCCGCGATGGGCTCGAGAGAGACGACCGGTGGCCGCTCGAGTCGTTCGAGAAATTGCCTCGCGTAGGGGCTAAAGCTTTCGACGAACCGACGTTGACCTTCGGCGTACAGCGTATCGAGCGCGAGGGAAGATTTCCCCGCGCCACTCGGCCCTGTGAGCGCGACGAGCTGCCCCGGCTCGAGGTCGAGGTCGACGCTTTGAAGGTTGTGCGTGCAGGCTCCGCGTAGGCGGATAGGAAGCATAGGTGGTGGACCGCTCGTTGAAGGAGAAGACTTCGCAGCTCTCCTTAGTGACGGCCGCGCATTCCAGCAACTCGCGCGCGCTCGAATGCCAATCCGAGCTCTGCTACAAAGAGAGTTCCAACTCGAGCGCAGGTTCGCGCTCGAGCTCGAGCTCGAGCTCGAGTTCGGGTGGAGCGACGAAGAGGAAGTCTTCGAAAAAGCGATTCGCGAGACTCTGGCCAAAGATCCGACCGAGCGCCCCAATCTCCTTGCGGTTGCTTCGCTCGGCTTTGATCCATCGATGCAGCGCCGCGCGCGCCGCTCGGCTAGGCCTGCCGTCCCGCGCGAACGTATCCACGCGATCAAGGACGACGCGAAGAGGAGCGAGAAGTGCGGCCGGCGGTTCGTCGCCGATGCTTCCGATCAACGCGAGCTCCGAAAATGTTCCTTCGGTGAACGCCGGAAGGGGGCGAGCTACGAAGTCTGGAATACTCAGTCTCGCATCCTGAAGCGCGCTGACGGCCCACGCCTGCCACTCCGTCAAGTCGGTTGTGGCGAGGTCAAGCGCAAAGAGGTTTACCTTGTCTTTCATCGCGACGATGTCGAGCCCAAGGATGGGGCACGTACCGCTCGGAAGTCCCACGAGCGTTCGGGTTAAAGCACGCCCTGCGTCGGTGGTCATTTTCGCCCACGCCATGCGTCCGTAACCGCGTGTTCGATAAACCAACGTATCGAGAGATACGCCTTCGCTGCCTAACCTGCCTTCGAGGTGGTTGAACTCCGTTTTGCATGCCTCCTCCACCGCCCCCACGGCCTCGAGGAATTCGCCTACGACAATGTCGAGTTCGTCGAAAAAGGAACCGACCGTCATCCGAGGAACGCCGCAGGCGGCGGAGCCGTCGCGCGCCCTTCCCGAGCGACCACGCGGGCGGGAACGTAGGTGAGGTGTCCCACTTCTTCGAGGAGAGCGCCGACGGCGGAAAAGGTCTGGCGCGCGCCCACTACGGCTTCGGCTTCGACGTCGAGACCGTCGAAGCTATCGCCGTCGCTATCGAGAAGTCCGCTCAGGGCTTCGCCAAAGGCGCGAAAGTGATTCATCGTCTCTACTCCCCAGCCACGAAAGTAGCGAGATTCGCGGTCTTCGAGAGTGAGGCTTTCCCGAAGGCGCGGGTAGAGAAACGCATTACCGAGTGCCGCTCCTTCAAAGACGTAGCAGGCACCGAGCACCTTCGGCAGTGACCACGACGAGACCTGCAAGCGAAAGGCATCGGTAGAGTCGAAGCCCGATGCGCGCGTGTTGCTCCTCGCGCCGAGAGCTTGAATATCTTGTTGAAGCCAAGCGACGCGTTGCGTGAAGCTATCTACAATCGGCTTTAGTTCTGGCGCACGCGCCACCCCTCCGAATCGCGAGAGGCCTGACAAGCGTGCCAAGAGGGATTCGTGGCAGGCCGCATAACCGGCGAGTAGCAGCTCATACTGCAGGCGGGTCATCGTCCCCTCTGCGAGCGCCCGGGTCACGGGATACGATTCGACGTGTTCGTGGTCTGAACGCGTCGCCTGCTTTAACGTCTTCATCGTACCCGAGCGGACCATGAATTACCTCATCACCAATCAATCAAAGGGTCGTATAAATCGAAGGGGAACGCGCCGAGCGCCAGAACTCACTGCTCGACGAGACTCTCAAGGATATCTTCGCGCGAAGCGTTCTTGCGCACGAGCGCGAGCACGCCTGAGAGGCGACCTTCAGGTGCGAGCACAAACTCGCAGACGGGCGCGCCGCTCGCCGTGCAGCGGATTTCGCGGCACTCCATGGCTGCACCGCTCGCGTGGGTAAACATGGCGCCGAGAGCCCCAGAAAGAAGCGCGTCTACGGGCTTGTTTCCGGTGTCTAGCTTTCCGTCAATGACCGCGCGAGCCATCGGGCTTTCATTGACACGCACGAGAAGAAGGCGTTTCTTGATCTCGGACAGGTCGAATTCCGCACGACCCCATCCGTGGACGGCAAGGCATTCTGCGATCGCCGCGTGAGCTGTCGCCGTCGGCAGGCTCTTCATGCGCTCGCCGTGAAACGCACTCAGCTCCGTTTCGAGACGGTCCATCTGCCGCTTTCCCCAAAAGCTCCCGCAGCTTTGAAGGACGACCGGCCATGCTTCGCCGCACTCCTCGATGAGGCCCGCGATGAGGCCGATTGAGAATTCCTGCGGGAACGCCATGACGCGCGACCCGCCGCGCTCGCGCACGACGCCGCGTCCCATATCCCACTTATAGTACGTCGACTGCGCGAAGTAGTTCGCGGGAGCACCAAAACCTATCATGCGACCTCGACGCGGTCTTGCGGTCGCTCGCAAGATTGAATGCAAATGTCGACGAATCGGTTGACCTCCAATGCGTCGCGCGATGAAAGCTCTGTCGCGATAACTTGCTTAAGTATTTCGTAGGCGCCCTTGACTGTTTCGCCAAAGCCCTTGGAGGCGAAGATTCCCTGCATCCAGTAAAGCAGCCTCTCGCGAAGGAACTCAACGTCGTTCCGCAGGACCGCGTGGCCGATGTAACGAAGCGTAATCGCGAGGTCGCGTTCTGTCTTTTCCTTTGCGAGATAGCGCTCTTTAAAGGAGGGGAACTTCTTCAGCATGAGTTCGGATGTCTGCTTGATGATCTCCGTCTCTCGGGCCTCGAGGCTCGCACAGGTCACAAACCGCGCCTCCATCGCTTTTATAATCTCCCCGGCGCGCCGTCGCTCCTCAGAACTTGGATACCGACCTTCGGCGTTGCGCATCATCGTGTCGAGCTCTGCGTCCATGGCTGTTGTCTCCCTGTCGTGGAATCGTCTATCATTTGGGCGTCGCCTTTGACGCCATTGGATTGCGGGTCGTCGAGCGCTACGTGGACATCCGACTCACGATCTCCGCCGCCGTCGCGCCCTCGGTAAGCCAGAACTGAGCGGCATTAATACGCTTTTCGGAGCCGATGATGAATCGGCAGAAGTCCTCGCCCATTGCGTAACACTGCACTTCGATGCCCGCGAGATCGCGCTTTGCGATGTACGTAAACACTCCGGCCAAGACTCCGGCATAAAGGTAACAAACGGGTTTGCCGACGTTGCCAAGACTTTTCGCTATCGCACTGTCGAAAATGTCGACCGTGATCATGCCTTGTTTTCTTTGAGACAAGTCCAGTCTCCACGCGCCCCACCCTTGAGTTTGGAGCCACCACCACCACGTCTCCAACATGAAGTGAATGTCCATATCCTCGAAACGGAGGTTGAACTCGCCTTCGACAAGCGGCGCAAAGACTTTCATGTCTTCTACGCCCCAGCGGAATCCGCAGCGGTAAAGAATCATCGCCGCAGCGTCGCCGACCTCTTCTTCCAAGCCTCGATGAAGTCCAACGACAAAGTCTTCCGTGGCGAGAAACGCACGGAGCCCCGAACGTGTGTGGACGGTTCCTTTTTGAACCGCAAATTTCAAAAAGTCCTTGGCATTGTAGTTGTTGTGTTTTCGAAGTACGAAAGCGCCTTCACCAATGTTTGGAACGGGAAAAGGGTAGTCGCGCGTTGGCTGATACTGCGGCGGTGCGATATTGTACGGGTGCGCCATGAGTGCTCCAGAGGGATGAGTGATTTGCTGCTACTTCGCCGATTGCCAAGCCGGCTCGCGGGGGTGTTCACGTGGCGCACGACCCGAAAACGGTTCTGTTTCCGTGCCTTTTTCAGTTTCGCGCGTGTCGCTCTCGTCGCTCAGCGCACGTAGCCGGACCCGCATGTTGTCGAGCTCTTCTTCGAGACGCTTCATCGCGGTTTCGCGTTCGACCTTCGCGGCTGCGTCTCGTGGGCTTCGCCCCGATTCTGGCGCGGTGGCGGAGGCCGGCCCGCTGGCGCCTTCCGCGTCCACGGCTTGCAGAGCGTGCACGGAAGCCGCCATAAAGTCTTCCGCAAGGAGGTCTGAGAACGCCTTCGGGTCCGAGGGGAGCGGCACAAAAAGGTCAGACGTCGCGCAAAGGCTTCGCGCGCCGGGACCAGCGACATAAACGGCACGCAGCAGGCCTCGCTTTGGCGAGACGCGCGCGAGAGAGCGGAGTGCCCCGACGAGCTTCGCGTCGTCGTCCTCGCTGCCATCGTGTTGAACGACGACGACGATAGCGTCCGCTCGGCGACCGCAGGCCTCAAGCATGGCGCCCGCAAGGGGGCTCACTGTGACAGATACGTCGTCCGGTAAAGCGCGAGCTACGTGCTCGACGAGTTGTTCGGATACCGCGATGAGACCCTTGCTCATAAACGCTCTTCCTTCCTAAACGTGCCTTCAAATGAGCCCTCGATAGGGGCTTCCGAAACAAGTGTAGTGCGAGCTCCGCTTTTGTCCTCGATGATGGCATCGTGAAGAGACATGTGCATACGGGAGACGCCGCGCGGCACGGGCGCCCGCGTGATTTTTTCTCGATCCGAGATAAGGTAAACGGAAGTGCCACTTTCGGGTATGCCGAGAACAATGTCTCCCTGCGTTGTAAACACTGAGAAAAGCGCGCGAAGCGGTTCATCGACTCGAGCCCAGTACCTGTTGGCGGGAAAGGAGCGAAGGGTTCGCCTGTCGGCATCGACCACGGCGATTGCGTCCCCCGCAAAGCGCCGAATCGTGCATGGTCCTGTTCGTGATGTCGCCTCCAGGTTGCTTGCGAAGGCCTGCCCATTCACCCACAAGGTGGACCCTCCGTGAACTACCGAAGACGTGGGCGTCGAGAGGCTAATAGCGAGGTCCAAGACAGGCCCGAAAGCGATGTGCTCGCGAAGCCCATAGGCGTCTCGGATTTCTACCTTGTCGCCTCGGCGCACGGCGAACGCGCCAGAGGCGAGACACCGTCGGGTTCGGTTGTCGTTGTCGAGGGAGACGCGCGCGAGTTCGTGCGGACCGGCGAGGGCTTGGTCAAGCGCGTGAACGAGTGCGACGGTCGACGGAAAACGGAGTCGAGGAGACACGGCGAGAGCACGGCGAAGCTTGCCCAGTACGCGACTTTCGAGCCCGCGGACGTCGTGGTCCGTGACGTTCGCGAACGAGTCCTTGATCGAACGCGTTCCGGTGATCGCCTCGAACGCGACGAGGGCGAGCGCGTAGTTGTCTTGCGCGAACGTCGACAGTCCACCGTTCGTTTCGGGGGTGCCATAAGCCGGCGAACCCGCTCGCTGTGCGGTCCCCCGTACGCAAGAAGCTCCGTAGTCCGCGACGCGCGCCTGGGCGAAGTCGCCGTCTTCGTCAAAGAGCACATTTTCTGGCTTGACGTCGCCGTGCACAATCCCGCGCTCGTGAAGTGCGTGCAGCCCGCGCCCGACTTCAAGCACGACGTGGCGTAGCGCCTGAGGCTGGAGGCGCCCCTGTGCCATCCGCGCGCGAAGCGTCCCTCCGCGCGCGAGGTGAAGCGCAAGGAAGGGATGCGCGCCATAGCCAAGGTCGTGAGTCTCAACAAGGTTTGGATGGTGATGCGCGAACGACACGGCGAGCTCGCGCACGAATCCAGCTTCCGCTCCGATAGGCGTGAAGACTTTGAGCGCAAACGGATGCCCAGAAGTTGTGTGTACGGCTTCGTAGACGTCTGCGAAAGCCCCCGCACCGAGGAGTCGCTTGAGGTGGTACGGACCGAGTTGAGTCACGTGATCGGGAAGCGTCCCGCTCATTCCCATGCGGCTGCTGCGATTTTCGGAATGTTTAGGTCCGCGCGGGTCTCACCGTGAATTGCGACGACTCCCGACTCGGTCGGTGCTCTTGCTGCGTCGTCGTGCGCGGTGGCGAAAAGCGCAAGGAGCTCCGCCCACGGCGCGGAAATGAGCTGCTCCGGGTCGGAATTTTGGGCGCCAGACGTCAGACTAAGAACCTCTTCGCGCGGGGTAGCCGGAGCCACCGGACTCGAGAGCCAGTGCAGCGACGCTCCCCATGGCGCTTCAAGAAGAGCCTGCTCGGTGATTTTGCCTCGAAGCTGCATCGCTTCCGCGCCGTCATGAGTGTCTTCGAGCGAGGAGCTCACCGCGCCGACCTGCTTGAGGACGGCGGCGTTTTCTGGCGTGGCAGCCTCGTGGGCATTCGCCTCTGGATCCCGCCGAGGTTTAACCTCAGCGCGCGGTCTCGGTAACGGTGGCTTTGAGGCGCTCGTCTGAATACTGCGTGGCACAGTCTTTCCGGTCGAGATCTCGGTCGCGCTGACGGACTTTGCGGCCGAGACGTTTCCCTCCATCGGCGGGCTCATGGCGATCATCGCTTTGAGTCCGCCAAAGCGGGACAGTGTCGGCTTAGTCAACGGGGCCGTTCGCGCGTCCGCGATTTTCGGAGTGAGCTCGGTTGCGACCTCACTGGATGGCGTGCCCGAGCCGTTGAACAATCGCGCTTGCGGGGCGCGTCGCGTGCGCTTCGACGCGAGCACGAGGAGGGACTCATCGAGCGTTTGCTTGTGTTCTTGCAGCATAGTTTGACTCTCAGCAGGCTCGTTGGGTGCCGGTTAGTGCTGCCACGACGTCGACTTCAAGGGTGCGAATGGCGCCGACGACGCTCCGCGTGATGATTTTCCCGGCCGGAACGAGCACCTGGCCGGAGATAGGATGAAAGAGCGGTTCTTCCGCGCGTCGTCCGATGAGCGCTTCGACGTCCGCAAGTTTCTCGAGGTAGATCCCTGGAGGGATTTGAACCGTTACGCCATCGCCTATCACCTGCGCCTGGCATGCGAGTCTCGACGTAGCGTTCGCCCCGCTGATGAGCGTGAGAGTCCTGCGCTCTCGCTCCAATACCGGCGATAGCTTTTCAGTTCCGACGAGAACACGAACGTGGCAGGTGGCGCAGATGCCCTTGCCGCCGCATACTTGCTTGAGCGCGCCGCGAGATTCGCGAAGGAGCGCAGTGACCAGAAGCGACGCCGTGCGGACGTCAATTTCGCGCCCGATGGGTTCGAGAGTGAGCGTTTTCATGGTTCTTTTTGAATTTCGGAGAGCAACCACGAGGCCGTATCGCCGAGCGCGACCTTTGCCTGAGCGTCGAAGTCGAGGATGACCTTCATGACGCGCACAATGAAGGCCGTAAGCCATTCGTTCAGGTGCGCGACTTCATTGACGTCCAGGCGGCCGTCAACGGCCGTTAGCGTCGAGTTGTCCGCGACCTCGTAGCCTGTCAGCAAACCTGGTTTCGTCGCGCGGAAGTAGGTCGCGACCACGCGCGCACCGAGGTACTTACGCGCAGTGACGGCCAATCGCGCAAAGGCGTCTTGCGCCTCCTTGCGAGAGTGTGTGCTGAGCGAAGGTGGGGGGCGCGGCGCGCGGTCTTGGGTCGCAGCGGCTGCGGGCGCGGAACTCGCGTTAGCGAGAGTCGTAGGCGCGTTTCTCGGCCGCGGGATGGCGGCGAGCGGTGCCTTTACGGCGGTTAGCTTCATCGTTTCGGTATCGCGTTGTGGCGTCCCGGCGCCGAGCGCGTCGATGACACGTTGCAAGCTCGTTGAGTTGTCACACGACTCCGTACGAACGCCGACGACGCTGCGAGTGGCAAAAAACTTGAAGATGAGCGTTCCCTTGTCGCCGCGAACGACGAGTCGCCTCGGCGCCGTCTCCGTGACGCGCGGGAGGTCGAGCAAGCTCAGGCCGATGTCGCCCGCGTCGGGCGATGGTTCGACGGGCCCTGTCGCATCACACGCTTGCACATCGCGGCCGCTGAAAAGCACAATCTGACGAACGCCTGCGATGTTCACGAGAGGTGCCGCGATGCTTTCTAACGTTACTGCGGTGTCAGCTATCTCCACGTGGACCCCCATCGTCGATCAGCAGCCGCAGTACCGCCGCGAGGCGTTCCGTTGTCATGTCGCGGCGCGTCGGCGCGAGGAGTGCGAAACGCTTCCCTCCCAGCACTCCGAAAAAAGTTCGTCCGTCGCACGTGAGCTCGCACGTCAAGGGAGCGCCGATGCACGTCGCGTCCTCCATCAGAGCCCGAAGAAGGTTTGCGACTCCGAGAATCGACTCGGGCTCTGCCCCAATCGCCGCAATTACATTTCCCTCGCTATCGACAACGACGGCCTGCTCGAAAAAGTCAATGTGACCGAGCTGCCGTTCGAGGGATGACTCCGTGGCGACCGGCTTTTCGGTGAGCATCTCGCCGACTGGTTCTTCTCGAACGTCAACGGGAAGAACCACCCGCTGGGTCACCCTCCGGAAGAGGGCTTCCTCCGCAAGGCGGACGTCCGCGCCAGGAATGCGCGTGTCTACCTGTGACCCGGCGCGCCTCAATCCCAAACCGTCGTGGCGATGAACTCCGAGATGCGAAGGCCAGTCGTGGGCGGTGCGCTCGTGGGGACAAGAGGTTCGATTGTCGCCGCTGCCGTTGCCTCTTTAAGCGCGGGCGCATTCGCGGTCGGTCCGGCCGCAAGCGGGGTCATGGCGCTGCCGAATAGGTTCGTAAAAAAGCTCGAAAGCCATTGAATGAAACGGGTCATCGCGCTCCTCATCGTCGCCGAGCCGCAGCTGGCGTCGCACCACTTAGAGCAAGTCATGTTCCATCTGCCGAAGCCGCAAAGGCGATTCACACCCACACTGTGAAGGCGCGCGATCTCACCGGTTCGCGGACCCTGGCCTCCCACCTCCACCGCGACGGACTCCGACGGCGGGTGACGAAATCCGACGCTTCGACGGTTTCCGTCACATAGACTGCGAGCGTGCGGCGACGGCCTTCGTTGGTTGACTTACATGAGCGCGAGATCGTGAATGACCATCGTAGTCCTCAGCGCTGACCCTCTCCTTCGTCGTCTTTTGGACGTGTCGCCGGCGCGCCGACGCTGGCGTTGGATCGACACCGAAGGAGCGGATTTCGCTCTTGCTCATTACGAGGTCGCCATTCTCGATTCGCTCGCCCTAAAGGCGTGCGGTCCGCGAGCGGACGGCCACTTGCTTCTTGCGCGTAGGTTGCAGAACGACACGCGCACCCCTCGCTTCCTCACGGAGGTGCACCCGCGCTCGGCTTTTGAATGGCTGCTCGAAACGCAAGCACCCGAGAGCCCACTACCGGCGGGTGATCCGGCGGCCCTGGTGCTTGGAGCGAGCCCTGCGATCGAGCTCGTACGCGACCAGATTCGTCGGGTCGCTAAGTTTCCGCGGCTGCCGGTGCTGCTTCTCGGCGAAACGGGCACGGGAAAAGAGGTCGTCGCTCGCGCGATTCACGCAGCGTCGAAGAGTCAGGACGGCGGATTCGTCGGGATCAACTGCGCGGCTGTTCCGGCGAACCTGTTTGAAGCTGAACTTTTTGGTGTCGCCTCCGGGGCCTATACGGGGGCCGCTAAGGCGCGCCCCGGCCTCTTCGAGCACGGCGGACGTGGGACCGTTTTTCTCGACGAGATAGGAGATCTTCCCTTCGACCTGCAGCCCAAGCTCCTTCGTGCCCTGGAAGAGCGTTCCTTTCGTCGCCTGGGTTCGAACGAAGACATTCCGCTGGCGGCGCGCATCGTCAGCGCGACCCATCGCAATGCCGCGCGCAGTCACGTGCTTCGTCGCGACCTTTTCTATCGCCTCTCAGGGTTCACGATTTGCATTCCGCCGTTGAGTGAGCGGCTAAGCGACGCTCCTCTCTTGGCGCGTTCGTTCGTGGAGCAATTTGCGTTGCGCCACGGAGTTCGGAGCGCCGTTCTCGAGACGGACGCCGAAGCGGCTCTCCTTGAGCATCAATGGCCGGGAAATGTTCGGGAGCTTCGAGCCGTGGTCGAGAGGGCTGCGATTCTGTGCGACGGGCTTGCGCTGACCGCGCGCGCGATACGCGAGGCGATTCGACAGGCGGCGGCACAAGAAGCGAAGGAGTCCGTCGCGCCGAAAGAGTTCGCGAATCTCCCGCGCCTGCCGTCTCTGAAGCCACCGCGAGTTCCGCAGTTCGACGCGCCAATCGGGGCCCGAGACGCGTCTACGCCGACACCGCCTGAGAGCGTTACGGCCCTTCGAGCGATGGAGCGAACGATGACGATAAACGCGTTTGAGCGGAGCGGTCGCAACCTTGCCGCGACAGCACGTGAACTTGGCCTGCCTCGAAGTACCGTTCGAGATCGGCTTAAGCGCGGAGGGGCGCTCTAGCCCCTTCGCGGGGACACCTAAGAACGCAACGATTCGACGCTTGAACGGTTCCGTATGCGCGTGCACACTCGCGCTCAAGCGGGATGAAGCAAAAGGGCCGAGCGAGCCGACAGAGTGAGTGGCTTTCCGTCGGGGAAGTGGCCGAATGGTTCGGTCTTTCACGCGAGCAAGTTCATCGCCTTGTCCGTTCGGGGAGCTTTCCCACGTCGATGACCCCCGGCGGACTCTTGCGCTTTCGGCGAACCGACATTGAGCTTCTCCGAACGCTCGAGTCGAACGACCAGGCTCCCGTTACGACGATTGACGAAGTGATTGCTCTCGCACTTCTCGGTGATGTCGACGCGGCGGCGAACATCATCGTAACGGCAGCGCGACGCGACGCCGCTGTTGCTCCCATACTGGAGACGCTCATCGGGCCCGTGTTACGTGAAACGGGAGATCGGTGGCAATCGGGTCGACTGAGCATCGCCGAGGAGCACATTATCGCGAATGTCCTCGGAGCCGCGCTCATCATGGCGCGCCCCCATGTGCGTGCAGAGTGCAATGTAGGGTTTGCAGGCGTACTTGCTTTGGGAGGTGACGAGCACGAGATGGGCGCGCGGCTAGCGCAGCTTTGCCTCGAGTCCGTCGGATTTCAATGTGTCCTTCTTGGCCGCGGAGTGCCGACGAACGAACTCATTGCTTGGTGCGTCGCGCGAGCTCCTGACGTCATCGTTTGCAGCGTGCCCGTCACGCTCGACGCCGTCCGCGCCGAAGGTGAACTTCGTGCCATCGCGACGTCCGTAGGTCCGCACACACGCGTGATTCTCGGTGGTGCTGGAGCGGCGCGTCTCCAAGAGGTCCACCCGCGGGTGGATGTCCTCTTTTCCCTCTGGGAGCTCGAAGCGGTGGCCCGAACCTTCCGCGACGGCACCGCTGCGGTCCGCGGCGAGTGAGCGCTGCACTCACGATGAAGCGTGTCGCATCGTCGTCGAGGGGCCGAGGGGTCTACGATCCTCCCTCTGCCGCGACTTCGCTGCGGAGCAGCGCGATGACCGTGTCGCGCTCTGACTTTCCAAGCGCGCCCTCGAACGCGAACAGAATGCGTGCGTTTCGACCGACCAAAAGAACACTGCTGGTGCCACGCTTGAAGCCTGCCGCACGTTGGAAGGCGCCATCCCAGTCGCAGTAGATGGTCGTGCCGGCCTTCTTCGACTCGCTTCGGATGGCGTCCTTCACGAAGCCTCGCGCCGGCCAGAAATCAAAGCTTTGGAGGTCCGCAACGGGGACGAGTGCCACGGAGCTGCGGTAGCGGTCGCCCTTTGCCAGGTGCGCGAGATCGGCTTTGAACGCATCGTTGAGTTTCGCCGATTCTTGATCTTCGTAGAGAACGAGCATCGGCTTGCCGTTGACCGCTCGGAGGTCCAGCGTGTGACCGTCGGCATCGATGACCTGTGCGGCGGGGCGAAGCGTACCAACGAGACCGAGCGCTTGGGCCTCGCGGACTGAACCGATGCCTGCACACGAACCTGCGCCTGCGCCTGCGAAAACAGCGAGGCTGACGGTACCCGCGAGCGCAGCCCGTGCCATACCGTGAGCCACGCGCGATCGAGGTTGCTTCATGCGCAGGTTTTTAACGATCGAGCGAGGCTCGCGCAAGCGAAAGCGCATCGAACGTCGGCAAGGGCCATGCGATTCTGAACGTGGCTCCTGCCCCGGTTGCGGAGGGAACGAGCACCAGGCTTCCATCGTGGGCTATCGCCATGCGCTTCGCGAGCGCGAGGCCGAGCCCCGTTCCTCCCGGACGGCCCGTGACAAATGGCTCAAAAAGACTCGAGGCCATCGCGGGAGGGATGCCCGGACCATCATCGGCGATCTCGATCACGGCGCAGCCATCTGCGATCCAAGCGCGCGTCTCGATCCGTGGCGCGCGCGGCGAGGAAGCGCGCTGCGCGTTGTCATAGAGCGCGTGCAGACACCGCGCAAGGAGACCAACGTGGGCAAATACCGTAAGGTTCGCCGGGTCGAAGCGGTCGAGGTAAGTGGCGGCCGCTTCGGGCAAATCCTCGCGCGCTGCGCTCAGGAGGTCGGCGACGAGCACGGGCTCTTGGGCACCGCACTCGCCTCGCGCGAGCGTCATCAGGTCATCGACGATTTGGTGAGCCAGCCTCGCGCTACGCTCGATTTGAGCGAGGTTTCGCTCACATTTGGGGATGTCTTGTCGCGCGATGAACGCATTCGCGCGAATCACTTGCAACGCATTGCGAAGCTCGTGGGCCACCTCAGCGGCAATTTCTCCGAGGTCCGCAAAGCGTGCTTGCCCGGCTTCTGCGTCTCGCAGCCGCTCACGACCGCGATCGCGGCCCCCGTCCGCCTCCTCACGGAGGTCGTTGCCGTTTCCGGCATCGTTGTCTTTATCGGTACTCGTTTCCGACGCGCCCACGCTGGTAGGATAGGCGTGAAGTGCGACGCACCAAGAAGGCTTTTCGTTTCTGCGCGAATCGGCGTAGCATTTTATGGGCCGCCCTCGATGTCTTCAACTGAGTCGAAGATCCCGGTTGGGACACTCCTGGTCGGGAAGTACCGCGTCGCGCGGGAGATTGGCCGCGGAGGAATGGCCGCGGTTTACGAGGCTGAGCAGCTCTCCCTCGGCAAAAAAGTCGCGGTCAAAATTCTCGCCTCCGAGTTGGCTGCGTCGACGATCGTTATCGAGCGGTTCTTTCGAGAGGCGCGCGCGGCCGCGAGCGTAAGCAGTCCTTACATCGTTGATGTCTACGATTCCGGTCGACTCGATGACGGACGACCGTTCATCACCATGGAGCTCCTCGAGGGTGAGTCGCTCTACGATCGCATGGCGCGCGTTCGGATTATCGACGTTGACACCACGATTCGCGTCATCGTCCACACGGCGCGCGGTCTCGTCAAAGCGCATGGCGCGGGCATTGTTCACCGAGACTTAAAGCCAGAGAATATTTTCCTGACGAAGGGAGAGGACGGCGACGACGTCTGCAAGATCCTGGACTTCGGCCTCGCGAAATTTTACGCGCCGGTGAACCCGGAAGAGAAAGCCGCAAAGCGCCTTACGCGTGAGGGAGCCGTTTTTGGGACACCTGCTTACATGTCGCCCGAGCAGGTGAAAGGGCAGGGCAACGTCGACCACCGCGCGGACCTCTGGGCGCTCGGCTGCATGGCGTATGAGTGCCTCATCGGCCGCCCGGTCTGGAACATGGATCAAGGCGTCGCGATGACGTTCGCGTCGATCGCGACGGGCCCGATTCCCGTCCCCTCGGCCGCGCGCGCCGACTTGCCGCCCGCGCTGGACGCGTGGTTCAAGAAGTGCCTCGAGCGAGATCCGGCCCATCGGTACCAGTCCGCGCGAGAGCTCGCGGATGCGTTTGTCGAGTCTTGGGGGCAGCGTCCCGTCTCGAGCGCGAGTTTTCTCAACGTCAATATGTCGAGCGGCTCGGGCAAGTTCCCCCCGCGCGTGTTGCCGCCTGTTGGCGACGAACACATGCCCGGCGCTACCGTGGGCGTGAGCGCCGAGCTCGCGTCGCCCGCGATGTCCCAGCGGAACCAAGCCGGTGACGTGGCCGCGCTTTCGCCCTCGAATACGGGGCCGGGGAGCCTCACCAGCGACCCCTCTTTGTCGCTGCCGCTCCTTCGTCGTTCGGCCATCGAGGGCGCGCCGCTCGAGGTTCGCGATGCCCCGTCGGAGCGGCAAGCGGCGCGTACACCTGTTTTTCGAATCGCGGTGAGCGCGGTAACTCTCGGTGGCTCCGTTTCGGCGGCGCTGTTCGTGTGGTTGCGGTTCCTCAATCCGCAGGTGTTTACGCCGGTCGTGCAATCTACAGCTACCGTTGTGCCGAGCGCGACAACGTCGGGCGTTGCCGGAACAAGCGGTCCGGTCATCGACGAGCCCAAGTGGTCGGCTGTGATCACCGAAGCGCAGCGACGCTTCACCGGCGGCGACGCCCCCGGGGCCCTTCAGAAGCTCCAGGAGGCCACGGCGCTAGGACCCCAGGCCGCCGCGATTGCCAAGGTGTACGCGGACCAATTCCGATTTATCGCCAAAGAGGCGACCGGCCCGTGCAAGCCGGTCGCTTTCTCTCGGCCGCGGTTGGCGACCGAAAAAAAAGGCGAGCGGCCGGCGATTCGCGCGACGCCGAAGGGATCGCTCATCACGTGGACGGATGACCACGAGCAAAAAGATCACGACCACGTTTACGGCGTCATGCTCGGCGATACTGGAAAGTCGTTGGGTCCTGTTCGTGACCTCACGCCCGAGGCTGCCGACGCGCAGCGCCCTCAACTCATTGCGCAAAGCCCTGACTCGGAGCGCACGGTGCTTCTCTACTGGGACCGCTCGGGTCGCGAGCAGGGAGTTCGCGTTCGATTCCTCGATGCCGAGGGACGCATCGATCAAATGAAGGGGCAAAGTCGCCTTGTCGGAGCCGCTCGGCCGGGTGACTATTGGCCTGCCATTGAAAAGAGCCCGACAGGGTACTTCGTGGTGTGGCAAGACGATCGAGACAAGGAGAAAGAATACGACCTCTTTGTCCGCGCGCTCTCGAACGACCTCGATACGGTCGGCCCGGAGACGCGGCTGACCGATTATTATGCCGCGCCGAAGTCCAGATTTCCGGCTCCTCGTGTGCGCTACCCCAGTGTTGCCGTCGCGGCAAACACGCTGCTCGTTGCTTATCGGCTCGAGAAAGATAAAGAGCGCGAGCGCCTTATTGTGCGCATGCGGGTCCCGCTCGCTGACCTCGAGAAGAACGGTCTCGAAGAGAGCAAAGAGGTTAACCGTGAGAGCCGAGAGTTCGGTGACGCAAAGCCTGTAAACGAAGACAAGGCGCCCGCCGATGCGCCGGCTATCGCGTGCGGCTCAGAGGGCTGTTTCGTGGTGTGGCACGGCGAAGCTGGAGGAGCATACGCGGCGGCGATCGACCCGAATGCCGGTCGCGTGCAATGGCGGAAGAAGTTCAGCGACAAGGGGGGGCGGCCCTCGATAGCGGTGCACAACGGTCAAGTAGCAATCGCCTATTACGAGAGCGGACGCCTTAAAATGGCCTTTCTCTCACGCGACGGTGTGACGGCGCCGAGCACGCTACTCCGTGTGTTCGAGGGCACCGCGAGCGGTGTTCCGCGACCGTCGCTCGCCGCGGGGGCGCGTCCGAGCGAGTGGGCCATCGCCTGGCAGGATTCGGACGCACCCAAAGGGAGTCCCGAGGTGTACGCGACCCGCATTCAGTGCAAGTGACGCGTCGCCCGAGGGACACCCCTCTGCGTGTACGCGCGCTCGTTGAGTCTCTGCTCGTCGCGGCTGCCGTCACGAGCTTAGTGACAGTCGCGTCCGGATTTGTGCCCGACGCCTACGTGGCCATGGCCGTAGGGTTCGTCTTCCTTGCCGCCACGTGGGCGCTTGTTTGGCGTAGCGACGACGTGCGCGTTTCGCTCTCGGGGCTGACGCTCGGGGGGCTCGTCCTACCCGGGCCCTTGAACGCAAGAAGGCTTTTCCGCGAGGTCTGTAAGGCGACGCTTTGGGCGCTCGCCTTCGGAGCCCTGACGTTCGCTCCGTTCTTCTTCGGTTGGCGCGCGGTGTGGCATGTGCGGGGATCGTTTGCGCTCCACGGTAGCGTCGTCGACTTGCTGAACGAGATTTCAGGACAGCTTTTGATCATCGCGCTTCCTGAAGAGGCCTTCTATCGCGGCTACCTTCAGTCGCGACTCGACGAGGCGTTTCCAAGTCGTGTGACGGTCTTGGGCGCGCCGGTGGGACTCGCGCTTCTCGCGACGAGTATCATCTTCGCTCTCGGGCACTTTGCGACGATTCGCGAACCCGCCCGCCTTGCCGTCTTTTTTCCCTCGCTCGCGTTCGGGTGGCTCCGTTGTCGCACGCGTGGGATCGGCGCGAGTGTTGCGTTTCATGCGTTATGCAACGTTTTTAGCGCGCTTTTGGGCCATGGTTTTCGCGTCTACTAACGAAGCCCGCGCAGGATGCAACGTGAGCTTTTGCGGTCTTGCCCCCCGCCGGTCGCCGAGATGCGCTACGTATCCACGCAGACCATGCGCGCCGCACTCTTCGATATGGATCGAACGCTCGTTCGCAAGGAAACGGCGTCGCTCTATGTTCGCTATCAGCGTTCCATCTTCGAGGCGAACCGTCGGGATATGCTTCGCGTGACTTATTGGGTTATCCAGTACACGATGGGTTGGATAGACGCGCCTGAGGTTGCAGCGCGCGCCTCTCGCTCGCTGGCCGGAATACCTGAATCCGTGATGGCCGCGCGCTGCGACGATTGGTTCCGCCGTTACGTCGAAGAGCACGTGTGTGACCTCGGGCGCCGCGCCGTTTGTCGCCACCGCGAGCGTGGTGATTTGCTCGCCATTGTGACGGGTGCCTCGGTTTACGCCGCGGAACCGCTCGCGCGGCGCCTTGGGATTCCGCACGTCGTCGCGAGTGAGCTTGCCGTTGCAAAGAACGGTAGCTTTACAGGGAAATTCGTCGATCCTCTCTGCTACGGGGCAGGAAAGATCGTCCGGACGAAGCAGCTTGCCGCGCAGCAAGGTTTCGCCCTCGAAGAGGCCACGTTCTACAGCGACTCGTACACGGATCTACCCCTGCTTGAGGCGGTCGCCGAGCCCGTGGTTGTCAACCCGGATCGGCGGCTGAGGCACGTCGCAAAAAGCCGCGGATGGCGCATCGAGTCGTGGTGAGTCGGCGTGTTCGCGCTGGCGCCCAGCCGCCGTGGGCGCTAGTTTCTGCCGGCAGTGAACAACGTTGACGTCTCGGCCTTAGTTGCAGAGTTTCGCTCGGCCTCCATCGCGGCGCCGCCTCCGGTGGCGCCGAATTTGTCGAATTCGTCGAATTCGCTAGGTCCGCCGTGTCCGCTGCCTTTTCCGCTCATCGATGAAGCGATCATTCGCGCTCTTGCCGAAGACCTCGGGGCTGGCGACGTCACCACCGACTCGTGCGTACCTGCGTCGGCGCGCGCGAACGCGCACGGGGTCGCACGTAAGGCGATGGTGGCGTGCGGTGTGGCCGTCGCTGCGCGGGTTTTTGAGCTTGTGGACGCGCAGCTTCGTGTCGAGGCCCATGTGCCTGAAGGAGCGAGCGTCGCCGCGGGGACGCGGCTCTGGTCCGTCACGGGAAGCGCCCGTAGCATTTTGATGGCCGAGCGCGTTGCGCTCAACTTTGCGCAACGAATGTCGGGCATTGCGACGGCGACGCGTCGCTACGTCACGGCCATTCCCGACGGGTGTGTCACGCGCATCACGGATACGCGAAAAACGACGCCTGGCCTGCGCTTGTTCGAGCGTTACGCCGTGCGATGTGGCGGCGGGCACAACCACCGTAACGATCTCGGGTCTGCTGTCCTTATCAAAGATAACCACGTCGTCGCCGCGGGGGGCGTCCGCGCGGCCATTGAGGCGTCGCGCGCGAGAGCGCCGCATACGAGTCGTATCGAGTGCGAGGTTGACTCGCTCGAGCAGCTTGATGAGGCGCTTGCCGCTCGCGCAGACATCGTGCTCCTCGACAACATGGAGACGTCGCTGGTTGAGGAGGCCGTGCGCCGTACGCGTGGCCGCGCGCTTCTCGAGGCCTCGGGTGGGATTACGTTTGAGCGTGTCGCGGAGCTTGCGCGCGCTGGCGTCGACGCGATTAGCGTTGGGGCCCTTACGCATTCCGCGCCGGCGGCAGATATCGGTCTCGATTTTCTCGTATGACCCGCGCGGTGTGCGCGGGCGGCGATCTCGCGGGAGCGGACGCCGCCATCGCGGCGCGCGGCCTAACCCTCGGGATGCCGCTCGTGAGGTTGGGGGAAACTGTATCGACGAATGACGACGCCAAGCGTGGTGCGCGGGCGGGCGCCTCGCACGGCTCCGTGTGGCTCGCCGAGTCGCAAACGGGAGGGCGCGGTCGACAGGGCCGTTCGTGGCTTTCGCCGCGCGGGGAGAACTTGATGTTCTCCGTTCTCATGCGAGTGCGATGTGCGCCAGCGCGCGTCCCGCCCCTATCGCTTGCTGTTGGCCTTGTCGTGCGCGACGCCGTTGCTCGCGCGCTGGGCGCCGCGTCGGACCTCGATGTTGTCGTAAAATGGCCGAATGACGTGCTCGTGAGGCGCCCCGGCGAGCGGCGGTTGCGGAAGGTGGCGGGTATCCTCGTTGAGTCGTCGGTCATCGGACAAACGGTCGACCACGCCGTGATCGGCGTGGGCATTAACGTCCACTCGCGCGCGTTGCCCGAGCCGATTGCCGCCATCGCGACGTCGTTGGCCCTCGAACGCGACGCTCGAGGGCTATCTGGCGACTTGGATCGCGCTTCGATTTTGGCGGACGTCCTCGCGGGGCTTGCGCTTGACGTCGAGACCGTCGCCCACGCAGGCTTGTCGCGCATCCACGCACGCCTCGCGCGGTACGACGCGCTCGCGGGAAAGGAGGTCGGGAGTGCCGACGCCCCTTCCGTCGTCCTCGGCGTCGCGTGCGGTATCGACACGGACGGGCGACTCCTTGTGCGAAAAGCGTGTGGCACGCGAATCACCCTTTCGTCCGGTGAGATTTGCGTCCGGGCCGTGTAAGCGCCAAGCGTGATCTCAGCGCTGGGCGTGTGGGTTCCACGGGACCCTTCTGGCTTTTCGTGTCACGGTGAGGACGCATGGTTAGGCGTGACTGCGTTGCAAGCGTGATCATTTGTTCGTTGTCGTTCTTTGCCTGGGGCCCCGCTTGCTCTGGTCTCAAGCGCGCGGACGATTCCTTAGCAGCCAAAGGTGTTGAGCCCGGCGACGACACCAAGGGAGAGGGCGACGGCGGGCGCGTGGGGCGTGACGCACCGGATGGCGGACCGCCTGCGGACCCAAGTGCGCCACGTGATTTCGAGTGCGCCGAGCTTTGGACAAAAACGGCGAAGGCAAATCCAGAATGCGCGCCCCGTCAGATCCGAGTGATCACCGCGGATCCGCCGTTCTACGTGGAGAGCTTGGTGATTGCGCGTACCCCTGCGGGTCGCGTCGGCATTGCGTTCAACGGCGAGCAAGACGCCGAAAGCGGAACGCTTTACCTTGTTCACTTCGCCCCGAACGCACCGGACTTCGCGACGCCGAAAGTGGTCGCGCGGACGACCGGCTTTGCCTTTCACGACGGCTTTCGCGTCAAACTGGCGGCGAGTGCGCCCGACACGCTTTCTATGCTTTCTTACGACATGTCCGGGGCCTCGCGCGTGGGAGAGATTCACCTCCGTAGCCTCGTGGCCGGCCAAGAGCCTCTGACCGACGACTTGATGACCACCGCAGTGAAGGAGCCTACGGAAATTGCCGTGGCGACCTCGCGGACGGGAACGGTCTACGCGACCGCGCGCGTCGCGACGGGGGCAGGTCTCGCCAAGCTGTCGGCGTGGACGAAGCCCGCGGCGCAACCCTTCTCGCGGCTTCCCGATGTGGTGATGGCGATGGCTCCGGACCTCGCCGTCGGCATAGGCTCGGCGTCGATTTTCGTCGAGTCCGGCGGGGAGGCCCACTTGCTGTACGTGTTCAGCGAACCGCTCATCCGAAACGCGTCGGCTCCGCGCTACCATGCTCTTGCAGGTTCTTCGTGGTCCGATCGAAAGACGATAGACAACCCTAGCTTCGACGGATTTTCGGGGTACAGCCCCCGGCTTGCCACACACGGAACCAAGAAGTACGCGGCGTACTTCGCCCGGAAAGGACCGGACGGCGCGGTGACTGCCGAACTCCGATTGGCCACCTGGGAGTCCGATAGGGATGCGCCTCAAATTGAGGTGATCGAACAGCGAATCCCGGCTTTGGACGCCCTTAGCCCGACGTACTCGGTCGCGATGGCCGTCGACCCCTGGGGGCTTGTACACCTCGCGATTCTCTCGGGATCTGCCGTCAATGGGTCGTTGGAATACCGACGACAGACGCGCGCTACCGGCGGGCAGATCCGCTGGCTGAGAGATATCATAGACCTCGACATCACCGTGAATCCCTCGGAAGGCTTCGTGGACATGGTGGTCGACGAAAACGCGAGGCCGCATATCGCCTACCGTTCGTCGAAGGACGGACGGGTGAGATATGCAACGCGCTTCGACAGGTAGAATCGGTTCGAGCACCCGTCGGACGGCACTAGCCGAGCTTCTTGAGCCTTTGGTTTAATGTCTCGAGAGCACGAACTCTGGCCAGGTGCTTGTCGTTGGCTTCGAGGATCGTCCAAGGCGCGTACGAAGTATTCGTACGGTCAATCATATCGCTCGCCGCGCGGATATAGTCGTCCCACTTTTTTCGATTTCGCCAATCGTCAGGGGTAATCTTGAATTGCTTGTGCGCGGTGGCTTGGCGTTCTTTAAAACGCTTGATTTGCTCCTCTTTCGTTATCGCGAGCCAGAACTTCACGACCACGACTCCCCGGTCGTGAAGCTGCTGTTCGAATTCGTTGATCTCGCGGTAAGCACGCGACCACGCAGCCTCGGAGGCATAGCCTTCGACGCGCTCGACGAGGACTCGTCCGTACCAGGAGCGGTCGAAGATCGCAGTTTGCCCTTCCGCCGGAACATGTCGCCAGAAGCGCCATAGGTAGGGCTGAGCGCGCTCTTCGTCGGTCGGAGCGGCAATAGGAATGACGACGTAGCGGCGGGCGTCGAGTGCCTGCGTCATGCGGCGGATTGCGCCGCCCTTACCCGCGGCGTCCATGCCCTCGAAGACGGCCACGATGGCGTGGTGCTGAGCTTGTGGCGAGCGACTGAGGCGTCCGAGCTTGGCTTGAGATTTCGCTACCTTGATGTCGTACTTCTCTCTTGAAAGACGTTCCGTGAACGGCAGACTCACTAAAATGGCCGAGGTATCAAGGGACTGGACAATCGCTACGGCGGGCGGAGTCGCGGTGTCGGTCTCGACAACCTGCACTTTGCCTTTACGAGCCGCGACGTTCGCGGCGCCGAGACGCGAGCGAAGGGCAGCCAAGAGGGCTCGTCCGACGCTCAGTGCGCGGTAGTTCGCATCCGCGCCGTCGACCACGAGCCACGGCGCTACGCCCGTACTGGTCTCGCGGAGGACGACCTCACTCACTTTGTATAGGCGGTCGTAGCGCTGCGCGTTTTTCCAATCCTGCGAAGTGACGCGCCAGCTCGTGGTTTTCGTTTTCTCGAGTTCGTTGAAGCGCCGCTTTTGGTTTTCTTTGGAGAGATGAAACCAAAGCTTCACGAGGACTGTGCCGTCGTCGACGAGCATTTGTTCAAAGGTGCGAATGCGCTCGAGCTCGGCGGCGAGGTCCGCATCGGTCGGCTTTGCCCTCGCGCGGGCGTCGATAGGATCCGAATACCAACTACCAAAGAGCACTCCAATTTTACCTTTCGGCGGAAGCGCTTGCCAGTAACGCCACATGGAGGGATGACGCCGCTCCTCTACGGTCGGTGGCCCGAACGCTCGCGTCCTGACGTGACGCGGATCGAGCCATTCGTTGAGCAGGTTGACCGATTCGCCCTTCCCTGCGCCGTCGACGCCGTTGACAAGAACAATGACCGGACACGTCGGACGGTCCAAGAGTTCGTACTGTGCGGCGAGGAGGCTCGACCGAAGTTCTCGCACCTCTTTTGCATAGAGGTCGTCGCCCACTTTATGGCCCGTCGAAGCCGCGTCGAACATGCGCTTGAGCGTATCTGAAGGGCGCGTCGCCTGTACGAAATCAAGCGCTGTAACGCCTGGTTGCGGATGCCGCTTCAGCGCCAAACTCCCGTAGCTACGCGCAGTCTCTTCGCGGTTAGCGAGTCGTGCTAACCTATTTCCATGAGCGCTGCGGCAACCGCTACGCATCTTTCCTATGCAGACTACGTAGCTGCGGAAGGTGCCGCGAGTTTCAAGAGCGAGTGGATCAACGGCTCCGCCTACGCGATGGCCGGCGGAACGATGCTCCACGCGCGGCTTTCGATGGCCGTCGGGCTCGCGCTTGGCCTTCAACTACGCGGCAGGCCATGCGTTTTGTACGGGAGTGACTTGCGCGTGCGCTCGCTCTTTTCTGAATTCTCATCGTGTCCCGATGTCACGGTAGTTTGCGGTTCACCCGATACGCACGGTTCCGACAAGCGTGCCTGCACCCGATGAAATTTATGCTGATCCGCTCGCGGCAGTTATTTAGACTTCGACCGTTCCGCGCCCTAATTCGATAACGGCACCTTCGACGTAGATGCCGCCGTCAGCTTCGACCGCGAGCCCGATTCGCGACGGTCGACCGACGGCGTGGCCTTGGCTGAGCGTCGCGGAGAAGGGGAGCGGCTTCCCGGTCGCCAGCATCCACCCGCCAAGGTTTGCGCACGCCGACCCCGTTGCCGGGTCTTCGAGGAGCGCGCCGCAGGAAGTGAAAAAAAAGCGCACGACGATGGAGGCGCCGTCGTTCGACCAAACGTAAGCCATGGCTTCGTCTTTCGTCTCTGAATAGCCCCATTTCTCAAGGAGTGCCGGCACGGGTTTCGCGGTATGGACGAGCGCCGGCGTAGCCAGCGGAATGACGAGTTGTTCGACGCCCGTGTTCACCCAAAGTGCAACGTCGGAGACGGCTCCGTTTGGCAGCCCGAGCATCTGCGAAAGCTCTGCAGGCGTTGCGACCACCGGTCGCGTAGTCGGAGGCTTTGCAGCTCGCAGAGTCCACGTTTCGTTTCGGCCGCGGACCTCGACGAGTCCTGCGGTCATCTCAAGCACGACGCTTTCGCGTCCGGCCGCGACGACGCTCGCGGTGCCGAGCGTGGGGTGCCCGGCAAAGGGCATTTCGAACCCTGGCGTGAAGATTCTCACCCTCGCGTCGCCTCGCTCACTCGGGAGCACGAACGTCGTCTCGGAGAGATTCATCTGCCGCGCGAGAGCTTGCATTTGACGGGTCTCAAGGCCCTCCGCAGCCTCGAACACACAAAGCGGATTACCGGAAAAGCGATCGCCATCAACGGTAAAGACATTCAAAAGTCGGAACGCGTAGCCGATGGTTTTCATCGATTCCTCGGGGGCTGGGTTCTGCTATGTATTCACGCGGAGAAAGGCACTGTTACAACTGAAACTAACGTGGTTTTACGCGTAGTACCCGCGGGACGACAAGGCGCTCGAGCAATCGAAACGCGCCGTCGATCACGAACGAAAGGCCTGCCGCCGGAATCGCGCCTTCGAGAATGATCGTGGCATCATTCAGTGATAGGCCCGTACTAATAGGCTCGCCGAACCCTCCGGCACCAATGAATGCGGCGATGGTCGCGCTCCCTACCGAGACCACTGCGCTCGTTTTGATGCCCGCAAGAATGGTGCGCGACGCGAGTGGTAACTCGACATACCTGAGGCGCTCTCCACGCGAGAGTCCGATGGCGATGGCGGCTTCACGAAAGTTCTCAGGTATCGAAACGAGACCCGCGTACGTATTGGTCACAATAGGCAAGAGACCATAGAGCGACAGCGCCGCTAGAGCGGGCACGGGGCCAATGCCAAGCAGCGGGATGAAAAAGCAAAAGAGCGCAAGGGATGGAATCGTCTGCACGACCCCTGCGGCGGCGAGTACAACGACGCCCAGGCGGCGTCGCGTGTAGGCGAATATGCCGAGCGGCAGCCCGAGGACGACGGAGAGGGCGAGCGATACGGAGACGAGCATGAGGTGGCGCGGGCCGTGGTTTCGAATGACTTCGAGCGTGCCGGAAGCGAGCCCTAAGCGCTCGCTTTTTGGGCGAGGAACGTTGCCCGACCGTTCCGCGAGGAAGTCGCCCGCGACTTGGGTAAAGGGTACGCCATCGAGCTCCGCGCGCGCGTTCATCTGGCGCATCGTTCGCGCGTCGATGGCGTTGCGCATTTGGTTTAGAATGCGGTTGAAAGTGGGGACGCGTCGGGGCAACTCCGAGCGGTAGACCAACACGGATTCGTACGGCGGGAAAAACCTTCGGTCGTCTTCGAGCACGAGCAAGTCGAAGCGAGAGATCTTCGCGTCCGTCGCGTAGACATCGAGAATGTCGGCACTCCCCCGCGAGACAGCCTCATAGGCAAGGGCGTGGTCCATAGCGACGGGCGCAGCGGCACGAAGCCCGTAGTGACCCACGAGCCCTTGCCACCCGTCGCGGCGTCCTAAAAACTCGTGGCTGAGTGCCCACCGAAATGCGGGGTGCGACGCGAGTTCCGACAGCTTGGTTACTCCCGCGTTCGACGCGTTGGTTCGACTCATGGCGAGGGCGTAGGTGTTGTCAAAACCTAAGGAGTCGGATACCGCGATTCCTCGTGGGGCTAGGGCCTTGCGGAGCGAATCGACATCGGCCGCGCCGCCTTTCACGACCGTCTCGGCCAGCGTACCTGTGTATTCTGGATAAACGTCAATCGCGCCTTCTTCGAGCGCTCGGAAGACGACCGCTGTTCCCCCGAGGCCTTGCTTGTGCGTCGCTGTCACGTTTTCACCGCGTGCGAATTGCGTTACCACCTCTGCGAGGATGTACGACTCGACGAAGCGCTTCGACCCGACGCGCAGGGTAGGTTCGCTCGCGCGCGCACGCGAGCTCGCGGCCAAAACGAGCGCCAGGAATGCGCTTCCCATCCACCGCATCAAGCACGATGCTGACCTCATCGGAGGGCCTCGGTGAGCGTTCGCTGTGCGTTGACAAACTCCGCGACGAAAGAGTCCTTCGGCGCTTCACGTAGCTCTTTCATCGTCCCGCGTTGGACGATCACGCCGGCATGCATCACGGCGATAGAGTCCGCGAGGTAGGCGGCCTCAGCCATGTCATGCGTGACGAACACAACGCTTTTGCCAAGGTTACGAAACGCGTCGCGGAGGTCCTCCTGAAGGCGCGCGCGAACGATGGGGTCGAGTGCGCCGAGTGGCTCATCGAGAAGCAGGAGTTCGGGTTCGAGCATCAATGCGCGTACCAAGCCGACGCGTTGTCTCTCTCCGCCCGAGAGCGCGTGAGGAAAGCGCGCAAGTAGCGCTTCGGGAAGCCTCGCCAACGCCGCGAGTTCGCGAACGCGAGCGCGAATGTCGAAGCGCGCGACGCTAAGCCGTGCGACGAGCGTGACGTTCTCCTCGGCGGTGAGGTGAGGGAAGAGCCCGCCGTCTTGGATCACATACCCGACGCGTCGCCGCACCAAACGAGCGGTTGCTTCGGTGACCTCGACCCCGCCGACGCGCACGCGGCCCGTGTCGGGCACGACGAGTCCAAGAATCATTCGGAGGAGCGTCGACTTTCCGCAGCCGCTCGGTCCGATGAGGGCAAGTCGCTCGCCGGGCGCGACCGTCAACGACGTTTCGTGAACGACCATTCGCGCCTCCCCGCGCACGTCGCTCGCAAACGATTTGGTCACGCACTCGAGTGCCAGGGCCTCCATCGCGCGGCATGCTAGCCTGCCCGCCGTGAACCCGCTCGAAGAGCTCGCTCTCCTTCTAAGGCCTGCCGCCGGCGGTCTTTATCTCGTTTCGACGGGCCGCGACGCGCAGCTCGCCCTGCAGCGTAAGCTCTACGGCGCGTCGACGGACGCCGAGGTGGAGGTTCGATTTTGGGCGGCACTCGCTGGAATCAAGGACGCGCGCGCGTTCGTCCTTGGGATCCCGTCAGATGTCGGCGCAGGCTTTCGTCGCGGCGCAAACCTCGGTCCCCAGGCGATTCGTACGCGATGGCTCGAGGAAGTCCCTGACTGGCCGGAGCGGTCCTCGAAGCTCGGCGTGGTCGATGTCGGCGACGTGTTCGTGGTGCCGCAGCTTCTCCACGACGACATGCTGGGTTCTGCTCAAATAGAGGCCACGCGTGCGGCGCTCTACCCCAACGTTCCGTTAGGGCTGCGCCAAACGCTTCCCGTTTCGCCCCTCTCGATAGCGGAGCGCGCACTCGACCTCATCTTTTTGCTCAACCCGCTGATAGCTCCCATCGTCATCGGCGGCGATCACTCGACGGCATGGCCGGTCGCCTCGGCGCTGTCGCGTGCGCGGAAAGAGCGATGGGGCATCGTGCAGCCCGATGCGCATACCGACTTGCTCGAAGAGCGCCTTGGCATCAAATACTGCTTTGCGACCTGGTCGTGGCACGCCAATGAACGGCTGGGGCGCGACGGCCGCCTTGTTCAGGTGGGGACCCGAGCTTCACGCCGCGACCAGCAGCATTGGGAAAGCACCCTCGGAGTCCGGCAGTTTTGGGCCAACGAGTGCCGCCGCGATCCGGAAGCCGTGCTCGACGCCCTCGTCGCTCACCTCAAAGAACGACGCGTCGCCTCTGTCTACTTCTCGAACGACATCGACGGCACCGACAGCGACTACGCGGACGCTACGGGCACCCCCGAACCCGGTGGCCTTGAACCGGACTTTGTCGTGACCCTTATCCGCCGTTTGGGCGCTGAAATCGGAATGCTTGGCGGGGACGTGATGGAGGTTGCGCCGCCGCTGCGCGACAAGCCCGACTCGACCGAGCGAACCGTGGGCCTTGCCGTCCGGTATCTCCGCGAGACGATGGGCGCAGTTCTGAAAACACCCGTTTAGACTTTAAACGAGACGACCGCGAAGCCGAGCGCCCGTGAAGGCGCACCTGCTTTGCGGTCGGCGTACGTAAACCCGTTTGCGAAGCTCGCGTCTCAAGACGAAAGCTTCGCCGTGGGGTGAGTCAGTTACAGGTTTGCTTGCAGATTGACTTCACTTCGCGGACGCAGAGCGAATCCCATGAAGAGGAGCAGCAGTACGAGTCTGCCGCGCAGATCTTGGCGACACACGGGTCGCAAGCACTTTCAAGCTTCGTGCCTCGGCTGCATTGGCCGTGGGCGCAGCTGCTCGCGCCACCGTCCGCCGGAGGGGGCGGGGGAGGAGGAGGCTGTCCGGCATCGGTCCCACCGCCGCCCGTCCCGCCGTCGCCAGGAGGCGTGGTCGTCGGCCCGACGCCAACCGCAGCCCAGGCCGCGCTAACCGACGCGATCGTGTCTGGAGAGTATCCGAGCTGCGTTGCCGCTTGCTCGGTGGCCGTACGCGCGGCGACGAACTTCGTCGATGCCGTGAAGATGGTCGTGTTCGCGCGGTAGAAGATCTGAGACGCCTTGTCGATGCCAATGCCCGTGACGACGACGTTGGTTTTCCCGCGCGGGTGATTGCCGCCGTGTGCAAGGAGGTAGAAGGCAAGATTGGAGATGCCCGAACTGTAATGAACGTCCACGCTGCTCGTGAAGTTTGCGAGCAAGTCGAGGGATTTCCCATCTTTCGCGGGGTCGTTCATGTAGCGAAGCGCATCGCCCGCGGTCGCCGGAGTGAGTACCTCTTCGCCCACCAGCCACGTCGCGTCAGGCGGAACTTCGGGCTTGCCAGCCTTGAACCACTCGCATGTGTTGCCGAAAATGTCGGACATCGACTCGTTCAGGCCGCCCGACTCGCCGGAGTAGATGAGCCCGGAGGTTCGCTCCGTGACAGCGTGAGTCAGTTCGTGGGCCGTGACGTCGATGGCCGTGGCGAGGTTCGCGAGAAGCGTTCCGTCGCCGTCGCCGTACACCATCTGCGTGCCGTTCCAGAACGCGTTGTTGTAGTTCGACTGGTAGTGAACAGTGCTGATCAACTTCGCGCCGCTGTTGTCGAAAGAGTCGCGGTTGAAGAGTTGCTTGTAGCAATCGTACGTCGTGCCCAGGTTGTCGTAGTTGCCTTTTGCGGTCGCATCGCCGCCTGTTCCGCCCTCGCTGACCACGAGCGCGCCCGGAAGCGTCGACCGATTCTTCGCATCGTGAACTTCGCGATTTTCGGCCGTGTGGATGTGGGGAATTCGCGCGACGACTGTGCCCTTCACGGCGTCGACGAGCACGGTGTCGTGGACCGGTGTGGCGTCGTGCTTCGAGCCGGTCACGTCGACACGGTAGACGAGGACAGCTTCGTCCTCCGTCGGCAGGTAGGCGAGGTCAGGGGAACTTCCGACGACGACGTTGGCGACTCCGCTCAAGTCTTTCCGCGCCGAGCTTATGGCGACGCTGTCTCCGATCGCGGCGACTGTCGCGCTGACTCTGAGGTCGCTTCGTACCGCACCGTTCGCGGCGTAAACCACGCCGTTACGGGCGTGGAGTACGAGCTCGGCGCCGATGACATCGCGACCCTCGCGCGTCTGACGAAACCGATAGTGCGTGTCACCGATGGAGTCGCCGTGCGAGCGCGTGAACACGAGGTCCGACGCGTCGGTGTGGAACGCGCGCGTGAGGCCGGCGAGGTTCGCGACGACAGAAGACGGGGTATAGGCGGACGGAACCGTGCCGAGGTTCCCCGTAATGAACGTAGCGACGCCGTCTGCTCCGACATCGACGACGCGGATGCCGGCAGCGCTTGCCGGGTACTGCGAGCCCTCGGAAGTGGGCGTGCCCGATGCCGCTGCAGGGGCGTCGGTCGTTTCATCCTGCGAAGCGGTGCAGCCAAAGATAGCGAGCTGCGTGAGCCCGAAGACGCCGAGGAGTTTGAGCGACGTTTGAAGTTTCATAGGTGACCCCAAGTTTTTGCGAAGCGTGGTGGTGAGTGCAGCTTCCGTCCACGCTTCCCGTTCTCGCCGTGCGCTAGAAATACGCGCCCCAAGTCGGCTCAAGAGGATTCGTGCGGAGGAACAGTCAGTGCCCGGGCTAGCGTTCGGCAGCAAGGTCATTTCGCGTCTCAGTTCGGTTACAACCTCCCGAGATTCTTACACTTTGGCCTCACAAAGACGTGTATTTGGAGACATGGCGGCACATGTGCGAGCCTACGTGTTTGGGCCTTGATTTGAGGCTGCGCGGGGCATTCGACGAGGCTTGGAGGCTCGAGTAGCGTCCTTCCTCACCGTGAAGCAGCCTCCCTCTTTTTCGCCTCCGTCCTCGCCCACTAAGCCGCCATGTCGCTTCGCCTCGGACGGACACTCCGTCACGCGGCTTGTCGCGGCGGCCCTCGCGTTCGTGTGCGCTTGCGCCGACGGCTCGGTCCTTTCCCGAGGCGCGCGGCTTCCCAAAGAGCCCGCTACTTCGGTATCGGCCGACAGTTCCAACGCGAGTTCGGACGACGTCGCGGTGCAGACCGCGGCTCGACTCTACCTCGACCTGGTGACGCTAAATAGTCCCGAGCTCGCGACGTCGTTTGGACTTCACGCGCGCGACGCCGAACTCGACGACCGAACGACGACAGGCCATGAAGCTGCGACCGTTCGGGAAGAGGCGATGCTTACTTCGCTCAAGGTGAGGTTCAAGTCGGCGCGACTGAGCCCCGCAGGCCAGACGGACCTCGCGATGCTTCTTGGCGCGCTCGAGGTGTCCATTCAAACCAAGCGCACGCAGCGACCGCTCGAACGGCAGCCTGACCTTTACACGTCGCCTCTCAACGCCTTGTTCTCGATGACGGCTCGGGACTACGCAGAGGGTTCGGTGCGCGCCAAAAACGTTGTGGCTCGCCTCGAAAAAGTCCCGCGCATCGTTGCCGCGGCGAAGGCCAATCTGCTTCACCCTCCGCGCATTTGGACCGAGATTGGAATCGACCGCGCATCGTCGGCGACGTCATTTCTCGAGAGCCAGCGCGCGTTCCTGCATAGCGCCCTTCCTTCGGAGCGTACACGTACAGACCTCGCACTGCACGGTGCAGAAGCGGCCTATGTAGAATACAAAACATTTCTCGAAAACGAGGTTCTTCCTCGGTCCACAGGGCGCTTCGAGGCCGGTCGCGAACTTTTTTGTTTCCTCCTGAAAAACGATTACTTTCTCGACGAGACACCGGAAGAGTTGCGAGCCATGGGCGCGAAGCTCGTTGCCGAAACGAATGCGCAGATGACCGAGGTAGCGAAGCGTGTCGACCCGAACGCGAAAGGCTGGCCCGAGGTCGTGGCCAAGCTCAAAGGTCATCACCCAACCGCCTCCGGGTTGCTCGATGCGTACCGCGATGAGGTTCAACGGGCACGGCTCTTTCTCGGACAGAAAAATGTTGTAGCTTTTCCTCCGGGCGACGATCTCGAGGTGGTCGACACACCTCCATTCATGCGCAGCACCGTGACGGCCGCGTACGATCAGCCTCCGGCTTTCGACGCTGTCACGAAAGGTTTCTTTTTCGTTACGCCCGTCGATGCGTCACTCCCCGCGGCTAAGCAAGAGGAGATGCTGCGTGAAAACGATCACGGCGACCTGGTCGATACGGCCGTGCACGAGGCTTACCCCGGACATCACCTGCAATTGTCGTTCGCGCGCCGGCATCCGTCCCTCGTGCGAAAGGTGCTCGACCACGCCATTTTCTCCGAGGGGTGGGCGCTCTACGCCGAGGAGTTGATGGCCGAACTCGGGTATTACACCGACGAAGAGCGCCTCCTTCAGCTTGAGTGGACGCTCGTTCGGGCGGCGAGGGTCGTCATCGACGTCGGCTTGCATGTTGGGGGGATGACGTTTGAGCAAGCGGTAGCGATGCTCACCGACGACGTTCATCTCGAGCGTCAACTCGCCATCTCGGAGGTGAAGCGCTACACGCTTACGCCGACGCAGCCGCTCGCGTATCTCACGGGGCGTCAGATGATCTTCGCCATGCGCGAGCGGTACCGCAAGCGGGAGGGCGCGACGTTTTCGCTCAAAGGTTTTCACACCGAGGTGTTAACGCGCGGGACCGTGCCACCCTCGCTGATGGCGAAGGAAATTTTCGGCGCTGTCCGTTGACTCCTACGGACGCTGTCGAGGCGTGCGTCTTGCACCGCGCCTCGCCGCGTGAAGCTCTTCACTTCCTCCGTCTCGTTCTCCAACACCGCCGTTGACCTCGCGCTGGTCGCCACGAGTGTCGCGATGGGTTTGACCTCGCTTATCGCAGTGCCGATGTTCCTCGTGCGGATGCCGGACGACTACCTCGCTCGGCCCCCTGGTCCGCGAACGAAGGGGCAGCGGGTCGCTCGCTTTGCGCTTGGCACCGTGCTGATCGCTCTTGGGGTCGCGTTAACCGTCCTTCCCGGGCAGGGGCTAATGACGGTGCTTTTAGGCCTCTACTTTGTTGAATTGCCGTTCACGAATCGGTGCCTGCGATGGCTCCTCGCGCGGCCGAAGGTACGACGCGCAGTCGACGCATTACGCCACAAAGCAGGCAAATCGCCTCTCATAGTGACGGTCGACAGTCACGCGATGAACCCGCGCCCCGAAATCTGAACGTAGCCGTCGCAGCGCCGGCCTTTGGTGTCGTGGACCGTGCTAGGTCATCCTCGGACCATGCTTTATTCTCGCGCCCTCATTCCCACCGTCAAGGAAGCTCCCGCCGACGCCGCCAACGCGAGCCACAAGCTGCTCGTTCGGGCGGGCTACATTCGTAAGGTCGGGGCCGGTATGTACGATTTTCTTCCGCTCGGCCTACGCGCGTTACGGAAGATTGAGTCGATTGTCCGCGAGGAGATGAACCGAGCCGGTGCGCAGGAGATCTTGATGCCCGCGCTTCTGCCCGCGGAGTACTTCAAAGAGACCGGTCGGTGGGACGTCTACGGTGACACGCTTTTTCGTTTGAAGGACCGCAAGGGGGGTGAGTTTCATCTCGGCCCTACGCACGAGGAAATTGTGACCGACATTGCGCGCCGCGAGATCAAAAGCTGGCGCGATATGCCGATGAATCTCTATCAAGTGCAATCCAAATTTCGTGATGAGCCGCGTCCGCGTGGTGGGTTGCTGCGTTGCCGCGAGTTCGTGATGAAAGATGCGTACTCTTTCGATATCAGCGAGGAGGCCGCGCGCGGAAGCTACGAGATCATGCGGAAAGCGTACCGCGCCGTCTTTGACCGAATGGGTCTCACGTACCGGATGGTCGCGGCTGACCCTGGCGCCATTGGAGGCTCGACGAGCGCTGAATTTCAGGTGCTTGCCGATTCTGGCGAAGACTCGATCGTCGCGTGTGACTCGTGTGATTATGCTGCGAACGTCGAAATCGCGACTGTTCGTGTGGAGGGCGTAAGAGGCGCGTCAGGCGCGATAGAGCCGCCTCATGTCGCCGAAGAAGAGAAGACGAAGGTCGTGACTCCGAAGGTCTCGTCGATCGAGGAAGTTTCGGCGTTTCTCGCGCTTCCGAAGGCACGCTTTCTCAAGTCGCTCGTGTACTCTGCGAACAAGGAGCTCATTCTTGCGGTCGTCCGCGGGGACCACGAACTGAACGAAATTCGATTGGCACGCGCGCTCGGCGTCGACGAAGTTTTCCTAGCCGGCGAAGCCGACGTGAAGAAAGCGACCCGGGCCGCGGTCGGTTTCGCGGGTCCGGTGGGCTTCGCGGGTCGGGTGTTCGTCGACCGTGCCGCGGCTCACGTCGCCAACGCTGCGGCGGGTGCGAACGAGAGCGACCATCACTTCACTGGGCTAAACTTTGGACGGGACTGGAGCGGCGAGGTCGTCGACATCCGGCTTGCCGCGACCGGCGACCTCTGCACGAACTGCGAGACGGGCACGTTGAAGAGTTACCGAGGTATCGAAGCGGGCCACATCTTCATTCTCGGTACGCGGTACTCCGAGACGATGGGAGCATTGTTTGCAGACGAAAAGCAGGAGAAAAAGCCCATTGTGATGGGCTGCTACGGCATTGGGGTCTCGCGGTTGGTCGCCACGGCCATTGAGCAGAACCACGACGAAAACGGCATGACCTGGCCCATGAGCCTTGCTCCCTATCACGTGCATCTCGTGACTCTTGGCAAAGAAGAGAATGTCGCCGCAGAGGCGAAAAAGCTTTACGACGAGCTCCGTGCGCAAGGCGTCGACGTCCTTTGGGATGACCGCGACGAGCGCCCAGGCGTGAAGTTCAAGGACGCCGATTTGCTCGGAATGCCCCTTCGCGTCACGATCGGAGCGAAGTCCCTCGCGAATGGCATGATCGAGCTCAAGGCTCGAAAGGAGCTCGACCCAAAGAAGGCTGAACTTATCCCGCTCGCTGACGCCGTGCGCGTGCTCCGAGAGCGTGTGGGGGCCGCGTCGGCTCCGTAGCGGTTCCTTCAACGCGCGGCTTCAGGTTGCGCTGCCGCTCGTGTGTGTCACACCTTCCGACATGAAGGTCGGCATTCTCAGCGCACCGCGCATGGCGACGCTGTCTCTTACGTTTCTTCCGGTTTTTGCGGGTTTCGCGGGCGGCTGTTCGAGCGCGCCGCCCGCGACGACGTCATCGAACTTCGTGTTTCGTACCCTCGATCCGCAGGTGGCGGTCCCAACCGACGCGTTCCTAGGACGTACCCTCGACGACGTGTTCAGCGAGATCGTCGCCGACCCGAAGGCGTACGACAAGGAGACACGTCAACAGTCGGGCGGATGCCAAGCCGACATGTACCTCTCGAAGACAACTCCGCGTGTCAGCACGTATGACTTTGTGCGCCTGAAGTGCGCCGATTTCGAGCTCGTTTCGCGCGGATACCGCGGGCCGTTTCCCTTCAACGTCGACGATCTCGAGCTTCAATCCGACGAATTCTTTGCCGACTTGGCGTTCGCGAAGCGTGCCACGAAAGTCGCGCGAGTCAGTT
Organism: Polyangiaceae bacterium; assembly: GCA_025353725.1. Lineage (GTDB taxonomy): Bacteria > Myxococcota_A > Polyangia > Polyangiales > Polyangiaceae > Labilithrix. The sequence continues at coordinate 130,176 of JANXOF010000053.1, read as the reverse complement.
GGCACGCGAAGACCGACGCGAAGGGAAATGTCGTGTTCGACTACCAAGATCGAAACAGCGACGGAAAAATCGATCGCTTCACCCTCCCGACGGGAGACGCCTTGGACCGCAATGCCTACGAACGAATAGGTTTTGTTGTAAGAGGCAGCGCGAGCTTGACGGCAAGCTCGTTCCAGACACTTTCGCGGACAGATTCCAACTTCGATGGCCTTGCAGACATCGAAAGTGCCGTTGGAATTGCAGGCGTTGTGGTGGAGTGGCCGGCTGACTTGAAGTCCCCTGAAGGACTTTACTGAGCGGCGGCGTCTTCCTCCAAGAATTCGCGGCGAATCCGACCCGCGACGAAGAGAATGGGGAAGGAGAGAAAGAGTCCTTTGAACCCGAAAAGGTGCTCGCACGCGAGAAGGCTCACAATAAGTAAAAAACCCGGGATTCTCACGTGCCGCGCGGTCAATCGTGGGCTCAAGTAGTACGACTCGACCTTGTGCAAGAGAAACGTGAGAGCCGCGAAAATACCCACGCCTAGCCAACCTTTGGCTTGGTAGGCGAGTAAGCAAAGAACCGCGCCGGATGCGAGATTCCCTACGACGGGTACGAGTGCGGAAACGAAAACCAGTAGCATGAGTGGCGCGAGATGTTGTACGCCCAGGACGAGTAACACCGGCAGTGTGGTGAGGGTGTTGAACGCCGCCACGACGAATTGAAGCTGCACGGTGACGAACGTGGCGTCAGCCGCGTGGATCATCCACCGACCCAGCGAGCCGCTGAGTGAGCGTGGTGCGACGCGCTTCCAGAACGCCGCGAGCGCCTCTTCCTCGAGCACAAAGACGAGCGCAAGGATGAACCCGACGAGCATGTAGACGAAAAAGTGTCCAACGGCTGAGGCCGCCGAGAGCGCATCACCCGCGTAGTGCTTCGTGCCTTCGATGAGCTTTTCGGTACCGCCGATGTGTTCTTGAAGCTTCTCGACCAGCGGATGTTCGCGCAGTTCAGCGAGCCGCTCGGGTAACGATCCGCGCGCCTCCGCTGCGGTTCGAATCGTCTTGCCCACACCGAGCCAGGCCAGCGCGGAGAGCAGAGCGAGGTAGCCCGCGACAAGCGTGAGCACAGCCTTCTTTTGGCTCAGTCCAGTCTTTGCCGCCAAGACGCGAGATCCCCATCGAAGGACGCGCTCGAAGGTCACAAAGAAGACGAACAAAAGCGCGAGATGTCGGAAGAGATAAAGCAGCGCTACGAAAGCTGTCATCGCCGTAAAGCGACGAGGGGTCTTCTCTGCGAGAAACGTGGCTACCCGGTCCATGGCGCTGGAGGCTACCGGAAGGGGAGAGTCCGAGGGCGGTCGAGGTCACACAAACGCCTTCTGCGCGAAGGTGCGTGCCGGGAAGAAACGTTTCGAGACGCTATCGAGTCCTTGACGTCGTCCTTCATGTCGCCACTCTTCTCGGCGTGACGTCCTCAAGGTTTCGCTCGGGTTTCGCAATGATGTTGGCCGTCTCTTGCGGCGCGTCTGCGTTTTACGCGGGGTGCGCCGAGGGGGTTACCGATTTTGTGCCGGACGCTGGGAGTGCTGGGCCTCCCGTGCCGCGCGTCGTCGACGCGGAAGCCGCGCGTCCAGACGCGGAGGCGCGTGACGGAAGCGCTGGAGACGCGAACGCGCCCGACGGGAATGCGCCCGATGGGAACGCGCCCGACGGGAGCGTACTTGATGCAGGTGGGCTCGACGCGGCTGCCGTCGATGCGAGCCCGCCGCCCGTCATCGACGGCGTCGTCGGAGCGGGAGAATACGGCCTACACGTCAATGGACAGAATCAACAAGTCTCGAGCAGCCCAGGCAATACGTGGTTCATGACGTGGAACGACACGTCTCTTTTTGTCGCGGTGACGGCCGCAAATATCGATGAAGGAGTGGTTCTTTATCTTGACCAGGCCCCTCTGCTTCCCGGCAATGGCGGCGTGAACGCCGACGGTTCGATCACGGGCGTGGCGTACGACACTACGAAAATCGCCGTCCCGTTTCGAGCAGACTTTGTGGCCTACGTGAAGAGCTCGTACCAAGAGCACCGAAGCGCAGACGGCGCGAACGGCTGGTCGTTGCCCATCACGACAGGTCTGGTCGTGCAAGGCAAGGGCGACGTGCGTGAGATCGCTATTCCGTGGGCCATGATCCCCGCGGCGCGTCGCCCGTCGTCGTTTTCCTGGCTCGGATACGTGACCTCCGCGAGCGGCTTCGTCTACGGCCAAATGCCCACCGACAACGCAGGGGGCAATGTGGGCCTAGGGGCGAGTTATGGTGCCTTTTACAAGGTGGCAAATACGACCCCTGGTGCCGGAACTAAGCCTTTTGAGACGAAGCTATCGCTCTGACCGTCCAAAACCGTGGCGATGAGCGTGAGTCGCGGCGCACCGAGGTTGCGACTTTATGAGGCACGTGTGCAACACGACTCTACCCTAACGACCCCCTTGCGGAGTTCCTCCGAGCGGGTGATCCTCGCGCCGTATTCAAGGCTTCCACCACGGCACAAGGTGAACTCATGGCGACAATGAAAGCGGTTCAAATCTCGAAAGCCAACGGCCCATTCGAGATCGTAGAGCGCGACATTCCTCAACCTGGCCCAGGCGAGGTGCGTATCAAGGTCGAGGCGTGCGGTATTTGCCATAGCGACGCATTCGTCAAAGCTGCGGCATTCCCGGGTCTCGTCTTGCCGCGGATTCCAGGTCACGAGATCGCCGGTCGCGTCGACGCCGTCGGGCACGACGTCACGATGTTCAAGAAGGGCGACCGCGCGGGCGTTGGTTGGCACGGCGGCCATTGTTTCGAGTGCAACGCGTGCCGGCGCGGTCTCTTCATCAATTGCGAAAAGGGACAAATTACAGGAATTAGCTTCGACGGTGGCTATGCAGAATACGCGGTTGTGCCTCAGGCGGCCGTCGCGCGTATCCCCGACAAGCTTGACGCGACCGAAGCTGGACCTCTTCTTTGCGCGGGCGTTACCACGTACAATGCACTGCGTAATAGTGGTGCGCGCGTTGGCGATACGGTCGCGGTCCAAGGGATTGGCGGTCTCGGACACCTTGCCATTCAGTACTCCGTGAAAATGGGCTTTCGAACGATTGCCATCTCGAGTGGAGCTTCGAAAGAGGAGCTCGCCCGCCAGCTCGGCGCGCACGAGTATGTCGACACGTCGAAGGTCACCGCCTCCGAGGGTTTGCAGAAGCTCGGCGGCGCTGACTTGGTTCTCGCCACGGCGCCGCATGCCGAGGCCATCGCGAGCACCGTCGACGGCCTAAAGCCACGCGGAAGGCTCCTCATCGTAGCGGCTCCGTTTCAGCCCATGGCCGTGTCGGCATTCGCGCTTCTTAGCGGAAAAACGGTGGCCGGCTGGCCGAGCGGGAGCTCGATTGATTCGGAGGATGCGATGGCGTTCAGCGCGCTGGCGAACGTCAAGCCGCGCATCGAGAAATTCGCACTCGGTCAGGTCGAGGAGGCCTTCGCGAAGGTAATGGCCAACAACGTCCGGTTCCGCGCCGTACTCGTGCCGTGACGTGAACGAGGTGGAGGCGGGGCCCCCAAGGGGCGTCTCGCGCCTCCGCCTCGCCGTTCCCCCGAGCGTTTAAACCCATCGGAGGTAGCGGGTCATCTTTCGAACGCGGAGAGAGCGAGCTATAGCTAAGCGCATGGTCGATCTCAGCGCGTACTTCGCACGTATCGGTTACGCAGGTTCGCCGCGTCCGACGCTCGCCAACCTGCACGCGATCTCGCTCGCTCACACGCAGTCGATCCCGTTTGAAAACCTCGATGTCCTTCTTGGGCGCGCGATTGATCTCGCCCCCGAGGCCGTCGACCAAAAGCTAATTTTTGAGCGACGGGGTGGGTATTGCTTCGAGCAAAACACGCTACTGCTCAGAGTTCTCCAGACGATGGGCTACGAGGCAACGCCGCTTAGCGCGAGAGTTCGCTACCAAAGGCCGCGCGATTTTACTCCGCCCCGAACCCACGTCTTCGTCCGTGTTGTCCTCGATGAAGGCACGTACCTGGCCGACGTCGGCGTCGGTGCGATGTCGTTGACGGCTGCCCTTGAATGGTCAGTCGGGCGCGAGCAGCTGACGCCGCACGAGCCGCGTCGCATCGTGTTCGAGGACCATCGCTACTTTCACCAAGTCCGTTTCGGTGACGACTGGCACGACGTTGCCGAATTCACACTCGAGGAGATGCCCCCGATTGACCGGGAAGTGGCCAATTGGTTTACGAGTGCTCACCCTCTGTCCCACTTCAAAAATCGGCTTTTGGTCGCGCGCGCCAGCACCGACGGCGGCCGCATTTCCATTTTGAATCGAGAGCTCTCCTTTCGCGACCATGCAGGAGCGAAGAACACGCACCTGTTCGATTCTCGGGAGGCGCTGCTTGCGGCGCTCCTCGAGCACTTTGGTCTCGCCTTTCCAGCGGGTACCGAATTTCAATGCCCCGCGCTTGATTGGCCGTAGCGAGCTACCCGTACGCACGAGATTACTCGCCCCTGTTGCGAGACGTCCCCATCGCTGATATCGCGACTTTTAGCCGGGTAGATCGCTCAAGTGGTGAGATGTCCGAGGCCTGCGCCGAGACGAGCTCATTCGGTCCAGAGGCGTCGCGTGCTTGTGAGCGCTGGGTCAGGCGTTGACTCACGGCACGGATGCCGCGTTGCCGTCCCAGACGCGATCGCGCATCGCGTCACCGAAATGCCGAGTCCGTGTGTGGCTACCGTAAGGGGGCCTACTTTTGCCAATCATCATTCCCGTCGCAGTACTCCTAAACCCTAAGGTCAATATTTTAAAAGTACAGGGTGCTTGGAGCCGATGCGTCGCTGTGTCGTGTCTAGCTAGTCTGTACTTACCATTGCGGTATTCTTAATAGGTGTACCATGCATTGAGATGGTTGCGCCTGCAACTGTGTGAGTTGAAGAATTCGATAAAGTAGTGCATTTGTATGGTAAGCTGCGCGCGCAACACTTCATGATTGGCATAAAGATCCCGTTTTTACGAGGTCTATATTCGATTTTTCTACGATGCAAGTGGTGACGGCATCGGCGACTTCGAAGGGCTGCGTCAGAAACTTGGCTACATCGTAGCCCTCGGGGTTGGCTGCATTTGGCTTCTGCCGTTCTACCCATCGCCGCGTAAAGATGATGGCTATGACGTGGCCGTTTTTTTGTGTAGTTGCAACCGAGTACGGAAGTCTGGCGGACTTTGATAGGTTTATTGAAGAGGCCCATGTGCGCGGCGTACGCGTTATCATTGACATGGTCCTAAACCACGTCTCTTGCGACCCTCCGTGGTTCGCTTCGGCGCGCGCATCCCGCGAGTCACCGTATCGAGACTACTTCGTGTGGAGCGACACAACGGATCGCTACACGACGGCGCGCGTCATTTTCTCTGGTATGGGTTCACGACTACCATCTGTTCTTGCTCGCGTGGAGCCTCCGCCGTCGCGGTCACAAGGGGCCGATGGCGCACTTTCTTCATGTGCCGTTTCCGCCGCAAGAAATCTTCTCGATGTTTCCGCAAGCCGAAGAGGTGTTGGATGCGCTGCTAGAGTTTGATCTGCTCGGATTTCACACGCCACAACACGCCAAAAACTTTTTGGAGGGTGTGGGTGCACACCATCCGGCGCGCGTGTCCGACGACGCCGTTATGTACCGAGGGCATAAGACCAGTGTGGGCGCATTTCCGATTGGAATCATCGCGGAAGACTATCAAGGCACCCAAGACCCCGAGTTCGCCGAAGAACTCGAAGGCCTTGTCCGGTCGCTCGGCGACTGCAAGTTGATTCTCGGCGTCGATCGACTCGACTATACGAACGGGATTCCAGGGCGACTTCTCGCATTCGGTCATCTGCTGAAAGCAATTCCCGAGTGGCGCGGAAAGGTCTCGCTGGTCCAAGTCTCGGTACCTTCACGCGCGGACGTGCCGCACTACGCTGAGCAACGAGCGCGAGTCGAAGAGATCTTCGGCCGCATCAACGGTCAGTTTGGTGAAGCCAATTGGGTGCCTGTACGGTACCTCTATCGCGGCTACTCCGCGGCCCAGCTTGGCTTGCTTTATCGGATTGCCCACGTTGGCTACGTTACGCCACTCCGCGATGGCATGAACCTCGTAGCCAAAGAGTACGTTGCGGCTCAGGACCAAGAAAACCCATGGGTTCTCGTGCTTTCGAAGTTCGCGGGGGCAGCCGTGAAACTGAAAGATGCGCTCCTCACGAACCCCTTCGACACGGAAGGTATGGCGGAGGTCATTGACCGTGCGCTGCGCATGCAATTGGCGGAGCGCATACAGCGCCACCGAAAGTTGCTTGCCACGGTAGAGCAACGAACTGCACAGGTGTGGGCCTCGGATTTTTTGGCTGCGCTGTCGAGTGCCTCGCCAACATAAAGACTTAGCGTTGTGGCTCCGGCCAGCGCCTGTCGCGCTTCAGCGCGATACGCACGGAATCGAGCGCGTCAGCGCCCATCTTCGCAAGCCGTTCGGCAGCGCCCTCGGGAGGCGCGATATCCATCGAATCGCACAGGTCGAAGATGCCGATGCGCAACGCCTCCTCTCGCCCTTCCTCTCGCCCCTCCTCTCGTCCTTCCGTACGAATCACCTCGAACTCGGGGTGTCCCTTCGCTCGGAGAGCGAGGAGTACCGCGTCGTCGGCGGAAGCGGCCCGCAGAAGCGCGGATGTGGGGAGCGGACGCACGAAGCAAGGATCGTCGATCACCTCGAGCGGTGTCGCGGACCAACTGTCGGTTTCGCGCGACCACTCAAGGAGCTTTCGTTGCTTCGTCACGAGGCAGAACATTCGCCGCACGCCACGCTTCGTGAGTTCCCGCGCCTTGGTGGTCTGCACCGCGAGCGCCTGCTCGCTGACGACCTCGAAGGCGAGCTGCTCGAGCCGACGTCCGCCGGTGACGGTGTCTCGTTCGGATTCGAAGACGCTCGCGTCGGGCGCAAAGTCGTTGTCCTTGCTCGTGCGCGTGAGCATGTCGACCGCGACGCTGAATCCCGCCTTGGCGTGTGCGCGCAGCACGTAAGCGAGATCCGCGTGCGGCACGGCGTGTTTCTCATCGGACGGTGGCGACAGAACCAGACGCCCCTCGACGATTTCAGCGCGCGACTCGGGGGCCACAATTCTGTCGTCGACGCGAATTCCGTGGCCCGGAAACGAACGAAACGTCATGGCCCAACTGTAGCTGACGAGAGGAGATTGCCAACCTCGACGTGAGCGGCTTCCCGACGGAAGGGCCGCCGTCAGCGCCGCGCGACTCGAAGCGAGGCAACCCCGTCGGGAGACACGATGCCGCCCGAAAGCCCCGATAGTGGAGGGGAGTTCGTTGCGCTTGGCGACTCTTCTCGGGATGGGTGCCTTGTCTTACCCGTCGCAGCGGTCGTTGCAGATGTAGCCCCAAACGGCTTCGTAAACTCCTCGCACGTGACCGTTTCGCGTGCCTTTAGCTTGCGCTGGTGCGTGACTGTTTTCGAGTGCGGTTCAAGTATCAGAAGCGAACCCGGTGTCTCTACGGCGAGGACGTTGCTGCTGCAGTAGGTGGCCTTCCAGTCGGGGGCGCGGGCTCCGTCCGGGCCAACGCGATTTCGTCCGCGTGCGAGCACTATGACGTCTTTGCAGGTTCCATCGTATGCTGTCCCGCACAGGCGTAGTGGAAGCACTAGCGCGGCTCCGGTGAGTTCGCCGAACTCAAAGGGCGAGCTGTCTTGTTGAATGCATGTGGCATCATCACCCGCGACGCTTGCGAACTCACAAGGCGTGACCGTGTTGTCGAGGCGCTTCCAGACGCGCCTTCGGCTATTCTGAAATTCCACGAGTGTCCCGGAGGGAGAGAGCGCTACGCACGCGCCTTCGGATCCACCGCCGAACAGGTTTGAGTCGTCAACTTGAGAGACACGCTTCCGCGACGTCGTGTTCCACACCTCGCACGTGCCGCTTTCGTCGTTGGCCTTTCTAAGCGCAAAAGGCGGCCTTTGTTGAAGCCATTCGCCGGTCGGGAAGGCCGCATCGCCGGCGAGTGCCTGCGTTGGGATTGGCGCGTTCGCGTTTCGTCGAGCTGAACCCAAGGCTGTTTCAGGTCGATTCGGCTTCGGATCGCTTGCGCAACTTGATAGTAGAGCGAACGATACAAATAAAGTATGCGCTATTCGCATTGGGTCTCTCTCTCTCTCACGTAGGTGTCTGTCTTGGCAATAGAGGCGTTTCTAAGCTATCACATCGCAAGTGAAGCTCGCCCAAGCTAGGGAGAATGCAAAATTTAGCCTCCTACTCTGTTCTGTTTTGTCAGGTCGTGCCTTTGCGTGGGGCGACTCGCGTGTCATGACCTGTAACTTTGGGTCGCATCCACACGAGAACGTGCTCGAAGCCGCTATAGGTCTTTGGCACCTTCATTCGCCCGCTACCAGGCACCGCGCGACCGCTCGAATTTTCGCGAAATTTCGTCCGACCGCCGCATCGTATCGGCGTATGTCCGATCCGCCTGCACGCCACGAGGCGGTTTGGAGCGCGTTTCGAGCTTCCGTCAACTCCACACGTTTTGGTTTCCCGCCTCTGTTCTGCGGCATTGATAGAGACCGCGTTCAGTGTGACCGCGCCAATTATCGCGCCGGCCTCGCATGCTAGGGAGCGGGTCTGCCACTCGCGGGAGGCGGTCGTGACGCTGGTAGCAATGCAAATGATGACCTGCCGGACCGGCAGCGCGGCAGGTGACTCAGCGCGCGTCGCTCACCGAGTCTTCGCGATCCGAGAGCGCGTTGCTTCCCTCGCGATGGAGCGCGGGGATGGATTCAAACGGGGCATTCACGTAGAGAAACATTTTCGCCTTGAAGAGACCGGCGTCGACATTGTCAAACTCTGGTCCGCTCACAAAGACGCGATTAATGTTCTTTGGTTCTCCAAAAAACGAAACGCCTACCCATGGTATCATAATTGCGCCATCTGCCTTGCGCACGCGAGCAGAGATTTCATAGTGAGGAACCTCTGAAATTCGACGGTCTATAACTTTTTGAACCTCAATGTCGACGTATGCGTCAAGTCCTAAAAAGGAGTCGTTGCGGACGGCAGAGCCCTTCCACGTTCCCGGTGCGTTCGGGGACTTCGCGAGGCTTATCTCGATATTAGGATCGTGACGAATCTGGAGTGCACATGCGTCACGAAATGAATGACCGCACTCGGAGAAGTCGGCAAAAACTGCCAGCTTCAAGGTCTCAGCAGGCGCTTCTACAGCAGCTCGCTCTTGGGCGAACGCCGTCACGCTCACGAGACGGCAGAAAAGAAAAGAAGAGACGATTGGTGGGAGTACGTTGAACTTCACGGGGTGAACCTCCAAGTAAGAATGAACGCATTCGCGTAGAGCTATGCTCGCTCGGGACGGCGCTGGCTGAACCTAAGTCTAACTTCCTTAAACCTCTTTCAGGTCTTGCCGCCCAGTGAGTTGAGCATGGCGAGTAGGTTCGTGGCCTGCTCCTGCATGGCGTCGGTGGTCATCATCGCGGCGTCTTTGACCTCGAAGGGCTCGATGAGCTCGTCGGGAATGTCCATCAGGAAACGGCAGGGCGTACGCGGCATTGGTTTTCCGCGTGACACTCTGAATTTGCAGCGCGTCATGTCGAGTCGCTGCCTCGCGCGCGTGACGCCTACGTAGAAGAGGCGTCGCTCTTCTTCGACGTCTTGGACTGTCGTGTCCGAGGCCTTCACGTCGAGGGTTCGCTGGTGCGGAATCAGGCCTTCCTCGCAGCCGATAAGAAAGACCACATCGAATTCGAGTCCTTTGCTTCCGTGCAACGTCGAGAGTGTGACGACGTTCCCGGGGTCTTCCTCCTCCGTGTCCATTTGCAACGTGAGCGAATGCAAAAAGCTCATGAGCTCGCGCTCCGCCGTGTCGTCTTGTCCTTTGGCTGTCACGCGGGCTTCGCGTCGTGCGAAGACGCCTAAAATTCCTTCGACGTTGCTCCACCGCCGCGTTGCCGCGTTGGTCGACGTCGACGTATGGTCGATGTCTTTGCGAAGTCCGATAACTTGGCATAAGTCGCGTGCCACCGAGCTTGCCTTCGCGCGGTCGACCATAAGCTGTTTCCGAAGGTCGGACACAATACGCTCGAGTTGGGCGCAACCCTCGCGCGCACCGGTGGGAATGCCGTCGAGACCGTCGACCCGTTCGATGGCCTCCCACATCGACCAGCCTTTCCCGAGTGCGTGCTGCGAGAGCTTCTCGACGGTGGTGTCGCCAATCCCCCGCGGCGGATAATTGAGAACGCGCCTCAGGCTGATTTCGTCGGCACGATTGAGTGCAACTTTCAAGTAGGCGAGGATGTCTTTTACCTCTTTTCGCTCGAAAAATTGCTGCCCGCCGATCATACGGTAGGCAACGCCTTGCTCACGGAGTTGCTCTTCGAGGAGCTTGGCCTGACCGTTTGAGCGATAGAGAATCGCGCAGTCTTTTGGCTTCCGCCCCTCCTCGCGAATGATGCGCCGCAGTTCGCGCGCGACGTAAGCCGCTTCGGCTTCGGGACTTGCGGCGACGCCTAATCGAACTTTCTCCCCGCCAGGCTTGTCGGTGAAGAGCGACTTTTTATACTTGGAGTCTGCACGCTTCGCAATAACGGCATTTGCGACGGCCAAAATCGGCGCCGTCGACCGGTAGTTTTGCTCGAGTTTGACGACCTTTGCGCCCGGGAATTGTTCGTCGAAGTCAAGAATGTTCCGCACGTCAGCGCCGCGCCACGCGTAGATGGATTGGTCGTCGTCTCCGACCACGCAAATATTCTTGTGCCGATCGCTGAGGAGCCGTAGCACCTCGAGTTGCGCTCGGTTCGTATCTTGGTATTCGTCCACGAGGACGTACAAGAACTCTTTTTGCCACCGGTCGCGGATGTCTTCGCGCTCTTTCCACAGCCGGCCGACTTCGCAGACGAGGTCGTCGAAGTCGAACGCGCGGAAGCTTTTGAGCGCACTTTGGTAGCGCGGGTAAACGAGCTTGGTCATCTCGTCGTAGTCGTCGCCCTCCCGCTCGGCGAATTCCTCAGCAGAGATAAACGCGTTTTTCGCATTTGAGATACGCGTCACGATGGCGGCGGCGTCGAACTTCTTACCGGCGTCCGTTCGGCTCAAGATCTCTTTTACGGCCGATAGGCAATCACCTTGATCGAAGATCGTAAACGTTCCGCCGAGCGACTTCCGCTCGCGGCCGAGGACCATCAGGCCGAACGAGTGGAAGGTCGAGATGACGATTCCCTTTCCGTGCTCCCTTCCGCCGAGGCGGCGCTCCTTAATGAGGTGGGAGACGCGCTCGGCCATCTCGCCGGCGGCCTTGTTCGTGAACGTGAGCGCGCAAATCATATGCGCGGGAACGCCGCGCTCCATGAGCCGTGCGATTCGGTGGGTGATGACACGCGTTTTGCCCGACCCCGCGCCCGCGAGAACGAGGAGAGGCCCATTTTGGTGCTCGACCGCCTCTTCCTGGGCGGGGTTCATTCGGGGTGCTGCCACGGTAGTGAAGGCGGACGTACACACGGGTCCGGGCCGGAGAAAAGATGGACGCGCCAGCCGTCGGACGATTCCAAGCCGAGCGCTGGGCGCTACCCGGTATTCTCGCGCCCGCATGCGCCCCTTGTCTAATCGCCCAGCTCCCGTTACATGCTCACTCTTCGCGCTTTCGATGGGGCTGACGGCGCTTTTGGCTTGTGGGCAGCCGCCGTCGGCGCCCGCCCGCCCGGTGGTGGCCGCGCCCGCGGTCGGTCAACCGCGTGAGACGCCGCCGGACGTGACGTTGGTGCCTGAGCCCGCGGGTCTCGTGCTCGTGGCGCGCGTCGCGAAAGCGGAATCGATGCTGGCCACGTTGAAGGCCTGGAGCAAGCTCCCGCTCCCCGGCGGCGCCGAGTTGGTGCGTTCAATCACCGACGAGAGCGTGGCGAGCGCGGTCGACCTTTCTCAGCCGGTGGACGGCGCTATCGCTCTTGCGGCCGGTTCTGGAACTCCAAAGCCGCTCCTTGCTGTGGCCGTCGCGGTCACGTCGTTCGAGGACGCGAAGGCGAAACTTCAAACGACGCACACGCTGACCGATGAAAAAAACGGCGCGTTGCACGTCGAGGGAATCGGACGCGGGGCGCACGGTGACGATCACGACGCGTCTGCCTGGTGCGTGCTTGCCCACGCCTATGGGGGAGCTCGGCTCGTGTGCGGAGAGCCCGAGGCTGTCGACGTCCTAGCTTCCTACTTGACGCGTACTCTTCCGCGAAAGAGTTGGCCGTCCGATCTCCACGTCGAGCTCATGCCTGGTGCGGTGCGGGAGCCTCTCCTGCAATTCCGGCAGGCACTCCCTGCGATGGCGCGCTCGATGCTCGGCTCGTCGAGCCCTTCGCTGGCCCAGCTCGTCGACGCGGGCGTAAACGAGTTGGTGGACTTCGTGAGGGACGCGGCGCGCCTGACGCTCGACGCGCAGCTCGGCGGAGACGGGCTCGAAACCACGCTGAAACTCGAGTTTCAGACCGCCCAAAGTACGATTGCGAAAATCGCCACGTCGGACGCTTCGACGGCCGATGTCCCCCCTCAGACGTTTTGGCACCTCCCCGCCGAGAGCGATCTTGCAGGGTTCGGGAGAGGTGTCGCTCCAGAGCTCTTGGTGCACCCGAAGGAGCTTCTTCGTAACGCCCTCGCGGAGACCACGCAGACGATGGGCATGCCTGAAGACGTTCGCACGCCGCTCCGCGAGCTCCTGGTCGATCGCACGCTCGGTCTCTTCACGGGCCGTCTCGTGTATGCGAAGGGCCACGACGCCGCCGCGGTCGACCGAGCGTTTGTGAACGCGCATAAGGCAGGTGTTGAGGACGCGAACGGCGTCGCCGGCCGCGCGCTCGTGGAGCAAGTGTTAGGTTGGCAGCTGGTGCAAGTCGACGAACCCGTGACGAACGTGGGTTCCATTCTCAGAGACTGGGCGCAGCTTTGGGGACGGCCTTCCTTCGCCGCGTGGGCGAAGTCGCGGGGTTATGGAAAGACCCTCGCGACGCTACGAATCGCGCCGCCCCCGGGTTCGAAAAATGTCCGGTTGCCCAACGAGACCGTGCACCTTGCGGTCAGGCTTGCCTCCTCCGACCGCGACCTTTCCTCGTCGTTCCCGGTGCATCCAGGTAGCGCTCAGCCAAAGGCAAGGCCCGCGAAGCGAGTGCGTGCCCCGCTCGTGATTCATGTCCTTGCCGTGCCCGACCAGGGCCGTACGTGGCTCGCCGTTGGTCTCGACCCCTCGCTTCTCGCTGAGAAAGCGTTGGGTGCCCTTTCGACAGCCTCGCACGCGGGAACGCTGCGGTTCGCGCCGTACGCCGACGAGCTTCGAGACGTTCAAGCGACGGGGGCGATGTTGGCGACGCTGCGCGGCCTGCTCGTCTTCACCGCGCTCCACCCGAACTCACGCGACGGGGTGGCCAGGTCGGCCTACGGAACGCGCGGGGACCTACCCTCAAAGGGCGCGAACCCCGTCGTGGTTGCGACGCGCGCTGAGAGGCCTTCAGAGGCGTCGCCCGGTGGGTCGGCGGTGGCGAGGCTGAAGGTTTCCCGCGCGGCGATCGAAGACATCGTTAAAGTCGTGATGACACGTTAGGGCGGCCGTCGCGACAGCGAGGCGTCATGGAGGCGGATTCGCCCTTGTTGCCGCAAACTTGGTGCCGCGCGGTGATGTGGGTAAGTGTAGTTCCGTGGCGACACGCTCAGCGGTTACCTTTGCTTTCGTGGCGTTTGCGTTCGGCATCGCGAGCTCTTCTAAGGTCCCCGGCGCCCAGGCGCGCGGGTCGGACGAGCTTCGGTCGATCTCCGAAGACATCCGGTTTGCCGTCGGCACGGATGGCGTAGCGACCGTTCGCCACCACCTTCGCTACCGCGTGGGGGCGACTCGCGTGAAGGCTTTCGACGTCACGGGACTCGACCCGCGTGGCGAGGGCGTGACCGCTTCGGGCGTATATCCAGAAAAAGGAGGCGAAGTTCAAGTCGTCGCCACGCAAAACGCTCCCGGATCGTTGCACGTGAACGTCGACGAACCGCGCGGACTAGCCCGAGGTGAGTTTGTCGTTGACGTGTCCTACGCGCTCGACCTCGTGAGCACAAAAACCCTGACCCGTGATGGCGCCATGTGGCGCCTTGCGTGGACGGCGCCTCCCGCGGCAGAGGGACATGACGGCGCGCGCGTGGTTTTTGAGCTCCCGGTTTCGCCCACGGAGCCCCAGGCGGACTCGTTGGAGCACGCGGAGACCACACTCGCCACGCTGCGTCGCACCCCTTCCAAAGACGAGCTCGAGCTCGTGCGCGCTCATGTCCCGCGAGGCGAATCGGTGGTGTGGGCCGCGCGCGTCGACCCGAAGGCGTTCCCGCGCGTTCTCTCAGCTGACTTGCGCACCCCGCTGGCGCTGACGGTCGCGCCGCCGCTCGCCGCAAACCGCGTTCCTGACGTGCTGGTCGCGTTCGCGTTTGCCGCCTTCGCAGGAGCGCTTGCCTTCGCGCTGCGAGCGAAAGTGGGATTCGTCACGCGAGGCTGCGAGGCGCACGCCGCTCGCCCGCGACCTCTCGTCCCGCTACGGCTCTTTCCGCTACGGTTTTTTCCGCTGCGGCTTCTTCCGCTTCGCGACTGCGCCGACCTCCGCCCGTGGGCGTACGGAGCTTCGTCGGCCGGTTCGCTTGGCGTGCTGCTCTGGGGAACACCCGCGTATGGGGCACTTCTCGTCGTGGTCGCCATGGCGCTGGCGGCGTACCGCTCGCCCGTGCCGATAGCGAAGCCGCGCGGTCCGGGGCGCTGGCGGGTGGTGGCCGACGCCGAGGTGTTTGCGTCGCGTCGAACGGCTGCTGAGCCGGGTGACGCACTCGACGGCGGAACTTCCGCCGGCAAAAAAGTAATCCTCGGAATCGCTTTTCTTTTGACCGCGATCACACTCCTACTGCGGACCCATGTCGCGGGCATAGTGATGGCCGTGCCTCTGGTGGCAAGCGTGCTCGTTCCTCTTTTTGTCACGGGGACGCGTGCGCAATGGCCGCGGACACCTGGCGAGCTTGCGGCTAGCGTTCTCGCGCCCGTGCGCGACAAGCTTTCCACGCTTGTCGACTTGACGCATGCCAAGGTTCACTGCCTCGCGCGCTTCCGTGAGGGCACGTCGAGCTTCGATGAGGTCCGCCTCGCGTGCGCTCCCGTCGATAGCATTCCCGGCTTGCGTGCGATTGAACTCGCGCTGACGAGCCTCGAGCCCGGGGCGCCTGCGGCACTCCCCGAAGTACTCGTGCGGTTCGACGACGGCTCGGAAGCGGCGTCCAAGATTGCCCTGTTGGCCCCAGGCCTGCGACTCGTGCCAGGTCGCTCGCCCGAGGAAAAGGTGCTTCGCCTCACGCCTCGTGCGCCCACGTCGTTTGAAGCCGCGAGGCTCCTCGCGCGCCTTGTGCGCGGACTCGAGGGGAAGCGCCGCTCGGACCGCGTCGCCAGTGCGCGCGCGGCTCGAGCCGCAAGCCGATGCTCCGATCGCCGAGTGCCGCCCCGTCGTCTACTCCGTGATATAACGACGCGCCTCGACCATGGCCTCTGATCGCTCAGATCTGTTTGATGCGTCTGATTTGTGTGATTCGTCCGATCCGTACAACGCGGACCGCGAACGGATGGCTTCGGCGAACCCGCACGTTTCCGGAAGCCGCGCGTCAGTCGTCGCGGCTCTGTCGGTGTACGTGGAACCGCTCGTGGAGGGCGCGCGCGTTGCCGTGATTGGCGACGGGAGCCCAACGTCCCACGCTCACTTTCATGCGCGGCTTCTCGAACTCGGTGCGCGCTCGGTGCACCTCTACCTAACGCCAACGGTCAACGCGGCGGGGCCCCCGTCGGATCGCATCGCGCGCATGGGCGACGTTCTCCCCCGGGGCGTGTCAGTCCGCACGCTGCGCGAGGATTTTGACGTCCGTGACGGCGCCTTCGACCTCGTCGTGATTCCGGACCTCGGCGTACTCCGCGATCCCGCCGAAATTGTCGCTCGGCTCCGGCGGGTGGTCGACGCGCGGGGCGCTGTGGTCGCGATGGGCCGCGCGCGCGCGGGTGAGGTGGAGACGTCGGATTTTCCAGAGCTTGCCGCGGCGGCTGTGGATTACACGGAACTTTACGACCTCTTCGCGCTCCAGTTCGAGAGCGTGGCGATGACGGGCGTGCTGCCGTTCGAGGGTGTCGTTTTCGCCCTGCTCGGGGCGAGCGACGATCGCGCCGTCAGCGTCGAAACGCATCTCGTTGACCCCGAGCCGCCGGGGGTGTTCGTGGTCGTCGCAGGTCGCGCTTTACCGTCGCCCATTGCGCTTGACCCCTACGCGATTGTTCAAGTCGAACGACCTATTCCGGTAGCTCTTCCTGTCGTCTCAGCTCTCGTGGAGTTTCAGAGTGGTCCGAACGAATCGCTCCGACGCGAACGTGATGCCGCCGAAAGGCGAGCGCGCGAACTCGAAGAAGTCCTGAACTCCGCACAGCTGGCGCTCGGTGTGCTCGAGCGGCGGCTGCTCGGGGCCGAGGAAAGCAGTCTCGAGCGCGATGACCAAAGGGCTCGCGCCGAGCTCGCGGAGAGCACGCTCGCGGAGCACCTCGCCAAGGCCGACTTTGTCATGGAGTCGTGTGCGTTCGACACCGCGCGCATCGAGGAGCAGCTTCGCGAGAGAGCACGCGTTGTCGCGTCGCTGGAATCCGAGCTCGCACGGCGCGAGCGACTTATTCGCGAACTGCTTGCGTCGCTCGAGGAGGCGCGGGACGCGAACGCGGCGAACGCGGCGATGGGGGGGGCGGGCTTGCAGTTCGAGGCGGCGCCGTCCGTCGACCCCTCGCTCGAGGTAGCTCGCCTATGCCTCAAGCTGGACGAACTCGCCCTCGATATCGCACGGCGCGAGGGGGAACACGCGGCGCAGGCGTGGCGAATCCAGGAGCTCGAGAACGAGAAAGTCTTGGCTCGTGCGAGCGCACCGCCCGAAGCCATGCCGAACGTTCGAGAGCACGAGGGCGAACTTGGGCGTGCGCGCGACGAGCTCGACGCCCTCCGCCAAGCGCTGACGCAGGAGCACGCGGCGCGTCTAACCGCAGAGGCACACGCCACGCAGCCCGACCCGCATGCAGAACTCGTCCGACCAGTGGACGACGCGGTCGCTCAACCAGGCGACCCTGAACCCGCCGAGCCCGCTGCGCCTGAGGTCCCATCGTGATTCGAGGAACGAAACCGCACGCCTGAACCGAAAGCGTTCTGCGCAATCCTCGACGGGGAAGTTTCGACGTCCAGTGGTTGCGTGGTGCGCTAAGGTGCGGCAGCCTGGACGTGACGTATGTCGGATAAGCGCGATTGCTACGAAGTATTGAGTGTTGCACGCAGCGCGAGCGCTGAGGAGATCCGCAAAGCGTACAAGCGGGAGGCCCTCAAGCACCATCCGGACCGGAACCCGGGAGACGCGGCGTCGGAAGCTAAGTTCAAGGCTTGCAACGAGGCTTACCAAATCCTCTCCGACGGCGAAAAGCGACAAATCTACGACCAGTACGGCCACGCCGGTCTCGAGGGCGGAGGTGGCGGGTTTCAAGGGGCAGGTGACGTTTTTTCGCACATGCAGGACCTCTTTTCGGAGATGTTCTCGGGCGGAGGCGGTGGCCGTCGCCAAGCGCGCGGAGGCGATCTCCGCATGCAAGCGCGCCTCACGCTGCGCGAAGCTGCGTTCGGCGTGAAACGAGAAGTGACGGTCCGCGCCCCCGTTGTCTGCGACGACTGCGGTGGCACCGGTGCCAAGGCAGGTACGAAGCCCGAAGCGTGCGGTCACTGTCGGGGGAGCGGGCAGGTGTCGAACGCTCGAGGGTTCGTGATGTTCACGGCCCCGTGTCCGCGATGTGGCGGGCAGGGTGCCGTCATCAAGCAGCCCTGCAAACCCTGCGAGGGCCGAGGCGCCGTCGAAAGAGCGCGAAAGGTGATGGTCCCGTTTCCCGCGGGGATCGACGCGGGGCAGCGACTGCGCGTCAGTGGTCAAGGGTTGCCCGGGCCACAAGGCGCGCCCGCTGGAGACCTTTACGTCGAGGTCGACATCGCGGAAGACGCCCGCTTCGAACGTGACGGCGCCGACCTCGTTACGCGGTTCCACGTATCGTTCGCTTCGGCCGCCCTCGGTGCCGAGGTTCGCGTGCCTGCGCTGGGCGATGCCGACACCACCGAAGAACTGCCCACGGTCGCACTGAAGATCCCGGCGGGTACGCAGTCAGGCGCAGTCTTTACGATTAAAAGTCAAGGGGTCCCAAGGCTTGACGGGCGCGGTCGCGGCTCGCTCGTGGGCGTTGTCCAGGTTGATGTCCCGACCGCATTGAGCGACCGGGCGAAAGAGCTTATTGAACAACTTCACGAAGAGCTTGAGCTCGTCGGCCTTTCGCGCGGGGGAGCGAGCGATGCTCGCGGGCGAACGGGGTCCGCGAAGTAGCGTACGCTCGAGGTGGTGAGTTCGGCTTCCGACACCGACGAGGCGCTCCCGCCCGATCCGCTTCAGGCGCTCAGAGCAAAGCTTAGAGCAACGCCCGCCTTGCACGCCGTCGGACGCGTGCTCGCCGTGCGTGGGCTTAGTCTTCGCTTCAGTATGCCGGGGATGCGCATAGGCGATGTTGTCCATGTGAAACGGCGTGGCGAGCCGCTGGCTTGCGAAATCGTCGGTTTCGACGCGGGCGAGGCCGTGGGGATGCCGCTCGGTGCCCTTGCCGGCGTGGGGCCGGACGACGAAGTCGAGTCGACGGGCGGTAGCTTCGTTGTGCGCGCCTCGGACGCGTTGCTCGGCCGGGTCGTCGATGGCCTTGGGCGCCCTCTCGACGGGCGTGGCACGCTCGAAGGAGGCGCGCTTGTGCCGGTCGATCGGGACCCCGAGCCCGCGTTTGCGCGGCGACCGGTAAGCCGACCCCTCGCGACGGGCGTGCGCGTGCTTGACGGTCTTCTCACGCTCGGCGAGGGCCAACGCATCGGCCTTTTCGCGGGCTCCGGCGTCGGTAAGAGCACGCTTCTCGGGGCGATTGCACGGGGTACGATGGCCGACGTCGTCGTGGTCGCGTTGGTCGGCGAGCGAGGTCGTGAAGTGGGCGAATTCATCGACCACGCGCTTGGAAAAGAGGGCCTCGCGCGGAGTGTCGTCGTCGTGGCGACAAGCGACGTCGCGGCGCTTGAGCGCTTGCGTGCCGCCCAGGTGGCGACCGCGTACGCCGAGTACTTTCGCGATCAGGGCAAAAGCGTCATGCTTCTTGTCGATTCCGTCACGCGATTCGCGCGTGCGCAGCGCGAAGTGGGTCTGGCGGCGGGCGAGCCACCGGCACGAAGGGGCTATCCGCCGAGCGTTTTTGCGATGCTCCCGAGGCTTCTCGAGCGGGGAGGGCAGGGGATACGCGGGTCGATCACGGCCATCTACACGGTACTTGTCGAAGGCGGAGATATGGATGAGCCGATCGCCGACGAGGTCCGCGGTATTCTCGATGGCCACGTGGTCCTCGACCGTGCGCTCGCCGCGCGCGGTCGCTATCCCGCGGTCGACCCGACAGCCTCGCTCTCGCGCGTGATGAGCGCGATGGTTTCGGTTGAACACCAGGTCGCCGCAAACCGCCTGCGCGCCTTGGTGGCGCACTACGAAGCGAAGCGCGATCTCCTCACGCTCGGAGCGTACGCGAAGGGCTCGGACCGCCTCCTCGACGAGGCCATCGCGCGCATGCCTAAAATCGAGCGATTTCTCGCGCAATCACCCTTCGACCGCGTGACGTTCGAACAGACGTTGGCGATGCTTCGTGACGCCATCGCTTAAGCGGCCCGGGCCGTCATTCACTCGCGCTTTTCGCGACGTCGTAGCCAAGCCATACCGACGGAGCTCTCGTTGAGGAATGCAGCGTTGAGGAAAAGATTCCCAAGCTCGGAATCTTGGTCGACATCGAGGCTGCCTATACGCAGTGCTCGAAGGCCTTTTTACGCTCGCAGTTCTGGGACACTACCCGCTTCGTCGACCGCACCGAATTCGCTACGAACGGCGAAATCGTCCGCGCCATTCAAGGTGACACGTTCGATGCCGCGACGTACGACAAGGAACGCGCAGCTCGGTACGCCAAGCGAGAAGGATTTTACTGAGCACGCCCCTCCCCCGGTCAGGCGACCGGTAAACCGACGCTTGAAGCCGCCGAGTCGGTGACGGTCGCGTAAAAAATCGCTTTTCCGAATTCCCTTTGTCGGCTGCGGAGCGAGGCGCACAGCTCGGGAGCCGTGGACAACCGCGTGAAACATCCGAGTCGAACGCTATGAAGCGCGCTGTTGCGGACGTCGCGCGGGCGTCTCGGCGCCGCGCGGCCATACTTCCTACTTCAAACCCTTGGACGTCGCTTCGAGATGTAGCCACGTGTGACGCCGCGAATCGACTTCATTGCGTTGAACTTTGATAAATTCGAGACGAGGAGAGCCGAATCTTTATTCCGAACCCGTCTCGCCATGATGTCATTGGCGCGCTCTCGATGTCACGACCGACTGGTCCTGTGCGTGAGTTGAAAGGCCGCACCGCGACGTATTCGCGACTACCGGTCGGTATTGATGGGACGAATGACGCTGCGAATGTACCGGCGCAACTAGGGAAGGACTGGGATTTTAGTGAGAATATTCGCGGGTTCGCTCTCTTCGTTTCGACTTGTCTGTTGGTTGGCGCTCGGGGGCTGCTCGACTTCGAATGCCACGGGAGAAGGGTCCCCGTACGTCGCGCCGCCGAGCGACAACCCGGACGCGAACGCGACGGGTGTGACGCCCGCGGCGCCCAACCCTTGCGGCCAAGGGCGCTCCTCGAAGTGCGAGCCAGGGATAGCCTGCATCACCGCCGCCGACTGCGCGAGCGCGGTGTGCCGCGCGAGTTCGGGTGCGGGGCCGGTCGTGGATCCGCTTGCGGCCTGCGGCCCCGGCCTCTGCGTTTGCTTTGCGGTATCGGCGACAGACGGCGTTCGCAACGGTGATGAGTCAGACGTCGACTGCGGGGGAGGAAGTGGCCTCGCCTGTCAGGATGAGCGTCAGTGTAGCGTCGCCACCGATTGTCAAAGCCGCGTTTGCGTGACGAACAAATGCGCACCGTCGAGCGCAGTCGATCACGTGCAGAACGGGGACGAGTCCGATGTGGACTGCGGAGGTACAACGACTCGTGCGCCGCGCTGTGCCGTCGCAAAGAGCTGTCAAGTCCACGCCGACTGCACAAGTAATGCGTGTGCTTACGACGGTCGCTGCATCGAAAGGAAAAGCTGTACACCCCTTCACGGTGGGGCGACGTGCGGATCGGGCGAATTTGGCACTCCCGAAGCGCACCACGAAAGCTGCTGTGAGACAGCGACCGTGACGGATCAATCCGCCCCCGGGGGTGGATTCGTAGTTGACAAATACCAAATTACGGCGGGGCGAATGCGTCAGTTCGTAGATCGAGTCAACGGCAACATTCGCGGCTACATCAAGGAGCATCGGCCACCGAATTGGGACCCCGCTTGGGATTTATACTTGCCCGTCAGTATGAACGGCGAGGACGGAGCGCTTGGGGCGGGGCCCACAGAATATGCTCTAAAAGCGAGCAGCGTTTGGCATCAGCTGTCGTACGCGCTCATGTACGCGCAGCCAGGAACGCAAGGGTGCTACTTGGCCGGTAACGGAACTCACACCTACTGGATGCCGGACGCGGTTCAGGCATCTCTCGGTGACATTAGCCATAGGTATTCTCAGTCGATTCTGGACGAAAAGGCGCTCAACTGTGTCTCGTCTCTCATGGTCGCCGCCTTTTGCGAATGGGACGGCGGAAGGACTGCGAAAATCGAAGAGCTCGACTTTCTTTGGCAGGGTAAGTACCCGTGGGGCGCCGGGCCCGAACCCGCTGGCTACAACCTGACCGATGGCCAAAAGACGCCTGCTACGGGGGACGTTACGTTCGCTAACTACTTGTATGCTTATCAATTTCCGATTCGGGAAAATACGAATGAACCCGATTACTCTTCGTTCATCTCTGCACCCGGTAGGTTTCCTAAAGGCAGCGGAAAGCATGGTGTTATGGACCTCGGAGGCAACCTCTTCGATGTGACTTACATCACGGGTGGCGTGACCGGACAGAGTCCTCAGGTTCGCCAGCATCGATGGTCACGCAGCGGGTCCTGGGAAGGCCATCGGGTGCCCTATTCGGTCGTTAATACGAGCCTTTTGACACGGTACGGCAAGGTCGGCGGGCGCTGTGCTCGGAACCTCCCGTGAGGCTGTGACGCGAAAGCGAGAGGCATGACGACGAAAGGACGTCGCACACCCCGACAAGAGAGGCGCGCCTTCCCGTTGAAACGTGGGCAGGCGACGCCGTCTCAAGCCGTGACCTCGCGCGCGTTAGCGACT
This sequence comes from Polyangiaceae bacterium, assembly GCA_025353725.1. Lineage (GTDB taxonomy): Bacteria > Myxococcota_A > Polyangia > Polyangiales > Polyangiaceae > Labilithrix. Next base: position 107,793 of record JANXOF010000053.1, on the reverse strand, counting down.
ATACCGCGCAGCCGATGACGGTCTTGCAGGTCGCTGATTTGCGCTTTGGGTACGCAGGGGACACGCTTTTCGAGAACGTGACGTTCACCCTCGCCCTCGGTGAGCGCGCGGCGCTCGTGGCGCCGAACGGTGCTGGGAAGTCGACGCTTTTGCGTCTGCTCGCGAAGGAGGTCGACCCGGACGGCGGCACTGTGGTCGTGAAGAAGGACGTCTCGCGCGGATACTACCGGCAATCGCATGAGCTCGCGGCGAAGGGCGACGTGCTCTCCGCATTTCTTTCGGGCTTTGGCGATGTTGTGGAGCTTCGCGAACAGCTCGTCGCCGCGCAGCACGATGCCGCAAGCGGTGAGCCACGCGCGCTCGCGCATCTCGCGCACTTGACCGATAGGTACCATGTCGCGCGTGGCGATGACCTCGAGCACCAGGTCGCGGCGATCGCGGCGAAGCTTGGGTTCTCGAACGCAGACCTTGCCCGCCCGGTGGCGTCGCTGTCGGGGGGCGAGCGCGGGAGGCTGCAGCTCGGCGTGATTCTCGCGCAGGAGCCCGATTTGCTCATGCTCGACGAACCGACCAACCACCTTGACCTCGATACGATTGCGTGGCTCGAGGGATGGCTGCGAAGCTACCGCGGTGCTGTTTTGGTGGTTTCGCATGATCGCGCGTTTCTCGACGCAGTGTCGACGCAAACGATGGAGCTTGGGGGCCGCGGACTTCGTGTTTACCCACTGCGCTATAGCGATTACGCGGTAGCCCGCGAAGTCGACCTTGCGCGTGAGCGGGCGCTCATGGAGCGGCAGCAGGCGTTTGTCGACAAGACTGAAGATTTCATTCGCAAAAACGGCGCGGGCCAAAAGTCGAAGCAAGCTCAAAGCCGCCGCAAAATGCTCGACAAGCTCGATCGCGTTTCCGGTCCGGAGGACGTGTGGGCCATCGCCGACCGCATCAGTTTCCGTTTTGCGGAGTCCGCGCGATCGGGCGAACTTGTCATCGACGCCAAAAAGCTCGCGGCCTCGCGAGGGGGGCGCGTGCTTTTTCAGGACGTCGATCTGCTCGTGCGCCGCGGCGAACGAATCGGCATCGTGGGGCCGAACGGAGCGGGCAAGTCAACGCTCCTCAAGCTCCTCGCCGGCAAGGGCGATCCGACACTCGATGCGGGCCACGTGAGGCGTGGCACGAACCTCCAAGAGGGGTATTTCGACCAGCACTTGGGGGCCGTGAATCCTGCGAACACGGCCGTCGCCGAAGTGCGGACGATTCGTGGGGATTTCACGGTCGAGGCCGCGCGTCAGTACCTCGCACGATTTCGCTTTTGGGGAGATGATCCGCTCCGCGTCGTCGCTGGGTTTTCCGGCGGCGAACGGTCGCGCCTGGCGCTCGCCAAGCTCTTACTCGAGCCGCGTAACTTTCTGTTCCTCGACGAGCCAACCAACCACCTCGACATTCCTGCGGCGGAGATCCTCGAAGAGGCGCTCGTCGGGTTTGACGGCACCGTCGTGCTCGTCTCTCACGACCGACGCTTTCTCGAAACGGTGACGACGCGCATTGTGAGCGTCCGCGCGGGTCGCGTCGACATTTATCCGGGAGGGTTTACCGACTTCGTGACGGCGCACGCACCGAAGGCCGAGGTTCGTGCACCTCGCGAGAAGAAAAAAAGCGAGGTTCCCGCGGCGCTCGAAAACCAGGACAGAAAGGGACAGCACGACGCTCAGAAGCAGCTCTCGCGGGAACGCGAAAAGCGAGCCCGCCGTCTCAAGGATCTCGAGGACCTTGTCGCGGCGGGGGAGAGCCAGCTCGCGCTTCTCCGCGCGAAGCTCCGCGAAGACCCCGCCGGCGACTGGGCGAAGGTAGCCAAATGGGCTACCGAGGAGCAGAGCCTTTCCAAACGGGTTGACGTGCTGATGGCCGAGTGGAGCCGCCTCTGCGAATCGCTCGGCTCCTAAACTCCCAACGCTCCGCTTGTACGCGAGCGCCGGAGGCGGCATTCTCCTGGGCGGTGGCTACACTCGTGATTCCGACGGCTCCAGTTCGGCGCGTGCTCACGTTCACTCGTACTCGCATAGCGCGCGCAGGCACGATGCTTTGCTTGACGGCTCCAATGGGTTCGTTCTTGCTCGCGAGCGTGACGGGCTGTCGACGCAAAGCTGACGTCGTCTCTGAGGCGGCCTCGGCAGTGCCTTTGGTCACCGATAAAAGCGAAGGGCTGCTGCTTTCTTGGATCGACGATAAGGGCGAGTTCCATACGGAGCAGTACGCGGCGGACGTGCCCTCCACCAACCGCGACATGGTGAGCGTGCGTGTGCTCGAGCCGTCGAACGAGTCACTCGGGGAAGGTCGCTTCTTTCTTGCTGACCTGCGCACGCCGGGCGTGGGGGGGGCGTATCCCGTTCGCGTCGCGACCCGCTCGGAGTTCGAGGACCTTGCGGTCGCGCGACGGGCTAAAAACGGAACTGCCGTACTCGCGCCTCGTGCGGCCGGAGCCAGTACGGGCGGCGGGCCGGATGCGAGCGCGGCGGGCGATCCGTCAAACCCTGGCGACGTGGCCTCGCGTCCCCCGGTGATCCTCTATGGCGCATCCTGGTGCGGTGCATGTCACCAAGCGGCGGCTTACCTAAAGAAGAAGGGCATTCGCTTTGTCGAGCACGACATCGAACAAGACAGTTCGGCTGCGCGCGAGATGCAGGCGAAGCTAACGAAGGTCGGTAAAAGCTCTGGCTCTATTCCGGTCCTCGACGTTCGCGGGCGTATTCTGATCGGATTCGACGCGCGTTCCATTGAAGATGCGCTTGGTGTCGGGCGTTGAGGCCGGGTTGCCTGAGTTCGCGAACGTTCGTTTCGCGTGGATTCGTCATGGCCAGCACACTCGTGCTTTTTTGCGCGTGCAAAAGCCCCGAAGCACGCCCGGAGGCAGCGGCTCCGTCGCAGCCGCCAAAGCCGCAGCGACCTACGGGCGTGACGTCGCCAGCGACCTCAGCGGAAGCGTGTGCGTTGCCGAGTTCGCCCGTCTCTTCTCAAGCCTCGGACAAGAACATCGACGATCGTCCCCTCGAGGTTTGCGGGACTTCGCCGCTCACGGGTTTCTTCCGCGATGGCCGCTGCTCGACGGGCGCTGACGACACGGGAGTGCATGTGGTCTGCAGCGAAGTGACTCAAGCCTTTTTGCAATTCAGCAAAGCGCGCGGAAACGATCTGCTGACTCCTCGCGGTGGATTTCAAGGCCTGAAGCCCGGCGATCGATGGTGCCTTTGTGCCGCACGCTGGCGCGAAGCAAACGAGGCCGGCGTCGGGCCCCCCGTTGTCATCGAGGCGACACACCAAGCGGCGGTCTCGGTCGTGCCCGCGACCGAGCTGCGGGCGCATCGAACGTCGGTCCGCTAACCTTTCTCACTGCGGTATCTCCTCCGGTCTGAGCACCCACGATAAGCGAGCTCGAGGGCCCCTCGATCGGGTGCGATTGATGCAACGACGCAGCTCGCGTGGCGACCTATCGAATCGGCGACCTCTTCCTCCTTCCGAACCTTCTAAGCGCGGTGCGCCTTCCGCTCGCCCTCGGGTTTCCATTTTCCGCGGGCCACGTATCTCTCGCTTTGGGCCTGCTCGCCCTTGCCGCCGTCTCCGACGTGCTCGACGGCTGGGTCGCCCGCAGGCTCGGTCAGGCCACATCCGTCGGCGCGCTCGTCGATGGCGTCGCGGATAAGGTTTTTGCGGCGTCGGTCGTCGGCACCCTGGTAGCGACGGGTCTTCTTTCGCCCGGTGAGGCGGTTCTCCTCGCGACGCGCGAGGCGGGCGAGGTGCCGCTTGCTTGCTGGTTGCTCTTCCGCGAGCGAAAACGCGTCCTTGTGAACGCGCGGAAGGCGACCGGGATAGGGAAGACGGCGACGGTGCTCGAGTTCGTGACCGTCGTGGCGGTGATCGCGAGGTGGCCGGTCGTTCCCTTTCTTCTTGCGGCGACTGCGTCTTTTGGAGTCGCCGCCGCGGTGGGCTACTGGCAGCGTGAGAGCGGCGCGCGAGCGCACTGATTCGGGTTAGGCTCCCGCCCGTGAGCTTCTTTGAACAGCCTGCGCGCACCGCCGAAGAACACGACGCTAGCAAGCCTCTTGCCATCCCGCCGGAGGAGGTGGCGCTCATGGACGAAGCCGAATGGTATGCGCGAGCCTATCGAAGGAATGCGCCTCAGTTCACGCGGCGGGCTGTACTTTTGGGCAGTGCCCTCGGGTTCTTTCTGGCGTTCACGAACGTCTATATTGGTCTGAAAACGGGCTGGTTTCTCGGCGTCAACCTCACGGCGTGCGTGCTCAGTTATGCCGTTTGGAGCTCTCTCCAACGGTTCGGCCTCGCGAAGACTCGCTTGTCGATTCTCGAAAGCACATCGGCCGTCTCGACCGCGTCTTCCGCCGGTTACGCGACAGGGTTTTTGACGATTACTGCCCTTCCCGCGATGCTCCTTCTCTCGATCTCGACGGACGCACCGGGAGGCCGCCACATCCCTTGGTCCGTCGTCGCGATGTGGATCTTCTTCGTCGCAGGACTCGGGGTCGTGCTCGCGATCCCGATGAAGCGCTCGATGATCAATCGTGAAAAGCTGAAGTTTCCCTCGGGGACGGCCGCTGCCGTCACGCTGCAAGGCCTCTATAGCAACGGCGCGGAAGCCCTAAAGCGCGCGCGTGTTCTTTTCGCGGCGCTGGCGTTCTCAGGACTCGTTCCGCTTTTGAAAGACCTTAATATCAAGAAAGTGGGCGTCGACCCGAAGTCCGGAAAAGCGCTCCGCGATACGCTTATCCCTGGTCAATCGAATCTCTTTGACGGCCTTACGAACGTGCTTCCGGAGTCGTGGACCCACCGGATGCTCACGGCGGGCCCTTCGAAGCTTCACACGAATGGCGCTCCTTTTCAGTTGAGCGACTTTCACATTCAACTCGATCACGGCGTGGCGCTTGTCTTCGCGGGTATCCTCATTGGGCTACGGATCACCGGATGGATGGTGCTGGGAGGCTTGTTTCTCAACGTCTTTCTTGCGCCTCCGGCGATGGATTCCATGTGGACAAATGCGCTCGGCGCCACCGTCGGGGCCGTGACCAAGCCCGGGAGTGCCTGGAAGGAGATCGGCATTTGGACGGGAGCCCCGATGCTCGTCTCGAGCGGTATCGTCGCGTTTCTCGCTCAGTGGCGCACGGTGGTAAGGGCCATCGAGGCCTTGCTGCCAGGGCGAAAGAAGACCTTCAGTCCCAGCGAACTGGAGGCCGCGAGGCGCGTCCGCGACGTCGAGGTTCCGATGCGTTGGTTCGCATTCGGAATGCTTTTCGCCGGCTCGGGCGTCATTGTGGTTGCGCGGGTTTATTTCGAGATTCCTATTCACCTTGGGCTCCTTGCGGTCGCCATGACCTTTTTGCTCGCCGTCGTAGCTTGCCGCGCTACCGGCGAGACCGACATCACGCCTGGCGGCCCATTCGGAAAAATCATGCAGCTTACGTACGGCGTGCTCATTCCGCAGAGCTCGACGGCAAACCTGCAGACTGCAGCGATCACGGCGAGCGCGTCGCTCTCCAGTGCCGACCTTCTGAATGACTTGAAATGTGGCTATTTGCTCGGGGCAAATCCTCGCCGGCAGTTCGCCGCCCAAGCCGCGGGGATCCTCACGGGCACGGTTGCGACCACGCTTTGCTTTTTTATCCTCGTTCCGGACGCGAGCGTGTTGCTCGGCAGTGATCTCAAGGCTCCGACGTTTCCAGCGCCCGGTGCCCAGCAGTGGAAGGCCGTGGCCGAGGTCTTCAAGTATGGCCTCGGAAACCTCCATCCGATGTCGCAAAGTGCCATTAAGGTGGGCTTGGCGGTCGGGGCTCTCCTCTCGCTGACGGAGCTCACTGTGCCGAAGCGGTACCGAAACTGGGTGCCCTCTCCAACGGGGCTTGGACTCGGCATGGTGCTTCCGTTTTTCTATCCGCTCGCGATGTTCATGGGCGCGGCGCTCGGTGCGTTCGCGACCGCCGCAAACAAGGCATGGGCTGAGCGCTATGTCGTCGCCATCGCGGCCGGTGGCATTGCGGGAGAGAGCATCGTCGGAGTTCTCGTTCAAGCCGTAAACAACTTCGTCCTGAGTTGAATCGTCTCTTCGCGAAGGAAATCGCGAGCCACGTTGGGCGTCACCGAAGCCGTCTCGAGAGCCCGCTCCAACGTTCGAAGAGCAGCCTCGGGCGTCCCTGAACGACGCTCGGCTTCAGCCCGAAGCAGAAGCACGTCAAGGACGTCTTCTGGCGGATTGAGTAAGGTTACCTCGGCGATGAGGCGTTCCCAAGAGTCCGCGGGCGCTCGTTCGAGTGCGAGGTCGAGGGCGTCGACCATCGTGCGTGCGTAGTCAGCGGAGAGCGCGCTACCGCTCGCTATCTCCGAGCGCATTTCTAGAAGACGTTCGCGCGCGGCGGGTTCATCGCCCCCGAAGAAGCTGCAACGGGCCTCGAGGCCGACGATAAAGAGGCGCATGGCCGCTCCAATGTGGAGCGCTACACGGCGCGCTCGCGTAAGGCACCGGTCGGCTTCGTCGAGATCCCGATTTTGAATGAGCCCTATCGCCAGTGCGCCGAGCGCAAGAACGAGCACGGAGGCAAGGCCATGCCGCGCAGAGAGCTCACTCGCCCGGGTCAGCGTCTGTTTGTAGCTTGCATAATCGTGCCGTGCGGCGTCGAGAAGATGACGATTGTACGCGTTCGAGCAGGCGCGATCCGCGTCTCCGCTGGCTATCGCGAACCGGTCGGCCTCTTCGAACGCACGCTCTGCCTCGTCGAGTCGCGCGAGCCCAGCATAGAGATACGGAAGCATGACGCGTGCGAAAATAAGAGCCTCGTAGTGGGCTGCGGCGTCGACGGACGCGCGACGTATTGCCTCTTCTATGTAGAAGATAGCCGTCGGCATCGCGTTGGTTCGACACTCGATGAGACCGCGTGCGAGTTCGAACTCGGCGCCGAGCAGATCGCTCGGAAGGTCCTTGGCGACCACGACGGCTTGGTTCACCAGCTCGGCTGCGCGCGGGTACTCGCCGAGGCGGTCGAGTGCGAGCGCGTGGTCGAGCAGCGCCCGTGCTTCTTCCTCCCGATCGCCGGTCGCTTTCGCTCGCTCACGGGCCTCCAGTAAGTCACGGCTTGCGTCTTCGACGCGCTCCGTTCGGACGCGAGCGATAGCCCTTTTTCGCAAGACCGACGCGGTCGGCAACGCCGGGCTGGCGCTCGCAAGCTCCAGGTAGCGCGAACATGCGCGTTCGAGGGCGACGAAGTCTGCCGTTCGCGAGCGAGCGAGCAGAACGCGATCCAGCAGCGCTATGGCTTCGTCCGTCCGGCTGCACGCGGCGGCAAGTTCCGCGAGTTGCTCGCACGCTCCGGCGTCATCGAGTGAAACCACATGGCGGGTCGTTCGGTACGCGGTTTCGTAAAGTCCCGCACGGAAAGCAGGGTCGAGACGACCCAACAACGCGTGACGATGAAACGGCGTGCGGAACGCGATCGCCCCTCGCGGATCACCCTCGAGGATGCCCTCCTCTAAGAGGCACCGCAATCCGACGCTGAGATCGAGGGTCAGTTCCACCCCGAGCCCCGTCGCGTCGAGATCGTCGAAATAGGCGTCGATCGTGGTGCGTAAGGCGCGCGCTCCGAGAGCCGCGAGCGCACTTGCCAGCGTCGCCAGCGGTGCGGCGAGGCCCTGTATCTGCTCCTCGGCGAGCCATTCCTCTCGCGACCTGTCCGGAAGCTGCGCGAGTACCTCGAGGGCGAGGTAATACGCGCCTCCTGTTCCGCGCTTTCGAACGCCTTTGCTGCGTTTTAGGAATGCCACGAGCTCCGTCAGTGCGCGCGGGTTGTGGTCCGCCCGCTCGGCGAGCCGCAGGAGAGCTTCTTCGGGCACCTGATCGGCGGGTTGAAGCAGCGTCGCCGCGAGCTGCATCGCGGCCTCCGCCGAGAGTGCTTCGAGTTCGACGCGGACGCACGCCGACGCGCGTAAACTCCAGGCCGGTCGAGAGCGCTCAAACGAAGGGAGCGCCGCGACGACGACAAGAAGCGGCGCGTTGACGCCGGCCGTTGTGACGAGCTCCAAGACGTCGAGCAAGACTGGCGGCAAGAGATGCGCATCGTCCACGAGGAGGGCGGTCGGTGGCATGCCCGGAAGCAGAATGAGTTTGACGATGAGTTCAGCCAGAGCTGCGCGAAAACCGTGGGCGGGAAGGTCGAGGGCGTCACTGGCGCCAAGACCTAGGACGCAGGCCGCAAGGTGCGTTTCACGCGTTGACAGGTCAGCCTTTTCAGCCAAAGCCGAGGCGATTTCGGCCGCTGGGGCGACCTCGGAAAGGCCACCAAGGAGCGCGAGAAACGCTCGGAGCGAAACGTCTTCGGAGCTCCGGCCCTGAAGGACGTTTACCGTCCTGTCCGCGAGGCGTCGCTCGAGCGCGCGAACGATGGCGCTCTTCCCCACACCGGCGCCGCCTATCACCGTGACGAGATGAGCGGGGCCGCCGCGACTCGCCACGGCGGCGACGTCGATGGCCGCGAGTGTGCGCGCGCGCTCGAGGAGTTCAGGCTCGACAAGCCGGCCTTGCTCGGCCTCGAGCACGTCTAACGGCTGGACCACATGACGCGGTGCGCTCGATGTTGGCGAGCGCCCAGACGCGAATCGCGAGGCGTCGACCGCGGCGGCGGTTAGGCTCACGCCGTCCGTGTCGAGCGCGGCACACCCTTTCGTGACGGACCCGAGCAACGGGCCTCCGTACGCCGTGCGCCCGCCCGCCCGTTGACTCATCGAGAGGTATCCGAAATCGACGAGCGCTCTTGGCAACGCGCCGCTCGCAAGCAGCTCGCGCGCGCAAGCGACGGCCGCTTCTACGGGGTGGCGCGCCGCCCGCGCGGGCCATGCAAAAACCAAGCAGTTGGCGCGTTTAGCCACGAGCTCGCCCCATCGCGCTTCAACGAGTGCCGTGAGGTTTTCGGTGGCGCGGTCTTCTGCGACGGCGAGCAGGGCGACAAGCGCGCGTGACCCGGAGGCCACGAGAATTCGCCCTGTCGGGACTTCGAGGCCGGTACCCCGCACCGACGTGGGCGGAGGAGGGAGTAGTGAGACGGAGCCATCGAGGGCGTCCGCCATTTCGACGGCCGAAGGAAATCGTTCGACCGGGTTTTTTTCGAGCGCCCGGAGAATCGCAGTGCGCATCCCGGACGGCACGTCGCGTAGCGCATGGCCGCGCACCCGTTGCGCCCTATGACCCAGCCGAACGTCGGTTCCGGACCCAAAAAATGGAGGTCGTCCGCTGACCAGCTCGAAAAGGATGGCGCCCAAGGCGTAGACGTCGCTTCGCTCGTCGATGGGCCGACCCCCTGCCTCGAGTTCGGGAGCCATGTATTCGGCCGTTCCTACGACGCGGTCGAACGCGGTTTGGGTCGTGGTGACTGCGCCCTCGGGGGCGGCGACCGTCCCGGTGCGTCGCGCGAGCCCGAAGTCAATGAGACGACAAACGTCGGCTTCGACAAGCACGTTTTCTGGCTTAAGGTCGCCGTGCGCGACGCCCGCGCGGTGGAGCTCGTAGACCGCGCGAACCAACGCTCGGCCTATTTTCACGGCGTTTGGGCCCGGAACGACCGAACCGTCGGCCATGGCCTCGTCGAGGCCCACGCCGGGGATAAGTTCGGTGACCAGGAACGGCACGTCTTCGGAGCTTGAGTCGTGCAGGACACGCGGGGCGCCGACTCCTTCGAGGCCCGTAAGCACCGCTGCCTCACGCCGGAGTTGCTCGCGTGCCTCGTCGCTGTCGAAAGCGACTTTGAGCGCGACCAAACGACCGCTTTGGTCGCCGGTCGCGAGATAAACCGAGCCGAACCCTCCGTGGCCTAAGGTCTTAACCACCGCCCAACTGCGAAACGATGGGCCGAGCCGCGGTGGTGAAAACCCACGCGCGCGTTCGTCGCCGCTGACCAAACCGACAGCGTGGACGGAACAAACACTCGAAAAAACGCTTCGCGCTCTCCTCCCGCATTGCGTACATCGCACACCGACGATGGTCGCACGCATCTCTCGGGATCGGAAGCTTCTCTCCAGCGCGTATCGCGTGCAGAGCTTCTCTCGCGAATCTGTGGACTAGTTGGTATTACCGTACCAGCCGTTGCTGCATACGCCCTGAGCTTCCCCGCGCGGCGCGTCGCAGTTTCCACCGCGACACTCGTAGGACCCACGGCAAGCCGCTCCACTTGGTTTGGCGTCCGCGAGAAGTGTGTACATTACGTTCGCCCGCTTACGCGGCTGTGTGGTACTCGCAGCCCAGCTCGATGAGCTTCCGAATTCTGCTCGGAACAGCCTGCCACGGCGACCGTCATGACAAATGCCGCAAGACCGAACTGAAGCGCGCGAGAACTGCGGGACACTGCGGGACACTGCGGGACGTGGAGTGATTCGACATGTTCCTCTTAGACTCAGGTTCGAAGCGGACGAAGCCGGAGCTGCACCCTTGATGCCAGGTTGGAAATGCCCGAACCGCGGCGCTATGGGTCTGACAGCCAGCCTGACGCTTGTCCCTTGAGTCCAGATCGTGTGCAGGTTGTCAGGTCTCGTCCTGCGGAGGAGCATCGTGCTTGCCGCTCACCCGCACGTCTGGGATCGCTACGTCAGAGCACCATGTGTGGACGCGTAGTAGGGGGCCCGTGAGAAATCTCTTACCCGCGGCGTCGACGTTCTCGAGTGCACTGTCGAGCCGCACGGCGAGCGTGACTTTGTTCGCCTTATTTGCAGCCGCGCGCCGAGTGAGAGACTCCGCAAGCGCCTGAGCTAGAGCCGCCGCCGCGCGTAACGTTGCCGGCCCATCCGAGCTCTCTCCGTCCGAATCCGAAAACCTGACACCGAGTACAACGGAGGTTGTTCGGACGGCAATTTCCCAGCCCCATGCGGTGAGATCCTGCTCGACCCGTTCGATGACCGAGGCCGCGTCGTCGAGGATGGCGAACTCGTCGTTCTCGCTGTCCTCGCCGTCCTCGGTTTCGAAACTCGACTCCACATCGACATACATGGCCACGGCTTCCTTCGCGAGCGTGGCCTTAGTGCTTTGTTTGCGAACGAGAATTTCGCCGCGAAATGCTTGAACTACGGCGTCCATACTTTGGAATCGTGCGCGCGGGTCTTTGGCCATGCAACGCTGGACGAGCGCGTCGATTCCGGGTGACACCGGCGCTACGCTGCTCGGCGCGGGTGGCGGTATGGCGAGGTGCGCGTGTTCCAGTTCCTGCGGTGAGCGGAACTTGAAAGGGAAGCGACCCGTAAGGCAAAAAAACAGGAGCACGCCGGTCGCGTAGACGTCGGCGAGATGGGTAACTCCGACGCCTAGAATCTGCTCGGGCGCCATCGATACGGGGGTTCCCAACTTCCTCCCCACGGCCGTCAGTCCGGCCTGTCCCTCGGGCACATCCAGCAGCTTTGCGATTCCGAAGTCGACCACGGTAACGCGTAATCCATCGGCCACGGCCGAGACGACGATGTTGCTCGGCTTGAGATCGCGGTGGACGACGCCGTGGCTATGCGCAGCACTCAGCGCGGCGCCTAAGGGTTCGAGAATTTCGAGAACTTCAGCTTCGTCGAGCCTGCCTCGGTCCCGCACCCTTCGGTCGAGGCCCGTTCCTTCGAGCATCTCCATCACGTGGTACGGCTGACCATCCTCCGTGATCCCAAATTCGAAAATGTCGACAATATTGGGGTGTCTAATTAGGTTTACCGCGCGCGCTTCGAGGATGAATCGCTCAACCATTTCGCGCGACTCGGCAAAGTCCTTCCGCAAAAGCTTGATGGCCACGCGCGTCCCATGAATCCCGTGCACGGCCTCGTAGACGGAGCCGCACCCACCTTGGGCAATACGGACGACGACTTCGTAGCCGCCCACGCGCGTCCCGGGGCCCAACTCGTCCTGCAGTCCGTCCGCGGCCATCGGTTCCGTGGGCGGGAGAAGGAGTGTCTCGTCGCTGCTGTTCATGGTGCGGCCGGTCGCTTCCGAGGTCGCGCAAGTCCAAATTCGTCGAGCCGAGCAAGCAGTGTTGCCCTCGCAATACCAAGCATTTTCGCCGTCCTACTCTGATTTCCGCCGCACGCTTGGAGCGCATTCGTGATCCGCTGGCGCTCGAGGACGCGTACCGCGTCGAGCAGGTTTCCGCTTTGCGAGACGTGCGTTTCGTAGGCTTCTCCGACCTCCGCTAACGACGCAAGACCTCCTTGAAAGCTTGACACTGTGCCGGTCTCGCTGACGTTGAAGCTTGAGCGATCTCGTTCTGTAGAGGGCACGTTGAGCGACGAACTCTGTGTGGATAAACCGACAACATGGCTCTCCAGAAGCTCGGCTTCTTGGCAAAGGACGACGGCACGCTCGATGACGTTGCGCAGCTCGCGGACATTTCCCGGCCACGACGCCCTCTCTATTTTAGAGATGAATTCGGGGCTCATCCGGAGGGCTTGGCGGTTTGTCCGCGCCAACGCGCGCGCGATGAAGAACTCGGCCAAGGGGACAATGTCGAGCCGACGGTCGCGCAGGGGAGGCAGGGTGAAGGTGATACCGTTGAGGCGAAAAAAGAGGTCGGCCCGGAACGCGCCCGCGCGGATGGCTTGCTCGAGGTCGCGGTTGGTCGCCGCGATAAAACGAATATTGACCCGCCGCGGCACCAAGCTACCGAGCCGCAAGACTTCTCCGACTTCAAGAACTCGAAGTAGCTTTGCTTGTGTGGCAAGTGCCATATCGCCGAGTTCGTCGAGCAGTACCGTGCCCCGGTCGGCGGACTCGAAAAGTCCCGGTTTTGATTGAACTGCGCCCGTAAATGCGCCTCGTTCGTAACCGAAAAGCTCGGCTTCGAGCATGGACTCTGGCATCGCCGCGCAGTTGAGCGCAAGGAACCGCTCGGCCGATCGGGTCGACCGCCTGTGAACCTCTGCCGCAAACACCTCTTTGCCCACGCCAGTCTCGCCAAGAATAAGCACGGAGATGGGAGCCGGCGCGACGATGTCGAGCATGGCGTAGAGGTTCTTCATCACCGGGTCGAACACGACGGTGTCCGCAGTCGGCGGCGCGGAAAGTGGCGCCGGCACCATCGTATTTGAAACTGTGCGTGCCTTCAAGCGGGGCTGCTGCAGGACGAGCGTGGCGCGACCGACTGTGACGAGGCCTCCGACGACGACGGGCGTGGGTACATCGCGCTTGAGCCGCACTCCGCCTACGACCGTGCCGTTTCGGCTACCGAGGTCCGTGATTGTCGGCACGAGACCCACGGTCAATTCCGCATGAAACCTCGAGACGGAGGGGTCGTCGACCACGATGGAGCAGGTCGAGTCTCGACCCACGCCGTACGTTTTCCCCGGCGTAAGCGATACCGTGGCGAGCGTCGACTCCCCAGAAACGAGGAGGTCGAACAGCGACTCGCCAAACTCTGAGGGCCCTTCAGACATGAAAGCGCACTCGAAGCCCACGCGGGACGCTTCGTATCCCTCGGCTGCTGGACGCGCTGGAAACCCTCGTGGGTATGCTCGTTTTCCCGCTCATCGTGCTGGATCATCGCACGCTCCTTCCAACGACTCCAAGCGTCACCCGACCTCATTTTCTCTCACCCCCTCCGTGGGTCGGCGCCGAGCGTAGGTGGGGCGCACGCGCACGCTGTATGCGGGGGCTTGTCGGGTTAACCTAAGTACGCCGTGCAGACTTGAGGCGAACGACGCGCTCGTAGACTTCGCGTCGCGGTCGTCCGGACCAGGCTGCAATCGCGTCGGCGATGGTCTTAGCGTGCGCACCGGTTACGAGCTCTCGCTCGATGCGCTCGTCGATCGCGGCGGCGTCAATGTGTTCCGCGTTCGCTTCACGCGACCACGCTCCGAGCACAATCGCGACTTCGCCGCGCCACGACTCGCGGTCGTTCGCGAGACTTGCGAGCGAACCGCGTACAACCTCTTCGTGAAGCTTCGTGAGCTCACGTGCCACGCAGGCGGGGCGGTCCGGCATCGCGTCGGCAAGCTCTGCGAGCGTGGCCTGCGTACGCTCCGGTGACTCAAAGAGCACGACCGGCTCCGGCGTCGCGCAGACGGTCGCGATACCGTCGCGCCGCGCCGCGCCCTCGCGCGGAAGGAACCCGACGAAACGGAATCCAACGCCGCTCGCGAGTCCACTCGCCACCAACGCGGCGAGCACCGCGCTCGGGCCTGGAATAGGCACGATGCGGACACCCGCCGTGATCGCGGCCTTCACGAGGGCGTCCCCCGGGTCGCTCACCGCGGGGGTTCCGGCGTCTGTTACGAGGGCTATCGAATCGCCTGCTTCGAGACGCGCCACCAGTCGCGCTACGTCACGGTCGCTCGAATGGGCGTGAAGCGCGTCAAGCGGCTTTCCCTCAATGCCGAGATGCGAGAGAAGTTGGCGCGTTCGTCGGGTGTCCTCCGCAGCGACGCGCGTACTCGCCTTCAACACCTCAATCGCGCGAAGTGTGAGGTCCGCTAGGTTACCGATGGGAGTGGCGACGACGAAGAGCTCACCCGCCACGTCAGAGCGAGTCCGTCGCGTCACCCATTTCGCGTTTCAAGTGGTCGCGGAGGCGCCCGAGCAATCGCTGTTCGAGTTGGCGCACGCGCTCGCGCGAGATGCCGAAGCGGTCGCCCAGTTCTTGGAGTGTGAGAGGGTCGTCGGCGACAAGCCGCAGGTCGAAAATAGCTCGCTCTTTCTCCTTGCTGCCGGGGCCCGCAAGCGTTGTTCGGAAGTCTTTCAGCTTGGACTTCAGAAGTGCCTGAAGCTCGTTGTCGGCCATGAGCGCTTCGGGGCCTGCTCCGACGCTGGGCATCCTATCAATCTTGGCGACAGCTCGCCCGTCGGCATCACCCACGGGAGCATCAAGAGATTTTTCGCTCTGCGCGAGCCGCACGTCCATTTCTTCGACGTCGCTCTCGGGAACGTTGAGTTGCTTCGCAATTTCCGCGTTTGACGGGTCGATCCCCATCGCGACGAGCTCCGCGCGCTTTTTGCGGAGATTGAAAAACAGCTTTCGTTGCGCCTGCGTGGTCCCGAGCTTTACGAGGCGCCAATTGTTGAGGATAAACCTCAAAATGTAGGCGCGTATCCACCATGCGGCATACGAGGAAAGTTTCACCCCGCGGTAGGGATCGTAGCGCTTCACGGCCTGCATCAGGCCGATATTTCCCTCCTGTACGAGGTCCATGACGTTTCGGTAGGCGCGCCGATACTCGTAAGCGATCTTCACCACGAGCCTAAGGTTCGCGGTGACAAGGCGCGCGGCCAGCGCGGGGTCCTGCGTCGTGACAAACGAGGCCGCGAGTGTGTGAGTCTCTTCCGGAGAGAGCAGTGGGTGTCGCTGGACCTCGCGAAGGTAGGCCGCCATGGGGTCTAGCCTGTCCGGCGACGAACTCGCCCCGCGGGTCACTCCGCGTGAGGGGAGCGTTCGCAGCTGGGCACGGGGCCCGTTCGTTTCGGCGCCTTCGTTCTCCTCGGACGCGGCTTCACCGTCTTGCTCTTCGGGCCCGGCGGCGTCCGGTTCTCCGTCGTGCTCGTCGACCGCAGGCTCGGAATCGTCCTCGCCGCGCTCGTGCGAAGCTTCAGCGGTCGAGCTTAATGCCTTCGAACTTTCGGCCTCCGTGCTCGCGGAGCGAGGGCGCCCGAGTGCGCTGGCTTCCGTGTTGGCTCCCTTGCCGCCCACTGCACTCGTTAACTTGGGCGCGCGCGGGGTTCGCATCGGTCCCCCGACCGCGCTTGGAGAGCGAGAGGTCGACGGAGTCGCTGCACGGCTTGCGGACGGCTTTGGCAATCGCGGCACGAGGCCCGGCGTACCACGCTTTTTCGCTCGAGTCAGCGCGCTCCTCTTAACCTAGGGCCGCGCCGACGTTGACAGATCCACCGAGGTCCGTAAGCTTAGTGTCGTGAGGGCTGCCGTGCCGCAACGCCCGGAAGAGGCGACCGCGCCGCGAGAGCTTGCCTCCTCCCTTGTCTTTTCAGCCGCAGACTTCGATGCATTTCTCGAGTCAACGGCGCCCGCGACCCACCACCGGAAGGCGAGCTTTCCAGGGTCCGTGGCCCAGCGAAAGGACCTTCGCGAGCGAATCGAGCGTTGGGCGCAGGGAGTTGTTCCGCGCTTAGAGACCCTCGGCCTTGCGCTTGAGGTCGTCGTGCCGGATGACGTGGATCAGCATCTCTCGTCGAGAGCCCCGCGCTCCATCGCGCAACGCGTGATTTTTATTCGTGACACGTTCGGGCGAACGGGGGTCCCTCGGACAGAACCTGAGGTGGACCCCCTCCGTGCGCACGCCTATCTCGCGCTCACCATCGACAGCGTTCACGTCGAAGTGAGCCTAGAAATTTGCCCTGAGGCCGAGGCTGACGTGAAAAATTTGCGAGCGCGCCTCGGCGATGGCCCTCGCCTTCTCGAGCTGACGACCTTGTTCGAGACGCTTCCGCAAGAGTTCGCCATTGGGGTGATCGGCGTGCCTGATTTTCCGCGCGCCGAGCACGCGATGGCGGACGACATCCGAGCGCTATTGGAAGACAGTCAGCGGAGCCGGCGCGCCATCTGGGTCGGGTGGAGCGTCAAGCGAGAGGTCGCGTTGACGCATTCGGGGGAGCTCGGCGAGCAGCTCGCGGACGCCCTGGTCGTGCTTGCCGACGCCTACAAGCTTCTCGCTTGGGCTCCCGACAACGACCTCATCGGCGCGGGTCGTCGGGGCGCGTGGCGCGCGGGCCGGGCGCTGCACGAGGCGCGTCGCGAGCGCGGTTGCGACGAGCGCAGGAAACGTCGGAGCGCAAGGAAAAGGCCGTCCCTCGTCGAAGGGACGCGCCGGGAGCGAGAAGAAGCGCGCGGCCTCGTGACCGTGGCTCATTCCGTTCTCGCTGCCGCTCGTGAAGGTGACGGTGTGTCGTTGCTTGGGGCCGAGCCTCGTGACGCCACGGGGGAACTTGGCTGCGCCGACGAAGGCAAGGGTCGTACGGCCGCCCAGGCGAGTCGCCAGCCTCCTTCGCGCAGGCCGATGCTTCAGGCGATGATGCGCGCGCCGCGACTTCGACCCGTGCTGGCCTCGGACAAAGACTCAAAGGTCGCTATCGAAAAGGGAACGCGGGTGCGCGTGCTCTCCGGGGCCTTCGCAAACAAGGTTGGAGTCGTCCAGGAGCTCGACTCAAAGGGGCGCGCGCGCGTCCGCCTCGGTCTCCTGGCAGCTACCGTCGAGCTCAGAGACGTGGTCGCGAGCACGGAAGGCCAGCGCCCCATGTTGGCGAGTTCGCACAGGAGCCCTCGGAACACGGGGCCGCGCTAGCGTACCAAGGTCGCGTTTACGATTCTCGCGGCGAATGCCGTTGCGGGACGGCCAAACCCCCCAAGGCAGCGGGCTCTCTGGTATGACGTTTCGATCCTCGTGCCCCGCTACGCTCTACCCCACAGAACACTTGCTGCCGACTCGGACTCGGACTCGAACTCGGACTCTGACTCTGACTCGGCGCGCACGCTCCCCGTGACCTTGGGAGGTCAGTTCAAGAGGCATCTCCCTAGGTACGTCGCGGGAATGCTGATGCTCGCCACGTTCCAGTTTGCATTGAACCGAATCGACTGGAAGTCCAAAGAGGCTATCGACTCCGTGTTCGGCGGCGCTCCGGACCAGGTGACGCGTCCGGCGCTACTCATTCTTGCGCTTTCTATAGTCGCGTTCGTCGCGCGCGTCGCCAGCCGTTGGTTTGTTTTCAATGCCGGGCGCGACGCGGAATACGAGCTGCGCACGCTCCTCCTGCATCGCTTGCATCGGCTCGGTACGGCGTTTTATCGGACCATGTCTGCAGGCGAGATTATGAGCCGCTCGACCGGCGATTTACAGCAGGTTCGGCTTCTTCTCGGGTTCGGTGTGTTGAACGTCATCAACGTCCTCTTCGCGTTCGCAAGCGCCCTTCAAGTCATGATTCGGATAAGCGGCCGTCTCACGCTTGTCGCCTTCGTCATGTTGCCCTTCATGGTGCTCGTGACGCGTTCTTTCTCGCGGTCGATGTTTCGCATGACGCGGACCAACCAGGAGTCCCTCGGCGCACTGAGCGATGTCCTCCAAACGAACCTCGCCGGCGTCCGCATCGTCCGGAGCTTCGCCCTCGAAAAGCGAGAGCGGAGCCGCTTTGACAAGGCAAATGCAGCCTACCGAGATGCGGGCCTCGCCCTCGCTCGCTTGCGTGGCCTGATGGGACCGATGGTGGGCACCGCGAGCTCTCTCGGTGTGCTCGCTTTCTTTTGGTACGGCGCGTCTTTGCTTCAGCGCGAGCCCTCGGAGGGCGGCATCACGCGCGGCGCGTTTTTCGCGTTCTGGCTCGCGTACGGCCGCATGACGTGGCCGATGGTCGCGCTCGGTTTTGCGATCTCGATCGTCCAGCGGGGTCGGGCGGGCTACGAGCGCTTGAAGCAAATTTTCGACGCGGTTCCCGAGGTCACTGACGGCTCACTCCCTCAGCCTGCCGTCGTCCGCGGCTCGATTGCGGTGCACGGTCTGTCGTTTGCGTACGGCTCGGCTCCGGTGCTTGACGACGTGTCGTTCGAGGTCCCTACCGGAACGTCGATGGCGATTGTGGGCCGTACCGGATCGGGCAAGTCGACGCTCGCTCTTTTGCTGGCTCGCCTCCTTCCTACGCCCTCGGGCACCGTTTTCATCGATGGCAGTGACGTTTGCGACCTTCCCCTGGTCGCGGTTCGTGAGGCGATAGGTTACGCGCAGCAAGATGCTTTTCTTTTTTCGACGACCGTCCTTCGGAACATCGGCTTTTGCCTCGACGATCCAGAGTCGGATGCCGCTGTCGCGCGCATTCGCGAGGCCGCGCGTGAGGCCCAGGTGCTCGAAGAAGCCCTCGGACTTCCGGAACAGTTCGACACTGTCGTAGGCGAACGAGGCGTGCAGCTGTCTGGCGGTCAAAAGCAACGTATCGCGCTCGCGCGTGCGCTCGTCCGCGAGCCTCCCGTGCTCGTCCTTGATGACCCGCTCTCCGCCGTCGATGCGAAAACAGAGTCCGCGATTCTCGATGCGATCGAGCGGCAAGCTCAATCGAGGACCGTCCTTTTGATCACGCACCGCGTCGCGGCGGCCTCGCGGTGCGACCAAATTCTTGTGCTCGACGAGGGGCGCGTGCTCGAGAAGGGGACGCACCTCGAGCTCGTCGCGGCGGGCGGCCTTTATGCGGCCTTCGCGGCGGAACAGTCGTTGAAGTCGGACCTTGAAGCGGTCGACGTCGACGGAGCTGAGGCTAGTACGCCAGGCCTGCCGGTGGAGGTCGAAGCATGACGGATTCGTCGGCGCATTCTCAAGCAGAAAAAGGCGAACGTTCAGATTCGGAAAAGCCTGTCGAGCCGCCGCCGCGCGCGGCTCGAGGTGCGGCTGCACTTCGTAGCTTTCACGAAGAAGAGCGGCTCGGCCAAGCCTACGACGCCCAGCTCTTGGCGCGCTTATGGCCCTTTATGAAGCCGCACGCGACGTACCTCGCGGCTTCGCTCACGATGATCGTGATGGCCGCCGGACTGAGTCTGCTGAGGCCTGTCATTATGGGCCGACTTGTTGAAAGTGCGCAGAAAGAGTCGCCGCAATCACTCCTTCGCTACGGCGTTACGCTCTCGCTCGTCGTTCTTGGCACGCAGTTTCTAACGTTCGTGCAGATGTACACGATGCAGATCGCAGGCGCGCGGTCGATGGCCGACTTGCGCGCGCACATCTTCGAATTTATGCAGCGTCTCGAGCTTCGCTATTACGATAAGACGCCGGTAGGACGTCTCGTGACGCGTGCGACCAACGACGTGGACGCCGTCGGGGAGCTTTTCGCGTCGGGTGTGCTCAACGCGATTGGAGATCTCGTCGCGCTCGTTGGCATTGTCGTCATGATGCTCATTCTCGATGCGCGCATGTCGCTTATTGCGTTTGCGGCCCTGCCGTTTGTCGGTGCAGTCGTTTGGTACGTGAGGGGTCGAGCGCGTCAGGCTTACCGCGAAATTCGTGTGAAGACTGCCCGACTCAATGCCTTTCTGAACGAGCAAGTGTCAGGAATGAGCGTGGTGCAGGCCTACGCGCGAGAGAGCGGAATGGCGAAAGAGTTCGACGTGGTCAATCTCGAGTACCGCGAGTCGAACAAGCAGGCCGTGTTCTACGAAGCGGTGCTCGACGCCGCGATTGAAATGGTCGGTACGGTCTGCATCGCGAGCATCTTGTGGTGGGTGGGCCTCAAGCGCGTGACCGACAGCGCGATAACCTTTTCGCTTGTCGTAGTATTCACCCAGTATATCAAGCAATTCTTCGAGCCGGTGAGCCTTCTCGCGTCGCGGTTCACCGTGCTTCAGTCGGCGATGAGCGGAGCCGAACGCATCTTCCAATTGCTCGACGAGACCTCGCTCGAAAGCGATCGCTCGGCCGATGCTCCTGTCGCGTCTCCGGTCGCGTCCGAAACGTTGGGGACAACTGTTCCGGTCGACCCCGCCGAGGCCGTCGCGCTCGAGGACGTGACGTTTTCGTACAAGCAAGGCGTACCCGTACTGCGTGATGTTTCGTTCCGCGTGATGAAGGGCGAGCGCGTCGCACTCGTCGGCGCGACCGGCGCTGGAAAGACCACCGTGACGAGCCTCCTGCTCCGACTCTACGAGTTTGAGCAAGGGCGAGCGCGCGTGTTCGGCAAAGACATTCGAAGTTATGATCGCCGTGAGCTGCGCGAGCTCTTTTCCGTCGTCCCTCAGGACGTTTTCCTCTTCGCGGGAACGGTCGCTTCCAACGTGGCGATGAGCGACGAGTCTCCAGACCTCGCGAAGGTCGAGCAAGCGCTTTCCCGCGTTGGGGCCCTTGACCTCTTTCAGCGTCGTCCCGGTGGCCTCAACGCCCGCGTCGACGAGCGGGGGGCGAACTTTTCCGGCGGTGAACGTCAGCTTCTTGCGTTTGCGCGTGCACTCTACAGGGATACGCCGGTGCTGATTCTCGACGAGGCGACCGCGAGCATTGATTCCGACACGGAGGCGAGACTTCAAGTTGCGCTCGATGTCGTCATGAGGGGTCGAACCTCACTCGTTATCGCGCATCGTCTCTCCACGATTCGCGCCGTCGACCGAATTGTCGTTTTTCACCGCGGGCGTGTTGTCGAGTGCGGCTCGCACGACGAACTCTTACACGCGAATGGCGTCTACGCCCGCCTCTACAGGCATCAGTTTGCGGCCGAGGAGCTACAGAAAGAGGAGGCGAAGAGCGTTCACTCTCCCGCGTAGCTTTCCCGCGTAGTCGGCACGCGAAGAAGCGTCACGCAGAGTCTATGAGCGTGTTCCGTCGCTCTCGGCAAGCGCGGATGCCCGGACGAGATCGTTGATAAAGACAGCGCGCGCCGCGTCTCGAAGCGGCCCCTCGGGCATGCGCAAGATAGCCGACGGGTGATAGCTCACCAAAAAGCCTTCCGCCCATGATTGCGGAAGCCACTTACCGAGGGCTTGGTTCAAACGAAACCCGGGCCCCAAAAAAGACTGTGCCGCCGTCGTACCGAGGCAAAGAATCACTTTGGGGCGTACGCGCGCAAGTTCTGCATCAAGCCAAGGGCGACACGCCCGCACCGAGCTCGCGTGTGGACGTACGTGTAGGCGTCGCTTCCCACGAGGCTCCCACGTAAAGTGCTTCACCGCGTTCGTAAGGTAAAGCCGCTCGCGCAACACCCCCGCCTCGGCCAGTAAACTGTCGAAGAATCGCCCAGCAGGCCCCACGAAAGGGAGGCCTTTCAGGTCCTCCTCGTCTCCGGGCTGTTCGCCGACAACAAATAGGCGTGCATCGGTAGGCCCCTGACCAAACACGGTTTGAGAGGCCGATTTTGAATGTGTGCATACAGCACAAGAAAGAGCGGCTCGCGCGAGGTCGGTCGTGTCACCATCGATAGGCGGCTCGGCACGCGGTTCGAGCGCTCGAGGCTCAATCATCGAGTTCTTACGTTCGGTGGCCTCTTTCAACAAACGAGGGACCGATTGGGCTTCGGGAAGATGCTTCCAAAAACGGACGGGCATTTCCGCACGCATCGCGCGCGGGTTTACGCGCGCTGGATTGAAGATGCTTTCGTAGTACGTTCGAAACAAGTCCGCCACGCCGTCCTCGTGCCGCGTGTCCTCGTCGAACGCGGCGCGTGCCGCGGCTTCGTCGGGAGAACCTGGCCCCCGCTGAAGGGCTATCGTGTTCCAAAAGAGCGTCACGTCGGGCGTGGCAAGAACGAAGCGAGTGCCCCCGAATCGGTCGACAAACAACGGCGCGGCCCGATCGGCAACGCGATGGTCGGGTTCATAGAACGCCACCCAAACGCTTTCACCGTCACGAGCTCGTGCTTCGCGGAACCGGACGAACGCGTGCATCTTGTGCACATCGCGTCGCACCGCCGCGTCGAAGAGCGAGAGAGGGCGAACGTCGCGGTCTGTCGCTACCTCGAGCAGCCGGGGCTCGCCGTGAGTCAATCGAAAGAGCACGCGATACAGAGCGTCCCAAACGCCCGTGTCGCGATGCACGGCCACGCGCTCTCCGAGCGACAAAAACGTCTTCGAAACGCGAGGTACGCGGGAAGAAGTGGTGACCGCGTCGTGTGCTTGCGCCTCCCGGCCCCCCGTCAGAACGTGGGAGTCTGGAGACACGAACGACAGCTGAGTCTGCGCGGAATCTCGTTGGACGAATTTCACCAAACCCGGACCAAGATTCCTCGCGAGGGCGGCCCGTGCGCCGTTACGGAAAGATGCAAACGTGGGCTCGATGGGTACGACGATCATCGGTCGCTCTCGCGCGAGTTCAAAACAAAGAAAGCTGCGCATCGGACGCGCGCTTCGGGCGTGCGCTGACGTTCTCTCGGGCAACGAGCCGGGCGCGGAGATCTACGTTGTCCAACGTACGCAGCTCACTATTTTCTCGTGCGTCGGCAGTGACGACGAAAGGCGCCGCGCGGCCTACCGAGACACCTAAGCGCGCGAGGTCATCGAGCGTAATTCGAGAATGTCGACGCGTGGAAAGAATCCGCGCGACGCTACGCACGCCGATGCCAGGAATACGGAGCAGCAGCTCTTTGGGGGCTCGTGCAACATCGACGGGAAACGCGTGTCGGTTTGATAAAGCCCACATGACTTTCGGGTCGAGATCGGGGTCGAGATTTTCGTCCGGTCGCAAGAGCTCCTCGTGGGAATAGCCATAAAACCGAAGCAGCCAATCGGCTTGATAAAGGCGATGCTCGCGGACTTTTTCGACCGCGCGCGGCGGAAGGCGCGGGTCTGCAAAAGGGATCGGACTGTATGCCGAATAGTAGACTCTACGCAACCCGTGAGCGCGGTAGAGACGCGCTGAAGTCGCGAGAATCGTGCCGTCGGCGGACGGTGTTGCGCCGACGATCATCTGGGTACTTTGACCGGCGGGTGCAAACCTAGGCGCGTGGCGGAACGACCTGCGCTCACTCTTCGACTCAATGCTCTTCTCATTCACTGTATGCATTGTGTTTTCGACATCCGCCATACGCTTTTCGGGGGCAAGGCGCGCAAGGTCCGGAGTCGTCGGGAGCTCTACGTTTGCACTTACCCGGTCGGCATAGAGACCCGCGCGAAGGACAAGGTCACGCGACGCATTGGCGATCACTTTGAGATGCACATATCCGCCGAATTTGTGATCTTCGCGAAGGCTTCGCGCGACCTCAATCATTCGTTCCATGGTTGCATCTGGGCTTTTGACGACGCCAGAACTGAGAAAAAGACCTTCGATATAATTTCGACGATAGAAGTCGAGTACCAGATTTACGATTTCGTCTGGCGCAAAGGTGGCACGCGGGACGTCGCTCGAGATTCGATTTACGCAGTATTGACAGTCATAGATGCAAACGTTTGACAGCAATATTTTGAGGAGCGAGACACAACGACCGTCGGGCGTGTACGAGTGACAGATACCCATCCCCGTCGTACTTCCTAGTCCTCCATCGACCCGTGCCCGCTTGGCCCCCGACGACGCGCACGAGGCATCGTACTTTGCCGCGTCAGCGAGAATCTCGAGCTTTCGGCGCGTTTCCATGATTTGAACTGAATATACGTTCAGTGCTTAAAGATGCCAAGAGCTGCCTCAAACATTTTTAGCGTGGGCCTCTCCAAGGGTCGCCCTCTCGGTGTCAGGCTTTGGCGCGCTGCGCTTCGTCGACGAATCGATGATGCGCGGGGAGGAGTCCGACGCGTTCCGACCACCATGGGCGGAAGCGATTCAGGTCGAGGGGGACAGGCGTGGGGTTCGATGAACTCATCCTTGCTAAGTGTGCTCACGCTTCTTCGGGCGTTGCTGACGTCCTCGCCTCGCTCCCGGCACCGTTCGAGGCGAGTCGCTGAAATGATTCCGCTAGGAAACGTTCTTCGTGACGGTTCACGGATGGCGGAAGTAACCTTCCATCACAAATGAGCGCGCAGCGTCGGCCAAGGCCGTTCGGCCGTCGGATTCGGTCGTCAAACTTTGCATGGTGCACGCTGCGATCGTGAGCGAGCCCCCGAAAGCGCCGCTGTCGGGACCGAGTCGCCGGCAGGCTGACACGCCGAGCCGAGGGAGCGCGCTCGCGAGCGGTGGCGTCGCCGAGGGCGTTCGCGTGCTCAAACCGCGACGAGCTGCTCCCGCGGACGCGCTCCGGGCGACGCGCGCGGAAATCAACCTTGCGGCTCTCCGTCACAACCTTCGGGTGGTGACGCGTCATGCGACAGAGGCCGGCGCTGCGCATGTTTGGCCCGTCCTCAAGGCGGATGGGTACGGGCACGGAGCTCCCGCCGTGGCGCGCACGCTTGAACGAGCCGGCGCCAAGGGCTTCTGCGTGGCGTTGCTCGAGGAGGCTATCGAGCTGCGGGAGGCGGGAATCCGCGCCCCGTTGCTCGTGATGGGAGGATACGCGGCCTCGGCTTACGAGGAGATAGCTTCGCGCGACGTTACGCCCGTCATCTACGACCTGGGCCAAGTCGAGACCCTTGTCCGCGCGGCGCGGGCGCTCGGTCATCGCGTTCCCGCGCACCTGAAGGTGGATACGGGAATGGCGCGCCTCGGTGTCCAGATGAAAGACCTCAAAGCCTTCGCGGAGGCGTTCGCGAAACAGCGTGAGGTCTGCATCACCGGCCTGATGACACACCTCGCTTGCGCGGACGCGGAACCCGGTCACACGGACGCCGCGTTCACGGCCCAGCAGGTCTCTCGATTCGAGGAGGCGACGCAGGTTCTGACGTCGGCGGGGGTCATCGACGCGTGCACGGTAAGGCATGCGGCGAACAGCGCCGCGCTTCTGCGTGGCGAGGCCGTGTTCGACGCCGTGAGACCGGGAATCGCGGTCTTCGGAGTTTCGCCCCTGGCGGCTGTCTCGAGCGAGCTTCACTCAGCCATGCGCGTTCGCACCGAGATCGTCGACCTGCGAGCTATCGAGCCGGGCGAAAGTGTAGGCTATGGCGCGCTTTTTCGTGCATCTACAGCTTCGCGCATCGCGACGATTCCGATGGGTTACGCCGATGGGCTATCGAGGCATCTGTCGAACCGCGGACACGTGCTGGTGCGTGGCCGTCGAGCTCCGATCGTCGGAGCGGTTTCGATGGACATGGCCATGGTCGACGTCACCAACGTCACGGGCGTTGCGCTTCGTGACGAAGTCGTCATCCTCGGTGCGCAAGAAGGCTTACTCGGGAAGGGGGCGATCTCGGCGGAGGAGGTCGCGCGAGCAGGGGGCTCTATCGCATGGGAGGTCTTGACGTCCATTTCTCGTCGCGTGCCGCGCTTCTACCGCGAGCCATAGCTCACGGAAGCGAGCTACACTCACGCCGCCTTGACCGCACTCACACACGATCCTCAACACGCCGACGGTCCCGAAGGTCCATCGTCGCAACCTCGTTCTCGTTCGCGTACGTCGCGGATTCGGTTGCTGCAGCGTGTGTTTCTTCGCGTCGTCGATTTTGCCGTCGACCCACTTGTCGGCCTCCTCGACGACCTAGGCGCAACGGTTCTTCTTCTGAGCCAAGCGCTGACGTGGCTCGTCAGGCCACCGTTTCGCATCGCTCAGCTTCTCAACGCTATTGAGTTCATTGGCGCGGGCTCGCTCTTCATTGCGGGGCTCGTCGGGATGTTCACGGGGATGGCTTTTACCGTGAGCACGATTGTCGGCTTTCGGCAGTTTTCGGCTGAGGGGATGGTCGGCGGCGTCGTCGCCCTCGCGCTTGCGCGTGAGCTCGCTCCGGTGCTCGCCGCCGTGGTGGTCACGGCGCGTGCCGGGAGCACGATGGCGAGCGAGCTCGGGAACATGCGCGTGACGGAACAGATCGACGCGATTACGACGATGGGCGTAAGCCCTGTTCAATACCTTGTCGTACCTCGCGTACTTGCGACCACGATCGTCCTTCCGCTTCTCGCCGTCTGTTTCGGAATCGCCGGAATGTTCGGTGCGTGGGTTGTTGCCGTCGTTTGGCAGTCCATCGACCCTGGTGTCTTCTTCGATCGCATTCAGACGTTCGTGAAATGGGGAGACATCCGTATGCTGCTCGTGAAGAGCGCGCTCTTCGGTGTCATCGTGAGTACTATTTGCTGCAAAAAAGGCTTCTTTGCTTCAGGCGGCGCGCGCGGCGTCGGCGAGGCTACGGCGCGCGCCGTAGTGTCGAGCATCGTTGCTATTTTTGCTTCGGACTACGTCGTCACTACCTTACTGACGGACCTTTGAGTTTCATGCGCACGATGTGCGCAAGGAGAGAGTCTTGAACGATACGGCCAATCGCCGGAGCCACGCTCGCCTTGGTTCCACCGCCCGGATCCTTTGGTCAGTAGCCGGGAGTCATGACATCCAAGTCGACCGTCTGCGGGACGTGAGCCCCTCCGGCGCACTCGTGGCTACGGCATCCGTGACGAGGGCTGGAGAGGAGATCCGTTTTGACCTCCTCGACGACCGCGGAGAGCGCTTCGCGACAGGTCTGGCGAAAGTGGTCTGGGTCGATGCGACGAGGGGCATGGGCATCGCCTTCCTCGCTCTCGGGATCGACCCCTCGCTCATCGCGGCGCTCGCGTCTCCCGAGGCTCCCGCGAAGGTGCTTCCACCTCGGCTACCGGGTACGGTCGGCGGCCCGCCTCCCTTTCCCGGCGAACATCTCGTCGCGGCTCGCGGGGGCCAGGTTGGGGTGGGGGTCGATACTGCCAGCGACGTCGACGAGAGTGACGTCGACGACGAGTTCGCTCCTCAGATTGAACCGCTCGCCGTTCGCCGCGCAGGCATCATCATAGGCATTGACCTCGGCACGACGAACACATGCGCGTCGTACGTGGTCGACGGCCAGCCGAAAATCATTCCGGGTCGAACGGGGTCGAACACGATCCCGTCGATGATCACGTTCGACCCCGACGGGACGTCGTACGTCGGGCAGCGGGCGGCCGATCGCCAAATTCTCTACCCGCTACGCACGGTGTACGGTTCTAAGCGCCTCGTCGGCCGCACCTACAGAGCGCAGACAGCCGCCGACCTCCAAGAGCACTTTGCCTACCCGCTCGCTGAGGCCGAAGGGCAGCGATTTGGCGTTCGCATCGACGACGGCGTGATCAGTATGGATACGATCGCGGCGCGGATTCTCGAAGAGGTGAGAAGCACGGCAGAGGCGTACTTAGGCGTGTCCGTCGAAGCCGCCGTCATTACGGTACCGGCCTATTTTTCAGAAGTTCAGCGCGAGGCCGTACGGCGTGCGGCCCGCGAGGCGAAGCTCGTCGTGCAGCGCATTGTCAACGAGCCGACGGCCGCCGCGGTCGCCTACGGACACAAGCAATCGCAAAAAGCCCGCGTCGCGGTCTGGGACTTCGGCGGAGGCACGTTCGACTTTTCTGTCGTCGACTTGAGTGCGGGACAGCTCGAAGTCCTGGCGACCGGCGGCGACAACTTCGTGGGAGGTTCCGACTTCGATGACCTTATCGCGTCGCATCTACTCGTTGAATTCCAGCGCGCCGAAGGCGTCGACTTTGACCCTGATCCGCAGCAGATAGCGCGCTTGCGTGAAGCCGCCGAGGTCGCAAAGCGGGCGCTTTCAGTTCAGACGGAGTACCTCGTCGAGATCCCTGAATTCACCCGTGAGCCGTTCAAGCACTTGCGTGTAGAGATTACGCGAGAGCGTTTTGACGAGTTCACGGCCTCGCTCGTCAGTCGAACGGTGGCCATCGCTACGGAGGTGATGCTCGCGCGTGCGTTGACTCCTGAAGACATCGACGACGTGCTTCTCGTCGGCGGTACGACGCGCATTCCCGCCGTCCAAACGGCGGTGGCCGACCTTTTCAAACGTCGACCGAGCAAGCGCATCAACCCTGACGAAGCCGTCGCGCTCGGCGCGGCGCTTCTCGCCCACGAGATTGGTTCGGGCGACGCGCCGACACTGCTCGATATTCTGCCCATGAGCGTGGGGCACGCGCGCGTAGGTCTTGCGTTTGTGCCGATTGTTGCTCGCAACACGCGTTTGCCTACGCACCGCGAGGTGACGCTCGATGCGGATATCCTGGGCGAAGTGGCGATGCCGATCTTCCAAGGCGAGTCGGCGGACGCGAGTCGCAAC
Organism: Polyangiaceae bacterium; assembly: GCA_025353725.1. GTDB lineage: Bacteria > Myxococcota_A > Polyangia > Polyangiales > Polyangiaceae > Labilithrix. The sequence goes on along the minus strand of JANXOF010000053.1, from coordinate 79,255 downwards.
GAGTACCTTTGCTCGGCGCTGGTCTCGGATCGTGCGCTTCAGGACAGAGGTCGCGTCATTGTGCGCGTCTCGTTCGATGAGCACTGCGTGATGGCGATCGACGCGCGGGACGCGCGCTCGGGTCGGAAGTTGGTGACGCGCCTCGACCGAGCGCGTCCTCTCGAAGACATTTTGCGCGACCTTGGCAAACCGGACACGGGAGCACCTTCAGGCGCGAAGCCGCTTGCCGTGGAGGCCGATCCCTGGAAGCTCCCGAAATCCCGTCTCGGCAAAGTGCTCGGAAAGCTATTCAACATCTTCGGGCGCTGACGACGACTCCGGTAGCCGGCGAACCTAGCGCGACAGGTCGAGCATTCGTTGAATCGGTAACCGTGCGGCGCGTAGGAGCGCGTCCTCCATTTCGATCCGCGGAGTGAGGTCGCGGAGCGAAAGATAGACTTTCTCCAAAGTATTTTTCTTCATGTGCGGGCACTCATTGCATGCGCAGTTGGCCTCGGGAGGAGCGGGAATAAACTCTTTTTCGGGCGACGCTTTTCTCATGGCGTGCAGAATCCCAGGTTCGGTCGCGACGATGAACGCATGGCTTTCGCTCTTCGTCGCAAAGTCGATGATCCCCGTCGTTGAGCCCACATAGTCGGACATGCGCAAGATCACGTCGTCGCATTCGGGATGAGCGAGGAGCAGCGCGCCCGGGTGACGCTCCTTGAGACCGAGGATTTTTCGCTCGCTAAACGTGTCGTGAACGATGCAGGTGCCGGGCCAGAGCTTCATGGCGCGGCCCAGCTTCTTGTTGATGAAACCCCCGAGGTTTTTGTCCGGCGCGAAGAGAACCGTGGTTGATTCTGGAATCTGAGCGACAATCTTCGCGGCGTTCGACGACGTCACAATGTAGTCGGAGAGAGCTTTCACGGCGGCAGAGCAGTTGATGTAGCTCACGAGAACAGCGCCGGGGAAGCGAGCCTTCCAGGCGGCGATCTTCGATGCCGGAGCGCCTGAAGCGAGCGAACACCCGGCCTCCATGTCGGGCACGACGACGATGCGATCAGGGTTCAGAATCTTCGCGGTTTCGGCCATGAAGTGGACGCCCGCGAAGCAGATCACGTCCGCCGTCGTGGTGGCCGCAGCTTGTGCGAGTTGAAGCGAGTCGCCGATGAAGTCGGCTACGTCTTGAATCTCGTCGTCCTGGTAGAAGTGAGCAAGAACGACGGCATTTTTTTCCGTTTTGAGGCGAGTGATTTCGGCCTCGAGGTCCAGAGCCGAGGCGACGGGCTCGCGTGCAGCGCGGCCGGCGATGGGGAGCGAGCGGGCCTTCGTCATCATGGGCGCGAATCTAGAACCGCGTTCACGCGCGGTAAAGCCATCAATCCTCGTCCGTTTCTCGAGCTTTGACTCCCCGTAAGAGCTTCGCGGCGAGCACCGGACCCAGAGCGTCGGTCATCATGCTCTCGACGACCGATTCGACGGCGTGGCGTTGCGCGTCATCCGCGAAAACAAACTTGATGCCCATCCCGGCCGGGGCCTCCGGGCTGGCGTGCGCGTCGTTCACGAGCCACTTGACCACGCCCGTCAGCTCGAATTGAACGTTGTCAGGAAGCGCAAGCAGGAACACGAACTCGGTTCCCACGTCGAGCGGCCTAGGCGTGCGGATAAACGTCCCGCCGCGGGAGATGTTTTTGGTGTAGTCCGCAAAGAACGAGTTGACTCGCTTGTAGTCGACTCGAAGGGTAATCGCCTTTCGCTGCTCGCGCTCGTGGGTTGCCTCTTTTTCGTCTCGCACATGGTCCTGAGGGTCCGCCATCGCGTGAACGTAGCGGATACTGCGCTCACATGTCGGATGTGTTGCGTTGTTATGCGTCGTGACGTTTGAGTCTCTCGTGCGATGGGGTGTCGGTTCGGCCCGTGGTACGCTTTGGAACACTCTTGGCGGTCAAACCAGGCGATATCCTCTCGACTCAGCAAACGAAGTATCGTCTCGACGCGCTCATCGGTCGAGGCGGTATGGGACAGGTGTTTGCGGCGACCGACCTTGCGGGCTCATCGGAACCCATCGCTATCAAGGTCGTTAGCCGAGTGCTCGTCGATGAGACGCTCATGGCGCGCCTTCACCGCGAGGCCGAGGCTGCCGCACGGATTCGAAGCGAATTCGTGCCTCGCGTGCTTGAAGTTTCCGACACCGACGATCTCGAAATGTTTTTGGTGATGGAGCGACTCGTTGGCAAGTCGCTCTCCGAGCGCCTGCAGAGCGACCCCCTTCCTGAATGGCCGGAGGTGGCGCAAATCGGTGACGATGTCATGCGCGGCCTCATTGATGCCCACGCCGCGGGCGTGATTCACCGTGACCTCAAGCCGAGCAATGTATTCCTCGCTTCGAGGGGCGGGCGTACGCGCGCGATGGTGCTCGATTTCGGCGTTTGCAAGATGGACGTCGTCGATAGCGAGCGGCTCACTGAAACGGGTGAAGCGATAGGCACCGTGGCTTACATGGCGCCCGAACAGATCCGTGGGGCGTCGAGAGTCGATGATCGCGCGGATCTCTACGCGTTCGGAGTCCTCGTCTTCGAGTTACTTTCCGGTCGTCTTCCGCATGACGGCCCGAGCCAGATGGCGATTCTCGCGAGCAAGCTAGAGAATCATCCTTTGAGCTTGCGTGAGGCTTCGCGCGTCGCGTTTCCCGCGGGCCTTGATGCGCTCGTCGCGAAGGCGCTCGCGCGGGATCCGACGCTCCGATTTTCCTCCGCGCACGACCTACTCAAGGCGTGGCGCCGACTGGGAGCGGCCGACGTCGCGCCGCTCTCGATTCGAACGAACGCCGACGGTTTCCCTCGCACAGGCCTAGGACACGCTTCCGAGGACGACGTGGACGCGGATGCGGTCGACGAGTACGCCGAGACGGCCTACGGAGACGGCGGACGCTCGGTCGAACCGCATCCGACCCAATCTGGGCTTGCGCACGCGGTTCGACTGAGCCGAGCGGATCGCGGTCGCGCCGCTTTTTGGCTCTCGGCAGGGGGCCTCGCCGCGGGCGTGATCTCCGTGGGGGTGTTTTTTGCGCGCGGTCCTGACGTGGCGGCCGGCGCCGTGGCGGGCGTAAGTTCGATCTCGAGCGCGCGCGGAGGAGTCGACCCTCCTTCGGAGGTAGAGCCTGTGGCCGTCGACGGCGTTGAGTTCGAGGACGAAAACGCGGACGTGGCTGCTGGCGCCTTCGCCGATGCAGGCATCGACCACGCCCTCGCGGATGCTGGCAATCCTGCCCTACGCAAGAGTTCGCCTCGAATCCGCGTTCGTCCACCTCTGGCAGCACCGAAGACAAGCGCGCCCCACTTTACGTCGCAGCCACGCTATTAAACGAACGTTGCCCATGCCTCCGCGCCTCGCTCTCACCATGGCTGTCTTCCTGGCGACGTCCGCGGCGACGAGCTTCCTCGTGTGCGAGGCGAGAGCGGACGACGCCGCTTCCGAAGCCGACGGCCGCGAGCGTTCGCGCGCGATGTTTCGAAAGGGCGTGTTGCAGCTCCGATCTCAAGATTGGGCTGCCGCTCGAGCCTCGTTCGAGGTGGCTTGGGGACTGTATCCGCACCCGAGTATTCTTCTCAACCTGGGCGTTGCGCGCCTTCGAACCGACGACCCCGTCCGCGCCGAACAAGACCTTGTGCGCTTCTTGAGTGAGGACGTGGGCGCTTCGCCGGAAGAGTTGGCAGGGGCTCGTGAAGCGCTTGGCGAAGCGCGCACAAAGCTCGCGACTGTGCGTGTGGAGGCTTCACCTGCCATCGCGCGCGTCGCGGTGGATGGCCGAGCGGTGGAGACGGTTCGCCGCGCCGACCCTGGGAGCGTGACTGTCGTGGCGGAGGTGCGGCTGAAGCCTGGTCGGCATTCCGTTGTCGCGGAAGCGGACGGTTACACTTCGAGCAAGCGCGAGGTCGACGTCACCGCGAAAAGTGAGGCGTTCGTCAAAGTCGCGCTTGCTCGAACCGTAGCCACGCCAGCGGAACCCCGCGTGGTGATTCTGCCCGTGGCCAATGCACCGCCTTCGACCGGTCCGAAGGTCCGTACGGTCGTGGGGTGGACGCTCGCAGGCCTCTCGACAGCGGCCCTCATCGCGGGCGGAATCACCGCATTTCGTGCGAAATCGCTGTCCGATAGCTACGCCGACCCCTCGAGCTCCCGCTTCCAGGATCCGGAGCTGCGGACGGAGGGGATCGACTTCCGTACGACGGCTGACGTGATGCTTGGCGCGGCCGTGCTCACGGGAGGCGCGGCCTTGCTCTTGCTGCTCATCACTCCTTCCAAGCATTCCGTGGACGTCTCGCGGCGCGACTCGGTGTTTCGCTGGTAGCCTTGCGCCTTGCCCGCGTGCGAATCGCCTCGCCCAAGCCACTCACTCGCCAAGGCGCAAGAGGCGTCGCCGGCTTTCCAAACTCCTCTGTCTTCGGTATCCCTGCCGACCGCGAAGGTCTTGCGCGAGCGAGCGAGTCGGGTGGGCGACCGCACGGCGCTTGCCGGAACGCCGCGTAGCCGGTTTTTGCGTGAAGAGCGCATTCATCTCAGCGCCCGTCTATTTTCGACACTTTCGATGCTTGCCGTCGGAACAGGCACGGCCGCGCTGAGCGATCTCGTGGGCGCCTCGCCGGGCTCGCGGTGGATTTCGCTCGCGCAAGGCATCACCGCGGCGGCGCTCGCTCTGTTGGCCTTGACGACGACGTTGGTGCCAAAAAAACTACCGGTGCTCGTCGGCGTCGGCGTTGTGTCGTCGGCTGTGTTCTCCGCGGGTTGGGCCGTCGTTGCGAACCTTGAAGGTGGCGCGACAAGCCCCCACGCGCTCGCCATCGCGCTCGGCATCACGGCGATGGTGGCGATACTTCCGCTACCTCCGCGTGTTCCGATTCTCCTCGCGTCGGTAGGCTTCGTAGGGACGGCTCTAGCCTGCCGAGGCGCGTTCCCGTCGCTGCTCGCCGTGTTCGTTTTGCTCGGATTTGGCGGACAAGCGCTCGCGCGAGCGCGGCGCACTCGACAGCTCCTTACCTTCCGCCGCATGGAGCGCGCGACGTCGGCCGTAGCCCGCCTTCGCCGCGTGCAGGAGCAACTCGTGATGGTAGAGAAGCTCGAAGCTCTTCGCGTCCTCGTCGGCGGCATGGCGCACGAGATCAACAACGCGCTCGCGGTGAGTTTAGCCTCGACGGAGCAGTTCCTTCGTGTCGCGGACAAGAATCCAGAAGGCGCTCAAAAAGCCGCGGTGCGCGCCCAGGGCGGCATGATGCGCATCCGCGCGACGATCAACCGATTGCGCCGGTTTGCGATGGCGGAGGAGTCGGTTCTCGAGGAAGCTGATGTTTCGGCGATGATGGACTTTGCGCTCGAGAGCGCGGTAGGTCGCGCACGGAGTGGGGTTATCATCGACCGCGCGTACGATGATGACCTTGGTCCGGTGCAGTGCCACATCGGAGCGCTCGCCGAAGCGCTCTTTCAAGTCGCAAAAAATGCTGTCGAGTCGATGCCGAAGGGAGGGGTCGTCCGCGCGTCCGCGCGTCGCGAGGACGCGATGATCGTGCTGTCGGTATCCGACGAGGGCGCGGGGATCGCGCCGTCGCGGTTGGCAAAAGTATTCGACCCGTTCTACGCGAGAGAATCGGACGACACTCTTGGAGGAGAGCGACTGTTGCCCCCCGTGCCAGGCAAGAGCGGCCTCGGCCTCTCGGCGGTGTACGGACTCGTGGCTTCGATGGGCGGAAACGTGTCGATTCGAAGCGAGGTCGGCAAGGGAACGGAGGTCTCGATTCTGATGCCGACCAAGCCAGGATCGCGCGCTCAGCCGATCACGTGAACGCGAATCGAATTCGTACTTCCGCTGACACCAAGCGGCGCCCCAAAGACGATGACCACGCGTTCGCCTGGCGAGGCAAGCCCGTTCGCCATGAGGTCTCCGCTCACCCAATCGACTAGCGCGTCGGTGTCGCTGAGCGAGGGTAGCTCCCTCGGGATGACTCCCCAGAGCAGCGCCATACGCCGACGCGTCTGAGGATTCGGCGAGAACGCGACGATAGGCACCGACGGTCGCGCGAGGCTCACGTTCATTGCGGACGACCCGGACTCGGTGAACGCGACGAGGAACTTCGCGCCTATTTCGCGCGCCGTGTTCACGGCCCCGCGAGCGACGGCTTCGGCTACGCTTGTCGCGCGCGTCGCGTAAGGCTGCTGCTCGAAGAACGGGCTGTGCTCGGCCTCGACGGCGATGGCGCTCATCATGCCCGCCGCCAAGGTCGGGTGGTCACCGTTCGCGGTCTCTCCCGAAAGCATGACGCAGTCGGCCCCCGCGAACACCGCGTTCGCGACATCGCTCGCCTCGGCGCGCGTCGGCCGCGTGCTCTTGGTCATGGACTGGAGCATTTCTGTGGCGACGATGACCGGCCTGCGAACGCGCCTCGCGACGAGCAGGATCTGTCGCTGGATCACGGGAACGCGCTCGGGCGGGAATTCGACTCCGAGGTCGCCGCGCGCCACCATCACGGCGTCTGAAGCCGCGACGATGCTCTCGAGGTTCTCGACCGCGTCGGGCGTCTCGATTTTCGCGATGATGGGCGTGGGCTTGCCCCACTCTTCGCAAATTTCGCGAACGAGGCGCATGTCGTCGGCGCGTCGCACAAACGACAGCGCGACGTAATCGACGCCATTCGCGAGGCCGAAGCCGAGGTCGTGTTTGTCCTTCTCGGTCAGTGCGCTGATTCGGAGCGTACGCGTCGGCAAGAAGACGCCGACCTTGCTTCGCATCCCGCCGCCTTGCGTCACCTTCACGCGCACTTCGTCGCCGGTTATCGAGGTGACGACGAGGACGATCCTGCCGTCGTCGAACATAATGCGGTCGCCGAGGCGGACGTCCTGCGCGAGGCCCTCGTACGTAATGGGCATACGGTCGGGGTCACCCTTTCCGTCGCCCTCGACAAGAACGATCTCGTCGCCCGTCTTCAAGTCGAAGGGCTTTTCAAACGTGCCCGTTCGGATCTTCGGCCCACACAAGTCCTGCAGGACGGCGATGGGCTTATTCATCTCGGCGCTTGCCTGCCTTAGGCGAGTAAGCCGCTCGAGGTGCTCCTGATGCGTGCCGTGCGAAAAGTTGAAGCGAGCGACGTCCATCCCGGCCTCGATGAGCGCTTTCAGCGACTCCACCGAATCGACCGCGGGACCAAGCGTACAGATGAGTTTTGTGCGTCTTACGGGCATAATTTGAGGTTTCCGGCGGAGCATCCGGCAACCTCGTCGCGAAGGCAAGCCCCGTTCTCGTGTCGGCAGGCGCCGGTTGAATTCTGCGGCTTGGGCGACTTGCTCTTTGCCGTCGCGTGCCGTACCTCCGTGCCGCGATGGTGTTGCAATCCGTGGTGCGCAGGTCGGACGGAGTGCTTGCTCTGGGTGGGCTCTCCCTCGTGGATATCGCTCGAGACGCGAGGGTCGGTACCCCGGCTTACATCTACGATGTCGACGCGATGATGTCCGAGGCCCGTGAGCTGAAAAGCGGGTTCGACGACGCGTCGCATCTCGTCGCGTATGCCGTAAAAGCCAACTCGGCGGGCCCTATCGTGAAGGCGCTCGCCGCTGAGGGGTGCGGTGCCGACGTGGTGAGTGGCGCTGAGCTGCGACTGGCGCTGCGCTGCGGCATTTCGCCAGAGTGCATCGTCTTTAGCGGTGTCGCCAAAGGCGATGACGAACTCGACCTCGCGATCATGGCGGGCGCTGCGGGCGATGGAGGACGGGGCGGCATTGCGGCCATTCAGGTAGAAAGTGTCGAGGAGATCCCACGCATCGAGGCGCGCGCGGCGGCCTCGGGGCGCGTGGCGCGCGTTTCGTTGCGTATCAATCCGGCTATCGACATTGGTGATTTGGATACGCATAGCTACATTGCGACAGGGCACGACGAGGCGAAGTTCGGTGTGCCGCGGACGAGTCTCGAAGACGCGCTCGCGCTGTTGGTGAGTTCGCGGCACGTTCGCCTGGTCGGCGTCGGAGCGCATGTCGGCTCGCAGCTTACGGCCGTCGATGGCTACGTCGCTTCGGCTCGCGCCGTCTTTACCATTGCGCGGGCGATTCGCGCACGCTTCCCGCTTGCCTTCGTCGACGGCGGGGGCGGCTTTGGCATCGACTACGGTGACGGCTGCCCCGTGCGTCCGGCCGACTTTATCCGCGCGGCACGAGCCCTTCAGAGGGAGATGACGGTCGATGACCTCGCGCTCTTTTGCGAGCCAGGCCGCTGCCTTGTCGGTGCGCACGGCGTGCTTCTCGCGAAGGTAGTCCAGCAGAAGGTCGCGAGCGCTCGCCGATGGTTGATGATTGACGCCGGAATGAACGACTTGATGCGACCCGCGCTCTATCAAGCGAGGCATCGCATCGTGCCGCTGCTCGCGCGCGCGGAGGCTGGCCTTCACGCGACGCGCGTTGTCGGCCCCGTGTGCGAGAGTTCCGACGACTTCGGCGTGCACGACTTGCCGCCGGCCGAGCCGGGCAGTGACTTCCGCGAAGTTGCGATTCTCGATGTCGGAGCCTACGGCTTTGCGATGGCCAGCCGTTACAACGGTCGCGCGCTGCCCGCCGAAGTCTTCTTGCGTGGCGGTGCAATCATCAAAGTGAACGCGCGAAGTGCCGCGGAGGACTGGGTCACGGATCGCCTTCGCGACTGACACCCAACGGGAACAGCTCGAACGACGTGCACTTGCGAGCATGTCGTTGACGACGCGACGTGATACGGTCGCACGCGATGGCGGTCCTCCTTTCTCGAGCTTTGACGTCGAAAAAGCGGACGTCTGCCGAGTCCCATGGCGTGCGCCTTGTGTGGCCTGGGCGACACTGGCGGATGGGGGAGGAGGGGGCTTGCGCGGACGGTTCTCCTGCTCGTGCCGCGTCGAACCTGTTTGATGTCACGGGAGACGGCGCTCATCGGATCCTTCACGGTGACGTCTTCGACCTCGCTCACGCTCTCGAACGCGAAGGCCTTCGCGGCGCGGTCGACCTCGTTTACGTCGACCCGCCCTTCGCGTCGGAACGCGACTACGTGGCCGAGTCACGACTCGACGGTGCCGCCGATGGGCGCGTCGTACGTACTCCCGCCTACGGAGACACGTGGTCTACGCGTAGCGGCGGGCTCGGCGCTTACCTCGAAATGCTTGCTCCACGCCTCGAGGCACTCACGGATCTGCTCGCTCCGAAAGGTACGATTTGGGTACATCTCGATTGGCGCGCGGCATACCTCGTCCGATCGATTCTTGACGAAATTTTGGGGCGCGACGCGTTCCTCAATGAGATCGTCTGGCGCCGCGCGCCAAACCTTGGGCGTCAAGCCACGAGCGGTCAGTTTGGCCGAACGCTTGACACCTTGGTGGTGTACGGGAAGCCTGGCGCGAAGCTCACACCGCCTACGCGCCTCGAGCCCATCGACGAATCTGCCATACGCCGTGACGCGGAAGGGCGCCCTTTCACGAGCGCGCCGCGTGGTGACTACACTGATGCGTCGATCGCCAAACTCGACGCGGAGGGGCGCGTGCACCGAACGCCGAGTGGTCGCGTGTATATCAAGTACTTTCTCGTGAAGGACGATGCGGGCGTCTGGTGCCGCGAGCGCCGAATTGACGCGCTCTGGACCGACGTGCCGCCGTTGCGTCATGCCGCGGCTTCCGAGCGGACCGGGTATCCGACTCAAAAGCCGCGCGCGCTGCTCGAGCGAATTATTGGTTGCGCGACGTCCCCCGGCGGCCTCGTCGTGGACGCGTTTGCGGGAAGCGGAACGACCGCCGTGGCCGCTCACGCGTTGGGGCGCCGCGCGGTGCTTGCAGACCGCAGCCCTGTTGCCGTTGCAACCGCGCGCGCGCGACTTCTTCGCGACGGTGCCGGCGTGCGAATCGAACGCGCGGCGGGAGCGGTCGTCGCCCCGGAATCCGTCCTCCGGGTGGAGACGAGCGCTAGGGTAGGGAAGGCAGGCCTTTGCGTGACACTCGTGGAACCTAGCGAGCCGATGGCGTGGGCCGTCGGAACGATGCAAAACAGCGTTTTTACAAGCATTTGGCACGCAGAGCGCGCGCTCGGAACAAAAGCCGCCGCCGCGCCGCGCGAGGCTGTAGTCGACGCCATTGTCGCGAATACCGTCGTGCGCGTCTGGGGCGATAACGGAAGCGTAACTACGAAATTTGTCATGGAGACGCACCCATGATTCTTCGCGACGCAGTTCACGGTCTCGTGTCCTTCGAGGCTGCTGAAGAGCAGGTGATAGCGCGACTCATGGATACGCCGGAGGTGCAGCGACTCCGTCGGATCCGTCAGCTCGGCGTGGCTTCGGTCGCGTTTCCTGGCGCTGAGCATACGCGTTTCTCCCACGCGATAGGCGCGGCCTTCGTGATGACCAAGCTCCTCGCGCGGCTTCGGCAAATTCACGGTGAATTGCCGTTTTGGCAGCAGGTAACGAGTGAGCGCGCGCAAGATGCGCTCGCCGCGGCGTTTCTTCACGACGTAGGCCACGGTCCTCTTTCGCACCTCTTCGAGGACGCCATTCCCGGCAACTCGCATCACGAAGAGTGGACAGAGCGCATTGTTCTTGCCCCGGAGACGGGCGTGCATCGTGTCCTCGTAAGCATCGATCCCCACATGCCCGAGCGCGTTGCGGCCCTCGTGCGAGGCGAACATCCGCTGCCTTACCTGGCGCGCGCGGTGAGCGGAACGCTTGATGTCGATCGATGTGATTACCTCCTTCGCGATGCGCATTCGACAGGGGTACGCTATGGCGTCTTCGACTTGGATTGGCTCTTTCGCAGCCTGCGGTTTCAGCCTGTCGCGGCCGCGTCGTCTTCCTCCGGAACGCCTCCAGCGCCGGGCCTCGCTATCGACGGAGCTAAAGGACTGCCCGCGATAGAGGCGTTTCTCCTCGCGCGACTTTTCATGTTTCAACAGGTTTATTTGCATAAAGCGACGCGATCGGCCGAATGGATGATTCGTACCGTCCTCGGGCGGGCGAATGCGCTTATCGCGGACGGTCATCGCCTGCCGGGGACTCCACGCGGAATCGAACGACCGGCGCACGGAGAAGCTGCTCTTCTTGCCGATTACCTCGACCTCGACGACGCCGTCATTTCCGTGGCCATGCACGCGTGGGAATCCGCGAGCGACGTGGGGTTAGCCGACTTGTGCAAGCGCGTTCGAGCTCGCACGCTGTTCAAGACCTACGAGCTTTTCGGTGAGCAGGCGTTACCTGCGGGGCGAGAGCACGCGCTACATGTGGCTCGTGAGATAGCCAAGGCGAGGGGATTCGACCCTGAGCTGTACGTCACACTCGACGTTGCGAGTGACACTCCCTTCGGCGGAGACTCAGAGCCGCTGATGGTCGTTTACGCGAAAGGGCCAGCGCGCCCTCTGAGCGATGTCTCCTTCTTGCTTGCGCGCCTCGCCGGACAGGTCTTGTCACGGGTTCGCCTCATCGTTGCCCCCGAGCTTCGCGACGATATTACGCGAGCTCTCGGAGCCTAGGATGCGGGGTCGCGCGTCGAGAGCGCTTGCGACCGCGGCGGCTTTGGTAATGGTTGAAGTCCCGGCGCGGGCTGAGCCCGCGGCCGAGACAAGTTATGGTCGCATCGACGGTGACCTTTCCGTCACCTTGGGAGTTGGGGCGACGTTCGGTCCGCGCGCTGTTCGAGCCGCCGCCGACGCGCGGCTTCGCTACCTTTCGACGGCAGGCATTTTCGCGACTTACGAGGGCTCCGCGCTTTTGGGGAACTCTTCCGACCCGCAAAGCGTGCTCGCGACGGGCGTGGAGCTTCGCCCGCTCTTCTTCGCGCGATGGCTACAGGGGCTCGAAACGGGGAATGCGCGCGTCGACCTCACGATTGACTCACTCGCTTTCGAGCTCGGCGCGGCGTTCGTCGCAGGCCCGAATTCCGGGTTCGACGCCCGGCCGGCGCTGCAAGCCGGACTGGGCCTTACGATTCCTTTCTTGTCGGCCGCGAACGGGCCCGTCTTTGGAATCCACGGCGGCGCGCGCTGGAGCGAGGCGACGCTTGCGGGCAACGCCGCGGACCATCCTCGCGACCGCGCCGCTTTCTTGACCCTAACCCTTGCTTGGGAGCAGGTCGTCGGGACTCGCGTAGTGGGTCTCGGCGACCCAGCACCTCGCTGAGCGTTGCAAAAGCTCTACTTCTCAGAGCCTGCTTCGGCTCCCGCACTCGGTCGAATCGCGGCCCAAACGGTCTGCGCCAATGCGCAGTTGTTGACCTGACGTTTCATAGCTGCCTGGATTTCAGGATCTCGTACGGCTTTTTCGCCGGCAAATTCAAACCACGCATCGCCGGTTCTCCGAAGCCGCGCGACCTCGCGACCGCTCTTCAGATTGACGATGTGGACCCGCGCGGGGTGTGCAACTTGCTGCAACGCGTCTTGGTCAATAGTCCCCGCATCACCCGAAAGAGAAAGTGCCTCGGGAACGTCTTCGTCGAGAACGAGCAGAAAAAATTGCGCTCGCTTGACAATGTCTATGGCCACGGGGATTTCATCGCGCAGCGCCCTGTCATACTGCTGACGAAAGACGCGAAGGCGGTCCTTGTTATCTGAAGCACGGACTTCAGACGTCCAAGCCTCGGTCAAAACGCGGGTAGCGCTGTACGCGCGATGCAGGTTCCAAGGTTGCTCGGGTACCGCACCTGCATCCGCGTCGCCGCGTGCGAGCGCCGCATTCGGCTCACGAAGTAAGCAACCCGTGAAAGCGTCTTTGGCCGAGTCCTTCGCGTGCTTGCGGATGTCCTCGACCTTTGTAGCCTCGCTCACACGCAGTCGCAGATAGAGTCCGGGTGCGCTCCGGAAGTCGAACGAAGTTGCGCTTTCGTCGACTCGGTCGCCTTCAAAGCGAGAAGCGGCTTCGACGGTAAGTTTCTCGAGTCGGTCCCGCAAAACATGCCACTCATCGCCGACGACGGAAAGTGCCGTATGCTGTTGTAGGAGAAGTTCCTCTTTTTGCGTCGCGAGAGTTCGCCCGTTGAACGTCCATGCAGCGACAAGCGTAGAGACAACGGCCGCGCCAGCCATAAGCCATACGCGACCGTCAATCTTGCCATACTTCGTCTTGCTTCGCTCCGCGCGCGCGGACGCGACGGCCTTCAGTCCGATCTCGCGTTTGTCAGCCACGCTTGGTTCAGCGTGCTTTCGGTAGCTGGTTCACCATGAAACTTACGTTTGGGTACCCCGCGAAGGCCGACGTCTGGAATACACTCTTCACGACGACCGCGGTGACCTCCTGATCGATCTGCAGCACGACAACGCCAGGAAAGTCTTTGCCCGGATGGAGCTGCTTCCAAACTTCACGCTTGCTCTTGAGAATGTTGAAGAGCTCGTCGATCCGTTGGAGTCGCTTGCTATCTTCGATGGCCCGCGTGTTTCCCGCTGTGCTCCCGTCGACCAAAATGGCGCTTCCAGTGATAGCCACCATCGGCGCGTCGATCATGTCGAGGGTGTGCTCGGCTTGAGGCAAGCGAACGTTCTTATTGATCGGAGTTTCGCCGGACGCGCTGAACGTCATCAGCAAAAACACCACGGTAACGATAAGAAAGTCGATCATGCTCGTGAGCGACAGCGCAGCAGCTACGGGTCTGCTCGACCCGCCTGCGACACGTTTGCGTACAAACTTGAGTGGAACGCCGCGCATCAAACGTCGGCCGGGTTCGTGAATCGTCATGGGTCTTCTCGACTTCTCAGTTGACCGCGAACGTGACGTTGAATGCGGGGACCTGTTCAGACTTTCCGCCCACGTTGAACGGGCGATGGGCCTGGTAAATGGCGTCAATCACGCCGATCAGGTAAACGTACGCTGTCTCGTTGTCGGTATGCAGGACCGCTTGGTCGAATTTCTTGTCGGTGCCGTCCCGGTGCGCGCCAACGGTTTTCCACTCGGCTTCAATCTTCTGGGCGAGCTCGGGGTAACGAATGCTCTTCTTGCCATCCTTTACGATGAGATTGTCTTTGCGGGATACATCGACCGTGCTGATCACCGTCCCCGCCTGCTTCCAGATAAGCACGAACTTGTCGGGCGTTCGCATCTCAACATGCAGCTGTTTTTCCGGCTCGATGTTGACCGGCTCGACTTCCCGTGGGGGCCCGGGCACTTGGGCGTCGGCGTTGATGCGCGCCATGTGCGACCACACGGCGGTGATGAGCAAAAACGAAATCGTCACCATCAGGAGGTCGATGAACGGGATCATGTTGATCTCCGAGTCAAGCGACCGCCGGCCACCGCCGCCTCCGCCAACGCTTATACCGCCCATATCCGTGCTCCGAGGAAGTGGCGGGGCCGAACTAGAGCCCCGCCGTTGACGTAAACGACGTAAACGACATAAGTAACCTGAGCGAGACCACTACCCAGAAAAACGAGGCCAGGCAGCGGCCCGTTCGAGTCTCAGGCTGCGATACCTGACAAGTTGACCTTTTGGCGATTGGTCACCACGAGATTGAGTACTTGAACGCTCGCTTCGTTGATGTCGTCCTCGAGCTGTTGAGTCTTCCCATTGAGTACTGCGTACCCAATGAGCGCTCCGAGGGCGACGATGAGCCCGAAAGCGGTGCAGTTCATTGCTTCGGAGATACCTTCGGCGAGAATACGCGCCTTCTGGCTCGGGTCGACCGACTCGCCTGAAACTGCGCCGAAACTCGTGATGAGTCCCTTTACGGTGCCGAGGAGGCCCGTGAGCATGGCGAGGTTTGCGAGGAGCGCGAGGTACCCCGTGCGCTTCGCTAGGCGCGGAATCTCTCGAAGCGCCGACTCGTCCATCGCCGCTTGAACTTCCTCGTCTGGGCGGTTCACTTTGACGAGTCCGGCCTGGCATATACGTGCGAGCGGCGCGTTGGCCGCAGAGCACATTTTGACAGCCTTCGCGACATCGCCTGCCAAAATGCACTTCTGCATCGTCGCAAGAAAGACGTCCTTGTTTATCGAGGAGCCATAGAGATACAGAGCACGCTCGATGACGATGCCGACGGTAATGATGCTCCAGAGGAGGATGATCGACATCATCACGATGCCGCCTTGCTTATAGTGAGTCCACAGATCAGACATGTTCGCTGCTTCCTCCGAGGTCTCGCGTCGGACCGGGATTGGTCGACACGAGTCACTCCCGTGTCGCCATGTTGTCGTTTTGCTTTGCTGCTGCCGTTACCGCTGACTACTGAGCTTACGCGTGTCGATTCGGTCGGTTCCGTCGCGTCGGATGAGCCTCTTTCCCTGGTAATGCCGAGAAGAGAAAACGAATCTGTCGCGACTCAGTCGACCGTGAATGAAACGATATCGTCTCGTTCGCAAAAGAGGCAAGCCTCCTGGAGACACACTCGTCGACATGCAGAAGTCTGACGGTACTGACCCGCGGTGGTCAATAGAGTTTGGGCCTCGAACGCCTTTCGACCGTAAGAAACTTTCACAGTCTCGCGCGCTTGCCGAAACATGCCGTGGCACTGGAACTCGCTCGTCGTGGTGCCTCCGAAAAGCCAGGACGCGCCGCTAGCGCGGTCACTTCCGCGTTTCGCGTCGTTGACTTCGTCAGATCAGGCCGGCTATCGTGACCTCAGCGAGTCACGAGGCAGCACAAAATGCATGAAGTTCTCACTTCTTGCAGCTCGATTGAAGGTTCCTCTTCCGAGTTGTGCTCATCCCGCGTAACTCTCTTTCATCTCTCTCTACAACGCGACGTAACGGGTTAAGAAAGGAGCATCGGGGATGTTCGTGGCTCTGTTGAGCAGCCTAGGTAGCGCACCTGCGGCGGCCGCTAGCGGTGGTGGTTCTGGCGAAACTGGCTTCATGGCCGCTTTCAAAGAGAATCCGACGTTCCTGTCGATAAACCTCGTGGTGAGCGCGATCGTGATCGCCCTCATTGTCGAGCGAGCTGCATTCCAGCTCACGAAATATCGCGTGAACTCAAAGGAGTTCTTTGCACAAATCAAGAAACTCGTCAGCGCGGGCAACATTGACCGCGCCATCAAGCTTTGTGACGCCGGTGACTATCCGATTCTTCAGCTCGTGAAGGCAGGATTGACACACGCCAACAAGGGACCCGACGAAATCGACGCCGCCATGAGCGAGAAGCTTGGCGAGCTGAAGCCGGCTGTCGAAAAGCGGATCGGGTCGCTTTGGTCGCTCGCGAACATCGCAACGCTCGTCGGGCTACTCGGGACCGTGCTCGGTCTTATTCACACCTTCGGAGCCGTGTCGGCTCCAGGATTGTCGGCGGCGGATCGCCAGCGCATCTTGGCCAACGGAATTGCAGAGGCGATGTACAACACGGCTATGGGCCTAGGCATCGCCGTGATTTGTATGATCGCGCACCTTATCCTCCACCAGCGCGCGAAGAACATCCAGCACGATCTCGACGCGACTCAGGAGCGGGTTTTCAACCTGCTCACGATTCAGACCCGCCCAGGCGGTTACTAGGGCCCAAGGGGCGAGGGGAGAGGCCTCGTCCTCTCTGTTTAGCTCCCGCCTTACGCTGGCGGCTTAGCCAGCGAGTTTTGGTCGCAAGCTCCGTCTTCGTACTTTGAGAGCGACTTTGAACGAGTGGGGATTGTCCCTTGCTTGTCACCCCGTGAATGTGGAGAAGGCGCCGTGGCCGAGGAGAAACTCAGCGCAGCACAGAGGAGCAAGATAAGGCGTCTTTCTGCGCCTCGGGAACTTGCGGCCGACGAGGAGGGAGGAGAGCTGAACATTGTGCCCTTCCTTGACATCGTCATGAACGTCTTAATGTTCGTCCTTGCGACCGTAAGCGTCACGTTCACCGCGACAATCGACACGCTTCCCCCACGCGCGGGTAGCGGAGCTCGGGCGCCGACAGCTCCGACGCTCGGCCTAACGGTGCTTGTCGTGCCTGATGGGTTCAGTCTGAAGGCGCGCGGCGGAAACGTCGCACCGGGCTGCAATGATACGGGGCCCGGTATTGCCGTCCCGCGGCGAGACAACGACTATGACTATGACGCCCTCAAGGCGTGCGCGACGAAACTCAAAGGCGCATCGTCGGACTTCCGCGAGGAGACGGGAGTGACCATTAGCGCCAATCCGTCCATTCCTTACCAGGCCGTGATCAGCACGATGGACGCCGTTCGCAATAACGAGCAGGGCGAACCATTGTTCCCTGAAGTCTCTTTCGGTATCGCGAGGTAGTCGATGTCCAGTTTGCCTCCGAACCCGAATGCGCCCCCTGCACCGATGCCTTCCGGTCGTCCCGGCGCTGCTGCTACCGGGTCTCCGAGTGCCGTGCCGGGGCAGTCCGCGGCTCCAGGCGCGCAGGCAAAGCAGAAGCCGGCGAGTATGGCGCGTTACAAGCGCGAACTACGGAAACAGATACGTAAGCGTGCGGGAGAGCACGAAGTCAACTTCCTAAATATTACGGCCATGCTCGACATGATGACGATTATTCTCGTCTTCTTGCTGAAGAGCATGAGCTCGTCGTCGGCCTCTCTTCCGCAATCCGGCGATCTCTCAATGCCGAAAAGCGTCCTCACCACCGAGGCGTCGCAAGAGGGCGTCGCCGTGTTGGTGTCGAAAAGTCAGATTGTCGTCGACGACAACGTCGTAGCTCCGGTACCCGCTGACGCCACGCACGGTATCGAAGGCAAGTATAAGCGAAGCGGTCCGACCGACCTGTACATCGTTCCCCTGGCGAACGCACTGCAGGGATGGCGCGAACGAGACCGGCAAGTTCGTCTCGCCACGGGCAAAGACCCAAGCAGCAGTGAAGCTATCGTCGTCGCTGACTCTGGGACTCCTTACCGACTGCTCGTTGAAGTTTTATTCACGCTTGGCCAGTCTGAATTCTCGAAGTTCCACTTGATGGTTCTTCAAAGCTCCAAAAAGTAACTCTCGGCCGGCGTTCGTGTCACGCGGAGTTTAGAGGTTCGAGAGTAGCCCGTGCGTTCTGCCTGGCGAAACGTAATAGCGACGCATGGAGACGTTCATGAGTAGCCCGATGCCGATCATGATCGTTAAGACGCTCGAACCTCCGGCTGAGAAGAGCGGCAAGGTGACTCCGACCACGGGCAAGATGCCCGTGACCATTCCGAGGTTGAAGAAGGCGTGCCAGAAAATGAGCGACCCGACGCCAATCGCTAGAACAGCTCCGAACCGATCTTTAGCCGTGGCCGCAATTCGGATTGCCCACAAGACTAAGAACGCGTAGAGCGCGACGAGTACGCAGCATCCCAAAAAGCCCCAGTCTTCAGCGAAGACCGCGAAAGGGAAGTCGGAATGTTGGTCAGGAAGAAAGAGATACTGGTTCTGAGTTCCGCGCATGAACCCTTGCCCGGTCCAACCGCCGGCACCGATAGCGACCCGCGCGTGATGCGCATGCCAGCCTGATCCGAGAATGTTTGCTTCGGGGTTGAGAAATACGAGTACGCGTTGTTTTTGGTAATCACGCAGGACGTAGGACCACAACAACGGAGCTGCGATTCCGCCGCTAACGACGAGTGTTACCAGACTCTGCCATCGAATTTTTGTCAGAAGGCAGATCGTGGCGAAGATAAGGCTAAGAATGAGAGCCGTTCCGAGGTCGGGCTGTTTTAGGATAAGCACCATCGGAACTGCGGTCAGTGCGGCCGGAATGAGTAAGTCTTTCAGCGCACGCTCGTCTGTCTTCGGATCGTCGTGAAGATATTTCGCGAGGGCAATGATCATGAAAAGTTTCATGAATTCGCTCGGTTGAAACCCAAAGCTTCCGATTTGGATCCACCGTGAGCTGCCTCGGATGTCTTTTCCGAGAATGAATACGAGCAGTAGAAGGACGATCCCGACGACGTAGAGTACGTAGCCAAGGCGTTCGTAGTGTCGGTAATCGATGACTGCGACGATTGCGCCTAGAATACCGCCTAGGACAAGCCAGTAGACCTGCTGGATATAAATGTCGGACAGCGCGGCTTTCGACACGCTCGTCGCAGAATACAGGTTGATGACGCCGACGACGGCGAGCGCGGAGGCCGTGAGGAACAGCGTCCAATCGAAGTGGTCGCGCGGCATACCAAAGAAGCGAGCCTGATCGCGCCGCTTCAAGGTGCATTCTCCTGCGCGGGTTGGGGAAGTTGAGACGGGGAAGGAGGAGCCTCTTGGCCGCCTTGTGGAGGTGATGTCCGTGGATCGAGCGGAACGGGTTCCTGAGGCGCGAGCGAGCGGTCACCCGCCGCGGGCGCCTGGAGTGGGGGCTTCGCGGGCCGCGTTGCGGGGGGCTCAGAGGGCACGGTTGACCTTTCCTTGGAGGTCCTCGCGTTCGGCTTTTGTCTCGAGGCCGCGAGGCGGTGGTATTCCTTGATGATCTGTATCGCGATGGGGGCCGCGATGGTGGGGCCGGAACCCCCGTGTTCCACCAGGACAACCACTGCGATTTCTGGCGCTTTCGCCGGCGAGTACGCCGCGAACCAGGCGTGGTCACGAGCTAAGTACCAAGCCTTTTTCGGGTCATCGCCGCCCGTATTGACGTAGCCCGTTTGCGCTGTGCCCGTCTTCCCGGCGACCTCGAGAGCGCCGTCCCGCACGGCATACGCAGTTCCTTTGGCGTCGTTGACGACCGCGTAAAGCGCTTCGTTTACGCGTGCCAGGTGTTGCGGCGAAACGTTCGCCTTTTGCTTCACGCGCGGCGCAAAGTCCTGCACGACCGAGCCGTCGGCTGTCTCCACGGCGCGGACAAGCTGCGGCGAGAAGACGGTGCCGCCGTTGGCCATGGCGCCGTAGGCGAGCGCGAGTTGAAGTGGGGTTACGGTCGTCGCACCCTGGCCGATGGACGTGTTGAGCGTGAACCCGATGCGGAATTGCCCCTTGTAACGGAGGGCGTACCAGCCACGCGTGGGGATGCGTCCGGCTGACTCGGGGTTGACTCCGATTCCAGTCTTCTGGCCCAGGCCGAACTCTGTCGCGATGTGAGCGATTCGATCCATGCCCACGGACTCGGCGAGTTTGAAGAAGTACACGTTGCAGGACTCCGCGATGGCCTCGCGCATGTCGACTTTTCCGTGGACGTGGCTGCAGTGAAAAATGCGCCGCCCGAAAGAAAGAAAGCCGTCACAGCGTTCGCGGTCCATCGGGTCTACGATCTTGTCTTCGAGCGCGGCGAGTGCGCTAAAAGGCTTGAACGTCGAGCCAGGCTGGAACGCGCCGCTCGTCGTCTTGTCGAGCATGGGGCGAAGCGAGTCGGTGTAGAGCTTGTTGAAGCTTTCGCGAATCCTGTCGCGGCCCGCGCCGCCCGAGAGGTCGTTCGGGTCGAAGTCGGGCTTGCTGTACATCGCAAGCACGCGACCCGTATGCACGTCGACGACGACCGCCGAGCCTGCCGCGTGAGGTCGCATGGCGCGCTCAATGGATTGCACGAGGTCGATGTCGAGCGTAAGTCTCAGGTCGCGACCGGAGAGCGGCTCTTGGCGTGACGGAGAGTCGAGAAGTCGCGTGGCCTCTGGTCCTGAGCGATATCGCCCACGCGCGTCGACCACGCGCTTTTCCCATCCGCGCTGACCGCGCAGGTAGCTCTCCCACGATCGCTCGACGCCGGTGGCGCCGATCACATCGCCAGGATCGTAGCCAAGCGGGTTCATAGCCTGACGCGCTTCAGCGTTCGCGCTTTGGAAGCCCTCGGGGCGAAACTTGGCGAGCGTTTCCGCGTCGATTTCAGCCGTATAGCCTATCGTATGTGACGCAAGGTGCTTGTAGGGGTAATAGCGAATGGGCTGACTCACGACTTCGACGCCCGGAATTTCGCTCGCGTGTTGTTTGAGTTCCGCGACGATATCGCGTGAAAGGTCTTCGCGCACCAGGATGGCGCGCCAGCACGGTGAGCGGTCTTCGTCCGTCACGCAGCCGTCTTTGATTCGGGCTGTCAGGCGTGTCCGTTCGTCGGGATTGAGGCGGAGCGTGTCGGCGATTCGCGGCCACGAATCAGGGTCGCGGCCGAGGACGCTGCCAGACCTGGAAACCTTGCGAGGGCGGGCGCTCGGCATCACGCGGCCTGGGACGATAAGCACGTTGAAGGACGGGCGACTGGAGGCCAGAATACGGCCGTACGCGTCTCGTACGATCCCGCGTGTCGTTGACATCGTGACGCGCCGAATGACGTTCTCGTGCGCCGTTTGTGCGTATTCGGCGCCGTTCACGACCTGCAGTTGAAAGAGCCGAACAGCGACGGCGCCGAACGCGAGGAACGCGCTTAACGCGATCCAGCGGTATCGCTTGCGAAACTCGCTCACGTCCGATCGCGGAACGAGATGGTTGCTCACGCGCTCCCCCCTGTCTCTTTCGGAGCTCCGGCTATCGTCGCCTGGTGGATGCGCCTAGCGAGCCGAAAGACCAGGGGAGCCACGGCGGCAGTCGCTACCACATGCGGAAGTGCGAGCGGATAGAGCGTGCGCGGAACCCATGGATCTCGGCCAAAAATTGCGAGCAGTACCAAGATCATAAGGCTATGTACGAACGCAAACGTGAGCGCTAGGCCAAGCTGCATCGGTATCGTCTGAGCAGCGAGGCGAACGCCGGCGGCGCGCGCCAAGATGTAGAGCGCTACGTAGGTTGACGTGTAAAGGCCTATAGGAGCAACGCCGACGAGATCCGTGAGGTATCCCAGCGCGAAGGCGACGCATGCGCCGCGCACGAGGGAGTACTCGTGCACGCCCATAAATAAGATAAGCGGCAGAACGAGTGAAGGCACGAGACCGGGCACGGTGAGGTCGTGATTGGCTCGTGCCACCCAGCTTACGAACCGGAGTACGACCGCTAGAAGGCGAAAAAGATTGGATTGGACGAGCAGCAACAGCACGCCAGCGACGAAGAAGGCCGTGTTTCTCATGGCGGCTTGACGCCGGGCTTGGCGCCGCCAGCCGGTTTAGCGGGCGGCGAGTCCTCCTCGCTCGGAGGGGCGACGAGAAGCAACACGGAGTCGAGGCGCGAAAAATTCACCGTTGGGGTTGCCTCGATCTCCTGATCACGGCCGGGTTCGCGCTTCAAGACCCGGACCACGCGCGCGACAGGAAGCCCTTTAGGAAACCACTTGCCCTTGCCGCTCGTGACGAGCAAGTCTCCGACCTCGACCTCGTCACGTGAATCGACGTTTTCGACTTTGCATGCGTACTTTGTAGGGTCGCCAGTTCCGCGTACGAAACCTCGGGCTTGGGTTCGTTCGTCGACGACGTCGATGCCAAACGCCGCATCCACCGACAGCTGAACATCAATCGCATCGCCGGCAACGCGCAAGACGGATCCCACGACCCCGTCAGGACTCACGACGGGCATGTGCGGACGAATGTTGCGCGACCCGCGGTCGAGCACGACGCGGGTGACGCGGAAAAATTCGGTAAAGTCCTTGCCCACGACCTGCGCGCTCACGAGGTCGCCAGGAAGCGATTCACGAAGTTGGAGGAGCCGTCGTAGTTCTCGGTTCTCGGTTTCCTTTTGTTCGGACCGGTGTACCTGCTCGCGGAGGCGTGCGTTTTCGTAGGCGAGGCGCTCGTTGTCGGACTTCGCGTCGACCAGATAGACGTAGCCCTCCCACAGCGTAGAACAGCCTCGAGCTAAGCTCGACGCGGCGAACTCGATGGGGGCGCTAATGCGTAGGACAGCACGGTCCAGCCCGTTCAAGTTCTCCCGACGTCGCATGTTTGCGCTCAGGAAGAAAAACGGCACCGCGAGGAGCACGATCACGATTCCGACGTCGCGATACCGTCTGTAGGCCGTCACTGCGTTCTCTCCACATGCTCGCCACCCCGGCCCTTAGCCGATCGTGACTTCTCTCAAGAGCTCGATGTGGTCGAGCGCTTTGCCGCTTCCGAGCACGACGGCGCTGATGGGGTCATCGCAGACCATCACTGGTAAGCCGGTCTCCTCGCGCAGGAGGACGTCGAGGTTTTTCAAAAGAGCGCCGCCACCCGTAAGCACAATCCCCTTGTCCACGATGTCCGCGGCAAGCTCCGGTGGGGTCTTCTCCAAGGCGAGAAGAACCGCCTCGACGATCGCGTTGGTGGGCTCACTCAACGCCTCACGGATTTCGTCCGAATTGACCACGACCGTTTTTGGGATCCCGGCGACCAGATCGCGGCCCTTTACCTCTGTCGTCAGCTGCTGCTCGAGCGGGTAGGCGTTGCCAACCTCCATCTTGATTCGTTCGGCCGTTTGCTCACCGATCGCCAAGTTGTACTTGCGCTTGAGGTACGCTTGAATGGCCTCGTCCATCTTGTCTCCGCCGACGCGGACCGATTGCGAGTAAACGATGCCCGCGAGCGAGATGACCGCGACTTCGCTCGTTCCGCCGCCGATGTCGACGACCATGTTGCCCGATGGCTCCGTGATGGGGAGGCCTGCACCTATGGCCGCGGCCATGGGCTCTTCGATGAGATAAACCTCGCGTGCGCCGGCGCCCTCCGCCGACTCTTTCACCGCGCGCTTCTCGACTTCGGTAATTCCGAAGGGCACGCAAATAATGATGCGCGGCTTCACCAAGGTTCGGCGGTTGTGCGCTCGAGCGATGAAATACCGAAGCATTGCCTCCGTAATTTCGAAGTCGGCGATAACACCGTCGCGGAGTGGTCGCACAGCGCGAATGTTGCCGGGCGTGCGCCCGAGCATCTCTTTCGCCTCACGGCCGACCGCGAGCACCTTGTTCCCGCCGCGGGCGTCTTTCTGAACCGCGACCACCGACGGCTCGCAAGAGACGATGCCCTTACCCTTCACGTAGATGAGCGTGTTCGCCGTTCCGAGGTCGATCGCGAGATCGTTCGAGAAAAGGCCATGAAGCCAGTCGAAGATCATCGCGTGTTCGTAGATCGTAGTTTCATGGCGAACTTTCCTTTTGTATCGTCGAAGAATCGCTCAAACGCAACGCTCGGGCACTTGTCAACGAGTCTGCAACTCAGTGACTACCCGCCAAACGCCCGCGATCCTTAGCACAGGATGACTCTCTGTCCAGCCAGCCAGCCGCCGGTGCAGGGCGACTCCAAACGAGCCGCTGAAGTCCTTAAACACCGTAAAACTTGACGAGACATCCGTACTTAGAAGATAGCGGGGAGCGAAGTTCCCTGGCCGAACGTCAGCGAAATCCGAACAAAGAGAGAAAGCCCGCGCAAGCTACTGCCTGGCGGGCAAACTCGAATCGCTAGCCGGGGGGCATCAGCCTTTGCTGATTTTCCCTTCCTTGTGGGGAAAGTGCTTGCGACACGTCGAGCAGAACTTTTTGATCTCGAACTTCTCGGCCATCGTGCGCTTGTTCTTCGTCGTCACGTAATTCGCGCGACTGCAGTTGCTACACGTCATCTTGATGATATCACGCATGATCTTGCTCCCGCTCCCATCGCATAAAGGAGCGTCGGGCAACCGAACATAGTCACACCGACGCCCAAGTCAACTACCTACTTCGACCCATCAATCATCATCCTTTTCGGGGAGTGCCGACGAACGCCAATCAAAGTCTTCGCCCGTCCGCTCTCGCTTTCCGGTGCCTGCAGCTTTCTTCTTCGGCGGGCCGCCTTCGCCCTCGCTGCCCTTGCGTCGACGGTCGCTGTCGAACGTCTTCCTCGAGGCCGGCAAAGCATTGGGACCGAAGCCGGAAGAGGGTGCGCTGAAGCCGCCTCCACCGCCGCCCCCGTAGCCGCCGCCTCCACCGCCGCCCCCGTAGCCGCCGCCACCACCACCCGCGCCGGCGTATCCGCCACCTGCGGGTCGGTCACCCTTCGGATGGGCGATGTTGACGATCAGGCGGCGACCGCGCATGTCGGCGGCTTTGAGTTGTTCCGAAGCCGTTTTTGCGACCTCTGAGCTTGCCATCGTGACGAAGCCAAACCCGCGCTTGCGACCGTCAGGATCCATTGGGAGATGTACCCGAGCGACCGAGCCGGCTCCGCAGACGCTGTTGATCATCTCCTCCACCTCCTGGGTGGAGATGTCGTAAGGCAGGTTGCCTACGTAGAGCGTCCGGTCCGTGGCTTGGGGCGGTGCTCCTCGCGCCGGCGGCCCGGAGCCAGGCGCGCCCCCTTGACCTCCGAATCCGCCGTAGCTCGACGTGCTTGACGGGCCGCCAAACCCGCCTGACCCACCCGGCCCGCCTGGGCCGCCTGGCCCGCCCGACGGACCCATGCGTGATCCACTCGGCATCGGGCTACCATCCCCCTTCCGGGGAGCCTCCTGCTGGAACGGCCGCACGGAGATCGAGCGACCCCCCTGCAACGATCCGTCGAGTGAACCGCGTGCCGCCTGCGCTTCCGCGGCGGAACCCATGGTTACAAATCCAAACCCTCGCGGACGACCCGTCGTACGATCCTTCGGGAGGCTAACACTGACGACATTGCCGCCAGTTGCCTCGAAGACCGTCTTGAGCACATCTTCCGAAACGCTGTCTGGGAGACCCGCTACGAATAGCTTCGCATCCTCGTTCTGACCCACCATCGCGATGACCTTGCGTATCTCCAAATTGCCTTGCGACATCGTCCGCTACGGACGACGCCCGGCAAAGCGCAAGATATCGCGATGTGGCGGCGCGTCAACTGACGCGTTGAGGTGGGTCGTCGGAAGTTTCCGATTTGCGGCGGTTCGTGCGAGTCTTTGCGGCGGCGTGACGCACCGAATAGGCGGGAATCGTGAAGCTAAACGTCGACCCCGCACCGATCTCACTCTCGACCCAAGCGCGGCCACCGTGACTTTCGGCGATGTGCTTCACGAGCGCTAAGCCAATGCCGCTTCCGCGAACGGGCGACTCGGGGCGTCGTGCCGCCGCCGGTTCGGCGTGCGGCGCTGGCGTCGCTGCGGGTTCTTCGTGTGCTCTCCGGACGCGAACGAAACGTTCAAAAATTCGATGGCGATTCTCAGCTGCGATGCCATGCCCCTGATCGCGCACGTCGACGCGGACGCCGTCGTTCTGGGAAGACGCCACTACCGAAATGACCTCGCTATCAGGTGCGTACTTGAGCGCGTTGTCGATGAGGTTGATGACGGCAAGTTGAATCGCGCGGTCATCGATACATGCTCGTGGAAGAGTCGCGTCGACGGTGACATCGAGCCTGACACCCTCGCGCTCGGCGCGGTACCGGCACGCGCTTACGGCTGTCGTGACGGATTCTCCGACATCGCCATCGGCAAATTCGTAGCTCCCACGCCCACGTTCGAGGCGGGCGAAATCGAGAACGTTCTCAATCAAGGCCGAAAGGCGCTCGCTCTCGCGCACGATGATGTCGAGGTACTCTTTTCGTTTGTCATCGGAAGCAACGCGCCCGGTTTGAAGCATCTCGGCGAACATTCGAACGAGGGCGAGTGGCGTCTTGAGCTCGTGACTGACGTTGGCGACGAATTCGCTTTTCAGCGCAGAAACCTTCCGCTCCTTCTCGGCAACAAGCACGATCGCGATAGCGCCGACGACAATGACGATGCACGAGAGACTCACCATGATGATCTCGAGCAGGCGACGGTTTCGCACGCGCGCGGCGAGCTCTTCACTGGCGAGCGGCGATACCTGAACGCGCCAGTTGTAGAGCGTCGTTGGAAAGCGCACGCCGACGGTGAACTCTCCGGATCGCAGAGGGGGGCCGTAGATGATGCGCCCCTCCTCGTCGACGACATTTACGCGGCTGGCCGCACTCGCTTGCGAGTGCCTTGCCTCATGAAGGCCGAGCGCTGACACCGTCAGTTCTGCATAGAGCATCGGGAACGTCGCGCGAACAATGCGACCCATATCGTGCCAAGCGATGACGATGTAGCGGCGGCCTTCGTAAACCCGCTGCCAGTAACTGAGGAGGTAACTTTGCGCTAGATAGTCTCGATGCAGGTGGCGAAGTTCGTCGAGCGCCTGCACGTCGAGCTCCATGTCGACCAGCATGCGATCCACGAGCAGTCTTCGGAAGCTCTCCTCTTCCGCGAGCGCCCCTGTCGCCCGTGAGGCGAATGCGAGGACCGTGTGGCTAGCGTCGAGAATAAGTATCGCTCGCACGCTCGGCGTCTCTCGCTGCGCCGTCGGGAGCCAACGCTCCGTGAGCATCTCGAGACGAGCCGGATCCGCGATGGCCATCACGACGTTGTCCTGATCGACAATTTGCCGGTCTACGCGATTGGCTTTCTCGGTGGCGAGTCCGACCGTGGCTTCGAGGACGGATTGTTGCCGAAGCGTGTCGACCTGCAGCGTCGTTCGAAAAGTGAAATACGCCAGGATGCCGACGGCCACCACGACGAGCGGAAGGAGGACGAACTGCTTGAGGCGTCCGCGCCAGCGCGACATCTTTTAGAGCGATGCAGCAGCGTTCTGGATGCGATCGCGGTCGAGGACGATACCGCGCGATCCGAGGTACTCTGCATACTGTTCGGCGATGTAAGTCATGGCGTGACCCTCGTCCTCGGTGAAGGGCATGCCGTCGAGTGGGTTGATGATCTCGACGGCGCCGAGAGCACGGCCCGCTTGCATGATTGGAGCCGCAATGAGACTGCGTGCACGCGCTCCGTCAAGCCTGTACCGGTCTGCGGTCGTTCCGGAAGCGTTCGAAACCACCACGGCGCTGCGCTTCCGCGCACATTCGCGGAGCATGTCGTCGCTTTCGGCCGCGCGGGTCGTGAGCAGGTGCTGCATATCCTTCCCGCGTGTGCAGGCCACGACCCATTCGCGCTTCTCGATGTCAAAGAAGTGAACGATCGCCGCACGCGCCGGAAGGACCTCGAGGGCGAGTGCGAGGCAAAACTTTGCTCCTTCGAGGGCATCGCGCAGGAAGTGCAAATCGTGCATCGCCTCGAACAGGGAGGTAATTAGCTCGTCGCCCGACGTCCGACCGCTCAGGTTACGATTGGATGGAGGGTGGACCAACACCAAGGCCGGGGCTTGTGGGGCTTGTGGGGCTTGTGGGGCTTGCGGGGCCGCCGTTCGCGTGTTCGTTCCAGCGTCCTTCGCGGGTGGAGCTACAACCGGCGAAGGCACGCTTTCGGTCGGGCGCGCAAGCGACGTTGGCTGAAGGGAAGCCGGCGCGGGCTGGAGGGAAGCACCTGCCACGTCGGCGGGCTGGAATTCGGCAACCGCCTTTACGCGTAGGTGCGCCTCGGGTTCAGGACCTCCTTCGGCGGCGTTCGCGGGCGGGAAGGCCGACGGCGGGCGAGGGGGTCTCCCGCTCGCGCCACGTCGCGGAAAGCTGACAACAGCCGCACCCTTCCAGTCTTTCCACGTTAGCGTCGCCACCGGGGTCGGGGGCTTGTCTCGAAACTCGATGTCGAACACGGCGAGGTTGACGAGCTTACCGGTCTTCGCGTTCGCTAAGTGCGCCTCGACAATCGCGAGCTGTTCGCGAAGCACGCCAGCCGCGACCTCTTCGGAGGTGCCTTTGGGTACAAAGAATGCGTACTCGCGGTAGGTGAGCGGCGAGGACTCATTCGGGTCTTGCTCGCGCGAGCTGAGAAGCTTCACGGAGGGACCTCCCGGGACCGTGGAGCCCACTGCGGCTGGGAGCGCCGCCGGCCCTCGCTCGTCAGCTTGTGGCGTTTCGGGGGCGTGCGCGGCCGCTTTTTCCGCGTCACCGATTTCCGGCCCGGTGGCGACCTCTTCGGTCGTTTCATGGCTCTTCGCGGCCTCAGGCGGGTGGGGAGCGGGAATCGAGGGAGTGACCGTCGTGGGTCGAGGCACGTTGAGCGCCGTCGGAGCGACGCCGCCGTTCGCCTCCTTCACGACGGAAGCCGTGACAGGCATGTCGTGCGAGGCCTGCGTGACCACGAAGCGCACGCGCGAGACGGGGTCTACCGCCCTGTAACCTTCTTCGAGCAGTTCGATAGAGAAGCCGCTTATCGGACCCTCATCGCCGCGAACGGAGCGAGCCGACTGCAGCGCACGCTGCCACGACTCCGCTTCGACGCAAACGTGTTGCGCCTCCGCCTTCCCGAGTGAGCCGAGAGACGAAACTTCGACAAGCCAGCGCATACTCCGTCAAAGGCTACCACCTGGACGAACGTTCGGCGGTTCGATTTGCGCCCTCGCGCGGCTAAGGCGTCTCGTGAGTTACTCGGAACGAAGTCCGTCGGAAGGCCGTAACCGTGCCGCGTAGAGCGCAGGGAAAATCGTCGCTACGAGGCAGATAGCGATCGCGACGGCACCTGTGATCAAAAACTCTGTCGGTCGCACGTTTACGGGCAATTTAGAGATGAAATAGACTTTCGGGTCCAGCGGGAAGCCGTAGGCTGCAAGAGCCTTGCACCCCGCGAAACCGAGGACCAAACCGCAGGCGGTGCCTACCACTCCAATGATTCCTCCCTGATAGAGAAACACCCGAAGGATGGCGTCGTCGCTTGCGCCAATGGCCTTCAGAAGGGCGATTTCCTTGCGCTTGTCGAGCACCACCATGATTAGCGTGGCAATCACGGTAAACGCGGCCACCACGATGATGAGCGTGAGCACTACGCTCATCGCAATCTGCTGAATGAGAAGCGCGGTAAAGAGGCCGTGGTTGAGTTCTCTCCAATCCATCGTGTGGTACACGCCGTTCGCGAGCAGGGCGTCGACCGCCTTCGCTATTTTTGCTGCGTTTTCGATGTCGTCGACCTTCGCTTCGACCCCCGTGACGCTGTCGCCTTGCTCATAGAACGCCTGGGCCTCGTAGAGGTCCGTATAGACGAGCTTTGAATCGTACTGATCAAAGCCGGCCTCAAAGATCGCTATCACGCGAAACTGCTTCGCGATGGGTGGCCTCACACCGGCGCCGCCGAAGCTCATCCCGATCTGCGGGGAGGTGACTTGTAGGCAGTCGCCTAGGCCGACCGCGAGGCGCTTCGCGAGCGACGTGCCGACCACGACGCCCGGCAGGGCCTTCACTTGTGCCGCGCTGCGACAGGGATCGGGGTCGACCGCGTCCGGCAACATGTCTTCGTCGGGCAGCGTGCTGGCGAAGCCGCCTTGCGGGGTCACACTGCCGCTCGGTAAAAGCTTTTGTGCGTCGCCCCCTTCGTTCGCTCGTGAACTCGAGCGTGGAGAAGCGCTGCTTGCACCACCTTGGGGGACGGCCTCGCTGAGTGATTCGCGTGGTTCGCGTGGTTCGCGTGGCTCGACGAGCCCGGGCTTTGCGCTTTCCAAGCGGTCGGCTGAAATTTGTTTCTCGATAGCTTCGAGCAAGCTCAGCTTTCCGCCGTCTGCGGAGGTGGTGTCGCGCGGCGCTCCGTTCTCGCGCGCAGCTCCGGTTTCCTCGAGGCCGCCAACGCCTGGAAAGAGCTCACGCGGTGGCTCTGGGGCTTTGGCCCCTACCTTTCGCATACCCTCGAGCGAGCCTGCCGTGATGTGGCGCGGAAGGTCGAGCACCCTCGGCATTTGCTCGGGATCGACGCCCTTCAGCAACACACCCGTGGCCGTCCGGTCGCCGTGAGTGAGCATCATGGGATTGATGACGAACGGTGCAACGGCGGTCACGCCGGGGAGCGCCGCCACCTTCTTGATGACCTCCCGGTAGTCGCGGAAGTGAATCGCGTACTTCAGGACGATCACGTGCGCGTTGACGCCGAGCACTTTCTCCCGGAACTGGTCCTGAAATCCGCCCGTAACGCTCATCACAATCGCGAGAGCCGCCACGCCCAACGCGACCCCAAGCATGGCGAAGGCGGTACCTACCGACACAAAGGCCCGTTTTTTCGAACCCAGGTACCGGAGCGCTATCTGAACGGGGTAACCCACCTTTTTCACGAGGGGCTTAGCACGTGAGTCGTCAGGTTCGTTCCGTAATTGTCGCGTGGCCACGACGATGTAGGCGCGACGGGACGCGCCTTCTGTCTTCCCGAAACGGGTTAGACCTCGTACGATTTCCGGAGGGGACATGCGCCCTCCGATGGCCGACTTGAAGCAACCGACCGGACCCAACCAGCCGACGCTGGCGGCCCTCCCCGATTCGGAGGGCGGCTTGAGCGTGAGTGGCGCTCGGTCGACGGTCGCCGGGGCGGCGCTCGTGGCGCGCGGCGCGGCACGGTCCTCACAGCATCGGATCGACCCGTACATTGGGAAGACTCTCGACGGTCGTTACTTTGTCGAACACGTACTCGGCGAAGGTGGAATGGGGGTCGTGTACCGAGGCCGCCATAAGGTCATCGACAAGCGGGTCGCCATCAAGATTCTTCGCGAGGACATGGTCGCGGACGCGGAGATGGTCGAACGGTTCTTAAACGAGGCACGCGCCGCGTCGAGCATCGGTAATCCGCATATCGTCGATATTTCCGATTTCGGGAGGCTCGAGGACGGCGCGACGTTTTTCGTCATGGAATACCTCGACGGAACGAGTCTCGCCGCCCTGCAGGGAGTCCGTGGTTTTGTCCCGGTCGCGCGGCTGGTGCACATCGCGAAGCAGATTGCGCGCGGACTCGCGGCAGCGCACGCGAGCGGGATTGTACATCGCGATCTGAAGCCCGATAACGTGATGCTCGTCGTTCGCGGAGAGGACCGCGATTTCGCAAAGGTACTCGACTTCGGGATCGCTAAAGTATGCAGCGAAGCGGGGCGACTAACGCGCGCGGGAAGCGTCTTCGGAACGCCTCACTACATGTCGCCGGAACAGGCAGCCGGCGTGCCCGTCGACCCACGGACGGATATCTACTCGCTCGGCGTCATTCTCTATGAGATGGCGTGCGGTAAGGTTCCTTTCGACGCCGACAACCTTATGGGCATCCTCACTCAACATATGTACAAGGCACCCATCTCGCCACGCGCGCTTGTTCCGCAGGTGCAGGAGGTACCTGTCGAGCTTGAGGCCGTTGTGCTCAAGTGCCTCTCGAAAAAGGTCGAGCTCCGGTACCAGAAGATGGAAGACGTCATCGCCGACCTCGAGTGCGTCGAGCGGGGAATCGCTCCTGAAGCGGTGCAAGAAATGAGGGAGCGCGGCGGTGGATTCAGCACTCCGGCCGACTACTTTCGACGGACGATTCCGTCGTTCCAGCGCAAAAGCCCGGTTCTCGCTGTAGCGCTCGCGTCGACGTTTCTGTGTGCTTGCCTCGTGGGTGGCGTGCTTGCCGCCTATCCCCGGTTCCGCGGGAAGCTCCCTCCACCAACGGGCGACGGTGCCTCGTCGGCGGCGAGCGCTTTGGTCGCACCGTCGGTTTCGGACGTTGTCACCGAGGTCCCCAAAGTGACGCAACCACTGTTCGTCACTGTCGAGCCGACGGACGCGATGGTGGGCGTTGACGGAGCCCCTGCACACCGCGGTTCGCTGACGCTCAATCTTGCGCGCACGGATAGCGTAAGTGTGCGCGTCGAACGAAGCGGGTATGTGACGCAGATCGTGGCCATTGAGGGGAGATCTATCGATCCTCAAAATCCGTTTCTACGCGTCATGCTGGCGCGAGAGAAAGGAAGTGCGGCTCCTGCGACAAGCCGACTCTCCGCCGTAAAGGCGCCTGCGACGAAGGCCCCCTTGCCCGTGCCTTCGGCGGCACCTAAGCCTCCCACGTGCCCGCCGGGCATGAAGCTCGATATGTTCGGCAAGGGGTGCGAAAAGCCGCTCGACCCTGACGTGAAGCACTGACTAGGCGCGGCGCGAGAGAGGTTCGAGATCCGTTCCTACGACGCCGCGACGCTGAAGGAGTTTGAGTCCCTCGACCATCGGCACGATGGACGCCGAGAGTCCGAGAAGGACCAGCCATTCCGTAGCGCTCAGCGACCATGTCTTGAAGACGTCGTTCAGGGAAGGAACGACCACGGCGACGAGGTGCATAGCGCCGCTCACGAGCATCGACGCCAGAAGCAAGTGGGGGAGCCGGGGGCGCATCGAAAAGAGGGAAGCCGTCGCTGAGCGGCAATTGAGTGCATGAAATAAGGGGGAAAGCGCGAGAAGCGAGAATGCGATCGCGCGGCCGTACGTGAATTTGTCGACCCCTGGAAGCGTCCAAGGCCAGAAGTAGCAGCCGACGGCGAGACCGCCCATCAGCACGCCCACCACGGCAATCCCGAGGTAATCGCGGCGGCCGAGCAGACCAGACGTTGCTTTGCGAGGCGGCTCCATCATCTGCGTCGGGTCGGGAGGGTCGATACCAAGGGCCAGTGCGGGAAGGCCGTTCGTAACGAGGTTGATCCACAGAATCATGAGTGGCCTAAGGCCAGGAAGCGACGGCACAACGCTCGTCACGACGACCGTGAAGAGGAGGCCCGCGTTTGACGAGAGAAGAAAAAAGATGAACTTCTGTATGTTTCGCCAGATGGCGCGCCCTTCGCGGACAGCGTCGACGATCGTGGCAAAGTTGTCGTCTGCCAAGACCATATCGGCCGCTTCCCGCGCGACGTCTGTGCCGGCTTTGCCCATCGCGATGCCGATGTGTGCCTCACGAAGTGCGGGCGCGTCGTTCACGCCGTCGCCGGTCATCGCGACGATATGCCCCTTCGCTTTGAACGCCTTCACGATGCGGAGTTTCTGTTCCGCCGTCACGCGCGCGAACACGCGCACGCTTGGAATGCGTGCCGCAAGGTCGGCGTCTTTGAGCTTCTCGAGCTCCGCGCCGCTGAGGGCGATGGCGCCTTCGTGCCACAGGCCGAGCTCACGCGCGATGGCCACGGCCGTGAGCTTGTGGTCTCCGGTGATCATGACCGCGCGCACACCCGCCTCGTGGCACGCTTTTATCGCCTCTTTTACACCCTTTCTCGGGGGGTCTATCATCCCGACGAGGCCAAGGAACGTGAGCTTCTGCTCGATGTCCGCGCCCTCGGAGCCATGCGCCTGCGAGAGTTCACGTCGCGCCACGGCGAGTACGCGAAGCGATTGCTCGCTCATTCGCTCGGCTTCAGCGAGGATCCCTGCGCGGCCATCGGCATCGAGAGGCTCCATGCCTGCTTGGGTGTAATGCGCGACACACCGCGGGAGGAGGACGTCTGCGCTGCCTTTGGTGTGCGCGATTTCTTTCCCCGTCTTATCGAGGGCAATCACGGTCATCCGCTTGCGGTCGCTATCGAACGGAAGCTCACGCACGACTTGGTGTGACGGGGCGATCGACTCTTTCGGGAGGCCGCCTTTCGCCGCAAGCGTGAGGAGCGCGCCCTCCGTCGGATCGCCGACGACGCACCATACTCCGTCGTTCTTCTCGAGTGACGCCGTGTTCGCCAGCGCAAGGCTCGCAAGGAGACGCCGGAGGCCGTCCGACTGAGTCGCGTCGACGACCGTGCCCTTGAGGTCAAGAATGTCGCCTTCGGGATCGTAGCCTGTACCGGTGACGCTGTAGGACATCGTGCCGGCGTAAATCTCGCGAACGGTCATCTCGTTCTGCGTCAGTGTCCCGGTTTTGTCCGTGCAAATAACTGTTGCGGAACCGAGCGTCTCAACGGCGGCGAGCTTCCGAATAATCGCGCCCTTTTTCGCCATGCGCTGCATACCCAGCGCGAGCGTGATGGTCGTAATCGCAGGCAACCCTTCGGGAATTGCGGCGACCGCGAGGCTCACGGCCTCGAGAAGCAGCTCGTGCCATGTAGCGACGCCGCGAATCATTCCCCACGCGAACATCAGCGCGCTGATAGCGAGGCAGGCCCAGAGGACGCGCTTACCGAAATGATCGAGCTTCTCTTCGAGCGGGGTTTTGGTTTGCTCCTGCGCGCTCATCAGCGTGCTCAACTTCCCGAGTTCGGTATCCTTGCCCGTCGCCACAACAAGGGCGCGCGCCTTGCCGCGCATGACGGAGGTACCGGTGAACAGCATCGTCGAGCGGTCACCGATAGGGGCGTCTTCGGCGAGCTCGGCGCGGGCGTCTTTGGTGATCGGAAGCGACTCGCCCGTGAGAGCGGCCTCGAGGGTCGCGAGGTTGATGGTTTGCATCAGGCGCGCGTCGGCGGGCACGGCGTCGCCTGCCTCGAGCTCGAGGACGTCTCCGGTCACGAGCTCGACGGCGGGGATAACCTTCACCTGATCGCCGCGACGTACGCGAGCGTTCGG
Organism: Polyangiaceae bacterium; assembly: GCA_025353725.1. Lineage (GTDB taxonomy): Bacteria > Myxococcota_A > Polyangia > Polyangiales > Polyangiaceae > Labilithrix. The sequence continues at coordinate 44,416 of JANXOF010000053.1, read as the reverse complement.
GGTTTGCATCTTTTTGAGCGCGTCGAGCGCAGCTTCGGCGCGGCGCTCTTGGTAAAAACCCAGAACGGCGTTCAGCACGACGATGAGGGCTATCGCTAGGGCGTCACCGTACCGGGCGAGCCACGTGACGTCCTTCGCGCTGCTGCTCGCACCATTGACCGTCGCGACGACCGCAGCCGCGAGCAAGGTGAGGACGATCGGGTTCGCGAACTGCGCAAGGACACGCCGAACCGCGCTGGGCGGCGGCGAGGTCGGTAGCTCGTTTCGCCCGTTCTGAGCGAGTCTCGCACTCGCTTCGGCGTCGGTCAGTCCGTGCGCGGGATCGGCCGCAAACCGCGCGTACAGCACCTCACACGGCGTCGTGTGCCACGCGTCGCGTGCGGGAATGGCGTCCTTCGTTATCGTTTCGTTGTTCACGTAGGAGTGGAGACTACTACGGCGCCTCGCCGTGCAGTGAGCGCCGCGATAGGCTTATCGCCAGATGATGAAGTGGTGCCTGCGTGCGGCGCGAAGTGACGTCGGGTGGTTGGGCGTTCTGGTCTCCATGTTTCTCGGATGCGAGCTTTCAGCCCCGTCACGCAAGGCTGGCGAAAGCATCGGACACTCGTCCGCTGCGATCGTCGGCGGCGTGCGCTCCGACGCGGCGCAGGACTCTGTCGTCCTTCTCGCGTTCGCCCATCCGACGGGCGAAACGGGAATCTGCACGGCGACGCTGGTGGCTCCGCGGCTTCTCCTCACGGCGCGTCATTGCGTCGCGGATACCGAGGAGGACGTGTCGTGCAGTGCCACCGGTGCGGCGCAACGTGGTGGGAAGGTGCGGGCGAATCACGACGCGAAGGCTTTGTACGCCTTCACGGGCCCAGGCCGTCCGACGCTCGACCGCGCGACGTGGAGGCCGGCCGCGCGCGGCGCCGAGATTCTCGACGATGGCGCGACGACCCTTTGCGATCACGACCTCGCTTTCGTGGTTCTTGAAGCGCCTATTGAAGGAGTGCCGCCGGCATCGTTGCGCCTCGAGGCCATCGCAGAACAGGGTGAGGTGGTGAGCACGGTCGGTTGGGGGGTCACACTCACCTCAAACGAACCCGCTGAGCGCCAGCAACGAGGAAGCGTGCGCGTGACCCGTGTGGGCCCCGATGACAGCTCACCGGAGTTGACGCCGAGTGAATTCGCCTTCGATGAATCGATTTGCGTCGGGGACAGCGGTGGACCCGTTTTTTCTTCGCAAACGAACGCCGTGGTCGGGGTCGTCTCGCGCGGCGGAAACGGACGGTCGCAGGCGACGAGCCTTTCTGCGTCTTGCACTAAAGCGGTGAACCTCGCCACGAAGCTCGCGCCCTTTAAGGACCTCGTCGCGCGCGCGTTCGCACGCGCAGGATCCGAGCCTGTCCGCGAAGTTCGCGACTCGGACGGGGATACCCCGACGTGCGACGTTGGACACGTCGGCGTCCGCGGTCCAAAAAAATCCGTGCTATCCCTTTTCGCGCTTCTCCTGGCCGCACTCGCGTGGGCGAGACGGCGGGTCAGTCACGCCAACGGCGCTCGGTACGAGTGACCCTCAGCGACCTCCTTGCGGAGGGGGCGGAGGGATTGGACTGAGCATTTGATCGAAGCGTGACGCGAGCTTTTCGCGCTGGCGAGTGTCGAGGACGGGGAGAACGAAGTTGTATGTGTCAACCATCCGCGCTCGGCCAGTGTCGCTCCTCCTGGATCGCGGCCCAAGGCAGGAACGAGGGCGAGACAAACGGAACCGTAGGAGGACGCGGCGCGGCTTCGAGCGTGTTCAAAGTTCCGGACGTTGCCTTTGTTCGAGCGAAGTCCGCGGGGGCTTGGGCGGACGTCTCCACCGTGCATCCCACGAGGATGACAATCATTGGCATGAAGAAGCGGTGCGGCAGGTTCGTACGAGCCGATAAGCGAGCTGCATGCCGTCCTAAATCGGGGCGAAACTCTAAACGCTGCGATGGTCCACGCCAAATTGATAGCTGGAGTGCATTCTACGCGACGTGGTCTGAAAAGCTGACACACGTGGCGACAGTGTCGCTGATGAACGTGCTCTTGGAGCGCGTCGGTCGGCTAAGTCTCCACGCCTCTCAAACGTCCCACACTGCTAGACTTGTGAAGGTGCCTCGAATTACCGTTGATCCTCCCGACCTAGCCGATTCGCGACCGGAAACACTGGCGGAAAAGTTCAGTTCGCGCTCGTTGGGGGTCTTGCTGTGTCTATACGGGCTGAGGTTCGGTTCACTCGCGATATCGACTTAGCGATTGCGACAAGTAGTGACGAAGAAGTTGAGTCGTTAATTTTTGCTTTGCGCAACGAGAACTATCGCGTCAAGGCCCTGGTCGAACACGAAACCCAAAACCGCATCGCAACCATCCGGCTCGCGGGCCCGGCGGGCGTTATCGTTGACCTCCTATCGTGCAGCAGCGGGATTGAATTCGAGATCGTCCAACGAGCCACCGAGGATGCGTTGTTAGAGAGCAAAATCCCTTTAGCGTGCGCAGAGGAACTCTTGGCTATGAAGGTGCTTGCGATGGCTCCGAATAGGCCCCACGACCGCACAGACGCCCTCGCTTTGCGCGCACGAGGACTCGACGAGCTACGCGTCGTCAGAAATCAATAAATCGTTGCCATTCGAGAAGAAACGCTGAATGCAACTTGCTTGCTGCGGTCTTCGCTTCGTGACGAAACCCCCGCGCTCTCGTAGGAGCTTTACGTCGAGTCGATCTTCGGGCGGTCGGTGAGCTGCTTGTTCTTCCGAAGCTGCGCGAGGCCTCTGGCACAAATTTCCATGTCGATCCTGATCCTGCCGCGCCAAGATGGCGATATCCAACGTTGCTCGCGGCGCACCGTGAAGTGCGACGGCGTGCCCACCGAGTCGTAGAATTCTAAAGCGCGACATCTACACCTCTTAAGCCGCTAGCCGAGTCGACTCCAAAAAGTCCGCAGCGTCTCGGCCGCGAGCTTGGGGCCTTGCGACGGCCAAAAATGTCCGAGGTCGGCGAGCAGCGCGACCTCGAGACCGAGCTGCTCCGCGCGTGGCTGGCTCCGTTTCGGGTCCGCAAAAGGGTCTTTGGTGCCGAGGAGAAAAAGGCCTGGCTTCGCGATTGTTTCCACTCCCGCTCCCCAGTCAGCATGGAGTTCTTTGGACGACCGATACAAGTCGAGGATGCATTGATCTCTGACTCCATCGGTCACTGCGAGATGCTGCGCGTACGGGAGCGCTACTCCCATTGATGTATACTGCACGGTACGCTGGTCTGCACTCTTTTTTGCCTGGTCTGCCATTATGGTCTCGCCTGCCCCTGGCGTTGCCCAAAGTTTCGCGAGCGGGTGCCATGCGAACGTTGGGTCGAAAAACCCGATTACGTCGGTCACGAAGCTTCGGACAAGATGTCGATGGGTCACGGCGAGCCGCGAAGTCAAAATGCCGCCCCAATCGTGACCGACCAAGTCGATGGGACCTGAAAGTCTCTCCAACTCGACAATCAACCATTCCAAGTACTGCTCTTTGGTCGCCGCAAAGTTCTCTGGGCGAGAGACACCGAAGCCCGGAAGGCTTAGGGCCACAGTCGCGACATCCGGCAGCTCGGCGCGGAGGTCGTCCCAGACGTGCATGTCTTCGGGAACGCCATGAACGAATACAATTGTCATGGGTGGAAGGTTAGATCACCGCGAGGGCAGGGGGGGAGCGAACAATTACCGCGTGCAAACTTCGCTTCGAGCGATGAACGCGAAAGCCTTTCGCGCCGCTATGCGCGGCTCTTCTAAAACGGTTAGCGAGGTGGCGTCATCATGGCGGCCAGACGCGCGAGACGCTTGCGAGGCGACATCATGCGCGGATTCAGCCGGCCGCGTCGCCAGGCGATCGATGGCGAAGCCGTCGCGAAGCAGGGATAGGCGCGCCAGCGAGAACGCGGGTCGCGCGAAGTACCGGCACAGTCGATCGCGCGGGGCGCGGACGTCGACGACGTCCCGCAATCTTCGCACGACGTTGTTCGGGATAGCCGTCGGCCTGACCTTACGGCCGCCGTGACCCACCGAACGCACCAATCGTGGGCCGCGACCGGTCGCCTTTTAGCCGCAGAGGGAAAGGAAATAGCCTCGAGTACCACTTAGGCGACGCTCGAACAGCTCGATGAGGGGGCAGAAGGCGAGACATGCGCGCTCGCACTGCCCCCCGTCGCCTACCTGCCGGCTTTGCGCTGTTGATCCTGGTGTTGCTCGGCTTCCATTTCTTCGAGGGCGGCGGCGAGCTCGTCTTGCTCGGCACGGCTCGGGGCGAGCGGGGATGCCGCTTCGGGGACGGCTTCGACTCGCTTGGGTACCTCGGCGCGGACGGCAGGCGCCTCTTCCGGTGCGATCATGCCCATTTTGCGCTTGAGCGCGAGGAGGTCTTCGTCCGCTCCCGCACCTCGCTCGAGGTTTTGAAACTTCGACGCGAGCACGTCGCCTGAATACTCCTCCTGCAGTTCGCTCGCGGCTTCGGCCTCGGCCTCGAGCTGGTCGATCTTGCCCGCCATGCGGTCGAAGGTTTCGAAGGCGCTCTGATCTTTGAGACCGTGCATGGTCTCTTGAATCGACTTTTGCGCTTCGGCACGCTTCTTTCGGGCGACGAGGACGTTCTTCTTTCGCTTCGCCTCCTCGATCTTGTCGTTCAGCATCCGAAGCGCTTTTTTCAGCTGATCGACGGCTGTTTTCTGCTTCTGCCACTGGTCTTTGTAGGTCTCTGCGAGTTGGTCGTGCTCCTTCTTGCGCGTCAGCGCCTCTTTCGCGAGCTCTTCGTTGCCCGCACGCAGCGCCATCATGGCCCGGCGCTCCCACTCTGCGGCGTGCGCGGTCTCCTGCTCGAACTGCTTCGCTAAGCGCTTCTCGTCGGCGATCGACGAAGCCACCTGCTTTTTGGCCTCGACGAGCTGGTTGTTCATTTCCAGAACGATCTGGTTCAGCATTTTCTCCGGATCTTCGGACTTGCTGATGAGATCGTTCAAATTGGACTTAATGAGCTGAGCGAGACGATTAAAAATGCCCATAATTAGGCCTTCCTGGACGCTTGGGGCGACTTCGCTGCAGGCGGCACGCGCGGGTTTGAGTTCGAGTGGGCGGCCTTCGAGAGCTGCGCAAGCTTTGCGACCTGCTGCGCGAGCGTGACGTCGATCTCGTCGAGCGCCGCAGCGAGCTCGTTGTAGTCGAGGTTTTCGAGCTCCAGAGCGCTACACAACACGATTTTGCCGCCCTCGAGGCCGAAGCTCGTATGCACAAGTGATTTCGCGTTGATGGTCAGGAGCTTCTCGTACAGCTCGCCGTTTTGCGCGGGTCCTCCGTCAATGTTCCCGACGTGGACGCGGAGCACGACGAGCGGGGGGTCGACCCGCAAGGCCGTGGGGGGCATGTTGCCGCCGCCATCGACAAGATAAGTGCCTGCTTGGTCATCGACTGGCGAAAATCGCCGGTTCATCTTGTCGAGGTAAGCCTCGACGTCATGAGCGCTACGCATGCGTGCGAGCGTAGAGGGGCTCGGGTTCCTCTTCAACACCCGGCTTGCGTAACCCGCGCTGGCGTCGTCGCCGAGGGCCTCGAAAGGGGATTGAAACCGAAGCCGTGTGCCGTGCTACGCTCGCGGCGATGGCAGCCGACCCCGGCCTAGCGCCGGGATCGATCATCGGCGGTACGTACAAGATTCGCCGGCTTATTGGCCAGGGCGGCATGGGGGAGGTGTACGCGGCGGAAGGGCGCGGCGGCGAGAAAGTCGCTCTCAAAGTCCTACACGAGCGCGCCGCGCTCGACCCGGACTTGGTGGCTCGATTCAACCGCGAAGCTACGATTGCCAAGCAGATTCAGTCGCCATACGTGGCGGCCATTCTTGGGGCAGGGAAGGAGTCCGATGGCCGGCTGTGGATCGCTTTCGAGCGTCTCGTCGGCGAGGGACTCGACGAGCGTCTACGTCGGGAGCAATACCTCTCCTTCGCCGAGGTGGCCCCTATCGTGGAAGATACGCTTCAAGGGCTAAGTGCCGCGCACTACTCACATGTCGTTCATCGCGATATCAAGCCTGCAAACTTGTTTATCGAAAAGCGGAAACTCACGCCTGCGGAGGTCACGGGCGGTGTTCACGAGGAGCGCACGCGCATCCTCGATTTCGGTGTTTCTAAAGTAAAAAGTAGTGCCTCACGGCGCAGCGAACCGTCACTCACTGCGTTTGACGCAACGCTCGGAAGCTTTGCCTACATGGCACCTGAGCAGGTCCGCGGGTCGGCTCGGGTCGACGAGCGAGCGGATTTGTATGCGCTCGGCGCCGTCGCGTTTCGCGCGCTCACGGGGCGCTTGCCTTTCGAGGGGTCGAACGCACTTACGCTCATTGCGCTGAAGCTTGACCGTGACCCTCCGACCCTCGCGCAGACGACTGGGGACACGTGGCCCGCGGCGATTGAGCGCTTTCTCTTTAAAATCATGGCGCGCGAGCGGGAAAAGCGCTTCGGATCGGCCGCAGATGCGCTCGAATCTTGGCATAGAGTCTGCCGCGTCATGGGCAACGCGCGACGGCGTCAACCTGTACCTCCGCCTCAACTTGAGACGCGAGAAGACCATACGGAGGTGACGGCGGGTTCGCTGACCGAAACAGGCCCTAATTCGTTCGGCGGTTTTCCCGTCCGTCGACGGTAGCCGCCGAGGGCCCCAAACCGCCGACGAGCCCCTCGGTGAGTAAAGTGTGGGCCGCCGGGGGTGCACCGCAGGCCGCCGAGCTCCTCGGAAAACAAAAAAGAGGAGTGCTTTCGGAGGCTGTCTCGGACCCACGACACCATCGCGATACTGGCCATAAATAAGCTCAAACGAGCCGTCGCGAGCGCCGCACGCGAACCGTCGCCGTTCCGAAGTGGGCCACCTTCTCGACACGGGCTCGCCATTCCCCTTGCCGAATCGCATGTGCAACGTGTTAAAAAGGAAGCGTGGATGCCACAGTCGTCGCGAAGGGTCGGCTGGAAGTCCGAGGCGGAACCCTCAAGGTCAGCCGCGGACAAGCCAACAAATCGACTCTCGAAGTCGGTCCGGAGACGCAAGTCGTCGGGCGAAATGAAGCTTGCGACATCGTTTTCGATGATCGAAAGGTAAGTGCGGTGCACATGGAGTTCGTCGCGACAGAGCGCGGCGTACGCCTTCGAGATTTAGGCTCGCGGAACGGGACATTCATCGGAGACACGCGCATTGGCGAGGTCTTCCTTACGAAGCCGACGCTCATCAACGTCGGGGAGTCGCAGCTCAACTTCGAGCCGACCCAGCCCGAGCAAGTCGACATCCCGGAGGTCGCTCAATTTGGGCCTCTGGTTGGCGTGAGCCAGGGCATGCGCTCCGTATTCGAGCGATGTCGTAAAGCCGCTCCGACGGACCTTACGGTGCTGATTCTTGGCGAAACCGGCTGCGGCAAGGAGCTTGTTGCGGCCGCCATCCACCAGGCGAGTTCCCGTGCGCACAAGCCGTTCGTCGTCGTTGACTGCGGCGCGATTCCCCCGACTCTCGCTGAGAGCGCGCTTTTCGGTCATGAGCGTGGCGCTTTCACGGGAGCTGTCGACAAGCGCGTTTCGCCGTTCGTCGAGGCCGATGGCGGAACGATCTTTCTCGACGAGCTCGGGGAGCTTCCCGTCGACGTTCAGCCCAAGCTCCTTCGTGCGCTCGCGGAGCAGCGGATTAAGTCGGTCGGGTCGAATGCGTACCGGCCCGTCAATGTTCGCGTGATTGCGGCGACCCGCCGCGACCTTGTCCGCGAGGTCAATGCGGGGACGTTCCGAAGCGACTTGTACTTCCGCGTCGCGCAGCTCCGCATTGAGCTTCCTTCGCTACGCGAGCGGACCGAGGACATTCCCTCACTGGTGCGGAAGATGATTACCGACCTCGGTGATCCGTCGGCCTACAGCCGCATCACAAATGAGTCGCTCGAGCGACTCATGCGTCACGACTGGCCCGGGAACGTGCGCGAGTTGCGCAACGTGATCGCGGTGGCCCTTGCGTTCGGTAAGGACGGCCCGATCGACCTCGCGTCGCACGTCGCACCGATGTCCTCGGCGCCGAGCGAATCGACGCCCACGCGCGGGCGCACCTTTCAGGATGCGAAGCGCGAGATTCTTGCGCGCTTCGAGCGCGAGTATTTCACGGCGCTTTATGCTGAATGCAGCTCAAACGTGAGCGAAATCGGGCGGCGCGCGGCGATGGAACGCGCGCACGTTCGCGGCTACCTCAGGCGTCACGGGATCGGCGATCCGAAGAAGTCAAGCGAGGGCTGACGTATCCGCTAGGGTCGAACTGTGACGTCGCCGTCCGACCCCCGCCTGCGCCCGAGCGATCCGAAACTCGAATCGAGCCCGAGCCTCGAATCGAGCCCGAGCCTCGAATCGACGCCGCAGCTCGAGCCACGTAAGCCGCGTGTTCTCTACGCCGACGACGAACCCGACGTGCGCGACGTCTTCGAGGCCGTGTTCGAAGACGACTTCGACGTGACTTGTGTGGCGACAGGGCTTGCGGCGCTCGACGCGCTCGCTTCGCGTGAGTTTGACGTCCTGGTGTCGGACATGCGGATGCGCCCGATGAACGGCTCGGAGCTTCTCGCGAGAGCGTACGCCGCGAGCCGCGACACGCAGCGGATTTTGCTCACGGGCTTCAGCGATCATGACGATCTCGCCGACGCCGTGAACCACGGACACCTTTTCGCGTATGTCCAGAAGCCTTGGGATAACGCACAGCTCCGTCTTGTCCTTGGACGCGCGGCGGCGCAGCGTCGGCTCGAACTCGATAATCGTCGCCTCACGGCGGACCTAAAGACGACGAACGCGCGGCTTCGCGACGACGTCGAAGCCGTGTCGCGAACGGCGTCTGCGTCCCGCCCTCGCTTGCAGGTGACCTCGCCTTCGATGCAGCGCGTGATGACCCAGGTGGACGCCGTGGCCGGGACGGACGCGAGCGTGCTACTTTATGGTGAAACAGGGACAGGCAAGGAGCTCGTGGCCGCCGAGGTTCACGAGCGAAGCGGTCGTCGGCGCGCGCGGTTTGTCGCGCAGAATCTCGCCGCGCTCCCGCCAGAGCTCATGGCCAGCGAGCTCTTTGGCCACGTGAAGGGCGCGTTTACTGGGGCGCAGCAGGCGCGACGCGGGCTCCTTGAACTCGCGGATGGCGGCACGCTTTTTCTCGACGAGATAGGCGAGGCTCCCGCGCCGCTCCAGGCGTTGCTTCTCCGAGCGCTCGAGTCCCGCGAGTTTTGGCCCGTGGGAGCGAGTGAGCCGCGTCGTGTGGATGTGCGTATCGTCGCCGCCACGAATCGCGATCTCCTCTCGGACGCTCATGCCGGTCACTTCAGGCTCGACCTTTATTATCGACTCGCCGTCTGCCCTATCGAGATCCCGCCGCTTCGTTCACGGACGGAAGATGTCCGTGGCATCGGCCTTCCGATGCTCGAGGCGGCTGCGCGGCGTATGAGTCGAGAGCTTCCGCGCGTCGGTGTGGCCGCATGGCTTGCCCTCGAGGCACATCCGTGGCCGGGGAATGTCCGCGAGCTCGGTAACTTGATGGAGCGCCTCGTGATCTACCATGCAGGCCGAGACATCGAGGTCGCCGACCTTGGGCTCCCGCAGTCGCTTCGCGTGGTCCAATCGGTTCACGCGGGTGCGATGGGGCATGGATCGCCTTCCTCGTCGCCGAGCGACGCCGCGCGCCTTCGGCCGCCCCCGCCTTCATGGGGACGTGAGCAAGCCGCTGCGGCGTACGCGCCCGACTCGCCGGCGGACGTTTCGGAAGAGCGCGAAGGCGCGCCTGTGTCGCGGTCGCGGCCGGACATCGACGCCACGTCGAGCTCCCATCTGTCTCTCGACCTGCCCGACGGAGGTACGACGTTCGACGACCTTGAGCGCGAAATCCTCGCGCAGGTCCTGTTGCGTGCGGACAACAATCAATCACGCGCGGCTCGCCTGATCGGCATGAGTGAGAGCACGTTTCGTTCGCGTATGAAGCGCCTGGGGCTCAAAGGATGAAGGGCGACGGAAGGCGCGGATATCGCACTTCCGGTAGCTCTCGCGATCGTCCCCCGCAAGCCGCTATCCTCGGCTCATGGTCGTGAGCGTCGGCGCGAGGCCGGCACGAGTCCCCGCGCTCACGAAGTACGACGTGCTCGAGGAGCTTGGGCACGGAGGGATGGCGACGGTGTACCGAGCGCACGACAAGCGCCTTGGCCGCGACGTGGCGATTAAAATCCTTCACCCCCATCTTCGCGACAGTCGTGAGATGGCGCATCGCTTTGAAGCCGAGGCGAAGGCCGTTGCCAAGTTGCGCCATCGGAACATCGTCGAGGTGTTCGACGTGTCCTCCGTTGACGACGAGGAGCAGTACCTGGTTGTGGAGTTCGTACGCGGTCAAACGCTGCGCAAGCTTCTCACGACCGGCGGGCGTCTGCCTCCTGAGGTCGCCGCAGCCCTCGCCGTGGAGTTGCTCGGCGCGCTTGCGCATGCCCACGCTGCGGGCGTTGTGCATCGTGACGTAAAGCCTGAAAACGTGATGCTGGAGCATCAAAACGTAGAGACGGCGCCCGCGGCGGCTTCCCCGTCGAGTGCGTCGGCCCTTGCCGTTGCGGCGCCGAGTCGCCGCACGCCCCTCGACTCGAACCGCGGTGAGCGCGTGGGGGTCAAGCTCACGGACTTTGGCATAGCGAAGTTGCTCGACACTCAGGGCGTGACGTCGACGGGGCAGGTGCTTGGGAGCCCAGCACACATGGCGCCCGAGCAAATCGAGGGGGGCGACGTCGACAGCCGCGCGGACGTGTTCGGTTTGGGCGTGCTGCTCTACGAATGCATGGTCGGGCACCTACCGTTCGAGGGGAACAACCCCGCGCAGGTGCTGCGCCGCGTCCTGGATGGCGTGTACCCAAGTGCGGAGCGCGAGGCCCCGCCCGTCGGCAAAGTCTACAGCCGAATTCTCGACCGCGCGCTCGCGAGGAAGGCGTGTGAGCGCTACGCGAGCGCCGAGGAGATGCGCGAGGCGTTATCTTCAGAGCTGTTGCGGCTCGGCATCGCGGCACCGCGCACGGAGCTCGAGTCGTATTTCGACGACCCGGCGGGATGGACCGAAGACCATGACAAGCGCCTCGTCGAAAGGCTTTGCGCGCTTGGCGACGAGGGCCGGAAACGCGTCGATGCGGTAGCCTCCGCCGCAGATTACAACCGTGCGCTGGCGTACGCGCCCGACGATCCGCATCTCCTTCGCATCGTGACCCGCATCCATCGCGCCGAGGCGCGTATGCGCTTAGCGCGCCGCGCGGCGCCTGTCCTTTTCGGGGCGACGGCGCTTGGGGCGGGTGCGCTGCTCGTACTGCGCGCTTTTGCGGCGCCGCCTGTCGTCGCTTCGGGCGCGGTGGTCCTTCACGCGGCCGCTCCTTCGACCTCACGCGAGGCGCGAGCGGAGGAGGCTCACGTGGTGGCGCCCGTATTGTCGTCGACGCTCGCGAACGAGTCGACGGTCGCGGCGCCTGGTGTCCGCAGAGCGCCGGGAACGCAGCTAAGCTCCGACGCCGGAACCCCGCTTAGCCACGGAAGGAAGCGAAACGTCGTTATCGCATCGCTCCAGCCTGCCTTCGGCGTGACCATGACGATCGATGGCGTTCGAGGCGCAGATCCGGCGCCGGGCCTTACGTTCACGCTTCCCGATCAAAACGCACATCTACTTTCGTTTACGTGCAGGGTGGAACGGAGCGGGGAAGAGCTTTGTGTTCCGACGACGATCGCGATCGCGGCCGGTGAGTCCGAGGAGTCACTGGACGTTCAGGTGACGGTCCGTCCGGCCCGGCTTCTCATCGAAGGCGATCCGCTCCGTTCGTATACGGTCGAAGAAGCGAACCTCACCCTCGCGGCGGGCCTCGCTACGGAGATCCCGATGCGCCGGGGGACGTGGACCGTTCATATCTATGACCGCGTCGACCCGGAGAAACGCAAAACGCATCAGCTGGTCGCGGGGCAACTGCACGTCGTTTCGTTCAAAGGACCGTGATGCGTAACATCGGTATATGGCTGGGACGTGTATTCGGGTTTGCGTGCGCTCTCCTTTTTGCGAGCCAGGGAATCGCGCTAGCTCAAGGCCGCGTGGATATCGACAAAGCGCGCGCCTCTTACCTTGCACGGAACTACACCGAAGCTGAATCCCGATTGCGCGCGCTCGTGAACCCGCAGACCGGCGCGAAAGAGCTCTCTTTGCTCTCGCAGGCGCGGATGTACCTCAGCGCGGTCCTCCTCGCGCAAAGCCAACGCGAAGCCGCCGTCGAGCTTTTTGAGTCGATGATCCTTGCCGATCCGCAGTTTGAGCCCGATCCGCTTAGCTTTCCGGGTGACGTCATCAATACGTTTTTTGATGTTCGCGGACAGCTTCAGGAAAAGATTCGCCAGTCGGCTCAGAATGCTGCGCGGTTCGAGGCGGAGCGGCGAGCTCGCGCGGAGGCGGTGCTTCGGAAAGAAGCGATGTGGCTCGCGAAGGTGAAGCAGATGGCGGGTGAAGAGACCATCACGGTCCGCCACAGTCGCTTGCTCGCGTGGCTACCTTTCGGCGCCGGGCAGTTTCAAAACGGTGACAGACTTCTCGGATGGACGTTTCTCGCGAGCGAGGCCGTCTGTATGCTGGGAACGGGGATCACGGTACCGATGTTCTTGGACGCGCGCGCGCACGCGGATGACGAGTCGCGCGCCGGCGATCTCGAGCGAAAAGCGCAACTCTACCAAGACCGCGCGGCGACGGTTCGCGCGGTGAACTTGAGCTTTGCAGGCGCTCTTGCAGCTCTCGCGATCACGGGTGTCGTCCAGGCAAATCTTGCCTACTCGCCGGAGGTCGTCGAGCGGAAGAAGCGCCCACTGCCCGAGATAGCCCGGTTGTCGCCCTTTGTGCAACCGCTCGCGACGACAGACGCGAGCCGAAGCGGCCTTACGCTTTCGGGCGCGGTCATCGGCCTTCGCGGCGTTGCATTTTAGCGTCGGAGGGGGCCCACACGCCGCTAGGTTGTAGGAGAGCGGTCGTCCGCCGCGCGCAGGGGTCGTGAATCCGGCGCATACTCGCGAGCTTCCAACTGAGCCGGGTGCGGTCGACGACGTCTTACCCATCGGGCGTCCGCGCCATGCGCTTGCCCGAGCGGTTCGCGCGTGTAGCCTTGAGCCATGCGCTACGTGTTAGCTTCCGCCGCCGTGCTGACCACTGGATGGTTGGCTTGTTCTGGAGGAGGTGAGCCCCCTTCACCCGCGAATCTCGACGGAGCGCCGCCACGTACGACGCCGGATGCGGCCCCTCTGGAGGCGGGTACTGTGAGCCCCGAAGGGTCTCCCGCGACGTTGGCGGAGTACTGGCGAGGCAATGCGAAGTGGTCGCTCGTTCGAACGTACACGCAGGCAAACACGAGTTGGCCGTACGGCTTCGGCGCCGCCCATATAACCATCACGGAGGGTACCTGGTACCTTTTCTCTCGAAAGCTCGCGCCGTCGTTGCCTTCCTATTGCCCGGCCGGACTCGGTCATGCGCTGTCTATGGAAGTGCGAATGTCAGACGATCAAGGGAAAACTTGGCAGGCGCCCGTCGAGATTTTGCCGAACGTGCAGGGGTCGAAGTGGGAATGCGCGGCCGCGGATGGTGATGCCTATTACGACGCGGCGGCTCGTAAGTGGCACTACGTATTTCAATGTCTCGACCGCTCCGGGACATGGGCAGGCTGCCATGTAGAGCGTGAGGCGGTAAGTCCTGTCGGTCCTTTTGTCGAAACGATACCAAATCCCGTTATCCCCGCGAAGTCGCTATGGAACAAAATCTGCGACAAGCCAGAAGACGCCTGCGTTCGAATTCCCGGTAAAGCGCAAGCCGTGTTCGACGAGGGAACGTTCAATATTTGGTCGAGCGGTGGCGCCATTTTCGCAGGGTTTCACGGCTACGACGGGACGAACGGCTACCGAGGCGTCGCGAAAACGACAGATTTTAAAACCTGGATCGCTGGCGACCCTGCGCAAGGCGTACCGGCGGATGCGATTTGGGATAGAGAACGTGCTCTGCCGTGGCGCGAAGTCTGGCAGGGAGCCGGCCCGACGGGCGGCGGAGCTGGGAGTATCCTGGACGAAGACGGCTATCTTTATTCGCTTGTGGAGAGCGGAGACCTGACTCTTGGATGTGTCGACGGCCAAAGGTGGGATTGGGGCATTTCTAGGACGCGTGAACTAGCCGCTAACAAGTGGGAGCAGTTTCCTGCGGGAAATCCTATACTCTACTCAAACACCGTGCCGGAGCGGGCCGGGAAGAGCATTGCCTGCAATCCTGCTTACGCGCGAATGGTTCGCGATGCAGCGACGGGTACGACTTTCATGCATGTCACCCGCGAGTCACTCGATCCAGCTTATTCCGGTATCTATCTGTATCGGCTCGAATCGAGTGCAAATTTGCTTGTCAACGGTGACCTGTGGAAGTGTAGCGCGGCTCCTTGGGAGCGCACTGGAACCGACGCGACGAACCTCGCGGTGTATCGCAATGCAACCGGTTCGACCGACGGTAACTGTTACCTCGCAACGAACTGCGGAAAGGCGTCGTGTCAGCCAGACCAAAGCGTCTACCAGGACGTGGAAGTGAAGGACATCGGTGGAAGGGAGATTGAGTTCGGCGGAAAATTTGCGATAGAAGGAGTCTCGGGACCGCTTACCCTGACGCTGCACGAGCTCGCCGCGACCGGTGAAGTGGTGGCGACTCATGTGCTTCCTATTCGAGCCTCTTCCACGTACGCGCGGTTTGCCACCAGCGCGACTGCGGACGCAAAGACATCGAAGCTGCGCTACCAGGTTTATCTACGTTCGCCCGAGACATTCCGTGCGGACGAAATGTGGGTTACGCTTCGCTAGCTTGCGCTTGTTCTGCGAGTTGCGACAGCCGTTTTTTTCCCACTCTATCCCTTCGATCCCTTCAACGGCGGTTGAGATTCGGGGATCCGAAGGGTCGTGGACGCCACGGATGGCTCGTTCGTCGAAACCAACGCACCTGGCGGCTCTGAACGCTTTTGGCCCTTCAATCCGTCGCGAACGAGCGTTGCGAGCAACACGTCGAGAATCGAGCCTCCGCCACTACCGCCCGCCATAATCTGCGGGACAAGCGGGATCTTTGCTGCGGCGAGGGCTCGGCCAATCTCAATGACCGCGAAGTTGTCCTTCCCGATGGCCTCCGTTTTTTTCTGGATAACGAGTGCCTCCGCAAGGCCGACCGCCGAGATCTTCTTGCCCTCGGCCTCGCCGACCGTCAGCAATACGCGTGCATCGGCCTCGGCGTTGATGGTCTTCGATTGGGCGTCGCCTTGGGCCTTCTTTACATTTGATTGGGCGTCAAAATCGGCGATCTGCACCTTTCGTTCGGCGTCGACGACGCGTGCCTGCGTGGTTGCGAGGGCGCGCGCTTGCTCGAGTTCTTTTCGTGTTTCCTCCGCGAGTTTCTGAGTCTCGAAAGTGATTTTTTCTTGCTCCGCAATCTTGCGATCGGTAAGCGTTTTCATCAGTGCCTCGGGAGGGACAATGTCGCCAATCAAGGTATCGACCGCGCCGACGTTGTATTCCTGCAGCGCTTTCTGGATGGCATCGCGCGCTTCGGTTTGTCGCTCCTCGCGCTCCTTGAGAAAGGAGATCGCGTCTTTGCCCTGAGCCGCATTTCGGAAGTAGTTTCCTATAGTCGGCTCAAGAACTTGCGTGACGAGATTCGCGACGCTGCCAAAGCGCGCGATCACCATCGGTGCGTCAGTCCGCGGAATATGGATAATTTGGCTCACATCGAGGTTGAACTTGAAACCGTCGGAGGAGCGCACGGTGATGGTCGACAGGTTGGCATCGAGCTTGTGTGCCTCGGACTTGTCGTCAGCCCAGTTGAGGACGACGTTGGCCGTAGGCACTTCTACGACGCGATGAGTGTAGGGATTGACGGGGTACTTACCTGGATCGAGCGGTTCGACGCAGACGCCTTTTTGGCCTTTGGAAACCAGGTTGCCATGCTTAAACTTGTCACCCGAGACGTCTTGTCCGGCGGCGCCTACAAAGGCAATCACCACGCCGGCGTGCGCAATCTTGACCTCGGTCATCGCAACGATTTCAACCGTCGCAAAGCGCGGATTGAAAAAGTACCGTCCCGCCAAGATCACCTGCTCTTGCAACCCCTTATAACCACCATTCGTGATGAACGATTCGGCGTCTTGAAATAAGTTGTGCCCTGGAACCTCGTAGCCCGCGATTTCGCCGCTTGGCAATGGCTTGCCATCTTTGGTGGTCACAATGCCGACCATGTTGTCAGGCACCTCGATGACGGGCGCCAGTGCGACAGTGAAAAGTGAGGTGTTGATGCGGTAGGTTCCCGGCGGAATGATCGTGATCTGAGGCCCGCGCTCGCCGCCTTGCGTCAGAAAGGCGCGAGCGTCTTGAAACGAGTCGCATGAAACTTGCCGTCCGAGTACCCGGCCGCCCTGGAGGGGCTTTCCGTCGCGCGCTTCGACCACGCCGATGCTGCCAGGCCCAATGGTGATGAAGACTTGCCGCTCCACGCTATACTGCCAAGGCCAGAGCCAGAAGTGGACCCCCGGCGGTAGGGCGTCGGCCTGCAAACCGGCTTCGCCACGAAGTGCGATGATGCTGCCATCCGGAAGGGCCTTGTGTGCACCGAAAAGCACATACTTGCGATTTACAATCCCGACGCTGTCTTCCGGAATCATCACAATTCCAAAGACGCGCAGCAAGACTTTATGAGCAGCGACGAACAGGACAATGAGAAGCAACCACCAAAAATTTTCAAGTATCTGAATGATGTTCATGCGGACTAATTCAGCGATAAGCCTATCGATCCTTCCCGCCTTTCACCAACTTCTAATTCACTTGGGGGTTGGACCGATTTTTCGCGCGAGCGCTTCGAGTCGCGTGGAGACGGACTGCACTTCGCCGAGCCCTCCGTAGCGAAGCTTAGCGTAAACTTGAAGGATTTCGGCGACGTCGTCGGACCACGCTTCACCGGCGCTTGAAACCCGTTTTGCAAAGCGTTCGAGCGGTTCAGACGCGGCGCGAACGAATCCGGCGTTTTCGAGTGCGACGGAGAGTGTCTCGAACGCGGGAAGCGGCCGAGAAAAGGAATGCGTAGCGCGCGTCGCCTTCTTGTTGCGCTGCAAGATCGCGCGGAGAATGACGAGGGCTACCGCCGCCAGAGCGAAGAGGACACCGAGGCTCAAAAGTGTGAGGCGCGCAAAGAAGCCGAGCGTGCGGTCCCACACCAAGGAGAAGGCTTCCGTCAGTTGTTCCCATCGCGTCGGCCTGGTCGTGGCGTGAAGTTCGCTAAGCGGGGTTGGGTCGAAGGTCATCCAGCGATTGCCGATCCAAGCCTCGACCCATGAGTGAGCGTTGCGGTCGCGAACGACGGCAAGCCCCGTGAGCTCGTTGACCTCGTCCACGCGGAACCCGACGACCACGCGCGCCGGAATGCCAACAGCACGCGCGAGAAGCGCCATTCCGGAAGCAAAGTGCTCGCAATGCCCTCGATGTTCGACCGTGAGGAACTCCACCACGGGATCGCGGGCCGTCTCCCGGTGCTCTGCGAGCGAATACTCGAACGTCTGGAGTTGAGCGACAATGCGCGTCAGCGCCTCCTGCTTCGTTTTTGAGTCTTGCACCCAGCGGTAGGCCATCGGGGCTAGTTCGCGGCGAACGTTCGACTCCATGGCGAGTTCGATGCTGCTTGGAGGTGCCGGCTCGGGAAGCCGATTCGAGCAAGGTCCGCGACTGGCTTGGCTGAACGAAATGTCGCGCGCGTTGTTCTGCGGGACGGGCCGTGCCGTGCCATGGGAATCTACACTCATCTGTCCAGAAGGCGTGCGAACATCACACGCATCGGCGGGCAGAAACCAGCGCGGTTCTGTAACCCGACCTCCGAGGGCTGCCCGTGAGAGCTCGATGCGCGTAGTGGCGCGTTCACGTGATCCGGTCGTCGCGACGATCGTGGTGGACGCGTCACGGGTGCTCGACCACACGTGGCGATCGTACGTCTCGAGCACCACACCCCGCAGAAGCTCCGGTGCCTCGCCTTCGATGCGCATGAGGACGCGGTCACTCTTCAAGACGTGGCGCAGTGAACCTACGCGGATGTTCGTCGCGAACCCGATGCGATCGTCGTCTTCGATCGCCGCGTTGCCCGCGTAGCGTTGGATTTGCCGCTCGGCGAACGCGCCCGCCGGAGGAAGCGCGCGAATAAAGGCGCCTGCGACGACGACGGTGACCACCGCGAGGACAACCCGTGTTCGAGTGCTTGCGGTCCTCCAGGCGCGCGCCGTAGGGGGACGTCGATCGTCCAAAAATTCGGGGCTCGCCTCATCGGAAGCTCGCATTCGCGCAGCGAGGATGGGCGCGCGCAAGCATCCAAGAGCGACCACGAGAAATACCGCGCAACCCACTGGATACGCGGGGCCCGTGCGTGTGAGGCCCGTGATCGCCACGGCGATGACCGCGAAGATGAACGCGCCATGAGTCTTCACGTTGTCGCGCTTCGGAAGGGTCGCAAGGAGCATTGAAAGGACGAGAAGGCCGATGGCCGCACCACGCGCGAGGGGAGGGAGTGGCGTCGTGGCCGAGGTCCATGCGAGTTGCAGCCCGGCCACCACACTTGGAACAAAGCGCAGCGCGGCAAGCGCACCGGGCCGTTGAAGAGCCCTGAGATTCATGCCGGTGTTCGCGCCGTCGTGTCGGCCCACGAAAGTTCTTTTCTGTCGTGAATCTGTTGCTCGAGGGCCTCATCGAGCAAAAGGGTCGTGCACGCGATTCCGCGACCTGTGAACCCGCGTTCGACCGCCGCGTGCTCCGGACCCGCGGCGAGTGCCACGAAAACGACCGCTGAGAGTCGATCAAGGTAGGGGTGCAGACGCGCGAGCAGCTGTGGCGCGTGAAGGCGGGGGCCGCTTTCGACCGTGGCGAGCAACTCGAGCGCCTGATCGAGCGTGCCGAGACTGCGCCCGACCGTCAGCTCGTGCACCGCCTCACCGACAACGAGCACATCGACGAGCGCGTCGCCGCCGGAAATATGCGCAATGACGCCGGCGGCAAGTTCGATGGCGGCCTCAAGCCGTTCAGCGTCGTCGACGTCCGTATCGAGGACAATGCCCACGCGCGTGAAGTATTCCTGCTGGTACTCGCGCACGACGGGCACTCCCGTCCGCGCCCAGCTCCGCGCGTGAATGTCTCGAACCGGATCGCCAGGCCGATAGGGCTTGACGCCCAAAAGGTCCATCGCTTCGCCGCTGCTCGACGCAAGAGCGACGCCGCCGGGCTGATGTCTCGAAGCTGTCGTCAGCGGAAGGCGTACGACGTTAGCCACGCGTGGGACAACGTGGATTTTCATCGCGTCGCTCTCTCGGCGCGGCCCACAGGCGAGACCTAGTGGAGCCACTGCCGCGAGCGTAAAAGGGTCGAGGTGGTGCAAGCCGCGCAGGACAAACCGCGCGCGCATCCGCGTGCTTGCACAGTGTGTTTGGTGGAGTCGCATCTCGGCGGGCGGCTCGTCGAGCCACGTTCCGTCCCACGGAAGAAACGGACCACGGACACGAATCGAAAGGTCGCCTTCGGGGCTACGTCCAGGTTTCGCCGCGCGCGCCGTTCGAGCGCACGAGATCGTAAACGTGACGGGTTCTCCGACCGTGACGCGCCTTGGGGCATCGACACTCATGGTCACGTCGCCTACGCCACCGACGTGGAAATCGAGGCGGAGGCGGGAGGCCGCGGTGAGCGATCCCGCTAGAATCCCCGCGAGAATAGAGAAGAAGAGGTAAGTACTTGTCGAGCGAACGTCGACACCGATCGCGCCGACGACAAACGTAGCGACGGCGAGCGATCGGCCTTCGTCGGTCAGCGAACCCCAAACTGCGGATACGAGAGGCACGACGATGCGCCCAAACCACGATTGGCGAAACTTATCGCGCTCCTCTTTTCCTTTCGGAATGAGGATGTGATTGAGTCGCGCGAAGTCAATCTTCACGACGGCCTCGCCTCACGTCGGAACAGGGACTTCGCGGACCACGTTGGCGATAGCGGCTTCGGCGGTGATGCCGCCGTAGCGAGCCTGCGTCGTGAGTTGGATGCGGTGCGCGAGGACAGGCGCGGCAAGGGCGTGGACGTCCTCCGGACTTACGTAGGTACGCCCCTGGAGAAGAGCGCGAGCCTGGGAAGCCCGGAAAAAGGCGAGCGCGCCGCGTGGGCTTATCCCAAGCTCGAGACTCGCCGCCTGCCGAGTCCGATGCACGATGGCGAGAAGGTATCGCGCGACGGCGTCTTTCACTTCGACCTCGCGGACTTCGGCCTGAATGCGCGACACCGTAACGCTGTCACACGTCGCCGTGACTTTCGCGAGAGGGTCTGATCCCTTTCGGGCGAAGAGCATGGCGAGTTCGGCGTCGGCGGACGGATAGCCGACGCCGATGCGCAGCAGGAAGCGATCGAGTTGCGCTTCCGGTAGCGGGTAGGTTCCTTGGTAATCCGAGGGGTTTTGCGTCGCGACCACGAAGAACGGCGCGGGCAGCATGTGCGTGACGCCGTCGACGGTCGCCTGCGCCTCGTTCATCGCCTCGAGCAGCGCAGATTGCGTGCGAGGTGAGGCTCTGTTGATTTCGTCCGCAAGGAGTACGTTGGTAAAAATAGGTCCCTTGTGAAACGCGAAAGATCCCTCGCGTGGGTTCAGTACCTGCGATCCGAGAATATCGGTCGGAAGAAGATCAGGTGTAAACTGCACGCGAGTGAACGTCACATCGAGCGAACGCGCGAGGGCCTTGGCGAGTGTCGTCTTGCCGACGCCGGGGACGTCTTCGACCAGAACGTGCCCCGCACCGAGGAGTCCGACCAAGAGCAAGTCGATGATGTCTTCCTTGCCCTGCACCACGCTGCGCAGTGCGGCTCGCAGGCGTTTCAGCGTAGCCTGCGTCGAGTTTGCGCTCGAGCTGGACTCGCGTTCGTCGTTCGCGCTCTTGGTTTCGGCAGCGGCTGAAGCGTTCAACGTGCCTAAGGATACCGAATCGAATGGCGAAGGTTTGCGTTTCGTCCAACACTGCGATGGTTATGGCTCCCGAGCTCCGCCGTTTGCCGTGTCCGAAGCTTTTTGCGGTTGGTCGCCGACTTCGACTTGCGCGCCCGTTGATGGTTGCTGTGGTGAGTGCGGCAACGACCTTAGCCTGCTCTTCGACGACGCTTCCGGTTGCCCTTCCCTTGAAACCCGTCGCGCCGGTGGCCCCTCCGAAAGATGATGGGAAACCTGCGCAAGGCGATAAAGGCGCGGGTGGCGAGGCGCACGCAGGTGCGCTCGAGCAGCTTCGCTTGGCGGCTACGGGCCCGAAAACGGACAAGCAAAACAGTCTTGTCATTCCGCTCCCGGATGCGCCGAACTGGACGCGCGTTCGGTTCCTCACCGTGCCGGGGCTTGTCGGGTTCCGGTACGGGAAAGCGCATCATGCGATTGTGGCGGGGTTCATTACCCACGTAGACGACAATGCCGCAGAAGGTGCGTGCACAAAGAGCTTCGAGACGTGGGCGATGCCGTGGGTCGAGGCGTTCGAGGTCGAGCTCCACCACGATGCACCGATGGCGTTTTCATGGGCGATGCCTCCTCGCCCCGGCCCTCAGGCGGAGTCCGCGCCAAAGCGGGTTGCCATTGTCGATGTCGACCCCGTCGTGGCCAAGACCGCCACGCTGCTGTCACGCGAGACGTACGCGGCGTCATGGGCCGCGTATCCCGCGTGGGACAAGGCCTGCCTGATTGTTGGCGTGGCGATTCCCTCTCGCGACGAAGACGCGCGCGCCCGCGAAGTTCGCGATCGATTTGCCAAGGACGTCTTTCCGAATGTCGTCGTGACCTCACCCACGGAGCCGAAAGAGCGGTACTAACCGCGGGGACTGTCGCGTTCGATGCCGCAAACCTCGGCGAGCGGTCGGCCTGTCCGCAAGGAGCGCTTGAGCTGGGCGTAGCGCCAATAGGTGTAGACTACCGGAATCAGTTCGAGCGTCAGAAAAGCGCTTGAGAGGAGGCCGCCCACCATCGGCGCCGCGATTCGTTTCATGACGTCGGCGCCGCTCCCTTGAGCCCAAAGGAGCGGAACGAGTCCGAAGAGCATCGTCGCGACCGTCATCACCTTGGGTCGAACGCGCTGTACAGTGCCCTCCGTGTGGGCATGAATAATGTCGTTTAAGTCGCGGATCTTTCCAGCGCGCAGGCGCCTTAGAAAGGCGTGGTCGATGTATACGATCATGACGACGCCCGTTTGTGCCGCGAGTCCGACGAGAGCGATGACACCGACGAGCACCGCCGTCGAAATTCGATAATCGAGCAAATAGAGAAGCCAAACGCTCCCGACGAGCGCGAACGGGATCGAGAGAAACACGATGAGCACTTCTGTGAAGTGCCTGAATTGCAAGTAGAGCAGCAGCCCGATGGCAAGCAACGCGAGCGGGACAAGGATACGCATGCGCTCGCGCATTCCTTCGAGCAGCTCGTATTGGCCGGTCCACCTGAGGTACATTCCCGGCGCGAGGTGAACTTGGCCGCGAGCCAGCGCACCTTTCAAGGCGTCTTTGGCTTCGTCGACGTAGCTTCCTAAGTCTCGAGATGGCTCGATATCGATGTACACATAACCGACTAGCAATCCGGCCTCATTGCGAAGCATTGGTGGTCCCTCGACGACGCGAACCTCCGCGAGATCGCTGAGCGGAAGCGACGTGCCACTCTTTCCTAGCAACCCTCGAAGCGGAATCCGAACCTCGCGGATCTTGGCCGGCGAGGTTCGGAAGTCTTCTTTGTAGCGGACGTTAACCGTGAAGCGCCGTCGACCCTCGACAGTCGTTGTAACGGGTTCACCGCCGATGGCCGTTGAGATGACCTCGTTCAGGTCTTCGACTTGCATTCCGTAGCGGGCGAGCGCGTCGCGGTTCGGTAGGACGTCGACGTATACGCCGCCGCGAGACCGTTCGTAGAAGACACTTCGTGTTCCTGGTACCCCGCGAAGTGCCGATTCGAGGGCGGTGCCGGTCGCCTCGATCGCGCTAAGATCCGGGCCGAAAACTTTAATGCCAACAGGTGTGCGCACGCCTGTCGTCAGCATATCGACGCGCGCCTTGATCGGCATGGTCCACGCGTTCGTCCAGCCGGGTAAGCGCAGCGCGGCGTTCATTTTTGCGACGAGTTCGTCCCACGTCTCAATATCGCGCTCGGGCCAGAAAAGGTGGAGAGGCGCCTTTATGAAATTCGGCGCGCTGCGGAACCAACGCACCCGCGGCACGGTGGGCCACTGCTCGATCGGATGAAGTTGAACGATGGTCTCGACCATCGACAAGGGCGCCGGATCTGTGGCCGTTTCTGCGCGTCCGACCTTTCCGAAGACGGTTTTCACTTCGGGGAAGCTTTTGAGAATGTGGTCTTGGAGTTCGAGTTGCCGTTTCGCCTCTTCGATAGAGAGGTTTGGAAGCGTCGTCGGCATGAAGAGAATATCGCCCTCGTTGAGGGGAGGCATAAACTCGCTGCCGAGCTTCAGAAAGGGAGGCACCGCCGAAAGGAGAGCCAACAACCCGATGGCGAGCGTCGTCTTCGGGCGTCTGAGCGCCACGTACACGAAGGGTTTGTAGACGGCTATGATTACCCTGGAGACGGGGTGATCCTTCTCGCTCCTGATCGTGCCGCGGACGAGGAGATCGCGCAACGCGGGCGCGAGCGTGATGCTCACGATGGCCGCCGACAGCATCACGAATGTTTTCGTGTACGCGAGTGGTTTGAAGAGCCTGCCGCCCTGACCTGTTAGCCCAAACACGGGAACGAACGAGAGCGCGATGATGATGAGCGAGAAAAAGATCGCGGGCGTCACCTCCTTAGCGGCTTCGTGGAGAAGCTTGGCGCGGCCCTTCGCGGTGAGGTTCTTCGGCGCGGTTTCGAGCTTCTTGTGACAGGCCTCGATCATGACAATCTCGGCGTCCACCGTGGCACCAATGGCTATCGCGATTCCGCCAAGACTCATGATGGTCGCGGGAATCTGAAAGAGGTACATCGGAATAAACGCCAGTGCGACGGAGACGGGGAGGCTGATAATGGGAAGGAGCGCACTCCTAAAATGAAGGAGAAAGACAAGGATCACGACGCTCACCACGATGGCTTCTTCCGTGAGTGATTTGCGCAACGTCTCGATCGCGCGAGTAATCAGCGATGACCTGTCGTACGTCTGCACGAGTTCGACGCCTGGCGGGAGTGCCGCTCGCAACTCCCCGAGTCTTGCTTTTGCCCTTGAAATGACGTCGAGTGCGTTCTCCCCGTACCGCGCTATCACGATGGCGCCGACGGTCTCGCCTTGGCCATTGAGCTCCGCGAGGCCGCGCCTTATATCACTACCAAACTGCACGGTCCCCACGTCGCCGACCAAGACGGGCGTGCCTTCCGCGGTCGTGCGAACCGCGACGCGTGCCAAGTCGGAAAGGTTTTCGAGGTAGCCGCGCCCACGCACGAAGTACTCTCTCCCGCTCATCTCGAGGACGCGGCCACCGACCTCGCCGTTTGACCGGCGGATGGCGTTCGCGATATCTTCCACGTGAAGTCCATAAGCGCGTAGCTTTTCGGGATCGAGGGTCACTTGGTATTGGCGCTCGTAACCGCCGACGCTTGCGACCTGCGCGACACCGGGGACGCTCTCGAGGGCATAGCGCAGGGTGAAATCTTGCAGCGTTCGCAGCTCGGCGAGGTCGTGTTTGCCCGTTCGGTCGACCAAGGCGTATTCGTAAATCCAACCGATTCCCGTCGCGTCAGGACCGAGCACGGGCGCCGCGTCGGTAGGGAGTTTGGTGCGTAGCGAACTCACGTATTCCAGGACGCGTGAGCGCGCCCAGTAGACGTCCGTTCCCTCGTCGAAAAGTACGTACACAAACGACATCCCGAACATCGAATAGCCGCGCACCGCGCTCACGTGCGGAGCGGCCAAAAGCGCGCTCGCAAGCGGATAGGTGACTTGGTCTTCGACGAGTGTGGGTGAACGCCCTTTCCATTCTGTGAAGAGGATGACCTGCGGATCGCCGACGTCAGGGATGGCGTCGAGTTGCACGTGTGTTGCGGAAACCCACGCGAACGCGAGAAGCGCGCCGTAGAGAAGGAATACGAGCCCGCGGTACTTTGCGGAGAGTTCGATGATTCGCCCGATCATCGGGACGTGCGCGCGGGCGCTTCGGGCGTTCCGGCGAACGACGCCTGGAGTCGACTCTCCGCGTCGATGAGAAACGTGGCACCCGAGACGACGCGCTCACCGGCCGCGAGCCCCGACTTCACGCACACGTTGTTCTCGGCGCGCTGGGTCCGGCTCTCGGTCGTGACGATTCGCGGACGAAAGCGGCCGCCCGATTCGACGACGAAGACGTAGCTCGATAAGCCCGTATCGATAAGCGCGTCGCGCGGTATAGAGACGCCTGTATCTTTTGTTCCTTCAAACTCGACGGTTCCATATTCGCCTGGCGCGTAAACGCTCAGCGCGTCTTTACGCATCACGAGTCGGACGCGCCTCGTGCGCGAATCGGGAGTGACGAGAGGGTAGATGAGGTCCACGGTGGCGGCCTCGGCGCGGTTTTGGTCACTTGCGGGCACAAAGCGGCCCTCGCTCCCGACTCGCACGGACCCCATTTCGGTCAGCGATATTTCTGCGACGACAGAGACTTTCGAGAGGTCTTGAACTTCGTAGAGAGTCATCTCCGGCGTGACGTAAGAACCGACGACGACGTTTTTCTTGGTGACGAAACCGCCCCGAGGCGCCGTGATCGTCGTGCTGTGCAGCGACTCCCGCGTACGTATTAATCGCTCGATCTCGACGGTGGGCATTCCGAGGAGTTCGAGTTTTCGTCGTGCCGACGCGGCCGCGGTCGCACCTGCGCTCGGGGCCCAATCACTCACGGCGAGCAGCTCATTCTGAGCTTGGAGGAGCGAAGGGCTGAACACCGAGAGCATCGCCTGACCGAACGCTACTTTGACTCCGGTTTGGTCAACGTGAACGGCCTCGACGAATCCCGGGGTGCGCACGTGAACTTCGCTTGCGCCTTGCTCCCGCGGCACGACGCTGGCTGTGGCGCGAAGGGTTCCGCTCAGGGCCTGCGTTTCGGCTACCGCCGTGCGCACTCCAATCGCTTGCACGCGATCGAGCGCAAGCGTGATGGCTTTCGTTCCCGCGGGGGGCGGGCTTTCTTGCGCGTCATTTGTGGTGTTCGCGTCGGCTGCGGAATTCGGCGCGGGCGTTTGCTCGCGTTCAATGAGCTCAAGGCTCATATGACATATTGGGCATTCACCTGGGGCGTCCGACACGATCTGTGGGTGCATCGGGCAGTGGTATTTCGGTGCGGCTATTGGCGAATTAGGTTTGGCCGCCGAGAGCTGCGTCTTCGCATAGGAAAGCCACATGAACGCGGCGAGGATTGCCGCTCCCGCGACGATCACCCAACGCACGAAGGCCATCGCTTTGGCACCGGGGGGAGGCGTCTCCTCGCCTTCGGGCATCGCGTCGTTCGCTTGTTCGCGGTGTGCTGAATCTTCAGGCTCAGTCGTCATGGCTCGCATTTCCTCTGTCGAGAAACGAATTCGATTCGAGCGCACCCAGCGTGTGTCGAGGAACCTCGACACCTACTGATGCCTCGAGCTCCGCCAGTGCGTGGCCGAGGCTCGCCTTTGCGGCGACGAGTTCGCTCTCGACGTCGATGACGTTTCGTTGGGCCATCAAGAGCGCGAGGACCTCTGTGAGGCCCGCCTCGTAGCCCGCCCACATCGCGTCGAATCCGCGACGGCTCGCAGGAAGCGCGCGGTCTCGCAGGGCTTGCACGCGAAGCGCTGCCGCGCGCATGTTCGTGTCCGCGAGCGCGACCTCCTCCCGAATCGGAAAGCGCGCGGCGCGAGCCTCGCTTCGCGCGCTTTCGGCGTATTTCAAGGCGGCGTCGCGACGCGTGGCCGCCTCTCCCCAGAGCCACGGTAACGTCATCGACGCGTTCGCGCCGTAGCCGTGAACGGGCATCGGCCCGACGGGCGCAAAGTAAAGAGCGGCCACGCTGAACGAAGGAAGGGTTGCCTCTTGCTTCGCCGCGTGTGCTTCCTCAGATCGCGCTCCGCTCTCGGCCTGCGCCGCGTGAAGCTGCGAGCGATGAGTCTCCGCGTTGGCGAGGGATGTCGCGAGGTCCCAATCCGCGATTTCTGGAGATGTACTTATCGGCGCGCCAAGCGTTGCGCTTGGGTCTCTCGCGAGAAAGAGATTGAGCCGCGCGCGCGATCCGAAGATGCGCGTGCGGTCGCCTATCACATCGGCGTCGACGCGGGAGAGTTCGACCTCGGCTTGGGTGACGTCCGTGAGCGAGCCGCCCGCGGCGTGCTTTGCGCGCACGAGCGTGAGTGCTCGCGT
Organism: Polyangiaceae bacterium; assembly: GCA_025353725.1. GTDB lineage: Bacteria > Myxococcota_A > Polyangia > Polyangiales > Polyangiaceae > Labilithrix. The sequence continues at coordinate 16,988 of JANXOF010000053.1, read as the reverse complement.
GGCGATGTCACGATGCCTGAGGTGTGTACCGTGTCGCTCGGTAGCTTCGGCGTAGTCGACAAACGCGTGGTCGGCGTCACGGTGAATCAGTCGCGCGCGGTCTTTGCCCATCGCGCGTTCCGCCGTGGCCATCTGCTCCCCGCCGCGCTCGCGCGCACTGCGTGAGCCGGGAGCCGGGAAGGTCTGCCCGAGTCCGACCATGATCATGCTCGCCTCGCCAAGCGCGTACGGTTTGGCCACGGGGACTTGCCACACTTGCAGCATCACTTCTGGTGCGGGTAGGCGACCGTTGGCCTTTGCGGCGAGCGATGTCGCCTGCGCGCGAAGGGCTGCGGCCGCGACTTCCGGATGCCCGCGAACGGCCGCGCGGACGACCGTGATGCGGTCGATGGGGCCCGCGAAGGGGTCGGCTGCGAGGGCGTCTGACGGAGCCGCGAGCGCCGTTAAAGCGAGGCAGGCGGCCACACCGCGGCCGGGTGTGAACGTTGTCATTTGTACTCCTTTGAAGTCACGTAAAACGAACAGGACTCAGGCGCCGGCGCACGTTCACCGGCGCGGACCGCGCGAGATGTCGCGCAGCCCGGAAGCTGTCAGTTCAACGTGGCCATGAGTTCGTCGCGATGGCGCGCCGCGGCTCTCGGCCCCGCGCGCCCCTGGTGTTCGACTCGAGCCGCCGCGGACGAGATTTCTCCGGGCTTACGTGTAAGTGAGTCAGGACGTGAAGGCGGCCACGGCTCGACGACCGGACACGCAAGAATGTCGGGCTCCGTGTTAGCCTGCCTCACGACGGGCAACCGAGCGATCGCGTGACGCTCGCAGCAGTCGTGCGAATCGATGGCGACGCCCTCTTCCCGCGGCGTCGCACTCTCTTGGGCGCAGCACGAGCTGTCCAGAACCGCGTGCATCGCGGGGCAGTACACGTAGCTCGCCCCGGCGCTTCTCACGCCAAGAATCACGCACAGCAGGACGAGTGAAGCGAAGAAGTGGCGAACGGCCGCTCGGCTAATCCGGATGACGCGAGCGTTGCGTGCAACCTTCACGGGAAGGACTCTAAGGGCGTAGAGAACGGCCCGCAAGGGTGAACCCGCTCCCTCAACGGTTACGCCTGCGCGCGGTTAGGCATCCTCGAACGGAGTCACCGTCGACCTAGGGGATGCGGAGAGGCTTGTGCCTCACGTACGCGCCGTGGTTCATCATCATCGCGCTGAGTTGCGTGCCGTCGACGAGCACGATTCTACCATGCTCCCTCGCGGCGGCCTCCTTGGCGTCCGACTGCCCCGTGCGCACCGGCGGCGCGCGCCTTCAGTATGCGACGCGAGGTGCCGTAAAAGAAGTTCGATGAATTTATGAGTCCGAGGATGGCAGGGTTTTTACAATTGTCAGGCTACGTCCACAGCCTGGATCGACTCGCTCGCAAGTAGGCGCCTCAGGCGCTGTTGCTCGAACTTCCACTGGTTCCTGGACGAGGAAGTTTTTCTGCGCGCGATCAAACCGCGCGTTGCCTGCGCGCGAGTGCGGCTTCCTTCGCCCGTTCGGCGAAGAGCTTGGCGTTCCACAACCATCGCAGGCGTGCTGCTGAGGTGAGCGCGAGCCAGGCTCTGCGTTGTTTTTTTTCTTCGATCCACCGTCGTCCCTCGTCGGGGTTTGCAAACTGCTACCACACGGTTGCTTCCACGCTCGCGAGTCTCGGCCATCACGGGCCCCGAGTTGAGGACGTGTCTCCGTGCAGGGGATACAGAAATCGTCCGGGTTCATTTGGCCGCCGGGAAGGACGAGCGCGTCGAAGTGGTCGACCGTCGCGTCCTTGAGCGCAAGGTCGACGGTGACTTCCTCGCCCCAGTTTTGGTCCTTCCAGCCTTTAATGGTGCCGTCCTTCGGCGAAACGACGACGCACTGTGCGCCCTCGGCTTCGAGAAAGCGCTTGGGTCCGAGGAGCTCGCTCTGCTCGAAACCGTCCGTGGCGAGAAACGCGATCTTCTTGCCCTGTAACTTAACTCCCATGGCTTATTACTCCGCCGCACGCCGTAGCGAGAAGCAGGCCATCATCGCCTTTGCGTTAAAACAGCGTTCCCTGGGCAGTCGGACGCCGGAATGTGCGACTGGCGAGCGGTCCCGCGGGCGGCGTATTCGCGCGGTCGTCTCCCGCCGGCGCGCACGCGAGCCCGAGTCGCCGACACGTCGTCACGAATACGCTTTCGACCATCTGCGCGTGGGGACCTCGATCGCCCACGCGCGCGAGCACGCCTGCAGCCCGCCCTGGCAGCGCTTCTTTGAGCCGCTCTGCGAAGACGGCGTCGACCGGTCGCGGCAACCGAAGGAAGCTCATGACCGCGCGCTGCGCCCCCGCGGCCTTCGCTTCACCGAGCAGGTCGGCCAGGCCTTCCTCTCCAAGGCCAAGGATCATCGGCGCCACGCTGACGCCGACGTCGATACCGGCGTCGGCGAGCCGTCGTATCGTCCGCATGCGCGTCGTCGGTTTCGGGACGAGAGGCTCGAGGGCGCGTGCCACCTCGGGGTTCCAAAAGGGTATCGACACGCTGACGGTGACTTTCGCGACGTCGCGAAGCTGCGCGAGCACGTCGAGATCGCGCTCGATGAGCGAGCCCTTGGTCACGATCGCAACCGGGTTCCGGTACGCGACGCAAACTGCAAGGCAGCGACGCGTGAGACGATACGACGCCTCGAGCGGTTGATACGCGTCGGTGGCTCCGCTCATCACCACCACGTCGCCTCTCCAAGACGGCGCTTCGAAGGCCTCCCGCAGGAGCTCCGGCGCGCGAGGCTTCACGACGATCTTCGTGTCGAAGTCAGTCCCGGCGCCGAATCCGAGCAGCTCGTGGCGTCGACGCGCTTCACAGTAGCTGCACGCGTGCAGGCACCCGCGATAGGGATTCAGGCCGTAGATGAAGCCAACCTTCGCTTCATCGTTTTTCGAGAGAATGGTGCGCGAGACATCTTCGAACACGACCACGCGCGCGGGCGGAATTTCCTCGAAGTACGTGACTTCGGTGGTGCTCCAAGGGTTCGGCGGATTCGACACGGCGCGGAGCATGACAGCGAGCTAGCGCGAACGCGCCGCGCTGCCAACGTTCTGAGCGCTTTCCCCGGCGCGTGATCGTTGTCGACGACGACCATCTGTGGCGGCCGCGGCTCCCTGCCTCGCTTTGCGTTAAGCTCGAGACGAAGCACGCGTGCAGCATGCACCGATCATCCCCTTGGAATTCTTTTTTGACGTAACGTTTGAGTAAGGCGGTGATTTCATGAGCTCGTTCGAACGCCGTCTCGGCAAGCAGCTCGGTCTCTTTGATGCCAGTGCCCCTGCCGAGCGATCGCGGATCATGCTCGACGCGACATCCTGGGTGGAGCACGTCCCGAGCTGGGCCCCGGACGAGGATGCGCTGCTGTCCGTCCTTCTGAACGTCGCAGGCTGGGAGCAGCGGCAACGCTGGATGTACGATAAAATGGTGGTCGAGCCTCGCTTGACGGCAGAGTATCCCGTGCTCGCGAAGACTCCCGTGTCCTCGCTACGCGCTATGGGCGAGCGGCTCTCCTCGGAGTATGGAGTTGTGTACGATCGCGCTTGGCTGAATCTCTATCGTGACCATAACGACAGCACGGCCTGGCACGCCGACAAGCTTGGCCGGCGAGAGGAGTGTGTCGTCCCCGTCTTAAGCCTTGGTGAGACGCGGCGCTTCCTGATGCGCCCGATCGCCGGAGGTCGCAGCCTGACGTTCCTCGTGAAGGGCGGCGACCTCCTTGTCATGGGGGGGAGCTGTCAGCGCGACTGGGTGCACTGTGTTCCAAAAGAGAACGGGCCAGCCGAAGCTCGCATCAGCGTCAACTTCGCGAGCGTGCAGTCGACGAACGCCTGAAGTTCACGCAGGCCGCACGGGTACCAATCAAACTGCGGAGGGTACTGCGGCAGGGGCATGACCCCACTGTCGCGGCATCCGGACGGTAAGCAAGACAGCGCTTGCGTTTGACTCGTGCTCCGGTATTACAAAAAGTATGAGCACGTGCAAACTTGCGATTTCCATTCCAGCGCAAACGCTAAAGCGAGCGCAAGTGCGGGCGAAGGCGTTGGGGGCGCGGAGTCTGAGTGCGTACATTAGCGAAGCTATCGATCAGCGCCTCGTGGCCGACGACCTCGATGCACTCTTAGCCGAGATGCTGGAGGAGAGCGGGGGGCCACTTACGAAGAAGGAACAGGAAGCGGCAGCGAAGGCGATGGGTCTGAAAAAAAAGCGAAAGGTAGGGTAGCCGCGATGAAGAGTTTGGTACTCGATTCGGGCGCCTTGATCGCATTCGAGCGAGGGGATCGCTTCGTGATTTCACTGCTCGCGGAATGCACCCGTGAGGGCATGTCCATCGTTGTTCCCGCGGGCGCTCTTGGCCAGGTATGGCGAGATGGCCGCACGCAGGCGCGACTCGCTCGATTGCTATCCAGCACCGCGGTCACCGTCGATGCGCTTGACAGCCAACGCGCGTGCGCAGCGGGCCAATTGTGCGGGCGTACCCGAACGAAAGACATCATCGACGCATCGGTGGTCGTCGCTGGACGGGAGCATCACGGCAAGATCGTTACCTCAGACCCGGACGACTTGGAGCGACTCGACCCAAGGGCCGAGCTCATTTTAGTTTAGCGACCGCCCTCTCGCACTAGCGCTTTCGGGCGAGTGAGCCCGCGCCTACGCGCGTCGCGGCGATTGTGAGGTCGGGGTTGGAAAACCCTGCGGCTACCACCGCTCGTATGTATTCCTTGCCGCGTCGCGAATCTTTCAGTGCGCCGAAGGTCATAGCCGCGATCGCGCGCGCGGCGAGGGGAGAGAGCGTCGACGGCGGATCCTCTTGCGAAACGATGGCGCGGGCTTCTTCTATCTTGCCGTGCGAGCCGAGCGCATAGGCCCGAAGCCACCTCGCGAGCGTACCGCCGACGTTCGGGTACGCCTTGAAGAGCGCGATCACGTCGGCATACTTGCCGGCCGCGACAAGCACGAAAACGCGCTCCGCGAGGGCCCGCACGGTCACGGTTCCTGTTTCGAGCGCGGCACGACTCAGCTTTTCTGCGTCTTCGGGCTTTCCTTCCCACCGCGCGAGCCGAGAAAGACGTATCGCCTGGAGCGGTTTGGGAGGTGACGGCCATGTGCTCGCGACCTTGCTTGCGAGCTCTACTTCGCCCGCGTCGAGAAGCGCGTCCATCGCGATGAGATCGGCCCAGGGCGCGTCGTCGCTTGCCATCGCGACGAGCTTGTCGCGGTCAAATGCCTTGCCGCGATCGGACATCAAGCCTTCTCCGCGGACGAGTGGCGCGAGAAAAGGAAGTTTCTTCGCGTCCTCGCTGAGGGTGCCTAAGACCTCGCGCAAGCGCTCCCCGTCGAGACGCTCATACGCGACGGCCGCGGTGACGAAAACAACGTCACTGGACGCCGGCGGTAGCTCCTCGGAGGCCTTGAGCGCCTCGTCGAGTCGCGCCCCGAGAAGCGCGACGCGCGCCGCAAGCATGCGCGCGGGTGGGTACACCGCCGAGAACGAGAGCGCGGCAAGTGCGCCTTTGCGCGCGAGCGTTTCGTCGCCTGTCGCCAGGGCGATGCTCCCCAACCACGCGGCGAGTCCCGGGGTGTCCGCCACCCCGAGACCCTGCTGAAGTGCGGTTTTGGCCTCGGCGACTTTGTGCTGTTCAATGGCAAGTAACGCGCGTACGGCAGGCGCGACTGCTTTCAACGGAGCCGGGAGCTCGCCTTCGCGAATCACGACGTCTTTCGCCTCGAGAGGCGGTTCGCCCCGAAAGGGATCGCGCGCCCACGCGAGGGCGGTAAGCGCTACGCCCTCGACGCGATCGGGGTACGCGACGCGAAGTTGTTTCGCGAGTTCGGACGCGCGGCGTGGGTCACCGTCTACGGCTGTCGCTCGCGCCAGCAGGAGTTGAGAAACAAAAAGATTCGGGTCGAGTTTTACGGCCGCGTCGTAGCGCTCGAGGTCACGCGCATCGCCCGCGCGTTCAAAGGTCGCTCCCGCGGCGAGCTGGTACCACGGGTCATCCTTGGCCTTGTCGTCCCACTTTGCGACGGCCGCAGCGGCGCCGCCGGTGTCACGTTGGAAGAGAAAGGACGCCACGTGCGTGAATGCGACTCGGTTCTCCGGAATGCCGAGCTCGTTCGCGCGCTGCGTGCCATCCGCGAACGCGATGTTCTCACCGCCTTTCAAAAACCCGACCAGCGCGCGTTCATGAAGCCACGTGAGGGCCGCATGCGGCGATCGCGAATCGAGCTCGAACGCAGACGCTAGGGCCTTTTCTGAGGAAGCGAGAAGGCGTGCGTCGCTCGCACTCAGCCGCGCGTCGACGTCCGCGAGGAGCGCCTCGGCTTGGATATGCTCACGCGCTCGCTTGTCGGTGACGAACAGGTACGTGCCGAGGGTAGCGACGACGGTGACCGCGGCGAGCGTGCCAAGGACGATGAGGCCACGAACGCTGAACTTTGCTGCGGCCGGCTTTTCCCAGGTCCTGGCTTGGGTGCGCCGCGCGCTCTCTGGCTCAAAAAGGCCCGCAATTTCGAGTGCGGCAAGGACATTTTGCGCGTCAGGAAGCGGAAGCGCGGCTGCCCCGACGAGCGGCACGGTCGCGGGAGGAACGAGAAACGGGTTGAACCCGGGGGCGACGGGCGGCGGCGGGCGCGGCGCCTCCGCTCGACTGCGCGGCGGCTTCGAGGTGCGGCGTGCGCGAGGTAACGGTTCGTCTTCGGGCGCGGCTTCGCGCGCCTTGGGTTTCGCTGGGGCTGTTTGGGCTTGCGTCGGCGGGGCTCGCGCGGGCAACACCGCGGCGAGCGCCTCTTTGACGTCGTCGTTTTTCCGCACCTCCGTTTCGGCTTCGTCGGGTGCGGCACGAAGCTGCGCGAGGGGACGGCGGATGGCGTGCGACTCGGAAGCCTTCGCGACGGATTCGGCAACGCCCGTTTTCCCGGAGGCGCGCGGGCTCGAACGAGCGGCTCGTGCGCGTTCAAGCCACTGGTACGCGGTTGAGTCGCTCGAGCCGAACTCGATCGCGTGCTCGAGCACTTTTTCGGCGCGCTCGGCATCTCCGCGGCGCAGGAGAATCTCGCCGAGGAACCGAAAGACATCGCCATCGCGAGGCGCGAGTCGACCCGCGGCGAGAAGGACGTGCTGCGCGTCATCGAGGCGGTCGGCGTCCGCGTACATTCGCGCCGCGGCAGTAAGTGCATGTACGTCGAGCTGGCGCGACGCGTGACTGCCTACGACCTCGATGAGGTCGAGTCGACTCGAGCCGCGGAGTGCGTCGCACAGCGCGATTGTACCGGCAATGTCAGGGCTTTCCTGCCATTGCATGTACAAATCAAAGGGATCGTCGAGAGGCGCCGTCATCGACACCGCCAGGTTATCGAACTTTGGTGCTTTGTGTACGGCATCGACCCGCGCGACACTTCGGGTCCATCCGGAAGGGACTCTCGATGAACGACGCGACGTTCGAGCATAGCCAGCGTTTCGAGGTAGGCGAGGTCGCGGGGAACGTGCGCCTCGGCAAACTCGAGGCAATGTACGAGGAACTCTACGCGGAGGTCATCGAGGACGGAATTATTACGCAAGACGAGCGAATGCAGCTCGACAAGATGGCCGACAACCTCGGTCTCGACAAGGCGCGTTTGCGTCGCCTCGAGAAGGCGCTTCAGGCGGCCTACGAGGCTCACGCCGAGGTTGCCATTACGGATCTCTCGGCGTCCGCCGAAGCCTCGTCGTCGAACGTCGGCGCGGAGGCCCAGCCCGCCGTCGACCCTCGCACGCTCGCGCTCGAACGACGAATTAAAGGGCTCGAAGCACGCGTCGCGGCGCTCTTGAGCGAACTCGAAGAGGCGCGCTCTCATGTAAGCGTCGAGGTCGATTTTTCGGACCACGCGGGCGCTAAGGCAACGGTAGCGAGTTCCGCTCCCCAAGAGGACGCAGCCGAGCTCGCTCGACGGTTGCGGCACGATCCGCGCGACGCGCCGTCGCTGCACGCGCTCTTTGACGCTTATAAAAAAGCGGGCGAGCTCGACCGCCAATGGTGCGTGGCGCACGTGTTGTCACACCTTGCCCTCGCGACCGCGGAGGAGGAGCAGGTTTACCAGACGTACAAGGAAGCGGCTCTCATTCGACCTCGTGCGTCGGTCACCCAAGACGCGTGGCAGCGCGTTCTCTCTCATCCGGAAGAAGAGCCGCTCGTGGGCGAGATTTTTTCCGTCGTGGTCTCGGCCGTGCTCGTTGGGCGCCTGTCCGCTTTGCGTCGCGACAAGCAGCTTTTGAAGCTCGACCCCGCGAGAAAGCAGGACCCGGAGAAGACCACGATTCAAGCTGTCCGGTGCTTTCACTGGGCGGCGTCGATTCTCGGCATGGCGTCTCCGCCGCTCTATGTGGACCCAGACTACGGCGCCTTCGTCGAGATGGTTCCCGGGGTGCCGCCTGCCTCACGCATCGGTGCGAAAGCACTGGTGGGACGGAGCGCCGCGGAGCTCGCGTTCCTCGCAGGCCGTCATCTCGCGTGCTACCGCGAAACGCATTTCGTGAAGCTGCTCGTGCCCTCGGCGCGCGGCCTGGAAGACATTTTTTTAGCCGCTCTCTTGATAGGAAATCCGCGACTGCCGATGAGCGCGCAGGTGAAAGCGATCGTCGTTCCGATAGCCGAAGCCATCGAGCCGGTCCTCGAGTCCCAAGGCCTCGATAGGCTCCGCGCGGCCTTCCTTCGTTTCGTCGACGAGGGCGGCCGAACGAATCTGCAGCGCTGGACGTCGGCTGTCGCGCAAACGTGCGCGCGTGCGGGCCATCTCCTCGCGAACGATCTCGGCGCCGCAAGCGCTATCTACGCGCTCGAGGATCCCGCGCATCTCGCCTCAAATATGGACGACCTTCTGCGCTTCACGTTGTCCGACAGGTACACGACGTTGCGCGATCAGATCGGCATCCGCCTCCAACAGGCTTAGCCCGCGCGCTGCCAGCCGTGGGGCGACGGCCATGCGCTGCAATGGCGGCAGCGGGGCGAGCTTTGTGGCAACGCGGTTTGGCAGCGCCAGCAGGTGAACGACTCGCTTGATTGCACCATGCATGATTCGTGAAAGGCGGCGCCGCGCGTGAGAACGTCTGAGTTCAGCGCCGCCGATGGTTGGTACGTCGGGCGGTCCGAGGCGCGTACGAGTTGAGTCACGTGCGACACGAGCGTAACTGCGGCCGCGGAGAACGCGAGGACATGGAACGCCGCCTCGCAGGCACGCGCTACAGAATCGTCGCAAGTGAACTCGATGGCCTTGTCGCCGAAGACGAGGTTCTGACGATCGACGTAAAGCTGGTCCGGGTTGCAGTCTTGCCACGCGACGACGCCCGGGCGCCCGCGCCTGTTTTTCCAGCACACGCGGCGTGCGGTGACGACGAAGCCCTCGTCCCCCAGCCCAAAGAGCGTGTCGTCGAACAACGCGAGCACGCGCTCGCAGCTCGGGAGCTGCGCGGCGTGGGTCGAGCGGGCTGCGAACTCCTGCTTTCCAGGGATGGTCGGGCACAGATACATGCCGTCGATGTTGGCAAAGTGCTGGCGGAGCAGCGCGAGCACGGCGTCGTCGGTCATCGCGATGCGCGCAGCTTCGCTCCCGAAGCGCGAAGTGCCTTCATCGCCTTGCGGGGGGTCGAGCCGGTCGTCGAAGGTCATTCGCGTGAGCCTCGTGGGTGCGTCAGGACCGCGTGCTCAAGAGGCGCCCAGCCACGCCGACGACGAGAAAAACGACGTCGATCGCGGCGACGGCGCCCCAACTCGTGACGATCGGATCTGCGACAGCGCGAGCCGTCGATACGACCTCGCGTCTTCGCGCGCGCAGGAACGCAGCCAGCGTGAGACTCAGAGAGATGGCCGGACCGCTGAAGAGTGCGACGGAAAATGCCGCCGACGGCTCGGCGCCCGCGATACGCATGCGCGCGCTCGCCATTGTCACGGCGATCAGCAAAAACGTGCGCACGAGAGCGCCCACGGTGCCGACCCACCACTTGCCACCGATGCAGCGCAAGCAAGCGTTGACCATCGCAAAGAGTTGAATCGCTCCGACGAAAAGTCCCAGCACGACGTGCACTCTACGCCAAAGCGCGCACCGTCGTTCGACTGTTGCCGCACAACCATTGAGCTCAGCGCTATTCGAGTTCTTCGAGGCCTTGCTAGCTTTGCAATCACTGATATCGGCCGGAACGTGACGTACGCCGTGGCTCACAGGCCGCCGCGCGTCGCATTGCGCATAAAGTCTACGCAGTCCGTCGTCGAGGCTCGACGATTCGGAACTCCAGCAAGTCGGCGACAACCTGGCGCGCGTGCCGCCGCGCGTCGACGAGCGTGGTAAGGGCGGCGCGAGTTCGGGGGGCATTGGCGCGGATCACCTTTTTCACAATCGACCATGCGGGTTCGATGGGATTGAAGTCGGGCGAGTAAGGCGGGAGGTAGTGGACCGTCGCGCCCCATGCACGCAGGATCGGCGAGACTCTCGCTGCGTAACGCTTGAGCGTCGCGAGGGAGGGCGCTTTCAAGGCGCGCCACCATGGGTTGCGTCGTGCCCATGCGCTCGGCAACGTCCGCTTGCGTGAGGCCGCCTTGTCGCGCGCGTCGATGCATGCGCGAATCGTCGCGTCGTCGGTTTCGAGTTCGTCGTAGGCCTTCTTGAAAGACGGAATCTTCATCCACTTCTTCTTCAGCTTCTTCCACGTGATCATCGCTCCACTCCTTTCGCCCGCTCGAGCGCAAGCATTAATGATGCTCGGTGGCGTTTTCCGTGTCTTCTTCACAAATACGAGCACGACGACAAGGCGCTCCCGCGAAGCGTGTACCTAGATCGCGCGGGCAATTTCGTCGCGCCCGGTCATGCGGACCTCGAACAGCCCCTTACATAGGCTCTTCACATTCGGTTCACGCGCCGCCGAGATACCGAGATTTTCAAGGCGCTCTGAGGTGCGGGTAAAGCTCGCAAGCATGTCTTCGGTGAGTGCTTCCAGCTCCTTGTCTACGCGCGCATCGAGCGTCTCGATTGTCCAAGACACAATCGAAAGTGCATACCAACAAATTTATCGCACAAGCGTATCTCACCAAAGATTAGCCGCCTGGAGGTTATCAGTTCGTCCGCTCGCGACGATGAGCGATTCGCTCCGCACCAAGGCGCCGCGCTCGCGTAATCGACGGCGGCCCGGCCTTTTCGTCGGGCACGAAGCAAACCTACTGGTCCCTACGGTCATCCCCCGACGCCAAGCCACCGCGAAAGTCCCTGTGGCGCGTTACAGGTGGGTCGTAGTCCGCAATCGGTCGAACCGTTTCACATTCTCACTCGAGAGCGTCGGCCAACCTCGATGTTCGGAGCCACCTGAAACGCTGCCCCCTTCCAACGCGCTACAGGTCGCGCCGTGGCCGTCCCCTGTCGTGTACTTGCCAAGGGCCCGCCCGACCTCCCGCAACCCGAGAGTCTCGGCTTGCACTCCACGCTTCCAGGCCATGCGCCGCTTGCTTGCACGCCAAGGGCGACTTCGTTGAGGCGGGCCTCTCAGTCATAATGACTTGAGATCTGTGAACTGCGGATTTGCTGTATTCTCTCGACAAATCCTACTTAAATGGATTTTTCCCCGCATAGACAATTTCGATATTCCGCGGTGATCGCAAGGAGCCGTCGTGCAGCAGCTCGTTCCACTGCGTGCCCGGGTAAAACTTAATCCCAGGGTCTTTCTTCCTGAACGCGATGACGTAGTCGGTCTTTCCTTTGTAGTCTGGGTTGTCGATAAAAAGTGCGCTCATTCCCTCTTTCGGCGTGTAAGGCAGCCAGGTCACATAAACCTTATTATCCTTATTGGCGCGAATGGTCCCATCGATCAAGAATTGATTGAACCTTCTTTCATGAGTGTAGTGAAAGAAGAGCCAGCAGTCTCGATTCGCCTCCTTAGCGTCCGAAGCGGGGCAGTGTTCTTGACGGAGAGATGCCCCGGTACTGACTCCAGAACTTCGAGGAGTCGACGACGACGGGGTTGAGGTTGTAGTCGTAGCCACGGCCGCCGTTGCAAAATTTGCAATCGCACTTGCACACTGAGCCCGTGCGCTTTGCGTCATGCCGACGACGCCTACTCCAACGGCGGAAATGGCTAAGCTTGCAGCCCACGCTGGCAACGTGATGACCGAGCTCGTTCCGAACGTTCCTACGGTTACAACGGCAGACGACCCTTGACCGACAACGCCTATCGCGACAAGTCCGCCGCCTATAGCCAGTCCTAATGCACCGTTCGTGCATGAAAGTCCGTCGTTGATGGCATTCAGTATTGCGTTTACGTCAAACCCTAACGCCACATCGCACGACTCGGTCGTCTCCTGCTGGGCGCTGCTCTGGCCGCCTGATCGAATACCGAACCCTGCCGGCAAAAGCGAGGAGCCGGAGCTTGAGACTTGAGGGATAACGCATGAGGAACCGTCGGAACAAAGCTGCGCGTTTGCAATGGCAGCCCCCGCTTCGGGGAGGAACCGCAACTTTTCGCACAAGAGCGATTTCGAGCCACTAAGCAGTGCGACAGAATGTGGGTCGACAAGAGATGACTCTGGGTCACCGAGCAGAGAACCCTGCGCGTTGGGACGTAACTCGAAGTTGAGCCAATCGAGCTCTCCGGCGGAAAGAGCCTCATCGCCCAACGTGCCTTGCGCGTCGCTGGCGCTCGCAAACAGAGCATCGGAAATTTGCGATCGAGGCTCGAGCTTTGTGGTAGCCGGAGTCGCGGCTGCGAGGTTCGCCGGAAGATTAATCTCTCCTACGAACGGCTGCCGTATCGACAAATTGTTGGCCAGCCCTGTGCGCTCGGAGCCAACCTCCATGAGTACATGTCCATCGCGGTCTAACGCCTTCCAGGTGTAGCTGCTACCCGAGCCGGAAAGTGACCAACGGTCGACGCCCAATCGTTGTCCGATCGGGTCGACCGATGGCCATTCCACTGAATCCGATGCGGGCTTGGCGTCAGTGGCACATGCACCAAGTGCGAGCACGCTGCAGAGGGAGAAACACAGAGTCGACAGTTCATTGAGCTTCCGAGTCATGCGATAAAGGCTCCGTGCTCGCGCGTGAGACAAGCCCTCACTAGGTCTGATCAGCTTTTTGACTATCTACCCAGTGACGGCGATGCAGGGCCGTGGAGCAAACGTCGCGCCAACGACAGAAAAACCGTATATTCGGCGGCTCCGCACGGTCGTCGAATCCGCGGAACACCCTAAAAGTCAACGATATGGTGGGCAAGTCCATCATCGTCCAAAGTGCGATGGCATTAGGGGCGCGGCGAACACGACTTTAAGGCCGTCACCAGTCGCACCTCAAAGGGTCGAGAACGGTGACGCTAGTGATGCCCCTCACACTAAACCACCACGTCTGCTTAGGTCTCCGTGGACTTTTTGCAGCACCACTTGTGACGAACGGGAGATCCAACGATGACTTGGTCGTCCGCTGTCGCTTCCGCACGCACGATGAAAGACAAGGCGACTTGAGGTTCGATCGCGTGTTTCGCTTTTCGAACAGGCGGATAGGCCGTCCAAGCGGGTACTTGCGGGTAGGGAGGCGACGTAACGCTCAATTATGCGATCTCGCCCAGATCCGTCCGTCCGTAGCGGAACTGCCCACCCATTTGACCAACTCCAAAGCACACGCCCGCCCGCTGCCCGCCTTGGGGGCGGGCGATGCCCTGGCTTCACGCAGTTGGCACCAATTTTATTCGACCTCGTCGTCGGGCGCGTCGAGGTCGTCGTCGGTAGGTCTCGCGCCCTGGCGGTATCCAAGAACTCGGTGGGCATTCCGAGCCGCCCTGAGGATGGTGGTGGCGGCCGTGGGATCGTGGATGGTTGCGGTTACTCTCATCCGGCCGCGACACGTGGGGCACTGCTGCAAATCGATGGCGAATGTCCGCTGGAGGAGGAGCTGCCAATCGAGGCGCCCGGCCCCCGCGTAAAGCACGCCATCAAAAATCCATGCGCGAAGACCCCACACTTGAGGACGGAACGAAACTCTTTCTCGACGTAGCGCGGAAGCGACTTTTCGTAGGTCTCGCGCGTGTGTGCAAGAAACGTCTCGAGGTGCGCGCGCACCCCGCCGTAGAGCACCGTCTCGGTGGGCCGGCGAGGCGCGTAAGCTGGCGCGAGGCGTGCCACTTCCCTCCGTGCATCGCGATCTCCGTGCCCGCGGCCGCACGAGTTGTTTCATGCGCTTGCGACACGACAGACCTGTCCCGGAGAGCTTGGCGAAGTCCGCGGACAGGCGGCCGTCGTCCGTCTGGTGCCTCGCAGCCCGGAGTCACCCCAGTTCATCGGCCGTGGGTCGACCCGCTCGTGCCCTCGCGCGATCCACGCGTGGCAAGGGCCCATCGAAAGGTTCGCACGTGATTCGTCGAGAAAAGCGGTTGATTCGGCGTCCACGCGACGCATCAAGTTTACGAAACGTCGCCGCTTTTCTCGGACGTCGGGACGCAGGGCGAGGTCGGGCGCTTCCGGCGGCATGCAAAACTACTTTACCAGCGCTGTCACTTAACGTTGGTCCGTCAGGTGGCCCCGACCACGAAGCCCTTCCACTTGCCCATGTAGCGAACGAACGTCTCGCTTACGCCGCGGTCTCGAAGCTCCTCGGCCGTGAGCGGCGGGACTTTCGGCGCGTATCCCGGAGTGCGTGCGTCGTTCGGCCACGAAGGGTTCGCAATGGCCGCGCGCCCGAGCGCGACGGCGTCGGCCCCCAAGGCAAGGCACGATTCGGCCTCTGCAGGCGTCCACACCTTGCCGGCGACGATTAGGGGCACGTCGCTCGGCAGGGCCGCGCGAAACAGTGGGATGGGGCTCACCGTTGGGCGCTTTTGAGTGAGCTGAAACGCGTCCCAAAGCGAGACGTGGAGCGCGTCGATTCCGTCCTCTGCGAGCCACTTCGCGAGCGTGAGGCTTTCGTCGAGGTCGAGCCCCTTCGCGTTTCCGTAGTCTTCGGGCGAGAGGCGCACGGTCACGATAAACGACCGCGGGACGGCCTTTCTTACCTCTTTCATAATCGTGCGAAGAAGACGCGCTCGACCCTCAAGCGACCCTCCCCAAGCGTCCTGCCGTTGATTCTGCGTCGCGCTCAGAAACTGCCCGAGGAGGTAACCGTGCGCGCCATGCAACTCGACGCCGTCGAAGCCGGCCACGTGCGCGCGGACCGCCGCGCTTCGAAAGTCGGCAATCACCCGCTCGATGTCCGCCTCGGTCGCCGCGCGCGGAGCTTCGGGATCGCCCGGAATCTCACTTGCGCTCCAAGGCATAAGTCCCGTGACTGCACGCGGTGCGCGTGCTCCGCCGTGAAAGATTTGCACGAGTGCGATAGCGGCATGCGCCTTGAGACCCGACGCGAGACGACGTAGCCCCGGCGCGAGTCGGTCGTCGAAAATACCGAGCTCTCCCGGCCAGCCTTTCCCGTCGAGCGCGACGTGCGACGCGCAGGTAATGACAACGCCGAATCCCCCCTCTGCGCGACGGACAAGCCACGTGTACTCGTCATCCGAAAGCGAGCCGTCGGTGTGGCTCTGCTGGTTGGTCATCGGTGCGACGACAAGACGATTTTTAGCGGTGACGCCGTTACGGAACACGAGTTCGGAAAAAAGGTCCATCGGGCTTGCAGATAGCGCACTTTCAGCTTCAGCAACGCGCGTCGGACTCAACTACGCGCAGGTTTTCGTGTGTCCCGCGCGAACCTCGGGCGTCATTCTTGGCGTTTTCGAGGCGTCTTTAGATCCATATGAGGAACGTAAAGGTGGTCATTTGTAAACAATGTCCTTGCATGGCGTACATTAAGCGCTACACAGCGGCACTGCCGAGGCGAAAGCGAAGCTATTTCAGCTTCTTCGCGACCTGGGCATGTAGCGACTGATGATCCTTCGAGCTGCTACCTCCGTTGCCACTCTCTTTCTCGCCGTCGGTTTCGTCGCCGGATGCGCCGCGACATCCGACGCGGACGAGTCGCGCAGCGACGATGTTCGTGCGCGACCCGGCGTTCCGAGCGTCGGGCAACAAGCCTCATTACGTACGCTCTCCGCGAGCGGGACTGCGGCCAGCCTGACGTTCGGCGGCCAGATTCGGCTTACGACCACGGAGATTCAGCTTCGCGCGACGGAGCTTGACGACCGTGCCGACCCGACGTTCACGGTTCCGAAGACGGCCGACTTTGAGAATTTTTGCCACGTTCGTACGATTCGCGGCATCGCGGATCAACGCCCGTCAGACGGCTTTTACACCGAGATTACCGTGATTGACCGAAGCCACACACTTCCCGGAATGCCATGTACGACGGGTGCGAAAGCGACAAGCGTCGTCCGCAAGCGACGTGCTTACAGTCGAATTGAAAGCGGTGAAGTGACTGGGAACGCGACGTTCGAGGGCGACGCGCTCGAGCCCATTCCCGCGGGCCCGAACTCCCCCGTGGCGGCCGACGTCTCGCCGGGCCTCGTAAAGCTTTACACCGACCGCGACGCGCGACCCTCGCCCGGCTGTGACGTGCATACGAACCTCGTGCTTGCCTCGAGCGGAGGCGTAGCATCGGCTTCCATGATGGACGTTGTGAGCGGCTTCTGCGAAATCTTCATCAACCCCAACCCACGCACGTATGCGATTACGGCGAAGATTGACGGATGCGGATCGAAGACGTACGCGGGCACCACTGTCGTCGAAGCAAAGGCAATGTCCGTCAAGATTCTCGATCACCGTGCACGGCTTTGCGACGACGGTAAGAAGAACGCGGTAGAGGTCGAAGAGCAAAGTGCCGGTGCAGTCGTCAGCAAGGTCTATTCTCTTAGCTCGGGCTTGTAACCAAAGAGCAAGCGCTCCGCTCTGCGCGTCGTCGGCCTCGGCGTGCTCGTAAGCGAGACTGGGCACGTCCCGCTACTGCACCGAACGTACGCGGGCAATGCCTCCGACCACCGCGTCCTTGAGGACTGCCTCGGTGGTCTCGCGCGCCTCCATG